>NZ_MWUJ01000009.1 GCF_002210225.1 Geofilum rhodophaeum | reverse complement strand
GCCGCTATGGTGCACCCGTGCCCCATAACGGTAAGTGTATACCAGGCAGATCGAGGCTGTGCCTCGAGGGGACTTCAGTCCCCTTTTCTGTACGTGCCCCTATCGGGGGCACACCGTTTCTTCTTAATAATGGCCCAGGACCTCAGTCCTTAATCTGCAAAATAAAAGCCGGCTTTACGCCGGCTTTTTTGTTCAAAATACAGGGTTGCTATGACAGCTGTTTCCCAATTATGGCCCAGGACTTCAGTCCTGGGTTACGATATAACTGGCTTCGCGTTCTTTGGCCGCTTCGAGCCATTGAGGAACAACGGTGTTTAGGAATTCTTCTTTGTCGGCATTGCGCTGCGCTATGTCCAGACCGATGTAGTCCTGGGCTTTGGCCTTGGTCGAAATGTCGGGGAAGTTAACGGGTTTGTTGTGTCCCAGGTCGGCCAGGAGGCGGGCCAGTTTGAGGCGGGCATCCTGAGCCTTGTTGTTGCCGGTAGAAATTACCCGGCTCAATTCCAACGGGTTGTGGAAGGCGTTGCCGTGCCCCGCGGCTGCAAAGTCCCAGCGCCATTGGGCGTGACGGATGTCCATTAAGATGGCTTCCATTTGATCTTCAGTAGCACCCAAATCCCAGGCGGTTTTGGCCTCGATGTGGGCTTTTACGAGGTTGTCTTCGAGCTCGGTGCGAATTTCATAGATCTTGTCCTGGCGGTCGTACACGTTCTTGATGAGTTTGTCGGTTTCTTCGCGGTGACAAACCTGGCAGGAATTGGCTACGTTGTTGAGGGGACTCTGAATGTGGTGATCGGTGAATTTGAGTCCGCCTTCACTCTTATAGGGCATGTGGCAGTCGGCGCAGGACACACCGCGCTCGGCATGAATACCGGTAGAATATACCTCATAGTCGGGGTGCTGAGCTTTAAGCATGGGGGCGCGACTTAGGGCGTGGGTCCAGTCGGTGAAGCCCATTTCATCGTAATAGGCCTCTATTTCTTCTACTTTGTTGCCTTTGTCCCACGGAAAGGTGAGGTAGTTTACGCCATCTACTTTCTCTTTGTTGAAGTAATACTCAACATGACACTGGGCACAAACGAGCGTACGCATTTCCTGGTGACTGGCCTTGGTGATGTCCTTTCCCTGACGCTCAAAAGCTTCGATCAGGGCGGGACGAGTAATTTGCAGGTTCATGGTTTCTGCATCGTGGCAGTCGCCACAGCCAATATGGTTAACTACTTCGTCTCCCCACATTTCCCAGGTACCGGCATAGAATTCGGCTACGCCGTGCTCGGCCATCAGTCGCGGTACATCGGGACTTTTGCAGGTCCAACAGGTGTTGGGCTGATTGGATTTGGCATCGCCCATGGGTGAGCCGGTTCTTAAGGTTTGTTGGATGTCTTCAATGGCATAATAGTGTCCTCGGGGTTGGTTGTATTCCCATGAAAAAGAATAGCCGGCCCAAAGTACTACCATACGGGGGTTTTCTCCTAAAGCATCCCGAAGCGAGGCGCCGTTGTATTTGCTTACAAAACTGGTGTCGGCAGTCTGCATGTAGGATTGGTACTGCCTGGGAAAGTTTTGGCCCCATACTTCATTACGGGGCTCAAACTGGTCGTGCTTCACCTGAGGGGTGTAGGCAAATACCGATTCGGCTCTTCGCTCAATGATGGTGGAGGCAAAGAGGCCTAAAACAAAAACAAGCACTACGGTGGCAAAGAAAATGAGCCATCCGAGCCACGGTTTTTCTTTTATTACTTCGCTGATTGGTCGCATATTGTTATGGTTTATATGGGTTACTGACTAATTGGTGAGTTGACGCAGCCAGGCGGGTACGGGACTGGTAGGTACCGGTACGCGGGCATCTGGTACGCTGGACAGGCTGTTTACGGTGCCGTGCGGAGTTTCCCGATGACATTCCGAGCAATAGCGGTCGTCGATGTTCGCATGAAACTCAGGCCGATGCGTGGCCAGCTTGCTGTCGTGAATTTGTTGGGTGTGACAGCGCACACAGTTTTCCTGTACGGCATCTTTGCCTGCCTGTTTGATGGTGATGACCTGGGGTTCGAGGCGGAAGGTGAACATGTAGGAGTGACGCAAGCCATCGGCAGCCTTAAAGTAGTAGTGCCTGAAAACATTGTCCTGGGGCACATGGCAATCGTTACAGGTGGCCCACTCGCGATGGGAACTGTGGTTCCAGGTGGCGTACTGGGGGCCCATAATGTGGCAGTTGACGCAGGTTTCGGGACTGTCGGATAAGTAAGAGGGGACTTTGGCGATGTGAAATACGTAAAGTCCCAGACCCGCAAAAATACCCAACAGAATGATGACCGGAAACTTCCAGCGGTCCGGTGGGATCAGATATTGAAGGATAGGTTTGAGCATAGGATCGTTTTTTGGTCCTTAGTAAAAATACATAGAAGTATCGAGTTGCGGAATATATGTAGGTGTCATCGATGTAATTTATACTTAGTCTGATTAAAGGTGATGGGTTGTGGCACTGGGAAAATTGATGAGCGACCGTTTGAAAAAGCAGAAGGCTGCCACTTGGTGTGACAGCCTTCTGTTAAACGGTATGGAGGAAAAATTAAAAATCCTCGTCGTCCTCAAAATCATCCAGGTCGGGGATCTCATCCAGGTCGTCTTCGTCAAAGTCAATGGCCCCGAAGTCCTCGTCCTCATCTTCCTCTTCGTAATCATCAAATCCTTCCTCCTCGTCGTCCAAGGGAAGATCGTCTTCGTCCAAATCCAGGTCGTCTTCCATGAAATCATCAAGATCCTCATCGAAGTCGGCATCGTCGTCGTAGCTGCTGCGTATGCCTGCTGTGGTTAATAGGCTCATCTTCATTTGTTTATTAATTATTTATTCTTGGAATTTTCTGTGCTCAAATATATAAAGCCCTTGCAATTTCACAAACAAGCCAACAGTTTTTACCAAAACTTTTTTTTGTGGCTCCAAAGGGCATAATATCGGGCCCTTAAACTTCAAATTTGTACGATGTTTTTTTCTCCGGGTTACTCCGCTTTGAGTTAATTGGAATTGTTTTAAATTACCAGTTTTCTGTATAATTGTTGCTGAATTGATATATTTTTGTTTTTCTCTGTATAAATATGTAAGGAGAACACCATCAAAACCTATAATTTATGAAACAACCAGGTGCTAAAATTCAGGCATTGAGAGAAGAAAAGCAAATTGGTCTTAGTGATTTGGCCGGTAAAGTGCATTTGAATCAGGAACAACTGGAACGCATCGAGAGTGGTGCTATGGCTCCATCCCTGGGTGTGTTGACCAAGTTGGCTCGTGCCCTTGGTGTCCGCCTGGGAACTTTTCTCGATGATCAGCCTCGAAGTGGTGCTGTTGTGTCCCGAAAGGGCGCCGAAAAGGAAAGTATGAGCATGTCGTCGGCCGAAGTAAGCAAGCAGGAGCAATTGTCTTTTTTTAGTCTCGCCCGTGAAAAGGCCGATCGTCAAATGGAGCCATTTTTGGTAGAGATTAAACCGGGGGTCCCTTCCAACCCTCTGGCTTCGACCCATGAGGGAGAGGAGTTTATTTATGTTTTGGAGGGCAAGGTGCGTGTGGTGTATGGCAAAGAGGAATACGAATTGTTGCCGGGCGACAGCATTTACCTCGACTCCATTGTAAAGCACCAGTTGTACAGTGCCGATGACCAAATGGCCCGTGTATTGGCTGTGGTTTACTTACCCCTTTAATTGGCCGACTATGGAGTTACTCAATTATACGCTGGGGGGCATGCTGGAGAAGTGGGCCAGGGAAACCCCCGATACGGATTTTATGGTTTACCCCGACCGGGGCTTGCGTTTTTCTTATGCTGAGTTTAACGAGCGCGCCAACAATTTGGCCAAGGGGCTTATTGAAATTGGGGTGAAGAAGGGCGATAAGGTGGGCATTTGGGCCAATAACGTACCCGATTGGTTGACCTTTATGTTTGCCACGGCTAAGATGGGGGCCGTTCTGGTGACCATCAACACCAATTATAAGCTGGCCGAGCTGGAATTTCTGGTGAAGAATGCCGATATACATACACTGTGCATCATCGATGGATACCGCGACAGCGACTATGTAAACATGGTTTTTGATTTGGTGCCCGAGTTGAAGAACTGTGAAAGAGGCAGCTTAAAGGCCGAGCGTTTTCCGGAGCTGCGCAATGTGGTGTTTATTGGTCCCCAAAAACACCGCGGCATGTACAATACAGCCGAACTTTTGATTCTGGGCAGTCACACCGACGACAGTGTGTTGGAGAAAATGGAGGCAGAAGTGGATTGCCAGGATGTGGTCAACATGCAGTATACTTCGGGAACCACTGGTTTTCCAAAGGGTGTGATGCTCACCCACCATAATATTTTGAACAATGGCTTTCAGGTGGGTGAAAATATGCGCTACACCAACAAGGACCGTCTTTTACTTTGTGTACCTCTTTTTCATTGCTTTGGGTGTGTCCTCGCCGTATGTGCCATTGTTTCTCATGGTGCGTCAATGGTGCTGACCGAGGATTTTGATCCTTTGCGGGTGCTGGCAGGCATCCAAAAGGAGAAATGTACCGCAGTTTACGGGGTACCTACCATGTTTATTGCCGAACTCAATCATCCGATGTTCGATATGTTTGATTTGAGCACGCTGCGTACCGGCATCATGGCAGGTTCCCTTTGTCCCGTAGAAACCATGAAGGAGGTGATGGACAAAATGAATTGTAGGGACATCATTATTGTATACGGACTCACAGAAACCTCTCCGGGGATGACAACTACCCGTGTGTTTGATAGTCCTGAAGTGCGTGCCACCACAGTAGGTGTTGCTTTGCCCGGTGTGGAGGTGAAAGTGATGAATCCCGAAACCGGGGAGGAATGTGCACCGGAAGAGCAGGGCGAGATTTGCTGCCGGGGCTACAACGTGATGAAGGGGTACTACAATAACCCGGAAGCTACGGCAAAAGCCATTGATGCCGATGGCTGGCTGCATTCAGGCGATTTGGCGGTAAAGACCGAAGACGGATTTTACCGAATTACCGGTCGCATTAAGGATATGATTATTCGTGGCGGAGAGAATATCTATCCCCGTGAAATTGAGAATTTTATCTACCGAATGCCTGAGGTGGAAATGGTCGAAGTAGTTGGTATTCCGGATGAAAAATACGGTGAGATTGTTGGTGCCTTTGTTAAGCTCAAGGCTGGAAAAAACTTGTGCGAAGCGGAGGTGCAGGAGTTTTGTCGGGGACAAATTGCCCGTTACAAAATTCCCAAACATGTGTTTTTTGTAGATGGTTTTCCGACTACCGCAAGCGGAAAGATTCAGAAATACAAGTTGCGTGAAATGGGGGCGGAGTTGGCGGCTGCCAAAGCATAGCTTCCTATTTACTAGAAAAAAAGGCGTCCCGCAAAGGACGCCTTTTTTGCATCTTTCAGCGCAGAGGTTTCAGCAAATACTCCAGTCCGTTCACCTTGATTTCGTACAAGGTAGCCAGCAGGGTGCCCAATTTCCCTTTGGGAAAACCCTTTTGTGCCATCCACACCAAATAGAATTCGGGCAAGTCGCACAATATCCGGTCCTTGTATTTTCCATAAGGCATACGCATACGCACCAGATCGAGGAGGAGTTCTTTTCTGAGACCGCCGGCCAAGGCTTCCTGTTCCATTCGCTTAAAAGTTGAAATTGTCGGGATCGGCGCCAATGCGTTCGTTGCGATTAAGGCCATCGATGATGCGCATATCTTCGTCGCTTATTTCAAAATCGAAAAGCTGGGCGTTGCTTTCAATGCGTTGGCGATTTACACTCTTGGGAATGGTAATGATGCCGTGCTGCAGATTCCAGCGCAAAACCAGCTGGGCAATGTTCTTGTCGTATTTATTGGCCATTTTCTGCAGTTCATGAATGTCGAAGACTTCTCCCTGCATAAGCGGACTCCAGGCTTCGGGCCGAATGTTGAGATCTAAACACTTCTGAATAAGTTCGGGCTGGGTCAATCGGGGATGGTATTCCAGTTGGTTAACCATGGGACGGACTTTTGCCGTTTCGAGCAGATCGTCGATATGGTGGGCCAAAAAATTGCTCACCCCAATGGCACGTACTCTGCCTTCTTCGTAGAGGGTTTCCAGTGCCCGGTAGGTTTCCTTGTATTTCCCCTTTACCGGCCAGTGTACCAAATACAGGTCGAGGTAGTCCAGTCCCAGGCGCTCCATAGAGGCATTAAAAGCTTTAATGGTGCTGTCGTAGCCCTGGTCCGAGTTCCATACCTTGCTGGTCACGAAGATTTCGTTGCGGGGGAGCTGGTATTGGCGGATGGCTTGCCCAACGCCGGCTTCGTTGTTGTATACAGCGGCCGTGTCGATGTGGCGGTAGCCTGCTTCGAGTGCATAGGTGACCGCATCGATTACTTCCTGGCCATCGCGACTCTTGAAAACGCCCAATCCCAAATAGGGCATTTCAACGCCGTTGGACAGGCGTACAGTTCCTTGTTTGTCGGTAAGTTTCATAGTGGGCAGTTTTTTTTTAATCTGTTGGTTTAAATATACTCAGTTTTTTGGTTTTTTGGGTGAGAAGGACGCCCTTTTTAGCCGACAAAGGGCTGACCATGCGGCCAGCCCTTTGAAATCCTTTGCGCGAAGAACAAAGCTTCTTTGCGCTTCTTATTTTTTGCTCAACAAGGCATCCACTGAGTATTTGCCCGATCCCAGCAGGAAAGTTCCTACAAAACCCAGCAAGAAAAGGATGGCAGGTTCCTTGGCAGCGCCACCGCCAGAAAAGAGGGGATCGCTGAAGTGGATGATGAAGGCCGCAACTGCCATGGTAAAGATGACGGGCAGACTGGCCAGACGCGTTTTAAAGCCAAGCATAACCAGAAGTCCCGCAAAAAACTCGGCACCTACGGCCAATACCAGACTGATGGTGGGACTCAGGCCGAAGAGTCCGGGAAACATGATTTCTCCGCCTCCTAAGAGCATTTGTAATTTGCCCAAGCCGTGACCAAATACAATGAAAAATCCAAAACCAAGGCGCAGCACCAAAGCTGCTAAATCTCTTTCGTTGTTGAGTAATGCTTTCATAATAATCTTTTTAAGTTGCTGATGTTCGCTGGCTGAAAAATACCCGGAGCTGTTTTCCGAACATTTGCAGCTGGCGATGTAAATTTGTGAACTTAAAACAGCACAGGCCCCAAAAATGTTTTGGAGCCTGCGTTAATCCTTTGTTAAGAAAGGCCCAGTGGCCTGGTGGCTGTGGTCTTATTCGGGCCAGATGTAACATTCTTCATCCTCATCCCAATAGGGGCCCCACTGAATTTCGGACAACTGTCCTTCTTCAAACCACAAGTTGAGACTCACCTCTGCAATACTGCAAACCATTTGTTGGGCAACTTCCTCTTCCGCCACATCCTCCATCTCCACTTCGCCCAAATCCATCATTTCAATTTGTTGCATCACCTCTTCCTGACTGAGGCCGATCAAATTGACCCCTTCGAAAAGGTAGTCGGACGAGCTTACCGCCAAAGAGGTCAGCTTAAAATTGTCCTCCTCGTCGAAATTGGCCGAGAGCTCCAGCTCATCGTAGTGCCAGGCTTCGGACTGTCCTTCGTCTTCTTCCAGGGGATTGTAATTCTCTATTTCGTTGGGTTCGCCCAAAGCGGCCTTTACCTCTTCGCGCGTCATTCCAAATTTGAGGGCGCCCAATCCGCTGCCCAGTTTAATGTTTTTGGTTACCATAATATCGGAGTTGTTGATGTTAGTATTCTTTTCTGCGTCTTTGTTTCTTTTCTGCTTGTATTTTCTTTGATTCGAGCCGTTTTAAGCGGGATGCACGGGTTGGAGCGGTCGCTTTACGCTTTTTGGGTCGGTGCAGGGCCTGTTGCAGCAATTCAAAGAACCTGTCGATGGCCAGCTGCTTGTTGCGCACCTGAGAGCGATGTTCTTGTACGTGCAGCACCAATTCGCCGTCGGAGGTGATGCGACCGGCCAGTTTTTGCAGGACTCTCTGGCGCTGGTCGTCGTTGAGCCCCAGGCTCTGTACTACACTAAAGCGCAGTTCGATACGTGAGCTCACTTTGTTGACATGCTGTCCGCCAGCCCCACTGCTGCGGGAGGCAGAAAACCGGAGTTCACTCAATAGTATGTCGTGCCGCAGCTCATTCATCCTTCTTATCCGCTTAATAATCGGCGCGTCAAAGTTAGCCCCAATTATAGGGAAGATAGCACTTTTTTGACTATTATTACAGTGCAGGCAGCAAAAAAAGTGGACTGGTCTGTTTAATGAAATTAAGAATGAGGTTTAATATGCGGATATTGTGTTTGTTGCTGCTTCCGTTGTTGCTGGGTGCTTGTGCCTTTCAGCGCACCACGGTGCTTGATTTGCAGCAAAAGGAGCCGGAGGGCATACGCTTGGAGGTGTTGGCGGGAGAATCCGGTGGCGAACAGCATTTTTTAGTCTGGTTTAAACAGCCGCTGGACCACAATAACCCAAAGGCAGGCAGCTTTTGGCAGCGGGTGTGGTGGAGCCATAAGGACGAGGATGCCCCTGTGGTGTTGGTGACAGAAGGCTATAGTGCTCCAGCCTTGTACCGGTCCGAATTAGCGACCCTTTTGGATGCCAACCAACTGGTGGTAGAGCACCGCTTTTTTGGCGCATCGGTGCCCGATTCTCTTCCCTGGGATTTGCTTACGGTAGAGCAGGCCGCCAGGGATCAGCAGCGTATTGCAGCTTTTTTTAAGCGTATGTACCGGGGCAACTGGGTAAGTACGGGCATCAGTAAGGGCGGGCAGGCTGCCTTGGTGCACCGGGCCTTGTTTCCGCGTCAGGTAGCGGCTACAGTCTGCTATGTAGCCCCATTTAATTATGAACAGGAAGATGTGCGCCTCCAAACCTTTTTTAAGGAGGTGGGCGATGCAGATACAAGGGAAAGGATTGCAGCCTTTCAGAAGGAGGTTTTGCAGCGGCGCAGTGAGGTGTTTCCTTATTTTGAAGCCTGGGTGGCGGAGCGGGAGTTGACTTTTAGCCTGGATCTGGAGCAGGTTTTTGAATTGGCGGTTTTGGAGTATCCTTTTAGTTTTTGGCAGTGGGGTGTGCCCCCGGCTGAAATACCCTCAGAGGGAGCCAGTGGTCTGGCTTTGTTCGAGCATTTGTACCGGGGTATTGATTTCAGTTATTTCTCGGAACAGGATGCCTTGGCTGTGGGTCCGTTTTTTTATCAGGCCTATCGAGAGTTGGGTTATTATGCCTACGACGCTGCGGCACTATTGCCCTGGTTAAAGCATTTCGATACGCCCGTGGTCAGCAATGCTTTTATGGTACCCGAGGCGGCCGGAATGCCGGTGTTTGATCGCAGTATGTTGCGTCGTGTTGAGGAGCGCCTGCGCCGAAAAGATCCGGCTGTACTGCATATTGTTGGGGCCAGGGATCCCTGGAGTGCTACGGCTTTTGATGTAGAAGGGTTGAAAAACAGTGTGCGGATTATTGATCCGGAGGGCAGCCACCTGACCCGTATTCAAACTCTGCCCGAGGATTTGCGCCAGCGGGTCTTGCTTTGGTTGGAAGACAATCTGCAATAATTGTATTATCTTTGTGCTGTTTAAGATAAATCTCTAAATTTTGAGCTTATGGCAAGTGTTAGAACCCTTAAGAAGGATATAAACTTTTTGACTTCAGAACTGGTTACTCAGGCCTACCTGAATCAATTGATTTTTAATAAAATTTCGGACGATGCTTTGGTGGAGCACATTACCAAGGCGGTAGATTTTCGCAATAATTTTGTGGAAAGAGCCAATCATCCCGACGGAAAGGACAATGCCAAGCTGGTGAAAGCCTATTACCGTACTCTGCGCAAGGAAATGGTAGAGGAGTTTGGTGTTTTGTACGAGGCCTTGGCTCAGCAATTGAAGGAAAGCGCCCAATAAACCGGGTGGCGTGAATGTTTTTTCTAAAGGGCTGGGCGCTTAGGCGAACAGTCCTTTATTTTTTTCAGAAGAGGCCTATGAATCGCGTTATATTACAGAAAACCGGAAAGCTCCGGGTGCAGCTGGTCGTTTTGCTGGGGGCCCTCTTCCTTTTGCTGGTGGCGGCATCACCACCTATCGAGTTGCGGACTTCGCGAACCATGAAGGGGCAATTGAATTGCAGTTATCATGTATTGAAGTCGGACACCGCCGTACTCCATGGGCCCTATGCCCTTTATTACAAGTCGCACCTGGTAGAGGCCGGGCGTTATACCCATGGCCAGCGTACCGGGGTGTGGACTTTCTTAAATTTGGGAAAGGTGTTGGAGTTTAAGTACGACTACGATGCCGATTCGATTGTTTTGGTAGCCGGATACGAAGAACAAAGGGCGCTTGCCCAAAATTCTGATTGTATGTTTTTAGGCAGTTCGCTGGTGCCTTATGCCCATTTGACCTCGCTCGTTGGTTATCCTGTAGCCGCTTATGAGGGGGATATTGAGGGGGTGGTGGACCTGTATTTGGATATCTCCGAAGAGGGAGAGATCCTGCGCCGCTATGTTGGTCCCGGCGCTCCGGCTGAGCTCGGCAGGGCTGTTTTGGAAGCATCCCGCTTGTTGCCGGAGGATTGGCGCTGGTTGCCCCAAAGGGTCAACGGTAAAAAGCTGCGCAGCCTTTACCGCATAAGTATTCACTTTGAGTTGAAGCACCATTAGTTTTGATGGAAGACGGTGCTCAGGATGTTCATGGAGCTGAGTTCCTTCTCTTCCACAATGTTGAGCAGGATGGGGATATTGACCGGTGTACGTATCACATCGTCCAGTCCCATGGCCACCAGTCGCTCCTTTCGCTTGCTGTCCAGTTGTCCCGCTACCCCAATAATTTTGGCTTTGGGATTGATGCCGTGAATCTTGGGCAGCAGCTCTTGCCAGAAGGGCAATAAATCAACGGCTACCAAAATAAAGCGAATGTTGTTCGACAGCATCATGGCCTTCATTTCCTGGGCGTTTTGTGCCCAAAACACCTGATAATTTACCGGCTTGGAATTGTGGTTGAGGTCCAGATAAATTTCCTGATCGGGCGCTATGACCATGATTTTCTGAAGCATGGTGGTGGGTCCGGAAGATACCTGCAGGAAGGGCGAGCCTTGGGGGAAGAGGAGGTCGGGCAGTACAAAGCGGAATTCCGATCCCTGTCCCGTCTCGGAAATGACCCACTGGTGTCCGCCCAGGAACTGAATCAGGCGTGCCGCCATGGATAAGCCCAGTCCCATCCCGCTGAATTCCCTGGAATTGCTGTCGTTGCCCTGCCGAAACTTTTCAAAGACTTGCTGGTGCTTATCGGCAGGTATGCCCACTCCGGTGTCGCGGATGTAAAACTCGTAGAGCTGGGGTGCTTTGGAGCGAATGCCCATTTCAATGACCCCTTTTTGAGTGAATTTAATGCTGTTGCTCAAAAACACCTTGAGTATTTGTTTCAGGCGAATTCGATCACTGGCAATGCCGTTGCGTTGAATTTCGGGAGGCAATTCAAAAAAGAGCTTGACTTCATTGGTGTTTTGGCTTTCTTCGAGCCAAAACTCGTGCAATTGGTGAAACAGGGTTTCGAAATTGCATATTTCGACCTTCAGTTGTACCAGACCGGCCTCTATTTTAGAAAAGTCGATCATGTTGTTGATCTGGTTCAGCAACTCTTTGCCGCTTTGGCGAATCAGACGAATAAATTCCTTTCGTTCCTTGGCATTGATGTCGGGCTCGGCCAGCAATTCAGCAAAACCCAGAATGGAGTTCATGGGGGTGCGGACTTCGTGCGAGAGATTGGCCAAAAAGGAGCTTTTGAGGCGATCGCTTTCTTCCGATTTTATCTTATACTCGTCCAGTTCTTTTTTCTTTTCGATGGCCTCGCTCAGGTCGCTGATCAGATAAAGCAGCGCCGATTGGCCCTGATATTTTATGCTGGTAACACGGACTTCGGCAGGCAGGGCTTTGCCGCTAAGGGGGTAAATGATGGTTTTATAACTGATGTGGCGTTCCTTCACGAGGTAGGCCTGCCCCGAGGAGGCGGGACTGTCGGGAGAGGAGGCAAAATAGCTGTCCATGTTTTGTGTGGCAAGACTTTCGCAGTCGGCCCCCAAAAGGGAGCAGGCGGCCTTGTTGGCCCGTAGTATTTTTCCCTGACTGTTTTCGATGAGCAGCGGGAGAGGTGTTTGGTCAAGGATATCCTGCAAGGGATCCTCCTCGCTTTGAGGCTCGAAGTTGGGGGTGGGTTGGGGATGGGCGGGCGACTGGGATGGTGCTGGTTCTTCGGCTTGCCTGTGTGGATGCAGGGTCAGCAGTTGTTCTGCAGCGTGTCCCTTTTCGGCCGAGAGCGTCAGCAGCTGAAGGCAGTAATTGTCGCGGGTGTTGGGACTGAAAAAGGGCATTTTACTTTGAAAGGGGGCTGTAGCGGGGTTGGCAAAAGCTTGCGAAAGCGGTTCGGCCAGTTGGGCCGGAAGCAGGTTGAATATTTTTAGTTCGTGCAGATTTTCGGGGGTTGAGCCAAATACCCGGGCAAAGTGGGTGTTGACTTTCAACAGGTGTCCGCCCTCATCGCAAAGTGCGGTAGGCGTGGGGTGCTTATCGATGAGTGCCCAGGCACTGTCCGATGCACTTGCTAATGCATGTTCCTGTGCAGGCCGTTCTTCCTCCGCAGCAACACTTTTTTGTCGCTTCAGATTAGCCCGGTGGTTGATCACCAGAAATACCGACATCAACAGGCCCAAAGCGGCCACACCAAAACCCAGCCACAGGGCCGAGTGGTAAGAAAGAGCGGCACTGCTGCCTTGCATTACCACCAGGTTCAGATATAAAGCGGAGAGCAGATTCATCCACATAGTACTTGGTCTATATTACAATTGAACACTTACGTAAGATGGGCCGTGTGGTTACAGCTTAAACTAAATATACGTTAATTTTTGTGCTTGCGTGCCATTATTTGTTAATTTTTGCTGCTTTTGTGATGAGTGAACGTGCTTTGAGGATATGTGGCGGGCTTATTAACGGTCGATTGGATAGATTTTTTATCTTTGCAGGGTTAAAAAATAAGCTAAGGTCATGACCATCGAACAACAGTTAAGAGCTGCGGCTCTGGAAGCGATAAAAGAGCTTTACGGAGCTCAACTGGAGGAGAAAATGCTTCAGGTTCAACTCACCCGTAAGGACCAAAATGGGGATTTCACCATTGTGGTGTTTCCTTTGTTGAAGGTTTCGAAAAAGAAGCCCGAAGAAACGGGAGAGGACCTGGGCCGATTTATTCAGGAGAAGTTGCCTTTGGTGGTTGGTTTTGAGGTGGTTAAAGGTTTTCTGAACCTGAGTCTCTCGCCCAACTTTTGGGTGGAGCGGCTGAATGAGTTGGCTGTGAATGCCGATTTTGGCATGCAGCCGGCGTCGGCTGATGCCCCCTTGATGATGATCGAGTATTCTTCTCCCAACACCAATAAGCCCCTTCACCTGGGGCACATTCGTAACAATTTGTTGGGTTTTTCCCTCTCACGCATTGCGGCGGCCAACGGCTATCGGGTGGTAAAGACCAATATTGTGAACGACCGGGGCATCCACATTTGCAAGTCGATGCTGGCCTGGCAGAAGTGGGGACAGGGTGCTACTCCGGAGTCGACCGGAAAAAAGGGCGACCATTTGGTGGGCGATTTTTATGTGCTTTTTGATCAGCATTACAAGGCAGAGCTGAAGGAGCTTACGGAGCAGAAAGGCATGAGCAAGGAGGAGGCGGAAAAGGCGTCGACTTTGATGGCGGAGGCCCGTGAGATGCTGCTCAAGTGGGAGGCTGGCGATAAGGAGGTGGTTGCTTTGTGGAAGACGATGAATGCCTGGGTTTATGCTGGGTTTGACGTGACTTACAAAAAGCTGGGTGTTGATTTTGATAAGATTTATTACGAGTCGGATACCTACTCGGTGGGGCGCGACATGGTGTTGGAGGGCTTGGAAAAAGGGCTGTTTAACCGACGCGACGACGGCAGTGTGTGGGCCGATTTGAGTGCCCAGGGCCTGGATGAGAAGCTTTTGTTGCGCAGCGACGGGACTTCGGTGTATATGACGCAGGATATTGGTACGGCCAAGTTGCGTTTCGACGACTACAATATTGATAAAATGGTGTATGTGGTCGGTAATGAGCAGGATTATCACTTTAAGGTTTTGTCGCTTCTGCTTGATCGTTTGGGCTTTGACTGGGGGCGCGACTTGGTGCATTTTAGTTACGGCATGGTGGAGCTGCCTGAGGGTAAAATGAAATCGCGCGAGGGCACTGTGGTGGATGCCGACGACTTGATGGAAGAAATGGTGGCTACTGCCCGCGATATGGCCCGGGAGTTGGGTAAGCTGGATGGCTACAGCGACGAGGAGGCCGAGGAGGTTTACCGTATGGTGGCCCTGGGTGCCCTTAAGTACTTTATGCTGAAAGTCGATCCGCGTAAAAATATGACTTTTAATCCTGCTGAGAGCATCGATTTTAACGGCAATACCGGTCCCTTCATCCAGTACACCCACGCCCGCATTCGCTCCATCTTCCGCAAGGCGGAGGAAAAAGGTATTGCCTGGAAGGGCTCGGCGCCTGTTGGTTTGGTTTTGAACGAAAAGGAAAACAATCTGATTCGCTCGCTGGTCAGTTTCCCAAATGTGGTGAGAGAGGCAGGTGCGGCTTTTAGTCCCGCCATTATTGCCAACTACATTTACGATCTGGCTAAGGAGTACAATCAGTTTTACCACGATAACCCCATTCTTTTTGAGGAAGATGCACGGGTGCGCGATCTGCGTTTAACGCTTTGTCACGCCGTAGCCCAAGTCATTAAAAAAGGCATGTGGCTGCTGGGTGCCGGCGTGCCCGATCGTATGTAAAGCCATGGTTTTGCGGTGTAAAAACCGCCAGTTTTAGGGATTTTATCCATAGTCTTTGCCCGCTATTTTTGCTGTTCTAATAACTTATTTATTATGGCTGGAAAAAATAGAGGACCGTGGACGGTGATAAAATCCTTTTTATTTTGGTTGCATAAGTGGCTGGGACTGGCCAGTGCCTTGGTGTTGACGGTGGTGTGCCTGAGTGGTACGGTTTATGTTTTTCGCAATGAGGTGGTGGAGCTGCTGAACCCGTCGGCTTTTAAGGTAGAGGTGCCCGATACTGAGGCGCCTTTGTCGCTGGAAGCACTGATTGCGAAGGTGAGCGAAGCAAGTGGTGCCCGGCCCCGTTCGGTCACCCTGGATCCGCGGGCGGACCGCAGTTGGACTTTTAATGTGCAGCGCGAAGGGGATGGCCGCAGGGGGAGCAATCTGTATGTAAATCCCTATACGGGCGAAGTGCTGCCTTCTGATCATTTACGGGGAAACGACTTCTTCTTCTGGGTGTTTCGTCTTCATCGCTGGCTGCTGCTCGACACTTCGGTGGGTCGACCCATTGTAGGCTGGTCTACCGTTATTATGCTTTTGTTGATTGTAACGGGACTGGTGGTTTGGCTGCCAAAAAAATGGGGAAAATTGAAACAAAGGTTGGTGGTGCACTGGCGGGGAGGTAAGCGCCGCTTTACTTTTGATTTGCACAGCACACTTGGTTTTTACTCTGCCATTCTGCTTTTTGTGATGGCTTTTACGGGCCTGTTTTGGTCCTTCGACTGGTCGCGCCAGCTTATTTACACGGTACTGAAGGTGGAGGCCCCGCAAAGAGGGGGGAGTCAGGCTGCCCCGCAAAGGGGAGCGGGGCTGGACCGCAATCAAGGCAAGCTGGCGCTGGCGTCCGACAGCGTGCAGGGACTGGAGGGGGCTGTGCCGGTGAGTTTTCTGACTTATGCAGAGTTGCTGGCGAAAGCTGACAGTGTGTTGCCTTACAAAGGAGTCTATCGATTAACACTGCCGTCACCCGATGCAGCGTCTTTCCAGCTTAGCAAGTCGCACAGTGGTTTCTTCGCCTACTCGGGCAGCGATCAGCTGGAGCTTTCGCGGACGGACGGTGCGGTGCGCGCTCTCGAGTTGTTTCGTGATAAGCCCCTCAACGAGCAGTTGGCCGCCTCCATAAAACCTTTGCACACAGGAGAAATATTTGGGACTTTCTCTAAAATATTGTATTTCATAGCCTGCCTTATCGCTTCTTCCTTGCCCATTACGGGTTTTATTTTGTGGTGGTGGAAGCAGGTTAAAGGGCGTAAAAAGGCCTAAACGCTGCCGAATAACTGTTCTGGTACGATTACGGAGCCAGAATGTATGACCCCAGTTTGGGGAGGTTTGAGAAAGGCAGGTTAAGATAAGTATGGTACTTGGCCGGCCATAAATATGTAAGTTTAACCGAACGGTGCCAGTTAAATAATCTGGATAATCTTCAAAAGAAACTTGAAAAGCTGCATCCCTTAAATTCAAGAAAATATGAATATTAATCGTTAAATTTGCAGGAGATAAAACAATAAATGCTATGAATCTTCAAGCAAGAAAACTGGAATTGGTTCAGATGATATTAAATACTGACCAACCAAATTTATTGGAAAAGGTCAGCCAAATACTCAAACAGGAGAAAGAGGATGAATGGTGGGATGAATTGCCTATATCTGTTCAGCAAGCCATTGAAGTAGGGATTAAGGAAGCTGACAGAGGAGAGACTACTCCTCATGAAGAAGTTATGAAAGAAGTTCGCTTAAGATATGGCATTTGAAATGGAAATAGCCTGGTCAAATCAAGCACGAAAAGAACTGGACTACCTTCATGAAAACTGGGGGCTAAATGAAGTGAAAAACTTTGTGGATAAGACAGAGGAAGTTCTCGGGGTTATTAAAAAACATCCTAAAACTTTTGTTGAATCCCCTCGAAAAAGAAATGTTCGAAAAGGCTTTGTTACTAAGCACAATAGCTTGTTTTATAAAGTTAAACCTTACAAGAAGGAAATAATCTTACTTACATTTTGGGACAATCGACAAAACCCCAAGAAACTCAAATATTAATTCCCGCCGCACAAGACCCGGAATCGGAGACTTAAAATTTCACCGACAGCTTGAGGTTGATGCGTCGTGCAGTCAGGTAGTTGGGCACGGCAAACTGACCGTTGTTGATGTCGGTCACCCAATAATAGGAGATGGTGTTGCTGATGTTGGGCAGGTTAAACACTTCCAGACCCAGCCACATATTTTTTAGTCCCCATGCCCTGGGCTGGGCCCAGCGACTCATCAAGTCGTACGAAAAGCCCAAATCTACCCGCCGATAGGGGGGCATGCGCAGGGTGGCCTGGTAGCGGGGGGCACGGGGTGCCCCAAAGGGCAGTCCCGATCCGTACAAAAAGCTCAGATGCACTTTAAAGTCGGGATTGTTGGGCAGGTAGTCCTGAAAAAAGAGGGAGAAATTGACCCGCTGATCCGACGGTCGCGGGGTATAGCCTGGTTCCCCGGCGCGTTCGGGGTCGCTCCACTGGTCGTTGAGCAAATCTTCTTCGGTCTTTAAAAAGGACAGGGTGGCCCAGCTCTCTTCTCCCGGCACCAGTTCGCCGTTGATTTTAAAATCGATGCCCGCCGCGTAACCCTTGGCTTCATTTTCGCCGCTGTAAACAATGCGCACATTGTTTACCTGGTAGGGAATGAGGCGGTCCATGTGCTTGTAGTAGACTTCTGTGGTGAATTTAAAGGGCCGCTCCCAGCGTTCGAAATAGTAATCGTAACCGGCAACAAGGTGAATGGAGCGCTGGGCTTTGACGCTGGGGTTGAGGCTGCCGTCGGGTCGCCGCATTTCTTTAAAAAAGGGCGGTTGGTGATAATAGCCGCCGGAAAGCCGGTAGCGGCGGTGGCCCTGTGTGGGCAGGTAGCTGAGCAGGAGGCGGGGACTCAGGGTGAAGTCTTCGTTGAAGGAGAAATAGCTGGCCCGCAGTCCCGCATCAAGCAAAAGTTGTCCCTGTCCGAGCTCCCAGGACGACTGATTGTGGAAATAGGCCAGTATGCGGTGGTTGGCCAGGTTGTGCTGCGCATTTTTGGTGTAGGCCAGTTGAATGTTGCTGCCGGTGTAGGGGATGGTGTAACCGGCCGAATCAATCATTTCCCACTCGTTTACCCGGTCCTTAAAGACTTCGTTGCGGTATTGGAGTCCCCATGCGGAGGTGCTGCGCCTTGTGCTGTGCTTGCCTTCGAGGTGCAGGGCATTAACGATGCCCAACAAGTCGTTACGGGCGTGTTGCAGGTATTCACCCACCCCAATCAAGTCGTTGGCTTCCTCGTTATTCGGGTCCTGCACTTCGCGCAGCCAGTAGGCTCCGGCTATGTCGTAGGTTTCTTCTTCGAAGGTGCGAAAACCGGTGTAGGTGAGGCGGTAGCTTTGGTGGGAACTTACCTGAAAGTGGGTGCTGAAGGAGCCGTAGCCGGTCTGGAAGCGGTCCTCTTCTTTGCCGGCAAAGTAAATGCGCAACTGTTTGATGTCCTGTGTGGTGCCAAAAGTGGTTTCACGGTCCTCCGGCTCAAAGGCATAGCTGTTGAGCGAATAGTAACCGAGGACTTCAAAATGCAGGCGGGGACTGGCCCGATAGGTCAGGTAGGCCTGTATGTCGGAGAAGTCGGGCCGGTAACTGCCTTTCTCGTCGAGGGTGCCCAGCAGATAGCGGTTGGTTTTGTAGCGGGCTCCGGTGATCCAGGTGAGGCGCTGCTGCAGGGCGGCGCCTTCGAGGTGGGCATTGGCACCGAGTATTCCCAGTGAAGCGCTGCCTGCCGATTCTTGGGGGCGCTTGTATTGGATGTCGAGGACCGAACTCATTTTGTCGCCATAGGCGGCGCTGAATCCTCCGGCTGAGAACTCCACGGCATCGGTCAGGTCGGGGTTCACAAAACTGAGGCCCTCTTGCTGCCCGCTGTGGAGCAGAAAGGGCCGGTACACTTCCTGGCCGTTGACGTACACCAGGTTTTCGTCGAAGTTGCCTCCGCGAACGCGGTATTGACTGCTGAGCTCGTTGTTGGCGGCTACGCCCATCTGTGAGCGAACGATGCCCTCTATGCCATGGCCCCCTGCCGATGGGAGGTTCTGCAGATGTGCCGCATCCAGGCGTTGGTTGTGGGTGCTGCCGAGTCGCCGTGCCCGCACGTCGACTTGTTGAATGTTCTGGGTATCTTCCTCCAGCTTTATCTGCAAGCTGCCATCCGGTGCCTGCTGCAGCACCAGCTCGCGACGGTGGTAGCCCAGGGCACTGATGCGTAGGGTCATGGGGAATTTTCCATCGAGGGGCAGCAGAAAGTGTCCTGTGCTGTCGCTTACACTGCCGTAGCCCGATGGCTGGGCCAGGATGTGGGCTTGTATAACAGGCTGGTTGTTGGTGTCGGTAATTTTTCCCCGTAGGAGGGGGCGGGTGGACTGACCGGCCACATGGCCGGCTGTGCCGATGAAGAACATCAAAGCGGTAATCAGAAAAATGCTGTGTCGTTTCATCATAATTGCTTACGCTCGGGGGAATGCAAAAATAGGATTTTCTATGGTATTAACTGGTTTCCGGCATTTTTATTGTAAGTTGCTTTTGTGGGGTGCTTATATAGTGGTTTTGTCCTTGCTTTTCCACGCTCCAAGCTCTATATTTGTACGTTTTTTAAAAAAGCATAAATAACGACCGCACATCATGAGTAAGAAATTTCCTGAATACAAGGGGCTTGATCTTTCGGCCATCAACAAATCGGTGTTGAAGCTGTGGGAAGGAGAGGGCACTTTTGAGCAGAGTCTTAAGGCACGTGAGGGACAGCCCTCCTTCATTTTTTTTGAGGGACCGCCCTCGGCCAATGGAATGCCGGGTATTCACCACGTTATGGCCCGTACCATTAAGGATGTGATTTGTCGTTACAAAACCCAAAAAGGCTTTCAGGTGCACCGCAAAGCCGGCTGGGATACCCACGGTTTGCCCGTTGAGTTGGGTGTAGAGAAGTCGCTGGGCATTACCAAGGAAGATATTGGTAAGCGCATTTCGGTGGCCGAATACAATCAGGCTTGTCGCAAGGATGTGATGAAGTACACCGATATGTGGGAGGACCTGACCGAGAAGATGGGTTACTGGGTGGATATGGAACACCCCTACATTACTTACGACAATCGTTATATTGAGACCCTTTGGTGGATGCTGAAGGAGCTTTATAAGAAAGGCCTTTTGTACAAGGGTTATACCATTCAGCCCTTTTCACCTGCTGCCGGAACGGGCCTGAGTACGCATGAGCTGAACCAGCCGGGTTGTTACAAAGATGTGAAGGACACCACTTGTACGGCGCAGTTTAAGGTGGTTAGGGACGAGACTTCGGACTTTTTGTATGCGGATTGCGATACGGAAGTTTATTTTCTGGCATGGACCACGACGCCGTGGACCCTGCCCTCGAATACTGCTTTGGCGGTAGGGCCGTCTGTGACTTATGTGCGGGTACGTACTTTTAATCCTTACACCGGTGAGCCGGTAACCGTGGTGCTGGCTAAGGACCTGGTGGGGGCTTATTTCAATGAAAAAAATGCCGACCTGGATCTGGATGCTTACCAGGCAGGAGATAAGAAATTACCTTTTAAGGTGCTGGATGAGTTTTCGGGCAGCACGCTGACCGGCGTGCGCTATGAGCAGCTGATTCCCTGGATTCAACCCGATGGGGATGCCTTTAGGGTAATTCCGGGCGACTATGTGACCACCGAAGACGGTACCGGTATTGTGCATATTGCGCCGACTTTTGGTGCCGACGATGACCGGGTGGCTAAGGTGGCGGGCATTGCGCCCCTTGTTTTGATGGATAGGGAGGGCAAGCGCCAGCCGATGGTCGATCGCAGCGGAAAATTTTTCCTGATTAAGGATTTGGACGACGCCTTTGTTAAGCAGTTTGTTGACGTTAAAGCCTACAGCGAGTTTGCCGGTCGTTTTGTTAAGAATGCCTACGATGCGAGTCTCAGCGACGAGGATGCCACTCTGGATGTGGACTTGTCGGTGATGTTGAAAAAAGAGAACAAGGCCTTTAGGGTTGAAAAGCATGTACACAATTATCCGCACTGTTGGCGTACCGATAAGCCGGTGTTGTACTATCCGCTCGACAGTTGGTTTGTAAAGACCACGGCTATGCGGGAGCGCATGATGGAGCTGAACAACACCATCAACTGGAAACCGGAAAGTACGGGTACGGGGCGTTTTGGCAAGTGGTTGGAGAACTTGGTGGACTGGAACCTGAGTCGCTCCCGCTATTGGGGAACGCCGCTGCCGGTTTGGCGCAGCGAGGACGGCAGTGCCGAAGTGTGTATCGGCTCGGTGGAAGAGTTGATGCAGGAGGTGGATAAGGCCGTGAAGGCCGGGGTGATGGACAAACATCCCTTCCCCGATTTTAAGCCGGGTGATTTCAGCTCAGCCAATTACGATAAAATTGATTTGCACCGTCCTTTTGTGGACGATATCATCTTGGTGTCGGAAGACGGCAAGCCCATGTATCGGGAGCTGGACCTGATTGATGTCTGGTTCGATTCGGGTGCCATGCCTTATGCGCAGATGCACTATCCTTTCGAGAATAAGGACAGCCTGCCTTTCCCGGCCGATTTTATTGCTGAGGGGGTGGACCAAACGCGAGGCTGGTTCTTTACCCTGCACGCGCTGGGTACCATGTTGTTTGATTCGGTGGCCTTTAAGAATATCATCTCCAACGGTTTGGTGCTCGATAAAAAGGGCAACAAGATGTCGAAGCGTCTGGGTAATGCCGTGGATCCCTTTAAGGTGATTGAGGACTATGGTTCGGATCCGCTGCGTTGGTACATGATGACCAATGCGCAGCCCTGGGACAATCTGAAGTTCGACCTTTCAGGGGTGGATGAGGTGAAGCGCAAGTTTTTTGGTACCCTTTACAATACTTATTCCTTCTTTTCGCTTTACGCCAATGTGGATGGCTTTAAAGGAACCGAAGCGCAGGTTCCGGTCGCCGAGCGACCGGAAATTGACCGTTGGGTGATTTCCTTGCTCAACACCCTGGTGAAGGATGTGCATGCGGCCTACGATCAGTATGAGCCTACCCGGGCGGGTCGTGCCATTCAGGATTTCGTGACCGAAAACCTGAGTAATTGGTACGTACGACTGAATCGGAAGCGTTTTTGGGGAGGGGCCTTTAATCAGGATAAGCTGGCGGCCTACCAAACCTTGCATCAGTGTCTGGAGACTGTAGCGCTGTTGGCTGCGCCCATTGCGCCTTTTTATATGGAGCAGTTGTACCGCGACTTGCAACCAGAGGGGCAGACCGCTTCGGTGCATTTGGCTTTGATGCCTGAGGTTGTGGAGACTTTGATTGATAAGGGCCTGGAGGAGCGTATGGCCTATGCCCAGCAGATTTCCTCTATGGTATTGGCCCTGCGTCGTAAGGTAAGCATTAAGGTGCGTCAGCCCTTGCAGAAGATCATGGTCCCTATTTTGGATGCCCGCTTTGAGGCCCAGTTGGAAGCGGTGAAGGATTTGATTTTGAATGAGGTGAATGTGAAGGAGTTGGAGTACCTGAAAGAAAGTACGGGTGTTCTGGTAAAAACCATTAAACCAAACTTCAAGTCGCTGGGTCCAAAGTACAGCAAACTGATGAAGCCGATTGCCGCGGCTATTGGTGCAATGACTGCCGAAGATATAGCGGCTTTTGAAAGTGCTGGTTCTTTTTCCGTGGAGGTAAATGGGGAGAAGCTCCAGTTGTTGCCCGAGGATGTGGAAATCATCAGTGAGGACATTCCCGGCTGGCTGGTGGCCAATGAAGGACGGATTACGGTGGCACTGGATATTACCATTAGTGAGGACTTACGTCAGGAAGGTTATGCCCGTGAATTGGTTAACCGTATTCAGAATTTGCGTAAGGACAGTGGCTTGGATGTTACCGATAAAATCCGTTTGCAAATTCAGCGGCATGCCGCACTGGATGCTGCGGTTGAAAAGCACAGGACTTACATCAGCAGTCAGACCCTGGCCGACGACCTTCAGCTGGTGGATACTTGTAACGAATCGGGGGCCATCAGCGTAGAACTGGAATCCGAACTGGAAACAATTATTGCGATTGAGAAACTTTAATATGTTGTATTGACCCATAACTGACTAACTATGAGCGAAAAAACCAGATACTCCGAAGAGGAGTTGCAGGAGTTCAAGGACATAATTCTGAAAAAGCTGGAAAAGGCCAAGAGGGATTACGAATTGCTCAAGAATACCATTACCCTGGAAGATGGTAACGATACTCAGGATACTTCACCCACTTTTAAAGTTCTGGAAGAGGGAGCCGCAGTTTTGTCGAAAGAGGAAGCCGGCAAGCTGGCTCAGCGACAGCAGAAATTTATTCAGCATTTGCAGGCGGCTTTGGTACGCATTGAAAATAAGACCTATGGGGTTTGTCGTGAGACGGGTAAGTTGATTCCTAAGGAGCGCTTACGTGCCGTACCGCATGCCACTTTGAGTATAGATGCCAAACGTAACCAGAAATAGTACAGCGGATGACGAAATTACAGAAGGCCTTGTTGATAAGTGGTTTGATTCTCCTGGTGGACCAAGTGCTCAAGATTTGGATTAAAACCAACATGATGCTGGGGGAGGAGTACCGTATTTTTGACTGGTTTATCATTCATTTTGTAGAGAACAACGGCATGGCCTTTGGCATGGAGCTGGCCGGTGAGTATGGGAAAATGTTTTTGAGTATCTTCCGAATTGTGGCCGTGGGCGGAATAGCCTGGTATTTGTACACTTTGGCCCAAAAGGATGCCCCTTTGGGACTCATTGTTAGTGTAAGTATGGTTATGGCGGGCGCTTTGGGCAACATCATCGACAGCGCTTTTTATGGCATGTTGTTCGATGCCAGTTACGGCAGAGTGGCGACCTTTTTACCGGAGGGTGGTGGCTACGCCACCTTTTTGCATGGTAAGGTGGTCGATATGTTTTACTTTCCTTTGTTTTCTGGTACTTATCCGGAGTGGATTCCAAGAATCGGTGGAAACAACTTTACTTTTTTTCGGCCGGTTTTTAATATAGCGGATGCTTCTATTTCTGTGGGGATTGGCATCTTGCTGGTTTTTCAGAAACGCTTTTTTCCGGAAGGGGAGATGTTGGTCGGCGGAGCCGAGAAGGACGAGGAGGCGTAGCCTCGATCGGGACTTCAGTCCCGTTACCTATCCGTGCCCCATGGGGGCACACCGCTTCCTCTTAATCATGGCCCGGGGTTTCAACCCCGGGTGACTAAAGTCCACGGCCATGGTGCATCCATGCACCATGGCATAATGGTTCTATTTCTTTAACTCCGGATATTCGATGCGGGCGTGGTAGATGTTTTTGAGCTTTTGTTTGAAGATGTCTTTTACTTCGGAGATTTCTTTGAAGGTGATGGGGGCGTTGATGAATTGGTTTTCAGCGATGTGGTGGTTGATGATGTTTTCTACGAGGCGGTCGATGTCGTCGTCGGTATAGGTTTTGAGACTGCGTGAGGCGGCTTCCACCGAGTCGGCCATCATCAATACAGCCATTTCTTTGGTGAAGGGGGTGGGACCGGGATAGGTAAAGAGGGTTACGTCTATTTCTTTATCGGGATTTTGATTCATGTAGGAGTTGTAGAAATATAGGGTTTTGAGGGTGCCGTGATGGGTGGCGATGAAGTCTATAATTTGTCGCGGCAGTTTTTCCTTTTGTGCCATTTTTATGCCGCTTTCTACGTGATGAATAATGATTTGGGCACTTTCTTCGTAGGGCAGGTGGTCGTGGGGATTGAGTCCGTTGGCCTGGTTTTCGGTAAAATACATGGGGGAGCCCAGTTTGCCAATGTCGTGGTACATGGCACCGGCTCTTACGAGCAGGGGGTTGCCGCCTATTTTGTAAACGGCTTCCTGAGCCAGATTGCCGACCTGAATGGAGTGCTGGAAAGTGCCGGGGGCTTTTTCTGCCAGGCGGCGAAGTACGGGGTGGTTGGTGTCGGCCAACTCAACCAGGGTGACATCGGACAAAAAGCCGAACAGTTTTTCGAAGATGTAAATTAAGGGGTACACCAGGAGGAGGAGACCTCCATTAATGATGAACTGGATGTACATGTTGTAGTCGATGCGACTGATGTCGCCCTCCTGCCACAAAGCCAGTCCGGTGTACAGCAGCGAATAGGTCAGGATAATGAGGATGGCTGCGCGCACCAGTTGAGAGCGGCGCACCATGCGGTAGAGACTGAACATGGCGGTGAGTCCCGCCGGTATTTGAATAATGACAAATTCGAAGCTGTTGCGGGCGAAGAGGGCTGCGAGCAATACGGTACTTACATGCAGGAAAAAGGCCAGACGCGAATCGAAAAATATACGTATGATGATGGGCAGGATGGCAAAGGGAATGATGTAAATGTTGAAGGCCTCGGCCTTGAACGACAGTTGGGCCAGACTGACCATGGCCACAACCATAAGCAGTAAGAAGAGTACGGAGGACAGTTTCCCGTACACATCTTTACGGAAAAAGTAAAGGAAGAAGAATATGATTAGAAAGAGGAGGGCCACCAGGAGGGTTTGTCCCAAAATGATGAAGTACTGACTAACGCCTTTACCCAGACTGGCTTCGTATTGAAGTTTCAGAGAGTCCAGAATTTTTGCGGTTTCATCGTTGATGAGTTCACCGGTGTCGATGATGCGCTGACCAGCAATCACAACGCCGCTGGTGAGACTCAGATTGCTGAGTGCTTGATTCTTTTCCTGTTCGGTGCGTTCTTCTTCGTAGTTCAGGTTGTTATCGAGAAAACGGTTCAATTGTAAATCGCTGATGAGGGCTTCGGCGGTTTCCCGCTGAAGCTCGCTGCGGCTGCCCAGGTAGCGTATGAGCTCGTCGCTCAGATAACGATAGGCTGTGGTATAGGTGTAGAATTCACTAAGTTCGTAGGGTTCGGCAAAGTTGTCTTTTACCAGCATCAAGACCATGGCATCGGGGCGCTCGTGGTACTCCTCGGGCAGTAAAATAATGCCTTTGTCGTACACTTCTTGCAGCAGTTTTCGGGTTTGTACCCGAAGTCCTGAAAACAAGGCATATTCTGAATTGCCTGGAAGGGGCGCACTAAGAAAGGGATAGGCGTTGAGCAACTGTGCTTTTTGTTGCCCTATTTCCTGATCGAAGCGTTTGATTTGTTCTTCAGCTTGTTGTTTTTGAAAGCTGAAATAGGGTTTGAAGTTGCTCAGGGCTTGTTCGCGTTCGGTTTTCAGTTCGGCCTGAGTTTTGTATATGGGAAAATCGAAGGGTGCAATGAGGGTGCTGTGTCGCCAGGGTTTGCCCTTGGTGTACTCGAACATAAATTTGCCCTGTCGGGGAAAGATGTAGATGACCAGTGCCACGGCAGCAGCAAAAAGCAGGATCCGGTTGATGGATTTGGAATATTTGCGTATGGTATCAATCATAAGGCTTTGGTATGCGTGTGTGATTGCAAAGGTATCAATTAGTTGAGAATAATTGTCGCTGAATTGGGGCAGAAGAAGGTTTTTGTGAGGGCTTTCTGTCCCTTTTAAGATGGGGAGTGACTTCTTTTGGCTATATTTAACTGTTTAATTGTAGAGCGCTTATGATGGAGAGCAAGCAAGGATCGATCAGTCCCTTTAGCCTTATTCCGGTACGCCGCGAACCTTCGGAGGCGGCCGAGCTGGAGACTCAGATTTTATTTGGGGAGGTGTTTTATCTCTTGGAGCAGATTAAAGGATGGTGCAGGGTTCGACTTGATTTTGATGGTTATGAGGGCTGGGTAGATGAGAAATATTGGCTTCCCAGCAGTGAAAAGACCATTGAGAGTTGGATGCGTGAGCCGGATTATGTGGTGACTTTGCCCTTTATTAAATTGATTCGGGAGCCGTATAAATCGGTGCAGTTGATTTCTGCCGGCAGTCGGCTTAGCTTCAACGGCGAGGATCGTAACGCTTTTGTTATCGGAAATCGGGAGTTTTATTTGCAAGGGGCTGTGCCTGAGCGAAAACCCGATGTGGTGGAAGTGGCAAAAGGTTTTATTAATACGCCCTATCTTTGGGGCGGACGTAGTTTTTTTGGCATCGACTGTTCGGGACTTACCCAGGTTGTTTATAAAACCATGGGGGAAGTCTTACCCAGAAATGCCTCGCAGCAAATGGACTGCGGCAGGGAGATTGCTTTTGTGGAGGAATCCAAGGCGGGTGATTTGGCTTTCTTTGAAAATGAAGAGGGGCGTATAGTTCACGTTGGTCTTTGCCTCGGTTCGGGCCGCATCATCCACGCCAGTGGGGAGGTGCGTATCGATCATTTGGACCATCAAGGCATTTTTTGTCGCGAACGTCAAAAATACACCCATCACTTACGGGTGATTAAAAGAATAATGGACTAGACATATGTACAGTTATGCTTATCCCAGACCGTCGGTTACGGCCGATGTTGTTTTGTTGGCCGGGAGCGGTGAAGACTTTTTTATTTTGCTGATTCAACGTGCTGCCGATCCTTATAAGGGCTGTTGGGCCTTGCCGGGCGGTTTTGTAGATCAGGATGAGGATTTGGAGGCGGCTGCCCGTCGGGAGTTGTTGGAGGAAACGGGCCTGGAAGTAGACTCCCTTGTACAAGTGGGCGCCTTTGGCAAACCCGGGCGTGATCCCAGGGGGCATACGGTTACCGTGGCCTATGCCACGGTATGGCCTTCCGTGGTGGAGGCCCGGGCCGGCGATGATGCCAGGGAGGCGCAATGGTTTTCTTTGCGTGCTTTGCCCGAGCTGGCTTTTGATCATGACGCCATCATTGCCGCTGCTTTGGAGCGCCTGGCTTTAGGTCAGGAGGCTGTCGCGCAGCACCAGTAAAGATTCCGGTCCCTTGTTAAAGAGCAGGTCAAGGATACTCAGATTGGGTACAAAGGGCTTGTCCCATCCAAATACCTGTCGGTAGGATTGCGGTTTAAAAAAGCTGTCTTCTTTAAAATCCAGCTTGGGATGAATTTGATTTCTAAGATCCAGGGCATCGGGATATTCGGTATGGTATTGTGTGGTTTGCCTGAGTGGGGTAGCGATGTCGCAGGCTGCCATGGTTAGCTCCAGGGCGCTCTGATTCAAATCGAGGAGGTATTTCCATTTTCCCGAAAACAGGGGTTCCAGTTCGTCTTTGTAGTACAGATAGTAGGGGGAGGAGTTGTAGGCCGCCTCAATGGACTTCCAGTGAATTTGGTGCCAGGGTGTATCGTAGGATAGGCGTACGTCCTTCAGGGGCACCTGCTTGCCCTTCGGTTTTACCACCGGTACACTGAGGGTGAGGGGACCGTTGGCGCCGTAAAGGAGGTAGCGATTGCGGTAGCTCTGACGTTCGTAACGGTCAAAAACCTCGATGCAGGCCTCGCTGGCTGCTTCGAGGTGCACGAAATACTGAACCGGCGGAAAGAGTGCGGAACTAAAAATCCTTTGGGGATACGTCATGTTCAGGATTGCTGGGGGATTTTTTTGTGTTCTTGTCTTTTTCTTTTAAGGTTTCGCTGGCATCGCTTTTTGCTTTGGTAGGCTTGGGCAGAAATTTGTTGTAGGCATAAAGGGCCCCAATCACCAGTCCTGTAATAAAAGTGCCGATGAGCAGAATCGAGAGGGAAACATTAACCGGAAACCAGAGTACTTGTACTTCAATGATTCCGGCGTTCTGTACCGAAAAAATGGCCAGCAAAATGGCCAGGGCAATGAAGAACCAGAAGGATATCTGGATTTTCTTTTTCATTTCAGTCATGATAATGGGTTTAAAAGGAGTTTGCACTAATTCCCCACAAGGTAAACAGTTTTTTTTATATAGGAAGGAGCTGTTTGTGCAATTTATCACAATGGGCCCAACTGCTTTCCAGGTTCTAAATGTGGCCAGACAAGTGCTTTGTAAGGTAGGTCTTGATGGCCTCATCTATCCGATGCTTGAAATCTGCCGCCACATAATTGTCGCTCAGTTGGCAGACTTCTGTGGCAAAAACTGTAGCCGAAGCGATGATGCCGGCCCATTGGTCGTTCGACAGCCCTCCTTCCAACTCCTTTTTACCGATACGCCCCGACAGCAAACCGTGGATGATGCCCGCGTTGAAATTGTCGCCGGCGCCTATGGTGCTCACTGCTTGTAAAGGTACAGCGGGGTACCAGGCAGCGCCGCTTGGCGTGCTCACATAACTGCCTTTGGCGTTGGCGGTGATGATGATGTGCTTGCTGAAACGGTGCAGGCGTTCGGCCACGTCCTCGACCCGCTGGAGCCCATAAATGTTTTGAAAGTCCTCATTGCTGCCCCTCACCACATCGGCAAGGGCAAAATTCTCTTCGAGAGCGGCTTGCATTTGCGCTCTTTTGTGTGCGTGGTGATTGCGGTAATTGGGATCGTAAACCAAGAGGGCACCCTCTGCCTTAGCCCTTTGCAAATATTTCAGCAGTTGGGGTCGAAATGCAGGATTGATGGAATAGAAGGAGCCAAAGGTGACGATATCGTCCGCCGCGAAGGGCGGCATTTCTTCGTGCAGGGTTTGGGCAGCATAATCCTTAAAAATTTCATATTCTGCATCGTTGTTCTCGTTGAGGAAGGCCAGGGCCAGTGGTGAGCGGGAGTCCTCGCGACGGTACAGGTAACGATCGGAGACCCCGTTCTTCAGCAGGAAGTCGTCAATGATATCGCCAATGCGGTCGTTCCCTATTTCACTAATGAGAAAGGGCTGATAGTCCATCCGTCCCAAAGAAACAATGGCATTGAGGGTGCTTCCACCGGCGGTGGCGCCGATGGGTTGCTTATTTTTAAAGATGACGTCCAGCAGGGCTTCTCCAATCCCGTAGATGGTTCTTCCTGTGTTCATATTACTTAACCAGTTTCGAAATGGTCTTAAAGGCTTCGCTGCCTGCCACACGGGTCAATTCAAAAAGCAGGGATTCGCAGCTGGTTACGGTAATGCCCTCTTGCAACATGCGCTGTATGGCTATCCGCTTATTTTCCGGGTTGCGTGAGCCCACACAGTCTTCCACCACTACCGGACGAAAACCTCTTTCCTTCAGGTCGAGGGCGGTTTGCAAGAGGCAAATGTGGGCCTCAATACCCGCAAGAATAATGGTTTTGCGGCCGCTTTGCTCCAGCTGCTCTTGAAAAGAAGGCTCGTCGCAGCAACTGAAGCTCATTTTTTCACTGTTGTTAACGCCATCGAGCAACTCGGCCAACTGGGGTATGGTAGCCCCCAATCCCTTACGGTATTGCTCGGTAATGTGCAGGGGGACCTGCAATACTTGTAATCCCTGAATCAAAATTCGGGTGTTTTGTGCCAGCTGCTCGTGCTGGTGAATGTGCGGAAACAAGCGTTCCTGAATATCTACAATTAAAGCCAGGGTGTCTTCCTTATGAATTCGCATACTTACTTATTGGTTGAGAGATTTATTGTTTTATTGTTTTGGTTTGTTGCTTTTGGGTTTTTGGTTGTTGGGGCCGTTCAGTCTACAGTACATCAGCACTTTACGCGCTTAAGGGCGGAGCTGTCCAAATGTTCATATACCGAAAAGAAGGTACGCAGCAGGTCCAACATCTCGTCCAGGGCTCCTGCTTCTTCGGCCTCCAAATTGAGCGGGAGAACCGGGTCGTGCAAGGACATCCGAAGTAAAAACCAGCCTTTTTTCAGCGGGGGACCGCATTGAATGCGCACACCTTCAAAATTGTCGGGTGCGATGTCCCAGCCGTGTCGGTTGCCCGCCAATATGCCCAGGTCGGTAATTATTTTTTCGCCATAGTCTTTAAAGTCACTTGTTTTAATGGTCAGGCGTACTTCACAGCTCTGCAAGGGTTGGGGTAGGTGCGTCAGTAAATCGGTCAGCTTTCGTCCTTGCTGACGGGCTTTGGCCATGCTGATGACCAGTTTTGTGGCCAAAAAGGCACCGTCGTCCAGGAAATGGTTTTCGCGCAAGGCCGCATGGCCGGAAGTTTCAATGGCCAGCCAGCAATCTTCTCCCTTTTCGTTAAGCCGTTTGGCTTCGTTGATGACGTTTTTATAGCCACGCTGATAGCGGTGGTGGCGACCTTTTAGGTGGTTGTTGATGAACCAGGAGAGTCCGTTGGAGGTCACTGAATCAGTAACCACCGTGGTTCCCGGGTGTTCATCGAGCACCACTGCCGCGATAAGGGCAATGAGTTCGTTGCGGTTGATGGCCTGACCGTTTTCTGCCACCAGGGCAGCCCGATCCACGTCCGTGTCGAAAATAATGCCCAGGTCGGCCCCGTTGTTTTTCACCTGACGCACCACCGAAGCCATGGCCAGCTCGTCCTCGGGGTTGGGAACATGGTTGGGGAACCGGCCGTCGGGCTCCAAAAACTGACTGGCTGAAACATCGGCGCCCAGGGGGGCCAATACCTGTGAGGCATAAAAGCCCCCTGCACCATTGCCGGCATCTACCACAATTTTGATGCCTTTGAGGGGTTCGTTGTAGTGGGTGGGGTGTTTTACCCCCTCACGAATCAGTTCCACAAAATGGGCGGCATAGGCCGACATGAAATCTACTTCCTTGATGCTGCCTGCTTTTGACCCAGGCAGCTCAGAGCCTTCCTCAGCCAGGGCCAACAGGTCGCTGATGTCCCTTTTCTCAAGTCCGCCCTCCGGTGTAAAAAACTTAATGCCGTTGCGGTTGAAGGGGAGGTGACTGGCGGTAAGCATGAGGGCGCCGTCGGCAGGCTCTTCAGCCTTTATGGTAGTCATGAACATGGCCGGGGTGGAGGCCAGACCGCAATCGAGGACTTCTACACCGCAACGCGACAGTTGCCGGCACAGGGCTGCACGCAAGTCGGGTCCCGACAGGCGGGAGTCCATACCCACAGCCAAACGCAGTTTTGTTTTGTTGCTTCGTTTTTGCAACCAGGCCACGAAGGCTTCACCCAGACGGGCCACTGTATCGGGAGTCAGATTAACATTTTCACCGCTGACCCCTTCGAGGGCAACGCCGCGGATGTCTGATCCGTTCTGCAGTGCTTTCCAGTTGAAGTTGCTCATGATGTTATTTATTTTCTCGACCAGCTGCCTCACGCGATTTGTCGCCCAGATAACCTCCGTGGTGACGTAAGGAGTAGTCGCGGTTAGTAAATCCAATTTTCTTCATCAACAGCACCACCAGTACATCGCCGATAACGGTCATGGTAGTTGTTGAGGTAGTGGGCGTTAAGCCCAGCGCACAGACCTCCGGGGGATTACCGGTAAATAAAGTGGCTTCTGCGGCCTGGGCCAACAGGGAGTCGGGGTTGCCCGTAATGACAATAAAACGAATGCCGGGTCGTAATCCACGTGCCAGCTCCACCAATTCGATGATCTCACGGGTCTTACCCGAATTGGAGATCAGTATCATGGTGTCGTTCTCCTGAATAACCCCCAGGTCGCCGTGCTGGGCTTCAGAGGGGTGCAGAAAAACGGCAGGGGTGCCGGTGCTGCTGAAGGTCGTTGCCATGTTTATGGCAATTTGGCCCGCCTTACCCATGCCACTGGTAATCAGTTTTCCCTTTTTCTGGTGCACCTGTTCCCACAGGATGTTCAGGGCTTTTTCAAATTCGGGGGTGACGGGTATGTTTTTGACTGCCTCTGCCTCAGTTTGCAGCAGTGTTTTGACGCTTTCCTGTATCATGAATGTAGTTGAACTGATTGTTTGGCTTGTGTGTTTATAAGGACAAATGTATCAAAAATAAGCAGAAGGCGGTCCAAACCAAAATTGTTTATCTTTGGTTGTATTGATGAAACGTGTTTGATTATTGAAGTCATGACAGAACAAAAGACACTTAGTTTGCCTCCTTACAAAAGGGGCTACCATTTAATTACCAGTCGCATCGAGGCAGAACTGCCCGCTTTGCCCCGAACGGGTATGCTGAATATTTTTATTCAGCACACTTCGGCTGCACTCTCGCTCAACGAAAATGCCGACCCTACCGTACGGGAGGATTTTGAAACCATTATGAACCGCCTGGTGCCCGAGAATCAACCGGATTACCGGCATACGCTGGAGGGGGCGGACGATATGCCGGCCCATGTGAAGGCTTCGTTGCTGGGCCCATCTTTGACGATTCCCATTAGAGACGGTCGTCTGGCTCTGGGAACCTGGCAGGGCATTTATTTGTGTGAGTTTCGCAACCATGGCGGCGCGCGCCGCCTGGTGCTTACGGTTTACAGCTGATGCTTCTACAACATCCCGGGCCATTCTTCCGCCAGGGCTTCGGTGCCCGGAAAAACCAGATTGGCGCCCGCGTGACTGAGGACTTCGGGTTTTAAAATTCCGGTGTTTACCGCAATGGTGAAGATGCCGGCCGCCCGGGCCGATTCTACGCCCAAGGGCGCATTTTCTACCACAAGGGCCTGGCTGGCCAAACATCCGGCCTTTTCCAGGGCCATAAGGTAGGGCTCCGGATCGGGCTTGCCCTTTTTAACATCGAAGCCACTGATGATGTTGTCGTCGGCAATGTGGTAATCGTTTTTAAGTCGACTCAGCAACATGGGCTGCTTAGAGCCGGTTACCACCACCACTTTTAGTCCCTTCGCCATCGTTTGGCGCAGCACGTCCTGCATGCCGGGCATCAAGGCCGCCTCGGGGGCTTCTTGCATCAACCGGGTTTTGTGGTCGTAAATTTCCTGAATGTCTCTTTCTGTGGCGCTGCGACTGCCGTACAACTCAAAGGCTTTGATGATGGTGGAGGGACCGGTGCGCCCTTCGTTCATGTAGGCATCGTAGGCCGGAAAGTCGATGCCTGCTGCTTTAAAACTCTCGACCCAGGTGTGGGCGTGGTTGGTCATGGAGTCGTACAAAACCCCGTCCATATCAAAAAAGACCGCTTTCAGGTCTTTGGGAAAAGCTGTTGTTTCAATCATGCCTGCAAAGATGGGAAAAAACCTTCGTTTTTGTTACTTTTGATTTTTCTAAACCTGTTTGTTTTGGAGATTACTGTTGACCAGGAAATGGCCGCGCGCTTTCCGGATTTGCTTTTGGGAACGGTGGAGGCCGAAGTGGTGGTGACGCCTGCTTCAGCTGCTTTTAATGCGGAAATGGAGGCGGTGGCAAGTCGCCTGGAAAAGGATTTGGATGCCGAGGCCATTCGCCGCCACCCGGTGGTGGCGGCTACCAAGAATGCCTACCGGCTTTTGGGCAAGGATCCCAATCGTTACCGGCCGGCTGCGGAGAGTCTGCTTCGTCGCATTGCCTCAGGCAAGGGTCTTTATCGGGTGAACAGCGTGGTGGATGTGCTTAACCGGGTGTCGGTGGAGACGGGTTTTTCCATTGGCGGCTACGATGCAGATAAGGTGGTGGGACAGGTGACCCTGGGTATTGGTGAAGCAGAGGAAGCCTACGTGGGCATTGGTCGCGGCGATGTGAACATCGAACGCTTACCGGTGTTTAGGGATGAAATTGGGGCTTTTGGTACTTCTACCAGCGATTCGGTCCGCACCATGGTGACGGAGCAAACGCGTCGTTTTTGGATGGTGCTGCCTGCTTTTGCAGGAGAGGCCGCTGAGTTGGAGGCTGCTTTGGAGCTGTGCGAGCGTTATTTGGTGGAATGGATTGGGCTTAAAGCCATTCGTATAGGGGTACAGGGACTGCGTTAGCGGAAGCGGTACCGGTAAAGGAAGGAATAATAAGATGTTGGAAATATGTGCCCTGGCTTCGGGGAGTAACGGGAATTGTTATTACATAGGCAACGGCAGCGATGCTGTTTTGATCGATGCGGGCATCAGTCGCCGCCAGGTGCTGGAGCGTATGAAGGAGCGGGGACTGGATCCGGGTCGCATTCGTGCCATTTTGATTTCACACGAGCATGCCGATCACTTCAGGGGGGTACGGGTTTTGAGTAATAAGCTGGAAGTTCCGGTATATATGACCCGGAAGTCGCACGAAAAAAGCTGGGGACCCAATCGGCCCACACGGGTACTTTTTTTTGAACCGGGTGAAGTCCTGGAGGTGGGCGCCTTTAAAATCCACAGCTTTTTGAAGTTGCACGATGCGGCAGAACCTTGTAGTTTTAGAGTGGAGCACGCGGGCAAAAACGTAGGCGTTTTTACCGATATTGGGGAGCCTTGCGATAATGTACGGCGGGAGTTGCCGCTATGCGATGCCTTGTTTTTGGAGGCCAATTACGATGAGGACATGCTGTGGTCGGGCCCTTATCCACCGCATTTGAAAGTGCGGGTGGCTGGTGATCGGGGGCACCTGTCCAATCTGCAGGCTTTTGAGTTGTTGCAAGCGCATCACCACGCGAATTTGCAGGTGGTGTACCTTTCGCACCTGTCGGAGGAGAACAACCGACCGGAAGTGGCGGCGGCTGCTTTTGCGCCTTTGCAGGAGCGTTTCAGTGTGCGTTTGACCAACCGCTATGCCGCGGCGGAAGTGTTTCGTTTATAAGAGTTAAGGCAATGGATTACAGGGGTATTTTAATACGGGTGCGCCGCATTGTACGTTCGATTAATCTGGAATCGAAAAAGGTGCAAAAAGATTTTGGGGTAAGCATTCCTCAGATTCTGTGTCTGGAATATTTGAAGTCCTCCCCCAACTACCAGGCCACGCAGCGCGCCATTCGGGAGCATTTGAATTTGAATTCGAGCACGGTGACCGGCATCATTACACGCTTGGAGAAGCACGGTTTACTGGCCCGTTTGCCCAAGAGTGGCGACAAGCGGGTGACGCACATTACCCTGACTTCGGCGGGGGATGAGCTGCTGGAGAAAACACCGGACCTGTTGCAACAGCGATTGGCCTCCAAATTGGAGCGCTTGTCGCCCGGTAAAGTGGAGCAAATTTCTGCTACCCTGGATCAGCTCATTGAAATGTTGGAGCTGGAGGAAAGTGAAGAGATCCCTTTTTTGTCGGCCGAGGGCTTTTACGAAGGAGAGGAGAAATTGTAATAAGAAAAGGGCTGCGCGTGCAGCCCTTTTTATTGAAAGTGATTTCGTATTCTTTAAACGCTAAGCTGTTTTGCTGAGGTCTATGGCGCTTATTTTGCCGCTTGGCCCAGCAAGGCCTCGTAAATGCTGTGGGCCATAATACCAGCTCCCTCTGCGTTGGGGTGAATCAAATCGGGGAAGAGTTCGTCCCTGCCGGCCAGGGCCGTGTGCAGATCGATGCAGGGCAGTCCAAGCTCTGTCGCCAGCTTCTCTATTCTGGGATTCAGGTGGTTAACAATGGTGCTGTCGCTGATGCCCCAGCGCTCGGGAAAGGCAGGAGCCGCTTTCAACAGCACTACTTTGGGCTTGCTTTCCAGCGCCTGAAAACTCTGAATGAGTTGGGTGTAGTCCTTTTCTAAGTCCCCGTTATGCACCCAGTTGTGTGGTTTGGTGTCGTTGGTTCCCAGTTTGACGAGCACCACATGGGGCTTAAATTCCAATGCGGCCAGGTATTCGGGTTCTTTAATGTAGGGTAAATCGCCGCTGCTCATGAGTGTGCGGGCACTTACCCCGAAGTTACGTACTTCAAATTTGTTGCCCAGCAAATCTTGCAGCTGGGCGGGGTAGCTGAGACTGTCGCGACCTTCAATGCCCATGCCATAGGTAATGCTGTTGCCCACACAGGCAATGCGTATGGTTTCGGAGTAGTCGCCGGGTTGAATGATGCCCCCCGATGGTTGGCAGGAGCTCCCCCCCAGCAGCGCTATAAACAGGAGGGCGGTTTGGAGAAAGATGGTTGTTTTCACGTTCTATGTTTTTTGGTTGCCCTAATTTAGGGGTTTTTCCCGACTTGCTGAACAGTAGCTTTCTTTCTGCTATTGTTAAGTCCTGTTAAAGTGGTAGTTGGCCGTAATAATTGGGAGCAGGTCGACGTTCTTATTCCGGATTAAACAAACCAAATGAAAAGTATGAAAGAGAAGCTGCAAGTTAAATGGGCAATCGGACTGGTGATGGGTCTGGTGCTTTTGGCCGGCCTGCCTTTGCTGGGGGGCTGCGAGGATAAAACCGGGGACGACGTTAACCTGCCGGAGTTTACTGTGGAGGTGGACTGGACCGAAGCCGGCGGCGTGGTGAATGTTTCTCCGGAAACGGGTCCTTACAGGCAGGGAACGGTGCTTACCCTGGAGGCAGTCCCTGCCACAGGCTGGCTTTTTAAGGGGTGGGGGGGATTGACTTCCACAGCCAATCCGGTGCAAGTCGTGGTGGATGAAAATTTACAGATTGAGGCTTTGTTTGAGAAGATTCCTGTGGTAAGCGCTTCTGATTTAAAGATGGTGGTGGAAGGGGTTTTGCAGTTGGACGATGGCTTGTGGGACTTTGAAATCCGGTTGAGTGATGCATCGGGGGAGGTGGAGAACATCGACGATGCAGTGCTCACGGTGGCTGGATTTAATGCGACCAAAGACGATTTTTTTGATGGTTTGTACGTGGTAGAGGGCTTGAATCTTTTGCCGGGTGCCGAGGTGGCCGTGGTGCTGAAGCATGCCTGGATTGGTGAGATGAGCTATAAGCTGAACATTCCCCCAATGTTTTCGGAAAACAACAATCTGCAGTATGCCTCCAACGAGGGGGTGTTGCAGCTCGACTGGGAGGACCTGGATTGCGACGGCTTTAAGTTTTACCGTCTTTTTGAGAGTTCTTCAGGAAGTGTAGAGGCGGATGCCTGGCCCTTGTTGACCGAATCGGAATTGTCGGTGACCGAGAATGAGATTTACACTTCTTATGTAAACGTAAGCCTGGTCCCCCCGGTGTATTTTACGGTTTGGCTTTGTCCCGTAAATCTTTTAGAACCCCTGGAGGGCATGGCCCCCGACAGTCGTTTTATGCTGATTGGGCGTCGGGGGACTCGTTTGAGTAATAAGCCTGCATAACAAAGAGGGTAAGGAGACTGATGCTGAGGGCGGGCACTACGGCATCGAGGTCCCAGGGCAGGGGAAGTTGGCCGACTTGAACAATTAAGAGGGTGAGACTGCCGCTGATCATGGAGGCGATGGCCGCAGTGCGTGAGGGTTTTTTATAAATGAGAAAGCCCAGGACAGGAGCCATGAGTCCACTTACCATAAACCCATAGGAGAGCAGCATAAGTTCGAGTACCGAAGGAATGTACAAGGCAATGACGATGGCCAGTATGCCAATGACGAGGGTCATCCACTGCACTACCTTGAGGGCGTTCTTCGATTTTTTGTAGTTGAAGAGGTCGCGACTGATGTTGCCCGAGGCCGCCATCAGGCAGCTGTCGGCCGTCGACAATATGGCGGAGAAATAAGCCGCCAGTATTAATCCCAATGCCCCTATGGGCAGCACGTGTTTCAGCATTAAGGGCATGGCCGACTCGTTGTCGGCCATGGCCATTTCGGCCTCGGGGATAATGCCGGCACCAAAGCTGGCTTTGGCCAGCATACCCAGAAATACGCCCAGAAAGGCCATGAAGGGCCATTCGAAGAGGCCGGCAATGAACCATGCACGTTGGGCTTCCTTGCCCGACTTGGCGGCAAAAATGCGTTGGTACAGGGTCATGCCGATGAACCAAATGGGAATGATGGAAAAGGTCCAGTTGATGAGGGTGCTGATCGAAAGGTTGGTCATTTGCAACATTTCGGCTCCCAGAAAGACTTTGGCCGCTTCCCATCCGCCCAGGGCTTTGAGGGCGAAGGGTACGCCTACAAGGGAGAGGCCCGACAGTAAAATGATCCACTGTACGGTGTCGGTGTAAATGACGGCCTTGATGCCGCCCAGTGCGGTGTACACCACGGCAATGGCCCCCATAATGATTACGGCTTCGGGTATGTCCACGCCCACAAAGGTGGCCGAAGTGAGTTTGGCTCCAGCCAGGACCTGACTGGCGGTGAAGCCCATGTAACCGATGGCAGAAATAAGTGCCGCGGCCAGGGCAACGATTTTTCCGTAACTGTGTTGGAGAATCTCGGGGAAGGTCTGCATTTTGTTGGCGACGCCCCTACGGTGCACTTTAGGGATAAGCACCACGGCGGTGAGCCAGGCTCCCAGGAGTCCCGTAAACAAAATCCACGAGCCCGAGAGGCCCATCACAAAACCCAGTCCCCCCAGTCCAATCGAAAAGCCGCCACCGACGTCGGTGGCGACGACCGAGAGCCCCAGGTGCCACTTGGTCATCTCTCTGCTCCCTACAAAATAGTCTTCGGTGTTGTTGTTCTTCCGGTGAAACCAAAAGCCGATGAAAAGCATGGCAGCGAAGTAAACCACTACAATGCTCAGGTCAATCCAATGCATAATGTTGTTTTATGGGCGTGCGTGCTTGTACCACACGTTCATACTTTCAATTTTTCCTGCAATCTGGGTGTTTCGGGTAAGGGTGCCGGCAAAGCGATAGCCCAGGTTGTAAAAAGTCTTGTTCATGGGCAGCGAATGCAAACGAGCAATGGTGTAAAAGGTCAGGAAGCCGTCGGCCGTCAGCTGCTCCTCCATAAAGCGCAGCAGGTGCACGGCCAGTCGTTGACCCCGGTGGGTGGGCAATACTGCAAAGTCGGTCATCTCGGCATTCAGCTTGATGTCGTTGCACTCTGCCGAGCTGATGGCGATGAGTTCCCCGTCTTTAAAGGCCCCAAAATAGCGGGTGCCGTCTTCGCGCATGCTTTGAATGAGGAAGGCCGGATCGTAAATGGGGAAGGGGTAGGTCTCGAAAACCTGCTTAAATACCGGCACCATGGCTTCGGCATCGGCTTCGCCCAGGGGGCGCAGCCGGTAGGCTGCGTCCATTTCTTTGTGACGGTAGTCGGTCCCTTCCAGAAGCAAAGCCTGGAAGGCTTCGAGCTGCTCGCTTTCGGGGCGACTCCTTTCGGGGTCGGTATATTTCATGAGAAAGAGGGCGTCTTCTTCTCCCTTGTAAAAGCCCGGAACGGCGGCCTCTATAACATAGCCTCTGTTCTGGAAGGCCGGGCCATAGCGGGCCGGTACCTTGGCAAAGAGCTTGGTGTAGCGGCCTTTTTCGGCGATTTGCTCCAAAGCCGGCAAGATTTGTGGAAAATCTGCCGGATCCAGATCCATCAGGTAAATCCGACTGCTGTCCGGTCCGTGCGATATGCGTGAGGCGCCCCAGTTTTCTATAACATCCATATATTTCAGTTTTGATGGGGACAGCACCCTACTCGGTGCTGTCGTTTCTTCGTTCGTAACGTTCGTTGTTCGAGGGTATGAGCGAAATGGTGTCGTCGTAATCGGACAAGAGCTGCTCAATACCGATGGCATTTATTTCGTCGCTTTCGTTGACGTCGAGTTCGAGGCTGCAATCGGCACAGTTGCGGTCGCAGATGGTCGATTCGTACTTGTCGGGCTCCTGGTAGGAGGTGATTACGCCCTCGTAATTGCGCAGAATGACTTTGTTGGTGCTCCACGAAATGATGTAGTTGGGCATTACGGGTATTTTTCCGCCGCCGCCCGGGGCATCAATTACATAGGTTGGAACGGCAAAGCCGCTGGTATGGCCTATGAGACTTTCCATAATTTCGATGCCTTTTCCGACGGGCGTCCGGAAGTGGGAGAGTCCCTCCGATAAATCACACTGATAAAGATAGTAGGGACGTACGCGGTTCATCACCAGTTTGTGTACCAGGTCCTTCATAATGCGGGGACAGTCGTTGACGTCGGCCAGCAACACGGACTGGTTGCCCAGAGGGATGCCGGCATCGGCCAGTTTGGCCAGGGCTTCCCGTGCTGAGGCGGTGAGTTCGCGCGGGTGGTTAAAATGGGTGTTGATCCACAGCGGATGGTGCTTTTTAAGCATGTTCACCAAATCGTCGGTGATGCGGTAGGGCAGTACCACGGGGGTACGGGTGCCTATGCGGACGACTTCAACGTGCGGAATGGCACGGAGTTCGGTCAAAATCCAGTCGAGGTAATCGTCGCTCAATAAAAAGGGGTCGCCGCCCGACAGCAGTACGTCGCGTACCTGCGGGTTGTTGCGGATGTATTCAATACCTTCTTTAATCTGTGCCCTGTTGGGAATGGAGTCTACATCGCCCACCTTGCGCTTGCGGGTGCAATGGCGGCAGTACATCGCACATACGTTGCTGACAAGCATAAGCACCCGGTCGGGGTAGCGGTGGGTAATGCCGGGAACGGGACTGTCGTGGTCCTCAGACAGGGGGTCGCCCATCTCGCTGTTGGAGATGATGAGTTCGCGGTTGTCGAGAAAGGATTGCTTGTAAACCGGGTCGTTCCGGAAATTGTCCTTTTTAATGAGGGAGAGGTAATAGGGCGTAATGGAGAGGGGAAAACGGTCCTGGGTTTCTGTAAACTTCTTTCGTTCTTCCTGGGAGAACCGAATGCCGGTCAGGTTTTCAAATTCTTCGATGGTCTTGATGGCGTGGCGCATATGCCACTTCCAGTCGCGCCAGTTTTTCAACTGCGATTTGGGTTCAATCTTGTGGGCGATTGACTCCTGGTGTTCGGTGAAAATTTTGTCCATGGTTTTTGTGTTGTGACCGCTAACGGGACGGTGGTTTTGGTCGTTGTGCCGTGGAGCACTGTTTGTAAGGTAGATGGCTGCTTTTGACCATTGGTGAAAAGCGCTGATTGCCCGTTAAAAGTTGGTCGTTTTTGTTTCCGTTTTTCCGGTTGACCCAAAACCTAAAAATGTGTTCTGTGCGACAAATATAGGCATAAAAAATTAAAAATCCCAGTATTCTCAGGGGTGCCGGTGTTTTGTTAAAGGGTGTAGGTGTTGGTATATAGTTTGTTATGCTGGTTTTGTTTTAAGCTGAAAAAACCTCCGGACTTTAAATGGTTTCTGTGCCATTGAATGCATCGCGACAGTTTATCGGTTTAATTTCGTACATTTTTGGGAGGATGGCCACTTTTATCTGTAATTTTGTGTTGCTAAATTAATAAGACTATGATAGTAGATACACTGGACAATGCCGCAAGGTATTTTATGCTGCATCCTTCCCTGGAGCAGGCTTTTGATTTTTTGGAGGAGGTCAATGCTGAAGATTTTCCTGAAGGAAAGCAGGAGCTTGTAGGCGAGCATTTATTTGCCAATGGCATGAAACGATCGACGAAAGATTACGACGACTGTATTTGGGAGGCGCATGAGCAGTACCTCGATATTCACTTTTTGGCGGAAGGAGAGGAGCGTATTTTTTATGCTCCGGAGGATAATATGAAGGAAGTGAAGGCTTACGATGCGGAGAAGGACATCACGGTATTTGAAGGGGAGGGATACGAGGTGCTTGTTCCCAAAGGTGCTTTTGTGATTTTCTTTCCGGGGGAGATTCATAAGGCTTTGGTGAAGAAGGAGGAAGCGATGGAGGTGAAGAAGATGGTGGTGAAGCTGCAACTGGCGTAGTACCTCCAGGAGTTTAGCTTGTTGCAGTTGTTCTGAAACTCGGGTGGTCGTAGTGTATTCCTGCTGCTGACATAAAATTTCTATTCCTTACGCTTGATGCAGCTGTTCTGCGCTGCTGTCTGTTTCCTGTTCACTGCAGTCGCTTCACTAAAAACATCGAAACTCGCCTTTGGCTCAAACAGCGATGTTTTTGACGTTGCACTCCTTTGTTCACTTACGGAAACATTCAGAGGCTTGAACAGCTGCATCTGCGCTCTGACGAGTTTTTCTGAAGGCAGCTGTTCTACACTACTTCCCTTCCAGAGTGAAGCCGGAATTTTTTACGCGTCATTTACAAATGCTCATAATCGGAAATAATCTGAGGCTTGATGGTATACATCTTCGCTTGGTCGAGTTGTTTTCTGTAGGTCGCTATCTTGCACCACTTCCCTTCCTGAGTAGTGCCGTGCTTGTAATGCTGCCTTCCTTTACTCGCTTACGGAAACATTCAGAGGCTTGAGCATCTGCATCTTACTTTGTACGAGTTTTAACTTAAGGCAGTTCTTCTACACCTCCTTCCTTAAAGTTAGGGGCAGTTTTTTTTCACTTCATAAGTATTTTGTGTTTGTGAAATATTTTTGTGCCACAGGATCTCCGTTGATGGAAAAGTGCTATTTTCGTTCTTTATTAACTCCTAATTTCAAACTTATGAAAAATCGAATTATCCTTTTAACGGTGTTCCTCTTTATGGGCTTAACTCCTGGTCTTTGGGGCCAGAGTATTGACAAATCGAAGATGCCAACGGACGAATCTCTTACCGCAGCAAAGCAACTGGTCACAACCTTTTTTGAGAATCTAAAGAACAATAAGCACAAGGAAAATGCCGACTTCATTGTTGAAAGTCTTGGTGCCAATTGGGATGAATCCAAGAAAATTACCGAGTTGAATGATTATTTGGCAAAATTTGAAATCATCAGTTTAAAGCCTCCTAAAGGGGTGTTTGGTAAATTGTTTGACTATGATTTAATAGAGGAAGGATTTCTGCCTGGCAGTGACCGGTATTTTAGACATACTTATATTTCCTATCATGAAGGGAGTATTTTGGTTTGGGAATTTAGGTTTTATGTTACTGAAGATAAGAGTGTTACTTTGCATTATATAGGATGGACTGACTCTAATCCTTTTGAGTACATGAGTACTCCGGATATGATATTATCCATTTATCACTAATGGTTTAAATCAAAAAAAAAAGGAGGAAAGCGCTGTCGCTTTCCTCCTTTTTTTGCTTGTCTGCAAACAGGTGTTACTTGCTGAGACCGCTGCGCAGCAGGAGGGCTTCCACCGAGGGTTCGGCGCCACGAAAAGCAACGTAGAGGTCCATGGGGTGGCGGGTGCCGCCCTTACTGAGGATGTGTTCGCGAAAGCTTTCGGCGGTAGCCTGGTCGAAGATGCCTTTTTCTTTGAAGAGGGCATAGGCATCGGCATCGAGGACTTCGGCCCATTTGTAGCCGTAGTAGCCGGCGGCATAGCCCCCGTCGAAGATGTGTCCGAAGGCGGTACTGAAACAGCTGCCCGCCACTTCGGGAAAAAGCTCGGTTTTGGCCATGGCGGCTTTCTCAAAACTGATGGCGTCGGTGGCAACGGGTTCGGTAATGGAGTGCCAGGCCATGTCGTTGAAGCCGAAGCTGAGCTGACGAACGGTCAGGTAGCCACTCTGGAAATTATCGGCAGCAATAATTTTTTGAATGAGGTCCTCAGGCATGGTCTCCCCGGTCTGGTAGTGAACAGCCACATCCTGGAGCCACTCCTTCTCCAGCGCCCAGTTTTCCATAATTTGTGAGGGCAATTCAACAAAGTCGCGGTACACACTGGTGCCGGAAAGACTTTCGTAGGTCACTTCGCTGAGCATGCCGTGCAGGGCATGGCCAAATTCATGTAAGAAAGTGGTCACCTCGTTGAAAGTCAGGAGGGAGGGGCGAGAGGCGGTGGGCGGCGTGAAATTGCAAACCACCGAAACGTGGGGAATGATGTTTTGGCCGTTTTCCACATGTTGGTCGCGGAAGGAGGTCATCCAGGCACCGCCCTGCTTGCCCTTGCGGGGATGAAAATCGAGGTAGAGTACCGAAATGACTTGCTCGTCGCGGTTGAAGACCTCATAGGCAAACACATCGGGATGGTACACCGGAATGTCCTTGTTCAGTTTGTAGCTGAGTCCCCACAGCTTATTGGTCAAATCGAAAATGCCCGCTTTTACCTTTTCCAGTTGGAAATAGGGTTTGGTCATTTCTTCGTTCAAGTCGAACAAGGAAGTCTTCAGCTTTTCAGAATAGTAAGCAAAATCCCAACGCTGTAGTTCCCCTTCGAGGCCCTGCTGTTTGGCAAAGGCGGCCACCTGGGCCACATCTTCCTGGGCAAAGGGGAAGGATTTTTCGAAAAGTTCGTTTAAGAAAGCATTGACTTTGTCGGCGCTCTGCGCCATCCGCTCTTCCAGCACATAGTCGGCGTGCGACCGGTAACCCAAAAGCTGCGCTTTCGCCAGGCGAAGTTCGGCCTGACGCAGGATGTTGGCTTTGTTGTCGTTTTGGTTATCCTGATTGCCCCGTTTGGTAGAAGCACGGAAGAGTTGCTCGCGCAGCTCCCGCTGGTCGGCATACTGCATAAAGGGCAGCATGCTGGGCGCATGCAGCGAAAACATCCAGCCTTCTTTTCCTTCGCTTTCGGCCAGTTGCTGAGCGGCTTCGCGCACTGCCTCGGGCAAACCCGCCAGGTCGGCCTCATCGGTAATATGCAGTTTGTAGTCGTTGGTCTCCGCCAGCAGGTTTTCACCAAACTGCAGGGAGAGCTTGGAGAGTTCTGCGGTTATGTTGCGGTATTTTTGCTTGTCCTCAGCATTCAACAGCGCACCACGACGAACAAAACCTTTATAAGTATTATCCAGGAGGGTAGCCTGCTCTGTGCTGAGTGTAAGTTTGTCCTTTTGCTCGTACACGGCTTTTACTCTGGCAAAAAGAGCCTCGTTCAGCCAAATGTCGTTGCCGTATTCCGAAAGGAGGGGAGATACCTCCCGGGCCACCTCCTGAATGGCCTCGCTGGTCTCTGCCGAGTTGAGGTTGAAAAAGATGCTGCTGATGCGACTCAACTTATTGCCCGCCTTTTCCAGGGCTTCGATGGTGTTGTTGAAGTCCGGTGTCGCAGGATTGTCGATGATGGCCTTGATTTCTGCACGTCCCTCTTCCATGGCTGCAGTAAAAGCCGGAATATAGTGTGCAGTCTGTATTTGAGTAAAGGGCGGTGTTTGATGTGGGGTGTTGAATTCTTGTAATAAAGGATTGTTATCCGTCATATCTGTTTTATTTTTACATTGTGTTGTTAAGAGTACAGCAAGCAAACAAGTCGATGCCAGGATTGTTTGCCTTAAACGATTGTGCAACGCTTTCATGTATTGGATTTAAAATAAGAATAAATGAACACTGAGTTTGAAAGCTGCAATTTTACACATTCGAAGCTGCATTGCAAAGTTAATAATTGGACACAAACTTATGATTTTTGTCACATTTTTATCTTTTTGCCTCTTATTTGCAGGGAAATTTGAACCTTGCGTGCTGCCACTTGGTTTGTTCAAGGAAGCTTAATCATATATGTTTGCTAACCAAAAAATCAAAGACCTATGAAATTAAAAATGCTGAGTTCGATGCTTGTGGTGTTCCTATTGCTTTTGCCGGTGGGACTAAAAGCCCAAAAGCAAGTCACCGATTTTCTGGAAATGGGTGTTGAGGATGCCCGTATTGTATCAGAAGCCTATTTGCAACCCTATGGCGAAATGCTTGGAAAATCCTTAAATGGGGGTTGGTACAACTCGGCCGGTGTTCACCGGATTGGGGGTTTTGACCTCACTTTTGGGGTGAATATGGCCATGGTTCCCGATGTGGGGAAGACCTTTGACGTTGCGGCTCTCTTGCCACAGATGAGTGAGGGGTGGTCGTTGGAAGATCCAAATCTTTATATGGCACCGACTGCTGCCGGAAGCATGCCGGAAGCCCTGCGTCCGCGCTTGGAGTACGAAGGGGAGTCTGTCCTGACCCTGCCCAATGGCAGTGGTTTCGACAAGCTGCCGGCCCCCATGGTACAGGCAGCGGTGGGTTTGCCCTGGGATACCGAAGTGGTGCTACGTTTCATTCCGAGTACTTCTTTAGGAGATGCCGGAAAAGTAAACCTCTATGGTTTTGGCGTCAAGCACAGTCTGAAGCAGTACATCCCTTTTTTGAAAAGGATGCCTATGCTGCAGAGCTCGGTAATGGTGGGCTATACGCATTTGGGTTCTGACGTGGATGTCAGTGCCTATGGCGGTGGTTCGGATCAGCTCCTCGAGGTTACCTCCGGCGCATTTACCAGTCGCCTGCTTGTTGGATTGAATATGCCCATTTTGGCAGTTTATACTGGTGTGGGTTATGGCACCACCAACAGCGACTTTGCACTTAAGGGGGAATATCCGGGGATTGGACAGGATCCTTTTACCCTCGGCTACACCACCAATGGCGTCGATTTCAATGCAGGACTGCGTTTGCGCTTTGGCTTTTTTGCCATCCATGGCGATTATACCTTTGGCGACTATTCCATGTTGTCGGCCGGCGTAGGCATCAACATACGCTAGCAGGCCCGGGTCAGTAGAATCTGGACAGACCGTTATGAAAGACAATATCTTCCAAGGGCTTGCGTCTTTTTTCACCCACATCCAGGGGTGATGCAGGATAGCCCAAAGGAAGTAAAACCATGGGCTCCAAATGTTCGGGAAGTTGTAAAGCTTCCCGAACTTTTTCGGGATTAAAATTACATACCCAGCAAGATCCAATTCCGATACTGGCAGCCATTAAACTGAGGTGATCGGTTAAGATGGCTGCGTCGATGTCGCAATGATCTTTTTTGTCGACACCCCGTTTCCAGGCTTCGTTATGGTTGCCGCAAATGACCAATACAACCGGGGCTGCTTTGAACCAATCGCGTGGATAGGCTTCCCAGAGTTGTTGGCGTAAGTTGGGCGCATCGGCCACAACTATTTGCCAAGGCTGGTAGTTGACGGCTGAGGGGGCGAGTCGACCCGCTTCTAAAATTTGAAGAATTTCGTTGCGTGTGGGGGCCTGGCTTTTGAATTGACGGACCGATTGACGCAGGGCGGCGAGTTTAAAAAAATCCATACTGTCGCGGTTTTTGATTATGCTTTAAAAATAGAAAAAGGGAAAGAAACCTTTGTTCCCTTCCCTTTTAAACTAATATAAACCAAAAGCACTTCAAAGATAATAATTTTGTATTTGCTTGTATCGCTACAGTATAATATTTATTGCATTTATCTTTGTCTCGTCTATCTTTGTACAAGAACGTAATACTAACCGGTAAACAGGGGTCGGGTGGTCGTAAATAGCTACAGATTTGTTTTTGGAGGCATTCTCTTGCTGATGCTTGCATCCTGTGAAGGCATCCTTAATATTGAGGTGGTAGGAGATGGTAAGTCGGCCGAGCCCCAGGAACGGGTGCATGCTGCTTTTACCTCCATTGAATTTTACGATGATTTTACCTTGCAGTTGAAGCCTGGCGATCAGCAGCAAGTGCAGGTTCAGGCCGACGCCAATCTTTTAGCTTACATACATACAGAAGTGCTGCGGGGTACTTTGCTGATTCGTCGCTTGCCCAATTACACGCTGATTCCACGGGAGCCGGTTGTAATTACAGTGACCACATCGAGACTTGATTTGCTGGAGGTTTTTGGTGATGGCTGGGTGAACATCGACTCTTTACAAACAGATTTAAGCGACATCAAGGTTTACGCTCGTGCCCGTGTAAAAGCCAGAGGGGTGGAGGCGGACCATTTAAAAGTTTTAAGTAATGGCGGTGGCGTTATCGACCTGGAGGGAGGTTTTGGTGAGCTTCAGCTGAGACAGGTCGGAAGTGGTTCTCTACTTGTTCGCGGGCATGCCGATAAAGCGCGCTTAATTCAGGAGGGTTCCGGAAAGATAGAGGCGGGTGACTTAGCCGCCGATTATTTGAATGTCGGTCTTAACGGCTCGGGACTGGTCTATTGTCGCTCCCTTTCATTTTTAGGCATTGAAATTACGGGCAGCGGACGGGTATTTTATCGGGGCGCGATCCCTGCTGAGGTAAAAGCTCCTGCCAATCAGGTAGGCACTTATTGATTAAATGCAGCCGCATACAAAATCCTCGCCCAAAGAATCGAATGCTTCCCGAACGGCTTTCTCTTCCGCTTCGCTTCCAATGCAGGCGCGACATTCGGGTAGGTTTGTTTTTGGATGAACAATGTAGTCCTCCCTTGTTAGGTCTTTGCCGCAAACAAAGCATTTTCGGCCAACACTTGGTGCTTCTTTTTCCATAATGTGCAGTGTTATTTTCTGTTCGACAAAGGTAGTTTTTTCTTCGAACGCTTCATTTTTTCGATAGTTCGTAATTTAAACTTAAAAAAACGTGGTGGATTATAAGTAAAAGTCCGTAAAAACTATTATTTTTGTCGCGGTTTAGGAGTTCGAACAGAAAAATCAAAATATAACCAATCAAATTTTTAGCAAATGAAAAACCAGGTATCCCGTTTTGTTGACGATTTTATGGCCGGTGTAATTGCCCGTAATCCGGCTGAGCCCGAATTCTACCAGGCAGTACATGAGGTAGTAGAGAGCCTTGCTCCCTTTATTGTGGAGAACCCTTCTTTGATGAAAAATAAAATTCTGGAGCGTATGGCTGAGCCCGAGCGGGTGATCATGTTTCGGGTACCCTGGCTCGACGATCGCGGTGAAGTACAAATCAACCGTGGTTTCAGAGTGCAGATGAACAGCGCCATCGGACCTTACAAAGGAGGAATTCGTTTTCACGCTTCGGTGAACCTGGGTATTCTGAAGTTTTTGGCTTTTGAGCAGGTTTTGAAAAACAGTCTCACCTCTTTGCCCATGGGTGGTGGTAAAGGTGGTTCGGACTTCAACCCCAAAGGAAAGTCCGACAACGAGGTCATGAAATTTTGCCAGTCCTTTGTTACCGAATTGCACCGTCACATTGGTCCCAATACCGACGTTCCTGCCGGTGATATTGGTGTAGGTGGTCGCGAAGTAGCCTATATGTACGGTCAGTACAAGCGTTTGCGCAACGAGTTCACCGGAACCTTTACCGGTAAAGGCCTTGATTTTGGTGGAAGTCCCTTCCGTCCCGAAGCGACCGGTTACGGTACTGTATATTTTGCTGTAGAAATGCTGAAGACCAAAGGCGACAGCTTTAAAGGCAAAACCGTAGCCATCAGTGGCTCCGGTAATGTGGCTCAGTATGCGGCTGAAAAGGTTTTGGAGTTGGGCGGTAAAGTCGTAACCTTCTCTGACAGCAACGGAACCATCTACGATGCAGAGGGCATTACTACGGAGAAGCTTCAGCATGTGATGATGTTGAAAAATGCCCTTCGCGGACGTATCAAAGAGTATGTAGAAAAGTATCCTTCGGCCGAATACTGGGAGAACGAGCGCCCATGGAAGGCCAAGTGCGATATTGCTTTGCCTTGCGCTACCCAGAACGAGCTGAATGGCAGCGATGCTCAGACGCTTGTGGACAACGGCTGTATTTGTGTGGCTGAGGGCGCCAACATGCCTTCAACTCCTGAAGCCATTAAGGTTTTCCTCGATCGTAAGATCCTGTACGGACCCGGTAAGGCTGCCAACGCTGGTGGTGTGGCTGTATCGGGACTTGAAATGAGTCAGAATTCTATGCGTTTGCAATGGACTCCTGCTGAGGTAGATGAGAAATTGCAGAGCATTATGAAGAACATTCATGCGGCTTGTGTGAAGCACGGAAAAACGGCAGATGGCTTTGTCAACTATGTTAATGGAGCCAATATCAGTGGTTTTATTAAAGTGGCTAACGCAATGCTGGCGCAAGGATTGGTATAAGACCGTCTGAACTGTTAAAAATCATATGCAGATAAAACCCTTAAAAGGCTTGCCTTTTAAGGGTTTTTTTCTTTCTTTGGGGGATTTTTGAATTTACCCCAAAAAAGAAAGATTTTTATGAGTGAATTTACCAAGTCTTTACCCCGCAATACCATTCTTGGGGTGCAGTTTTTATTTGTGGCCTTCGGGGCTACTGTGCTGGTGCCCTTGCTGGTGGGTATTAACCCATCCATCGCCCTGTTTTCCGCAGGAGTGGGTACCCTTCTATTTCATCTGATAACCCGCGGAATGGTGCCGGTATTCCTGGGCAGTAGTTTTGCGTTTATCGCCCCCATTACTGAGGCTACGCGTTTGTTTGGCTTTGCCGGGATGCTTTCGGGCATTGTGGCGGTGGGTGCGGTATACGGACTGATGTCGGCCTTGGTGAAATGGCGTGGACTGGGGCTGATTGAGCGCATTTTTCCCTCGGTGGTTGTTGGACCGGTGATTATGGTTATTGGTCTTTCTCTGGCGCCTACTGGTGTAGAAATGGCCAGCAGTGATTGGTTGTTGGCCGTTATTGCCTTACTCACTGCCATTGTTGTTGTAGTTTACTTTAGGGGATTGATTAAACTGATTCCTATTTTTTGCGGTATTGTTGTGGGCTATGTAGCGGCCATGCTTTTAGGAAAAGTAGATTTTGCGCCGATTCAAGAGGCCGCCTGGTTGGCCTTGCCCGAGTTTACCCGTCCTGAATTAAATTGGAGCGCCATTGTTTATATGCTGCCCGTAGCCATTGCTCCCATGATTGAACACGTTGGGGATATGTATGCAGTGGGCGCCGTAGCAGAAAAGAATTTTGTTCGTGAACCCGGCTTGCACCGTACCATGTTGGGCGATGGTTTGGCTACAGCCCTGGGTGGATTTATGGGTTCGGTACCCAATACCACCTATTCTGAAGTTACGGGGGCCATTTCGCTCACGAAAGTCACCAATCCCTTTGTACTACGTATCGCAGCGGTAACGGCCATTGTTTTTGCTTTAATCGGGAAAATCAGTGGTGTTTTGCAATCCATACCCGCAGGTGTGTTGGGGGGCATTATGCTTTTGCTTTTTGGTATGATTGCTACTGTGGGCATTAAAACGCTGGTGGACTCGGGTGCCAATTTGCAAAAGACGCGCAATCAGGTAATTGTGTCGGTGATTTTAACGGTAGGGATTGGCGGTGCCATGGTCGAATTCGGAAACTTCTCGATGGCAGGTATTGGTTTGTCTGCTGTGGTGGGCGTATTACTCAATTTGATTTTACCCGATAAGGCAAAGCCCGTCAGGGCCAAGTAGAATTTTAAACGATTTTTTGAAAAAAGCGAAAGGGTTCAGGCCGTTTCGCTTTTTTCTTCCATAACCGTGTCTTCATCGAGGTTAACCACCAGGGTAAAGCCAATGTTGGTGATGCTCAGGTAGAGTTTCTTTTGTCCCCGAATATGGGTTACCCTTCCTGTTACTCCTTTCAAGGGGCCGGAGGTTACTGTGACCATTTGGCCCTTTTTTAAGCCGCCACTTTCCACGCTGAAACTCATCTTATTTTCCACTGTTCTGCGCATGGCTTCCATTTCATGGTCGGGAATGATTACTGCCTTCCCTTTGTAGCAAACATAGGCTACGACTCCCGGGGCTTCGAATACTCTCCGGTATTCCTTTTCGGGCAGGCGCACGAAAATATAGGAGTTGATTACCGGGGTTTCGACCCATTTTTTGCGGTCGCTCCACTGTTTGAGCTCTTTCCGCAAAGGCAAATAGGTGTGAATGCCCAGACGTGTAAGACTGTCGTACACCCGCTTTTCGGTGCGGGATTTGGTATAGAGGGCAAACCAGTGTTCTGATTTCGGGTCTGTTTTCAAGCTGCTTGGTCTTTTTATTGTTTTCAGGCATCCAAAGGTAGAAATATTTACTCTTTTTTTCTTTATAAATGTGATGCGCGGCTTTTTTTTGAAGGGGAATGTGCCGCCAGACAGCAGGAACAGCGCCCAGAAGCAATAAAAGTCTCCGTAATCTCGCCTGTGTGGCATAACAGTTTGTTTGTCAAGGGTTTGAAGATTTGGTTTTCTTGTAAAATAAGCTTCCTGGAAGAGGGTATGCCGGGTAAATTTTGTTATATTTGTGGCACGCTCCGAAAAAGGTGCGATTAATGTAATTGTAAACAATCATGAGTGATAATTTAGAGCTTACGCCAGGCAAATCTAATGGCGATTATTCAGCCAACAGTATTCAGGTACTGGAGGGACTGGAGGCTGTAAGAAAGCGTCCGGCCATGTACATTGGTGATGTAGGGGTTAAAGGTCTGCATCACCTGGTTTATGAAGTGGTGGATAACTCCATTGATGAAGCCCTTGCCGGTCATTGCGATTATATTGAGGTAACCATTAATGAGGACGATTCCATAACCGTTTTAGACAATGGACGGGGTATTCCGGTGGACTTGCATGAGAAGGAAGGGAAATCCGCCTTGGAGGTGGTGATGACTGTGTTGCACGCCGGTGGTAAGTTTGATAAGGACAGTTATAAGGTTTCCGGTGGTTTGCACGGAGTAGGGGTAAGCTGTGTTAATGCCCTGTCGACCCAGCTGATTGCCGAAGTGCATCGAAACGGAAAGGTTTACCGTCAGGAATACTGCTGTGGTAAACCTCAGACCGGTGTTGAGGAAATCGGAACTACCGATAAAAGTGGTACCTGGGTAAAATTTAAGCCAGACGCTTCTATCTTTATCACTACGGAATACAAGTATTCCATACTGGCCGATCGTATGCGCGAATTGGCCTTCCTGAATAAGGGCATTCGTATTGTGCTGACCGACCGTCGGGAAATCAGTGAGGATGGATCCTTTAAATCAGAAGAATTCCATTCCGAGGAAGGGCTCAAGGAGTTTGTTCAGTTTGTAGACATCAATCGTGAAAAACTGATCGACAACATCATTTACATCAATTCAGAGAAGAATGAGGTTCCGGTTGAAATTGCGATTGTTTACAATACCTCCTTTACGGAGAATGTTTATTCTTACGTCAATAACATCAACACCATAGAGGGTGGTACGCACCTGACCGGCTTTCGTAGAGGTCTGACCCGTACGCTGAAGACTTTTGCAGAGAAGTCGGGAATGTTTGCCAAACTGAAGTTCGACATCAATGGAGACGACTTCAGGGAGGGCTTGACCGCGATTATTTCGGTTAAAGTACAGGAGCCACAGTTTGAGGGGCAGACCAAAACCAAGCTGGGCAACAGCGATGTGAGTCTGGCCGTTGATCAGGCGGTGAGTTTGATGCTCCAGAACTTTTTGGAGGAGAATCCCAAGGATGCCAAGTCCATTGTCAGCAAGGTAATACTTGCCGCAACGGCGCGTCATGCCGCCCGTAAGGCCCGTGAGCTCGTGCAGCGAAAGACCGTTTTATCGGGCAGTGGTCTGCCCGGTAAGCTGGCCGATTGCTCGGAGAAAGACCCTGCCTTGTGCGAAGTTTTTCTGGTAGAGGGAGACTCTGCGGGTGGTACGGCCAAGCAAGGCCGTAATCGCCAGTTTCAGGCCATCCTTCCTTTGCGTGGAAAAATCCTGAATGTGGAGAAGGCCTTGCAGCACCGGGTATTTGATAGTGAGGAGATCAAGAATATTTTCACTGCCCTGGGGGTAACCATCGGAACGGAAGAAGACAGCAAGGCGCTCAATCTTTCAAAATTGCGTTATCACAAAATCATCATCATGACGGATGCCGATGTGGACGGGCGCCACATCAACACTTTGATTATGACCTTCTTTTTCCGTTACATGAAGGATTTGATTGCCAACGGACACTTGTACATTGCCGCGCCTCCCTTGTATTTGATGAAGAAGGGTAAGATAGAAGAGTATTGCTGGACCGAGCAGCAGCGTCGCGAATTTGTAGAGCGTTATGCCAGCGGTAAAGAAGATGCGGTACATATTCAGCGCTATAAGGGTCTTGGAGAAATGAATGCAGAGCAGCTGTGGACCACCACCATGAATCCTGAATTGCGTACCTTGCGCCAGGTAACCATTGAGAGTGCCACCGAGGCCGATCGCATTTTCAGTATGCTCATGGGCGATGACGTGCCGCCACGACGTGAATTTATTGAGCAGAATGCTACTTATGCCAAAATTGATGTTTAAGCAGCCCTGCTGATCGAAGTATATAGGAACCTTCCCGGTGTAATGTCGGGAAGGTTTTTTATTTTAGCGGAGGAAATGAAGTTTATGAAGCAGGCGAGCAGCATACGAAAGCGGTTGGTCATTACGGTCAGTAATAACTTAGTAACCGATAACAGGGTGGCCAAGCTGGTCCATTATTTTGATTCAGAAGGGATGGAGGTCTTTGTGCTTGGAAGGAATTGGCCCGGAGGGGCCCTTCCCGCAAATCGCAAGGGGCAACTCCGGCGCTTTAAACTCTGGGTGAATAAGGGGCCTTTGTTTTATGCCTTGCTTAATCTTCGCATGTTCTTTTGGTTGCTGGGCCATCGTTTTGATTTGGTGCTGGCGGTGGATATGGATACCTTGCCTGCGGCCTGGTTAGGGGCTCGTTTGAAAAGGCGCCCGGTATTTATGGACAGTCACGAGTTTTTCTCTGAAAGTCCCGAACTGCAGCACCGCCCCGGGGTTAAGCGCATATGGCGCAATCTGGAAAAGTTTTTGTTGCCCCGTTTGAATGGTGGATTTACAGTTTCTCCGGGCATTGTTGATCTGTATCAAAGACTTTTTGGGGTAGATTTTGATTTGCTTCGGAATGTTCCCCGGAGGCCCGCAGACTTATTGCCTTTGCGGGAGTTGGGTGCTCATCCAGTTGTATATTACCAGGGGGCATTAAATGTAGGCAGGGGTTTAAAGGAGGCTATAAGGGCGATGACTTTGCTGCCTGGCTACAAGCTGCATATAGCTGGATCGGGCGATGAGGAAGACGTGCTGCGGGAGCTGGTGAAGGAACTGAAGCTGGAAGAGCACGTTGTTTTTTTGGGACGTTTGCCTTTTGAAGAGCTGCGTGCGGAGGCGGCCAAGGCCCATGTGGGTTTGTGTTTGCTTGAAAGTATGGGACTCAATTACTATCATTCCTTGCCCAATCGGCTTTTCGATTACCCTGCCTTGGGCCTGCCCATTATTGCTACGAACTTTCCGGATATGGGCCGGCTGGTGCAAGAATACAATACAGGCTTGTTGCTGGACAGTATGGAAGCTGAAGTAATTGCCGCGGCCATCCGTAGGGCTTGTGAAGATAGGGTTTTGCGTTTGCAATGGGGGAAGGCTTTGCCGCGGATTGTGGCGGAATTGAACTGGGAGAAGGAAGCCAAAGTGTTGACCAAACTATTGAATTACAGCAAATAAAAAAAGCTGTTTGCAACGCAAACAGCTTTTTTATTTGTACGGGTCTTTACCCCAAATAGGTTTTCAGTAGTTTACTGCGTGAAGTGTGTCGCAAACGGCGAATGGCCTTTTCCTTGATTTGACGCACCCGCTCACGGGTCAGACCAAAGCGCTCTCCAATTTCCTCCAAAGTCATTTCCTGACAACCAATTCCGAAGAAGAGCTTGATGATGTCGCTTTCCCGCTCGGTGAGGGTGGCCAGAGCACGCTCTATTTCACGAGCCAGTGACTCGTTGATCAGTGTCTTATCCGCATTGGGCGAATCGCTGTTGACCAGTACGTCAAGCAGACTGTTGTCCTCTCCTTCAACAAAGGGAGCATCTACTGAGATGTGCCTTCCGGCCACACGCAGCGTGTCTGCCACTTTGTCGGCGGGCAGTTCCAGCTGGTCTGCCAGTTCTTCAGGTGAAGGCTTGCGCTCATGCTCCTGCTCAAACTTGGAGTAAGCCTTGTTGATTTTATTGAGGGAGCCTACCTGATTTAAGGGTAAGCGTACAATGCGGGACTGCTCGGCCAGGGCTTGCAGTATCGATTGACGAATCCACCAAACCGCATACGAAATGAACTTGAAACCACGTGTTTCATCGAACTTTTCGGCGGCTTTAATCAGGCCCAGGTTGCCCTCGTTGATCAGGTCGGGCAGACTGAGTCCCTGGTTTTGATATTGCTTTGCAACGGACACCACAAATCGCAGGTTGGCCTTGGTCAACTTCTCAAGAGCAGCCTGGTCGCCTTTCTTGATACGTTGTGCCAATTCCACTTCTTCCTCAACGGATATCAGCTCTTCACGACCAATTTCCTGAAGATACTTATCCAAAGAAGCGCTTTCGCGATTGGTAATGGATTTTGTTATTTTTAATTGTCTCATGTTTCCTCCAAAATACGGCGCAAAATTACTACATTTTATTCAGTAAAGCAATATCGATACCCGCCTGTTAAGGTTCTTTAATCAATCCTGAAGGTTTATGGCATAGTACGCCACCTGACCATTCGGATATATTCCCGTTAGGAAAAGTCCTTCGTTGAGCACTTCTACTACTTTTTTAAGATCTTCTTCACTATTTATAGGTACGCGGTTGGCCTGGGTAATTATGTAGCCTTCCTTGACTCCTGCCTCACGGAATTTTCCGCTGCCAACGCTACTCACCTTAAGGCCATTTCTAATTCTTAGTCGTTGTTTGTCGCTGTCGCTCAATTGGTCGTACGCAGCTCCCAGTGCAGCCATCTTGGCTGAAGTGACTACTACGTCGGTACTGCCGTGAATGTTACGTAAAGTGACCGTAAAAGGTTTTCTTTTTCCATCACGGATTACCTCTACTTGTAAGTTGTCACCGGGACGGAAGCGACCAACCTTTTCCTGCAGCTGGGGAACGGTATTTACCGCTTCGCCGTTAATGGAGACAATGACGTCGTGGGCACGTATGCCGGCCGCTGCTGCACCACCACCTTCAATGACTTCAGCGACGTAAACTCCATTTACACGATCCATATTCAATTCGGCAGCCAGCTCGTTGTCCATTTCACGTATGTTGACTCCGATGAGGCCCCTTTGAACTTCTCCGAATTCCATCAGGTCGTTGACCACCTTCTCCACAATGCTGACCGGAACAGCGAAGGAATAGCCACTAAAGGAACCCGTACGGGAAGCAATTGCGGTGTTGATGCCTACCAGTTCGCCGCGGGTGTTGACCAAGGCACCACCACTGTTGCCGGGGTTTACGGCCGCATCGGTTTGTATGAAGGCTTCGATACTCATTTGTCCCAATATTTGTATGCTCCTCGACTTGGCGCTGACAATACCTGCGGTAACGGTTGAGTTGAGATTAAAGGGATTTCCCACAGCCAGAACCCATTCCCCTATGCGCAGGTCGTCAGAGTTGCCATAACGCAGGTAGGGAAGGTCGGAAGCGTCAATTTTTAGCAGTGCAATGTCGGTGGTGGGATCGGCACCCACCTTTACTGCTTTGAACGTCCGCTTGTCGTTCAAAGTTACTTCAATTTCATCGGCATTGTCAATAACGTGGTTGTTGGTTACGATAAAACCATCGCTGGAAAGAATTACGCCGGATCCGGATCCCATTACGGGCTGCTGTTGTTGGGGTTCCTGGTAAAAACCCCGGGGACCAAAAAAGAATTCAAAGAGCGGGTGGTCGGGCATCATTTGGTGGGAGACCGAACTGGTGGCCTTGGTGGTTACGTGTACCACGGCGTGGACCGATTTTTCGGCCGAAAAGGTCAGGTCGGGATAACCGCCCTGTGGTTCCGCCGGTAAAGAGGCGTAGCGTGCAGCATGTTCGACCTGTACGGGAACTTGTTCTTTTATAACATCGGGCTGTTTTACCAATGAGTAGGTCATTACGCCCACAAAAGCACTTATAATGGCAATGGCAAAGGTGCTGAAAAGTTGTTTTGCGTTCATAACAATTTGTTTTAAAGGTTTGCCTTATAAGCAATCAAATTGTGTGCCTTGCAATGTAGATTAACAGTATTTAACGGGGGTGTTGGCCTGAATGGGACCTGTTGATAAAGAAACAAGCAGGTGGAGCGTTTGTTTAGGGCACAAAAAAGCCCCCTGCAGCTCTTTCCGGAAACCCTAACCCTTAACCAAAACCGAAAAGAAAATAACAGGGGGCCTTATTTGTTTGTGTGAAGATAGTACGGCCATGTTCACTTGTCAATTCAAAGATCACTTTTTTTTTGGCTTTGGCGGGATTTGTTTGACCAAAACAGTCGATTTATACATAAACAATAATTTCCATACTGGTTTACTGTTGTTTCTTGTTTTGGATTGGCTTCCGTATCTTTGTCGTTGTACCATTTATAGGAGGTTTAAGATATGAATCAAGAGCTGTTTTTTTACAAATACCAGGGGACTGGAAATGATTTTGTTTTAGTGGATAACAGGGAGGGTGGCTTTCCGGCTGGTGACGAGGCGCTGATAAGGGCACTGTGTCACCGGCGCTTTGGAGTGGGGGCAGATGGCCTAATGTTGCTGGAGGATTCGGAAAAACAGCGGTTTTCGATGCGCTATTTCAACAGCGATGGCCGCGAGAGTACCATGTGTGGCAATGGAGGTCGTTGCATGGTTGCCTTTGCCTTCGATTTGGGTTTGGTGGAGGCGGGTAAGTCTTTTTCTTTTGAGGCTATTGACGGTTTGCACGAGGCGGTATATGCCCCGGGAGCCATCCGATTGAAAATGGTGGATGTGCACGAGATTAAAGAGATGGATGGGGATTGTTTCCTGAATACCGGATCCCCGCATTTGGTTCGTTTCTGTGCGCAACCCGATCAGGTGGATGTGCCTGGGCTTGGACGTGCCTTAAGAAATGATCCGGCTTATGGAAAGGGCGGCTGTAACGTTAATTTTGTGGGGCGCAAAACGCCTGGATTTCTGCAGGTGCGAACTTATGAACGTGGGGTAGAAGATGAAACCTGGTCGTGTGGTACAGGCTGCGTGGCTGCTGTGTTGAGCGACCATTTCTTACATGGAGAAACTTCGGCTTATCGGGTGACTGTACAGGGCGGAGAGCTCCAGGTCAGCTTTGTTTCTCCGGCTAAAGGCAGGTATTCCGATATTTGGTTGGAGGGGCCTGCTCGATTTGTGTTCCGTGGCAGTCTGGATGCCAATTTCTTATTAAAATAATTTGCTTATGGCCTTTGAATTGGTTTCAGATTTTCAACCCACGGGCGATCAACCCGAAGCCATCCGACAGTTGGTAGAGGGTTTTCATGCGGGCAGCAATTATCAGACACTCCTGGGCGTAACGGGATCGGGAAAGACCTTTACGGTGGCCAACGTTATTGCGCAGCTCGATCGCCCTGTACTGGTGCTGAGTCACAACAAGACCCTTGCTGCTCAGTTGTACGGTGAATTTCGTCAGTTTTTCCCAAACAACGCGGTGGAATATTTTGTATCGTACTACGACTATTATCAGCCGGAGGCTTATTTGCCCGTTACCGACACTTATATTGAGAAGGACCTGGCCATCAACGATGAGATTGAGAAGTTGCGCCTGAGCGCCACTTCGGCCTTGTTGTCGGGCAGGCGCGATGTCATTGTCGTCTCTTCTGTTTCCTGTTTGTATGGTATTGGCAATCCGGAGGATTTCCATTCCAATGTTATTAAGGTGAAGGTGGGTGAACCGCTTGGACGTAATCAATTTTTGCGCAAACTGGTGGACAGTTTGTACTCACGCAATGAGGTGGAGTTTAACCGGGGACATTTTCGGGTGAAGGGCGATACGGTGGATGTTTATCTGGCCTACGCCGATCATGCTTGTCGCATCATTTTTTGGGGCGAGGAGGTGGAGCGGATTGAAACTTTTGATCCGGTGAACAACATCCGCCTGGAAATTTTTGAGGAACTGCTTATTTATCCCGCCAATATTTTTGTGACGACGAAGGAACGCATCCATGAGGCCATTCATCACATTCAGGATGACTTGGTGTTGCATTTAGAATGGATGCGCTCTGAAGGCAAGAGCCTGGAAGCCAAACGCCTTGAGGAGCGGGTGAATTATGACCTGGAGATGATAAGGGAGCTGGGGCACTGTCCCGGTATTGAGAATTACAGTCGTTACTTCGACGGTCGCCTCCCGGGGACACGCCCCTTCTGTTTGCTGGATTATTTTCCCGATGATTTTATTGCGGTGATTGATGAGAGTCACGTTACCATTCCTCAAATCAGGGCCATGTACGGGGGCGATTTCAGTCGCAAACAAAATCTGGTGGAGTACGGTTTTAGGTTGCCTTCGGCCCTGGACAACCGGCCTCTAAAATTTGAGGAGTTTGAGACCCTGGCACAGCGGGCCATTTACATCAGTGCTACGCCGGCCGATTATGAAATGGCCAAAAGTGAGGGAGTTATTGTGGAACAGGTGATTCGTCCCACCGGTCTTCCCGATCCGGAAATTGAAGTGCGCCCCAGTCTCAACCAGATAGACGACTTGCTGGCAGAAATTCATTTGCGTGCAGAGAAGGAGGAACGGGTTTTGGTGACGACCCTGACCAAGCGTATGGCGGAGGAGTTGACCAGCTATTTGAACAGGATGGGTGTTCGGTGTGAATACATTCATTCCGATGTGGATACCTTAGAAAGGGTTAAGATTATGGAGGGCTTGCGCGAGGGAGCTTTTGATGTATTGGTGGGGGTGAACCTGCTTCGGGAGGGACTGGATTTGCCGGAAGTCTCCCTGGTGGCTATTCTGGATGCCGACAAGGAAGGTTTTTTGCGTTCGGCGCGTTCGCTTACGCAGACCGCCGGAAGGGCTGCCCGAAACTTAAATGGGAGGGTCATCATGTATGCCGATACCATTACCCGATCGATGAAAGAAACCATAGATGCGACTTTGTATCGTAGGGAGAAGCAACTGCGTTACAACGAGGAGCACGGTATTGTTCCACGTCAAGTAGTTCGTAAGAAAGGAGCCATTATTCCGGGTCAGAAACAGCTGGCAGAACCGAAAGCTTATATTGAACCGGAAAATCTGGATATCGCTGCGGATCCTGTTGTTGCCAACATGGGGGTAAAGGGTCTGGAAAAAGCCGCTGAAGCTGCGAAGAAGGCTATGGAGAAGGCGGCAAAAGATTTGGATTTTGTTTCTGCTGCGCAATATCGTGATGAGATGTTGCGCCTGCAGGATTTGTTGAAAGAGAAGACGATGCAGCAATAGCCTGCATTCGCCTGAAAGCAGGTACGGTCGGCTGACTTGATAAACAAAGAGGGTGTCTCAAAAATCAGAGACACCCTCTTTATATTTAGCCTGCTTTATTCATACGTTGTTGTAATAGATAATTTATGAATAATGCAGCTTAGGACCGTTTGTGTTTTCTAGAAGAATAAGAAACGGCGACGTGTGCCGGTTCTGCGTGGACCAGTATTCTTAGGCTGATAGAAGCGTCTGGTTTTGGTGTAGCTCCTGCGGTTGAAACGCGGGTCGTTTCGGAAGGGGCTGTCGGAAATCAAGATGCTGAGACCCAAGGTTGCCGTGTAGTAGACATCCAGAGGGTCTGTTTCATATTCCACGCCTTCCGGCCATGCGCTGTACCATACATCGTGTCCGTCAAGTTTGTCGCTAAATGGAAAAAAACCGGTGAACTCTGCATTTACACTGATGGTGGGACTTACCCAAAAGGAGAAACCGCCTCCGCCTGAAACCAGGGGGGCAATGCCACTGGGTTGGCGCCAGATTTCTCCGTCGACGGCTCCTGGCGTTACGAGTTCGCTGGCAGGTCCCCAGGTTTCCTGGGCACTGAAATAGACCAATCCGACTTGTCCGGTAATATAGGGCTGGAAGGTCCGTTCCCTGAAATAGCCAAGCAGGTGGTTCAATGGACGATAACTGCCCCCAAGACTGATGTCGGTGTAAAAGTTGGTGAAGCTGGCGTAGGGTAGGTCATAAACCGGATTCATTTGTTCGCCCTTCATTTGTCCTGCCGTGACATTCACCCGCAGAGAAAGCGTCCGGGTCATCTCCCGATCGATCAGCAGTCCTGCCGAATAGCTGGTGCGGGATTCGTCGACCAGGTCACCATAAAACAAGTTGACGCCTGCTTTTGGGGTAATGGTCATACCATCCCAAATATCGAAGCCGCGACGGGCAAAGGAGCGTCGAAGCTGAGCTTCGGCCACGCTTAAGCCCAGCAGCATCAAGGCTACAGTTAGGAGTGTCGCTTTTTTATAAAATGTGCACATCCGGGATTTTCAGGTATTAGTGTCCGCAAAATTTGCTGTAAAAATGGTGAAAACTTTAATAAAATCAAAAGTTTGTCGTTTTCTTTAAGACGAAATTTTTACGTTTTTGTTTCGTTTCGCCAGCTGCGATTGACGTTCTATTAAAAATAATTTTGAATATTGGCCCGATTCAGTGGGTTTTGCAGGTCTTTTCCGCCTGGCGTGAAGAGTTGTTCCAGCTCTTTTGCATAGACTTCTTCGACTTTACGCCGTACAATCTTCATGGTGCTGTTGACCATATGATTGGCTTCTGTAAAGGGTTCTGAAGCTACCACCACAGTGGTCGGCAGCCAGCGTTGCGGAAACAAATCCTGTAAGTGTCCCCCTTTTTTAAACTGAGCCAGTTCTTTTTGCAATTCGCGCAACACAATTTCTGACTTTTCTTCCGGATTGCTTACAGCGTTCTTGTCCAGAATTTTCTTTATCGCATCGGCCGATGGTACTACAATGCCCACGGTATAGGGACTCTGGTTGTTGTATAAAATTACCTGGTCGATGAGGGGACAGTGGTCGGTAAGCGCTTCCTCTATGCCTTCGGGACTGTATTTTTCTCCGTCGTGCGAAATCAAAAGGCTTTTGAAACGCCCAAGTACATATAGGTAATTCTCTGCATCGAGATAGCCCAGATCGCCGGTAAACAGCCAGCCGTCCTTGATGGTTTCTGCGGTGGCTTTTTCATTTTTCCAGTAGCCCAGCATAACATTTTCGCCTTTGACTACAATTTCGCCGGATTGTCCCTGGGGCAAATTCTGGCCGTTTTCGTCGCAGATGCGGATGTCGAGTTGCTGCACTACCTTACCAGAGGAGCCCATTTTGTGGTAGTCGGGGGTGTTGGCCGAAATAATGGGTGCCGCTTCGCTGAGGCCATAGCCCTGATACATCGGAATGCCCAGGGCATAGAAGAACTTCTGCAATTCAATGTCCAGCAGGGCTCCTCCGCCAATGAAAAACTGCAGATTGCCGCCCAGCTTTAAACGCACATTGGAAAAAAGAATTTTATCGAACAGGCGACCGATGGGGTGGGTCAGTCGCCGCAGTCCTTTCCCTTTGTTGTTGCCGGTTCCGTTGTACCAATAGGCATGGGCTATTGCCAGGCGGAAGAGGAGCCAGGCGATTTTTCCTTTAGCCTGTACCCCTTTTTCGATGTTCTTTTTAAAGTTTTTAGCCAGGGCCGGTACGCTCATCAGTACATGGGGCTGAATCTCCTGAATGTTGTTCGAAAAGTTTTTGAGGGTTTCGTTGGCCGTTTTACCGGCTTGCACAGCGGCCACGGAAGCACCACGGTACATAAAGGCATAAAGGGCTGCGGTGTGGGCAAAGGCATGGTCCCAGGGCAGTACCACCAGGGTGCGAAAGTGGGCGGGAATGTCGATGAAACTAAAGGCCTGTTCAACATTGGCGGTGTAATTGCGGTGCGACAGCATAATGCCTTTGGGATCGGCTGTGGTCCCTGATGTGTAGGAAATGTTGGCAACATCCCCGTCCTGAACGCTTTGCCTCCTGGCGTCCAAATCGTCCTTTCTTTCCTTTACAAAATCCTGCCCTTTTCGTTGCAGGTCGGCCCAGGTGATTTCTCCTTCCTCCAAGGCTTCCATGGGGTCTAAAACGACTACGGTCTCCACCTTGGGCAGTTGTGCACGTATCTTGCGAATTTTTTCCACCTGGAAACCGGAGACGATGACCAGCCGACTTTCGCTGTGACTGATGCGGAAAATCAGGTCGTTGGCTTCTTCCAGTTTGACGGAAAGGGGGACATTGATGGCGCCGGAGTAGAGTACCGACAATTCGGCCAGTAACCAATCTCGCCGTCCTTCAGAAAGCAGGGAAATGCGATCGCCCTTTTCAATGCCCAGAGCGAGGAGCCCCGCTGCGAAATTTTTGACCAGTTCAAGGGTTTCTTTATAAGTCGTGGGCTGAAATACGCCCTCTGTTTTTTCCCAGATAAGGGCGTTGTCGGCATAGCGTTCGACCCTTTCCTCAAAGTAATCAATGATGCTGTTCATATATGGGGCTTGGCTTAGGCTTGGACACTGAATTTGAAAACGGTGGTGTGCTCAAATGGTTTTCCGGGACGGGCGATGCAGTCGGGGAAGTTGGGGTGATTGGGACTGTCGGGGAAATACTGGGTCTCGAAACAAAAGCCTTCGTGGCTGTCGAATTGCCAGTCGCCCCGGGCATAACTGCCGTCGAGGAACTTGCCGGCATAAAATTGCATGCCCGGGAGGGTAGTGAATACTTCCAATACGCGCCCTGATTCTTTATCGAGGGCCAGGGCGGCTCTTTCGAGCTGGCCCTCCGGATGGTTCAGTACGAAGTTGTGATCGTAGGTCTTTATGGGCGAAGCGTCGATTTTTTCGCCGATGGTACGCAGACTGCTGAAGTCGAAGGCGGTGTCTTTTACTGGTGCAATTTCCCCGGTGGGTATGGCATCGATGGCCGGTGTGTAGTGGTCGGCCATTATCATCACTTCCTGATCAAGAATGCTGGCTTTTTTTCCCCGTAGGTTAAAATAAGCATGGTTGGTAAGGTTAACAGGGCAGGCCTGCTCGCTTTCTGCCAGGTAATCCATAACTAATTCGTGTTCATCGGTCAGGGTGTACTTTACTCGGGCAGTAACCTTTCCGGGATAGCCCATGTGACCGTCGGGACTCACCAGCGTCATCACCAGGCTTTCGCCTTCTATCTGGCCCTTCCATATTTGTTGGTGAAAGCCGTCGGGTCCGCCATGCAAATGGTTGGCATCGTTGTTTATCGGAAGTTGATGGCTTTGTCCTTCCAAACTGAACTTTCCTTTGGCAATGCGGTTGGCAAAACGGCCTGCGGTGGCGCCCAAATAGGGACAGTTATTAAGGTAGGCTTCGTTGAGGTATTCCAGGGGCTTGTTGAATCCCAGGGTGATTTCTTCAATTTTCCCGTTTTTATCGGGTGTTTGTATGCTGGTGATGGTCGATCCGATGTTGGTGATGCAAACGGTGGTTCCGGTGTTGTTCTTCAATTCAAAGAGAACAATAGCTTGTTCGTTAACGACCGCAGTCTGGGTGCTCTTAATTGACATAGCTCAGTTTTTATTGGTGCATTAGCACAAAAGTAAAAAAAATAGACCAATTGTGGCACAGCAAATTTTAAAAGTAGTTTTTACTGTATTTTCTGGTGGTCTTAAAATTATCCTTATTTTTGTAGTTCTCAACAAACATAAGCAATTAAACCATACATCACTATGAACACCGAAGCATTGAAGAAGTCTTTCAAAGACCTTTACCAGAAGGAGGCCGAAGCGCTATTCTTTTCGCCCGGACGGGTTAATTTGATAGGAGAACATACCGATTACAACGGGGGCTATGTTTTTCCTTGTGCCCTTAATTTTGGCACCTACCTGTTGGTGCGTAGAAACAACGAGAAGGTGGTCCGTTTTGCCAGCACCAATATGGACTTGAAGGTGGAACTGACGCTGGATAAGCTGGGCGAACTGCAGCCCGATGGGGCCTGGGTGAATTACCCGCTCGGGGTAATCGATCAATTTGCCAAAAAGGGAACTAAGGTGGAGGGCATGGATTTGCTGTACAGCGGCAACATTCCCAATGGCGCGGGACTTTCGTCTTCTGCTTCTATTGAATTGGTGACTTCGGTGCTGATCAACGATTTGTTTGGCGGAAAGCTGGCTATGATGGATATGGTAAAACTTTCGCAGGATGCCGAAAACCAGTTTGTAGGGGTGAACTGCGGCATTATGGACCAGTTTGCCGTGGGTATGGGTAAGGAAAATCATGCGCTGGCTTTGAAATGCGACACCTTAAAATGGGAGGCGGTGCCGCTGAAACTCGATGGCTATAAGATTGTAATCAGCAATACCAATAAGCGCAGGGGACTGGCCGATTCGAAGTACAATGAGCGCCGCTCGGAGTGTGAGCAGGCTTTAGCCGAAATGAATACCGAAGGTAAGTTTGAAACCCTCAGTGATATTTCTTTCGATATGTTTAATGACTTGCACAGCAAGCTGTCGAAGGAGGTTTTGTTGCGCAGGGCCCGTCACGTAATTACCGAAAACCAGCGTGTGCTGGATGCAATGAAGGCTTTGGAGCAGAACAATCTGGCGGAGTTTGGGCAGTTGATGAATGCTTCGCATGTTTCGTTGCGCGACGATTATGAGGTGACCGGGATTGAGCTGGATGCATTGGTAGAGGAGGCCTGGCGCATTGAAGGCGTGGTGGGCTCCCGAATGACCGGTGCAGGTTTTGGCGGTTGTACCGTGAGCATTGTTAAGGAAGCTGCTGTTGATCGTTTCATTGCTGAAGTCGGTCCCGCCTATGAAAAGCGGACCGGTCTTAAGCCCGAATTTTACATTGCCGATGTGGGCGACGGGGCACGTCGCCTTGAATAAGCTGAACTTCGGTATAAATCATTAAAGCCGCCGCAGGGTTCTCACAGCACCTTGCGGCGGCTTTGCTTTTGGTGGCAATTAGTGTTTTTTTAGTTGGTGCGATGGGGGCTTTTGATTAAATTTGCAACGGAATTGATTATAAACCTTCCAAATCTAAACTTCATGGTGCTTTTTTTCGAGGGCAAAGCCGCTCAGGTATTGGCAGTACATACTTCGGTACAACTGCCGCAGGCAGATGTCATCAAATTGGAATGGCTGTTCAGTGGCGCAAAATTATTGCAAGCCGATAAACTGGACGGCTTTTTTGTTGGTCCACGTCGCGAGATGATTACGCCCTGGAGCACCAACGCGGTAGAAATTACCCAGAATATGGGCATCAACGGAATCATCCGCATCGAAGAATTTTTTAAGGCAGCCAGCGCAGAGGTGGACTTTGACCCTATGTTGCAGCGCCTTTATAAGGGTTTGGATCAGGAAGTGTTTACCATTGCTAAGCAGCCCGATCCCATTGTGTATATTGAGGATGTAGCGGCCTACAACAAGCAGGAGGGTCTGGCACTGAGTGAGGAAGAGGTCAGCTATCTGGAGGAACTGAGTCAGCGCCTCGGGCGCCGACTCACCGACAGCGAAGTATTTGGCTTCTCTCAGGTGAATTCCGAGCATTGCCGACATAAAATCTTCAATGGCATTTTTGTAATCGATGGACAGGAAATGCCCAGTACCCTGTTCCAACTGATCAAACGAACCTCCAACGAAAATAAGAATTTCCTGGTCTCGGCGTATAAGGACAATGTGGCCTTTGTTGAAGGTCCCCGGGCGGTGCAGTTTGCGCCGGCTTCGCAGGACAAGCCCGATTTTTTCAGGGAACAGCCCTTCGAGTCCATCATTTCGCTGAAAGCAGAAACCCATAACTTCCCGACCACAGTAGAGCCTTTTAACGGCGCAGCCACCGGTACGGGAGGAGAGATTCGCGACCGTTTGGCCGGCGGAAAGGGCTCCCTGCCCCTGGCAGGAACCGCTGTTTACATGACCAGCTATCCGCGTCCCGAAGGGGGCCGGGTATGGGAAAAGAACGTGCCCGAGCGCCCCTGGTTGTATCAAACCCCCGAGCAGATTCTTATCAAAGCCTCCAACGGAGCCAGTGATTTCGGCAATAAATTTGGTCAGCCCCTTATTTGTGGTTCCTTGCTGACCTTCGAGCATTTTGAGCAACAAAAGGAATTTGCTTTTGATAAGGTGATTATGCTGGCCGGTGGCATTGGCTATGCCCGCAAGCGGGACGGACTAAAGGACGACCCGAAGAAGGGCGACCGGGTGGTGCTGCTGGGGGGCGACAATTATCGCATTGGTATGGGTGGCGGTGCCGTTTCGTCGGTGGCCACCGGAGAATTTGCCAATGCCATTGAGTTGAATGCCGTACAGCGTTCGAATCCCGAAATGCAGAAACGCGCCATGAACGCCATTCGCGCCATGGTAGAGCGGGACGAGAACCCCATCGTATCGATTCACGACCACGGTGCCGGTGGTCACCTCAACTGTCTTTCCGAATTGGTGGAGACCACCGGAGGAACCATTCACATCGACAAACTGCCGGTGGGCGACCCCACCTTGTCGGCCCGTGAGATAGTTGGCAACGAGTCGCAGGAGCGAATGGGACTGGTTTTGAAGGAGAAGGACCTGGATGTTTTGCAAAAGGTGGCCGAACGGGAACGTTCGCCCATGTATGTGGTGGGAGAGACCACCGGCGATATGCACTTCAAGTTTGAGGACGACAAGGGCAATGCGCCCATCGACTGGCAATTGGCCGATATGTTTGGTAATCCTCCCAAAACGGTGATGCAGGACAGTACGCAGACCACTGACTTTGCGCCTTTGCGCTACGATTCGGCCCTTATTGAGGAATACCTCGAAAAGGTGTTGCAGATTGAAGGGGTGGCCTGTAAGGACTGGCTGACGAACAAAGTGGACCGTTCGGTAACGGGCCGGGTGGCTAAGCAGCAATGTGCCGGTGAGGTACAGCTGCCCTTGAACAACCTGGGTGTTACGGCCATAGATTATCGCGGACGCGAAGGGGTGGCTACCTCTATCGGGCATGCCCCCGCCGCTGCTTTGATCGATGCCGGAGCCGGCTCTATTTTGAGTGTGGCCGAGGCCCTGACCAACCTGGTTTGGGCACCGCTGACGCACGGATTGAAAGGGGTGAGTTTGAGTGCCAACTGGATGTGGCCTTGTAAAAACCCCGGTGAAGATGCCCGTTTGTACGAGGCGGTGGAGACTTTGAGCGACTTTGTGGTGGATTTGGGAATTAATGTGCCTACGGGTAAGGATTCCCTGTCGATGACCCAAAAATATAAGAACGGGGAGCAGGTGATGTCGCCCGGAACCGTCATCATCAGTTCGGTGGGTGAGGTGTCGGATGTACGCAAGATGGTAGAGCCTGTATTGAAGAAGGATGTCGCCACCCGTTTGCTGCACATCGATTTGTCCTTCGACAATTTGAAACTCGGTGGCAGCAGCTTTGCCCAAATACTGAACCAGCTGGGCAATGAGGCGCCCACGGTGATGGACAGCGATTACTTTAAGGACGGTTTTGCCGCCCTGCAGGAAATGATTCAGGAGGGATTGGTGTTGGCCGGTCACGACATCTCTGCGGGGGGACTGGTTATTGCCTTGCTCGAAATGTGCTTTGCCAATAAGGATTATGGTGTAGCCATCGATTTGTCCGCCTTTCAGGAAGACGACCTGGTAAAGATCCTCTTCAGCGAGAATCCCGGTGTGGTGGTTCAGGTGAAGGATCAGAAGCGGGTTCAGGCCATTTTGGACAAGTATGAAGTGCATGCGGTGGACCTGGGTGCACCGACAGCTGAGCGTCAGTTACGTATTGCGGGCAAGGGCCAGCCGCTGGAGCTGGACATCGATGCCTTGCGCGACTTGTGGTTCCGTACTTCCTTCCTGCTTGATCGTAAGCAAAGTGGGGAAGAACTGGCTGCAGCACGTTTTGCCAATTATAAGGAGCAGCCGCTGCATTACCGTTTCCCGGACCAGTTCAAAGGTTCCTTGTCCGCCCTGGGCTTGACCCAGGTGCCGGCTTCCGGGCCGCGTAAGGCCAAGGCGGCCATTATTCGTGAAAAAGGGGTCAATGGCGACCGTGAAATGGCCTACACCCTCTACCTGGCTGGCTTTGATGTGAAGGATGTACACATGACCGATTTGATTTCGGGGCGTGAAACGCTGGAAGAAATCGACTTCGTGGTGTATGTGGGCGGCTTCAGCAACTCCGACGTGCTGGGCTCGGCCAAGGGTTGGGCGGGTGCCTTCCTGCACAACGAGAAGGCCAAAAAGGCGCTTAATGCTTTTTATGCGCGCAACAATACTTTAAGTCTGGGTATTTGTAACGGTTGTCAGTTGATGGTGGAGCTGGGACTGGTTTATCCGGAGCACGACGAGCAGCCTTTTATGGCGCACAATGAATCTCATAAGTTTGAATCTCAGTTCATCAATATGGAAATTGCCGAAAACCACTCGGTGATGTTGCAGTCTCTGGCGGGTTCGCGTCTGGGCGTCTGGGTGGCACACGGTGAGGGCAAGTTCAATTTCCCGAAAGCGAAGGATGCTTATCACTTGCCTGGTTTCTACGGTTATGAGGGTTATCCGGCCAATCCGAATGGCAGTGCTTTTAATACTGCAGCCATCTGTTCGCAGGATGGGCGTCACCTGGCCATGATGCCGCACCCGGAGCGGGCCATTCTGCCTTGGCAGTGGCCGCATTATCCTGAGGGGCGCAAATCGGATGAGGTGAGTCCGTGGTTGGAGGCTTTTGTGAATGCGAGGAAGTGGGTAGAGGCGCAGTAGTGTATTCCTGCGCCTGACATTAAACACCTGTTCTTTACGCTTGATGCCTGTTGTTTGCGCTGCTGCTTAACAACAGGCATCTGCGCTCTAACGAGTAATTTTCTGAAGGCAGCTGTTCTACACTACTTCCCTTCCAGTACTGGGGCCGTGCTTGTAACGCTACGCATCCTTGTTCATTACGGAGTTTTCTGTAGGCCGCTTCTTGCACTACTTCCCTTCCAGAGTGGAGGGATGCTTGTAACGGTAGGAATGTTTGTTCACTAACGGTGTTCTCTGTAGGTGGCTGTCTCGATTTTTTCCTTATGACAAACTAGAACATTATTCTTTTCACCATGCCAGTTGTGTAAGCCGTTTCCCTGACAATCTTTAAAGTCTTTGCATGTTTTACATTGCCCAATTCTTGTCCAGTCTCTGTTTCTAAAGGGTTGAAATTTATTATCCCAAACCGAATAAAAATTATCCTTGTAAATATTTCCTTGTGAAAAAGACCTGGCAATGTTTGGACATGCTGAAATAGAACCGTCAATTAAAATCGAGCCAATATTAATTCCTGCCCGACAAAAGAAGAACGAGTCCCTTACCAATGGTTCGTATTTACCAACATAACCCTCACAACTGAATTTTATATCAATTTCTTTGGATTTCCGACAAGCTGCTATGAAGTCCATTAATTGAACAAGCTGATTGTCAGTCAGTAGTAACTCTGGATTGTGAACGGCTCTACCGATAGGAATAATTGTAAAAAGCCTCCATGCCTTTACATTTTTTGAAATTAGTAATTTCTTTATTTGTTCAAGTTCATTAATATTCCTTTGGTTTACACAAGTTACAATGTCAAAGTTTAAACGATTGGAAGATGCTGCCAATTGAACTGCATTCATTACTTTGTCGAAACTTTTTTCATTATTTCTCAACCAATTATGAGATTCTTTAAGGCCATCTAAACTAATTGTCAATGCACCAATTCCTGCATTAAGTAATGAAATGTGTCTTTCTTTATCGTATAAATGTCCATTTGAGACCATCGACCATTTAAAACCTCGTCTGCGCAGTTCTTTTCCACATAGCTCTAAATCCTTTCGTAAAAGAGGCTCACCACCGGTAAATACAACCGTGAAATTTTGTGGAATACGCTTTATTGTATCAATTGCCTCAAAGAAATCCTCAGCAGGCATATCTTTATTTACACTGTTTTTTGAGCAATCACTTCCACAATGCAAGCAATTTAAATTACAGCGTGTAGTACACTCCCAAAACAAATAATTGAGTTCGTGCCGTTTTGTTTCTGAAACCTTAAATTTTCTGAAACTGTATTTTATAAGTGATGATAGCATTTATTTTTCTTCCAGAACTATATCTAAGTAAATGTCTTTGCTTAAGTCTGTTAATACCGTATCCTTATCAACATGAAGTCCGTTTTTAATAGAATCAACATCTTGGAATCGTAGGGTTAATTCTTCCAGCATTTCCGTATAAAATGAAAACTCGCCTTCTTCATTTGTCCAGGTGTATTGCATATTGTCGGCTACAGATACTTTAATTCCTTTAATTGGCAACCCTGATGTTTTAGATTTCACCTGGCCTTCAATTAATAAATCAAGTCCAAAATCCTGCGGAGTGCCATAGCATGCTTGAAAAACAAACATGGCAGATGTCAAACTTAATCCTCCAACTATTTGCCTAATCACATTTCGTTTCATCTTATTTGATTTAAAATAAGTGTTGGTTTTAATGCTCAGGTTGCTTCGAGACTGCAAAAATAACCCTTCGGGTTGGTTTGATGAAATTTATTTCGTGAAGCAGGTGTTTCATGGTTAGTAGCGGGGTGGTTTTTCTTCGGGGAAGCGTTCGGCGTATTCGTTCCAGAAGCTTTTTACCTCGGTTTTTACTTCTTTGTGCAGCCACAGCATGCCCAGGAGGTTGGGGATGGTCATGAGCGCAATGGTGATGCCGGAGAAAATCCAGATGAGGGAGGTGTCGAGGATGGCAGCCAGGAAGAAGCCTATAACGTAAACAATTTTGTAATAGAGGACCGATTGCAGGCCAAAGAGGTAAACCATGGCGCGGCCGCCGTAGTAGCTCCAGGAGATGGCTGTGGAAAAGGCAAAGAGGAGCAGTCCGATCGCTACAATGTACTTGCCCCAGGGGCCCAGCCAACTGCGCGAAAAGGCAATGGTGGTTAGGGGGGCGCTGTGAATCAGGGAGCGGCCGTAGAACTGGAGCTGGGGTTGTCCCACGGGTTTTCCCTGCCGCACCCGAATGCTTCCGGTGTAGGGCTTGCCTCCTTGTTGTATGCGTACGTTTTCAGCTACTGAGCGGGCATGGATTACGGTTAGCTCATTGGTGATTACGCCCTCTGCTACTTCCAGCTCTCCGTTGAATAGGGGCAGCGAGGCGGAGCCCTTGACGTGATTGGCCAAGAGCTGGAGCTGTTCTTCCTGCTCTTCGTGATAGCGCTGGTCCAGAATTTCCATATCGGCCGTCTGGAACAGATTTTCGTGCTTTTCCTGCCAAACGCCGGAGGCCAGGAGGGTCATCCCGGTTATGGAGCAGATGATGATGGTGTCGATGAAGGGTTCGAGCAGGGCTACGAGGCCCTCTGAAACGGGCTCGTGGGCCCGTGCAGCCGCGTGGGCTATGGGCGCGGAACCTTGTCCCGCCTCGTTGGAAAAGAGTCCCCGGTTGACCCCGCGGTTAAAGGCAAAGGCTATGGAGGCGCCCAGAAAGCCACCGCTGGCTGCAGAGCCGGTAAATACGTCCTTGACTACTGCGACCATGGAGGGCCAGATGTTATCGTAATTGAAGGCAATGACCAGGATGGCGCCGGCAAAGTAGATGAGGGCCATAGCCGGTACCAGGGTTTGGGTGACTTTGGCGATGCGTTTGATGCCGCCTACAATCACAAAGGCGAGGAGAATGGACAGGACAATACCGGTGTAGAGGTGGGGGATAGAAAATGTTTCCCAGAGGGAGTTGGCTATGCTGTTGACTTGGGGAAGGTTGCCGGTGCCGAAGGAGGAGAAAACGGTGGCCACGGCAAAAAGTGCCGCCAGCACTTTTCCAAAACGTAGGGTGCGCCCTGAGGGCAGCTTTAACCAAAGGCGTTTTTTCATATAGTACATGGGACCGCCTGCTATGGAGCCATCCGGTGCTTTCTCGCGGTATTTGTGCGAAAGGGTTACCTCCACAAATTTGGTGGTCATACCAATTACCGCCGTTACCAGCATCCAAAACAGCGCTGCCGGTCCCCCCAGGTGCAAAGCAAAGGCCACTCCGGCAATATTACCGGTGCCCACGGTCCCCGAGAGGGCGGTAGTCAGTGCCTGGAAGTGACTGGTGTCGCCTTCGTCGCCGTCGCGGTCGAACTTGCCACGGACAATCTTTAGGGCGTATTTAAAGTAGCGCAACTGCGGAAATACCAGATAGAGCGTGAAGAACAGTCCGGTACCCAATAAAAGGAAAACAAACCATTGAGAACCTCCAATGGCCGAATCGATGCTGGTTAACAGGTCGCTGAAGTGCTGCATATTAAAAAATGATGATTGCTAACAAAAATAAGAGAATTATTGAGAAATGCACGATTTATTCCTCTGGTCGGACACTGATTTTTGCATTTAGGTTTGGCTGAGTATTGTCATTAATGGCTAAGAATAAAGATTAAGGTTTAGTAATTATGTTTAGTTAATGGGCGGAGGTGGAAATTTATTATGTCCCAAAATTGAAATATGTACACTGCTTTATCTCAAATCTTAAAAAGATTGTCTCAAATGGTAAAGATCAATGGATTATTGATTTGTAAATTTACACTTACATCATTCTGCTGATTTAACTGTTTGAAAGTAGAAATTTCAGAGTGGTGTTGGTTCTGCCAAACTTATTTTATTGTTAACAAAAAAGAGTTAAATGAAAAATTTATTGGGTTCAGCAATACTTTTGCTGTTATTGTTTGTCGGATGTTCTGAAGACACAGATGAAATGGACCTCCTCGGTGAAGATACTTTAGAGGCGCCTTTAAAATCCTATACCTCAAGCACGCATGATGGATTTTTTTGGTTCTTGTGGACCGACGATAGAGGGGGCTATGTAGATTATGAGAATGGAGAAGGAGGAAACTATTCGGTTTCCTGGGATTATACCGGGAATTTTACTTGCGGTAAAGGATGGAGTACGGGATCGGCTACACGGGTGGTTGGGTATAATATAGGTGCGCATACGCATTCTGGTGGGGGGAGTATAGCCTATTACGGATGGACAAGGAATCCGCTGATCGAGTACTATGTAAATGAGCGTTGGGGTGCGTCGAGACCTACGGGCGAATATCGTGGTAGTGTTACTTCTGATGGAGGTACTTACGATATATATACCGCAATGCGCTATAATGCTCCGTCGATTGACGGAACACAGACTTTTCGTCAGGTGTTCAGTACACGGCGATCCATGGCTCCGGTTGGTGAGAGTCGGACCATCACTTTTGCCAATCACGTTAATGCCTGGGGGGCCGCTGGTTTGGGTTTGGGTAATACCTGGAATGCTTACGCCATTATGTTGACTGAGGCCTATGGCGGCAACAGTCAGGGGTATGCGAATTTAACCGTTTGGGAAGGTGGAAGCAGTACAGGTGGCAATACAGGTGGCGAAACAGGTGGTAGTTCACAGTTTTATCGCATTCAAAATCGTGCCACTGGTTTGTTCCTTGATGGTATGGCTCGAACAAGCGACGGGGATGATCTGGGACAATATGCCAATACGACATCAGAAAATGCGCAATGGATTCGTGAGGCGGCCGATGGTTATGAGCGCATCAAGAATCGTGCAACCGGTTTGTATATCGACGGAATGGGAAGGACTACGAATGGTGAGAATTGTGGGCAGTATGCCAATACAAGCCATGTAAATGCTCAGTGGAGCTTAGAATCAGCCGGAGATGGTTATTATCGCTTGAAGAACCGGGGTACTGGTATGTATTTGGATGGTTACGGGCGGACTACAAATGGTGCGGCAGTAAGTCTGTATGCCAATACTACGCACGTAAATGCGCAGTGGCGCTTTGTAGCAGTTCAATAATTCAACATTTAGTTTCAGTTATGGCAGAACTGTTTTTTGCGTTGCCTGCAAATGAGTTTTTGCAGGCAACGCACTATTAACAAAAAGCACAGATGTATGAAGTTTTGGAGATTTTTTGCAGGCATTTTTGTATTGAAGTGTTTGTTGGCTTGTTCAGCGGGTGTGGAGGAAGAACTGGTGAGGATAAATGATTTTTATTTGGGCATCCACGAGGTTACACAAGCACAATGGGAGGAAGTAATGGGCTATAATCCTTCGGCATTTAAAGGAGCAAAGCGGCCCGTGGAAATGGTGAGTTGGTACGATTGTATCGACTACTGTAACAAACGAAGCATCACGGAGGGATTTGAACCCTATTATATAGTGAATAAGCAAGCTCTGGATACGGTCAATTTTAACCAACTCGACAGTGTTAAGTGGCTGGTCGAAGTAAACCCCGAAGCAAATGGGTATCGTTTGCCAACGGAAATGGAATGGGCATATGCTGCCACGGCTGGAGGCAGCAGGAAAAAGTACAGTGGAAGCAATCGTATCGATGAGGTGGCCTGGTATTGGCGTAATTCCGGGGAGGAGTACTTAGAAGGCGATTGGAAATGGGAACATATTGAAAAAAATAAAGGACGTACTAAGGCCGTGGGACTGAAACAGTCCAACAAATGGGGATTGTACGATATGTCGGGTAATGTTAGGGAATGGTGTTGGGATTGGTATGAGGATGAGGAGCTGGCGGCTGGATACGGACGCGTTTGGCGTGGTGGCGGTTGGCTGGGTGGCGAACATGCCTGTGAGGTCACCTATCGTGGCTTGTTTGAAGCCAGCGGAAAGGGGCCCGACCAAGGGTTTCGTTTGGCACGAAACGCCCGGTAAGGTCTTCTTCTTGGTTATACCCAGTCTTCTTGCAGCACTTCGCCTTCGATGGAGATGCGAAGCATTTTTAAGGGGATTTTGCGTGTGCTGGACGCTATGGCCTGTTGAGCCATCTGCAGGAGGCCCGAGCAGCAGGGTACTTCCATAACGACCACGGTGAGGGTATTGATGCGGGCCTCATCGATGAGGCGCACGAGCTTTTGCTGATAAATGTCGCTCCTCTGGTCGAGTTTGGGACAGGCTATGCCTACTGTTTTGCCCTTGAGGATGCGTGTATGGAAATCGCCCATGGCAAAGGCGGCACAATCGGCGGCCAGTACCATATCGCTGCCGGCAAAAAGACTGGAGGCCGGATTGATGAGGTGCATCTGAACAGGCCATTGGCGCAACTCTGAGGCGCCTCCGGTGGTTGTTGCTGTAAAAGACGGCGTCTGAGGCTTTTGAATTTTGCGCTCGGCCGAACCGGGACAGCCACCACCGTGGGCCTGCTTCATTACGCCGATTTTGGGGCGATGCATTTCCCGAATGACTTCGTCGAGATTAAAAGGCAGGTCGTCGCGGTACAACTGCATGTATTCCATGGCCTGGCGCATATAGGCCGTTTCGTTGTGGTCGCGTAAGTGTTTGAGGTGGGCCACTACGGTGTTTTTTCCTTTGGGAATGATCAGGCGAATCACCTTGATTTCGTCGTAAGGCTCTGCCTCTCGTTGCTCCATGGTAATGGCGCCCTGGGGGCAGGAGCCGATGCAGGCACCCAGTCCGTCGCACAATAAGTCGGAAATCAAACGGGCCTTGCCGTCGATGATTTGGAGGGCACCTTCGTGACAGCCCGGTACGCACTCGCCGCAACCATCGCAAAGTTCCTCATCTATGTGTACTACTTCTCGCAACATAAGTGGTGGTTTTAATGTGGAGACAAATATAAAAAGATTTTTTAATCTTCTTATTGTTTTCTGCCTGTTCGTGTGGTACCACTGCGACTTATTGCTGCAATAATTTTTGGGATAAGCTGGCGGCGTTGGCCAGGTGTTGTGGTAAAAGATGGGTGGAACTGGCGCGGAGGGGACAAATGTCGATGCCGCCGCGACGGGTATAAATACAGCTGACCATCAATTCTTCCGGTTCAAAACGGTCCCACAGCCGCTTGTAAATCATTTCACAGATTTCTTCGTGAAAATGGTTCTCGTTGCGAATGGAAACCAGGTAGCGCAGCAGGGCCCCTTTGTCGGGCAAACAGGCCCCTTTAATATGGATATAGGCGCTGCCCCAGTCGGGTTGATGCGTAATTTTACAGTTGCTGCGCAGCAGGTGGGTCGCCACCTGAAAGACGCCTTGCTGGTCAGCAGCAGTCAGCAGTGCCGGATTTTCCTTAAAGTCGTCGAAGTTCAGCTGCCGGCTTTCCGGCAGCTGTTCTAAAAGCTCATAGTCCTTAAAATCGAAGGCGCTGGCTTGTGCGCTGCCCTGATGAAAACTTAAGTCCACCTGCGTCTGCAGGAGTTCCTCCAAATCTTTACGTATGAGGTTCAGGACCTCTTGCAGGCCCTCCTCCGGTGATTGGCCGTAGCGGCTCATGTTAAAGCCGTTGAGATAGAGTTTCAGGGACTTGCTTTCGACCAGGAAGGCAGAGTGGGCCGGATAGGTGAATTTGAGGAGTCCCGCCACCGGCAAGCCTTTTTGGGTAAGGAAGCTCAGCTCGTAGGCGTGCCATACGTCTTTGCCACAAAAGGGCAGGGCCTGCTCGTCCAGACCATACATTTCGCGATTGAGGGCGCGGGGTACGGCCACGAGTATGTGGGGACTGTAATGCTGGGGGTAGTCGACTTGTTTGCCGAGTATTTTGCCTTCGATGGGTTCCATAGTGCTTGTGTTTGGTGGCGGCAGGGACGGGGTTTATACGCCGGGTTTACTGCCAAAGAGTTCGATGTGTACACGTGGTGTAAAACGCCAGCCGTTGCGTATGGCCATGTCCAGTACCAGAGGGGTGGTCTGCTGCAATTCTTCCATGCTGGCGCCCAGGGGCATCAGCATTACGTCGCTGGCCTGCCAGTGCCGCAATTGGTCCAGAAAGTCGCGCTTTATCTCCTCTTCCTCGCTGGCCCGGGCCACGACAAATTTCAATTGCAGGTCCTTGTTGGTGGCGCGACAGAAATCGATGTAATTCTGCAGTACTTCGATGTTGCGTCGGCGTTGGCCATGAAAGGAGAGGGGGCCCGAAGTCTGGAGGCCCAGCGCAGCCAGTTTGGCACTGTTGGGGGTGGAGTTCTCCAGCTTGGGCGAAATGCTGAACAGGTCGATGTGCTTCGCCAGCGGTTCGTAGTAGGCGGTTCCGTTGGTTTCCATAGTCAGGTGCAGTCCCAATTCTTCTTTCAGCATGCGGGCCAGTTCGCTGAGGGCCCCTTTTTGCAATAAGGGCTCGCCGCCGGTCAGTACCACATGCCTTACTTGTCCCAGGTTATGGGCCACCAGTTGTTTTACGTGTTGGGGACTGACAGAAAGAATTTCGCGGGTATCGAAGGAGGCGTAGGGGGTGTCGCAGCGACTGTAGCTGCCGTCGGGCAGCTGCCAGATGCAGCGCAGGTTGCAGGAGGCCAGGCGGACGAAGAGGGAGGGCACGCCGGCCAGCTTGCCTTCTCCTTGTACCGTGCCCGGGTGGGGCATGCCTGTGGCCGGGAGATGGGGAAGGAGCTGCCCCACGGCATCTCTGGTTATGGGGAAAACGCCTTCGTTGGCGAGTGACAGAAGTTGTGCCATTTGAAAATTTGCTGATGAGGTGTTTAAACGTGGAGGGCGCCGTCTTCAACCCCGGCTTCGGCAAAGGCCTGCGCCCTGAGGAGACAGCTGTCGCAGCTGCCGCAGGGACGTTCGCCGCCCCGGTAGCAACTCCAGGTGTGTTCAAAGGGTACGCCCAGTTCCTTGCCCAGACGAATTTCGTCGGACTTGGTTTTGTGTATAAAAGGGGCATTCACACGTATGGGCTTGTTGTGTTCGGCCGCCATTACCGTACCCTGATTGATGGCTGCTTCCATGGATTTGATGAAGCTTTCTCGGCAATCGACGTAGCCTGAGTAATCGACCTGACTCACCCCAATAAAGATGTCCTGGGCCTCAATGGCTTCGGCGTAGGAGGCGGCCAATGAAAGGAAGACCATATTGCGGGCCGGAACGTAGGTCACGGGAATGTCTGTGCGGTCGACACGACCGTCTTCCACCTCCCTGTTTTTGTCGGTCAGCGACGAACCGCCCCACTGGTCCATATTGATGCCTACCACTCTGTGGTCACTGGCTCCGGCCAGGGCCGACAGTTTGGCGGCGGCTTCCAGTTCACGCTTGTGTTTTTGGCCGTAATCAAAGCTGAGGGTATGGGTTTCGTAGCCCTGACTTTTAGCCAGCCACAAGGCAACTGCCGAATCGAGTCCCCCCGATAAAAGAATTACTGCGCGTTTCATAAGGCTTGTATTTGCATGTTGTTGTCAACAGTCAAAAAGCCAGGTGTCGTCCACAAAATGAGGCATGGAAATAAAAGGCCGGCCATAGGGCGTAGTGCCAAGAGGCGCTGTGCCAAAGCGTTTATTGTCATGGTCCTAGTTTTGTTTAGAGACAGGATGGTTTCGAACTGTCTGGTTTTCGGGTGCAAAGATAAGTTATTTTCGCCAGTACCCCAGCGTGAAATCCAGCTTAAACTTTATTAGTCTTTATTAAGCCCTTGCTGCGAACCATCGGGCACTTGAAGTGTTTAAAGGGGGACTATAAAATATTGAACAGATTTTTTTTAATAGATTCTTTTAAACAGACGAACATGGATATTCGTGAATCTTTGCAGTGGCGTTACGCCACCAAGCGTTTTAATGCCGATAAAAAATTGAGTTCGGAACAGTTGGAGATGCTCCTTGATGCCGTTAATCTGGCACCTACTTCTTATGGTTTGCAGCCCTTTGAGGTGGTTTTGGTAGAGGATCCTGCTTTACGGGCTAAGCTGAAGGAGGCCGCCTACGGTCAGCCTCAGCTGACCGAGGCTTCGCACATTTTGGTGTTTGCAGCCAACAAGGATTTGTCCGAAGAACACATCGATGCCTATGTGGAGCGTACGGCCGATCAGCGTGGTGTTTCGGTGGACGATTTGAAGGATTTCAGGGCCGCTATGGTAGGGGCCATACTGTCGAACGATGCCGAGGGGCGATTCCAGTGGGCGGCCCGTCAGGCCTACATTTCTTTGGGCGTTTTGCTTTCGTCGGCTGCGGTAGCCGGTGTTGATGCCTGTCCCATGGAGGGTTTCGACAAGGCGGGTTTCGATGAGATTTTGGGCTTGTCGGAGCGTGGCTTGTCGTCGGTGATGATGGCTGCCCTTGGTTTCAGGTCGCCCGAGGACAAGTATGCGGGTCTGCCGAAGGTACGTAAGAGCAAGGATGAGTTGATTGAGCGTAGGTCCTAGGACTGAAGTCCACACGGCGGCGGAGCCGCCTTTATAGAAGACGAGGGCTGCGACCAGACCGTTCGAGGCGGAGCCTCGAACGGGACTTCAGTCCTGGGTGACTTCTTCTTCGATGAGGTCTTCTTCTTCGATCAGTTCTCCATCTTCGTTAAGGTCCTCGTCTTCGATGACACCGGTTTGGAACTGGCGGAGGAGGCGTTTGACCCGACTTTCCGGAGCAAGGGCAAAGGTGTAGGATTTTTCACCGAGGCCTGTTTTTAGTTTGCGTTCGTCTGGTTTTAAGGCCTGAACGTGGGTGTTGAAGGCTTCCATCGACGAGCGGGTCTGCATAAGACCATTGCGATAGCCGAAGAAAAAGTAGTTGTTTTTACCCAAATCGATGTATAAATCGAGGGAGTTGCCACCCCGGCTGAAGCTGATGGTTCCCTGGACTTTTACTTTTCGGTGAACGGGCTGGTTGCGTACCCAACCAATATAGGCTTCTGAGTCGACGATGTAGCTGCGGGAGTGTTCGTCCCATCGCCAGGTGAGGGAGTCAAAAACCAGGGTGTACTGGTTTTCTGCAGGCAAGGAGCGCATGGGTTCAAAGCCTTGTACTTCTCGTGCCACGTCGGTGGCTGTTTTTTTGCCCATCCATTCGGCCATACGGTTGATGGTCGAATTGTTCTCGAAGGGCTTGCCCTTAATGGCCTCGGCCGCTCGCAGGCCATTTACCAGAAGGTTGATGGTTTCTTCTTCGAGTGCAAAATCCAAACCGAATAAGGTTTTGAACTCTGCCTGACCGTTTGCTCTATGGTGTATGGCTGTTCCTGCGGCATAGGTTTTTACCTGGTCCAGAGGCAGGCCCATATCGATGGTACCCTCACCGGTGACCGTGGCATCGCTGTTGTGGAAGCGAAGGATGTTGCCCGTGGTATCGGGTTGTTCTATTTTATGCTTTTCGGCTATGGCGAAGGCATTGCTGGCTTCGTCGAAGAACAGAAAACCTTTGGCACTCACTACCGGAACGTCGCTGTGGAAGCGCCTTGGCTCCAGAAAAGCGGAGTAAATGATGTTGGAATCCCGGTTCAGGAAGAAGTTGGGGAAAATGCGCTCAAACTCAAAGTTCTCGGGTTGTTCAGCCATGGGTATACGCACCTCTTCGGGGTCAATTTCCGCATCGAAGCGCACCCACTCATTGGGGCCCAATACCGATTGATCGTGCAACATTTGTGCGCCCCCTTTAAAGTGAAGCAGGGGATGACCGCCCGTCAGTCTGACTCCTCCTTTATAGGTGAATCTGCGGTCGAAGGTAAACAATTCCCGGTCACTGATTTCTCCTTCTGCCACCGTTGTTATTTCGCTGTTGGGCTTAATGGAGCTGAAAGTGATGGTTTTTACCGCTTTGGCGCCATTGATGTAATCGTAGAGTCCTTCTGCCTCGTAAGCGTTTTTCCCTTCTATCTGTACCTTTGCATTGTAAAAGTGGTGCAGCGAGTCGCTGAGTGCTATGCGAACCGAATCCAGCGGATCAAGTACGGCTTCGCGGTTAATTACGATGTTTCCATCGTTCAGGAACATGCGGGTGTCGGCTACATCAACATACTTTACTTCCTGGGCATAGAGCTTATTGTTTTGTGCGTCATAACGTGCCAGTGGGACTAAGAAATCGAGTGAATCCTGGCGACGATGCGTACTTACAAAACGGTTTCCCTCAGAACCCGGACTTCCTATATATATATCGTTCTTATCCATATGCCAGGAAAATTCACTGATGTAGGCCATATATAGGAGGTCGGTAAACTCGGAAGTGTTGTTGGGATCATGGGCTGTGAAATTACCAATCCGGCTCCTAAAGTCGATGGTGGCCAGTACATTGGAAGTCCTAAAGTCAATTTCACTCGAACTCTCGTCCTGCACCAGATTAAAATCGGCAGAATCGGCCATTACAGTATGGTGAGTTAAGTCAAGTCTTTTGGCACTGAGGGAGGCATTGGGCATATTCAGCAGCCCGCTTCCTTCGAGTCCGCCCGGCTGAATGGTAAGGGTCCCCTCCAGACTTGCTTCCTGGTTGAAAAGCGTGAAAGGCTCTTCCTGCATTTCGGCCAGCAGTTGGTCCTCATAGGGCAGGTAGTCGATCTGGGCAAAGCGACCCTGCACATCGGGAAATTCTACACCACTCTCTACCGGAGCAATGTTAAAGTCGTGGGCCAATCCCTCCGTGTGCTGTGGCAAAAAGATAAAATCTTCCGATTGTGCGGTGGTGCTTAGCCAAGCCAGGGTTCCGTTTCCTTTCAGTCCCTGATTACTTAGATCCAGGGTGCTGGTGTAGGTGGCTCTTTCGTCGTAAATGGGCAGGCCGTTTTCAGGTGTTTCTTTACTAAAGCCCAACGAATAGTCAGGCTGCACCACCAGCAGTTCTTCCATATTTGGGAAAATGCCTGATTTAAAGGTTCCGGTAAAGGCGATGTTTTCCCGGGTAAGGCGACTGATGCTGTCTATTTCAAAGGGATCCAGTTCAAAGTAAAAACTTTCCCTGTCGTAGGCGCCATTTTGAATGTGCGTTTGGTCGTAGTAGACAAAAGAGTTTGTGTTACTGGTCAGACGTGGAAACTCGGCATAGCTTTCTTTGCCGGATTTGTTGTCGGCGCGGTCAATTTCGAGGAAACCCGATAGTCGGGCAATGGTGCTGTTGATTTTTCGTTGAGCGGGTCGTCCAAAATAATCCAGTTCCTGCGTTTCCATGCGCATGGCCATAGAGTCGATGATGTTCAGGTCGATGCGAAAGTCCTCGTAGTTGAAGCGGAAGCTGTTGCCGTACAATTGAATCATTCCGGAAGCAATGGCTCCGTCAAAATCAAAATTTCTGTCTTTTTTAAGTGTAAGTCGTTGTTCTTTAGGGAAAAAAACCACGTTTTGTCTGTCGCTGATCGATATGGCCTCTACGCCACTCAGCTCCATATCGTAGTTCCTTAAGTCCAAAATGGCATTGGGAATGGCACCGGGAGTAAGCGATTTGAAGCGAATAACGTCGTAATCTTTTTGCCCCGCTCTAAAAAGAAGATAGTCTTTAAGTCGGTCACGCAGCGTCAGGGTGTCGGTATTTACATTGTAGGATACAAAACCGTAAAAGGAAAGTCCCATGATTTGCTGGCGCACCAAATTTTCTGAAATGCCCAAATACCGGGCATAGTCTTGTGCTGTAAAGGTGTTGGTTTTAATGTAGCGGGAGCAATTGAGCAGGCCCTGTAAGGGATGGATGGCATCCATCCCTTGCAATTGGTTGAAAAATTCCTCTCTGAAGTAGCTGATCGATTCAAAAAAAGCATGGTTTTCAGCGGCTCCGGTCAACATGCGGAGCTCGATGCGCGGGTCGCCAATGCGCCATCGGATCATCTCTGTATCCATACTGATGTTATGGTAGGTATTGAAAAAGGGACTGCGTGAGAGGCCCTCGCCATCTCGTATCAGGTGTACCTCGTTCATAGGCGCCATATACTTGAAAAGCAAACCTGGGTGGTAAATGTTTCCCGAATCAAGATACATGGTGATTTCGGTGGTGTTGCTCACAATTTGGTCCTGTCGCAGGGCAAAGTAAAGCGATTTGGCGGTAATGAAGAGGGTGTCGTTTCTGAAAATGCTTATTTCGGCCGGGTATCGGTCTGTCCCTGAGCCCAGAAATTTCGCACCGTGTTGTGAAAATCCACCCTCGTAGTTGAAGTTGGGCTGGATGTCTTCAATTTGATAGCGCTGTTCGTAGGATTCAAATTTGGGAAAGGTACTGTTTTCAGCTTGCCTCACACTCATCACCCGATGGTACACATGCCCTTCCAGAGCATGGTCAAAATAATCCTTATTGAAAAAAACAACACTGTCCACCCGCAACTGGTTTCGGCCCATATCAATCTTGTAGGCGCCAAAGGTGGCGTAAACACGCCGGGGATTCAGGCCGCTTTGCTGCCAGGTTATTCTCCCGCTTTCGCCCTGCCAGGCCCCACTCATCAGGTTGACTTTTCCGCCGGTATCGAATACCATAATGCTGTCGTTGTTGGTGCGACAGGTCAGGGTGCCTTTATCTACCTGCAGGTAAAGAGAGTCGGTAAAGGAAAACATAAAGCGGGGAGCATCGCTGGTCCACTTCAATGCCGCATTGGCATACAGCACTTTGTCCTCCAACATTTGTTGCGCGAGTTCGAACAGTTGATTGGCATGCCGTATGGGGTAGCGGGGCTGACTAAGCAGGCTGTACATAGCCTCATGCCAGGTTGCGAAATTGGTTTGTATGTCTTGATTGGCCTCAAAGGCCATAACGGTAGTCAGGTAAAGTTGGTAGTCGGGGAAGGGACGGCCTCTTTTGCTGTACAACAAATCAGACATGGCCATAACGTAGTTTTGAACCACTTCATCAAGCTCCGGTTGAAGCCAAAAGGTTTCCACCTCCTCCATAAAATCACGCGCTTCCCGCTTGTCGGCCGAAACAGAAAAAATCTCCTCCAGGCGTTCCAGAAACTCGTCTTTACCCCCCTCTGTAAAATGTCCGTCCTGCGCACTTGCTCCCATAAAAAACAGCCAGAACAAGCCCGCAGTGCATCCTATAAATCGTAAACCTTTGTGCATAAGCTGAATCTAAATAGCCGCTTCCAGTACATACGCAACGGCGGTCCATTGGTTGTTTTCCAGCGTCTTTTTTAACCTTAATTTATGTTTTTGGGCCAGTGCATCGATATCCTTGAGGTCGTGTTGGTAAAAACCACTCATGATGAGCGTGGCCCCTGGGCGCAGATTTTTAACATACTGAGGAAGGTCTGCCAGCAAAATGTTTTTGTTGATGTTGGCCAGAATGAGGTCGAATTGTCCTTCTTTTTGCAGGAGGGAGGCATCACCCAGTTTCAGTTGCATATTGCTTACTGCATTGAGTTCACAATTTTCGGCACTGTTGGTGGTACACCAGGAATCGATATCGATTCCTGTAACTTCCACAGCACCCAGTTTCGACGCCAGGATACCCAAAATGCCGGTGCCACAACCCATATCCAGTACGGTTTTTCCTTCCACTTCCATCTGTAACAAAAGGGCCATGACCATAGAGGTGGTTTCGTGGTGTCCTGTTCCGAACGACATTTTGGGGGCAATGATGATTTCCAGGGGGATTTCTGGTTGGGCCGCATGGAAGGGACTGCGTACCACGCATTTATTTTCTACTACAATGGGCTGAAAGTAGTGCTTTTCCCATTCCTCATTCCAGTTTTGGTCGGGGATGAGTTCGTGCGAAAAGGCAAGGCGCGTGTCGTCCCAGGGCAGTTCCAGACCCGTCAGTTTCTCAGCAGTAAAGTCTGCTTCGGGAATGTAGGCCAGTAAGCCACCATCCGTATTTTCGAAACTTTCGAAACCGAGTGGCCCCATCAGGGCCATCAACACGTCGGCCCGGTCTTCAGAATAGGGGGTAATTATCGCTTTAACCTGTATGTAGTTCATGTGCAGTAGAATGAAGATGAGTAGAGATACAAAGAGCTTGCCCCTGCAGGGACAAGCTCTTGTTAGAATTGTCCCCGAAGGGATTAGAAAGCACTGATGATGGCCAGGAAGTCCTCCGCCTTCAGCGAAGCACCGCCAATGAGTCCGCCATCCACATCGGGGTTGGAGAACAATTCTTTGGCATTGCCGGCGTTGCAGCTGCCACCATAAAGAATGGTACAGTTGTCGGCCACCTCGGCACCATATTGTTCTTTAAGCAGACCGCGGATTACCGCATGCATTTCCTGAGCCTGTGCAGCGCTGGCTGTTTTTCCGGTACCAATGGCCCAAACAGGTTCGTAAGCCAGAACGATTTTTCCGAAAGCTTCAGCAGAAAGGTGAAACAGCGCTTCTTTAATTTGCTGCTTTACTACATCAAAGTGCTTGCCTGCTTCGCGCTCTTCCAATACCTCGCCAATGCAGAAGATGGGCAACAAACCGTTGGCCAGTGCCAGGTCGGTCTTTTCCTTCAGGGTTTCCGAAGTCTCCCCATAATAAGCACGACGCTCGGAGTGGCCTAAAATGACATACTGCGCACCGGTTGATTTAACCATAGCAGCAGAAACTTCGCCGGTATAGGCACCGGAAACTTTGTTGGCACAGTTTTGTGCAGCAACGGAAATTTTAGGCGCATCTACTGTTTTTACAACCTCAGTAATATGGGTAAAGGGCGTGCCCAGTACAATTTCACACTTGGGACTGATGGCGCTGACGCGACTGTTAACATCCTTGGCCAATGCGATACCCTCCTGAAGGGTCAAATTCATTTTCCAGTTTCCTGCAACAATGTTCTTTCTCATTTTTAATTGTTTATTGGTTTAATGTTCTTGATAATTAGGGGCAGCATTAAAATGCCTAAGGCATGCAGCCACATGAAGCGCCGTTGGCGCGATTTTCTTTGTTTGTCCAAGGCATAGGCCAGTGGTTGGTCGGCGATTTTGGCCGGGGGCAGGTTGCGGTAATGCCACTTGCCCGCTATGGTGCCATCGTAAATCAGCAGCAAGCCCGGATTGGATCGGATGATGGTTTTAAGCATGGTTTCATCGGCATGCAAATAGTTGAACAGGGTACTGTGCTTTTCGTCAAAAGCACGCATTTCTTCACTCCCCGAGGCCGTTACGATGTAAAAAGCCTGTTGGTTTTGTCGCGCCCTTTCGGCCATTTCTGCCAAATGCAGCACCTGTGCGTCCTTAATGCCGGAGAGACGGGGACTGATCAGGAAAAACTGCGCACCCGCCCGGCTTAAAATTTCAGCAGTCCGGTTGTCACCCGTGCCTGGATCCATCAGTGCAAAGGTCTGCAAAGGCGGCACATAGCCTTCGCTGATGGTGCGGGTTTCACTATCTACAAACACCCAGGTGGTATCTTCGTAAGGATAGTCGTCCACCCCAAAAGTAGCCCGAACGCCCTCTTTTTCGAGGGTGAAGATGGTTTCGTATTCTGGTTGCGCAGCACCGTCCGGAACCCGCATTTTGTCAGGAATGTTGGTGCCGATGGCATAGGGTCTGAAATCGAGCACCGGCAAATTGCGGTGGCTGTATAGCGCCAGCGACAGTACGTAAACAACGGCCAGGGCTGCCAGAACAACCTGCTTTAAGGGCTTGCTCGAAGTCGTGTAATGCTTTCTGAAATACCAGGCGCCACCAGCAAAAGCAATAACCACCACATTCTTGAAAAAGGTGGCCCAATTACTGAGTTTTATGGCATCGCCAAAGCAGCCGCAGTCGCTTACCGGGTTGAACAGCGCAATGTAGAGAGTCAGTAAGGTAAACAGTCCCATCATGGCCAAAGCAGCTGTTGCTGTCCACCGCATATACAGCTTAAAAAGCAAGAAAAAGCCCAGGCTGAATTCAAAAACAGCCAGGGCTATGCTTAGGGGAAGCGCCAGGGGATGAAAAAAACTCCATCCAAAGGCGGTGAAATAGTCTTCAAACTTAACCATGCCCCCAAAGGGATCGATGGCCTTGACAAAACCTGAGAACAGAAAAACAAGAGCAGGTACCAGTCTGCAAAGGAAAAGAACGGTTGCTTTCATGGTGTCCTTCATGGTCGCTTCAATTTTTGGTTGACTTGAAATTCAAGCCGTAAAAGTACCAAAAATTGATTAAAACAACAGCAGGAAAAGTGAACTTTACCTGGAGCGGACTTCCCTGCGCATAAACAGGAAATAGCCCAGTGCAAAGAGGACAATGGTACTTGCAAAGAGTCCCGTCAACTGTGGCCCAATCATCAGCAGACTTTGACCCACCGGTAAGGCACCGGGTAAGGTCCCCGAGATTTGCTCCATAGTTAGAGCGCCCGTGCTTCTCACGCTGGGCATCAGTATAATGTTGGTGGCCTCGTTGAACAGATGAATGGGGTTAAATCTCAGCAAGTTCAACACAAAGTTCTGAAAGGCAACCGCCTGGGCTTCTGACAAGAACTGCTTTGGAGCGAGGTGTTTGGCCACTACATCGATCAGCATGTTAAAAAAAACGCTAAAAAACAGCCAAACAGACAGGCTGCCTAAAGCCGAAGCAGAAGTCTGTCGAAACACGATGGAGAACAGGATGGCCAGGTTGATCCATAGTGAAATGTAGGCTATGGTGAGCAGGGTGAACATCAGTATGCGCAGCACTTCGTCGGCACTTGGCGGAATACCCAGTGCCAGTAAACCCCAACCACTCACCACTATGGTCAGTGAAAATATCAATATGGTGCTTATGGCCAGGGCGGCCAGAAACTTGGCGTGTAATACGTAATCGCGGTAAATTGGTTGACTAAGTAGGCGACTGAGTGTACCGTTGTTGTGCTCTGAGTTGATGGCATCAAAACCCAGTGCAATGCCCAAAAGAGGTCCCAGGAAACCTATAAATATGGCGTAGGAGGGCAGACTTCCGTCCGATATGCTGAACAACTTTAAAAAGAAAAACTCCATTTTTGCCAGCTCTGACGGGGGCAGGGACGAAAAACTGCTCAGCGCTGCGTACATTGAACCCAAACATGTCAGAACCAAGAGGCCCAATAATAGGAGAAAGCGCCAGCTGCGCAGGTGGTCGGCCATTTCCTTTTGAATCATGGCCCCGAATGGACCGGCCCCGAGGGCCGATCGACTCGAAGGAAGGGATATTTTTATTGTGTTCATAATTTTTCTGTTTCAAGTTGATGCGCTAAAATACAGTTGTAAACTTCTTCTAAAGCCCCATTGGGGCGCTTCAGCCATTGTTCAGATAGTTCCTGAAGACTGCCGCAGGCCCTGAGTTGGCCCTGCACAAAGAGGCCAACCCGGTCGCACACTTGCTCCACTTGTTGGAGGTGGTGCGACGAAAACAGAATGGTCAGCCCTTCTTCTTTGCGCAGCGTCCTGAGCAGGTCCAGAAAAAAGCGCAGCCCTTGCGGGTCGATGCCCGAAGTGGGTTCGTCCAGAATGATGATTTCCGGCTGCTTCATCAGTACATCGGCCAGTCCCAGACGTTGGCGCATGCCGCGAGAGTAGGTGCTGGTCTTTTTATGTGCAGCATCCGACAGTCCAACCTTCTTCAACAAATTATGCGCCCTGGGTTGTGCCTCCTTTTCGGGAATACCATTCAGTCGCCCCGTATAAAGCAGGTTCTCCAGGCCGGTACGGTTGTCGTAGAAACCAACATCTTCGGGAAGGTAGCCTACCCTTCTTTTTACCTCTAAGGGATTTCGTGCTGGGTCGAGTCCCGCTACCAGTGCCTTGCCCGAGCTTGGCTCTGTCAGGCCCAGCATCATCAGAATGGTGGTCGATTTGCCGGCCCCATTGGGACCCAACAAGCCAAATATTTCTCCTTTGTGCACGGAGAGATTCAGGGACCTAACTGCTGTAAAATCCCCATAGCGACGGGTCAATTCTTTCAGCTCAATAACGGTATTCTGCATGCCTACCTCCTTCCGTATTTACGAAACATTAGGACGAGGCCTCCCAAGGCTCCCATAATCAGCAGGACACCCAACCATCCCCATAGGGCGGGCGTTTTGATCGTTACCCGATACGAGACTTTGGTATTGATTTCGGGGTTTCGCAATTCCAGTGAAGTCACGTAATCGCCTGGAATGGCATTTTTATGTGGTTTTAAGTAGGCTTTTACATGCGCTGTTTCGCCGGCTTGGAGACTGTCTTGCTGCTCCGGTTCGAAACGCAGCTCCCAGTTGGACGGAAGGTTGGAACGTAATTCAAGATTGTGCAAGGTGGACGTTCCGGTATTGCGCAGCACCAAATCCAATTCTTTTTCACGACCGGCACGGGCGCTGGTACTTACCCGTCCGTCGGGCGTTGTGAGTTGACCTGCATAAGAACCCGTGACAACGGCCTCCAGGTCCAGTGCCGCAGCGGTGGCTCCTGTGAGGGCTTTAACAGGAATGGTGTAGACCCCGGGTGCAGTAGTCGCAGAGGGTTTGAGTTCTATGGTCAGCTCTTTGGTGCTGTTGGGTTCCAGTTCTACCGAAGTCACTGCTTTAAAATCAGCCTTAAATGTCAGGTTCCATCCCCGGGGCACGTCCCCTCTTAGCGAATAGTGTTGTTGCTCGGCCGTTCGGTTACGAAGCGTGGCTTTGTAGGTGAGCGTTGCACTGTTGTCGCCCTGCATATTGTTTTGTGTAGTACTCAGTTCGCTTTCGGCAGCACCTCTTTCTGTTACATTGATACTTAAGGGCAGGGAAGTGGTATTGATCGCGTTAACGTAAAAGGTTTGGATGCCTTTGTTAACCTGAAAGGGTACCTCCACCTTCAGTTTAAGTGACTTTTTTTCACCGGGTAAAACAGCTATTCGGTCGATGTGGTAGCTGCCCGATTGCAGGGTGTAGGTCCAGGTGGATGGCAGTCCGGTGACTGACAAATTTTCATTTCGCACCACCGAACTTTCATTAATGATGTCAATGGTGTAATCAATGCTGGCACCGGGAGGCGCCGAAATGCGGGTGTTGGGGGTGTAGAGACTAAGGTCTTTGGCCTGAGTACCCATACTTGTAAACATCAAAAACCCAAATAGTAAGGGTTTTTTTAGACAGGAAGTCAAGTTCGTAACTTTCATAAAAAAATCCTCCGTATTTAAATAAATGATTATTTTCTGCCCATACAAATTCCATACAACAGGCTTTGTTTGTTTGTTAAATTTTGTGAAAGAGCTGGGCGGTTCGGGCATTTCCTGTCTGCTTCGTGTTCCTTCCTTCACATTGTTTTATCTTTGCAGGCAATTGAAGCCTGCACGTACAATATTTATTATGGAAGCAGAACAAGTTAAATCAACCATGGTATGTCGTGGTCGCCTTATTGATTTGAGTCGCCCCCGGGTAATGGGAATCGTAAATGTAACGCCCGACTCTTTTTTTGCTGCCAGCAGGGTAGGGGACCATACGGCACTGTTAAAAAGGGCAGAGCAAATCCTGGAGGAGGGTGGAACCCTGCTTGATTTGGGTGCCTACTCCACCCGCCCGGGAGCCGCAGAGGTCTCTGAGGAGGAAGAGGTACAGCGCCTCTTGCCTGCCCTGGAAACCTTGCGTAAGCATTACCCCGACCTGCTGCTGTCGGTAGATACCTTTCGGTCGGCCGTCGCCCGCAAGGCCGTAAGGGAAGGGGAAGCCGATTTGATCAATGATGTATCGGGAGGTAGCCTGGATACCAACATGTTCGACACCATTGCAGCGTTGAAGGTGCCCTATGTGTTGATGCACATTCAGGGCAGTCCCCGGACCATGCAGACGGCACCTACTTATCAGAATGTTGTTGCTGAAGTAAGTCTTTGGCTGGCGCAAAGGGTTGATGCCTTACGAAAAAAGGGCGTTGCCGACATCCTGATTGATCCGGGTTTTGGTTTTGGCAAGACCATTTCGCACAACTATCAGCTGCTTAATCACCTGAATGAACTAAGCCTCCTGGCTTACCCCTTGCTGGTGGGCTTTTCGCGCAAATCTATGATATATAAACTGTTAGATCTGGATCCGGAAGCCGCTTTAAACGGCACTACGGTCTTGAACACCATCGCTTTGCAAAAGGGGGCCAAGATTTTAAGGGTGCATGATGTAAAAGAAGCGGTAGAATGTGTTAAATTAGTCGGACAATTGAATGGGGTGGAATAAACTATTGAAGGAGCTTACATGACTTTTTTGGATATACGGCTGATTGATCTCATTGACATTGTACTGGTGGCCTACCTGATGTATCGCCTGTACAAGCTGATTAAGGGTACCGTAGCCTTAAACATCTTCATTGGAATTTTCGCCTTTATTGTCTTTTGGCTGCTGATTAAGGCCCTTAATATGCAGTTGTCGTCCTCAATACTCGACAACTTTGTAAACGTGGGGGTACTGGCCATTATCATTGTTTTTCAACAAGAGATTCGTCGTTTTTTACTTTTATTAGGCAGTCGCTATAACCTGGGGGGACGCTTTTCGCTCGACAATTTATTTGTGAGCAAAACACCGGGCATGATGAGTTTTTACATTGGTCCTTTGGTTAAAGCCTGTGAAGATTTTTCCAAGAGTCGCACCGGTGCACTCATCGTAATTACCCGGAAATCGGAACTGCTGGATTATGTGCAGACCGGAGAATTGATCAATGCTGTAATATCTAAGCAGCTGCTGAAAACCGTTTTCTTTAAGAACAGTCCCCTACACGACGGGGCCCTTATTATCAGTCAGAGCAAAATTAAGGCGGCCGGTTGTATTTTGCCGGTATCGCAGAACATGGATTTGCCCAAGCATGTGGGACTGCGCCACCGTGCAGCCCTGGGCATTACTGAAGTGACCGATGCCATTGCCATAGTGGTTTCGGAAGAAACGGGTCGGATTTCCTTTTTTAAGAATGGAAAGGGCCAGTACAGTTTGAGTTTTGAAGAACTGGAGAAGAACCTGGAAAAGGGAATGGCCAACGAATAAGTGTAAACAATCTTTTTATGAAAGAGCAGCTTTGGATTTACAACTTGTCGACCTTGCAATTTGTTTATATGGCCTTGGTGCTTTTGGCTTTTGTATTGCTGTGGTTGGGCAGTTCCTTGTTTGCAAAAGGGCGTCAAGGGCAAAAAAGCACTTCCAAAACAGTATACATCTGGCTTTTTCGGGTGCTGCTGCTGGGACTTATGATGGCGACGCTTGCCCAGATTGCCAATCTGTCTCTAAAAGAGTTTTGGACGGCTCCGCTGTGGCAGGTGGGGAATGAATTATCTCTAACTCCCTTGTTGCTTTTCAGTCTCCTGATTGGGGTCCTGGTTTTAGTCTGGGTAAACCGTTTGCTTAAAAGTATGTCACTTAAGTTGAGCGAGCGGTGGCACATTGATATTAAGGCGGGGCGACAGATACGTCGTTTTTTGTTGCTTTTTTTGTTTTTATTGATTGGCGGCATTTGGTTGCAGCAGGCGGGGACCTTATTGTCCGGTTTTTTTTCAGATACCCTTTTTACACTGAGTAACGTGAATGTTACGCTGTCGGTCGTACTGTATGCCCTGCTTGGAATTTACGGCATTTCGGTGGCCCTGCGAATCCTGGAAGTTGTTTATATGCGTCACGCCCGCGCCAAGGGTTTAAGTACCGGACAAACTCGGACGGTTTTTCAAATCATGAAGTATTTGATTTGGTTGGTAGGCGTACTTCTGATCCTCGACTCCATCGGCATCAGCATCAATATGATTATTGCTGGTTCTGCCGCCTTGTTGGTGGGTTTGGGTTTTGGTATTCAGGGTTTGTTCAACGATTTTGTATCGGGACTGGTTTTGCTGTTTGAGGGGTCTATTCGGGTGGACGATGTGGTGGAAATAGAATCGGGTATGATTGGAAGGGTTTTGGAGGTTGGTCTGCGCACCTCCCGTTTGGTTACACGCGACAACATTATCGTTTTTGTGCCGAATCACAAGTTGGTAAACGACAAACTAATCAACTGGAGCACCAATGAGGATGCGACCCGCTTTGCCATAGAGGTGGGGGTGGCCTACGGTTCTGAGGTGCGATTGGTTGAGCGTTTGCTCAGAGAGTGTGCCGAAGAATGTGACGAGGTGGTACGAAAGGAGGAGACCCTCGTGCTCTTTACCAATTTTGGCGATTCTTCCCTCGACTTTCGTTTGTTGTTCTGGGTTAGGGATGTTTTTCGTATAGAGCCCATTAAGAGTAAGTTGCGCTTTGCCATCGACGAGAAGTTTAGAGCGAACGAGGTCAGCATTCCCTTCCCCCAAAGAGATGTACACATAAAGTAAAAAGAATAAGACACTATGCAAAAAACCTTGCGGGTAGCTATTTGTGGCATTAGCGGAATGATTGGTACTGCAGTGGAACAGGCCTTGCTGGCTCAAGGGCATGCGGTAACAGGGATCGGAAGGAGCGACCTTAAAGCAGGTAAGGCCCACTTGCAAGAAAAGTTGAAGGGCTGCGACGCCCTGATTAATTTGGCCGGGGCCTCCATATTAACGCGTTGGACACCTTCTGCCAAGGAACGCATTTATAACAGTAGAATTACAAGCACCAGAAGTCTGGTCGAAGCAATCAATGGGATGGAAGCTCCCCCCGCCGATTTTATAAGCACTTCCGCTGTAGGTATATACGATCAGATTAATGTGCACGATGAGTTTTCTCTGAATTACAGCAACGATTTTCTGGCCCGTGTTTGTCGGGATTGGGAAAAGGAGGCCTTGCGTGTAGATGCGCAACGGGTGCGTTTAAGTATATTTCGTTTGGGTTTGGTGTTGTCTGCCCGTGGTGGTGCCTTGAAACAGATGCTGTTGCCGTTTAAGCTGGGACTGGGAGGGCGTATTGCTTCGGGTCGGCAGTTTTTCCCCTGGGTGCATTTGAACGATGTGGTGGAAGCCATTGTAGGCGGTGTGAGCATTCCCCGTGCTTCAGGTGTATATAATCTGGTGGCTCCGGAAATATTGACCAACTGCAGCTTTACCCGAAAAATGGCTAAGGTTTTAAAACGACCTGCATTTTTGATGGTTCCCGAATGGGCCCTGAAACTGATTTTTGGAGAAGGGGCATCGGTCTTGTCCACCGGACAGCAGGTCATTCCCCAGCGCTTGCTGGCCGATGGTTTTGCCTTTCGTTTTCCGGGTTTAGACCAAGCGCTGGAATTTGAATTACAAACACGAAAAGAAAAATAGATTATGGCTGGAAAACTCAGTTGGAAAAAGATTAGGAGAGGCATTAAGTACCCCATTTTGGTTTTTCTAATCAAAGCCTTTATCCTCTTTGTTCGTCTCTTTCCCCGCAATTTTGTCCTGGCCATTTGTCGCCACCTGGGAAGCTTTGCTTTTTGGCTGGTAAAGGGAGAGCGACAGAAGACCATTCGAAATCTGAGCTTGATTTACGGGGCTGAAAAGTCGCCCGAAGCCATTCGGGCAATGGCTCGGCAGGTGTTTGTTAATCAAGCCCTAAACTTTGGTGATTATGTGCTTACCCTGCATTATACTACGCGGGAAGATTTTGCCAAGTTGGTAGATGTAAGCGGAGAGGAGCACCTGAAAAAGGCTCATGCGCAGGGCAAAGGCGTGCTGTGCTTGATGAGTCACGCCGGTTCGTGGGAGTTTTCAGCTATTTTACCTCCTGTGTTGGGCTATGCCACTTCGGCGCTGAGTCGCCCCATGCCCAATCCCCGCATAGATAAACTGATTGTTGGCTATCGTCAAAAAAGGGGAATGAAGAATATCGGTCGTAGGAAGGCTTACCCCAAGCTTCTGGAAGCTTTAGAAGCGGGCGACTGCCTCATTATTATGATCGATCAGGATACGCAGGCCAGAGGGGTATTTGTTGACTTTATGGGCCACTCGGCCTATACACCTGTGGGGGCAGCGCGACTGGCTATGGACTCTGGTGCACCGGTGGTGCCTGTATTTATTCGTCGTAAGAGCGACGACCGGCATGAGCTGTGCATTCAGCCGCCCATCGCCTGGGAGGAAACCGGGAATGAGGAGGAGAATCTCCTGGTTAATACCCGCAATTATACCGCCGTGATTGAGGCTTTTATAAAACAGACTCCTGAGCAATGGGTGTGGATGCACGAACGTTGGAAAACCACTCCCGAAGATGTGGCTGCATTTTTGGAGAAGAAAAGACAGAAAGCAAAAGAGGCGACCCGCTAGGTTCGCCTCTTTTGCTTTCTGCTTATTGCCACTTGCATTAACTGTGCGCCACAGGCAATTGGGGCCCGGCGGGTATCAGTTCCTTGCACTTGTCGCTGGTGCGTGTGTGCTTTTCAAAGTTTTTGATGAAACGTTCGCCCAAATCGATGGCCTTATTTTCCCATTCTATGGGATCGGAATAAGTGTCGCGCGGATCTAAAATAGTAGGATCAACGCCAGGTAATTCGGTGGGAACTTCCAGATTAAAGACGGGCACCATTTTGGTTTTCGCTTTTTCAATAGAACCATCCAGTATGGCGTCGATGATGCGACGGGTATCTTTAATGGAGATCCGTTTTCCTGTCCCATTCCAACCGGTATTTACCAGATAGGCTGTAGCGTTGTGCTCTTCCATTTTCTTAACCAGTTCAGTTGCATACTGGATGGGGTGCAGGGATAAAAAGGCTTCGCCAAAGCAGGCCGAGAATGTTGGCTGGGGAGTAGTTACCCCCAACTCGGTACCGGCCAGTTTTGCAGTAAATCCCGCCAAAAAGTGATATTTGGTCTGGTCGGGCGTCAGCTTGGATACCGGAGGCATTACCCCAAAGGCATCGGCCGTCAGAAAGATAACTTTGTTGGCATGTCCTGCCCTGGATACCGGTTTAATAATGTTGTCGATGTGGTAAATGGGATAAGAAACCCTGGTGTTCTCCGTTACCGAATTGTCGTCGAAGTCGATCTTGCCCTGGGCATCTACCGTAACGTTTTCAAGTAAGGCGTCTCTTCTGATCGCCTTATAAATATCGGGCTCTGATTCTTTGTCGAGATGAATGGTTTTGGCGTAGCAGCCGCCCTCAAAATTAAAGACGCCCTCTTCGTCCCAACCGTGTTCATCGTCCCCGATAAGTTTACGCTTTGGATCGGTCGACAAGGTGGTTTTTCCGGTGCCCGACAAGCCAAAGAAAATGGCTACGTCACCATTTTCGCCCACGTTGGCCGAGCAATGCATGGCGGCCATGCCATTCAGGGGCAGGTAGTAGTTCATCATGGCAAACAGACCTTTCTTCATTTCTCCGCCATACCACGATCCGCCAACCACATGCATTTTTTCTGTGAGGTTGAAAACGGTATACACTTCAGAATTTAAGCCATGCTCCTTCCACCTTGGGTTGGTGGTTTTGGAGGCGTTGAGCGAAACAAAGTCGGGCTCTCCAAAGTTTTTAAGCTCCTCTTCAGTAGGCCTGATGAACATGTTCTTTACAAAATGAGCCTGCCAGGCCACTTCCATTATGAAGCGTACTTTTAGGCGGGAGTGGGGACAAGCTCCGCAGTAACAATCTACCACATAGAGTTTTTTTCCCGACAACTGTTGGCAGGTAATGGTTTTTAAGTCTTCCCAGACTTCAGGTGTGGTGGGCTTGTTGTCGTTCTTGGCAAGCGGAGAGGTCCACCAAACGGTGTCGCGTGTAGTGTCGTCCATTACAATGAACTTATCCTTAGGCGAACGGCCGGTAAATTTACCCGTCATTACATTAACTGCGTCCAGTTCGGTGAGCTGCCCTTTTTCAAAGCCTTGCAGAGCAGGATTCATTTCCTCCTCAAACAGTTGCTCGTAAGACGGGTTATAAACAATCTCCTTTACGTTGTTGATGCCATACCTGGCTAAATCTAGTTGGGCCATAGTGTTTGGATTTTAAGTTTATTGAGTGTTGAATTTTGACTTCTTGAATCCTACTAATTCAGTGTTATTGATTGTTAAAGTTTTTATAGAAAATTTAACTTGTTTCAAAGGTAGCAAAATATTCCATTAGGGATAAAATTCTTTAATAAATTTCACGCCCCATATTTGATTTAACATTATTTCACATTCAGCAAATTCCTGTTTTTTGTTTCTGTGTCTGACTTTGAGTGAATTATGAAACATGGTTATATATGAACAAATGTAACTTTAAGCAAAAGGTGGATTGGCAGGACTAAAGAGATGCTGATCACGTTGTTTGATGGATAGTTAAAATAAGTTAACAGGCGTTGTCTTGTTGTAAAGCGAAAAAAAAAGAGCCGGCAAAGCCGGCTCTTTTTCATAATTTTTAGAAGAGTACTAGGACCTCGGATGAAACTGATTGAGGGTATCCTTCAGGTATTCTTTGTCTAAATGCGTATAGATTTCTGTAGTGATAATGGATTCGTGGCCCAGCATTTCCTGAACAGCACGTAGATTGGCCCCCCCATCGATAAGGTGGGTAGCAAAGGAATGTCGAAAGGTGTGCGGACTGATATTTTTTGCTATGTTCAATTTTTTACTGATGTTTTTAATGATGGTGAATATCATTACCCGCGACAGCTTTTTGCCTCTCCTGTTTAGAAACAAGATGTCTTCATGACTGGGAAATATCTTGAGGGTACGTCGGTACTCGCTGAGGTAGAGGTTGATCTCTTTAACAGCTTTGGTGCTGATGGGAACCAGTCGTTCTTTACTGCCTTTACCCTCAATTTTAATGAAGCCCGACTCAAAAAAAAGGTTGGATATCTTCAGGTCGATTAGCTCTGAAACCCTGAGTCCACAACTGTACAGGGTTTCGAGAATGGCTTTGTTGCGTTGGCCTTCCGGTTTGCGGGTGTCCACCGCGTTAATCACAGTATCTACCTCGGTTACACTCAACACCTCGGGCAATTTACGCCCCACTCTGGGTGCCTCCAGCAGCGCTGTAGGATCTTTCTCAACCTTTTCTTCGATGAGCAGAAACTTGTAAAAAGATTTAATACCGCTGATGATTCTGGCCTGGGTACGGGGACTGATGCCGCGACTGTTGACCCAATCCATGAGGTCTTTCAACTGCACCAGGGTAACCTTGTCGGGCCCCTCTTTAAAGCCCTTGTCGTTAAGAAAGTTAACCAGCTTATAGAGGTCTGTTACATAGGCGTGAATAGAGTTGTCCGACAGGCCCTTTTCGAGTTTAAGGTAATTCTTGAATTCACTTATTTCTGTTTCCCAGTTCATAATAACATAATTTTTCAGAAGGTGTTTATCAACCACAAAAGTAAATATAAATTACCAACTGATAATGATTGCCTAAAATTGCGACTTTTTTTTAGGTAAAAGCAAATGTTTTTACAAAAAGTTTAACGTATGCCATATTTTTTTATTTCAAACACTTGTCTTATTTTTGCGGCAGCTTAACCAGGAGGAGCGTTGTTGCTGAAAGCCTCTGGTTAGTTTTACAATAAGCTTTGATACAATGCAGGTACTGATTATTAATGGGCCAAATTTGAATCTGTTGGGTGTTAGAGAACCCGATGTGTATGGCAGTCAGTCGTTTGATTCGCATTTGGAGGTGTTGAAGCAAAACTATCCAAAACTTGATCTGGTTTATTTTCAATCGAACAGCGAAGGTGCGCTGATTGATTGTATTCATCAATACGGCTTTGATGTGCAAGGCATTGTAATTAACGCAGGGGCTTACACCCACACTTCGGTGGCTTTGGCCGATGCGCTTGCTGCTGTACCTGCTCCTGCTGTAGAGGTTCATCTTTCCAATGTTTTCAAGAGGGAAAGCTTTCGACATCACTCTTTTCTGTCGCCTGTTGTAAAGGGCGTTGTTGGTGGTTTTGGTTTGTATTCGTACAACCTGGCGTTGGATGCTCTAATTAACTATGCTGATTAATGCGTATTTCTCTTCAATTTTTTAAGATCATAATTAACTTTTCTCGATGAAGAAGCACACTAAAATTGTGGCCACTGTATCTGATTTAAGATGCGATGTGGATTTTGTAAAGAAGCTGTACAAGGCTGGAATGAATGTTGTCCGCATGAACACTGCGCATGTGGATTTTGAGGGGCTGGATCGTTTGGTTTCCAATGTACGGGAGGTGTCTGAAAAGATTGCACTCTTGATGGATACCAAAGGACCTGAAATCAGAACAACCAAATGTGAAGACGGTGATATTCATCTGAAAACCGGTGAGAAGGTCATCATTAAAGGAAATCCTAAAGGTCTTTCGAACAAGGATGTTATTTGCGTTTCCTATGCCGATATTACCCAGGATGTTGGCGTTGGAAGCCATATCTTATTCGATGATGGTGAAATTGATATTGTAGTTGAAGAAGTACAAGGAAACGAATTGCATTGTGAAGTGCTCAACAACGGAGTACTGGGCAGTCGCAAAAGTGTTAACGTTCCTGGGGTACGTATTAATCTGCCTTCCCTGACCGAGCGTGACCTGGAGTTTATTCACTATGCTATTGAGAAGGACATTGATTTTATTGCCCACTCTTTTGTTAGAAATGCGCAGGATGTGCTGGCCATTCAGGAGATTCTGGATGCTCACGACAGTCAAATTAAAATCATTGCTAAAATTGAGAATCAGGAAGGTGTTGAAAACATCGACGAAATTCTTGAAGTGGTACATGGTGTTATGGTGGCTCGTGGCGATTTGGGCATCGAAATTCCTCAGGAAAGAATTCCTTTGGTTCAGCGTCAGTTGATTCGCAAGTGCGTTGAGGCCAAGAAGCCGGTCATTGTAGCTACTCAGATGCTGCACAGTATGATCAAGAACCCCCGACCTACCCGCGCAGAAGTTACCGATGTGGCCAACGCCATTTATTACCGTACCGATGCCATTATGTTGAGTGGTGAAACGGCTTATGGAAATTACCCCATCGAAGCAGTTAAAACCATGTCGAGTATTGCTAAGGAAGTGGAAGCTGCTAAAGATTCCAGAAACGACATACCGGTAGAAGTTTTCAAAAACGATATCACTGCCTATTTGGCCGACACTGCAGCCAAGGCATCTATGGAGTTGCCCATTAAAGCGGTGCTTACCGACAGTCTCACCGGTAAAACTGCCCGTTACCTCGCTGCCTTCCGCGGGCCACAGCCTGTTATGGCCATGTGTTACAATAAGCGGGTCGGTCGTGAGCTGGCGCTGTCTTATGGTGTTTTCCCCCGTTTGACCGAGCCCGGAAGCTCTAAAAGCGAGATCATTCAAAAAACCGTACGTAAACTTCAGAAGAAGGAAGTTATGGGTAACGATGATTTAATCGCTTATTTGGGTGGAAGCTTCGGAATAGGTGGTGGAACTACTTATTTGGAGATTATTACCGTAGAGGGCTTACTGAATAAAGTGGACCGTTACGTGGACTAATTTTCAGAGACCAAACTTCAACAGTTTGTCTCTTAGCTAAACACGAAGAGGCTGTCGTTAAATCGGCAGCCTCTTTTGTTTTAAAAGAGCCGGTGTGCTTATTTGTTTTGCAAGTGGCGACATACCAGCAGCTTAATGGGGACGGGCGGACTGATGGTCCGAAAGCTGCGGATTTACTGACTTACAGCAGGAAAAAAAAGTGCAAAATGGGGGCATAAAAGTGAATGCCCGTGTTGGAAAAATCAAAAGAAGCGTTATCTTTGCAACGCCTTTGAAGGAAAGGGCAATAGTTAGACAAATCAATGGGTCTGGTAGTTCAGTTGGTTAGAATATCGGCCTGTCACGCCGAGGGTCGCGGGTTCGAGTCCCGTCCAGACCGCCAGAAGGTTTTTAAGGTTTATTGATTTGTTGGTCTGGTAGTTCAGTTGGTTAGAATATCGGCCTGTCACGCCGAGGGTCGCGGGTTCGAGTCCCGTCCAGACCGCCAACATTTTGTTAAAAGATTGAATTGCTTGGTCTGGTAGTTCAGTTGGTTAGAATATCGGCCTGTCACGCCGAGGGTCGCGGGTTCGAGTCCCGTCCAGACCGCAAAAACCGTTCAGCTATAAAAGTTGAACGGTTTTTTGTTTTCAGGCAGTTTGTTAGTCCCCCTATGCCTGGTAGGGGGCTGGTTGGACTTACAGAGGGCGGAAAAAGGAAAAGTTGACTTTGCCGTAGCTGCGAAGTTGTTCAAAGGCAGGATGTGTGTTGTAATTGCGGTCGGGGCCGTGTTCCAATATAAAGAGTCCCTCGTTAATGAGCAGGCCGCTATCCAGAACAGCTGGCAATACTTTATCAAAATTGCGTAAGTCGAACGGCGGATCGGCAAAAATGAGTGTGCAAGGTTTCAGTTCTCCTTTGGTCAGTACCGTAAAAACATCTGCTTTAATAACCTGAATGATGTTTTCCAGCTTTAAGTCCTGCACACACTGCCGAATAAACTTCTGGTGATGGAAGTCCTTCTCAATACAAGTAACCGCTTTAGCCCCTCTGGAGGCAAATTCCAGACTGATGGCACCGGTTCCACCAAACAGGTCCAAAACTTCCAACTCCTCAAAATCGATGTTGTTGGCCAAAATATTGAACAAAGCCTCCCGTGCTGTATCGGTTGTGGGACGGGCTCTGAAGTTTTTGGGTGGCGAAAAACGCCGACCTTTAAAGGAACCACTGACTATACGCATACAGGCAAGCTAAGCAGATTGTAAAACTGGGGTGCATTTAGAGAACGAAAGAGGTGACTGTAGCGGAAATGATGAGGCAGAGAGCTTGGGGCAACATGGCGTAAATAGCGCGACAGCTCCTTGCCTAAAGCATCGAAACGAGGGTGGTGTCCACTTAAAATAACCTCCACTTCATTGGGATTAAGCTTCAGTTGCTCAAAAGCAAAGAGGGTGAAATAGATGAAGTCGTTTTCGCTTTTGATGGGAAAATTGTTGCACAGTTTAAGACTGTTGTCGCTGAAGGCCAGAAGATCAAAGCACGAGCTGTGTAAGTTTATGAAAAGAGTTGTATTGTTACCACTTCCCAACTTGGTGGATAAATTGCCTTCGATGATGGGGGTGTTCTGGTGTATTATTCGGGGATTCGGAAATTGTTTTTTCAGCAGCCTTTCCAGTTCTGCTTCCACCGGAAAAACATTGTAGGCATCGGCCATCGCAATTTTGTTGTAGTGGACGGTCTGCGTCTCACTCAATTGGCCGCAAAAACGTATCCAATCTTCGGGTTGCGCTGCATCAAATACCGGAGTGGGCACCAGTGTACCTTTGGAAGAGGGCAGGAGTATCAGGGTCTTTTTAAAGGGCAGATTGAGTTTTTCGATTTGCCGGAACCAGTCTTCTACCTGTTTGTTGATGGGGCGATTTGCTTCCAGAGGAAAGTGTTGTATTTGTAAATACTTGTTGTGAACCGGGTCCAGAATGCAAAAAGAAAATCCATCCAGGCTGACCTGGATGGATAAGTAATACGATGAACTGATAATCGGGTCAAAGGAATCGTCAACAAACGAAAAGGGTTCATTCATATCTAAGATGCTTATTCCCAGTTACCGGCATTGTTATTGGCTTCAGTAAGGGAGCCTACACTAAGACCAGGATAACGTTCCAGTTTGCGCTGACGATCGTTGATGTTGATGACCTCCTGCTTTTCCAGTCCTTCCAAATAAATGTTGTTGTGTACCTTGGCTTCAAAAACAGGGACTTCCACCTGGGAGGCCGTTAGGATGGTTGCAATGCCCAACTCAAATTTGGTTTTTCCGTTGGTGAAGGGAACGTAGGGCAGAGAATCTACAATCCAATGTTTTTTGTTGAACAGGGAATCCATTACGCTGATACGTGTGGTATCTCGCTTAATGATGCCCATACGTAGCGCAGTTGCTTCAGTCATACCGGCATTCAACATACTGTCGGTGAGGGAGCCTTCCATTCTGACCAAGGGCAGAGAATCGTTGGCTACAAAAGCTACCAGGCTGTCGAAATCGGCAGTATAATTGCCATTAACGGTGCGGTAAGCTACCTGAGCCGAACGGATGTCTTGCAAACGTTCAATTACTTTAGCGCGTCTGTATTCATGTTCGTCTTTGAATTTCAAAGGCCTGTTGATACTGTCCACGCAAAAGTACGCCAGCACCAGAATCGCAATGGTCAATAGAATTTGGAATACTGTTTTCATTATCTTTATCATTTTGTTTTTGAAACGTAGCACAAATTTACAAAAAAAAATCAATCCACTTTTTTTTGTGGCTTTATTTACCGAAAAAATGCTGAAAGAACATATTTTTAACAGATTTCAATCGTATTTCACATTTGAGCCTACGCCCTCTCAACACGCGGCCATGGCCAATATCGCTGATTTTATGGCGACCGGGGGACCCATGCCCCTGTTTTTGCTGAGGGGCTTTGCGGGTACCGGAAAAACCTCTCTCATGCAGGCTTTTGTACAGAGCCTGCAATCGCTTCGCATCAAATCGGTTTTATTGGCACCTACCGGACGTGCCGCCAAGGTATTGAGTGCCTATGTCGGCATGCCCGCCCATACCATTCACAAACGCATTTACCGGCAACAGGGTGGCGATGCTTTCAGTGCCTTTCAGTTGAACGACAATCTCTATAAAGACACGCTTTTTATTGTAGATGAGGCTTCCATGATTGCCAACGATAATTATGGTAGCGCCCACTTTGGCTCGGGCCGCCTGCTCGATGATTTATTGCGCTTTGTATACAGTGGAGAGAACTGCCGTTTGTTGCTGCTGGGCGACACCGCCCAGCTGCCTCCGGTGGGCATTGCCATGAGTCCCGCCCTCGAGAAAGCAGAACTGGAGGCGCACGGTGCCACAGTACATGAAAGTGTGTTGACCGATGTGGTGCGTCAGCAGGAGGGGGGCGGCATTTTGACTAACGCCACGCATTTACGAGCCTTGTTGGACAGCGCTGAAGACATAGAGGTGTATCCCCGGTTGCATACCCAGGGTTTTGCCGATGTGCACAGTATAAGTGGGGCAGAATTGCTCGAAGAATTGAATTATTGTTACGATCAGTACGGCTTGGAGGAAACGCTCGTGGTGTGCCGCAGCAACAAAAGAGCCAATCTTTTTAACCAGGGGATACGCAATTCGGTTCTCTATCGTGAAGATGAATTAACCAGTGGCGACTATCTGCTGGTGATGAAGAACAATTACCACTGGATAAAAGAGCATAAGGAAATTAGTTTTATTGCCAATGGCGACATTGCCCGTGTATTGCGTGTTCAAAAGCATCACGACCTTTATGGTCATCGTTTTGCCGATTTAAGTTGCGAGCTGGTTGATTACCGCAACGTGGAAGTAGATGTGCGTGTGAATCTCGACAGCCTGCAAAGCGCAGGTGCCGGCTTGTCGCAGCAGGAGCAGGAAACTTTTTTGAATGAGGTATTGCAGGATTATCCGGATGTGCAATCGAAGCGGAAACAGTATGCGCTGGTGCGCGAAAACCCCTTTTACAATGCCCTGCAGGTGAAATTTGCCTACGCCATGACCTGTCACAAAGCTCAGGGTGGACAATGGAAGGCTGTTTTTATTGATTTGGGTTATTTTACCGAAGAACACCTGGGGCGCGAAATGCTGCGCTGGTTGTACACCGCCATTACTCGTGCTACTGAGCGACTGTATTTTGTCAATTTTCCCAAGGAGTTTTTCGGGGACTGATTTAACCTGCATTATTCATAACGACAACTTATGAATAAAGCAGGTTAAAAAAGAGTCCTTTCTGCCATCGCAGAAAGGACTCTTTTTTAATGGGGCCGATGCTTGCCCGCTTTTTAGCTTAATTTCAAATCGGCTACAATACGGTCGATTTTTTCGTTCCCGGCTTGGCCCGCTGCCTCAAAATCTTCCCGGGCAGCCATTTCCGTTTTTACCTCAAAATAGAATTTTATTTTAGGTTCTGTTCCTGAGGGGCGTACCGAGATTTTGGAGCCGTCCTCCGTGAAAAACTGCAATACATCCGAAGTAGCCGGGAAATCCAACTTTTCGCTCTGGCCTGTTAATGGCTTGCTGGCTTTAAGCGTGTTGTAATCTTTAACCAGGCACACTTTGGAGCCCCCCAGTGTGGCGGGCGGATTGCTTCGGAAATCCTGCATCATCGCCTTTATTTCGTCAGCGCCTGCCTTTCCCTTTCTAACGATCGAAATCAAACGCTCTTGGGAGAAGCCGTACTCAATGTAAATGTCCTTCAAAAGCTGGTACAGCGTTTTGCCCTGGTCTTTTGCCCAGGCAGCCACCTCTGCAATCATACAAATGGCCCCTACAGAGTCTTTGTCGCGTACGTAATCGCCCGGCAAAAAGCCATAACTTTCTTCCCCGCCACAAATGTATTTTTGCTTTCCTTCCAGCTCACGAATTACTGAGGCAATCCATTTGAATCCCGTGTAGGTATCGAAGAAGCCGATTTCGTTCTTCAGGGCAATTTCTTTGAGCAGCTCGGTGGTAACAATGGTCTTCACAATAAACTCCTTGCCGGTAAGCAGGCCTCTTTCCTTCCATTGGCTCACCATGTACCAGGTAATCAGCAGGGCCGTTTGGTTGCCGTTGACCAAAATAAATTGGTCATCATCGTTGCGAATGGCAATGCCCAGACGGTCACCGTCGGGGTCCGATGCCGCTACCAGTTCCGCGCCGGTAGCTTCCGCCTTTTCAATGGCCATTTTTAAGGCTGCAGGTTCTTCCGGATTGGGTGAAATAACCGTAGGGAAATCACCGCTTACCACATCCTGTTCCGGCACATTAATGATGTTGCTGAAGCCAAAACTGCGCAAGGCATCGGGCACCATCTTATGGGTCGTGCCGTGGATGGGCGAGAAGACAATTTTCAAGTCTTTTTGACGCTTAATGACCTCGGGATTCAGGGAAATCTTTTTAACTGCATCAATAAACAGGCGGTCCATATCAGCACCCAGTATTTTGATTCTGTCGGCGGGACCGTCAAAGCGAATATCGCTTACTCTTGTAATTTTAGCGACTTCCTCAATGATGTTGGTGTCGTGCGGGGCAATGATTTGTGCGCCATCGTTCCAATAAGCCTTGTAGCCATTGTACTCCTTGGGGTTGTGCGAAGCAGTAATAATGACCCCGCTTTGGCAATCGAGGTGCCTGATGGCAAAGGAAATTTCCGGGGTGGGACGTAAGTCCTCAAACAAATAGGCGGTTATGCCGTTGGCAGCGAAAATTTGAGCCGCAGTTTCGGCAAAGAGGCGACTGTTGTTGCGACAGTCGTGACCAATCACCACCTTACGTTCTGGTAAGTCGGCAAAAGCCTTGTTCAGGTAATTGGCCAGCCCTTGCGTGGCTGCCCCCATGGTGTAGCGGTTCATCCGATTGGAGCCTGCCCCCATAATGCCGCGGAGTCCACCCGTACCAAATTCCAAATCTTTGTAAAAGGAATCAATCAGTTCTGTGTTGTCCGAATTGTTCAACATTTTACGGACTTCCTCCTTGGTGGCCTCGTCGTAAGCCCCATCCAGCCACTGTTGGGCCTTGGCCTTAACGTTTTCTAATATCTGATCCATTGTTTGTAGGTTTAGCAACAAAAATAATAAAGCTTTACGGTTTACGGAGCTCCTTTAAGCATTTTTGCAAACTGTCCGTCCAGTAAGGTATGTCGAGATCGAAGGCGTGAATGATGTCCGAAACATCCATTACCGAATAGGCGGGACGTAGGGCGGGAGTAGGGAAATGCTCTGTTTTAATGGGATTTACTTTAACCTGTCGGTTGTTCGAAAGCTGAAAGATCATTTGGGCAAAATCGTACCAGCTGCACACGCCCAGGTTAGAAAAATGATAGGTCCCGGTTTTAAAAAGTGTTGGATTTTCGGCACTGCGTTCCAAAATCTCTAGAATGGCGGCGGCCAAATCCCCGGCATAAGTGGGCGTACCCACCTGGTCAAAAACAACATTGACCTCGCCGCGGTCGCTCAGTCCCAACATCGTCTTCACAAAATTATGGCCGTAGGCCGAATAGAGCCAGGAGGTGCGGATGATGATCGACTGTGGATTTTCCCTTTTAACCGCCTCTTCTCCGGCCAATTTGGTTTGTCCGTACACCGTGGTGGGACGGGCCGGCATGGCGGGATGCAGAGGCTTATTGGAGCTGCCGTCGAAAACATAGTCGGTAGAAATATGAATGATGCCCGCACCCTTTTCCCTGGCACAACGCGCCAGCCAGCCTGGTGCCTCTGCGTTAATACGTCTGGCGTTTTCTTCATCGCTTTCCGCCTTGTCCACAGCCGTATAGGCGGTGCAATTCACCAGATAATTGAAATCGCTTGCCTCCAGTACTTTCCGGATGTTGGTTTCACTGCTTACGTCAAGCGTAGCCGGCGTGGTAGAAGCAAATTCAGCAAATTCGCACCCGGCTGCCAAACTGCACAGGCTGCTGCCCAACTGACCGTCTGCGCCAATGATCAATACTTTCATCATAAGTCGGCAGAATTTAATCTTCTTGAAACAAAAAATTCATTTCCGCTTCTCTAAACGCAGGCAATACTTCATCTTTGGGCGAAACAATGGCCTTGTCCGGATCCACCTTCCAATCGATGCCCAGCTCCGGGTCGTTGAAGTTAATGCCTCTTTCGGCTTCTCGCACATAGGAGTTGTCACACTTATACATAAACACAACCTCTTCGCTGAGGGCCGAAAATCCATGGGCAAAACCCCTGGGCAGAAAAAATTGCAAGTGGTTTTCATCCGAAAGTTCAATGGCAAAATGCTGACCGAAGGTGGGCGAATTCTGACGTAAATCAAGGGCAACATCCAGTACCCTCCCTTTGAGCACCTGCACCAGCTTGGCCTGGGCGTAGGGAGCCAGTTGATAATGCATACCTCTAATGGTGTTTTTTACCGACTGGGAAACATTGTCCTGCACAAAATCTGCGGAGAGACCTTGTGTTCTGTAGGTTTCCCGGTTCCAAAGTTCAAAAAAACAACCCCTGTGGTCGCTGAATACGGTTGGTTCAATTACAAGCAGCCCCGGTAGATGAGTGGTTCTAATCTTCATGAATAATTCGCTTGGTTGTCCCTATAATTCGTTTTTGATATCGCCCAGGTCAAGAGTCGCAATTTTCTTCAGGTATTTGCCATAGTCGTTTTTTTCTAAAGGCTTAGCCAATTCCAGCAATTGTGCCTTACTGATCCAACCTTTTTTGTAGGCAATTTCTTCGATGCAGGCCACTTTTAAGCCCTGTCTGTTTTCGATGGTCGCAATGTAGTTGGAAGCTTGCAACAAGCTGTCGTGCGTTCCGGTATCGAGCCAGGCCATACCCCGACCCAAAAGTTTTACGTGCAGGGCCGCTTCATTCAAATACAAGCGGTTAAGATCGGTGATCTCCAGTTCGCCCCTTTTGCTCGGACGCAAACCTTTTGCTTTTTGCACCACATCCGACCCATAAAAATAGAGGCCGGTTACCGCGTAGTTCGATTTGGGGGCGCTGGGTTTTTCCTCCAGACTGAGTACCCTGCCATCCCGGTCAAATTCGGCTACGCCATAACGCTCGGGATCGTTAACGTAATACCCGAATACCATAGCTCCTGACTCTAAACGACTGGCTTCGCGCAGTATTTTGCTGAAATCAAAACCGTAAAAGATGTTGTCGCCCAGGATGAGACAAACGGGACTGTCGCCAATAAACTCCTCACCAATAATAAAGGCTTGCGCCAGTCCGTCGGGTGAGGGTTGTTCGGCATAGCTAAAGGACAGACCCAAATCCTGGCCATCGCCCAAAAGGTTTTTATACAGGGGCAGGTCCTGGGGCGTTGAAATAATTAGTATTTCACGGATGCCGGCCAACATCAGTACCGAAAGCGGGTAATATATCATCGGCTTGTCGTAAACCGGAATAATCTGTTTGGAAATGCTTCGGGTGGCGGGGTAGAGGCGTGTGCCCGAGCCGCCTGCGAGAATAATTCCTTTCATATCGCGTTATTTTTGATTTTCTTTAAGCAGGTGATCAAAGTATTCAATGGTTTTTGTCAGGCCTTCTCTTAATTGCACACGTGGTTGCCAGTTGTTTAGCCGTTCTTGTGCCAGCGAAATATCTGGTTGTCGCTGGGTGGGATCGTCCTGCGGCAGCGGAAGGTGTTCTATTTTTGATTTGGACCCGGTAAGGTCCAAAACTTCCCGGGCCAGTTCCAGCATCGAAAACTCATGCGGATTACCCAGATTGACCGGTCCAATAAAATCATTGGGAGCATCCATCATCCGAATCATTCCTTCCAGTAAATCGTCTACGTATTGAAAGCTGCGGGTTTGTGTGCCGTCGCCAAAAATGGTAATGGGTTTATTCTGCAAGGCCTGAACAATAAAGTTAGATACCACCCGCCCGTCGTTGGGATGCATGCGGGGGCCGTAGGTATTGAAGATGCGAATGACCCTGATGTTAACCTGGTTTTGGCGGTGGTAGTTGAAAAACAAACTCTCAGCGCAGCGCTTGCCCTCGTCGTAGCACGACCTAATTCCAATGGGATTAACGTTGCCCCAGTAGGCTTCGGGTTGGGGGTGCACCAGGGGGTCGCCATAGACTTCACTGGTCGACGCCTGTAGTATCTTCGCCTTAATACGCTTGGCCAGTCCCAGCATATTTATGGCACCCATTACCGAGGTCTTTATGGTTTTAATGGAGTTGTACTGGTAGTGTACGGGAGAAGCCGGACAAGCCAGGTTGTAAATCTCGTCCACCTCAACAAAATATGGGTGGGTAACATCGTGCCGTACCAGTTCAAAAAAGGGGTTGTCCAGTAAATGAACAATGTTTCGCTTGCTTCCGGTAAAATAATTATCGAGACAGATGACTTCATGGCCTTCCCGAATCAGCCGGTCGCACAAATGGGAGCCGATAAAACCTGCGCCACCGGTTATAAGTATTCGTTTCATTTTGTTGCTGCTAACTGGTTCCTTGGTTCAAAATTATTCCAAAAGTACGGCTTTATCCGCAAAAATAAAGCCTTTGATAAAATTTTAGCCGCGGGCAACTCTGGTTGTGGCAAAAGCTGTTTTTAAGCAAGTAATTTTTTCTCTTATGTGCTGTTTCTTTGGTATAAATGTCGTACTTTTGCAGCGATTTTTAAGTTAATATAATGTCTAACCAAGTAGTTTTGTAATTAAAATTTAATGGCAGAATTAGAAGAAAAGGGTCAGGAGCAGCAAGCTGAGGCCCAAAATGCAAAGGTTCAGGCGAAAGCCGTTGAAACCGCCGACGACAATTTTGACTGGGAAAGTTTTGAGGCCGACGAAGTTGTTGTAGATGGCAAGAAGAAGCAGGATCTTGAAAAAATGTACGACGAAACCCTGTCGACCATTTCTGAAAAAGAAGTGATTGATGGTACCGTGATTGCAATGAACAAGCGTGAAGTTGTAATCAACATCGGTTTTAAATCTGACGGTATTGTCAGCCGTAACGAATTTCGTTACAACCCCGAACTGAAAGTGGGTGATCAGGTAGAGGTTTATGTGGAAAGCCAGGAAGACAAAAAAGGTCAGCTGGTGCTTTCACACAAAAAAGCCCGCGCACTGCGCTCATGGGATCGTGTTAATGAGGCCCTGGAGAAAGATGAAATCATCAAAGGCTACATTAAGTGTCGTACCAAAGGTGGTATGATCGTTGATGTATTTGGCATTGAGGCTTTCCTCCCCGGTTCTCAGATCGATGTGAAGCCCATCCGCGACTACGATGTGTTTGTAGGTAAAACCATGGAATTTAAGGTGGTTAAAATCAACCCCGAATTTAAAAACGTGGTGGTATCGCACAAAGCGCTCATCGAAGCCGAACTGGAGCAGCAGAAAAAAGAAATTATCTCCAAATTGGAGAAAGGTCAGGTATTGGAAGGAACCGTTAAGAACATCACCTCTTATGGGGTATTCATTGACCTGGGTGGCGTAGACGGTTTGATTCACATCACCGACTTGTCGTGGGGACGTGTTTCTCACCCCGAAGAGATTGTACAGCTCGATCAGAAACTTAATGTCGTTATTCTCGACTTCGACGACGAGAAGAAGCGTATCGCTTTGGGTCTGAAGCAGCTGACTGCTCATCCGTGGGATGCGCTGGATCAGGAGTTGAAAGTGGGCGATATTGTTAAAGGAAAAGTAGTGGTGATGGCCGACTATGGCGCTTTCGTTGAGATTGCTGCCGGTGTGGAAGGTCTGATTCACGTTTCTGAAATGTCTTGGTCACAGCACCTGCGTAGCGCTCAGGATTTCCTGAAAGTGGGCGACGAGGTAGAGGCCACCATTTTGACTCTCGACCGCGAGGAGCGCAAAATGTCTTTGGGTATGAAGCAGCTGAAGCCCGATCCATGGGATAATATCGAGGAGAAATATCCTTTGAACAGCACGCATTCTGCCAAAGTACGCAACTTTACCAATTTTGGTGTGTTTGTTGAAATCGAAGAAGGTATCGACGGTTTGGTGCACATTTCTGACCTTTCATGGACCAAGAAAGTAAAGCATCCTGCTGAATTTACCGCCATTGGCGAAAACATTGACGTAGTTGTTCTTGAAATTGACAAAGAAAACCGTCGTTTGAGTCTGGGTCACAAGCAACTTGAGGAAAATCCCTGGGATGTTTTTGAAACCATTTTCACTGTAGACAGTATTCATGAAGGAACCATTGTTGACATTTTCGATAAAGGTGCCGTAATTGCATTACAGTATGGTGTTGAAGGTTTCGCTACCCCCCGTCATCTTGTTAAGGAAGATGGTAGCCAGGCCAAGGCCGAGGAGAAGCTTGAGTTTAAAGTGATTGAGTTCAACAAGGGTGCCAAGCGCATCATTCTTTCGCACTCACGCATCTTCGAAGATGAGCGTAAAGGAGAAGAGCAAACGGTCCGCAACGAGCAGGCCAAAGCAGCTGCCAGCACCAAGAAGAATGTTAAAAAGTTGAAGGACAATCTGGAAAAGACCACCTTAGGTGATATTTCTGAATTGGCTGCACTGAAAGATCAGATGGAAGCCGATGAGAAGGACGCCAAGGAGTAATACTAATTTAATGTGACCCAATAATGGATTTCAAAATTGACAAACTGGATGATTTCAACCTGGTTCAGGTGCTGAAGGAAAAATTGGATACTTCTATTGCTCCCGGCTTAAAATCAGAATTGGTTTTGCTGTCCGGGAACAACGAAAAGAATATTCTGTTGGACCTGAGCAAATGTACTTATTGTGATTCGTCTGGTTTAAGTGCCATTTTGGTCGCCAATCGTCTTTGTAAAAACAGTGAAGGGGTTTTTGTTTTGGCAGGTCTGCAGCCGGCAGTTGAGCGATTGATCGCTGTGAGTCAGCTGGATACTGTTATTACTATTGCCCCTACTGCTGAAGATGGAATTGAAATGATGCGAAAGGCACTGCAGTCAAAATAGTATTACATGCAATTTTCCGTTACAATTTTAGGTAGCAATTCTGCGTTACCTACTTCGGAAAGATTTCCAACCGCTCAGGTGCTCAATGTATCTGAGCGGTTTTTTTTAATCGATTGCGGAGAAGGAACACAGATGCAGTTGCGCAATAATCATATTAGATTTACGCGCATCAATCATATTTTTATATCTCATTTGCACGGCGATCATTGTTTTGGGCTGATGGGATTGATATCGACCCTGGGCTTGCTGGGGCGGACAGCCGACCTGCATATATATGGGCATGCCGACCTGGAGAAGGTTTACCGGCCTCAGCTTGCTTATTTTTGCCAGGACATGAAATATCAGGTTGTTTTTCATCCTGTGGACACTTCTGTTTCTTCCCTGGTGTATGAGGACAACAAGGTTACGGTAACTTCCATCCCTTTAAAGCACCGTGTTCCGGCCTGCGGCTATTTGTTTCGCGAAAAGCCCTACGACCGACATCTTGTCAAGGAGAAAATTTCATTCTATGGGATACCTGTTAGTGCCTTAGCGGGCATTAAAAAGGGCGCTGATTTTGTTGGCGAGGAAGGAAGATTTATCCCCAATCAGGAGCTGACGGTTCCGGGACCGCGATCTCGCTCCTACGCTTTTTGTTCCGACACCAAATACAACGAGAGCATAGTGCCAATAATTGAGAACGTAGATATGCTTTATCACGAATCGACCTTTTTGAATGGCGATGAAGCATTGGCGCGAAAAACCTTTCACAGTACCGCACGACAGGCCGCTGAAATCGCTGCTAAGGCTCAGGCAGGCCGTTTGCTTCTGGGGCATTTCAGTACACGCTATAAAGATCTGTCGCGTTTTCAGGCGGAGGCAGCTGAGGTTTTTCCCAACTGCAGTCTGGCCCTCGAGGGCAGGGTCTTTGACCTGCCCTGGCAAAACCAATAATTTGGTCATAATTGGCCGAAAGGCATTATTTTTAAGGGGTTTCTGTGTATATTTGCGGTTCCATATTTCTTTAACTTTCAATTAACCACCGTCAGATGCAGAATAAAATTATTATTCTTGATTTTGGTTCCCAGTACACACAATTGATTGCCCGCAGGGTGAGGGAACTGAATGTTTATTGCGAAATTCATCCTTTTTACCATGTTCCTGAACTCGACGAAAGCGTTAAAGGTGTTGTGCTTTCGGGCAGTCCCTCCAGTGTTCGCGACGAAAAGGCTCCGGTTCCGGATTTGAGCAAGATTGAGGGACAGGTACCGGTATTGGGCATTTGTTATGGCGCGCAGCACATGGCGCTGGCAGCCGGAGGCGCAGTAGAAGCATCTGATTCCAGAGAATATGGACGTGCCAATCTTGAATTTATTAACCGGGAAAACCCTCTTTTTAGTGAGATAGAAATCGGTTCACAGGTTTGGATGTCGCATGGCGACACCATTATGAATTTGCCCCAGGGCTTTGAAATTATTGCCAGTACCAGAGACGTAAAAGTAGCCGGTTACCATGTGCCCGAAAAGCAAGCCTACGGGATTCAATTTCATCCCGAAGTGTACCACAGTATTCAGGGCTTACAAATCCTTCGGAATTTTGTGGTAGATATTTGTGGTTGCGTTCAGGATTGGAGTCCCGCGTCATTTGTGGAAGATTCTGTTAGTCAGTTGAAAGAACAATTGGGCAGTGATAAGGTTGTTTTAGGCCTTTCGGGAGGAGTGGACAGTTCGGTCGCTGCCATTTTGCTGCACAAGGCGGTGGGCAGTAATCTTACCTGTATTTTTGTCGATAACGGGCTCTTACGTAAAAATGAATTTGCGTTGGTGCTTGAGTCGTACAAGCACATGGGGCTTAATGTGATAGGGGTTGATGCCAGGGATCGTTTCCTGGACGAACTGGCCGGCGTTTCTGATCCGGAGACCAAGCGCAAGATCATAGGTCGCGTATTTATTGAGGTCTTCGATGAAGAAGCCCATAAGATTCAAAATGTAAAGTGGCTGGCGCAAGGCACCATTTATCCCGATGTTATCGAATCGGTGTCGGTCAACGGACCCTCTGTTACCATCAAGTCGCACCATAATGTGGGGGGCTTACCCGAAAAAATGAACCTTAAGGTGGTGGAGCCACTAAAGCTTCTGTTTAAAGATGAAGTACGAAGAGTAGGTAAAGAATTGCAAATTTCTCCCACGATTTTGGGCCGTCATCCTTTTCCGGGACCGGGCTTGGCCATTCGAATTTTGGGCGACATAACTGCCGAAAAAGTGAGCTTGCTGCAAGAAGTAGATCATATTTTTATTGAGGGACTCAAAAGCAATGGGCTTTACGATCAGGTTTGGCAGGCTGGCGCCATGTTGCTGCCCATACAGTCGGTCGGCGTTATGGGCGACGAGCGCACTTACGAAAGGGTAGTGGCCTTAAGAGCCGTACAGTCTACCGACGGTATGACGGCCGATTGGGTGCATTTGCCTTATGAGTTTTTAAGCAGAATTTCCAACGAAATCATCAATAAGGTGCGTGGTGTTAATCGTGTGGTTTATGACATCAGTTCCAAGCCACCGGCAACCATCGAATGGGAATAGTATTGGTTTTATTAATGATGGAATAATATTTGTGTAAATAAAAGAGCTGCCCTAAAACCTTCGGCAGCTCTTTTTCGTTAGGGATACTATAATTGAATGATGCTTATGTTGAGAAAGTATAGAATTTGGAATATTATTTGTCTCCTTACATTTGTTTTAGCTGCACCGACACTTCAGGCGCAGCGGAGTCAGCCGGGATTAAACAACATACAGGTCGCCTGGCAGCTGATCAACAGTTTTTATGTGGATACAGTCGATGCGGAAGCCATGTCCAGAGAAGCCATTGAAGCTATGTTGGGGACACTGGATCCGCATTCGGTATACATTCCTGCAGAAGATGTTCAGTCGATGAACGAGCCGCTCGATGGTAATTTTGAGGGCGTGGGCATAGAGTTTGTTATTTTACAGGATACGCTGACCGTGGTTTCTGCCATAGGTGGCGGACCTTCTGAGAAAGTCGGTGTTCGTGCCGGCGACCGAATTGTAATGGTGGACGAAAAAAACATAGCCGGCGTAGGATTAAAAAATGCCGATGTGCTGGGTTTACTGCGTGGGAAAAAAGGAACCGTGGTTAACCTGACGGTTGAACGACGCGGCAACAGCCTGCCGCTAGGCTTTCGTGTGGTACGCGATAAAATTCCCATTCATAGTCTCGAAGCCGCCTATATGGCCAGTCCCAAAACCGGCTACATTAAAATCAGTAGGTTTTCAGCTACCACGCACGATGAGTTTACCAAGGCTTTGCGTGATTTGAAGAATGAGGGGATGGAAGGTCTCGTGCTTGATTTGCGTGGAAATGGCGGTGGTTATTTAAAGGTTGCACTGGATATTCTTGACGAATTTTTGGATGGGGACCGTCTCCTTTTGTTCACCCAGGGAAATGCCGTAAATCGCCAAAATCACCATTCCTCACGTGGTGGACTGTGGAAAAAGGGCCGTTTGATGGTTCTGGTAGATGAGGGTTCAGCTTCTGCTTCCGAAATTGTTGCCGGTGCGCTGCAAGATTGGGACAGAGCTTTGGTTGTTGGCAGGCGTTCCTTTGGCAAGGGCCTGGTGCAACGCCCCTTTTCCATGCCCGACGGGGCCGAAATACGTTTGACCATTGCTCAGTACTTTACCCCCTCGGGACGCAGTATACAAAAGCCTTATAAAAATGGTTCCGAAGCCTATCGGTCCGAAATCAGTCAACGCATGCTCAGTGGTGAGTTGACCAGCAAAGACAGTATTCACATGGAGGAAGCCCCTACATTTGAAACACTCATCAGCAAGCGTCCTGTTTTAGGTGGTGGCGGCATCATTCCCGATGTTTTTGTGCCACTGGACACCACCATGTATTCAGAGCAGTTGAGGGTTTTGGCTGGTAATGGCGTCATTAACAGTGCTGTAATGCATTACCTCGACGTAGAACGGGAGACGCTGCTGGCTACTTATAAAGATTTTGAGACCTTTAATAACAACTATGAGGTGAGCACCAGTTTGCTCGAGTTGCTGGTGGAAGAAGGTCAGGAAGCGGGAGTAGAGCTTGAAACGGTGGACGAGCTGCGACAGGATCCCCTTATTGAAACTCAGCTTAAAGCTCTGTTGGCAAGAGATCTGTGGGATTTGAACAATTATTATCGAGTGATTAACCCCAGTGTTTCGGTATATAAAAAGGCCTTGGAGTTGATGGACGATGAGCTCTTGTTTTCGGAGCTGCTCAAGTAATTGTCGCTGCTTTTTTATAGCTTTGTACAATCCGCTTGTACCCGAAAAACATGATAACTGCATTCAATTGGCTGGCCGAAAACTGGATGGAGGTTGTAGGAACCCTATCCGCGCTGCTCTACCTTTATCTGTCCATACGTGAAAACATCTGGTTGTGGCCGGTAGGTTTTGTCACCTCCTTTTTTTACATGTTGATTTTCTTTCAGAGTCGACTCTATGCCGATATGGGCCTGCAGGTGTACTACTTGTGGGTGAGTGTTTACGGCTGGTTTCATTGGATGGGGCGCCGGCAGAGTACTAAGCCGGAAACCCAATTGGTAACCCGTTGCTTGTCGCCCCGCGGATGGTTGACCTATCTGGCCATGGTGCTGGGTGGCAGCATTGTTTTGTATTTCATCTTGCGTGCCGTGCCGCTTTGGTTGGGTTTGCCGCCTTCCGAATTACCCCTGGGGGATGCTTTCACCACCGCAGGAGGCATTGTGGCCACCTGGATGCTGGCCCGAAAAATTCTCGAGAACTGGTTGTTTTGGGTTGTTGTGAATGCCGTTTCCCTGGGTATGTATTTGTATAAGGACTTACATATAACTGCAGGATTGTTTGTGGTGTACACCCTCATGGCTGTTGTAGGCTATTATCGTTGGAAGCAGAATTTGAAGCAAACACAATAAAGTCCTCGCCATGCCCTGGATCGTAGTTACAGGACCTGAGTCCACCGGAAAATCGACCTTAAGCGCACAACTGGCTGAAAGCTATGGGGGAGAGCTTATTCCGGAATACGCGCGCAGTTATGTGGAAAACCTCAAGCGTCCCTATACTTTCAGCGACGTGGAAACAATTGCCCGGCGGCAATTGTTTACTGCCTGTAAACTCAAAAGAGCGGAGTACAGCACCCACCGCTTAGTTTTTTTTGATACCTTTCTGATTCTTACCAAGGTCTGGTTCGAAGAGGTTTACGCTTGTTGTCCGCTATGGCTTGATGCCGCCATACGAGGCAATAAACCGGATTTGGTTCTTTTGTGTCTGCCCGATTTACCCTGGAAGGCAGATTCAGTACGTGAAAACGGAACGCGTAGAAGGTATCTGCTGAACCGTTATCAAAGTAATTTGGAGTACTACGGTATTCCCTTTCGGAAAATCGCAGGAAAAGGGGGCCTGCGATTAAGTAGAGCACAGAAGCATATAAACGCCCTAATTGAACAGTCTTATGAGTACATTAGAATACCCGCGGGCCTTGAAAAAGACCATTGAAGCCCTGTCTGAAGAAAAATCCTATCATTCGGTTTGTCATCGGCATTATCCCGATCAGCCGATGCCTTCGGTGGCAGTTATGAAAGAGATTGTTGACCTGGTGCGCGAAATCATTTTTCCCGGCTATTTTGGCAATTCACCTACCCGGCCGGGCAGCGTGCAGTATTACATTGGGGTAAATGTTGAACTTTTATACGAAAAGCTGCGCCAGCAAGTCTTTGCCGGCTTATGCTTCGGATGCCAGGATGCAGATAAGTTTGAAGTCTCAGATGCCAAACAACAGGCTGCACGGGTAACCGTTCGGTTCATCGAACAGTTGCCCGAAATGCGCTACTTATTGTCCACCGATGTGGAAGCCGCCTTTTTGGGCGACCCTGCCGCACAAAGCAGTGCCGAAGTCATCTTCTGCTACCCCGCCATCCGCGCCATTACCAATTACCGCATTGCCCATGCCTTGCTCGAGCTAAACGTACCCCTTATTCCCCGTATTATATCAGAAATGGCTCATTCCGAAACCGGAATAGACATTCATCCCAGGGCCAAAATAGGCAAGAGTTTTACCATTGACCACGGAACGGGCGTGGTTATTGGTGCCACCTCCATAATTGGCGATAATGTAAAGATTTATCAGGGGGTAACTCTTGGTGCTAAAAGCTTCCCGCTCGACGAAAAAGGGAACCCCATAAAGGGTATTGCACGCCATCCTATTGTAGAGGATAACGTTATTATTTATGCTCAGGCCACCATTCTGGGAAGAATTACCATTGGGGCCAATTCGATTATTGGGGGTAACGTATGGATAACCTCAGATGTGGCACCCAACAGCAAAGTTCTGCAGGAGCGATATCGTTTTGGTGGCTTTATGGGGGGCGATGGCATCTGATGACTTTTTGCATTTTTTGATCATTCGTTTTGGTCGTTTAACCAAAAAATCACATTTTTAATACAGGGTTTTTTACATATCGGCCCATATTAACGATAAGGGATGGTTGACGGTATATGAAATTTTATATCTTTGTGAGGTTTTGATACAATCGCAGGATGGGGTTCGACATCGAAAAATGGTACACACAGAAGATGCAGGGCGAGGTGCTGCTCCGTTATATGGGGGAGATTAGTTCCGAAAAGATAACCGAAGCTCTTGGTGAGATTGAGTTGAGCCTTAATCTAAAGAATGAAAAAAACAAGGTTCGTAAAAAGGTTTACAATGTGTTTGTTGAGAGCATACAAAACCTTTTTCACCATGTGGATATACCTCCGGCAACGGCCAAAGTTCAGAATATTCCTCGTTTTGGCGTAATAATTTTGGCGCGGGATCGTTCCTTCTATCGCATTTCTACGGGTAATTTTGTTCAAGTAGACCGGGTTCAGGTTTTGCGTGATCGCATAGATCAGGTAAACTCCCTGTCTGACGAAGAGTTGCGCACCGTTTATCGCGATATTCTGGGGAATGAGGGGCCCAGTCTCAAAGGTGGAGGAGGGCTTGGTATTTTGGACATTGTGCGGAAGACCGGTAATAAACTGGAGTATGCCATGTATCCACACGACGACCATTTTGTTTTTTTTGCGATGGATGTCTATATTAGTTAATATAACAGCTGAACTACCAATATGGAAACAATAATTCGTGAGGGGAGTCCCAAAACCCCATATGTAAGGCTCGATAGTGAAAAAGGTTTGATCGAAATCAAAGGACGGTCAATTCCCGAGAATTCGGTGGAGTTTTATAAGCCTTTAATTGACTGGCTCGATAAATATGGTTCTTCCCCCTTGGATAATACCAATGTAAATGTGCAATTAGAGTACTTTAACACCAGTTCGTCCAAATGTATTTTGGATATTTTTAAAAAACTGGAGTTGCTGTACAAAAAGGGCAGCAAGATACACATCAATTGGTACTACGAAGAAGACGATGAGGACATGTTTGAGGCTGGTGAGGATTACCAGTCCATCATAAACATCCCCTTCACCATGATCGAGCTGGAAGAGTAATTCTGTTTTCAGAAGCGCTTAGAAAATCTTTGAAAATCCGGACCGTCCGATAGGACGTCCGGACTTTTTTACATTTTACCGTGAGCTGAGGGGGTGCTTTACTTCGTCCACCGCGCCATCAAGTGGCGTTTGAGGCGTCCACCCAAAAGAAAGAGCTGCTGAAACACCTTGCTGTATAGGAGAATAAACAGCAGACCGTTGAAGATCCAAATCACAGCTACATTAACCGCATATGTAGAATAGCTGGCCTCTCCCAAACGTTTAACCGGTGCCAAAAAGTGCGCTCTGACAAAAGGAAAGGAGGGATGCAGGTAAATGGGGTCAAACTTTTGTACAATTTCCTCCTCCAAAACAAGCACCCTTTGCAGGGAGAAATTGTCACTGCGTCGAACAAAACGCTCCAGGTTGTCGTTGTGGTAATGCGCGCGAAGATGTCGAAGATATTCTCCTCCCTTTTCCTGGATAAGTTTCTGTTTGTGGGCCTCCATAGCCGCATCGGCCTGGTTAAATAGTCCGATGTAAAAGGAGCGTACCTGCTTGATGTGTTCCAGCAAGACTTCGGGGGATGCAGTAGTTGGTGGCTCGTAGGGCAGTTGCAATTCTGCTAAAGTAATCGCCTCTTTATCGAGCTCTTGCAGATGCTTACGAAGCTCGTTGTTAAGCAGGTTTTCCAGTTTTACTTTCTCTTCCGTTTCCTGGCATTTTTCCCAGCGCCCAAGCACAGTAGTCATTTCGGGTGCCCAATAATCCTTCCGGTAGGTGGCCCTGCTTTTCAGTTGTTCAAAAGTAAGGAACTCTTTTTGGTAGCGGTTCTCATTAAACTGTTTTACAGCCAGGGCCTCAAAAGCCCAGCGGGCAGTAATCAATTCGCCGTACCAGGGGATGCTGCGTTGCGACGACAAGCGGGGATTAAGTTGGTCGTAGTTAACAAATACTCCACTGAGAATCAGTTGTGGAATAATTAAAAAAGGAATCAGGATGTAAATATTGACCGTTTTTTTGAAACTGTCGCTGATGTTCAAGCCCAACAGGTTGGCAAAAACCGAAGCCGAAAAAAGCACCAGCCAATAGGCAAGTCCCATATCCTTTATCTGCATAATGCTGTTTCCTACCAGGACAAATAAGGCGGTTTGAATGGCTGAAATAATCGAGAGGATAAAAAATTTTGAACTGAGGTAGCTCAGTCTCGATAGACTTAAAAAAGCCTCCCGTTTTAATATCTTGCGATCGTTAATTATTTCTTCGGCACTTACCGAAAGCCCAATGAAGATGGCAATAATGACCGCAATAAACAGATAAATGGTCAGGTTCAGGTTTTGACTGAAGACATAACCCTTGCTGTTGGCGTCCCCCTCGAAATAGAGCACCAGAGCGGCCAGGATAAGTGCCAACAGGGGCGATTCGAGCAGGTTGATGACCATGTATTGGCGGTTCGACAATTTGGCCATCAGATCGCGCTGCATAAAAATAAGCGTCTGTTTTAATCTGCCCGGAATTTTAAAATTGACCTCCGGCAGCTTAGTAGCCTTGGCGGAAGGAGGTTTTGTTTTGTCCCTTTTCCTTTTGCGGAAAAGCTGGTACCACTCCGAAGCACTGACTTTTCGCTCTCCCGTAGGATTGCCGTATTCATCAAGTACATTGTTGTTGATGATGGTCAGTATTTGCTCCGGATTTACATTACCACAAACCGGACATTCGCTCTCCTCCTTGTTGATGTGATTGATGCAATCTTTAAAATGATTGATCGCTTCCACCGCCTCCCCATTGTAAATCAAATAGCCGCCCGAGTCGAGCACCAGCAATTGATCAAACATCTTAAAGATATCGGAGGAGGGCTGGTGAATAACAACAAAAATAAGCTTCCCTTTCAGCGCCTGCTCCTTAAGGAGATCCATGATGTTTTCCGAGTCGCGCGAGGACAGTCCAGACGTAGGTTCATCCATAAAAATAACAGCAGGCTCACGTATAAGTTCCAGTGCAATATTGAGTCGTTTTCGCTGTCCTCCACTCAGTTTTTTGTTGAGCGGATTGCCCACCTTTCGGTTTCTTATTTCATAAAGGCCCAGCGTCTTCAGCAAGGAAAGCACCTTGCGTTTTATATTGGGTTTTGAAATATGGTCGAAACAAAGGGTGGCGTTGTAGTATAAGTTTTGATAAACCGTAAGATCTTCCATCAAAAGGTCGTCCTGCGAAACATAACCAATCAGGCCCTTGGTTCGCCAGGCTTCCTCATGAATGATGGTGCCATTAATGGCAACACTTCCGCTGTGCGGTTTAAGCGCGCCGGTAAGTAAATTAATAAGCGTAGTTTTGCCGGCACCTGAATCCCCCATAATTCCGACCAGACTGCCGGAGGCCGAACAGAAACTCACCGGATGCAATCCTCCTTCACTGTTGGGGTATCTAAAGGTCATGTTCTCCACCTCAAAAGCCAGGGCCTCTTCTTCCTGCTTTTTGTAGAAACGGGAGGCAATACTGGTGAAAGTAAGGGGAGAGCTGCCGTGCAAACGAAGCGAACTGCCCGGACGCATAATGTACACTTTTCCGGGTTGAACTATTTGGCCGTTGATGGTAAGATTGCCTGCCTTCTTGCTGCGCACCAGCATCAGGTTGCCCGAGTGAATGTTTAAGATGCGGATTTCATTCTGCAAATGCTCTTGGTAGAGGTAGCCCTGCTGCCGGTAGTGATTTTTGCTGTCGGTGACTACCAAAAGGTTGCTGTTGGGGGCCTCCGGAGGAAGGGCAAAGGAACCGGTAAGAAAGCCCTTAATTTGGAGGTATTCCTCTTCCGCTACATTAAAGGTCGACGCAATAGAATCAACAAACTCCGTTTCCAGGTCACTCATTCCCGTTTCTCCCGAGCTCAAAAACTCGAGCAACTGAATCAATACGATAAGTTTTTGGTAATGGTTCAGTTCTTCATTGATGGTGGTAGCAATACGAAGAATCTTAACAGAGCTGGCCGCATATCTTTTTTTTAGATGGGTCGTTTCACGCAAGCGGGTTTCCTGCTGGCGCATATAGCCATCGTACATGGCCAGGTATTCTCCGGTACGGGTGCTGCTGAGCTGCTGCGCCAAATAATTCTCCACCACCTTTCTTCGGCTGTCCTCGTTTTGGCTGGGAGAGGATACCAAAGCAAACAGTTGCATCAGCGTCTTTAAGATCTCTTCACTCATGCCGGTCTCAACAGATTAGGTGGGAGGATTGCCGGCCTAAGAGGGTGCCGGTGACCCTGGTTCAATTCTGGTCGCTGTGTTTAAAGCCGATTAAGAGCATAGCCACACCCGATTCACTAACTTCGTTGTTTAACCGAGCTTCTATAATACACTCCATCGAGCCTTCCATTTTAAAATCCCACGACGGAGAAAAGCTGTGGTCGGCACTGGTGTACAGTAGGTTGCGATTGGTGTCGTAAAGGGAGAATTCTACGGCTTGGGCCTCGGGGGTGCACAATACAACCCGGTAAATATTGCCGTCGAAAAGTGTTGTGCGGAATTCAGCCACTTCCTCGCCGGTCAGGAAGGCCTTCAGTGTTTGGTTGCTGGTAATGAAGGGGCTCTCCATTTCAGCCTGGCAGTCTTTGGCCATCTGGTCTATTTGAGCGTTAAGGCCTCCGGCCAGTAAAAGCGCCATACTGAAAAGGGCAGCCGGAAAGAAGTATTTCTTCATTTGGTGAATGTTTTATTTACGAGATGCACACCAAAGTTATTTAATTACTTTAACATTATAAACAGGCAGCAGCTGTTTTTATGAATTATCTTGCTAAAAACAGGGTTTAAGGTAGAAAAAGTGTCGTTTGTTGTGCCTGTAAACTGACTTGTTGTCATGTTTCTCAAGGGGTTGTGTGACAAACTGGCTGAATTGTTCTTCTGGCAATGGTTTTGCCGGCAAAATAGAACAAATCAATAAAAAAGGAAAAAGATGAATTTGAATCAAATGACCATCAAAGCCCAGGAAGCGGTACAGCAAGCCTTTCAAATGGCTGCCGGGTACAATCACCAGGGCATAGAGAGCGGACACTTGCTCAAGGCACTGCTGCAAACAGAGGAAGGATTGATTCACTTTCTTTTCAGCAAGCTGGGCCTGGGCAATGTGCAGCCGATATTGGATAAAATAGTGGAGTCCTACCCTAAAGTGAGCGGTGGGGAGCCTTATCTGGCCCGCAGCGCCAACGAGGCCCTGCAAAATGCCATGAATAAAGCAAAGGAGCTGGGCGACAGTTTTGCTTCCATTGAGCACCTGCTGATGGGAATATTGGCAGGCAAAGATGCTGTAGCCAAAATGCTGAAGGATGCAGGTGCCACCGAACAGACCCTTTTGCAAGCCGTAAAAGAACTGCGCAAAGGGAGTAAAGTCGACAGTCCCACCGCCGAAGACAGCTACAATGCGCTGAACCGTTACGCCATCAACCTGAACGATCGGGCCCGCTCGGGTAAGTTGGATCCGGTAATTGGCCGCGACGAAGAAATTCGGCGCATCCTGCAAATATTATCGCGACGGACCAAAAACAACCCCATTCTTATCGGCGAGCCCGGGGTGGGGAAAACAGCCATTGCAGAGGGACTGGCACACCGGATCATCAATGGAGATGTGCCTGAGAATCTGAAAAGCAAGCAGATCTTTTCGCTGGATATGGGCGCACTGGTGGCCGGGGCCAAATACAAGGGCGAATTTGAAGAGCGCCTAAAAGCGGTGGTTAAGGAGGTGATAGGCAGTGAGGGCGAGATCGTCCTATTTATCGATGAGATTCACACCCTGGTTGGCGCCGGAAAGAGCGAGGGCGCTATGGATGCCGCCAACATCCTTAAACCTGCATTGGCACGAGGCGAATTACGCGCCATTGGTGCCACAACACTCAATGAATATCAAAAGTATTTTGAAAAGGACAAGGCCCTGGAGCGTCGTTTCCAGATCGTCATGGTTGACGAACCCGACGTGCTTTCCTCGGTATCCATACTGCGTGGTTTAAAAGAGCGCTATGAAGCGCACCACAAGGTGCGCATTCGTGACGAGGCTATAATTGCTGCCGTAGAGTTGTCGAAACGTTACATCTCAGACCGTTTTCTGCCCGATAAGGCCATCGACCTGGTGGATGAGGCCGCCTCGCGGCTTCGCCTCGAAATGAATTCGGTGCCTGAGGAAATTGACGATCTGGAACGTCGCATCAAGCAGCTTGAAATAGAGCGGGAAGCCATTAAGCGCGAAGGGGACAAAGTCAAACTGGATTTGCTCTCCCGAGAAACAGAGGAGTTGAAGCAGCAGCGTTCGGTACTTCGCTCGAAATGGGAAGAGGAGCGCAGCATCATTGAGGGCATTCAGCAACAAAAGGCCGCCATCGACAACTATAAGTTCGAAGCCGAAAAGGCGGAACGGGAAGGCATGTACGATAAGGTGGCCGAACTGCGCTACGGAAAAATCAAAAAGGCAGAGATGGAGATTGAACGTCTGAAACAAAGTTTGGAGCAAAAACAGTCGGACCAGCCCATGATTAAAGAAGAAGTGGATGCAGAAGACGTGGCGCAGGTGGTGAGTAAGTGGACCGGCATACCGGTTAGTCGCATGTTGCGCAGCGAACGACAAAAACTGCTGAGTATAGAGGAGGAATTGCACCGCAGGGTGGTGGGGCAGGAAGAGGCCATTGCTGCAGTGGCCAATGCCGTGCGACGCAGCAGGGCCGGCCTGCAGGATGCACAACGCCCCATCGGCTCCTTCATCTTTTTAGGCACTACCGGGGTTGGAAAGACCGAATTGGCCAAAGCCCTGGCCGGCTTCTTGTTCGACGACGACAACCTGATGACCCGTATAGATATGTCGGAATACCAGGAGCGGCATTCGGTATCGCGTCTGGTGGGTGCCCCTCCCGGTTATGTGGGCTACGATGAAGGGGGACAGTTGACCGAAGCGGTAAGGCGCAAGCCCTATTCTGTGGTATTGCTCGACGAAATTGAAAAGGCCCATCCCGATGTTTTCAACATCTTGTTGCAAGTACTCGACGACGGTCGGCTGACCGACAATAAGGGAAGGGTGGTCGATTTTAAAAACACCATCGTTATTATGACCTCGAACCTGGGCTCCGATATTCTGCAGCAGAGTCTCGATTCCAACACGGAGCATGCTGTGGACGAAACAGCCCGCCAAAAGGTGATGGAGCTGTTGAAACGAACCATTCGGCCCGAGTTTCTAAACCGCGTTGACGAAATAATCATGTTTACGCCCCTGGGTAAAGCCGAAATTCGTGAGGTGGTACGACTGCAGGTCAAGCGCATTGTTAAAATGCTGGAAGAGCAAGGCCTGGTGCTTGAATTTAGTGAAGCAGCCATTGATTGGCTGGCAACTGCGGGTTTTGATCCGCATTATGGGGCACGCCCCATAAAAAGAGCGATTCAACGTTTTGTGCTGAACCGCTTGTCACAGTTGATTTTAGCTGAAGAAGTACAAAAGGAACGCCCGGTAAGTATAGATGCCGGGGAAGAAGGCTTGACTTTCCGGAATTAATTCCGGAAAGTCATCTTCTTAATCACCGATTTCAAATACTTTGTCGAGCTTCATCAGGGTCAGGAGTCCCATCACCTCCTTATTAAGGCCAGCGAGGCAAAAAGAGCCGTTGTTTTCGCGGGCGGTTTTTAGCGCAGAAATGAGTACCCCTATACCGGTGCTGTCGATGTACTTAATGTTTTCTAAATTGAGGGTCAGTTGATAATGGCACTCTTTAAGCTGTCGGTTGAGTTGTTCCTTCACTCCGGGAGCCACAGTAGCATTCAGGCGATCCGTCCCCTCAATCGAACTCACATTTTTGTTTTCCTGATTCGTAATAGTTTTCAACATAGCCTTTAGTTTTCTAGAACGTGCTTTAATTCGCCACAGGCATTGGCACAGGCGTTTGTAAATTTATCAATAATATTTTTCATGCTTTCCCTACTGGTATTTGCTTGGAGCCATTCTTGTTTTTCCATAGGGTAGGAGCGCAGACTGTGTTTTAAGTTGTCCAGTTCCTCCGCTTCCCGCGCTGTGTTGGTCTGCTGCTGCACTAAAGCCTCCACGCGTAAGGTTTTAGCCATCAATTCCAGGTTTTTCAGATCGATGTTTCCCAGGTCATTCATACCCATTGAAAGAACGGAGGATTTGGCTTTGTGCGCCAGTCCCGCCAATACCCGCCAATCTTCCTTTTCAAAGGCGGCCTGCATTCCTTCGGTAAACTCCGGAATCTGATCCAGGAAAATAAGAATTAATTCTTTTATAATGTCTTGATCCCCATCAGCTATACTTTCCAGATAGCTGAGATTGATTTCTTTGAAACTGGTTGACATACTTTTGGCTTTTGGTAGGTACAAAGCTAATATATTCTGCGGTCATTATGAAGATTCATCCGCTTTGAACCATTCAAATATAGCAAAAAACGTAAAAATTGTTAAAGCATTGCGTAAATTTACCGCCAGAACAACAACTTTTTTCGGACTACTTAACAAAACTTCTTTCGTTATGCAGAAAACACCTCTTTACGATAGGCATTTGGCCCTGGGGGCCAAAATAGTTCCCTTTGCCGGTTTTGCTATGCCGGTTGAATACAGTGGAATACAACAAGAGCATAGGGCTGTGCGCGAAGCGGCCGGTATTTTTGATGTGTCGCACATGGGCGAGTTTTGGGTAAAGGGCCCGCATGCCCAGGCCCTCCTGCAAAAAGTCTGTAGTACCGACGTGGCCCGCCTGCCTATAGGCAAGGCCCAGTATTGTTATTTTCCCAACGGTAAGGGAGGGGTCGTCGACGATTTGCTGGTTTATGCCTACGAGGCCCAAAAATATCTCCTGGTTGTTAATGCCGGCAACATTCAAAAGGACTGGGACTGGCTGCAGGCCAACAATAACATGGGAGCCGAACTCGAAAACGCCAGCAAGCACATGGCGCTTTTGGCCTTACAAGGACCGTGTGCCCGACAAATATTGCAAGCCCTTACTTCGGTAAATTTGGACGACTTGCCTGCCTTTTCCTTTGTTGTAGCGCAGGTGGGCGATTTGGCTCAAGTCATTGTTTCGCACACCGGTTATACCGGCGCAGGAGGCTATGAGTTGTATGTTGCTGCTGAAGAGGCAGCGGTGCTTTGGGACTTGCTGTTGCAAAAGGGCGCGGAAAAAGGTTTGGTACCCTGCGGTTTGGGCGCCCGCGACACCCTGCGTCTGGAGATGGGCTACTGTCTGTATGGCAACGACATTGATGAGCAGACTTCCCCCATTGCTGCGGGCCTGGGATGGGTAACCCATTTGACAGCGGGGCGGGAATTTATAGACCGCCCGCTTCTGGAGCGACAAATGAAGGAGGGTGTTGCCGAGCGACTCAAAGGGATTGTACTTTTGGAGCGGGGCATTCCCCGAAGTGGTTACCTCCTTGTTAACGAAGCCGGGGAGGAGGTAGGCCGCGTAACCTCCGGCAGCCAGTCGCCCGTTTTGAACCAAGGCATCGGTCTGGCCTACGTCACTAAGCCCTATTGGAAGACCGGAAGCCGTCTTTTTGTGCGCATACGAAATAAAGACATTGCAGCAGAAATACGAAAGCCTCCATTTGTATAGGGCTTTTTAGTTAATTTAACTTTTTGCTCTCTTTAAAAGGTTATTTATGTCATTTTGCAATCATAGATATCTATTTTTCTTTTAATTTTGTAGCGCAAAACAAACACTGGTATCCGGATTTTCCATATCAGGACGACAACCTTAAACATTTTATACTCTCATGAAGAAGCACAATTTCTCTGCCGGGCCATCTATCCTTCCCGAGTTTACCATCAAGAACACCGCTGAAGCTGTACTGAATTTTGCAGGTACTGGTTTATCCGTAATGGAAGTATCGCACCGCGATAAAGAGTTTATCGCCGTAATGGATCAGGCCACAGCCCTATTTAAAGAGCTGTTGGATATCCCCTCGGGTTATCAGGTTGTCTTTTTGGGAGGCGGCGCCAGTATCCATTTTTGCATGATTCCCTACAACCTGTTGAACAAGAAAGCGGCTTATCTGAACACCGGAACCTGGGCTTCCAAGGCCATAAAGGAAGCTAAGTTTTTTGGTGACGTTGTGGAAGTAGCTTCCTCTAAGGACGAAAATTACTGTTACATCCCCAAAAATTTTGAGGTTCCTGCCGATGCCGATTATCTGCACATCACCACCAATAATACCATTTTTGGTACCGAAATCCGTAAGGATCTGGATGTAAATATTCCCTTAGTGGCCGATATGTCTTCCGACATATTCTCTCGTCCCGTAGATGTATCGAAGTACGGCATCATATATGGAGGTGCTCAGAAGAACCTGGCACCATCTGGTGTAGGCTTTGCCGTTATAAAGGAAGAGCTTCTTGGTAAAGTGGATCGTCCGATCCCCACCATGTTGAACTATAAAACCCATATCGACAACGGTTCCATGTTCAATACGCCGCCCGTATTGCCTGTTTTCTCGGCCCTTCAAACCCTGCTTTGGTTGAAGGAGCAAGGTGGTTTGGGTGAAATGGAGAAGCGCAACATTCGAAAAGCGACGATGCTTTACAACGAAATTGAGCGCAATAAGCTTTTTAAATCGACCGTTAAGCACGAGGAAGATCGTTCCATTATGAATGTATGCTTTGTAATGAATGAGGAGTATAAGGACTTGGAAACCGAATTCCGTGAGTTCTCTGCTTCCAGAGGTATGGTAGGCATCAAGGGGCACCGCTCTGTGGGTGGATTCAGAGCCTCCATCTACAATGCCATGCCCGAAGAAAGTGTTAAAGCCCTCATTGATGTGATGCAAGAATTTGAGAAAAAGCATTAAAGATGTATCTTTGAAGGATTAAAAGGGAGAGCGTGGGGCAGATTCACAACCTCCCTTTTCTTTTTGTACAACGTTTTTTATAGCAAACACCAAAATATACTGTGATGAAGAAAGTTTTGATAGCCACCGAGAAGCCCTTTTCTCAGGTAGCTGTGGATGAAATCAGAATTATTGTTGAGGAAGCCGGTTACGAATTGGCTTTGCTTGAGAAATACAAGAGTGAGGGTGAACTGCTGGAGGCTGTTGCCGATGCAGACGCGCTCATTGTACGCTCCGACAAAGTAACGGCTAAGGTGCTCGAGGCTGCTAAGAATCTGAAGATTGTTGTTCGTGCCGGAGCCGGTTACGACAATTTGGATTTGGATGCCTGTAACGCCAAAGACGTTGTGGCTATGAACACCCCCGGTCAAAACGCCAACGCTGTGGCCGAGTTGGTTTTTGGTATGATGATTTATGGTATCCGTAAGCAGTTCAGCGGGGCTTCGGGCAGTGAGCTGCGCGGCAAGTCCCTGGGTATTCATGCCTACGGCAACGTGGGGTATTATGTAGGAAAAATTGCCGAAGGTTTTGGCATGAAGGTGTATGCTTACGACCCCTATGTAGGTTCTGATCGTATGCAGTCACATGGCGTTGAGCCTATGAACAGTGTAGAAGAACTCTACCGCACCTGCGAGTTTGTTTCGCTGCACATTCCTGCCAACGACATTACCCGGGATTCCATTAATAAATCACTTCTTTCCATGATGCCCCAGGGGGCCGTTCTTATCAACACCGCCCGCAAGGAGGTTATTCATGAGACCGAGCTGCTGGAGTTGATGGGTGAGCGTGAGGATTTTATGTACCTGAGTGATATTGCCCCTTCTAATGCCGCAGAATTTCAAGAGAAATTTCCCGGTCGCGTCTTCTTTACCCCCAAGAAAATGGGTGCCCAGACCGAAGAGGCCAACATCAACGCCGGAATGGCAGCTGCTCGTCAGATTGTGAGCTACTTCCTGACCGGAGAAGAAACCCACCGTGTAAATCGCTAGATTTACCAAGGCGGATGTGGCTCCCCCCACATCCGTCTTTCCTTATCCAATTATCCCCAAAAAACCAAGCCCATGGCTGTTGTTAAACCATTTAGGGGACTGCGTCCCCCCGCGCATTTGGCATCTGTACTATCGTGTTTGCCTTACGATGTAATGAACAGTGAAGAAGCTGCTCAAATGGCTGCCGGAAAACCCGAATCGCTGCTCCACATTACGCGGGCTGAAATCGATTGTGCCCCGGGCACCGACCTGCATTCTGAAAAAGTTTACCAACAGTCCCTTGCCAATTTTAAAGCCTTTCAAGAAAAAGCTTGGTTGCAAAAGGATGAGGAAGCCTGCTTTTACGTGTATGCCCAGACCATGGATGGTCGCACGCAATACGGATTGGTGGCACGTGCCGCCTGTGAAGATTACTTCAACGGGGTAATAAAAAAACATGAGCTTACGCGCCCCGATAAGGAGGAGGACCGCATGGTACATATTCGTACCAACAATGCCAACCTCGAACCGGTTTTCTTCAGTTATAAAGCCGTACCCGAAATAGACGCCCTGGTGGCGGCTGTGGTTCAGGGAAAGGCCGAATACGATTTTACCAGCGACGAGGGTTTTCGGCACCAGTTTTGGGTGGTGTGGGATCGCGAAGTAAATCATCAGCTCGAACAATTGTTTGCCCAAAAAGTGCCCTGCACCTATGTGGCCGACGGGCATCACCGCACAGCAGCAGCAGCCCGTATAGGTGCAGAACGACGGGCCGCCAATCCTCACCACACCGGCGAGGAGGCTTACAACTATTTTATGGCCGTTCATTTTCCCGATCAGCAATTGGCCATTATCGATTACAATCGTTTGATAAAAGACCTCAACGAGCTGAGTGAATCGGATTTCATTATTGCCCTGGGACGCAGTTTTGAGGTCTACCCGATGGGAAACACGCCCTTTAAACCCAGAGCTTTACACGAGTTTGGTCTGTATTTGGGGCACAAGTGGTACCGTTTGGTGGCCCGAAAAGGAACCTACAACGATAACGATCCTATTGGTGCACTGGATGTTACCATCTTGTCGAAGCAGGTACTCGAGCGCATTTTGGATATTCAAGATCAGCGCACCTCTCAACGCATCGATTTTGTGGGAGGTATACGTGGACTCGAAGCCTTGCAGCAGAGAGTCGATTCCGGCGAAATGAAAGCCGCCTTTGCCCTTTACCCTGTATCTATGGATCAGCTGATTCGCATTGCCGATACCGGCAATATTATGCCGCCCAAAACCACCTGGTTCGAACCCAAGTTGCGTTCGGGGTTGGTGATACATGAACTGGAGTAAAGAAAGATAAAACTATGGTGTTGAAGGAGCGATTAGCAGCCCTTAAAAAGCGAATTCCCCCGCAAACCCGTTTAATTGCCGTTAGTAAAACCCATCCTGCTTCCAGCATTCTGGAAGCTTATGAATGCGGGCAGCGCGTGTTTGGGGAGAATAAAGTTCAGGAGCTTTGTGCCAAAGAGGAAGAGCTGCCCAAAGATATTGAGTGGCACATGATTGGTCACCTCCAGAGCAATAAAGTTAAGTACATTGCCCCATTTGTGGCCTTAATACACGGCGTTGACTCTTTTAAGTTGTTGAGAACCATCGATAAAGAGGGGCGAAAAAACAAGCGTGTTATTCCCTGTCTGCTGCAGGTGCACATTGCCGAAGAAAGCACCAAGTTTGGGTTTTCACCCGAAGAACTACGGGAAATGTTGGCTGCGGGTGCCTGGCGGGAGTTGGAATTTGTAGAACTGAGGGGCCTCATGGGCATGGGCACCTTCACCGAGGAAAAAGCCCAGGTTCAGCGCGAATTTCACAGCCTTAAAGTTTTGTTTGACGAGGTAAGGATGCAGTACTTTGCTGACCGTGCTGCATTTAAGGAACTCAGTATGGGTATGTCCGATGATTTTGAACTGGCCATTGCCGAGGGAAGTACTTTGGTGCGCGTAGGCAGCGCTCTATTTGGGGCGCGGGATTACAATTTGTAATTTGTATATTTGTCTGAACTTATAGTGACACCACACATAAAACCGAGGATATGACAAAGATGGAAACCACTTACCTGGGGTTAAAGTTAAAGAACCCTATTGTAGTAGGGAGTTCGGGACTTACCAACAGCGTAGAGAAGATCAGGAAGGTTCATCAGGCCGGCGCCGGTGCTGTGATTTTGAAATCCCTGTTCGAAGAGCAAATCAGTCACGACACCGAGCGCGCCATATATCAGGGTTCCGGGATGGATTATCCCGAGGCATTGGATTATATTAAAGGCTATTCGCGCAGCAATTCGGTCGGCGAGTATCTGCAATTGGTGAAGGATGCCAAAGCCGCAGTAGACATCCCCGTTATTGCCAGCATCAACTGTTACTCAGGAGAGGAGTGGATCGAATTTGCCCGTCAGGTACAGGATGCCGGAGCAGACGCCCTTGAACTCAACGTGTTTGCGGTGAATACCGATAAAAACAGTGAAGCCGGCGACTATGAAGAACTTTACCTGAAAGTAGCCCGGGAAGTCAGCAAAGTAGTAACTGTTCCCGTCGTTATCAAGCTGGGCCAGTACTTCAGCAACCTGGTTGCCGTGGTCAATAAACTCTCGGTCAGTGGCGCCAGGGGCGTCACGCTGTTTAACCGGTACTACGAGCCCGATATCGACATCAACAGCCTCAGCTTTACCTCGTCCGAAGTTTTCAGTCAGTCCGCCGATTTGCGTCAGTCGCTGCGTTGGGTCGCTATTGTCAGCGACAAAGTCCACAACATTGAAATTGCTGCTTCCACCGGCGTACATAACGGGGATGCGGTAATTAAGCAAATACTGGCCGGAGCACAAGTGGTACAAGTCTGTTCTGCCATTTACAAACAGGGGCCAGAAGTCATCACCAGCATGCTCCAAAAGCTGGAAAGCTGGATGCAGTCGAAGGATTTTGAAAATGTGGAACAATTCCGAGGCTTAATGAGTTACGGAAAAATTAAAAACCCTGCTGTATACGAAAGAGCCCAGTTTATGCGCTATTTCTCTAAATTTGAATAAGATAAAAACCGGCCCTGGCCGGTTTTTTTGGTTTAGGGCCATCCGAGTAGGTATCTCCACAGTCCGATACTTGACCTTTAGCACATTTTTTCTCAAATTTGTACATCCCTTGAAAGAAATTCAAAATATATGGCTACTTTTGATCTGACTGCCTTAGGCATAATGCAAACAACCAAAAAAACATGAAACACTTCAGCCTTAAAGTCACCCTTTTGCTTGCGCTTCCCCTTATGCTGTTTTCCTATGGCTGCAGCCAGTGTCAGCGTGAAAACGCCGAGAATGAAACAGCCCGTGACATTATGCAATCGGTAACCATTGATGAGCAATTATTGGCCGATTTCAATAAATCCAAACTGATATTTTATTCTTTGCCCTCGCCGCTGGAAACGGCGATGCTTATCAAGCGGGCAGGCGCCGCCTTTAATCCCGATTTGCTCAATGATGTCGATGCCGCGTCGCGCTACGACACCAATGCGCGTATGGCCCTTAATTTGGGCATATATAGCGCCGACATGAGTTATTCCAGTCTTTTTGACCAGACCCAGAGCACCCTCAATTTTATGGGGGCTGCCCGTCAACTGGCCGAGCGTTTGGGCGTCATGGAAGCCATTGATGAAGGCACCATTCGTCGCCTCGAAGAAAACATGAACAACAGGGAGGTGGTGATGGACATTATTTCCGAAACCTTTATGAATTCCAATGCCTACCTCACCGAGCAGGATAGGCCCGCCATTGCCGTAATGGTATTGTTGGGCGGCTGGGTAGAAGGTCTTTATTTGGCCACGCAGCTCACGGAAGGCGAACTGGAAGGCAACCCTGAGCTGATCGATCGTATTGTTTATCAGAAGCTCTCCTTGCTGACCCTGATTAATCTGATGGAGACACACAGCAGTAACGAAGATGTGGCGCGACTTCTGGTGGATATGCAAGCGCTTATGGCTATTTACGATGAAGTAAAAATCATCACCACAGCCGATGTAGAAGCAGAAACCCGCCCCGAAGAAAGAATGACCATTTTACGCTCGCAAGCCGAAACCTTCATCAGTCAGGAAACACTTAATAAGTTGGTCAGTCACGTAGCTGCGCTCAGAGCCGGTTTCGTTTCCTGAAGGTTGCACCATACCGATGCAAGGAAAAATGCTGAAAACCCGTTCAATAATTTCTTTACTGCTCCTCCTGCTTATAGCGGGATTTGGCTTGCAGGCGCAATCGCCTTGTCATTCTTTTGCCCGCAACATAGCCAAACCGCTTTTAGAGGATTTTATACACGACGGCAACTACAACGCCACTTATCTGGAAGAAGGAGAGAGTGCTGAGTTATACAAAACCTTTTATGAGGGACAGTCCTACCGCCTGGTAGTTGCTGTAGTAGATCAGCTGCCCAGTGCCCGGGTACGCCTGCTCGACAGTAAGCGCAATGTAGTCTTCGACAACGCCAATTACGAAATGGCGCCCGTGTGGGATTTTGTGGCAGAGAGTACCGGTACCATGATTGTTCAGATAAAATTGCCTGAGCCGGCCGACGAAGCCAACATTGTAGGCGGTTGTATCGCCATATTATTTGGGGTGGAAAACACGGGGCGCCGTCGCTGATCCCCGTATTTTAGCCAGAAATTATTTTCCTTTTAAATAAGGCGCCAGGTATTGCCCCGTATAAGAGGCCGGTATTTTTATGAGCGCTTCAGGCGTCCCTTCAAATACCAGATGGCCCCCTTCTTTACCGCCTTCGGGCCCCAGGTCAATCAGATAGTCGGCCGATTTGATCACCTCCATATTGTGTTCAACCACCACCACCGAATGTCCTTTCTCAATAAGGGCATAAAAGGCTTTCAACAATTTGGCAATATCATGGAAATGAAGACCAGTGGTTGGTTCATCAAAAATGAATAAGGTCGGCGCTGTTTTTTCCAGGGCCAGGAAAGAAGCGAGCTTAACCCTTTGACTTTCCCCGCCACTTAAAGTGCTCGAAGCCTGTCCCATTTTCACATAGCCCAGTCCCACCTCTGCCAGCGGTTGCAACCGATTAACCAGTCGACGCGCAGTAGCCCCCGCACTTTCAGAGAAAAAGGCAATGGCTTCCTCTATGGTCATATTCAGTATGTCGCTTACATCACAGCCACGGTGTTTGATTTCCAACACCTCCTCCTTAAAACGCTTTCCCTTACAACTTTCGCAGGTCAGCACCAGGTCGGCCATAAATTGCATTTCCACCTTTATACTGCCTTCGCCCTGGCACTCTTCACAACGTCCGCCTTCCACATTAAAGGAGAAGTGGGCAGGTTTCAGGCCCTCTGCCTTCGCCTGCTTTTCGTCCGACATCAATTTACGCACCTCGTCCCAGGCCTTTAAGTAAGTCGCCGGATTGGAGCGTGAAGATTTGCCTATGGGATTCTGGTCGATAAACTCCACCTCACTTATGGCCGCTACATCGCCCTTAAGCAAATCAAAATCCCCTGTTTTATCGGCAAAGCCCCCCTTCAATTTCTTGAGGGCAGGGTAGAGGATCTTCTTGACCAGGGAGGATTTTCCCGAACCACTGACTCCCGTGATGACCGTAAGGACATTCAGTGGAACGTTTACATTGATGTTCTTTAAGTTGTTTTCGCGTGCACCCAATATTTTTATGGAGGAAGAGAAGGAGCGGCGTGAGGCGGGAACGGGAAGCTTACGTGTGCCTGTAAGGTATTGGGTGGTGAGACTCTCAGGTACCGAGGCCAGGTTGGCAAAAGGACCCTGAAAAACCACTTCGCCACCGTGTTGACCGGCAGCGGGACCAATATCAATCAAATCGTCGCAGGCGCGTATGATGTCCTCGTCGTGCTCCACCACCACCACTGTATTGCCAAGTTGTTGCAGACGGCGCAGCACCTCAATAAGTAAATGGGTATCGCGGGAGTGCAGACCAATACTTGGTTCGTCGAGGATGTAGAGCGAGCCAACAAGACTGCTGCCCAGGGAGGTGGCCAGATTGATGCGCTGGCTCTCTCCTCCTGAAAGTGTCGAACTCAGGCGGTTTAGGGTCAGGTAACCCAGGCCCACCTTCACCAGAAAGTCCAGGCGGTTGTTTATCTCGGTCAACAAGCGACGTGCCACCTCCTGATCGTGCTGTTCGGGCTTAAAAGCTGCAAAAAATTGCTGCAGTTCGTCCACCGGCAAGGTTACCAGTTCGTGAATGCTGCGACCGTTTACTTTTACCCAGCCCGCTTCTTTGCGCAGGCGGGTGCCCATACAATCGGGACAGGTCGTTTTTCCCCGGTAACGGGCCAGCATTACCCGGTTCTGTATCTTGTAGAGCTTTTGCTCCAGGTGCTCAAAAAAAGCATCCAGTCCATGAAAATAGCTGTTGCCCGTCCACAATAAACGACGCTGCTCCGGGGTCAATTCGTAGTAGGGGACATGTACCGGAAAATCGAACTTGTGCGCATTGCGCACCAGTTGGTTCTTCCATTCGCTCAGCTTATCTCCCCGCCAGCAGGCCACCGCATCCTCGTAAATCGACCGGTTTTTGTCCGGAATAACCAGATCCTCGTCAATACCAATAACGCTCCCGAAACCTTCGCAACGGGGACAGGCGCCCAGAGGACTGTTGAAAGCAAAAAGGTGTTCGTTGGGTTCCTCAAAGGTAATGCCATCGGCCTCAAAGCGGTTGGAGAAGCGCCGGGCCTCCGGCGCTTCTTTGCCGTAGGTCTTTATGATACATTCGCCCCGGCCTTCGTAAAATGCCGTTTGTACCGAATCGGCCATCCTCGAAAGGGTATCGCTGTCCCCGGCATTCACTGCCAGTCGGTCAATCAGCAAAAGAATTTCCGCACAGCGGGCCCCCTCAGCAGCCAGATAATCTTCTATGGCTACAAATTCATTGTTTTGTTCTATGCGACTGAAACCTTGTTTGGCCAGCAAGGCCAAATGCTCTTCGCACGATCTCCCCTCAGGAGGTAATACCGGCGCCAGAATGGCCAGACGGGTTCCTTCTTCCAGGTGCTCCATGTACCTGACCACATCCATAACCTGATGGCGGCGCACTTCCTTACCCGAAACGGGGGAAATGGTACGACCAATCCGGGCGAAGAGCAATTTTAGGTAATCGTATATTTCGGTGGAGGTGCCCACCGTAGAGCGGGGGTTGCGCGTATTTACTTTTTGCTCAATGGCAATGGCCGGGGGAATGCCCTTAATGTAGTCGACCTCCGGTTTGTCGATGCGCCCCAAAAATTGTCGGGCGTAAGCACTCAGGCTCTCCACGTAGCGGCGCTGTCCTTCGGCGTACAAGGTATCGAAGGCCAGGGAGCTTTTGCCCGAGCCCGAAACACCGGTGATGACCACGAAGCGGTTGCGTGGGATATCGAGGGAAATATTTTTAAGGTTGTGTACACGGGCTCCCTTTATCAGGATGTGGGTATGTGCGTTGGCCTTGGTAAGCGTCATAGTGTAGGATGCTTCAAATGATTTTGTGCAAAGATACCAAACAAAATCCATTTGTGAACGCCTCGTCGTTTACTGCAAAAAGTATTATTGTGAGGTAATATTTGTTTTTGTTGACATTTTTTTATTTATTCGTGGTCTCAAACTTTAAAACACCATTGCCTATTGAAACAGGTTTACAAGTTATCTATTCAGATTTGTTATGACAGATTTAATCAAGCTGTCGGACGAAGAACTTGTAAAAAGTTTCGTTTCCGGTAAAAAGAAATGCTTTGATGTGTTGCTCGAACGACACAAGCAAAAGGTGTACGCCTATATTTTTATGATGGTACGTAAGGAGGAACTCGCCGAGGATCTTTTTCAGGATGCTTTTGTGAAAGTGTACCATACCCTGCAGGACGGGCGCTACGCCGAGAACGGGCGTTTTGTGTCCTGGGTGATGCGTATTGCCCACAATTTAATCATCGACCATTTTCGGCGTCAGAAACATTTTCCGGTGGTTTACAACGACGATCATGCACGCGATTTGTTCAATCATCCCCGCTACTCAGACCAGACCATTGAAGACCAAATGGTGATGGAGGAGGTGTTGAAGGATGTGTCGGAACTTGTAGAACTGCTGCCCGATAATCAGCGCGAAGTGGTAAAGATGCGCCATTATATGGGATTGAGCTTTAAAGAAATTGCCGACGAGACCAATGTGAGCATAAATACCGCCCTGGGCCGTATGCGCTATGCACTGATTAACTTACGCAGAATGATGGAGGAACGCTCTTGCAGTCTTTCGGTTTTTTAATAAGAAACATACTAAGCAGTGGTTTTTGGCGTTTAAGAAGAAGATTAGCGCCAAATTTGCATGAAATATTCTACCGAAGGACAGCTTGAGCTACTTAACAGAAAAGGTAAACAGTACAGAAAGATGCTGTTGCCCCTGACGGACGAAGAACTCCGCAATCTGTTTCCAACCCCCTCAGCCGAAGTAATGCGTAAACTCAAATACAAAATTGCACGCATGGAGCGTATGCGCAGGGCCCGTAATTAGGGCCCGGTTTATTTATAGAAGTTTTTACTGAAAGCCTGGAACTCCTTTCTTCCCATTATTTTGCGCGTAATAAATGCTTCTAAAAATCCCAGTCCATAAGCGAAAGTCTGCGTTAAAGCAGCCGGCACTGCCCACAAGGCTGTTTTGCCATTACCCGTTTCGTAGCGCGCATGACTAAAAACAATTAAAGGCACCACCAACAGAAGCAAAAGGCAGGCTGGATTTACGAAAGCCAGGAGGAGCAGGGCCAAATGGCCCATTACAAAGAGCGCAGGCAGCCAGTGCACCGGTTTTAAGGTGCCGGGATGCCTTAAGTCCAGATTAATGCGGGCAATCCCGGAGTTGTATATCTGTTTGAAAAAGGAGCGGAAATTATTGCGTCTTTTGTGGTAAACAAAAGCCGGTTTAATGAGTCGTGTTGAATACCCCTTTTCAAGCAGGCGCATACTAAAGTCCAGATCCTCGCCAAAACGCATATTTGAAAAGCCGCCCAAGCTGTGGAAAACACTGTTTCTGACAGCCAAATTGTAGCTGCGTGGGTAAAAAACATCCAGTTTCTCCCGGGCCCCCCGAATACCTCCGGTGGTCAGCACGCTGCTCATGGCATAACCTATGGCCTTTTGAATGGTATTGAAAGAAGGGTGCGCTTTATCCGGCCCCCCAAAGCAATCGAAGTCCTCGCTGGCCACCTCCTCAGCCACCAGCGCCAAATAGTCTTCGGGGAGCAGACAGTCTGAGTCTAAAAACAGCAACCAACGCCCCGAGGCACAACCCGCCCCGTTGTTACGCGCCAGTCCCGGGCCCTTGTTTTCCTGATAAAGATATTGCGTTGAAAATTTTTCGGTATAAGCATTTACCAGCTGATCACTTTTTTTTACAGATCCGTCCTCCACCACAACCACTTCAAAATCACGAAAGCTTTGCTTGTCGATGCTTTCGAATAATTCCTGTAATTCTTCCGGGCGGTTGTAGACCGGTATTATGATTGAAAAAAGCGGCATGCTGTTCTGGTTTTCTGATTGCCTTCAAAGATATAAAAAAGCCTGCAATAAACCGGATAAGAAAGCCGATTCGCACGAATGCTTACAATTCATAATTATTAAGACTTCAGTTTTTTATGTTTGAAAAAATATTCTCAAATTTGCAGGTGCTTTGTAACTAAGTCCTTTTTTGTTGCAAATACACCATTCTGAATCAATTATTTGTACACATAACCATTAAAACACCTTTCAATGTTAAAGAGTCCACTACAAGTAGCTCGTGAAAGTTACCTTCCCAAAATGCCTGCATCCTTCAAGGGTGCCGTAAAAATTGTGGAAGGAAATAAAACCCAGTCGGTTGCCGATCAGGCAGAGATTGAGAAAATGTTTCCCAACACCTACGCCATGCCGGTTCTTACTTTTGAAGGCAGCGATACCGCAAAAACCTATCCGGCTTACAAAGTCGGTGTTATTCTTTCCGGTGGTCAGGCCCCTGGTGGACATAACGTGATTTCCGGTTTGTTCGATGGCTTAAAAGCTTGCAACAGCGGAAACAAGCTGTATGGCTTTTTGGGTGGTCCCAGTGGACTTGTGGAAAACCAGTATGTAGAGCTGACTGCCGAAATCGTTGATGAATACCGCAATACCGGTGGTTTTGACATTATAGGTTCCGGCCGTACCAAACTGGAAGAGACCGAACAGTTTGACAAGGTGATTGAAAACTGCCAAAAGCTGGGCGTAAACGCACTCGTTATTATTGGTGGCGACGACTCCAATACCAATGCCTGCGTTTTGGCAGAGTATTTTGCGCAAAAGAAATCGGGTATTCAGGTGATTGGTGTACCCAAGACCATCGATGGCGACCTTAAAAACGAAGTAGTAGAGACTTCCTTCGGTTTTGATACTGCCTGTAAAACATACAGCGAGCTCATTGGTAACATCCAGCGCGATGCCAATTCGGCCAAAAAATATTATCACTTCATTCGTCTGATGGGGCGCTCGGCTTCACACATCTGTTTGGAATGTGCCCTGGAAACGCAGCCCAACATCACCATCATTTCAGAGGAGGTGGAGCAGAAGGGCATGACCCTGGATGAGCTGGTGACTGAAATTGCCGACGTTGTGGCCAAGCGTGCCGCCAAGGGACTTAATTTTGGTACCGTCTTGATTCCCGAAGGCGTTGTGGAGTTTGTGCCTGCCATGAAGAAGTTGATTGCCGAGCTGAACGATATTTTGGCCCGTCATGAGGCAGAGGTTACCGTTTTGGAAACAAACCGCGACCGTCGCGATTTCGTAGCCACCAAACTTGCTGCCGATTCGGCTGAAGTATTTGCCAGTCTCCCCAACAGTTTTGCCAACCAGTTGATGCTCGACCGCGACCCGCACGGCAACGTACAGGTTTCCATGATTGAGACAGAGAAACTTTTGATCGACATGGTTAAGTCCAAATTGAAGAAAAGAAAGAAGGCGGGTGAATTCGACGGGAAATTCTCTGGTCAGGCCCACTTCTTCGGTTACGAGGGACGCTGTGCCACGCCATCTAACTTTGATGCCGATTATTGCTTCTCGCTGGGTTATACCGCTTCTTTGTTGATTTCAGAGGGCAAGACCGGCTATATGGCTTCGGTGAAGAATCTGACCAAGCCGGCTGATCAGTGGTTGCCCGGTGGTGCCCCCATCACCATGATGATGAATATGGAAAAGCGTCACGGTGCCATGAAGCCTGTTATTCAGAAAGCGCTGGTTGACCTGAAAGGTAAGCCTTTTGGCAAATTGGTGGAGAACCGTGAGGATTGGGCCTTGAACACCCGCTACCTCTATCCCGGTCCCATCCAGTATTTTGGTCCCGCCTCAGTGAGCGACATCACCACTTACACCCTGCAATTGGAGCAGAGCAAGTAAGCCTTGAATGATATGTTACCAACGGGGACTGCCGCCTAAGCGACAGTCCCCGTTTCTGTTAAGTACGGGATCTAAACTAAAAATATTGGTATTCGTCCATTAAGCAGGGCTTTTTTGTATATTTGCAAGGCTATAAAGCTTAAACAATTTTAATCGTCATGTCCAGTATCGTAGCCCTTTCTGAAGCCGCCACAATTGGTTTGCACAGCATGGTGTTGATTGCACGCTCTAATGAAACACTCAATGTGGGGCAAATCGCCGAGAGAATTTTCAGCTCGAGACACCATGTGGCAAAAATTCTTCAAAGGCTCGCCAAAGAAGGTTTTATTTCATCGAATCGGGGACCAGCAGGAGGTTTTACCCTGCGCATGGCGCCGGAGGAACTGACTTTACTCGATATTTATGAGGCCATAGAAGGCAAGTTTGTGGTACAAAGCTGTCCCGGCGACAAGGAGGTCTGTCCCTTTGGCTCCTGTCTTATGGGGGATCTCTCGCACAAAGTCTCTCTCGAAATAAGGGATTACATGGTGGGGAAGAAACTCAGCGATTATTTATAGGCTCCCAACTTTATTTTATTGCAGCATGTGCTCATTCATTGAGCAAGCGCACAATGTGACAGGCTGCCAGCGCAGCCGTCTCCGTTCGCAGTCTTTTGGTACCCAGACTTACCGGAATAAAACCTTTCTGCAGGGCCAGTTCAATTTCATCGGGCCTAAAGTCGCCTTCGGGCCCAATTAATATTTGCACCGGTCGTCCCGCACGCACCAAATTCTTCAAATGCCCCTCGCGCCCGTCGCCACAATGCGCCACAAAGCGGTCGCCCGCAAAGTCTTGATTCAGAAATTCTTTTAAGGGAGTTAAGGGCTGCAGCTGTGGCCGCCAGAAGTCGCCCGACTGCTTGGTGGCGGCAGTAAGAATTTTTTCCAGGCGTTCTGGTTTCAATACCTTGCGTTCCGAATTTTTACACAACAGGGGGGTAATGCTCGCCAGACCAATTTCGGTGCTTTTCTCCAGCAGCCACTCCATGCGGTCGATGTTTTTGGTGGGGGCCACCGCCAGGTGGCAGGCCGCAGGGAAGGCGGGCGCTTCTTCCACAGACTCAATTTGCACGGCGCAGGCCTTGGGTGAGGCGACTATGATGCGGGCAGCATAGCGCTTGCCCTGCCCATCGAGTACCCAAATGAGATCGCCCTCACGGTGGCGCAACACCCTTATGCAGTGTGCCGATTCTTCGGCAGAGAGCAGGCCGCCATTGTCGGCAATACTTGGTTCGTAAAACAGTTGCATGGCTTATAAAACAAGGGGTTTACACAAAAATAGAAATTTGTGCAAAATAATGGGCAAGGTACGAACAGCAAATCAAAAAAAGTCGTTCATTTGATTCGTTAAATCGCGTCTTATGCAAGCACCCAAACACCTCCGGATTTTAGCCCAGCCCGACGACATAACCTGTGGTCCCACCAGTCTCCATGCCGTTTACACCTACTACGGAAACGTGCTTGATTTGACCGAAGTGATTGCTTCGGTCAAATCGCTCGAAGGCGGCGGAACCCTGGCCGTTATGTTGGGCATTGATGCCCTGCAGCGGGGTTTTGAGGCGACCATTTACAGTTACAACCTCAAAATGTTCGATCCCGATTGGAAGCAACTTTCTAATCCGGCCCTAATTGAGAAGTTGGAGCAGCAACTGCAGTTTAAACAAGGGAAGAAGTTTACCCAGGCTACACGGGCCTATCAGAGTTTTCTTAAACTGGGCGGTAAAATACTGTTCGAAGATTTGCAGCCCGACTTGTTAAAGCGCTATTTAAGCAAGGGCACACCCATACTAACGGGACTCAGTGCCACCTATCTCTACGATTCAACCCGCGAGTACACCAACCGCAAAAACCAGTCGGTCTTCGACGACCTGCGCGGCGAGCCCATGGGGCACTTTGTCGTGCTGAGCGGGATGCAGGACGATACGGTTTTTGTGGCCGACCCCTACAAAGAGAATCCCCTGGCCGGGCAGAGTTATTACGATGTTCCCCTGAATCGTCTCTTAAATGCCATTCTTTTGGGCATTGTTACCTACGATGCCAACATGCTCATTGTTCAACCACAACACTTATAGCTTTTTTAGTCGTAATGAAGAAACTGATTGTAATCAATCATCCGCAAAAATGGACGCTGGATGTACCAGGGGTAGAGGTGATTTCGCCCAAGGCCTATCTCGAAGACGAGAAGTATGCCAAAATGAAAAACGCCAGAGTTTTTAATCTCTGCTACGATTACGCCTATCAAACCCGCGGCTATTACGTGTCGCTGCTGGCCGCGGCACGGGGACAAAAAGTCATCCCTTCGGTAAAAAACCTGCTTGACTTAAAGGCCCAGGCCATAGTTAAGTCCATTTCGGAAGAGCAGGACGCCCTCATTCAGAAGACACTGAAGCACATCCGTTCCAAAGAGTTCATCCTGAGCGTGTACTTTGCCCACAACCTGTCGCCCCAATACGACAAGCTGGCCCGCGAACTGTATAAGCTCTTTCAGGCCCCGCTTTTGCGGGCCCGCTTCGTTAACGACGGTAAAAAGTGGGAACTGTCCTCGGCCAAAACCATTCCCTTTAAGGAAATCCCCGAGCACCACATCCCTTTTGTAAACCAGTTTGCCGAGCAATACCTGCAGTTGAAGCGCTACGATAAGGCCCGAGTCGATAAGTACCGCTACGATTTGGCCATTTTGGTGAACCCTGAGGAAAAGTCGGCCCCCTCCAACAAAAAGGCCTTGAATCACTTTGTGGATGCAGCAGAAAAGTTGGGCTGCTACGTCGAGTTGATTGGCAAGGACGATTACAGTCGCCTTTCCGAATTCGATGCCCTTTTTATACGTGAAACTACTTCGGTCAACCACCACACCTACCGCATGTCGCGCCGCGCCCAGCGAGAGGGCCTGGCAGTGATCGATTCGCCCGAGTCGATACTGCGCTGCGCCAACAAGGTCTATTTGGCCGAGCTGCTCAGTCTCAACCGCATACCCACACCGCGCACCATCATCATTCACAGCGAAAACCACAAAGGAGTAGAGAAGAAGCTCGGATTTCCCTGCGTATTGAAACTGCCCGACTCGTCCTTTTCGCAGGGCGTAGTTAAAGTCAACACCCCCGAAGAAATGCGGCTCAAAGTCAAAGAGATGGTGAAAGTATCCGACCTGATAATTGCCCAGGAATTTTTGCCCACCTCCTACGACTGGCGGGTAGGGGTCCTCAATAATGAGGTGCTCTTCGTCTGCAAATACTACATGGCCAAGGACCACTGGCAAATATACAATTGGGGCAGTCGTAAAAAGAACGACGTGAGCGGCACCTTCGATATTTTTCCCATCGATCAAGTCCCCGCTTATATTATAGAAACCGCCTTAAAGGCCACCCGACTCATCGGCAATGGCCTTTATGGGGTAGATGTAAAGGAAGTCGACGGCAAGGCCTATGTCATTGAGGTCAACGACAACCCCAACATCGACGGCGGAGTTGAAGACAGCATTATGGGTGAAAAACTTTATACCAAGATTATTGAGCATTTGCTCAGTGGCATAAATCGTTAGTTGTCATGACACAATACGGATTATTCGAAGCCTTTGGCATTGAACTCGAATACATGCTGGTCGATCGCAGCACCCTGGATGTTCGTCCCCTTTGCGATGTGCTCATGCAAGAGGCCGCCGGGCGCATCACTGGCGATTTTGACAACGGACGCCTGGCCTGGTCCAACGAACTGGTGAACCACGTGGTGGAATTAAAAACCAACGGACCTGCTCCAAGTCTCGAAGGCCTGCATCAGGTGTTTCATCAAAACGTTCAGCAAATCAACGAACTGTTGTCGAAACACAATGCGCTTTTGCTGCCAACGGGCGCCCATCCCTGGATGAATCCCTTGACAGAAACGCAGTTGTGGACCCACGAGAGCAGCGAGATTTACAAGTTGTACAACCGCATTTTTGATTGTCGCGGACACGGTTGGAGCAATCTTCAGAGTACCCACATCAACCTGCCCTTTAAAAACGAGGAAGAATTTGGTCGCTTACACGCCGCCATTCGTCTGGTTTTGCCCCTGCTGCCGGCCCTGGCCGCCAGCACCCCCATTCTCGACGGGCGGAATACCGGATTTCGGGATGCCCGTCTGGAACACTACCGTTTCAATCAAAAGCGCCTACCCATTATTGCAGGCAGCATAATTCCCGAAGCCGTATTTACGCAGGGCGACTATCAAACGCAAATTTTCGATCCCATACGCAGCGCCATTGCACCCTACGATAAAGAAGGCTTGTTGAAACAGTATTTTCTGAATTCTCGTGGCGCCATTGCCCGCTTCGATCGCGGGGCCATCGAAATTCGCCTGCTCGATATTCAGGAGAGTCCCCGTGCCGATCTGGCCATAGTGGCCCTGGTCGTAGCCGTGGTGCAGGCCCTCGCCGAAGGCGAATGGGCCACTTATGCGGCACAGTGCAAGTGGCACGAGCAGGACTTGCTCGACCTTTTACTTAAAACCATTCGCGAAGGCGAGGAGGCGCGCCTCAGCGACGCCGCCTTCCTGCGGCTGTGGCACTATCCCGGAAAAAGAGCCACAGCCGGTGAATTGTGGCAACACCTACTGGAGCGGGTCGCCGATCGCCTGAGTGCCGAGCAAGTGACCACCCTCCGTTACCAGTTGTACAACGGCACCCTCAGTCAACGCATCCTTTCGCAGCTGAAAGGAGATTTCCGAAGACCCGCCTTGCACGAGGTGTATCGTCGCCTGGGCGACTGCCTGCAAACCAATACCCTGTTGTAATGGCCCGCTGGAAATACTTTCTCTCCTGTGAACACGGCGGCAACCACATTCCGACCGCCTACCAGCCGCTTTTTAAAGGGGCCGGGGAGGTCCTGGCCAGTCACCGCGGCTGGGACCCCGGGGCCCTTGAGCTCTTTCACGCCCTGCAACAGCAAGCCATTGATTTTGCCCTTTACAGCGAGACCTCCCGGTTGTTGGTGGAGTTGAACCGTTCCTTACACAAGCGCAGTCTGTTCTCAGTATATACCAGGGACTTGCCGCCAAAAGAAAAGCAGGCCTTGCTCGACCGATTTTATCATCCCTTTCGCGACTGTTTTTTCAGTGCCGTTGCCGAAGCCATTGCCAACGGACACCCTGTGTTTCATGTTTCCGTACACAGCTTCACGCCGGTGCTGCATGGAGAGGTGAGACAGGCAGATATTGGCCTGCTTTACAATCCGGCGCACGGAAGCGAAAAAGAGCTGGCCCAGGCCTGGAAGAAGGCCTTGCACCAATTGGCACCTGACTTGCGGGTACGTTTTAACTATCCCTATTTGGGAAAGACCGACGGCCATGTGGCGCCCCTACGCAAAGCTTTTGGTGCCGCTTATGCCGGCATTGAGCTGGAGATGAACAACCGTTATGCCGGCAACAAAGAAGTCGTGGAAGTGCTGGTGCAAAGCTACCATCAGGTGGTGGCCCAATTGGGCAGTGACTGGTGAGTCCCGCTTTTTCCCTTATCTTTGTCGCAAAAATACCACGCATGAACCATCCCTGGGGACACGCCAGACCCTATAACGATTTCGCCTCCTACCTGCGCCGTTACTTCGGCGGCAGGGTACAAAAACTCTCCATCAACGCCGGTTTTACTTGTCCCAACCGCGACGGCAGTAAAGGGAGCGGAGGCTGCACCTTTTGCAACAACGAAACCTTTAAACCCGCGTATTGCGAGCCCGCATCGGGGGTACGGGAGCAATTGGAGACCGGCAAAGCCTTTTTCAGTAGTCGCTACCCCGAAGCCCGTTACCTGGCCTATTTTCAGGCCTATACGAATACCTATGCCGATTTGGCTTACCTCAAGGACCTGTATGGGCAGGCGCTGGAGGTCGAAGGGGTGGTGGGACTGGTTGTGGGTACGCGACCCGATTGTTTGCCCGATGCTCTGCTCGATTATTTTGCCGACTTGCAGAAAGCTTATTACGTTACCGTGGAGTTGGGGGTGGAATCAACCAACGATGCAACCCTAAAGCGGGTGAACCGTGGTCACGATTACGCCAGTACCTGTGATGCAGTAGCGCGACTGCGCGCCAGAAATCTGCCCGTAGGTGCCCATCTGATTTTGGGACTGCCGGGGGAGGACCGCGACCAAATGCTGGCCCATGCCACAGCCATCAATCGGCTCGACATCTCCTATTTGAAAGTACACCAACTCCAGTACGTAAAGGGTTCGCAATTGGGGCGGCAATTTATGGCCCGTCCGCAAGACTTTGAGGTGCTGAAGCTGGACGATTATGTAGATTTGGTATGCGACTTTTTGGCCCTTTTGCGGCCCGATATTGTGCTCGAACGCTTTGCCAGTCAAGCCCCGCACGACCTGCTGCTGGCTCCGCGGTGGGGACTCAAAAACTTTGAGCTGGTGCGACTGGTCGAGCAGCGCCTGGCCGAGCGTAAGCTGTGGCAGGGCAAGCACTATACGGCATCCTGAGGCTTAGTTCTGACTGCCAAAAACCCGCTGCAGTAAGGCCGTGACCCTTGCTGCCGGTTCCGTTCTGATTTTTTCTTCTTCCTCAGCCAGCTTTAAAAACAAACCATCCAGGGCCCTGTCGGTCAGGTAGGCATCCAACTGCACCTCCACCTTGTTGAGTCCCGCAATTTGTCCCGCCAGCGAACCTGCCAGACGGTTCCACTGTCCCGTTAGGGTCTCCCACGACTCATTGGTAGAAATGTTGCCCACCAACTTCTTGTCCAGCGAAGTCTTCAATTTGGGCTGGTACAGCGCAAACAACTGGTCGTAGGTGGTCGAACGCAGATACGAAGTAGCTGCATCCTGCCCTCCACGCAGGATGGCAAAACCGTCCTGAATGGTCATTTGGCGTATGGCAGAAACAAAAACCGGTGCCGCTTCCCTGGCGGCGTCTTCGGCGGCTCTGTTGATGCGTAAAATGACATCTTCCAGGAGTTTCTCGCCCCCCGGAATCCGGTGCAGGTTGTCGGTAATCACCGCCGCCTCGGGCGGCAGCAAAATCTTAACCGCCTGATCACCGTAATAGCCATTGAGTCGTGCCAGGGTACCTGCAGCCGAATCGCTGCCCACCTGCAAGGCCTGACGTAAGCCACTCACCACCTCCGTCTGCGTAAGGGGGCGCTCGGAATCAATCGCTTCCACAACTTGAAGTAATTCTGTGCAAGAGCTTGAAAGTAATCCGATTATAGCCAGAGTAAAGAATGCTTTTTTCATGGTTTTGAATTTATGGATACGATTAAAGATACTTTTTATTTACGACGCTTTTTGAAGGTCTCCCTATTTTTTGTTCCGGAGAACTTGTTTTCCCCTTTTGGGGTTTGCTTCCTGGAAGAGGAGTCTCCCGAGCGGGGAGTTGCTTTTTTTGTCCTTTTGACCTGTTGTTGTGTTTTAGGGTCGCCCCGGCCTTCGAGTAATACCGGAACCAAATGCTCCAAGCCGTTTTTTATCAGTGTTTTGCGAATTTGTTCCTGCTTCTCGCGTTGGTGCCAGAAGAAAAAGGCCCACTGGTTTTGCTTTTCGTCCCGGGTGCGAGCCGTATATACGGGTTTAAGCGTATAGGGGTGATGGCCTGAGTAATAAATCACTGTAGCCACCGTCATGGGCGTAGGCGTAAAATCCTGCACCTGCTCCAGGTTGAAGTTCAACTGCTTGGTCTCCACCGCCAGTTCGGCCATTTCCTTTTCGCCCGAGGCAGGGTGACTCGAAATAAAATAGGGGATGAGCTGTTGTTTGAGTCCCGCCGCCGCATTGATGCGCTCAAACTCCTTTTTGAAGGTTTTAAACAGACTGAAAGAGGGCTTGCGCATGACTTTCAATACCTGGTCGGAAGTGTGTTCCGGAGCCACTTTAAGACGGCCCGATACGTGCTTTTGAATGAGTTCACGCAGGTAACGTTGGTGCGATTGTTTTTCGGCTTCCGAGGCCTTATCGTTCAACAGCATATCGTAACGAATTCCACTGCCCACAAAGGATTTTTTCATGCCCGGCAGGGCATCCACTTTTTGGTATACTTCAAGTAAAGCTTCGTGTGAAGTATTTAAGTTGCTACAAACAGAGGGAAATATACAAGACGGTCGCTTGCAGGGCTTACAAAGCTCCAGATCGCGCCCCTGCATCCGGTACATATTGGCACTGGGGCCCCCCAGGTCGGACAAGTAACCCTTAAAATCGTCCATTTGCGTTACCTGCTCCGCCTCCCGCACTATGGAAGCCACCGAGCGTGACGAAATGAATTTGCCCTGATGGGCCGATATGGTACAAAAACTGCAGCCTCCAAAGCACCCCCGGTGCAGAATAATGGAGTGTTTGATCATTTCGTAGGCCGGAATGGGGCCCTTGTTGCGGTACTTCGGGTGCGGCAAACGGGTGTAGGGCAAGTCGTAACTCCTGTCGAGTTCCCGCTCTGCAACCGGCGGGTAGGGCGGATTTACGATCATTACCTGCTCCTGCCATCGCTGGGTAAGACGCGCGGCATTCAAGCTGTTCGATTCCTGTTCGATGTGTTTGAAATTGGCGGCATATTTGAGCTTGTCGTCCAGACAAGCTTCGTGACTGTTCAGCTCGATGGTGATCCACTTTTTATGGGCGGGCAGGGGCTGAGCGGCCGACTGCATTACCACGGTCTGCGCCAGGGTGGTCAGCGACGCAAAGGGCACCCCGCGCCCGAGCAAACGCACCAATTCGCGCAGGGGCTGTTCGCCCATCCCGTAAATCAGCAAATCGGCACCCGACCAGGCCATGATGCCCGGTTTCAGTTCGTCCTGCCAGTAATCGTAGTGGGTCAGGCGGCGCAGGGAGGCTTCAATGCCACCCAGTACTACCGGGACGTCGGGATACAGTTCTTTGAGAATTTTGGTGTAGACCGATGCGGCGTAATCGGGACGCATGCCTGCTTTACCGCCGGGGGTATAGGCATCGTCGGAGCGTCTGCGCCTGTTGGCGGTATAATGGTTCACCATGGAATCCATATTGCCGGCCGAGACCGCAAAAAATAAGCGCGGAGTCCCAAACTTTCTGAAATCCCTGAGGTCGTCCTGCCAATTGGGTTGCGGCACTATAACCACCTTCAGGCCCTCTGCTTCGAGGGTGCGACCGATTACTGCAGCCCCAAAGGCCGGATGGTCGACATAGGCATCGCCCGAAAATAGAATGACGTCGGGTTGTTCCCAGCCAATTTGCTGCATTTCCTTAACCGAGACCGGCAGCCACTTTTTGTCTGTCTGATTCAATCTGTCCAAAAAAAATAATTGTTGTTGCAAAGTTAATTTTTTTATTCAGCTGCAATGTGGGGTATTTGCTTTATATTGCGGGTATTATTGACCTCTTTTTTGGCTGCACTCAGATGAGGAGCCAATAAATATCATGAAAAGAAGTCAACATTTTTTTTTTAATTTTAAAACCAATGTTAATTTTGTAAGGGAATAATGTAATCATGATTGATCCAAATAGCGACTTAATTGTTAATTTAGAGGAAAAGATTGATCGGTTGGTTGAGCGCTACCGGGCTGAAAAAGAGGAGAGTAAACTCTTGAGAAACCAGGTGGCACTTTTAACGGAACAATTGGACCAGAGTTCGGCTTCTTATCAAAAGCTTGAGGAGAGCTTTAATAAGTTGAAGGTAGCCAGAACGTTGGAGGCTTCTACCGAAGATGTTCGGGACACCAAGTTGCGGATTAATCAAATAGTGCGGGAAATTGATAAGTGTATTGCCCTGTTGAATCGTTAAGAGGCTTTTAGATGGACGAAAAACTTTCTATACGTGTTAATGTCGCTGATCGCTATTATCCACTTCGGGTAGATCGTGGTGATGAAGAGCGCATTCGCAAGGCGGCCAAGCTTATTAACGATAAAGTTTTACAATACAAGCAGCGTTACAACGACAAGGATGTTCAGGATTTTTTGGCCATGGCTGCCTTACAGTATGTTATTAAGGTGCTGGAAATGGAGAACAATCAGGATGCCGGTCCCCTGGTCAATGCTGTAGCCCTTTTGGATCAGAAGCTGGAAAGCCTGTTGAAGGAGGAGTAATACTTATTTAAAGAAGAGTCCCGCATTTTTTTCCTGAATTAACTGTTGTTAAGCAGCAGTTAATAAGCATTTTATGCCAGGAGGAGGATGCGTTTTTTATTATATAACATGTACTAAACTAGCAACCAAATGGAAATACTAATAGGTGTATTGGCCTTTTTTCTGGGCGGTCTGGTGGCCTGGGTCATCATTACGCAGGCCTTAAAATCCCGCTCTCAGAAGATCGTAAAGGAGGCGGAGGCAGAAGCCGAAGTCATTCGAAAAGATAAAATATTACAGGCCAAGGAAAAGTTTCTGCAACTTAAAGCAGAACATGAAAAGGAAATCAACAGCCGGAATGCCAAAATGCTGGCCCTGGAGAGCAAGGTTAAGCAGAAGGAGACTGCCCTTTCGCAGCGTTACGAAGAGTATCAGCGTAAGAAGAAAGAGGTAGATACTGTTCGTGAGAATCTGGATGTGCAGTTGGAATTGGTGGAGCGCAAATCTGAAGAGTTGGAGCGCATGCACAAACAACAGGTAGAGCATTTGGAAGCTATTTCGGGCATGTCGGCCGATGAGGCAAAGGAAATGTTGATGGAATCGCTTAAGGCTGAAGCCAAGACCGAAGCCATGTCGTACATCAACGACATTATGGACGAAGCCAAAATCAACGCCAACAAGGAAGCCAAACGCATTGTGCTGAACACGGTTCAGCGGGTGGCTACCGAAACGGCCATCGAAAATGCCGTAACCATTTTCCACATCGATTCGGACGAGATCAAGGGCCGCATCATTGGTCGTGAGGGCCGAAACATCCGTGCCCTGGAAGCAGCAACCGGTGTTGAGATTGTGGTGGACGATACCCCTGAAGCCATTGTGCTTTCGGCCTTCGATCCCATGCGCCGGGAAATTGCCCGTTTGGCCTTGCACCAATTGGTGACCGACGGCCGCATTCACCCTGCCCGTATTGAGGAAGTGGTGAACAAGGTGAAGAAGCAGGTCGAAGAAGAAGTCATTGAAACCGGTAAACGTACCGCCATCGACCTTGGCGTACACGGTCTGCACCCCGAGTTGATTAAGCTGGTGGGTAAAATGAAGTACCGTTCGTCCTACGGCCAGAATCTCTTGCAGCACAGTCGCGAAGTCGCTAATTTCTGTGCCCTTATGGCTTCTGAGTTGGGCTTGAATGCGAAGCGCGCCAAACGGGCGGGACTGTTGCACGATATTGGTAAGGTATCGGATGAGGATCCGGAATTGCCACACGCCATTTTGGGTATGAAGCTGGCCGAAAAGTACAAGGAGAAGCCAGATATTTGCAACGCCATTGGTGCTCACCACGACGAGGTGGAAATGACCACCATGATTGCCCCCATCATTCAGGTGTGTGACGCCATTTCAGGTGCCCGTCCCGGTGCCCGCAGAGAAATTGTAGAAGCCTACATCAAGCGTTTGAAAGATTTGGAGAATCTGGCACTCAATTACCCCGGTGTACTCAAGACCTACGCCATTCAGGCCGGCCGTGAGTTGCGCGTTATTGTGGGCAGCGAAAAAGTCAGCGACAAAGATGCAGAAGCATTGTCTTACGATATTGCCAAGAAAATCCAGACCGAGATGACTTATCCCGGTCAGGTAAAGATCACCGTAATTCGTGAAACCAGGGCCATCAGTTTTGCCAAGTAGGGAAGGGCCCAAATATTAAATTAACCGGAAAGACTGTCGGAACTTTTAGTTCCGGCAGTTTTTTTTTGTTGGCGCCCGTTATTTTCATGCCGGTTCAGTAACCTTTGTGTCTTTTTGTTGTATAAGTAAACAAATGTTAAATTTTTACCAATCAGGAAACCCCGATTCTTGACCAAAAAGTCCCGCCACTCTGGCGGGACTTTTTTCAACTAAGGGGAGTAGCTTCTCCTCTTTTTTTACTTGCTGCAAGGATATATATTCTTATTTTTGTCGGAAAGACTTCAAAAAATGGGGATTATAAGTAACAAAGCGGTGCTGGTAACCGGCGGTGCCGGCTTTATTGGTTCCAACATCATAGATAAGTTGCTGGGGCAAAACAACCGGGTGGTTTGTCTCGATAACTTTGCCACCGGCAAACGGGAGAATCTGGCGGCGCATCTCAACAACCCCGACTTTAGCCTTATAGAGGGCGACATTCGCGATTTGGCAACTTGTCGTCGTGCTACTGAGGGCATCGACATTGTACTGCATGAGGCAGCCCTGGGTTCGGTTCCCCGTTCTATCAACGATCCCCTTACCAGCAATGAGGTCAATGTGAGCGGTTTCTTGAATATGTTGGTGGCGGCCCGCGATGCCGGCGTTAAGCGTTTGGTTTATGCGGCCAGCAGTTCTACCTATGGCGACAGTACCGAGCTGCCCAAGGTGGAGGAGCGCATTGGTCAGCCCCTTTCGCCTTATGCGGTCACCAAATACGTGAACGAGCTCTATGCCTCGGTGTTTGCCAGGACTTACAAAATGGAGCTGGTGGGACTGCGTTACTTCAACGTTTTTGGTCCCCGCCAGGATCCCAATGGCGCCTATGCCGCGGTTATTCCTCTTTTTGTTAAGGCGCTCATTGCCCACGAGCGGCCGCGCATCAATGGCGACGGCAGTTTCTCGCGCGATTTTACCTATGTAGCCAATGTGGTTCAGGCCAACGAAAGGGCAGCCACCATCGACCGTGCCGATGCGGTGAATACGGTTTACAATGTGGCCTGCGGGGAGCGCAGTACCCTCAACGAACTGTTTGGGCACCTGCGCACACTCCTGAGTGCCTTCGATCCTGAAATTGCCCGCCTGGAGCCCGATTACGGTCCCGAACGCCTTGGCGACGTGCCGCATTCCCTGGCCTCCATCGACAAGATAAAATCCCTGTTGGGCTATGCGCCCACCCACTACTTCCAGGATGGCTTAAAGTCGGCCATCACATGGTATTGGAACAATTTGAAATAAAGCAGAATTCATACAACCAGCACAAGCAGCTATGGCAAAGACAGCACTCATCACCGGGGTAACCGGTCAGGACGGCGCCTACCTTTCGGAGTTTCTCCTTAAGAAAGGCTATATCGTACACGGCATTAAGCGACGTTCGTCGCTCTTTAATACCGACCGCATCGATCACATTTATCAGGATCCGCATACCGAGAACAGGAATTTTACCCTGCATTATGGGGATTTGACCGACTCGACCAACCTGATTCGCATCATTCAGGAAACGCAGCCCGATGAAATTTACAATTTGGCCGCCATGTCGCACGTAGGGGTAAGTTTTGATACCCCCGAGTACACCGCCAATGCCGACGGCATTGGCACCCTGCGCTTTTTAGAGGCCATTCGTCTTTTGGGGCTCACCCAAAAGACCCGCTTTTACCAGGCTTCTACCAGCGAGTTGTACGGATTGGTGCAAGAGGTTCCGCAAAGCGAGACCACGCCCTTCTATCCGCGCTCGCCCTATGCCGTAGCCAAGCTTTATGGGTACTGGATTACCGTTAACTACCGGGAGGCCTACAACATGTATGCCTGCAACGGCATCCTTTTTAACCACGAATCGCCCATCCGGGGCGAGACTTTCGTAACCCGCAAAATTACCCGTGCCGTATCGCGCATTGCGCTGGGCATGCAGGAGAAATTGTATTTGGGCAACTTGTCGGCCCAGCGCGACTGGGGTCACGCCAAGGACTATGTGAAAGCCATGTACCTGATTTTGCAGCAGGATAAGCCCGAAGACTACGTGGTGGCCACCGGAATTACTACCGAAGTCCGCGAGTTTGTCCGCATGGCCTTTGCCTGGCTGGGTTGCGAAGTGGAATTCCGCGGCAAGGGCGTGGACGAGAAGGGCTGGATAGTGGGTGTCGGCAATGCCGCTTACGCGCACCTGAAGGACAAGTGCGTGGTAGAGGTCGATCCCCGCTATTTCCGTCCCACCGAAGTGGAACTGCTCATCGGCGACCCCTCCAAGGCCAAAAAACAGCTGGGTTGGGAGCCTAAGTACGACTTGCAGGCCCTGGTCGAAGACATGATGGCTTCGGACCTCAAGCTGATGCAAAAGGACCGCTATTTGAAGGACGGCGGTTACCAGGTAATGAATTATTTTGAGTAAATCCCATATACAATGAACAAGACCAGCAGGATATTTATTGCCGGCCACAAAGGACTCGTAGGTTCGGCCATTTACCGACATTTACACCGCCAGGGTTACAAGCACCTGCTGACGGCCGACCGTCAGCAGCTCGATTTGCTCGATCAGGCTGCTGTTGCCGCCTGGTTCGAAGAAGAAAAGCCGGAATTTGTCTTTTTGGCCGCCGCCAAGGTTGGCGGCATCATGGCCAACAATACTTATCGGGCCGACTTTCTTTATGAGAACCTGCAAATTCAGAACAACATCATTCATTCTGCCTGGAAAAGCGGGGTGAAGAAGCTTTTGTTTTTGGGCAGCTCGTGCATCTATCCCAAGGAATGTGCCCAGCCCATGACCGAAGAAGCCCTGTTGACCGGCCCCCTCGAATACACCAACGAGCCCTACGCCATTGCCAAAATTGCCGGCATGAAGATGTGTGAGGCCTACAACCTGCAGTACAATACCGATTTTATTTCGGTGATGCCCACCAACCTGTATGGGCCCAACGACAACTACAACCTGTATAATTCGCACGTATTGCCCGCGTTAATCCGTAAAATGCACTTGGGCAAACTCATCATGGAGGAGGACTGGAACGGCATTCGCATCGATCTTGAGGAGCGCCCCCTAAAAGGGCTGTCGGCCGCCTCCAGCGAAAAGCAGTTGACCCAGGAGCTCGAAGCCTTTGGTATTTTCACCAACGAAAACCTGCAGGTAGATATTCGGCTTTGGGGCAGCGGCACCCCCCGTCGCGAGTTTCTGCACAGCGACGATTTGGCCGAAGCAGTGGTTTTTGTCATGCAGAATATTAGTTTTAACGACATTGTTCAGGAGCGGGGACTGAAAGAAGTCCGCAACACCCACATCAACATCGGTTCGGGCACCGATTTGTCGATTGCCGAACTGGCCCAGGTGGTCAAGAAAGTGGTCGGTTTTGAGGGCAGTCTGAGTTGGGACAGCGACAAACCCGACGGCACCTACCAAAAACTTATGGATGTATCGCGCCTGGCCCAGCTCGGCTGGAAAGCCCGCATCCAGCTCGAAGACGGCATCCGTCAAGTGTACAACAGCTTTTAAAAAAAAATATTTCATGTCTCAATTCGACCAAATCATCGATAGGGAAGGCACCCGGGCCTTAAAACTGGAAAAACGCTCTTTGCTCTTTGGCACCAACGATGTGCTGCCCCTTTGGGTGGCCGATATGGACTTTGCTGCAGCACCGGCCATACAAAAGGCACTGAAGCAGCGCATGGAGCACCCCATTTATGGCTACACCGTGCGTCCCACCACCTTTTTCGAGGCCATTCAACGCTGGAACAAGCGCCGGCACAATTGGGAAATAGCGCAGGAGTGGATCGAGTTCACCCCCGGCGTAGTGCCCAGTCTCGGTCTGGCCGTACAAGCCTTTACCCAACCCGGCGAAGGCGTTATTGTACAGCCTCCCGTGTACCCGCCGTTTTTTGGTGTGGTGCGCGATTTTGATCGCAAGGTGGTGGAGAATCCCCTTAAGGCCAATGCGGACAACTACTACGAAATAGATTTTGCCCATTTTGAGGAGGTGTGTGCCCAACCCGAAAACAAACTCTTTTTGCTCTGCCACCCCCACAATCCCGTGGGTCGGGTATGGACCCCCGAAGAGCTGCAGCGCATGGGTGAAATTTGTGTCAAGCACGGCGTCGTCATCATCTCCGACGAAATACACTGCGACTTGACCCTTTTTGGTCACGTACACCGTCCGCTGGCCACGCTTTCGCCCGAGATTGCCGACATAACGGTGACCTGCATGGCGCCCAGCAAGACCTTTAACCTGGCCGGTTACAGCACCGCCTACCTGGTAGTAACCAACGCTGAGCTGCTGAAAGCCATGCGCAAGCAAATTTTTGGTTTGCACCTGCACATGGGCAACGTATTGGGTGCCACCGCCCTGGAGGCCGCTTACAACGAGTCGGAAGACTGGCTTGATGAATTGCGCAGCTATCTCGAAGGCAACATCACCCTGGTGGCCGACTTTTTAAAGGCGCACTTGCCCGAAGTAAAAATGCACTTGCCCGAAGCGACTTATTTGTTGTGGCTCGATTTCCGTGCCTGGGACATGAAGCAAAACGACCTGAAGAAATTTATGGTAGAACAGGCCGGTTTGGGACTCAACGACGGACTCACCTTCGGCAACGAGGGGCGCGGTTTCATGCGCCTGAACGTGGCCAGTCCCCGTGCCCTCATTCAGCAAGCCCTCGAGCAACTGAAGGCTGCCCGGGATAAGGGGGTTTAAATTTGTGCTTATGAAGCAGTTGACCCGGGCCCCTTTTTTTAAGCGCCATCAAGATTTTTTGCTGTTTGCGGTTCCCGTTCTGCTGGTTTACCTGGTTTTGGTGATCAGCCATCTGAATGGGGTTTACTTTTGGGACAATGTGCAGCAAACTTCCAGAGAGGCACATTGGTTTTATCAACAGCAATTCAGCTCTTTTTGGTTGCCGGGTTTTTCCGATGGAGAAGAAATAACCGGAACCGCTTATCATTTCCCGCTTATTGGGATGATGACTGCCGGATTGTGGATGGTTTTGGGTCAGCATTTGTGGGTGTCCCATGTATTTATTGGGTTTTGGTCCGTTTTACTGGTCTTGTTTACCCATAAGTTGTTTCGCTGCTATCTTTCACCCCGCGTAGCCGGTTGGGCACTATTGGTTTTGTTGCTCGAATCTACCCTGCTCACGCAAATTGCGATCGCTTCGCCCGATGTCATTTTGCTCACTGCCCTTGTCATGGCTTTGTACGGCATTGTAAACAGGCGCAGGGGGCTGACCAGCATGGCCCTGCTGTTTTTGGTGCTGATCAATGGCCGGGGCATGTTGGCCGGTCCTTTTGTTTATCTTTTTGCCGTGCTGCACAAACATCTTACTGAGGGCACTCCGCTTGGTGTAAAAATGCTGTGGCGCACGGCTCTGCCTTTTGTCCCCGCCTACAGCATTTACGGACTCTACATTGGTCTGTACCTGCTTAATAACGGTTGGTTTCTGAACCAGGCCGATTCGCCCTGGTCGGAGGGCTGGCAATCGCCTCAGGGCCTTATGGCCTACCTTAAAAACTTCGCAGCATTTGGACTCAGACTCCTCGAAAATGGACGTTTTGCCCTTTGGCTTAGTGCTTTAGTCCTCATAACGCAGGCCTACAAACGACGTACCTCCCTGATAGGCAAAAAAGAACTGCCGTTGGTGGTATTGGTGGGGGGACTGATCTTGCTCTTTTTGTATTTTGCACTTTCTACGGTGCTGGTCATTGGCTCGCGTTATTATATGGGCATTACTTTGGTGTTGGGACTGCTCGTCTTTGTCGCGGCCGAGCGCCTTTGGTGCACCAGGCGCATCCAGACCTTCGCACTGGTTGTGGGACTCCTTTTTGTAGGCGGACACGCCTGGGTTTATCCTTCCAGGGTATCCGTCGCCTGGGATGCAACTCTGGCGCACACGCCCTATTATACCCTTCGCGAGCAATTACTGACTTATCTGGAGCAAAACCATATTGACGAGGAGCAGGTGGGGGGTGGTTTCCTGTTTTCAGGTAATCAGCGCTACGTGGATCTTAAGGACAGGGATTTACGTATTGGTCAAGACCATGATAAAGCCTACTTCATTTATTCGAACCTTTCGAATCTGTCGGATGACCTGATTGATGAGTTGGAAAACCGGGAGTTGTGGGAGCCGGTTGAAGTCTTTAGTAAAGGGCCCGTTTTCATCAGCCTCCTTCGTAACCAGAAAATAGCGCCATGACAAAAAGCACACCTACCTTAGCCATTATTGTTCCCTGTTACAACGAATCCGCTGTTTTGCCTTTGAGCGTTAAGGAATTAATGCATAGGTTGAAGGCTTTGGTGGCCCGCTCCAGGGTGGCGGCCAACAGTTTTATTTGTTTGGTTGATGACGGCAGCAGCGACAACACCTGGACCCTCATTAAGGAATTTGCCCTGGCGGATCCCAACATCAAGGGTCTTAAACTCTCGTCGAACTTTGGTCACCAGAATGCACTGTTGGCCGGACTCTTTACACAGGTGGGTGCTGCCGATTGTCTGCTGACCATTGATGCCGATTTGCAGGACGATGTGGAGGTGATAGAGGATATGGTGGAGAAGTATGTGGCCGGAGCCAAAATTGTTTATGGTGTAAGGGAGAGCCGGCAAAGCGACAGTTTTTGGAAACGTCAAAGCGCTCAATTCTTTTATCGTTTGTTGCGTTTTTTAAAGGTCAAAACGGTTTACAACCATGCCGATTTTCGTTTGGCCGATCGCACGGTGATTGAAGGTTTGCAACGCTTTAACGAAGTCAACCTGTTTTTGAGAGGCATTTTCCCACTGATGGGCTACCGCAGCGAGGTGGTGTATTACTCGAGAGCCCCGCGGCAGCTGGGCGAAACCAAATACCCCTTTCGTAAAATGGCCAGTTTTGCCTGGCAGGGGGTTACCTCCTTCAACACCTCTTTGCTGCGTTTTGTTACCTGGATGGGCATCGGCATGTTTATCCTTTCCCTGCTCATCGCCTTTTGGGTGCTTATTGCCTATCTCAGTGGCAATACCATTGCGGGGTGGACATCGATGTTACTCATCATAACCCTTTTCTCGGGCATCAATATGATTTGTCTGGGACTGATTGGCGAGTATGTAGGCAAAATATTTCTGGAAGTTAAGCAAAGGCCGCGTTTCCTGATTGAAGAAGAGACGCCTAAGCTTTAATCGATTCGCTGATGATAATGGTAAAGGGAATATTCATGGTGTTTTTCAGTATGGTTTGACTGCCTCCCTTCTGCACTTTTTCAGAAATTTGTCGGTAATGTTCGGCCGTACGAATGTGTTTTCCACGATCGTTGTCCATAAACCACCTTTCCAGACGCCCCTGGCCCGGCAGACGTACCGGCTCAAGCGACAACAGGCGGCCGCCTGATTTTACCTTCGACCAGGCAAAGCGCAACGTTGCCTCCATCTCGGCATCGGTCAGGTGGTGCTGAACCCCAATAAAAAACACGGTGTCGAAAAGTTCCTTATCCAAGGGAAGCGTTTCGGCCACATTGGCGCATATAAAGCGTTGGTGGGGATGTGCTTTGCGCGCATTTATAATGTAATCTTCACTCAAATCAATACCTGTATAATCCACGTCTTTAGGGAGGTACTTAAGGATGTCGGCCGGACCGCAGCCGATGTCCAATATCTTTTGGCCGACTTGGTACTGAATGTAGCGCTCAGCAAAAAGACGCGAATACTTGTGCGCACCCACCATCCATTGGTACAATTGATATATTTGTGCGAGCCCCAGAATCCTTGTTAATCGCTGCATAGTGCCTGTTGTTTGAATTATTCGGGTAAAAATAGGCAATTTAGTGCAAAATCTTACGTCGCCGCAGTACCGGAAAGAGCAGTACCGCACCCAATATCATTAGAGTTCCCGCATAAAAGCCGCCCGACATTTGTTCCGACTCGCCAAAAAGAATAAAAGCCATTAAAATGCCGTACACCGGTTCCAGGTTAACTGTGAGTACCACCGTATAGGCCGAGAGCGACTGCATAACCTTAACGCTCGCCATGTAGGCATAGGCGGTACATATCGTCCCCAATACCAACAAATAAACATAATCCATTCCCTGTGGAAGCGGGAAGGGGGCCCCTTCAGCATGCTTCAAAAGGACATATAAGCTCATAATGAGCAGTCCACCCCCCATCTCATAAAAACTGATGGCCAGGGGATGGTGGTCGCGAATAAAATATTTATTGAGCACCGTAAACAATGCCGCCAGAAAGGCCGATACCAGTCCCGTTACAATGCCTGCCAAATAGTGGGCCTCAAATTGAAAGATGGTGTACAAACCAATAATAATAAGTACCCCCACAAAAATCTCAAGTTTAGAAATGCGTCGCCGCAGTACCAAAGGTTCCAAAAAGCTGGTAAATAAGGTGGTGGTTGCCAGGCAACCCAGTGCAACCGAGATGTTGGCAATTTTTATGGCATGAAAAAAGCTTACCCAGTGCAGCGCTACAATAAAGCCCACCCCAATCAGCTTTATAATGGAAATGCGCGGCAGTTGCCACGATACCTTGCGGTAAATCATAAGTGCACCCAGCGAAACAAAGGCGATAAGCACCCGGTACCACACCAAATCGCTTGCATGGAGTCCAATCAAACGTCCCAAGATGGCTGTAAAACCATAGATGAACACAATAATGTGCAAGTGAATCAAATCCTTCCGGTACTGCTCCATGCCGCCAATTAAAATATGCGCGGCGAAATTAGCTTTTTGAAACTAAATTTTCTTATTTTCATACCTTGATTTAAAGTCAGAAACCAACTCTAATACAGCACCCAATGAAAAAGCTCACGCTGCCTTACAAAATTGCAGGTGTTTTACTGCTTGTTACAGCCCTTATTATCACCGCCTGCTCCGTTGTGCCCATTACCGGGCGTCGTCAAATCAGTCTCGTCTCCGATTCTGAAGTCACCGCAATGGCCTTTAGCCAGTACAGTCAGTTTTTGCAGGAAAATCCCTTGTCGACCAACAAAGCCCAAACTGCCATGGTTAAAGAGGTGGGGCAAAACATTGCCGCCGCCGTTGAGCGTTACTTTGCTGAAAAGGGTTTGTCCGATGCCATTGCTCACTTTCAGTGGGAGTTTAACCTCGTTGCCGACGATACCCCCAACGCCTGGTGCATGCCCGGTGGCAAAGTGGTGTTTTACGAAGGCATTATGCCCATTGCCCAGGATGCCAATGGCGTGGCCGTTGTGATGGGCCACGAAATAGCCCACGCCGTGGCCAAACACGGCAGCGAGCGTATGAGTCAGCAGGTAGCCACCGAACTGGCCGGTACCACTTTGAGTGTTTTGCTGTCAGAAAAACCCGAGCAAACGCAGGCTATGGCGCAAACCGCCTTTGGGGTAGCCACCCAGGTGGGAGTGATTTTGCCTTACTCACGCACCCATGAGACAGAAGCCGATCGTTTGGGGCTCATTTTTATGGCCATGGCCGGTTACGATCCTTCTACCGCTGTTGCCTTTTGGAGTCGTATGGCCGAGATGAGTGGAGGAGGAGGCAGTATTCCTTTTTTGAGTACCCACCCCACCCACCAAAAGCGCATTCAGGACCTACAACGAGCCTTACCCGAAGCCATGCAGTACTACAACAAATAAGTAGTGCCGCCATACGCCTACGCGCCAACATCCCCAAAGGTTGTTCTACACCCTGTTGAGCTAAATTCTTAAACCTAAGTAATGCCCAAAATGAAAAAGCTTGCTGTAACCCTACTTGTGCTTTGCTGTACCATGCCTTTTTATGCCCAACTGCAAAAAGGAGCGGTCCTATTAAGTGCAGAAGGCAACTACCAAAAATCGCTAAATGACAACGGTCCCACCACCAACCATACCCAGAGTAAGGCCAAAAACCTGAATTTGGGTGTATCTCTCGGTCTGGCCCTACGAGACAATTTTGTGGTAGGGGCCGGACTGGACTATTATCGAAGTGTTGAAGACCGCTCATCCCAGGTTTTTATGGGCGAGACCATATCTGCGGAGCTTATGGAATTGACCTCGAGCAGTCTTATGCCCAGTGTTTTTGCAGGCTATTATGCACCGATTATAGATCGTTTGTATTTGAGTACTAACCTGAAACTGGCCTATGGTAATATTTCAAGTGAATACAGTACTTTTATGGCCTTTCAGTCCATTTCCTGGTCATCCAGTTCCGAATTCAGGACTGCTGAGAACTCCAACAGCAGCGATCTCTTTGTGACCACACTTTATCCTGAGCTTACGTATTTTATTACCCCCAAATTAGGCTTAAGTCTGGGCTTAGGTGGCATTGCCTACTCCATACCTGACTGGGAAACCGATAGCGCTTCGTTTCTCGTCAATTTCAATCCAGCCTACTGGAGTTTCGGTCTAAAGCTGGCGCTTTAGTCCCCGTTAAGTTGTTTATGCGCAACCCTAAATATTAGTCTTGCCCCCGATGATAAAGTTTTCGACCATTTGTTTGTTTCTTGCCCTATGTATTCCAGTGTTTGCTCAGCATTACGATGCTGAGGTGCTTTATGCTAATACTTCCATTGAAGTCGATAGGGGCAGCCTGATCAAAAATATTACTTACGAAATACGCATTAACAACAGGGGCGGAGAGCGGTTTACCCAGGTAGAGATTCCATATTCGAGTCTCAACAAACTAAGCAAGATTGACGCCTACATTAAAGATGCCGGGGGACGCGTGGTTAAGAAGCTCAAAAAGTCTGACCTGACCACAAGGAGCTCCATATCTGACTTTTCGTTGTATGAGGATGAATCTGTTCAGTCGTTCACCTTAAAGCACAATACTTATCCCTACACCATCGTCTATTCCTATCAAATAAAACAGTCTGATTTTCTTTACCTTACTTATTGGATGCCCGTCATTCATCAGGGTGTACCCACACTCGCCGCCGATTTGCATGTATCGGTGCCACGGGATTACAGGCTAAGTTTTCAAAACCAGCAGGTAGATGATTTTAAGGTGGATACACTGGGCAACCGCCTTACTTATCATTGGCGTGCCAGCTATAAGGAGTTAATTAAATCGGAGGTGCTGTCACCTCCGATGCCTGAGCTGCTGCCCTCCGTCGCAATTGTTCCCGTCGATTTCAATTTTGAAAGGAACGGTTCCTTTAAAGATTGGGCGAGCTATGGCCATTGGCAATTTGATTTGCTCCGTAACCTGAATGAACTGCCAGCTTTCGAAAAGGAGCGAATTCAAGGGATGATACAGGATGTAAGCGATGTAAAAGAACAAATTAAAATCCTGTACCACTATCTTCAGGATGAAACACGTTACATAAACGTCACCATAGAAACCGGCGGATTAAAACCTTATCCGGCCAGTTACGTTGCGCACAACAAGTATGGCGATTGTAAAGCCCTCACCAATTACTTCAAAGCCCTATTGGATTTTGTTCAAATTCCCGCTTATTACGCCAAGGTATATGCCGGGAGTCCCAACGACGAAATTGAAAAAGAGTTTCCTTCCCAACAATTCAATCATGCCATTTTGTATGTTCCGCACGAGGAGGGTGACCTTTGGATAGATTGTACAAGCAAAACGCCCCTGAATTATATCGGTACTTTTATCCAAAATCGGGATGCTTTTGTTGTCGATGACAACAAAAGCCACTTTCTAAGAATTCCCGCCCTTCAACCCGAAGATGTACTTGTTTCTAGAAATGTAGCCATTTCCTATGATCCAAAAGAAGCACATTTATCTTTTGAAAGCCACTTACGGGGAGCCGATTACGAGCGTATTCTGCACCTGGCCACCGGATATAATGAAACCGATAAAGCGCGTATAGTTCGAAATTTTGTTGTCCCCGAGGGTTTTCATCTGGTCGATTACCAAATCGATAAGCCCGATAGGGATTCTGCAAGCATTACCATGCGATACAACGTCCGTTCCCAGCAGGTTTACAAGCATTACGGCAACGACATCCTGCTCAGCAATATAGCCTTTGCATTGCCAGCCTTTGAAAAGCCGCAATACCGAAGTCTGCCCGTACAAATAGACCATCCCATTTATGAAACCGACACCCTTGTTTACGAACTGCCTCATGGTTATTCGCTTAACCCCGGCAGCAAAGATGTGGCGCTGTCTTCCAGATACGGCGAGTACCAGTTGGAAATACTGGAAGACGGACAAAGCATCAAAGTTGTAAAAAGCCTGCTTATTAACGCCGGCTTATATCCAAAATCAGAATATGCCGCGTTTTACGATTTTTACAGACAAATTTTGACCGTCGAAAACAGCACCATTTTATCCTTCCAAAAAAACATACCATTATTATGAAAATGAAGACGCCATCCCTGCTCTTTTTGTGCCTGATCGTGCACTTCAGTATCCAGGGACAACAGTACATCAATGAATTTGGTAAACTTGGCAAAGACGAAATTGAGCTTAAGACCTACCCAAAGGATAAAGATGCTCATGCTGTAGTACTGTTTGATATCGGACGCTCCTATTTTGTTAATAACGATCGGTCCTTCGACGTTGTTTTTGAACGGAGCACACGTATAAAAGTACTGTCCGAAGCCGGAAATGAATGGGCTCAGGTTGAGATCCTCTTTTATCAGGAAGGTGGTATTTATGAAACTGTTTCGGAAATTGAAGCCTATGCCTACAATTATGAAAACGGTATAATCAACAAAACCCCGCTCGATTTATCCAACGTGTATGAGGAGAAAGTAAACAACTACTGGAATGTTAAAAAGTTTGCCGTTCCCAACGTTAAAGAAGGGACCATCATAGAATATCGGTATAAGATTAACTCTCAGTATATGTTTAATTTGCGCGACTGGGAGTTTCAATGGCGCATCCCCGTAATTCACAGCGAATATCAGGTAGAAATGATTCCCTTTTATGAGTACACTTTTCTGTTGCAAGGAGCCAGTAGTTTTACTTCACAAAAGTCGTTTGTGAGCAGAGGTATGGAACGTCGGTTTGGTTCCGTTACTTTCCAGGATATGATCCACAATTACGTGATGAAAGAGGTTCCGGCCTTTGATAATGAGGAATTTATAACTTCCATTAACGACTACATCGTGAAAATTGATTTTCAGTTGTCAAAAATCAATTATCCGGAAGGAGGGAAGGTTGATGTGATGACCACCTGGGAAGAAATGAATAAAGAATTGCTGAAACACAAGGATTTTGGTAAGTACATTCAGGGCGCAGAGAAGCTTGCTGCGAAAGTTATGGACCTTGATGGAGAACAGTTTGATAATGAGATGGACAAATTTAATTTTATCATAGACCATGTAAAGAAAAATTACAACTGGGATAAAACGCATGGCAGGTATGCGAGCAAATCACCAAAGAAGTTTGTGGAAGAAAAATTTGGCAATGTTTTAGATGTCAATTTATTCGCCATAGGTTTGCTCAATGCCTCTGGAATTGAGGCCAAACCGGTACTCCTCAGCACCCGATCCAATGGAAAAATCGCCTACGATTACCCCTTTACTCATTTTTTTAACTATGTAATCATCCTGGCCATAGTTGATGGGCAAAAAGTCTTGAGCGATGCCACCGAGGTACTGAGTCTGAACCATCGGATCCCATCCAGATGTATCAACGAAAAGGGCTTGATCGTTCAAAAAGATCAGGTGGAATGGATGGGCCTGGAATGCCTGTTTCCCTCTTCCATTACCACCAATTTCAGCCTGGAAATAACCAATGATGCGCAGCTGCTTGTCGACATTTCTAAATATGCCACCGAGTACGATGCCCTGCAGTATAGAAATGCCCAAACCAGCGATCAGGAAACTATTGCCAAAAGCCTGGAAAAATTAGGCTATGATGTGATTGACACCAGTATCGCAGTTAAAAATCAGCTGGACAGGGAGCTTCCCTATGTGTTGAATTACCAGCTAAAGACCCATCCCGAATTGGTGAACGACAAAATCTATATCTCCCCCTTTTTAAGCGAAACCACCTCCGATAATCCCCTAAAGCAAAATGAGCGTTCCTACCCTGTAGATATTACCTATCCCAAACGCAGAGTTTTTAGGTCCATCATAGCCATACCTGAAGGCTATTCTGTAGATTATCTGCCCGCCGGTCAGCGCATAAGCAGCGGCCTTTTTGACCTGAACTACTCCGCCAGCATTAATGGCAATTTGCTTACGGTTACCTTCGATTATTACTTCAAAAATACGGTTTACGCACCCGCCGATTATTCAAAAGTCAAATCTTATTTTGATCAAATTGTGAAAAAAGGCAATGAGAAAATAGTGCTGCAAAAGGCTGCAGAGCTTTCAAGGTTAGATGAAATCAGTTCCAATTAGTTTGTAAGATAGTTAAGAAAGTTAATAAATGACAGGTATGAAAATCAGAAATTTAGGCAGTGTGGCTGCGATCGTCGTATTAATTATGGCAGGTTGCGAAAAGGAGAAAAAAGTCTGGATGGAGCCAGAGTTAATTCTTTCGGCAGACACGCTTGTTTTTAATGGGGTCGAAACGAAGTCCCTCTTTGTTTCTTCTAAACCAGCCTCGGAAGGAGAGTTTCAAGTAGTTTCCTATCCCGATTGGGTGGTTGTATACCCCGAAGCCGGAACTTTTAACAACGACGTTGAGGAAATAGCAGTGGCCTCTCTTCTGGAAGGTCGAGCGCCCGGCCTATACACCGGCACCATGGAGATTATGTCAACCAGTGGTTCAGAGTCTGTTTATTTAAAAGGATTTGTTGGAGAAAATTTGTTGTACACTGTTCCAGAAACGCTCCACTTTACAGCTTTTGACCACAGTCAAACCCTCGAAATTGTCAATGGAGGGAATGTTGGCTTTAGTTTTGAGGCAGCGGTTTCCAATGACAAGTTAAGCTTATCTCACGAAAGTGGGTCGGTAGGTTTATATGAAAAAGGCAGTATAACAGTGCTCCTTAATCAGGATAAACTCTCATCCGGCACCCATCAATCAGAAATCTACCTGACGGTAAATGAAAAGGTAGACACTATAGCGGTTTCTATAGATTTTTTTAAAGAAGAAAAAATGATGGTGCCAAGTGTTGTAGTGGATGCGGAGTACTCAAAATCAACCGACAAATTGGTGTATGTGACCAGTGATTTGAAGTTGAATATTTACGACCCCCTGACCAGAGAAACCGATCACATTAACCTGGCTTTTATCCCAACATGCGTTGCCGTCTCACTAGACGGCACCAAAGCCGTTGTTGGTCACGATGCCCAGGTAAGCTACGTGAATCTCCATACCGGGGAAGTTATTAGTACCCATAATGTGTCATGTAAAGCAATAGATATTGTGCTGGCTTCAAACGGATGGACCTATGTTTTTCCCGAGCAGGATCAGCACACCACCGTTCGCTGCATCAATGTTGAGGATGCTCAGCCAGTGGAGAGTCACCATACCGGATACTCCATTTATGCAGGAACAAAAGCCAAGCTGCATCCTTCCGGAAAGTTCATGTACGCAGCTGATAATGGTTTAAGTCCGTCTGATTTGGAAAAATTTGATATTCAAAATGGCACTGCGGCCTACCTGTACGATTCGCCCTATCATGGAGATTATGATGTGCGTGGCAATTTATGGATGTCGCAAGACGGTAATCGTATTTTTACCCGCTCAGGCAACGTATTTAAAGCCTCTGAAATTCAAGAATACGACATGCTTTATAATGGAAAAATTCGTTTTGCAGAAGACGATAATTCCTATTATAGTTCGACACAGGTAGTAGGTTTAGACCATTCAGAAGCCCAGAACAACCTATATATTATTGCCGGAAACCAGGGGTGGGAATCTGTTAACCAGCCTTTTTTGTATGTCTACAATTCGTACAACCTAACATTTCGCTACCAGATAGCTTTAGAGCAATATGTGGTCTTTGATAATTCAGGCGGCGGAGCGTTTTATGCGGCCGAGCCCCATTTTGTTTTCTCTAATGCAAGCGGTAAAGAAGTTTACGTTTTTACCCGGGCTTTGGGCTCCGGTCTTTTGAACGAATGGGCCCTGCAAACGATTTTGATTGAATAAAAACATCTTACTCCCAACCCTGTTACCTAAAGGAGCGAACCCGGTAAGCCCCTTTGAAAAAGAGCGCTACCTTGGACTTTGGTATGAGATAGCGCGGAAAGACTTTAAATTTGAGCGGAACCTGAACAATACCACCGCCGAGTACAGCTTGAATGAGGACGGCAGCATAAAGGTTGTAAACAGAGGTTACAACACCGTAAAAGAGGAATGGACCCAGGCCATAGGCAAGGCCAAATTTGTTGGAGACGAAACCACAGCACGGCTGAAAGTATCCTTTTTCGGACCATTCTATTCAGGCTACAACGTAATAGCCCTCGATGTGGATTACCGCTATGCCCTTATTGCCGGAAAAGACCTTGACTTGCTGTGGATCCTGTCTCGGGAAACCACGGTACCTGACGAAATCAAAGATCAGTATTTGCAGCTCGCCGAGGAAATTGGTTACGACACTTCCGACCTGATATGGGTAGAACACAACCAGAAATAAATGCAACAAGTAATTATTAAAGTGGATGCCGATATTGAGCTGACGCAACTCGAAAGGGCGGATGCGAAGGCCATATTTGAAACAATCGACAGTCAGCGAGACTACCTGGGAAAGTGGCTGCCCTTTGTGGTCTTTACGCGTGAACTGTCCGACTCTGAATGCTTTGTTGAATCGGTGGTAAACGCACCCGCAGATCACTTTGAATTGGTTTTTGCCATTAGAAAAGGAGGGGAGTTTATTGGTTTAATTGGTTATAAGGATACAGACAAACTGAATCAAAAGACCGAAATTGGCTACTGGCTGTCCAAAGATCATCAAAAACAAGGCATTGTAAGCCGGTCGGTGGAGCGCTTATGTGCTTATGCCTTATAAACCGGATTCAGATTAATGTGCAGTAGGTAATGTCCCCAGCAAGCGCATTCCTCAGCGCTTGGGCTTTAAATTCGAAGGCATTGAAAGGGCAGGAGAGCTGATGCCTGACGGCACCTTTATCGATCTCGAGATATACAGCAAGCTAAAATTCGATTGATGCTGTCGTTTCGTTTTAAATCTTAAAACAGATAAAATGAATTCAACAAACAGCTTGGACCATAATGTACTTTCTGGTGTACTACACGAAGTTCCAGAGGACGTAAGGACGGTGTTAAAAGCAGATGTCGTTTTACTTGATCGATGGAATAAACTAACATCGATTCAACGCAATGAGTGGATTTGCTGGATAACCATTGTGAAGAAGCAAGAAACCAGAGCCGCTCATATTTATCGTATGACCGAAGAACTAAAGGAAGGCAAACGTAAGTTATTCTTCCTGGCCATCAACTGCTGGGGTGTTTTACAGCATGTTTTATTCTATTGAGTTTAAAGCCAATTAGTTGTGGGCCCATGACAATTTTTTATTAAATATTGTTAATGTTAAAAATAATGCAAATATTGTGTTCTGAATTTTCAAGATTCACGCCCCCCTAACCCTGCCACCATGTGACTGAGGAAGACGAAGTCGTGCCAAAAGCCTACATTTTCTACTAACCAAATATATCCAAATTGTCTATATGCTCGTTACATCAGGCACTTACGCCCGTTTTTTCACGATCATATAATACTCCTAAACGCAATAGCGTTTATACATGTGTTGTAGTCTAGCCCTTGGATTCCCAGCATGTATAACTGATTCGCAGAACGTGTTTTTCTTGATTCCCAGCCGGAAGGATTTCGCGAGACAAAAAATATAAATCCAAGCGTCTTTGACCAGGGATTCGTGAAGTAAAGATAGTGGTCAGACAGTGGGTAGGTCTTTTAAAGGTACGTGCAGAGTAGTACACCGGGATTCCTGCGGTTGTTGTAGGAAAGTGAAGTTTGGCAGACCCATATCGGGTTTCGGTAGAAACTGCCCGAATATATTGAACTGACTGGATTGCCGTGATTTGCATGACAAAGCATCCTGAAAGTCGAATTGGCCACAGTGAAGGGTGCATAAGGACAACCGG
>NZ_MWUJ01000084.1 GCF_002210225.1 Geofilum rhodophaeum | reverse complement strand
TGTCCAATAAAGGGGAAGTCTACAACAGGAATAATGATTGAAACTTCAAATGGTGGTGGACAATTCACTGAAGTTATATTGAATCCAATTGTTACAGTAACTGAAGTTCATATGTTTGACAAAGCCCATGATTTGCATAAAATGGCAAATGAACTGTGCTTTATTGCAAACTCTGTAAACTTTCCAGTTAAACATAACCCGACAGTAAAAATATGATGAAAAATAAAAGGAAGAAAACAACGACCGCTAATATATAGGAATATGAGCGGTCGGAATTGCTTGTCCCGATTTTCGGGAACCCAGCG
>NZ_MWUJ01000083.1 GCF_002210225.1 Geofilum rhodophaeum | reverse complement strand
TGCCAATACCGCCATTTGCACTCGGGGTGTTGGCGGTAAAGTCGCCTGTACTGTTATTTACGCTACCACCCAGCACGTTACTAATCTGACTACCATTAACCGCGTCCATTGAGCCTGAGCCGATAGTGCCAGCAGCTACGTTGGTGATCTTGTCACCACCAACATCTAAACCATTGGCAGTGCTGGTTAAGATGGTGTTGTTCGTGCCATCTCCTAGGGTGACTTTGGTGAATTCAACGTCGTCACTGGTCGCAACTTTAATGATTTGATCATTGTCGCGGGTGACTTTGATGTTCTTACCATCAACGAATT
>NZ_MWUJ01000082.1 GCF_002210225.1 Geofilum rhodophaeum | reverse complement strand
GTAACTACTCAGGTGGCTAATTTAGCCAAAAATTGATGTCGGCCATTTTTTCGATTAAGGCGTTTTCCTTGCGATGGACTCTAAAAACCTCAAATTTTTCCTGTCATTCGATTCTCGCGGCCTTTAATTTTTCAAAAACAAAAAATATTGCCGTTTCTGTTGATAACTTGGTGCTGCACTCTTTAGAAGTGTTTGTGCATAAGTTGCTGAGCTTACAAAAAAGCGCAGACCTTTGTAAAAAACACAAAGCAATTGGACTGGACTATTTCTGAGCTCAAGGCAAAAACTAAGGATCAACTTATTGGCCTTTTAA
>NZ_MWUJ01000081.1 GCF_002210225.1 Geofilum rhodophaeum | reverse complement strand
GTCCGAAATTCCTACATCCTCGGTACTACATGCTTAGTCCAGTCTTTACATTCGCTTGCCAGCTGCGGACGGACACGCCACTAACAAACTAGCCTGATTAGATTTAACGCTTCAACCCCAGGCAGGGCATCCACGCGATCTCTTTTGGGTTTGACCTCTCTTGATCCCCGTCCTAAGAGCGGAGGCTAGGGAGAGAGGGCTCTCAGCAGGTTATTAAGCTGCTAAAGCGTAGTTTTCGTCGTTTGCGACTATTTTTTGCGGCTTTTTACGAGGCCAACCGCCCCTCGGCATGCACCTTGGGTTTCGCAAATCCCGTCGAAT
>NZ_MWUJ01000080.1 GCF_002210225.1 Geofilum rhodophaeum | reverse complement strand
GATTTTGAATTGCTAAAATTTGAAATACGCCTTTGTGTTGATATGAAAATTTTAGCAATAAAAAAGCAAGCCGAGCTATCGGGTTTAATGGATAGCATAGGCAAACAAATTACCGGTTGGCGTAATGCCAATCGGTAAATGCCGGAATTGTATGTGTTAAGGCATATACAAGCGAGCAAGGTTTAGTTTAAAAGCGATAAAGGGACTGCTCTTTTGAGCAGTTAAAATGAGCGTTACTTGATATGGAGCAATTCATTTTTGAGTAATACTACAATAAATATGAGATGCCTTGTATTTATATGAACTCCTTTATTTTTGCGGTTGGCGGTTTTGCTAGTGCCTACTATTG
>NZ_MWUJ01000008.1 GCF_002210225.1 Geofilum rhodophaeum | reverse complement strand
TGATGTTGCGGAGGGCATTGCGGTAGCTGTTTCTGGCTATGCCCTGAGCGGCAGTGCCGCAGCCAATTACAGTCTGACCCAGCCCGCCGGCTTTACGGCCGACATCACACCCAAGGCGTTGAGTGTAGTCGGACTGGCTATCGACAATAAGGTTTATGATGGTACGGTAGCTGCTGTTATTGGTGGGACCGCCACCCTGGATGGTGCGGTAACCGGTGACGATGTGGCTCTGGATGCTTCCGGCGCCAGTGCTGCTTTTGCTGCAGCTGATGTTGCGGAGGGCATTGCGGTAAGTGTCTCTGACTATGGCCTGAGCGGCAGTGCCGCAGCCAATTACAGTCTGACCCAGCCCGCCGGCTTTACGGCCGACATCACACCCAAGGCCTTGACCTTAGGAGGGGGCTTCACCGTAGAAGATAAATTGTATGATGGAACTACCCACGCAACTATCATTGAGAACAACCTTGAACTGGTTACGCCGATTGCAGGTGATGATGTGAGTCTTGCCCAAGTGGTGGCGGAATTTACTGCTTCGGAAGTATCTAATGATGTTGATGTGCTAATTGTGTATGCCGAACTTAGTGGCGAGGATATTTCAAACTATGTGCTATCCTTGGCCAACTCCCCAAGGGCAGTTGCCAGTATCTCAACTTTAGTGGGGACGGAAGAGCACTGGACACCCACGCTTACTGTATATCCGAATCCATTTGTTGACGTAATATATATTGATTCCGCGGAAATGGTAAATAGTGTTCGTGTAACAGATGCTGCAGGAAAACAGGTTCTTGAAGCCATGCTGAACGGAGAACAGCAATTAAACACCTCTCATTTAAGCTCAGGGTTTTATGTGCTAACGCTCTTCCTTGAAGAGGGGCGGGTCGTTCATAAAAAAATGATGAAGTAAGAAAGCAGAGCAGGGAGGTATTTAGCCTCCCTGCTTTTTTTTCAGGACTTTCGCTTTCGATCCATTACCTTTTCATTTCTGCGAGCTAAGCATATTTGAACGTGGTGTTAAAACATTCTGTATATTTATGCCTTAAGTATATCCTCCGGTTTAAAAGAAGCTTGGGGGAGTAAAGTTCTTAACTACAACCTTAAATATGAAAAACAAGCTTTTATTGCTGGCAGGCCTGGGTCTGTTGGTTGCAGGTGGGCTCATGGCCCAAAAGGTGAAAAAAAAATCGAGTTGGCCTTGAGGTCCCCATGAAAAGGATGTTTCCGGCTCCGGATACTGTGCGTGGCTTTTCAACAAACTACGGACTCCTTTCTCTGTATGGTTTTGAAGAAGGCGGAACGCATGCTGATGTAAAACTGGGTTATAAAAAATTTCCCTCCTTCAAGTACACCGCATATGGGCGAAATGAGGATAAGGCGACCTGGTCTGAGGCGACAATTTTTCAGGTGAAGGATGCCAACGATGAGTTGCTTTATCATCGGGTTTTTGTTGAGTTTGCAAATAAATCAGCTGAACAAGAGCTTAAAGAAGTAAATATGTTGACGCATGCCAGCGTTTCGCGAACTGCTTCTCTTTTGTTTTCTCCCGTTTATTCGAAAAGTCTTCGTTTTCAGTTTTTTTATGTGGAGAAGAGTGCTGTGCATGACGACGTAAATCAAGGCTATAATTTGGCCATGGAGGCGGTGGAGAACTACAACAAGGGACAGAAGGATGTGGCTTTTCAGCAGTTTGAACAGGCTATTGGGGTTTGGAATAAGGTTTTGGAAGACAGGGGTATTAATAACAAAAAAGCCCGGATTAACAAGAGGGTTACAGAAGCCGTTTATCGCAACTTGATTCAAACTTATATTATTTGTGAGCGCTTGGATGAGGCCGAAGCATTGATGAAAAGTAGCGGGGAGGAGTTGTCGGGGATTTTCCAAGCTTCTTTGCCAAGGTATAATTATGTCAAACGCTCCATTGCGTGGAACGTTCGTTTGGCCAATGAGGAGAGCCTTTTACCTTGCATGAGGCGGAATTGTCGTCAGACTTAGCACTTTTTACTAAGTCTTCGGTTAGGCGTGTGCCCGATAATGCCAAGGACGTTAACAGTCTTCTGGTGGGATCATGGAGGTATTATTACATTTCAGCAGATGCCTTGCCTGAGGGCAATACTAAGTTTGAAATCGATAATAGAGAAGGAGAGCTTATGGGAGTAACTAATGTGGAGGTTCTGCATTTGAATCCTGATGGCACTAAGATAGACCAGCAGGGTTCTGTTGAGCGGACGGGTACGCAAAGAATGGATGATTCTATGCCCTTTTGGAGGGCTGTAAAGGGTCCCAAAGGAGAGTACTATCTGTTCTTTTCTTATGACGCCGAGACATTGGAGCATCCTGAGGAGAATTTTAACTCTTTGGAACACGCGGTTGTCCATCATATTGACGAGGAGAAACTGATTTTGCGGAAGACCAATTACAATCCGGATGCCGATGCCGGGGGCTATTTTATTCAGTTGCAGCGAGTAGGTTTTTTGGATTGATTTATGTTTAAACTTTTTTTAAAAAAGTGTTGCATTCCCATAAATCTTGTATTACCTTTGTTATAGGGTTAGGGTTAAGGAGGAGAGGCGCTTTCAGCAATGAAGGCCCTCTCTTCTGTTTTTACAGGCTTTGCAAGGCCTGTTTTTTGTTTTCCCAAATGCGTATAAATGGATCTGCAGGAGCATTATAACAGCATGTATGACAATGCGGTGCGAAGGTTCAAAGAAGGTGCCTGTGAGCCGGATGCCTGGATAGACGCCGCCGGGGACAGTCGTATGGGTTTGACATTGCGATTGCGACCAGACCGGCAGGTGGTGAATCGTATTCAGCATTTTCTGGATGCTGCCAGGGGGTTGGAGCCCAATCAGTATTTTTATGGGGAGGAAAATATCCATGTGACGGTGTTGTCCATCATTTCATGCTACCCCGGATTTTCTGTATCAGATATTGTTGTTGCTGACTATGTCAAGGAGATAAAGGAAAGCTTGGCAGGCATTGGGACTTTTAATTTGACTTTTCGTGGAATTACAGCTTCTCCATCGTGTATTATGGTGCAGGGCTTTATGGAGGAGGACGGGCTGGAGATGCTGCGACAGCGCTTGCGCGAAAATATTGCAAAATCTGGTTTGCAGCAGTCGATGGATCAGCGATACACCTTACAAACAGCGCATGCTACTGTTTTGCGCTTAAAGCAGAAGATGGAGAATAGAGATGGTTTGCTGCAGCTTTTAGATAAGTACCGGAATAACGATTGGGGACGCTCAAGCGTAACGGAGGTGGAGTTGGTGCTTAACGATTGGTACCATCAACCTGATCGTACATCCGTTTTAAAGCGTATTCCCTTGCTTGAATAGTTTTACTGGTAGCTATTAATAGGGGGCCAGACCACGGGCTAATGATTTGATTTGGGTTTGGTGAGTGATTATAGGGGGAATGTATCTTAGGCGATTTTTTTTTGTTGTGTTTATGAGCAAGGATAGTGAATATCAAAGGATTCTGTTGGATTTCTTAGGCCTGTCAGCAGCACCAACGGATGAATTGATTGCAGAGATTTTAAGGTTGCTAAAAAAAAGATCCTACAAAAAAGGCGACTATATTTTAAAAATGGGAGAGGTAGAGCGAAATGCTAATATTGTTGTAAAGGGGATTGTTCATCAGTATGTTTTCGACGAGGAGGAGCAAAAAACTATAAATATTACTCCTCGCGGCTTGTCATTTAACAGTCTGAAGAGTTATCTGGGTGAACAGCCATCTGTTGAGATACAGGAAGCCCTTACTGACGTAGAGATTATCTATCTGACTAAGGATGATATTGAGACGCTGGCACAAAGAAACCCCCAGTTTAGTTATCTTATGTTTAAATTGTATGAAAAAATTTTGTACGATCGTGAAAATCGTATGTTTTTGTTACAGAATAGGAATCCTTCGAAAAGGCTTAGGCTTTTTCATGAAAATGTTGAACGTGCCAATTTGATATTGCAGGATACTCCTGACAAATACATTGCCAGTTATTTAAATATGAATCCGCAACAATACAGTAATGAAAAAAAGAAAATGCTAAAGCAGGGAAGGTGAGTGATGATTTCTGTTCGAAGTTATCCTGAGGTAACTTTAGTTTTTCAAGATCGGTGCATTTTTGTACTAGTCAAAAATTGAAAAACTATTTTATGATGATCAAACAGATTGTTTTATTGACAACGGCTGTATTGGTATTCTTTTCAGTAAATGGTCAGGATGCTGGTTGGATGGATGATTTTGGTATGCAGAAATTTAGTTCTCGATTGGATGAACAGATGCCCGGATTTATTTCTGGTCCGCCAACAATGCAGCGGTTAGATAGCATAATCTATTATGATTATGATGAAGATACCAAAGAATGGAGTAAGAAAACGTTCAGACTCAGCATTTTTTATGATCACCATTTTAACGATACCTTGATTCTTCAATCTATTTGGGATGCACCAACAAGTAGTTGGTTACACTTAGCCAGAGAAATGAAAGAATTCGATGAGTATAGCCGGATAGAAACTCGTGAATTTTATTTGAAGTCTAGATCTGCAACACGGATACAATATGTTTATGATGAAAATGATGATTTAATTGAGACTACAGAAAGTTATTTAAAATCTGATGAATGGCGACACACAAAACGAAACGCTTACAGCTATAGTTCTGAGAGTTTGTTGTTGACCGATACTTTGTACTACAGGTATAGTTTCTCGGATGGACCTGTATGGCGACCGATTGGAGCAACCAAGTTCTATTACGATTCAAATGGGGGGGCATTGGCCGATACGACCTATTTTAGGCCTTGGCTTGATGGAGATAACTTTGGTGAGTGGGAGTTTTTTGGTACTACGATGCATGAATATTCCGTTAATGAGCATGCAGCAGAAACAACCTTTACGAGATGGGATTACGACTTAAACCAGTTTAGGCCATACTTGAAAGAAAAAACGGTTTATCATAGTAATGGTTTTGATATTGGAGCGCTGATTGATCTGAAATGGAATAATGAGACTGCTTTGTGGGACACCATAAAGATGAGGCAGTATTCTTATAGTAAGGATGATTTTATGATTAGTTATACCAAACAGACCTGGGGGGATAGCTCCTCAAAAGTGTTTGAATTGCTGGGTTTTGATTATACCGTAAACAAAGAGGAATTATTACTCCCTACCTCAGCTTTAGATGCTAACCCACATATTGCGTTTCATCATAAAGTCATTAGTAAAGAGTCTTTTAGTTGTAGTCTTGGTTGTAGTGAAGCTCAAAAGTTTAGAGAAACAAAGTATTTTTACTCTCCTTTTGATAACGGTTCGCCAGTTGCGTTAAGTAATAATCCTTCTTATGGTGTAACAGTATCTCCAAATCCTTCCGAAGGTATTTTAGTTGTTAGATTCCCTTTTTCGTATCAGGACGCAATTTTTAAATTATTCGACTTGAATGGGAAAGCGCTTGTTTCAAAATCTGTCCGTAGGGATGAACAAGTTAATATTAGTCAGCTGCCATTTGGCTTTTATGTCTATAGCCTTGAAGTCGATTCACGTGTTTTTGTTGGTAAGCTGCTTGTTAAATAAAATTGTCTCTTTTTTAGCGAAGGTTTCATAATAGGAGGAGAGCGGTCGTGTGGTATTTTTTTTAACTTGGCTTTTTAAACGATTTTTATGCAGAGAGATTGTTTTGTAGCCATCGACTTTGAAACGGCAATGGCCCACCATATTTGTGCGGTGGGTATTGTTGCTGTAGAGGATGGACAAGTTGTGGACGAGTACTACAGCTTAGTTCAGCCGCCCGATAATGCCTACAGTTGGTTTACAGTTAAAGTGCATGGTATAAGGCCTGAGGATACTATAAACGCACCCACTTTTTATCAGGTTTATCCCGAAATAAAGAAGCGACTCTATGGAAAGCTGGTTGTTGCGCACAACGAGTCGTTTGATCGGCGTGTTTTGCAGCAGTCCATGCGCGATAACATGATGGACTATTCAGACCTTAATATTGCCGATAAATGGGAGTGTACCATGCGTGCTTGTCGCGCCAGTAAGCGTTACCCTTCCGGCAAGCTCAACGAGTGTTGTGCCTTGGAAGGTATTGCCCTCAAACACCACGAGGCACTCTCCGATGCCCGGGGGTGTGCGGAGTTGTATCTGCGTTTGAACGTTCCGCTAATTTAATTTAACCCTCAATATCAAAATTTTATGAAAAAGCTAATGGTTACAGTAGGGCTTGCAGGCCTGTTGGCGTCCTGTTCGTCTCCCAATGTCGAAAACTCTGCCCGTATAAGAGGTGAAGTGCTTTCTACTGGCGTTAGTGAAGTTGAGTTGCGGTGGTTGGTCGATAATCCCATTAGCAGGAAGGGGGTTGATTATCAAGTAGATATAGACGACCAGGGGATGTTCGAAATGGATATTCCTTTGGAGCGTTTGGCTGTTGGGCAATTAGGGATAGGAAGTGCGCTATATGAAGTTTGCCTTTTGCCCGGTGATGATGTTTTTATTCGTGTGAGTGATGGCTCATTGGATTTTAGTGGAAAGGGGGCTGCCAAGAGTCGTTTTTTGTATGAAGCAACTCAAGATGGTTGCAGCACGAGAGCGTTTTATTCGGCCATGAATGAAGGCAAGCTCAACCCGACAGGATTTGTAGAATGGGCGGAGGATTTTAAAACAAGACGTTTGGCTTATTTTGATGCTTTTGACGAGAAGTCCAAGTTGGAGAAGCCGTTTGTTGCGTGGTTTGGTGTCCAGACTGAAGTGATTTTTGAAGAGCTTATTCGGGAATATCCAAGTACCTATGCATACCGGAACGACATTTCATTATCGGAGTTGAAACTGCCTGCATCGGTTGATCGCTACAAACGGTTTTCGGAGATTGTGGATGACGACCGTGTCGTTTACCACGGCTATGCTTCCGGCTTAAGGAATCTGCTTTTTGAGAAGATGGGAGAGTTGGTACGTGCTGATTCGACTATTGATCGGTCTTCGGCTGTGTATGTCTTATTGGCCGATTCCTTGTCGGGATTAACCCGGGAATATGTCTTGGCCACGTGGATAATATCTTCTCTGTCTAATGATCATTATGATTCGGTAGCGGTTGCCATGGCCGATACTTTGGTGAAAAATCCGCTGGCAACGCGCACCCTGGATCTGGCTTTTGATAAGTTTAATGAAAAACGTTCTCTGCTTGGACAGCCTTTGCATGAGGAGTTCGCTCAAACTGTTTTTGTGGATACCAGTGGTGTGGAGCAGACCTTTGGTCAGTTAATGGATGGTTTTAAAGGCAAGGTGGTGTATCTCGATTTTTGGGGCATGGGCTGTGGCCCTTGTCGTGCTGCTATGCCGTATGCCAGGCAGTTGAAGGACAAATTGCAGGAGGAGCCGATTGAGTTTGTTTATGCTTCGATGGATTGGGTGTGGGATCGCAACTGGGGACCTTTGTTTGAGGCGACACAAACCAGAGACAATCATTTTGTGTTGTTGAATGGATTTAATTCGCGCCTGCATCGTTTTATGGAGATCAACTGGGTGCCTTGTTATATGATTTTTGATAAGGAAAGTCGTTTGGTTGACTACAATGCGGATCGGCCGAGTCGGATGGTGGAGCAGGGTGAAACTGCTCTGGAACGGAAGTTGAGACAATTGGCAATGCAATAAGTTAAAAGGAGGCGCAAGCCTCCTTTTTTTTATGCCTTAGCACAAAGGGTTGAAGAACCAATCATCTGATTATTTTATTTTTTGTTAACCTTGGCTTAATGGGCCCTGGTTGGTGTTTGTATTACTTCGCAATCGCATTTATGCCGGTTTTCTATTGGCAGCTGCACACTCAGGTATTGTAAGACATCTGTATTTAAGTCATCTGATTTGTTGTGTGTTAGTTATTGTGATTTGTAATATAAACAAACATTTATTATGATGTATTTGGAGCATGAAAGATTGTTCAGGGCAACCCGTCGTTTTTTGTTGTTGGGAATGCTTGTTCTTGGTTTTGGTTCTTTTGTAAAGGCCAATGGACCAGTTGCTGGAAGGGTTACAGATGAGGATGGCTTTGAATTACCTGGGGTTACCGTCGTTTTTAAGGGTGAAGCCGGAGGAACGGTTACCGGAACAGACGGACGTTACCAGTTGACGAAACCCCAGGGGGGAGGGATCCTGGTTTTCTCGTTTATTGGGATGGAGACCCTGGAGATGGAGGTGAGCAATGAGGAAATTGTTGATGCGGTTCTTGTTGCTTCAATTACCCGCCTCAGCGAAGTGGTTGCTGTAGGATATGGCAGTCAAAGAAAATCAGACATTACCGGTTCGGTAGTTTCTGTCGGACGAGAGCAGTTTAATAAGGGGATAAGTGCTTCGCCGGGCGAATTGTTGCAAGGGAAAGTTTCCGGGGTCAGTATCACCTCTTCAAGCGGAGCTCCAGGCAGTGACCAGCGTATAATCATAAGAGGACAAGGCAGCATTCGTCAGGGAACCGGGCCTTTATTTGTGATAGACGGTTTTCCGATAGGTTTGTCGGGTACCGGGACAGGCAGCAATCCCTTAAACTTTTTGAACTCCGATGATATTGAATCCATTGATGTATTGAAAGATGCTTCGGCTACGGCAATTTATGGTTCCAGAGGGGCCAATGGGGTTGTCCTAATTACCACCCGAAAGGGAAAGGAGGGGCGTTCAACTGTGATGGTCTCTGGCGGTCTTTGCATATCCTCGTTGGCACGCAAGATTCCTGTCTTTAGCGCCGATGAGTTCAGGTCTCGTATCGTTGAAATAGGTGGGAAACTGGAAGATCGTGGAGGTAATACCGATTGGCAGGAAGAGTTGACCAGGACGGCCATTACCCAGGACCATAATGTGGTACTTAGTGGAGGAGCAGAAGGGTTTACGTACAGGGCTTCAGTGGGGTATTTAAATCAAGAGGGGATTGTTCTCAATTCAGAAATAGAGCGGTACACCGGCAGAGTTGGTGTTACTCAGAGATTACTCCAGGGACGTTTGAATATAGATTATAATCTGAGCACTTCGATTGAGAAAGGCAGTAGTCCCAATACGGGGACACTGGTTTCACAGATGTTGGACTTTAATCCCACCTACCCGGCACGTGATGAAGCTGGAAATCCAGTAAAGTATCCGGACTTGACCAACCCATTAATTGGGGCTGAGTTGTATGGCAATTTTTCTGAGAGCAGGCGAACCCAGTTCAGTATTTCACCGGCTCTGGAATTGGCGGACGGACTGGTTTACAAAACAAATTTTGGTTATGAGAACAGGTCGTCAGACAGTGATTATCAACATACAGCCAGTACCGACCCTTTTGAGGAAGGTCGACTGCAACAAGATTATTTCAATGGAACCAATCTGCTTATTGAGAACTATTTAACCTACAATTTGAAGCATTCCGCACATAATGTTACTCTCCTTGGGGGGCATTCGTATCAGGAGACTTTTGACCGTTGGAGAAGCTGGAGCGTGGATTTGTTTCCCGAGAATGGCGTTGAACCCCGATACAACCCTGGCTTGGGTCAGCGCATTGATTTAGTGGGTAATAAACCCGGAGGATGGGCTTTGATAAATGAATTGCAGTCGTTTTTTGGTCGTGTAAACTACGATTACCGGTCGAGGTACATGCTGACAGCCACCTTGCGTGCTGATGGATCTTCAAAGTTTGGGGAGAACAATAAATACGGCGTTTTTCCTTCCTTTGCCGGTGCCTGGCGTATTTCTGAGGAGCCCTTTATGGGGTATGGACTTGTGAGTAATCTGAAGTTGCGTTTTGGATGGGGGCAGACTGGAAATCAGGAAATTCCGTCCAAGATTACGCAAGCACTTTATACGACTCGTGTTTCGGGGAGCGACAGTTATCCTTTACATGAATCGGATGCTTATCCTGCCGGAACGACTTTTGTGAGACTGGCCAATCCTGATATTCAATGGGAGGTGGCTACCCAAACCAATTTTGGCCTTGATTTGGGCCTTTTCAATGGTGCGCTATCTGGTGCATTGGACTATTTTCATAAAGTGTCCGATAATATTTTACTTGAAGTTGTTCCTTCAGACCCCATACAGCCAGCCACAACTTATTGGACCAATGTAAAGGATATGACCATTACGAATAAGGGTCTGGAGCTGGCAATGGATTATAAGTATCAAAGTTTTGGAGACTTTGCTTTCGGAGTGGGTGGAACTTTCTCTTTTCTTGATAATGTGGTAGAAGGATCGCCATTTACCGTGTTGACCACCGGATCGGCTTCAGGTTCAGGGTTAACCGGGGCAACCATAAATGGGATCATAAACGGTCATCCGGTGAGCTCATTTTATATGCAAAAGTTTACCGGAATTGGTGAGGATGGCTTGTCTCAGTTTGAAAATTCGGAGGACGGTGGTCGGATGGTGGTTGGAAGTGCACTCCCTGATTTGCTTTATAGTTTTTATTTGAGTTTGTCGTATCGTCGCTTTAATCTTGGGTTAAACTTCAATGGCGTCTCCGGGAATAAGATCTACAACAACACCGCAATGAATAAGTTTTATAAGGCTATGTTGGCCAATTCTCAGAACACTACGGATTTGGCTGTGGCCTATCCCGATGAGAGCCTGGCCAATTCGTCGTCGGTTTCTACCCGTTACCTTGAGGACGGCGCCTACCTGAGATTGAATAACGCGACGCTGGGTTACAACTTTAAGCTTGGCTCACAGGATTGGCTGCAGGAGCTTCGTTTCTCAGTTACCGGTCAAAACTTGTTTGTGTGGACGGATTATTCGGGTTTTGACCCGGAGGTGAATCAGGACAGGTCGGTAGGAGGCATCCAGTCTTTTGGAATTGATTTAGACGGCTATCCACGGGCCAAAACTATTGTTTTTAATTTGAGTGCAACATTTTAATCTTAATAGAGTTCGGTTATGAAACAAATTCGTTTATTGTTTTATGTTTTTTCGGTAATGTGGCTGGTAATTTCATGTACCGACCTGAATGAAAAGATTCTGGATGAGTCCTTGTCCGGGGGTGCTCTTGATGCTGATTTGGTTGAGAATGCTGTAGCTCCTGCCTATGCTCTGCTGCCTGATTTTTTTCTGCATACCAAGTACTTTGCCTTGCAGCAAATATCAACCGATGAAGCCATTTTGCCTTATCGCGGTGGCCGGGATTGGGGCGATAATGGTATTTATCTGGAGTTGCATCAACATACTTACACTCCCTCACACCGAAACATCCAGATGAGCTGGGATGGATTAACCACTATGATATCCCGGACTGTTACTGCCATAAATGTATTGACGCCTTTGGCAGAACCCGGGACGGAGACTGCCGTTTTTTTGGCTGAGGTAAGGGGGTTGCGGGCTTATTACAATATGATTGCCTTGGACCTTTGGGGCCTTGTATTTAAGAAGGACGACCCAAATGTCGTTTCTGAGATCCTGAGGGGGGAAATGGCTGTCAATTATGTCAAGTCGGAGCTGGAGTTTGTTGTGGATCAGTTGAGTGAGAGTGTGGGGCCGGGCCGATTAACTAAGGGGGCTGCTTATGGTTTGTTGGCCCGTCTGCATCTGAATGCAGCTGTTTGGCGCCAACCTTATGCCTCAAGTTTTAACTTTTTGCAAGCCGATATGGAAGCGGTTATCGCATACTGCAACAAGGTGGTGGCGTTGAATAATTATGAATTGTCGGAGGAGTATTTTGCCATTTTTGATAACGATAATCACTCTAATAAAGAATTGATCTTTGCCGTGGATCAGCGACCCGATTTAAACGGACACAACCGGATGTCGTATTTTTCCATGTCGGGGAGCTTCTATGGCAATCCACTCTATCCGTCAGGTAATGGTACCGACGGTGCGGCTATAACCTCCGATTTTTATCAGTCGTGGTTGGCGGCTTATGGGGATGTTGATCCGGCAGAAGCGGATGCTCGTTTCTACTGGGAGCGCTTGGTGGCTGGTGAAGATGGAGCCATCGCTGCACAGGATTTTGAATTAAACAGGGGGATTTTTCGCGGTTTACAATTGGGATTGCAGAACACCGGCAATAAAACCCCCTTTCTTGTTAATGAGTCTGGCCGTTATCTTTTGGGGGAAATGCGCGACTGGCGTCGACCAGAGGCCGATGCTTATGTGGACTATACCGAGTTTGTTGATTTCTCGTCGGCAGGAAGTGACTATAATACCGGGTATCGTGTTATGAAGTACCAATGGAGCAAGGCCTCGACCGATGGACGAAACAGAGGGGAGGCAGATTTGGTCATTCTGCGTTTGGCCGATATTTATTTAATGCGTGCTGAAGCGCTTTTGAGAATGGGGGATGTCGATGGTGCTTTGACTTTGGTGAATCAGCTCAGGGCTTCTCGTACTGCCCGGCCTGAGGTAACCCCTTCTCCATTAACCAATCTGGATCTTGATGTTCTTTTTAGAGAGCGGGGATTTGAGTTTTATTGGGAACATCAGCGCAGGACCGATATGATTCGGTTTGGGAAGTATGAGGAGGGCTGGACCGAAAAGACCAATGCAGATGTCACCCGAAGATTGTTTCCCATACCCCAAACCGCAATTGACGGAGCGTCGGATATTGAAGGCTATTTGCTCCAGAATCAAGGATATGCCAACTAATTGTAGAATGGATAATAATGTTTTTATGACTAAGTTGTTTTTCAAAATGGGCGTCATGGTTTTGCCATTGATGCTGCCGGCTTGCGAGGGGGCTGGCGAGCAAAACGCTACAGTATCACCCGAGAAGGATCCTCTAAATGTGGTTTTTATGATTGGTGACGGAATGGGGGTGGGACAGTTAACTACTATGTTCTATTATAAGGACGGAGCCTCTGCTTTCGAAGATTTTAAGGAGGTGGGCTTTATCAATACTTCGTCCGCCTCGAACAAGGTTACCGATTCGGCCGGGGCAGGAACTGCTTTTGCCACTGGGCAAAAGAGTTTTAACAGGGGTTTGGGGCTCGATATGGATTCAATGCCTGTGCCTTCTATATTGAGTGTTTTGAAATCGCAGGGCTATCAGACTGGATTGGTGAGTGTTTCGTCGATAACGCATGCTACTCCGGCTGCTTTTTATGCCAAGGTGACAGATCGTGATATGGAGGAAGAAATTGCAGAGCAGCTGGTGGGCGCTAACCTGGATTTTTTTGCAGGAGGCGGATTGTCGTTTTTTAATAAACGCAACGATGGACGGGACTTGTTTGAGGAATTGGTGGCGTTGGGGTACCGAATGGACAGTGTGCAGGTGGGTTCCGTTGGGGATGTAGGAGTTCCTTATGGTTACCTGCTTGCAGACGGGGGCCTGGAACCAAGACACAAGGGGCGTGGTGACTTTTTGCCAAGGGCTACGCAAACCGCTTTGCAGCGACTGTCTGCCGCAGAGAAAGGCTTTTTTTTAATGGTAGAGGGCTCGTACATTGATTGGGCCGGACATGCAAAAGACAAGAACTTTTTATTGGCTGAGATGATGGACTTTGAAGAGACGCTGGCTTATGTGATCGATTTTGTTAAGTCTGATGGCAATACGCTTTTGATTGTTACGGGCGATCATGAAACGGGTGGCGTCTCTGTTGGAAAGGGTAAAAGCATTGATGAGGTCGAGGTTTATTTTAATACCGACCAGCATACGGCTGATTTGGTTCCTGTTTTTGCAATGGGACCTGGGGCCGAAAACTTCAAAGGGTTTTATCAAAACAACGATATTTTTCATAAAATTCTTCGTTCCCTGGGGGCCGACCAGTAAGAATAGGTCCTCCGCTGAATTAGCTGGTCTGTGAATACAGACCGGCTAATTGTAATTAAAATTTAAGACTTGATCAGTTTGTTTTACTCTCCCTCCCCCTGATTTCAACGCGCCTGATTTTCCCGCTGATGGTTTTGGGAAGTTCTGCTACAAACTCTATGATGCGCGGGTATTTGTAGGGGGCGGTAATCTGTTTTACATGATCCTGGATTTCTTTTTTTAGTGCCTCGGTGGCCGCCAGGCCGGGAGTCAGAACGATGGTGGCTTTTACTACCTGGCCTCTGATTTCATCGGGGGCACCGGTTACGGCACATTCCACCACGGCGGGGTGGGTCATGAGGGCACTTTCTACTTCGAAGGGGCCAATTCGGTAGCCTGAGCTTTTGATGACATCGTCGGCACGTCCTACAAACCAATAATAACCGTCTTCGTCGCGCCAGGCAATGTCGCCGGTGTAGTAAATGCTGTTTTGCCAAACCTGCCGGGTTTGCGCTTCGTCGCGGTAGTATCCTTTGAAGAGGCCCAAGGGCGACTCTTCGCCTACCCCTATTACAATCTGGCCCTGCTCTCCGTCCTCGCAGGAGGTGCCGTCGGGTTTCAGTAGGTCGATGTCGTAAATGGGCACGGGTATGCCCATGGAGCCCGGCTTGGGCGTCATCCATGGAAAGGTGGCCAGCTGTACGGAGGTCTCGGTCTGACCAAAAGCTTCCATCAGGCGGATTCCGGTTTGTTGGTAGAAGGTGTCGTAAACTTTGGGATTTAGGGCCTCCCCTGCAGTGGTGCAGTATTTTAGGGCAGTAAGGTCGTAGCGGCTCAGGTCTTCCCGAATCAGAAAGCGGTAAATGGTGGGCGGGGCGCAAAAGGAGGTGACTTTATAGTCGGACAAGACCTTCAGCAATTCGGCCGGGTTGAATTTTTGGTGTTCGTAAACAAAAACGCTGCAGCCTGCGAGCATTTGTCCGTACAGCTTGCCCCAAACGGCCTTGGCCCAACCGGTGTCGGCTACGGTCAGGTGGCGTCCGTCTTCCTTTACATTGTGCCAAAAGCTGGCGGTGATGATATGACTCAGGGGATAGGTATAATCGTGGGCCACCATTTTGGGTTGTCCGGTGGTTCCGGAGGTAAAGTAGAGGTAGAGCAGGTCGCTGTTTTCTGAGGGCAGTTCGGGTTTAACAAAGGGTGGTGCTTGCTGTATTCCCGCTTGGAAATCTTCCCAATCGGGAGGGAGGTCGGGACCAATGGAGATCTTGATTTCAAGGGAGGGACAGAGGGGCTGTGCTTTCTGTATGTGCTCCAAAACCAGGGCTTCGCCGACGCACACAATGGCTTTGATGCTTGCGGCCTTGCAGCGGTAGATGATGTCTTTGGAGGTGAGCAGGTGGGTGGCCGGGATGGCGGTGGCGCCCAGGCGATGGAGGGCCAGGCAGGCAAACCAAAACTCATAGCGTCGTTTGAGGATGAGCATGACTTTATCGCCCCTTTGTATCCCTAGGGATTGAAAATAGGAGGCGGTAGCCTCCGATTTTTCTTTCAGGTCGAGGTAGCTGAAGGTATGGTGATCCCCTTCATCATTGATCCATACCAGGGCAGTTTTTTGGGGTTCCAGGCGGGCATATTCGTCCACCACATCGTAAGCAAAGTTGAAATTGTCGGGTACTTTTACTTTAAAGTTCTGTTGAAAGTCTTCCAAGGAGTGGAAGTGATCTTGAACCAGGTAGTTTTTATAAAGCTGCATGAGTGGGTTTTAAAAGATGATGGCTAAAAATTCGCAGGGCGCATTGTCGGCAGCCCGCATGGCGTGAGGGAGCCCGGAGTCGAAGTAAATACTGTCGCCTTCGTGCAGGAGCATTTCTTTATTGTTTAGGTAGAATCTCATGCTGCCCTTGAGTATGAGATTGAATTCCTGACCGGGGTGACTGTTGAAATCAATGGGCTGGTCCTCGGGCTTGGGGCAGACTTTTACCAAAAAAGGTTCGGCTTTTCGGTTGATGAAATTGGCCGCGAGTGCCTGATAGCTGTAGGCTTTGCGACGCTCCATTGCTACGCCCTGTCCTTTTCGGGTGAGGGTGTAGGAGCGCATGCGGGGCTCATCGCCTGAGAGCAGGGTGGAGACTTCCACGCCAAAGGATTTGGCCAGGGTGTGCAGGGTGCCTACCGAGATGTCGGTTTTTCCTTCTTCAATTTTAAGGTAAGCACTGGTACTGATGTTGCAGTTGCGGGCTGCCTGTTCGGGAGAAAGTTCTAAAACTTCACGAAGTTCCTTTACCCTTTGTGCGATTTCCTTGATTTGTTCTTCCATAGTCCGGTAAAAAAACCAAGTTAAGCATTTTGCTGCTGTTTTTTGCAGTGATTCCGTTTTTTGTCGTTTGTTTATGCGCGCAGGATTTTTAATTTTGCTCCTTGTCGAATGAATCTGTTTTTATGAAGAACACTTATGCTGTAGCAGTGAAATGGACTGTGGTAACTTTTTGCGCCTTGCTTTTGCTGGGCTGCTCATCGACCTACAAGTCCTCCAGCTACAAAGCAAAGCCTTGTCCCTGCGAAAAGCGTAGGTAGGGTTCTGGTTGGTTTCAATTATAACCAGGAAGTTTAAATTTCATCGTTACCTCTCCGGTGTTTTTATTGACTTCTATGGACTGGTTTTCCAGTCCCATGTCCTTTCCGGTACTCATTTTAAAAAGTCCGGAGAGAAACTGCAGGCCACTGTTCATGACTTGCTCAATTTCTGCGGTTTGCGGTGATTCTGTGCCGGGAGACTCAAGGGGTGCGGACTCCGTAGTCGTTCCGATTTCTTCCGACAGGTCAATTTCTTCCGAACTTTTATTGTTCTTGATGGTGGACTCCGGTTCCGCCACCAGTACTTCCTCGTTGTTAAAATGAGTGTCTGGCATGGTTTCCTCATCAATCAGGTAGGTGGAGTCGCAAACCATTCGCATGCTCGACAGCAGCATTTGAAGTTTGGTTAAATCGTAAGCAGTTAAGTACTTCTTACGTATGATTTTTCCAACTCCTAAAGCATACTCGTGGTGGTAACTTCTTTGTAAATCGGATAGCTCAAACGGAATGTTGATTTGCTGAACATTAGGCAGCTGGTCCAGAACCTGACGCTTTTCGCGACGAAGCAGTATGCTCTCAAGCTTTTTGTTGAGTTTTTGAAGATCAAAATAGTCATTTGTTTTATTGGGTTTTTCGGGGTCGAATAAGCAGTGTTGGTAAGAGAACTCCCAAAGGGGTCCGAAGAAATGGGGATCCAGAATATTTACTATGGAATAAATGTCAATCAAGCGATTTTCGATGGGTGTTCCGGTAATAATCAGCGTGTGTTTGGCCTCGAGACGATTGACCGCTGCGTTGGTCTGGGCTTCGTAGTTTTTTACTCTTTGTGCTTCGTCCAGGATCAAAAAGTCTATGCCCGTTTTATTTAAAATAACCTGGTCGCGAAGGATGGTTTCGTAATTTACGATAAGAAAATGTTCTTTGGCCGTTTTGTACAGTTGTTCTCTTTCGTCAGGTGGACCTTGAACTACAAGGGCCTTTTCCGAAGAAAAATGCTCAATCTCTCTATTCCATTGTTGTTTAAGCGAAGCAGGACACACAATCAGGGTTCGTGTGAAGCCGAAAATCTCCTTTTTTAAAGGTGACAAACCGGACTCCCTCTTTCTGATAGTCGTACAGGTTTGCCTTTATGTTATCAAACGAAAGAGTCACTCTGGACCCGATGTCTGCCAATAGTTTTCTTTCATAGGCCTGTTCTACCTTCTCCCTTACTTCGGGCCTTATATGGATGCGTGGCAGTTCTTCTGCCTCCTCAAAAAATGAGAGAAAATCCAGAAGTGCTTCGTCGTTGATGAAGCGTTTGTTTTTGAAATATCTGGAGAGTAAAGCCTGCTCATTCATCTCTAATGTGTGCGGCCAATTCCAGCTGACACGGTAATCATTAAGCGGGTCACAAAATATTTCGATAAAGGGATAGGTCGTACTCATGCGCTTCATTAACCCGGGCGTTTCTTTCAGCTTGCGAAAGGCATACATGAGGTGCTTGGTGGTGCCCAGCTTGTTTTTGCGTGCATCGGGACTGTCGCTGTAGCCGGTTTCGTTCTCAAAGTCGCGCAAAAATATCTGGTATTTGGCGCCCTTTTCGTTGGTTAAAATGTGATCGCCATAAATATTTTATGTTTTCTGCGTTTTTGATCTGCTGTTTTACTTCTGCGTTTTTGTTTTTTGTATGTTTACCTATAATTGTGACGATGGTTGTAAGTTCTCGTTGCAACAATCATTGTTGACGTTAAATTGTGTTTAAAGTACCAGTTAGCCACTACACTTATGGCCAGGAAAAAATCATTGAAGACCGCCCCCTTGCTTAGTCCTGCTAATTACATTAGAACCCGGGCAAGGAAATTGCCTGTTGTTGAATGTTGGATTAATTCCGATTGGGAGGAATCCCAAATTGCAGACCTCGTTATAGCACGCCAGCATTCAAACGGCAACTTTACCGTAGGACTATATTTGGTTGATTTATTCTGTCTCGGCGTAAAGGATACATTTTATTACTTTAATATTGGTGAATTGGAATATCGGGAGGTTTTGGAGCGTTATACCGACTTGGAGACCGAAAAGAAGATGGTCGGTTACGAATTGGCACACAACATTATTTTTGCCGGATTAGAGTTTGCTGATGAGTTTGGTTTTAAGCCGTGCAGGGATTTCACCTCAACGACACAATACTTTCTGGATGAGGATACCGATGCTGTTCCGTTAATGGAGATCGTATGTGGAATGGATGGTCTTCCGACCCTGTTGCCGGATCTTTGGCATAATAAAAAGGCCTTGGCCAGAGCGATACATCAGCTTGAAGAGAAAGCCGGCTTTGGCAACTTTTTGTTGTTTAGAAAGGATGGGAGGGTTATGCATGCCTTGGATGATGATGACGATGATGATGAATTTTCAGGTTTTACTTTGGCTGAAAAGGTTGGGCTTTTTAAGGAGTTGGTGATGAGTCAGGAAAGTCTTGCTGGTGATGAGCTTGACAGATTTAACGAACTGGTAAATTCGTTAAGTACTGACTTGATGGAGCAGGAGGATTATGATAAGCATTATAATGAGTTGTCGGAACTGGCATTGGCCATAGACGTTGATGCAGAATATGTTCCTGATGAGTTGCTCAATGGAACAGCAGGCCAGTACTCCGAAGAGACCAAGAGGGATTTTTTGAGGCAGGTGAAACTTATCGATGATGAAATGGAGACTGGCAAACCTTCTGATGGTTTTCGTACAGCAGGAGGCGCTGCGGCCAATGGGCTCCTTGGTTTTCTGGCTCTGAAAGGGCAGACGGAGAATGTTGATTTGCTGGAGCGTATTGATAAATTGGCGGCTGAGTATCCCAATTACCCTTTGGTGAAATTGGTGAAAGAGCGTTATGAATTGCTTAGAAAGGAACTGGATAGCCGGTCTTGTGTTTTGCTTGAAGCAAGCCATTTTTTTGGCAATAGAAAGGTTGTACATACCTTGGAATATCTTTATTATCTGAATTACCTCAGTGCAGTAATAATGGCAGAAGGAGATCTGGCTAAAATTTGTGCATGGAGAGATTTGTTTGATGAGCTTCCTGTTTCTGAAGTAGATACCAGCTATATTATGAATGCAATTATCAGTTTTCAACCTATAGTTGTTGCTGAATGCCTGAGGTCTTAAGTTGCTTAAAAAGATTGGGGTAGTCGGAAATGATGCCGTCGGCACCCGCCTCCAGCAGTCGCTGCATTGCCGGCAGATCGTTTACGGTCCATGGAATCACTTTCATCCCCTTTCCTTGGGCTTTGCGAATCAGGTCGGCTGTNAAGTTATGTTTTTTCAACTTAACTTGATGTCTAATATTTGGGGTGTATTATATGGGATAGATGGCCATAATATTCATCTTGCGAAGTAGCCGTCTAACTCTCTTTGGATTAACCAAGAAGCCCATTGCAAAAAGGAAGTCCTGCATTTGCAGTACGCCATGAGTGGGATGCTCTAAAAACTCCTCATCCATAAGTCGCATGATTTCCTGATTCTCCGAACTTTCACCTTTAGGCTTATAATAATAGCTACTGGGCGCTATGTCCAATAATTCGCATTGCTGCCGAACACTTAGTTCCTCATTAGTTGATATATAACCTTTTAACTCTGTCATAGTCCCAACCTTTTTGAAGTTTTTTTTAGCCAGTCACGCTCCATTTCAAGCTGTCCTATCTTAGAAAACAGGTGGGTCCTTTCTTCCTCAAAATCATCTTTGGGGGCCTTGGAAGCAAAGATCTCTGAGGATCGAGCTACGAACTCCTGCTTCCATTTGGAAATCATGGTTGGGTGAACTTCAAATCGCTTTGATAATTCTGCTAAAGTCTCACGCTCCTGGAGCGCAGCCAAAGCTACTTGGGCTTTAAAGCCCGCTGAATGTGTTGTTCTACTTACAGCGGGAAACCAGGGTGCCCTTTTTGTCCCACATCCCATTTTTTAATTTCGCTATAAGTCATGCGGTAGAGGTTGGTGTCCTCTTTATCTTCTTGGGTCAAATCGTCTCCCGAGGGAGGCGTGGCAATTTCGTGATTCATCCAGGGCTCGTGGGAAACCACCACCTGGTGGTCGGCACTTATGACTACATCCAGTTCGAGCGTGCTTGCGCCCATATCCAGGGCCTTTAGCATCGAAGGAATGGTGTTTTCGGGGAGTAAGCCTCTGGCTCCACGGTGGCCTTGTAAATCTGGTTTTTGGGCCTGAATGAAATGGCCGAATACGCTCAGGAGACAAAGGCTCAGGATGGCGGAAGTCGCTTTTGTCATTGCTTATATTTTGGTAGCCAAAAGTACCATAAGCAGGTTACCCCCCCCTTTAGGGAAGGGTTAAGTTGTGGTTAAGTTGTTGGGTGGAGAAAGTTTGTTTTTGAAGTTCTGCCCGGAACCTATGAAATTGAGGTGAAAAAATAATGTAGTTCTGGTATCATTACCAAACAGAAATATCTATCTTCGCATCGTTTTGGTGGATTTTTCCTTTTCAGGAAAAACCTTAAAATGGGAATCCGGTGCTTCAGTGAAATGAAAATTCCGGAGCTGTACCCGCAGCTGTAAGTCCATTTTCCTGTGTAAACAGGGATGTTTTGAGATACTCTTGCCACTGTTCCGATGTTTCGGAATGGGAAGGCCTCAAAACAGGACGAGCCAGAAGACCTGCCAAAAGGTAATTTATTCATTCAAACTTCGGGAGAAAAGTTTTGAATCACTGTTATGAGCGCGCTTTTTGGAGCTTTTTCTGCGGTTTTTCGAATTTCTCAGAGGTGAAAAATCTTTGTTATGAAAGCATTTGCGTCCTGGAGTGGAGGTAAAGACTGCATGCTTGCGGTGTATCGTTATCTTCAGACCAATGACCATGAAATGGCATGTTTGGTAAACATGTGTGATGCCGATGGCGAACAGTCGCGTTCACATGGAATCCACAAGCGTTTTATTCAAAGCCAGGCCCGGGCCATGAACCTTCCAATTGTACAGCAAGCTGTTGATGCCAGGGGCTATGAGAGCTGCTTTAAGGCGGTTGTGAATGAGCTTAAGAAAGAGGGGGTTACAGTCGGTGTTTTCGGTGATATTTACCTTGTTGAGCACCGACAATGGATCGAGCGGGTTTGTGAGGATCTCGATGTTGCCCCCATTTTCCCGCTCTGGGAAAATGATACCCAGGCGCTTTTGATGGAGTTCGTTGAGCTGGGGTTTAAAGCCCTTACCGTAGCAGTCCATAAGAATAAGCTCGGTGAACATTGGGTCGGTCGCGAATTGGACCTGCCCTTTTTTAAGGAGATAACGGCCATTGCGGACATCGACCCATGTGCGGAGAATGGGGAGTACCATTCCTTTGTCTACGATGGTCCCCTTTTTTCCCATCCTGTAGCGTTTGAGAAGGGCACGCCCTACGAGAAGGATTATCATGTTTTCTTACCTTTAAAATGATCGATAATGAAAGGCCAAAAAATCTTTTTGTTGGCTGCATGGCTTGCGTTTTTTACCATGGCCAATGCCCAACAATATTCGAGGGTGGTTTCCTTAGCTCCATCTTTAACAAAGAATATTTATTATCTGAACGCACAATCTGGTTTGGTTGCTTGCACCAGTTATTGCCATAAGGCGAAAGAGGACGATAAAACGGTAGTTGCTTCGATGGTAACTGTTAATGTCGAGAGAATTGTTGGTTTAAAGCCTGACCTGGTGCTTGCAACCTCCATTACCAACCCGGAGTATATTGAGATGTTGAGGAAGTTCAATATACGTGTTGAGGTTTTTCCTACGCCCAATTCGTTTGCAGGGGTTTGTTCGCAATTTGTTGAGATGGGAAAACTCCTCGGGAAAGAACAGGATGCCGTTCAACAGGTGGCTAATATTAAAAAGGAAATTGAAGAATTAAAGTTGCTTGCCGCAACGAGCAGCGTTAATAAGAAAGTCTTTATTCAAATTGGCGCCGATCCTCTATATGCTGTGATTCCGAGTTCCTTTATGAATGATTACATCTTGTTTGCCAATGCCACCAATGTTGCGGAAAACCTGGCAAGGGGAGCACTTTCGAGAGAGGCTGTGATTGCCCGAAATCCGGATTATATTTTTGTCGTTACCATGGGAATTGTTGGGGAAGAAGAAAAGAAGGTTTGGGAAAGTTTCGACAACCTTAATGCCGTCAAAAATAATAAGATATTTATTATTGATTCGGATTTGGCTTGTACGCCCACCCCTCCAACCTTCTTGCAAACCATGAGACTTATTTCCGAATACCTTAATGATTAGTCGGTTTATGTTTTTGAAAGACAGCAGGCTGTTGACCTGGTTGGTTACCATTTTGGTTTTAATAGCTATGGTGCTTTGCGCTGCGCTGTTGTCTCTTTCGGTCGGTGACATGGATATTTCTGTGCCTGATATTCTGAGGTATTTGAGATTGAAAGAGGGACTCGAATTTGCGGTTTTGGACAATATTAGAATACCGAGGACCATTTTGGCATTCTCGGTGGGTGGGGCTTTAAGTCTTGCCGGAACCCTTTTGCAAGGGGTGTACCGAAATCCTTTAGTAGAGCCCTATACCATGGGCATATCAGGTGGGGCTGCTTTGGGCGTAGCCATTTGCATTGTATTGGAGCTGCACTTTAAAGTCTCCTCCCTAATGTTGCCCTTGTCTGGTTTTTTTGGAGCTTTTGTTTCCATATTTCTGGTTTACCGGCTGAGTTCGAAAAGAAACAAGAATTTGAACATTAACCGGATGCTCTTGATTGGAGTAATGATCAGTTTTATCGCTTCTTCGGCCATGCTGTTTTTTATGTCCGTTACAACGGCTGAGAATATTCAAAGCATCGTTTTTTGGATAATGGGTTCACTTAATGAGCCCAATAAATTTTTGATATACACCTCCTTGTTTTTCTCTGTTTTGGGTTTGGCTGTCAGTTATTTGTATGTTGTTCCGCTGAATGCTTTGCGACTGGGTGAGGTTCGTGCAAAGCACCTTGGAGTAAAAACGGATCGTTCGATAAAGGTGGTGTTTATAACTGCCTCGGTAATTACCGGAATAAGTGTTTCGGTTTCCGGGGTGATTGGTTTTGTTGGCTTAATTATCCCCCACCTTGTTCGCAGTATCATTGGGACAGATTACCGGGTGCTCCTTTTGGCTTCTTTTCTGGGAGGGGGGATCTTTTTAATTATGAGTGACATCCTGGCGAGGACGATTATTGCACCCAATGAGTTGCCCATTGGGGTTATTACTGGGATGTTGGGTGGTGTAGTTTTTATTACTGCCTTAAGCAAGAAACTAAAATCGGATTAGGAACATGCACTTAGTAGAAGTTAAGAATGCGAATTACGGCTATGCCCATGCCTTTCAGCTTGTGGATGTTAGCTTTAGGGTTATGGAAGGAATGCTCACCGGCATAATCGGTCCCAATGGTTCCGGTAAATCAACCCTTCTTAAAGGCATCAGCGGCGAACTGGCACTGCCCGAAAACCAGGTTTTTCTTAAAGGAAAAGACCTGGCTGGTTTTACAGATACCGAACGGGCTAAAGAAATTGCTGTGGTAACCCAATTTTCAGAACCCATTGATATCAGCGTTGAAGAGTATGTTTTAATGGGCCGGATTCCCTATCGAAAGAAATATCAGTTTTTTGAAACTGAGCGGGATTATGAAATTGCTCAGAAATATATGAAACTGACCGGGATATACCCACTAAGAGCTAAGAAGTTCTCGAAACTAAGCGGTGGCGAACAGCAATTGGCAAGCATTGCAAAGGCCCTGACCCAGGAGCCCTCTTTGCTTCTGTTGGATGAGCCTACTTCCCATCTCGATATTTCGCACCAGGTGCAGATTTTGAATTTGATACATCAGTTGACGCAAGCGCCTGGCTTGACTGTAATTATGGTTATTCATGATTTGAATTTGGCCAGCGAGTATTGTGACTACTTGATATTAATGCGCTCAGGCGCCTTATACAGGCAAGGAACGCCTAATGAGATTTTAAATTTTAAAAATATTGAAGATGTATATAAGACCGAGGTACTTACACAGGAAAATCCGAGGTCAAAGAATCCTGCGGTCTTTTTAGTTTCAAACAAAACAGGACAAGCCAGAAGGCCTGCAAGGTTCTATCTATCATAGCTTTCGGGAGGAAGGTTTCTACTTCTTTTATTGTTAAATTATAACCTTTAAAAAATGAAGAATTTATTTCTAATGGGTATGCTGTGCCTTATTTCGAACCCTGCTTTTTCTCAAGAGAAGGATTCACTCAGGCGGTATGAGCTGGATGAGGTGGTGGTGGCTACCACCCGTGCCAATACCCAATTAAAGAACATACCCCAAAAGGTGGAAATAATAGACAAGGGCATGTTGCAATCCTTGCCTTCTAGCAATATGGCCGATGTGCTTAAAACTGCTACAAATCTTGATGTCATCCAATATCCTGGCTTGTCCTCAACCATTGGCATGCGGGGTTTTTCGCCCAGTGCCCATGCCCGAAGCTATACGCTTTTGCTCCTGAATGGCAATCCTTTGGGCACCACCAACATCAGCTGTCTGGATAAGGATCTTGTGGAAAGGGTTGAGGTCATTAAAGGTCCCTATTCAACCTTATACGGTTCTGATGCCATGGGAGGGGTCATCAACATCATTACCAAAAAGCCTGTTGCGCAGAACAATGGAAGCGCAGAAGTCGGCTATGGCAGTTATGGGAACCTGAAAATGAGTGCCAGCGTTAACGGAGTTTTGAGTCCCAGATCGTTGTTCCGCATTGGGTTCCTGCGTAATGAACAAAGACTCGATTATCGAATTGGAAAGAGCAATGCGCTGAAATTATCGGAGAAGGGGAAGCTGATGTTGGACAAGGCTTCGTTTGGTGATGTGATGAAAAATTCCACCTGGCAGTACAATCAGCTTAATGGTCAGTATGTTTACAACATCAGCGACAGTTGGAGCACCGGTTTTGATTTGATTTATTTCAATGCCAACGACATAAAAACGCCCGGCAATTATTGGGGAAGCTATGGGCAGAGTAAAAAGGACATTGACCGAATTAATTGGAATGGTACTTTGATGCGTAAGACGCAAAAGAGCAGTTTGTATTTCAGTCCGTATTTTACCCGGGAAGTCAATGCGAACTATACCGATAATTCCGACACAAGTTTTGTTTCTTTTAACAGCGACATACGTGAATACGGTTTTAAAATGCACGATAATTTTTCACTGGGCGGTTTTAAGGTGCTTGCCGGAGCCGATCTGGATGTTTATCGTTATGCGTCGGACCGGTTTAATGGCAAGGCCAGCCCAATCAATCCTTATTCTCCCAATCATAACAATACCAAGGCGGCCCTTTTTTCGCAAGTGACCTACAGCAAGGGCGGTTTAGATGTGAATGGGGGACTCAGATACAACTACATCTCTTATCATATCGAGCAGAACGACTCGCTCCAGGGAACCGGTGGTTCTGAAAACTACCAGACCATAAATCCTTCCCTGGGCCTGCAATATAAACTGCCTTATAATCTGAAGTTGCACGGCAGCTATGGTACCGGTTTTTCGGTGCCCGATGCTTTTAAAGTCGCTGGATTTTATGCGGTATCTGAATACCTGGCTGCCTGGGATTTTTGGTGGGTCAAGAATTACATGGGCAATCCCGACTTAGAGCCCGAATCCTCATCAACCATTGATTTGGGACTGAGTTATTCAACGCCCAATAAATTTCTCTTTCTGGATTTGACCTGGTTTACCACCCGACACAGCGACAAGATTATTGAAACGACGCTGGATTCAGTCGTTGTGAACCAGAACAAGGTGGCCTACGATGTGACCACTTATAAAAATGCCAACAATTCGGCCATGAATGGGGTGGAACTGATGGCTTCAACAAATATCGGGGCTTTGTTCAGCGATGCATTTAAGTTGGAGCTTTATGGCAATTGGACTTACATGTTCAACAACACAGTGGATGAATCCTTTGTTTCAAGCGCCGGGAAGGACAGTATCGTTAGCCGTGACCTGCTTTATGCAAGAAAAAGCAATGCCAATTTCGGTGTGGTGTATGATAATTATAAAGGCTTTTTGCTGCGCCTTCACGGCAGGTACCTTGGTTCCAGATTAGAAAAGGACAACTTCTCAAAGTTACGTCCCGGGTTGACGCCAGAGCACTATTATACCAGTGGGGGCTATACTGCAAAGGATAAAATTCTACAGCATCCCGAATATTTGGTGTTTGATTTTTCTGTGGGGTATTCGGTTAAAAGCTACCGTTTTGGGGTTACTGTTTCAAACCTTCTCAACGAAAACTACACCGAAAAAGATGGCTACAATATGCCGGGCCGTATGTTGATGGCCTCTTACAGTTACTCCTTTTAAATGCAGCGTTTAAATCAAATCGCTAATTAGTTTTGATTAAGAAGATAAAATTATTTCCTATGAAAAAACACCTTATGTCTGTTCTATTGGCGCTTGCAGCAGTCGTTTTTAGCGCCCATGTGCCTTTTTTAAAGCCGAACCAATTTGTCGTTCTGCACAGTCGGTTTCAGGTCGAGTCGTCCTTTACTGAAGATCCTTTCCAGGCCGATTTTGCTATGCTTGCCCCTGCTTACTACCTGATTGATCCCAAAGGGGAGCAATCGATTGTTGCACCCGTTGCAAAAACCAGTGCCGCTGTTTATTTGGAACCGCTTATTGCTGATTCGGGCACCTACCGCATACATGCCGCTCCCCGAAAGGGGCCCAAATACCGGGGAGTGGAAACCGAGGAGGGGAAGAAGTACTTTTCGGACGATACTTTAAGGGTGACAGGAAAAAAGATAACGCTTCAGTATTTCAGCAGCGCCGACACCTATGTCTGCAAAGGCGAGCCCGATTATACGCCAAGACCATTGAATCAGGGTGTGGAGATTATTCCATTGTCCCCACCCAATGCCCTTATAGTGGGCGAGCCTGTGAGGTTCAGGGTGTTGCGCGACGGACAAGCAGTTGCCTATGCGCGAATGGTGGTGGCTTACGACAATGAGCACTATGTATTGGATAGCACCGTTGATTTATACGACGTGGAGAACCAAAGACGAAACAACATTTTCGCCGATGGGGAGGGGATCTGCACTTTTATTCCTGAAAAGCCGGGACTGGTACTTTTGTTTGTTACCATCCATGAAAACATCGGCAACAACCGTTGGGAAAGTCACAACAATTCCCTGACCCTGGAAGTCAAAAGACCATAGATTATTGATGATGAAATTTTAAAATTGAGGAAAATGAGAATTTACACACGTACCGGAGATAAGGGCTTGACCAAAATCTTTGGAAATATGTCCTGTAAAAAGGACGATATAAGAATTGAAAGCAATGGCAAATTGGATGAGGCCAATTCTTTTATCGGTTTGCTGCGCGCAAAATTGGATGATGATCATCCTTGGCAGAAGGGTTTGTTTAAGATTCAGACCGACATCATGGATATGATGTCGCACATTGCCACCCATTCGTCCAAACGAGCGGAAAACAGCGTAGCCCGACCTGATGATGGCGAGGTGTTTTGTGAGCAATGGATCGATGAGATGTTGAATGAAATGCCACAACCCCATGATTGGTTTATTCTACCCGGAGGCAATGAAGTTTCTGCCCTATGTCATGTGGTGCGCACCACGCTCAGGACGGCGGAGCGCAGATTGTTTACCTTGCACAGGGAGGACCCTGTGGAAGAGTTCATTCTGAAATACATCAATCGCTTATCCGACCTGTTCTTTGCCTTGTCGCGCTACGAATTGTATAAAGCCCAATTGACCGAGGAAAAGCTTAGGCCATTCCGTCGGATAAGGAGATAGATCTTGAGGCCCAAAAGCCCCGGCTTTTGGGCCCAATTCTTTTATTTCCACCAGGCGTGAAAATGGTGGACTGGTCCGTTTCCTTTTCCGATTTGATAACGCGCACCTTCGACAATGGCGCTGTGTATGAAGTTTTTGGCTTTGACGATGGCTTCATTAAGGGCTAAGCCCTGCGCCAGAAAGGCAGCCACTGCCGACGAGAGGGTGCAGCCGGTTCCGTGGGTGTTATTGGTGGCGATGCGCGGGGACGGCAATTCTATGGTCTCATCTGTTTCTGCATTGTAGAAAATATCCACCAGCTCTTCGTCGGAAAAATGACCGGCCTTCAGCAATACGGAGACCGTGCCTTTGTGTGAGAGTTCTTTGGCAACGCCCGGCAGGTCGGTCTGTTGTGATATTTTGCGACCGAGGAGGATTTCGGCTTCCGGGATATTGGGCGTTATTACCCGGGCCATAGGCAGCAGCTCATGTTTCAAGGTGGCTATGGCCTCGTCCATCAGCAGTTTGCCTCCTGAAGTAGCCACCATTACCGGATCCAGAACAATGTTGCGGATTTGGTAGGGCAGCAGTACTTCTTTAACGGCCCGAATCAATTCGGAAGAATGCAGCATGCCAATTTTTATGGCATCGGTACCAATGTCGTCCAGGACCGATTTGATTTGTCCTTTTACAAAATCGATGGGTACCGGGTGGACCCCATACACGCCTACGGTATTTTCATCTACGATGGCTGTGATGGCGGTGGTGGCAAAGCAGCCGCAAGCCGACAGGGTTTTGAGATCGGCCTGAATGCCGGCGCCTCCACTGGGGTCACTTCCGGCTATGCTAAGAACGCGGGTGTATTTCATCTTTTTTAGGTGTGAAATTTTTATTCGTTATGGGTTTCGGTTTCCTGGTGAAGGTGTCTTAAACGGGCCATTGCTCAAGATTCCAGGCACTGTTCCAGAACATCCATTCCATTTTAAAAGCAAGGCCGAAGGCCCTGGTCATTTGTTTGCGTCGCGCCGGCGTTGTGTCGGCTGCTGCGGCATCACAAATGGCAATGGCCTTGTTAACGGCCAAAGCAAAGTCCTCCCCGCCATAAGTGTTGATCCACGCCTGGTAAGGATTGTTTGTTTGGCTTTGATGTGCAAGAATGTGGTCGCCCACTTTTTGGTAAACCCAGAAACAAGGGAGTACGGCGGCCAAGGCTTCCTCAATGGATGCGCCGGCCAATTGCTGATACAAATGTCCGGTATAAAGCGCACAAGTGGGCGAAGGTTCTGTTGCCTTGTGCTTGTTTTCTTTTAAGTAGAACTGGTGCAAGGCTTGCTCAACGGAAACCGTATCGGAAGCGAATTTCAGAAAGGCCTCGCGCCACTCTTTTCTGTCCAGTTTGCCGGCAATAGCAGCCAGTATTTTTCCGTATTCTGCCAGATAATGGGCATCCTGCTGCAGGTAAAAGTGGAACTTTTCCTGGGCTAATTCGCCGGTCATTAATTCCTTGATAAAAGGCAGATTTATAACTGCTTCATAAACGGGAGCGTTCGCGCCCCATGCTTCTTCACTCCATTTCATAAACTTTGGTTTTAACGATGTTTGCTAAAGATTGAGCAGCTTGTCTCGGGTCTTTTACTGCCGAAATGGCGGAGACTACTGCGATGCCATTGGCGCCGTTGGCGATTATTTGTGCTGCGTTTGTGCTGTTGATGCCTCCAATGGCCACAGTGGGATGGCGGGAAACTGCGCAGACTGCTTTGACGCCATCTAAACCAAAGGGTGGGGCGGTATCTGTTTTGGTTGGGGTGGCAAAGACCGGAGAGATGCCGATGTAATCAATATCCAACTCATTGGCCGCACGGGCTTGTTGGAGGGTTTCGACCGACAGGCCAATGATCTTATCGGGGCCCAGGAGCTGTCGGGCGACCTGCCACGGCAGGTCGCTTTGTCCTATATGCAAACCATCGGCATCCACAGCCAGGGCGATGTCGGCCCGGTTGTTGATGATGAGGGGTATGTTCTGTGGTTTTAATAGGGCTTTGAGTTGTAAAGCCAGTTGGTAAAACTCCAGAGTGCTGCATCTGGTCTCGCGCAACTGGACCATGGTGACCCCTCCCTTTATGGCCTCTTCCACGATAAATTCCAGGGGGCGACCCAGCGACAAATCCCGGTCGGTTACCAGATACAGGCTGGGGTCGAATGTTTTTTTTGGGTTCATGATTGCTGCTCAATAAAGGTGTCGGTAATGTCTTTTTCGTCAAGCTGGTACAAGATGTCGGTAAAGTGCATTTGCAGGCTTCCCGGGCCGGCTGCCTTTTTTGCCGCCCTTTCGCCACAAATACTCATTACCGCCATGCCGTGGGCGGCAGCCAGTAACAGGTTTTGGTTGACTGCCGCAAAGGCGCCCAACAGGGCCGAGGCCGTACAGCCCATGCCGGTTACTTTGGCCATTAACTCAGCTCCGTTTTTGATTCGGATGAGTTGTTGACCATTGGTTATTAAATCTTCCGCTCCGCTGATGACCACAATGGCTCCGGTTTCAAGAGCCAGGGTCTGCGCAGCATTTAAGGCAGCATTGGTCGCTACAGTGCTGTCCACTCCCTTGGTGGCGGTGTTTTCTTTGGCCAGTGCCATGATTTCTGAGGCGTTTCCACGAATGATGTCGGGTCGACACTGCGCAAGAATTTGCGCAGCTGCCTGGTTGCGGTAGGGGGTGGCTCCCACACCAACCGGGTCAAATACGACCGGAATGCCTTTGGCTTTTGCGGTTTGGCCCGACTGGAGCATGGCTTCTACCCATTCGGGATTTAGGGTGCCCATATTGAGGACCAAGGCGGAGGCTATGGCCGCCATGTCGTTTACTTCCTCAAGGGCATGGGCCATAACCGGGGAGGCGCCTACCGCCAGCAGGGCGTTGGCGGTGTTGTTCATTACCACAAAATTGGTGATGTTGTGTACCAGTGGGTTGTTCTGGCGCACTGCCGCCAGGTCGGCCGAAATGGATTGTGCGTTGATCATAGTTTTTAAAATAAAAAAGGCCGTTTCGCGGAAAGCGAAACGACCTGAATTTTTGTAAATAATGAAATTCGAATGTCTTTCTCGTTTTCCTCCGCTGTTATTAAACAGATCAGGTTCCGGGGTATTATCTCAGCCTGTTTGGATATACAGGCACCCCCAACGATGTGCGGTAAAAGTATGAAAAATTTCGTGGGAAATAGAACTTGATTTTCTGTTTTTGTTTACTTTTGATGTTGATAAATCTTTTGGATGCTTAGAATCAATTTGGACATTGTTCTGTAAACAATCCGTACCTAAGGTATGGGTTGTGTCTTTTTTCTGCTCCCGGATGTTTCTTTTCGGGGACAAAGCTTTTTATTTTATTATTTCTATTAAATGCATGGGGGAAGGACGCCCTTGAGCGGCTTCTGGTCTGGTGCATTTGTAAATTAAAATGAACATGAAAAAGGAAAAGCAGAATATTCATGATTTTGACCTGAGTATTATTTACAGTTTTTTTGCTCATACTGAGCGTCAGGGCCCAGGTAGCCCTGAACAAACTATGAAAGCGCTTGGTTTTATTCAGGGACTAAACGAAAAGTCGAAAATTGCCGACATAGGTTGTGGAACCGGTGGACAAACCATGGTTTTGGGTGAAAGTTTGCAGGGAGAAATTGCCGGAGTGGATTCCTGGCCCGATTTTATCGCTCAATTCAACAATAATGCCCGGAGTAGGGGTTTGCATACCAGAGTAAGCGGTATGGTTGGCGACATGGCCGACCTGCCCTTTGAGAAGGAGGAGCTTGACCTGATTTGGTCGGAAGGTGCGATTTACAACATTGGTTTTGAGCGGGGACTCAGGGAGTGGAGGAAGTTTCTGAAACCGGGTGGCTACATTGCGGTGACCGAGAATACCTGGTTCAGTGGGGAGCGACCTGCGGAGATACAGGATTTTTGGGACAGTATTTATCCCGAAATAGCTACCATTCCGAATAAGGTGGCTCAGATGCAGGACGCCGGGTATTTGCCTGTGGCCACCTTTATGTTGCCCGAATTGGTATGGACCGATTATTATACCTGGCAGGCTTTGCGACTGAAATCTTTTCAACAAGAGCATGAGGGGAATCCTGCCGCTGCTGGCTTTATAGAAACCATGCGCTATGAAGCAGAGCTGTACAGTAAGTACAAGCAGTATTACGGCTATATGTTTTATGTCGGGAAGAAGTTGTAATAAGTGATCAAATGAGTAGTTATGAAAAAACCTTTCGTGCGAGATGATTCAAGCATGAAAGGTTTTTATTATTTGGAACGAAAGGCTTGTGTTTTGACGAAAGTCCGAGTCTTTTTGATATTGGGCTGTAGCGAAAGGGGTGTCTTTTTCGTATATTTAAAGAGAAAGGACGTCTGGTTATTTTAGATGGGAGATGGAAGAGAAGAAGTTTTCATATTATTTTGATGAGGAACGGGGCATCCTGTTTAAAACCTACTATGGGGCGATAACCATTGAGGACATTAATTCTTCCTGGGAGTTTGCTTTTAGGGAGGGTTTGATACCTGAAATCAAGTGTGGTTTTGTTTTGGATTACCGAAAGGCAAGTTTCGATGTTGTACCTGTCAGGCATGTTGAAATTGCCGCTTTTTATAAACGGCATATTGAGGTGTTTGGTGGTTATAAAATTGCCATTGTTACAGAGGCTCCCAGGGATATTGTAATTCCTGTACTTGTTGAGATGCACGATGAAGGATACAGTTCCAGGCCTTTTAGTACCATAGAAGCTGCCATTGCCTGGGTGCAGGTTGGGGTTTACAGCACACGCGGATCTGTAAAAAAGTAGGAGGGTATGGACAACGACTGCCTTTGGGCAGTCGTTGTTTTATTTCTCAAATAGGTCTCCCGGGCGTTTTTTATACAAGCGCAAAGGCAAGAACTAAAAGAATGCCTGCAGCAAACCACCAAATTCCGCGACGTAAAAAGCCGTTTTTCCCGGGGACCATAAAGAGTCCCGACAAGGCCAGAAAAGCAAGGATTACAGCGTAAATGTCGGCCACTATCGACCAGCCTTTTACCTGGTTTTCGTGGAGTTTGCTCATGAACAAAACCAGGGGGCGATCTTTGTAGGTTTCGAAAATGGCAAGACCGTTGCCCTTTTGGTAGTGACCCATTCCTCCCGGGAAATAGAATTGGATTTGTTGCGGACGTTCATCAATCAGGTTAATGGATGGCAAGTTGCTTTGGTTTAGCCATTCGATTTTTAATTGGTCAGGATTGAGTTTGGGGGCCATCTGAATGGTTGCAATGGTGGTTTTAACTCCCATTTTGTGATGTAGGAAAATGCCCGAGAGTGCATAAACCAGGGTTATGCCAACTACCAGATAGCCAGCGTCGCGATGGATGCGTCGCAACCATAGTCTGATTTTGTTTTTTGCCTTCATAGAGGTGTGTTATCTTCTCTTGGATGTTGTATGCTTTGAAAAAGGGGCTTAAGCCCCTTATCTTATTCTGCAATTTGGTAGTCGGTTCCGTCCAAATAGTAAATCGAGTAAAAGTCTTTGTTGTTGGTAGCCATCCAGTCTTTCATTTCCTGAATGTTGGCCAACTCGGCACTGCACTGATTTTGGTCGATTTCTGCCTGCTCTTTCTGGGCCAGGGTTTTTCTTTCCCAATCCAGTATTTGCACCTGGCTCAGTCGGTTTTCTCTGATGTTGCCTTTTACGTATATTGAGTGGCCATTTAGTTCGGAATTGAAACCGCCAATTTCACCTTTTGCTTCCACGCGTATGGAGGTGTTGGTGCTGTCTTTAATAAAGCAACGCTTGCCGGAGTGTTTGCATACGTGAGTTATCACTCCTTTCAGAACTACCTCTTTGCCTACATTATTGGGGGCTATGGACAGCATTTCGTTGATGGATATGGCGGCGGAAGTTTCAAAAGAAGGACGGGTGGGTTCACTGTTTCCGGATTGGTTTTTTTTGTGGCCACAGCTGGTTGCCAATAAGGCAAGGATGCTGAAAAGAAAAATGTTTTTCATCTCGTTTTTTTTAGTGTTTGATTTATTTGCGTTAAATATGTTTGGTGTCGCCCACCAAGAGGAAGGCCAGAAGTCCGTAGATGCCGGTGACCAGCAACAGGATGGTGGTTACCGGGCACCAGCTCTTTTTTCGGTATTGCAATGCCAGGTAGCCCAAAAGTAATAAAACGGAAGCCGGTAAATGAGTCCAGCCGTTAAATTTTATTCGGGGAAATATGAATTTGTCGTTGGCCGATGAAAAGTTTATGCTGAAGGGAAAAATGCTGCTTTGGAGCCATTCTTTGGGGGGTAGTGTTTCAAAGGTGTATTGGTTCACAAGCTTAAAGCTATGGGCGTCGACAGCATAAGTGGTTTGTCTCTGATTGGTGCTCACCTGAATGTTCCAATGAAACAGGTTCCCCATTATTAGCAAATTGTCTGTTTCGGGATCAAAGGACGGGGTAGGGATTTCTTTCAGCTTATAACCATCGGTTTGTACTGTAAATAGGCGTCCGTCCTTTGAAATGAGGAAGCAATAGAAGGTTTTGGTTGGATATTCAGTAACTGTTATCCAAGATAGATGCAAATCTTCAGGCATTTCTATTTTGGCTACATAGGGTCGTGCGTTGACCATTTTTAAGTGGAACAGGTTTTTGTTCTGGTCAACTATAACGTAGCCTTCGTCGTACGATTTGCGGGTGGTGGGATTGCCAGCAATCAGCGAGGGAGGGCCTACAAAGCCGTTTTTTTCAAGTTCGATGGCAAAGCGGGCGCTTTTGTGAGTGTTGGAGTTGCCGGTATCGGGATTAATGAATTCTGGTTTCTTCCTTAGGCGCATAATATCTCCCGGCATTTCAAGATCTATCCGTTTGGGCATGGACTCGAACAGGGCATAGAGCGGGATTAGGGGTTGGTTTTTGTCGGAAGGCCGATAGCGGTAAAAGAAATTGTTGCGGGCAATAATGCGCTGGTTGATCTCTTGCCCGTGCAGACTGTCGGGTAATTGTCCCTCGCGTGCTAATTGACGATAATAAACCATGGGCAGGATGCTGTCGAACTGGGTTTGGGTATAGCTGTTGTCCCGGGCATCGGTAAGGAGTGTTGTTTCATTAATGGTGCTTCGTATGCCAAAGGAATTAATCAGACTGCTGTAGTAGACAAAGGGGTTGTTTTGGGGCTTATCTGTCGCCAGCTTCCATACCCAGGGTAATAGCCAGGACAGCATTAGAATGGTGATAATTATCTGTAGTGTTTTTAATGCTTTCATTTGAAAAATTTTTTTGTTTTCATCAGGCCTATAGCGCACATGGTTGTTGGGCGCGTTTGAATTGTTGTTGAGTCAGGTTGTTATTGCCGGCCAATTTTAAAGCGGTAAACCGAGAGCCAGGTCCATAGCGTTAAAACAATGGTAAGCGCCATCAGATATACGGGCATTTTTTGGTATGCTGCCGGGAAGTCGGACAGGTACAGGGTGCGAAGGAGTGCAACAGTCACAAGCAGATTGGGAATACGCTGACGCCAGGTAGGTTCCAGGGCAACGAAAGCACAGGCCAGATAGGCCCATAGTCCCCCAACATACCAGGGCATTACGGTAAGGAGACCGTTGGCCACTATCTCAGGGGCAAAATTGACCGACATGCCAACAGCAAGGATGCTGGTTTGAAGGATAAACAGCAGGAGCAAAACTCCAATCCCGTATCCAACCATCCATGCCGTTATAGTCTTTTCGCGCAGGGGAAGGTGAAAGGTGAGTTTGATGCGCCGATTGGTGATCTCGGGTAAGAATTGAGCCAGTCCCATTAAGGCTCCGGAGAACAGGGGCAGGTATTTTAATTCGGTAAATAAAAATTGATTGCGATTGATGATAACATCCCAAATGTGTTCGGCGCCAACCAGGCGCAGCGATCGGCCTGTTTTCATAAACAGCCAATTTTGAAGTAAGAGTCCTGCAATGGTTGCGCCCAAAATAAACCAGCGCGTTTTGAGCCATTCTTTATAAAGTAGTGCTTTTATCATGGGTTTAGTATTTGCCTGTTAAGCCAATGAAGGCTTCCTCTAGTGTTAGCCTTTCAGTTTTTAATTGTTCTGTATTGATGTTTTGTTGTTGCAATTGTGTTGCAATCTGTTCGGGGCCATTAAAAGAATAAAACTCCACTTTATCGCGGATTTTTTCGGGGTGTAAAATGCCGCTTAAACGTTCCCATTGGGGTTCTCTCTCTGTATGAATGCGATAGCGCTTGAAGGTGTTTAGGATTTCGTCGATGGGTTTTTGTAACAACAATTGGCCATAATCCAGAATCATACATTCATCGATAAGCCTTTCCATGTCCTGAATAATGTGGGAGGTGACAAACACTGTTTTGTTTTCGGCCCTGGCATACTCATTCAGGTAATCAACAAACAAACGGCGGTATCCGGGATCCAGTCCCATCGAAAAATCATCCAGAATCAGCAGATCGGCATTTTGTGCCAGAATGAGGCCCAGAGCCACTTGTGATCTTTGGCCGCAGGACATCCGTGAGATGCGTTGCCCCGGAGCTATCTTGAGTTTTTTCATGAGCTCGTAATAGGGCGCACGGTTCCAGTTGGGATAGAAGGAGGAATAGAAACGCTCAATCTGTTGGATGTTCATAAATGCATACTGCACATGACCTTCGAGCAGCAGGGCTATGCGTTGTTTTATTTCGGGTGGCAATTGGCCGGCTTTGTGCCCCAGCATGAGGCATTCCCCCTCCCGGGGTTGCAAGTAGCCGTTGAGGATGTTAATGGTGGTGGTTTTGCCTGTGCCGTTTTTTCCAAGCAGGCCCACTATTCGACCCTTCGCTATTCTGAAGTTCAGGTTTTCGTATATGCACCGTTCGCCATAGTAATGGGTGAGGTTCCGACATTCGATTACTGTTTCCATTTGTATTTAAGATGTTTTTTATTGTCTTACAGCCACAAGGCGAGCGTCACCTCCATTGCGGTGGTTGTTTGATTATAGATAGAGCTAAGATTAAAGCTGGCTTCTAGGCCACAGGCGGCATTGGTCCAGATGTTACGTGTATGCCGGAAACCAACCAGGGCGGAGTAACGATTTGCCCTTCTGGCAGTATGGTTGGGTATAAGTGTGTTCTGTACTATGCGATTGGCGCCGTTGCTTATTAATTTGCTGGTGATCAATTGTTCGTAATTAAGGCTTAGGATAATTCCCGACATGCTGGCAGCCTGAATTTTATATAAATCCAGATGGCCCTGAGCAAACCAGTGTTTTGTCTGCTCGCAGTAAGGAGTGGTTTTGTAGCTCGATTGAAAAGACTGAACTCCGCCTTCGACCTTTGGGTTGATTTTAAGGTTGCCGTGGCTCAGGTAACTGTTTAGAAACAGCGCATACAGCTGATGTTTTTCTTTGTATTTTGCACTTCTCGAAAGCAGTCGACTTTCTGAACTGTTGGTGCTGCTGTCGGTGACCACAGTCTGATAATAGTATTCGGTACCCAAACCCGAAAAGGACTTGTATTTGAGGCCTCCTCGGTGTGTGCTGCCTTCACTTTGCCATTGATGGCCAAGCTTCAGTTGGAGTTGATGCACCTGATAACTGCCTCTGGTGCGACTGGCATAAAGGGCGTCCGTGGTTTCCTGATGGTAGCTGCCGTTAAAAAACCAGCCCCTGATAAGGCTTGGGATCAGCTGCAGAGCGACTCCGTAACTATTGCCCGTGTAGTCGACACTATAGTTGGCATTTGTACCCGAAATGCTTTGATTGAAATAGCCGTAGCCGTACATAAAATAGAACAAGTCCTTGCGCTCGTTGGGCATATTGGCTATGCTCAGGAATTGCTGGTAGTTGCCGGCCTGAACAGACAAGCCTCCACGATAATTTTTTCCCAGGTTGCAGGTCCATCCAGCTTGTATTTTGAAATCAGAAACCACCGAGTGACTACGTGGATTTTTCGTGCGGTAGTTGTTGTTTGCCCGGTATTGGGCAGACAGGCCCAATACACCCAGTGGATTCTCCCATGAAAGCCCTCCCTGAAGCAGATAGGATTCGAATTCTTTGTTGCCTGAAGAACTGTCGGCAACCTGGTAGGGACCAATTCGTTGCTCGTCTTCAACATAGGTCCATTTTATTTGGTCTTCCTTGCCACTCTGGTAGGCGGCGCTCCCAAAGAGTCTTGTTTTTGTTCTTTGAGTCAGGCCTGCTGCTTTTGCCTCAAATAGTGTTTGGGTTTTGCCTTGAAAATTATAGCGCTGTTCTCCCAGGTTTTGATGCAGAACTCCGGCAGCTATTTCGGTGTAACCCGGCAGAGGGTAAAAATGATGGAGTGCAGGGTTCTCATCTCCCATACTCAATATAAGTGTTTCTGACGAGTGCCGCTGGTAGTAATGCAGGGGAACCGACAAGGTGTCGGCTCCCTGCATTTTCGCATGGCATACGAATAGAACAAACAAAAGGACGAGTTTTTGTGGCATTGATGCTTCTTACACTTTATTCAATAACACCGGGCTTGGGGCTTACGGTGCTTAAAAAGTCAACGGCTGAATGATTGGTGTCCATGTATATTACCCGGCCGTTCTCGATGGTCTGAATTTTGCGTCTGACCACCTTTCCATAACGACTGTCGTCGCCGTCTCCGCAGTTGATGTAGCTGAGATCAAGGGCTGCGCTCAGTGCTTTGCTTTGAAAGTCGGACGGAGTGCCCATTTCCACGGCATCTAAAATAATGCTGTTGGCCACTTTGTAACGAATTGATGTAGATCCGTTGGCGTTCTGTTTCTCAATCATATTGTTTGCCAGATAGCTCTCCATACTGCCTTCGGGCTTAAATATGACGTAGGATTTGAATCCCCGGTTGTGTGGTGTCCAGATGCTGGCTGATGCGCTGAAGTTTTTGATAAGGTTGGGGATTTCGGGGACATCTACATCCAGGACATGGTCGTCGTACCATTCGAAATTTGCTGTGGACAGGTCATAGGACTGGGTGTTGTCGTTGCGGTGGTCGATGGCAACATCGGCCAAAATGATGCTTTCTCCGGGTTGAACAGGATAATCGCTTCCCCCGCCAGGTACGGTGTAAACCACTTGGGTTACAAAGTGATCGTTGATGAGGTCTGCCCAGATGTTCAGAGCCGAAGAAGTGGTGTGGTCCGACTCCCCCAACGAGAGTCCGTCGGCATACAATACCTCATTGCTGTTGTTGTAAATTTCGAAATATTTGTCCTTATAATAGCTCTTCCCTTCCGGTGTTTGTGAGCCCGTAACGTAAAGCTCTTTAAATACCCAGCCGCTGCTTGCGGGTGCAATAAACAGCGCGACTTCTGACTCCATCCAGCTGCCACTGATACTGATGTTCTCGACCAGACCTTTAAGCGTAACGGTTTGTTCAAATTGGTCGGCGCCAATTGCTGAGGTGTAGCTTTTTTCGCCGGATACTACAATGTTGTACACCCCTTCTTCCACAATTGAGTTGAAAGCGCCTGACGGATCGGTCTCTCCAGAGTAAGTACGGCCGTTGCCTACATTGGTAATTTCAATGGTCAATCCTTCAGGAGAGGTTCCCGTGCGCATAACTTCTGGCATTTCCACTGTTATAGTCACTTCTGTTGTGGGTGTTTCGTTGTCGGTGCAGGCACCCCAAAGGAGTGTGCTTGCTATGACCAGGGCCCATTTGATTTGTTTCATAATTGCTGTTTATTAGATGGTTAGTTTTAATTCTATTCCAAAATAGGGTTGTTTGTTTCGAATAACTGTAGCACCTGTGTAGCTTTGGTACTCAGGCAGATAATTGAGGAGGCGGTTTACATAAAAGGCAAAACTGAGGTTGTCTCCAATTTCTTTACGCACTTTGAGGTTTATTCCCAGGTCGATGGCTGTTTTTTGCTCGTCGAAATGGTAGGGAGTGAAGCTGCGCTGAAGAAGGCGGAGCATGGGGTCGCTGGCATCGGCCTGGTTGTATGTATGGTAGATGCCATGGTTGTCCAGATAAGCCACCGGAGTACCGTTGTATGGAACATACTGACGCTTTTCGTACCAGGTGGTTTGCAGGCTTAGCGATAACAACAGTCGGTGCTGCGTAAGATGGGTGTCTGCCTGCAAATTGGTGTTGTGTAGGGCTTTATCCTGGCTTTGACTGAAGCTGGTATTAAAAACCCCTACGTACGGGTATTCCTTCCCACCGTAATAAAACGAGCGGTCGATGTATTCGGGAAGGGATATGTCGTAGCAGGTTTTGAACCAGGCACCGCTGATGCTGATGCGTGTGTGGAGGCTCGAAATTTTGGGTGTCTGAAGCTGGTACTCGATGCCTCTTTTTATTAGTGTTGCCCCATTGGTGTATTGGGTATAGCTGAATAAGTTGGAGCGTACCTCCTTTGAAAACAACGACAAGGCAGGTGGTCCGTCAAGGTTTTCTGGCGAAACAGAAGACGGTTCGTAATAATCGTATTGCTGCGCCTTGTAACTGGATGCTGCCACTATGCCGTTTTGCATTTCTTCTTCAAAGGCCGTAACGGATAGACTTGCTGTTCCTATGCGCAGTTCCATTCCTATTTCCTTTTTTAAGTTGCGTGCAGGTTTCAGGTCGTAATTGCGAACATCTTCAACTGTGGTTAGCACATACAGTCGTCGCAAATCGGGGTTTTGAGAGAAATAGTTGAGTTCAACAATATCCCGATATTTTTCCTGTGGGTAGAGGTGAACCATGTTGGGCATCCGTGATAATTGTCCCCATGCCGTATGAAGAGCAAAGCGTACAGGTTTTTCATTCAGCGTGCGTCCGGAGAAGCTGTAGGTAGCCTGTGTTCGCCAGTCGTCATATACGATGCCATTTATTGCATAGTTTTGTGAGAGTCCCGTCATACTGCTGAGTCGGACTCCGGGGCGTAGTTTTATTTGGTGTTTTCCAAGTAGAATGCTAAGTTCTGTTTCGATGTAAGCACCCAGGTTGTGCAGGGTAGGAATTTTACTGAAGTTGTAGGGGCGTCCACCCTGGCCCGGTGATATTGGGCGCCTCGGATCGAACCGATCCCCCTGCCCCAGGTTTCTGTGGTTGCGCCATTCGGCTCCGGTGCTGATGTTGAGCCGAAGACTATCCCATGCTCTGGCAAGATTGAAATCCAGGGAGGTAAAGGTGTTAAGGGGCTGGTCGTCTCGCTCAAACCAGGCCATGTACTGTGTTGGAAGATAAAGCGCGTCGCTTTTTCCTGTGGTTGTGGCTATGGGTTGGGGTTGAGGTCCTGTTAAGGAAACCATTCGCTCCCGGGTGAGTTTGTTTTGGCTGTAGTCGACCGCTGTTTTAAAAGTTGTGTTTTTGTTCCATGTGCCAGGCAGGCTCAGTTCGGTTTGCAAGTTGATCCCGGTTTTGTTTCGCTTATGTTTATAAGTGTCGGTTAAGCCATAATTCAACTCAGGGTCTTCCTTTTCACGATCGATGGTTGCGAGGAAGTCCAGTCCGCCTTTAATTATCAGGGAGCCATCCCCAATTTCAATATTTCGGGCGTACTTTAGGGTCGATTGGCTGCGCATATAGTTTTCGAGCGGATTTCGAGGGTCGGCTTTGTAGCTAAGTATTTCGGTGCTTAGGTTGAGGGTGCTGGAATGCTCTTTTAGAGTAAAGCCCTTGTTTAGTGCGAGCACCTTGTTTTTTAGGTCGGCTTTGGCCCTAAAATTTAAGGGGCTGGCTCCCCATTTCCGGTTTAGAATTACCGCTCCGGTGGACAGGTTGCCGTATTTTACCGAGGGTAAACCCCTGATGATTTCTACACGTTCGATATCGTCGGTAGCCAGACTGCGCAGGTCAATGCCCTGGCCTGCATTGAGGCGCCCCGAGAGTTTAAGATCGCCTGATGACAGGTTGTTTCCCTGAAGCTCTGCATCGGGAGTTAAGGGAATACCATCGATGTAAAAGGCCGTGCCCAGAGCTGTATTTGCATCGTCACCAGCCTGACGCAATTTTATTGTGCTGGTTTGTGATAAGTCCTGGGCCTCCCATCGGTATCCGGGCAAGAGTTCCAGTAAATCGCCAAAACCTGAGGGTTGCAGGTGCTGCATGGCTTGTTGGTCGATCACTGACGTACCGCTTTCGCCCTGCTTTTCGGTTGCGGTTACGGTAATCTCCTGGATGTTCAGGTTTTGCGTGTGCAAAGTAATGGTCTGGAATTCGGTAGGTAGCTCAATTATGGAGATTTCGAGGGTTTGATAGCCCAGGCACCGGATCTGGAGCGAAAATGGGGAGGGGGGCAGAGTGGTGAATTTAAATCGACCTTCGCTGTTGGTATAGAGCCATTGATTCGTTTCTTTTATTCCTATGGCTACCATAGGTATTGCTTTTGAGCTTGATGCATCTACCACCTGGCCGCTATACGTCAAAGGGCTTTTACCCCAAATTGCCTGAGGGGACAGCCAAAGAAGTAAACTACCAATAATTGCTTGCAGTAGTTTTGATTTCTTTGGTAGCCTGTTGGAATATTTTGAGGTGTTTTGCTTGCCCAATGTTGCTTTCTTTTTTCTTTGGACAAAGTTAGACTGGGCTTTCTTAAGGCCCAATCCCCATCATTGATGCTTTTGATTAGACCGTTAGCGAGATGTTATCCGTTGGGTTATTAAGCTTAAAGTGCTGTGGTTTTCGAATTTAGGCCGAGTCTGGTCGAAGGGTCCATCCCTAAATGTTTCTACCTATTTGTTGGGGTTAAACTTATAGAAGAGTATAAAGTCCTTGTTTTGATGCCCTTTAGTTTCTGGCTTTGAAAAAGTGGGAAAGCTATTTCTTGCTATTGTGGCTCAAAGTTCTTCCCTGAATTTTCTTACAGCACCTTATTCAGATGCGGTGTTTCCGTGACAATAATGTCGTCGGTTCGGTAAAACTCGAGCAGCTGATAAAGCTGTCGAGACAATTGGCCGAGCTGGGCTGCCTCGCCAGCCATTTCTGTAGCGATTCCGGTGTTTGCCGAGCTGTAATGGTTAAATTCTTTTGCGGCATTCATGATGTTGTTTACGGCTTGGTTTTGGCCTTGAGCGCCTTCCGATAAATCTGAAAACAGAGCTATGGCTTTCTGTATGGACAGCTGCACCTCTTCGGCTTGGTTGAGGGTACTGTTGGAGCTTTCACGACCTTGTGCGCTAAGTTTGCTCATTTGTTGGGAAAGGTCGCGTACGTTTTCGGCCAGCACTCGCATGTTTTGGGCGATAACTGCAAATCCTTTGCTTTGCAGACTGGAATTGTCTCTGGCTGCCTCAACTGAAGCATTCAACGACAAGATATAGCTCTGTTGGGCTAAATGAGCAATGTTGTCCGAATGATTCATAAGGTTTTGAAGGGTGGCAAGGGAGTGTTTTGTTTGTTGGGTATAGGTGGCAACAACGGATGATGCTTTTTTAATTTCGACAACACCCTTTGCTGCATTTCGTGCGTTGGTCTCCGATAGTTGGGCGATGGCATTAAGGTTGTTGGCTATATACTGGGCATTATTTGACTGAGTGGAGCTGGCTTTATCCAGTTTAACACTGCGTAGGTGCAGCTGGTTGATCAGTCGGTCAATGGTGGACGCGATGTTTTGCAGGCTTTCTACCAAGTTCCGTGTTTTTTCCTGACCCGATTGCATGATGTTGGTCAAGGTGCCGATTTCATCTTTCCTGGCCAGGCGTTCAAATCTGGGAAAAAAGCCCTGTTCCTGATAGGCAGAAATTTTCGCAAGATTGATGAGGGGTTTGCTTAAGGAAGCGCTCAGCCGCAGTGCCAGTATTGCGCCTGTTCCACCTACCAGCAGGATGATGATCCACCAGATAAATTGTGCGCGTTGTGTTTGTTTTTGGTACGATGCAGCCTGGTTGAGCACTTGCTGTTCGGTAATGTTGCGTAATTGGTGGACCAAAGCCAGGTCCTGTTGATTGTTGTTGTGGTCGGTAAGGCGACTGCTTGTGTTGTAGCTGTTAATGACCTGGTTGATGGCAGATCTGCAAATGTCGGCCAGCTCTTCAATAGCAACCATAGCATCCAAATCGTAGCGCTTGGTAGTTATGGGGCGAAGCACCGCGAGATTGTTTTTTACCACATTAAGCGAGGCCGGAAGACTATCGAGAAGCGCATAATTGTGCTTGAAATTAGCCTCGCCGATGCTGGTTTTTAATTGGGTAGCTGTGGCAACAATTTGACTCATCAACTCAATTTTGTCGGCCCTTCGCTTTATAATGTGGTCAGGCTCCTGTTTATCTACGTCGTTTTTTAGTTTTTGGTACTGTAGCTGCAGATAATTGTCGCTGTAGGTTCTGAGGTTATTGATGGCCGAATCGAGTTTGTTGTAGTTTTGGTCAATGCCTTCAATGGCTTTTTCAACGAGTTGGCTTTTCGTTCTGAAATTATGAAGCGCCTGGTTGATGGAGTCGGATAGGGATCTGGTTTCCGGGCCGCCTTTCTGCAATTGAAGCTTACTCCAATACTCGGTCTGATCCAGCATTTCCTGGGCTTTGAGAAAGTATTCCGGATTTTTGTGCTGTGTATAACTTCGCAGGTAAAAGAGGGCCTGTTGCCAGGTCGATGCCAAATTGTTAATGCGGGTAAGTGCGGGCAAATGGCTGTTGTGCATCTCCCCGGCCGACTGGTTTATGTTTATTAGAGTGGTCATAATCAATAAGCCCCCTATTGTAAAGAGGGCGGTTAATGCCGAAAAGCTGTAGGACAGCTTGCTTTTAATGGGTAAGGAATTCCAGTTCATACATAGTTAAGGTTGATACTGTGCCAAAAGTAGCATGAATCAAGGATTGAGATGTTAGCTAAATGTTATTTGTTAGGCTAAGTGTTTTGAATGGCATTTGTAGTGTTGCCAGGTCTTTGGAAATTGTATTTTGAATTGCTGATGATTAAGGATTCTGTTATTTTTGTGCCGGTTAATGTCCGCTGCTCTTCAAATAAATAATATATAGTTTCCCCGAAATGCGATTTAATAATTCATACTTCCTCGTTGGGTTGAAAAAATGGGGGCTCCCATTTTTTTTTCTATTAGTTTATCTGCTGTTTCCTACGAATAATTCTACCGTTGATGGTTGGGGCTACGCCGAGGAAATAAAGTATGGGTACAACTTGTTTCGTTCTCATCATTTGTTGTACAATGCTTTGGGTTTTGTATTGTTAAAGGCCTTAGGCCTTGTTGGGATAAATGCAGATGTTTTGGCCTTTATGAAGGTGCTTAATGCGGTAGCGGCATTTGGGATCCTTCTGGTGTTTAGATGGTATTTGAATCTGCAGTCGCTGAGTAATAAAGCCATAAACGGCTGGTTATTTTTTGTAGGGAGTTCATTTGGCTTATGGCGTTTTGCTGTTGAAAATGAGACCTACCTGATTCCCATTTTTTTCTCCTTGTTGGGGTCGGTATTCTTTGCTTTGTTTTCTCGAAAAAGTAAAAGCCATTTTCTGTTTTTGTCTGCTTTTTTTGCTTCCCTGGCTTGCCTTTTTCATCAACTGCAAATTTTTTGGTGGTTTGCGTTGTTTGTTGGTTTATTGATGCACAAATCACGTCGATTGGCTTGGTCGTTCCTGGCGGTGAGTTCAATCGTGCCCTTTGTTTATTTGTTGGTTTATTTTTTTTATGAGGAAGGCGCGTTGGGCGTGGTTGATTTATTGCGGTTTGTTTTACATGACTTTTATGGTAATGGTGCTGAGGCTTCCATTGATTACCGAAACTTTCTTATGACCCCAATCAGCCTTTTTAGAACCTTCTTTCAGGTTCATGGTAATATTCTGTTGTTTTTGAAAGGCTTTCCTTTATTGTGGGGGGTGGCAATTTTTGCTTTGTCGCTTGCATTTTTATCATTGTTTGACCTTCGCTTTATGCGTATGATCAGCTTTCAGCATATTTCGCTTACAGTAAAAGTGCATATCCTGGCTTTTGTTTTGCATTTGGCCTTTGCCTTTTTCTCGCATGGGAACGCCGAGTTTATGGTCGTGCTTATAGTGCTTTTGCCCTTAGTTCTGGTTGGATTTTTTGATTTTCCAAATCGAATTTTGTGGAAATTGGGATTGGCTATGTTTGTTTGGAATGCTTCGTTGGCCATTTTACCTGCTAATCGTTTGGATTTTAATAATGATAAAGCTCTTGCTGATTTTGTAATCGCTCATCCTAATAAGGTTTTTGTTTTAAGCGATAAAAATGTGGTTGCAAATATTTGCTACTATGTTTCCGGTCATTCAGTGGCGCATCGTGTCTTTACTTTTCCGCTTGGTGTTCATAAAGAGGAGCTGCTTTGTTTGCAGGAGAAGGGGGCAGTTGTGTTGACCGACGTTTTATCCAGAACCACTCCGCTGAGTCGTGGTTCTATGCTTGAAGTGGATGGCTCTGATGGTTTTATATTTGAGGAGACTTATGTTCAGTTTGATTCCTTTTATGGGACCTTTAGTCTTGATCGTGTCAGGATTGTTGAATGAGGAATGGTGTTTTGCTTCAGTGATTTGGTGGATTTAGCTTAATTTAAAGCTTTTTATACAACGCGCCACGTGACTTTACGTAGAATGTATTTTCCCAATTGAAGAGAGGTTGTTGTATGGTGAAGTTGAGATTCAGGGATTTGAAGATTGGTTTTAGGATCAGTCTTTTTACCAGTGTTGCAGTGGTGTTGTTGTTGACTGCTATGGGCATTTATTTGTACCGGGTGCAAAGTGCCAACATTTTGTCGGATGCCAATGCCAATTTGACCGAAGAGGTCGCTAATCTGAAAGAAATTGTCGAATTGCAGATCAGGGAGCGGCAAGTCCGCGTAGCTTCCGGTATTGACGTGGCAATGGAGGTCTTCAGCAACAGTGGCGAAATAACTTATCAGCGTGGCGAGGTGTTGGAACTTGAAGTGGTTAACCAAGCCAGTCAGGCCAAGAGTCTGGTTGATTTACCGCTTTGGCGTTTGGATGGTGAGCCCTTGTACGACAACTCTGCATTGGTGGATAAAATTGGGGACTTGACCCGTGCCGAGGCTACGTTTTTTCAAAAAATAGAGGGCGGTTATCTTAGGGTGGCCACCACCATTAAAGATGAAGAGCGGAAGCGAGCAGTCAATACTTTTATTCCCGATGACTCTCCGGTAATAGCTGCCATAGAACAGGGCCAGGATTATCTGGGCAGGGCGGTTGTTTTAAACGAGTGGTTTTTGACCGCTTATCGCCCCTTGATGTACGAAGGAGCACCCGTGGGGATGGTGTTTGTAGGCATGCCCGAGAAAGATATGGGCGGCATAAAGACTTTGTTTGGTAGGAAGCAGTACTACCAAACGGGCTATCCTTTTATTGTGGATGGTGAGGGAACTTTGTTGGTTCATCCAATGTACGAAGGCGCCAGCATTACCAGTGACCCGGCTTACCAGGAAATTATGAGTCGGGGCGAAGAGGAAGGAAGCATCCGTCACGAATGGGAGGGGGAAAATAAAATACAATATTTCAGTTATGTGCCGGATATGGATGCCTATATTGTGGTTTCTGTGTCTGAGGAAGAGATTTTTCAAATGGTTGTGAACCTCCGTCGTGCATTGATTTTGATTATTTTTCTGAGTACGCTGGCCATCGTCCTTATCAATTACTTTATCGGTCGTTCCTTGTCGGCAAACATAAATAAGGCGGTTGTTTTTGCTCAGGAAATAGCGGCCGGAAATTTAGCCGCCTACATTGATTTGGACCAAAAGGATGAGGTGGGGCAGTTGACCAGGGCTTTGATGAAGATGGTGAGTAAGTTGCGCGAAATCGTCGCCGGAATTCAAACAGGAGCAGTAGAGATTGCTTCTGCCAGTCAGCAAATCAGCACCGGTTCACAGCAAATGTCACAAGGCGCCAATGCTCAGGCAGTGGCTGCCGAAGAGGTTTCGTCATCTATGGAAGAGATGGCCGCCAACATCATGCAGAATACAGAGAATGCGCAGCAAACCGAAAAAATATCCTTGCAGGCTCAAACTGGTATGGGGCAGATGGAACAATCGGGGCGTGAGAGTCTGGAATCCATTCAGGATATTGCCGGGAAAATCTCCATTATCAACGATATTGCCTTTCAGACCAATATATTGGCTTTGAATGCTTCGGTGGAAGCTGCCCGTGCCGGAGAGCACGGGAAAGGATTTGCCGTGGTGGCTTCAGAGGTCCGCAAGCTGGCCGAACGAAGTAAACTGGCTGCCGACGAAATTGCAAAAATATCCAGCAACAGTCTGGCCGTTACCGAAGCCTCGGAGCGTATTCTTGTGGAGCTGGCTCCTGAAATTATGCGCACCGCAGAATTGGTTCAGGAAATAGCTGCTTCGAGTTCCGAACAGTCGGCCGGGGTTGATCAGGTCAATAACGCGCTGAACGATTTGAACAACATCATTCAGGAAAATGCAGCCGCATCGGAAGAGTTGGCTACCAGTGCCGAAGAGTTGGCCGGTCAGGCAGAGCAGCTGAAGTCTATGATTGGCTATTTTAGGCTGGAAAAGTAGAAAAGTGTCAAAAAGTTCACAAAAAATGTCAAAAAGTGCTGCCTTGAGGGCGGCACTTTTTGTTAGTTTTGGGTGCATCAAAAAATAATTAACCCGATTATGAAAATTCTATTTCGCCCAAAACAAAAGACATTTCTTTTACTGCTGGTATTGTTTAGCGCTTCGCTTTATGCGCAACCCCAATTGGAAACACTCGATCGTGGTCTGGTGGCCGTTCGAAAGTCGGATGCTCTTGTTTTTCTGAGTTGGCGCTATTTGGGGACAGACCCAGATGGAGTTGGCTTTAATCTGTATCGGGATGGTGAGAAGCTGAATGAGCATCCTTTAAAGGGGGCTACAAACTATGAAGATGCTGTGGGGACCAATCATGCCTATGAAGTGCGGGCTGTTGTTGATGGGGTGGAGCAAGCAGGAGATGGAGCGGTGCAAGTATGGACTTCCAATTATCTGAATCTTCCTTTATCGGTGCCTGCCGGTGGGCAGACTCCCGACGGGGTAAATTATACCTATAGTCCCAACGATTTAAGTGTAGGCGATTTGAATGGTGACGGCACTTATGAAATCATTGTGAAGTGGGATCCTTCTAACTCAAAAGACAATTCGCAATCGGGTTACACCGGTAATGTTTACCTGGATGCGTATAAATTGGACGGAACTTTTCTGTGGCGCATCGATTTGGGGAAAAATATACGTGCAGGTGCTCATTACACACAGTTTTTGGTGTACGACTTTGATGGTGATGGCAAGGCTGAAGTGGTGTGTAAAACAGCGCCTGGGACCATCGATGGAGAAGGCGGGTTTTTAAGTGAAGGGCCGGCGGCAACTGCCGATCATTCCGAAGATTATCGAAACAGTGGTGGTTATATTTTGACCGGACCGGAATATTTAACGGTGTTTAATGGGCTTACCGGGGCAGAGATGGCTACTGTGTCGTACCATCCCCCGCGAGGAAAGGTCAGTGATTGGGGCGACAGTTATGGCAATCGGGTGGATAGGTTTCTGGCCGGGGTGGCTTATTTGGATGGGGAGCGTCCAAGTATTGTTATGGCTCGTGGTTATTACACCCGTGCTGTTTTGGCCGCTTGGGATTGGCAGGATGGTGCGCTGGTGCCTCGTTGGGTTTTTGACAGTAAGGACAATGGTAATGGGGATTATGCGGGACAAGGCAATCATCAGTTGAGTGTAGCTGATGTTGATGCCGATGGCTTTGATGAAATTATTTATGGTTCCTGTGTGATTGACCATGATGGTAAAGGGTTGCACAGTACCGGTTTGGGGCATGGCGATGCCCTGCATGTGGGCGATCTGGTTCCTGATCGTCCCGGCCTGGAGATTTTTATGCCCCATGAGTCGGGAGGAAATGGCGTGTCCTTACGAGATGCACATACGGGAGCACTTATTTGGCAAAAGAAAAACAGCAACGATATTGGCCGTGGTTTAACAGCCGACGTTATTGCCGAACATCCTGGCAATGAGTATTGGGCTTCCAGTGGAATGGGGGTATACAACAGCAAAGGAGATGTTGTGGGGTCGGGGCCAACCATAAATCATGCTGTATGGTGGGATGGCGATTTGTTGCGGGAAATGCTGGATGGAACCAGCATCACCAAGTATCCGAGAACGTCCATTTTTACTGCCTCAGGCTGTGCTTCGAACAACTCGACCAAATCGAATCCGGGTTTGCAGGCCGACTTGTTGGGCGACTGGCGGGAGGAGGTTATCTTCAGAGCCGCTGACAACAGCAGTTTGCGGATCTATACCACTGTTATTCCTACGATTTATCGCATTCCTTGTTTGATGCATGATGCTCAGTACCGTACCGCCATTGCCTGGCAGAATGTGGGGTACAATCAACCACCCCATCTTAGTTACTTTTTGGGTCATGGGATGGTTCTTGAGCATGAGCAGTCTTTCTTGCGCTATCCTTATGCGCTTCGGGCTACAGAGGTGGGAGAAAATAATTTAGTCCTGCAATGGCAGAGTTTGGAAACTCAGGCAGATCAGGTGGTTGTGGAAATGGGGACATCCTCGGATCATTTTGTTGAATATGGTCGTGTGGATGCAACGGCAGCAGAGTTGTTAATAGCGGATTTGGAACCAGGCACCGTATACTATTTTAGGCTGAAGACGGTGAATACAGATCAGGAGTCTGACTATTCTTCTTTCTTCGAAACTAAGACACTGGAAACTCCCGTACCTCCGGTTGTTAGCGAATTGGTATATCCGGCAGATGGAGCACTTGGTGTGGATTATGGAAGACTGGAGTTGCAGTGGAGCAACTCAACCAATTTGGTTGCCGGTGCTTTGACCTACAAGGTCTTTATGTCTGTAGACGGAGGGGGCTTAACGGAAATAGCTGCGAACCTCCAGGCGCCTGCTTTTGTTTTGCCTCAATTGCAAGAGGGGGTAACTTACCGCTGGCAAATCGAGGCGGAAAATGCGCTGGGCACTTCCTTGTCGGAGGTTGCTTCATTTACTACCGCACAATTGGGCGACAGGGAATTGTTGTTGCATATTCCCTTTGATGAGCAATCTGGTTCGGAGGCCAAGGATGTGATTAGTGGAACAAATTCAGTTGCCGTTGATTTGCAGCCAGACTGGGCCGCGGGCCAGCTCAACGGAGGTGTTGGTTTTCCTACGGTTCCTGCCACGGGGCACTTTTCCTTCCCGCACCATGAAAGCATTTTGCTCGATCAGCAGTCCTTTAGTATTGCTATGTGGTTTAAGTCGGATGGTTCGCAGCCCGATTCGTACCTTCTGCATAAGGGTAAGCACGATCACAACAATGGGGGAAATGGCAAATGGATTGGTATTCAGTATAAAGGTTCCAAGTTGGTCTTTGCAGTGGACGACGATGTGACTAAAACCAATTTGGATATTGAGGGAGCCGATCAGTGGTTTGATGACCAGTGGCATCACTTGGTTTGTGTGCGCGATAAGGCCGCCGAGCAGTTGTTGGTTTATGTTGATGGAGCCCTGGTGGGTTCAAGAAGTGACGCAACAACCGGGGGCGTTGGCGTGACCTCTGCACTTATTCTGGGCAACTGTGATGGTTATTATAATACGCCCTATCCTGGTAGTATGGATGATTTGAAGATTTTTGGGGCAGCCTTGACTTTTGGTGAAGTGCGTGATTTGTCGGCCCAGGTATCGACTTCGTTGGTCCAGCCAGCCTCCATGGCAGGTGATGTGACAGTGGCACCCAATCCGTTCGATGACCATCTGATTATTGAATGTGCCTCATGGGCGGGTGGAGACTTGCTGGAGGTGCTTTTTTATGATATGAGTGGTCGTTTGGTAAAGCGGGTTCAGACTGTTGCGACTGAAGGTCGGGCGGATTTGCAGGGACTTTCTGGTTTGGCTCCCGGGGTGTACACGGTAGTGCTTAGAGGGGCGGGAAGTGGTGTAGGTGGTATAGGTGGTTTAGGTCTCCCAGGGCTCCCAGGTCTCCCAGGGTTGAAACCCTGGGTTATGATTAAGAGGTAGCGGATAGGCGCTGCGCGCCTGTGCTTGAAAGCGGACTGAAGTCCGCAGCCTCGGGGCACCCGTGCCCCGGGCTTGTATCGAGGCGAAGCCTCGATGGGGACTTTAGTCCCCTTTTTTGTTCGTGCCCCTATCGGGGGCACACTGCTTTTTCCCAATCATGGCCCAGGACTTCAGTCCTGGGAGGCCTTGTGGGTCGGCAAAAATTTGTTGTATCTTTGCATTATGAAAAGAGTGGTGCAACATAGTGCCTTGCAATTGGCCATCTTGTATTTGCTGCTGCTGGGCGGAGTACAGGGTATGGCTGGTGGGGCAGAGCGTCCTGTAGGCGAGCAGCATGCTTATGTTGTTTCCAATGGGCTTGCTGTACCGCAGGGTACTTTTTCAGAGCCACTGAATGTGCTCTTAAGTGAGTTGGCCAATCAGGCCGATTTTCAGATAAAGCTGCCGGGGAAGAAGAGCGACATACACTCTCCTGCAGCTTTGGCTTTTATTGCTCTGCAGTTGCGTCAGGACCTTCAAGAGACGCGCTGGCTGGTGGTTGAGCCGCAGGTCTTCGACCTTCTTTTTCCTTTTCATTATTATTCCTGAAAACTGTTGTTTGTCCCCAAACGGAATAAAGTTTGGGTTTCATTAAATGCAGCGCTTGGTCGCCTTTATAAGGTGGGCCGCTTTGTGCATGTATGTTGTATTACAATGGTTTAATTTTAAATGATATAGAAATGAGTACAGGAATGATAGTATTGAGCGCAGTGCTGGTAGCGCTGTTGTTCACCCCCTTTATATTTTTTAGAGACGGGAAAGAAAAGAACCGTAAGAAAGCTTTGTTGGCCTTGTTGACCGAAATGGCCGCGGCTGATGGCGGGCACTTATCGGTTCATGAGTTGTGGAATAATGCCGGAATAGGGATGGATGCTCAAAATGCTTTCTTGGTTTTTGCACGCGGAGAAGAGGCACAACGTCAAACTGCTCGTATTCGTCTGAATCAGGTGAAAAGTTGTCGTGTTGACGTGGTTTCAAGAACTGTTGAACGCAAAAGTGATGCGGTAAAGATTATCGAAGTTGTGGCTTTGGAATTGCAGATGAAGCAGGCTAGAGAAACAAGCAAACGCCTGGTCTTTTATGATTCGGAGGTGGATGGTTTTGCGGTGTCGAACGAGCTGCGTTTGGCCGAGCTCTGGCAGACAAGGATTAGAGAGGTGCTGGGGAGTGCTCCGGAGCGTGTAGCGCGGACAGCGGTGGCGTAAGTGGTGAAAAACCCCAAGGGTTGAAGTCCGCACGGCTGCTGGGCGGTACTTATCGGCATACGGATTTTAGCGACCGACATGGGATAAGGTTTCGGGCTGAAATGAGTTTCTAAAAGAAAGCTGTACTTTTGCCGTTCTGGTAGATGATGTATGGCCCCACAATTTTTCTTTTTTAATCCCACCTGTGAAATGGCCGTGGCCAACGGACAGGTTTCGTACCAGCCGCCGGCGCATTTGCGTGCTTTTGAGCGGGAGCTGGCACTGCTGCCGTTGTGGCTGGCGGGGGAGGGCGACTGGCTGTGGCTGCCTGCGTCGGTGGACAAGGCCTTTGCGGCTTATCTGAGGCAGGTGGGTGGCCCAAAAGTGCAGTGGGCTACAGAACAAGAGCTTCCCAAAAACACGCTTGTTTCGGCACAGCCCTGGGGTTGGAGTCCCGCCGCCATTCGCTGGTTACGAGCTTTGGGACTGGAGCCGACACCCCATCCTCTGCTTCCGTGGCAGTCGGACCACCGCGACTTGCTGAGTCGCTATACCGGCAGGGAGTTGGCTTTGCGAATGAAGGGGCTGATAAAAGGAACTGTGCTTTTGGCCATTCCTGAAGTGCCCCGTGTTTTGCAGCGGCCCGAAGAGCTGGAAGTCCTCGAAGCCACAATGACGCAGCCCTGGTTGCTGAAAGCTCCCTGGAGTGCTTCCGGCAGGGGCTTGTTCAAGATTCGTTCGCGCTCCGAAGGCACAGCCCGTAACCCCTGGGTTTTGGGTAAGCTGCGCCAGCAGGGCGCGCTGCTGGCCGAACCCTTCCTCGACAAGGTGCAGGACTTGTCCTTTCATTTTGTGTTGGATACCCAGGGGGTACATTTTAGCGGCACCACTTTTTTTGAGACGGATAAGGACGGGCAGTTTTTGGGTTGTTATGCCGGGCAGCGGCCTACTGAAAAGTGGGGTGCTTTTCCGATGGAGGAGGCGTTGCTTGCTGCTGCAGGGCAATTGCAGGAGGCTTTGAGCGGGATGGATTTGCACCTGCACTACCACGGTTTTGCCGGGGTGGATGCCCTGTTGTTTAGGGACGAGGCGGGTGCTTTGCGTTTGCATCCTTGCATTGAGTTGAATTTGCGCAGCACCATGGGGCGATTGAATCTGGCTTTGGAGCAGCGGCTGCATCCCCAAAGCAGTGGGTTTTGGCGCATTGAAAGGAGGGAGGTGCAGGTGGCTGCGCAGGAATGGGCCTTGAATCCACCCCTGCTGAAGGAGGGGCGCTGGTTCGGTGGGACTTTCCCTTTGACGCCGGCACCGGTGGGTGCCGGTTTTCAGGCGGTACTCAGGCTTGAGTTTAAGGGGTAGGGGCTGAAAAAGAAGCCTTGGGATAAAGCAGACTAAGAACTGCTTTGAGCGTTTAAACTTCTCAATCTTTGGGCTGTTCCGGCACCGGCAGCAGTCCATCATCGAGCATCTTACGGGTGAACTTATAGCCCGTTTCTATAATGGCATCTGCCTTGTCAAAATCCCAGAAGGAGAAGTCGACCATGGCCGGAGGGTCAATCAGGTAGTCGCACATATCCATGGCGGGTCGTACGTTTTCGCCGATGCTCAGACTAAAGGTGCGTTCGGCCACTTCGGTGATGCCGTCAAATTTTTTCACCTCGCCAATGTAATTGACGTGTACCCCAATGAGGGTTTTGCACAGCGACCGAATGGCGTCGGCCGGCAAGTTGTCGTACAGCCCCCCGTCGATGTAAGTCGTCCCCTTAATCACCTGGGGGGCAAAGATGATGGGCACGGCACAGGAGGCCAGTACGTAATCGAAGAGGGGTCCTTCGCTGATGATTTCTTTTTGGCCCTTATTGATGTTCGAAACGGCCAGACAGAAAGGCTTTTTGAGTACAGAGAAGTCGTCCTTCTCGATGTGTTTCTCGAGCAGCTTGCGCAGCTCGGTGACCTGGAAAAGTCCGTTCTTGCCCCAGGCCGGACGTACCATTTTCAGCACCGGCTGCTTGTTCACCAGCTCCTTGATTTCATCAGGCTTTAGTCCCGCAGCATACAGCACGCCCACCAGGGAACCCATGCTGGTGCCCGACACCACTTCGGGGTGAATACCGGCTTCTTCCAGGGCTTTAAGTACCCCAATGTGGGCAAAGCCTCTGGCGCTGCCCCCACTTAGGGCTATGCCTAAGCCCTTGGGTTCCGGTTGATTGTCCTTGCTCTTGGCAAACCAGTCGAATATTCCCATGTCCGCAATTTTTTGTCTAAAATAATAAAAAAAGGAACACCCGGGGATGTTCCTTTTTTTCTCACATTTGTTGTTCTAAAAAACGTTTACTGCGATGATTTGTACAACAGCAACGCGGTGTAGGTATTGATGCCGCCGCTTGAATGGGCCGCATATTCCACATCGAGTATTTGCTCGGGCGTGATTTTGTTTTCCGAAAGGAAGGCATTCATCTGCTCGTCCAACGACATGTCGTAATCATCCAATCCAGTGTACTGGAAATGCTTGGTTAAAACTCTCTCCATTATGAATCCTTTTATTATTGTTGTTGAATAATCCCAATGCCTACCTATACGCACCGCGACCTAAATAGATACACAATAAAGTAAGTATTTGCCCGATAAAATCAGACCAGCAAGTCAATCAGGTGTTTCCAGAATTTCTCTACCGAGGGGATGTGCAAGCGCTCATCGGGCGAGTGGGCTCCCTTGATGGTGGGCCCGATGGAAATCATGTCGAGACCCGGATATTTTTTCAGGAAAAGGCCACATTCCAATCCCGCATGAATGGCCTTGACTTCAGGCTCTTGTTGAAAGAGCTTCCGGTAGGAGGCCACACTGTTTTTGAGCAAAGGAGAATCCGGGTTGGGCGCCCAACCCGGGTAGCCGTCGGAGTGCCTTACCCGGGCACCACCCAGGTCAAAGCAGGCTTTTACCACAGCAGCCAGATGGTCGCGGGCACTTTCGATGGCGCTGCGCTGACTTGTCGATACCACCAGCTGTCCCTCCACCTCCTTAATCGAGGCCAGATTGGTCGAAGTCTCCACCAGTCCCGCCACCTGTTGACTCATGGCCATAACCCCGTGGGGCAGGGCCATCAGGGTGTTGACCAGCTTATGGTGAAAGTCGGCCCGGTACACCTGCGCGGGCAGGTCGGCCGACTCCAGTTCCAGTTTAAAATTCGGTTCGGTGACGGTAAATTCCTCCTCGAGGTCGGCCGTCATACAATTGAGCAATACCCTTACCTGCTCCTTGTACTTGCGGGGAACCACGCCCAGGGCCCGCGCTTCGCGCGCCAGGGCATTGCGCAGGTTGCCCCCTTCTATGCTGGCGAGACGAAAATCGAAGTCGCGCGTTGCCTCCCAAAGGTAGCGGGTGAGCCACTTCACGGCATTACCCAGTCCTTTATGAATGTCGTCGCCCGAGTGCCCTCCGGTCAGTCCCCTTACCCGCACTTCAAAGGCAAAACTGCCCGCCGGCGTGGCTTCCCATTCGGGGATAAAGGTCCCCACCGAGTCTATCCCTCCGGCACAGCCAATAAAAATTTCTCCTTCGTCCTCCGAGTCCAGATTCAACAGCGTTTTGCCCTCAAAGAAACCCGCTTCGAGTCCGAAAGCTCCGGTCAGCCCCGTTTCCTCGTCCACCGTAAACAAGCACTCCAGCGGAACGTGCGGCAAGGTTTTATCGGCCAGCAAAGCCAGCTGGGCCGCCATGCCAATGCCGTCGTCGGCCCCCAGGGTGGTGCCAGTAGCCTTCACCCAATCCCCTTCAATACGCGGAAGAATGGGGTCTTGCAGAAAGTCGTGCGCCACCTCACTGTTTTTCTCGCAAACCATATCGATGTGCGACTGCAGCACCACCGGCGGCCGGTCTTCCAGTCCCCCCGTCCCCGCCTTCTTTATCAGAATATTGCCAATGGCATCTTCCCTGACTTCGAGTCCCTGCTTTTGGGCAAAGTCGACCAGGTAGGCACGGATGCGTTCTTCTTTTTTGGAGGGGCGGGGTACCTGACAAATTTCGTGGAAGTACTGCCAAATGCCGGCCGGTTGTAAATCTGTAAAAGGATATTGCTGCATTACATATTGATTTCACGGTCGCGGAAGCCCAAAAGATAAAGGATGGCATCCAGACCAATGGTTGAAATGGCGTGTTTGGCCGAGGCTTTTACCTTAGGCTTGGCGTGGAAGGCAATACCCAGTCCCGCCAATCGCAACATGGGCAAATCGTTGGAGCCATCGCCCACGGCAATTACCTGCTCCAGATGAATATCCTCTTTAAACGCAATAAGCTTCAGCAGCTCCGCCTTTTTTTGTCCGTCGATGATTTCCCCCACATGCTTACCGGTGAGTTTGCCGTCCTTGATTTCGAGCTCGTTGGCAAAGATGTAGTCTATGCCCAGTTTGCCTTTGAGGTAGTTGCCGAAATAGGTGAAGCCGCCCGACAGGATGGCGGTGCGGTAGCCGTATTTCTTGAGGGTTTGAAAGAGGCGCTCGGCCCCTTCGGTAAGCGGGAGACTGTCGGCCACCTCCTTCATCACACTTTCGTCCAAGCCTTTAAGCAGCGCAACGCGCTGCTTGAAACTTTCGTTGAAGTCCATTTCGCCCCGCATGGCGGCCTCGGTAATGGCACTTACCTGCTCGTAAACCCCCGCTTTTCGGGCCAGTTCATCAATAACCTCAGCCTGAATAAGGGTCGAGTCCATATCAAAACACACCAAACGGCGGTTGCGGCGGTAGATGTTGTCTTCCTGAAAAGCGATGTCCACACCGGTTTCTCCCGAAATGTCGATAAAGGTCGTTTTCATGCTTTCAATATCGCGGGGGGTGCCGCGTACCCAGAACTCCACCACACTCTTGTTGTGTTTGCCGTTGTTCAGGGGAACACGGCCGCTGAGGCGACTGATCAGATCGATGTTGAGGCCCTGGTCGGAAATGAGGCGGGTGACTTTAGAAAGCTGTTTGGCGGTGAGCTTGCGCGAGAGCAGGGTCACAATAAAGCGCTCCTTGCCCTGGTGGTTCACCCACTCTTCGTACTTGTGCTCCGGAATGGGCGTGAACTTTATATTGAGGCCCATCTCGTAGGCCTTAAAAAGCAGGTCTTTGAGGATGGGCGAAGATTCCGATTTCTCGGGCACCTCCAGGAGGATGCCCAGACCCAGGTCCTCATGGATAACGGCCTGACCAATGTCCAGGATGTTGACATTGTGTTCGGCCAAAATGTTGGTCAGGGTAGCTGTAACTCCCGGTTTGTCCTCACCGGCAATGTTCAGCAGAATGATTTCTCGTTGTTTGGTCATGGTAGCAACGCTGCGACAGGTTGAATATTAAAATATTTAGGGCACAAAGATAATACAACTGCTGTAGAGTGCCCGTTAATTTTTGGTAAAGCCCTGGTTTTTGCGGCCAAAATGTGCCGGAATCTTCAATTGGGGCAGCAGGGCAAAACCCGGAAGGGTACAAAGCACCACCCAAATAAAGAAAAAGCGATAGCCCAGGAGGTCTTGCAGCCAGCCCGAAGCCATACCCGGCAGCATCATGCCCAGGGCCATGAGTCCCGTTCCAATGGCGTAGTGGGCGGTTTTGTAGGGCCCGTCGGCATAATGAATCAGAAACAGTACATAGGCCGTGAAACCAAAGCCATAACCCAGTTGTTCCAGGGCTATCAGTGCGGCCACCATGGACATACCCTCCGGCTGCCACCAGGCCAGCACCACATAGGCCAGGTTGGGCAGATTCATGGCCAATGCCATGGGCCACAGCCAATAGCGCAAGCATTTTCGGGTAATCAGCCATCCGCCCAGAATGCCTCCCAGCGTCAGCGCCACCACCCCAATGGTCCCGTAAAGTAAGCCCACCGTCTCGGTACTCAGCGCCAGTCCCCCCACCTCCCGGGCATCCAGCAAAAAGGGAGCGGCCAGCTTCACCAGCTGCGCTTCGCCCAGGCGATAGAGCAGCATAAAGGCCACGGCCACCTTCATGCCCGGTTTGGCAAAGAAGGAGCCCAGGGAGGCGCCAACGCCCCGCCACAACTCAGCACCAGTCTGCGCTTCGGTTGCCCCATCGTTTTGGGGCCTGGGCAGACTCCAACTATGCCACAGCGCAGCCACCACCAGCAGCAGTGCCATGGCCACAAAGGTGATTTGCCAGGCCCTGGCGATGCCCATGCGCTGCTCCAGCCAGCCGGCCAGCATCACCAGAAGCCCTTGACCGGTCATCATGGCCAGGCGGTAAAAGGTGCTGCGTATGCCTACAAAAAAAGCCTGCTCGTCCTCCTTCAATCCCAACATATAAAAGCCGTCGGCAGCAATGTCGTGGGTGGCCGAGCTGAAAGCCAGCAGCCAGAAGAAGGCCAGGGTGTAGCGCACAAAAGGATCGACCGGAATACTCAGGGCCACCCCTGCCAGTCCGCCCCCCATCACCAGCTGCATCACCAGTATCCACCAGCGCTTGGTGCGCAACAAATCGACAAAGGGACTCCAAGCCGGTTTGATGAACCAGGGCAGGTAGAGCCAGCTGGTGTACAGTGCAATGTCGGTGTTGGAGAGGCCCAGGCGCTTGTACATGATTACCGATACCGTCATCACCATGACGTAGGGCAGTCCCTGTACAAAATACAAAGAGGGAATCCAGCGCCAACCGTTCCCTTGTTTCGTGTTTTCCATCAATACAGTTTTTTAAGGGCGGCTCCCCTGAAATAGTGCAACAATATCCGGGTGTGGTCTTTGCCGGCGGCCCCCATCACCGCAGCGCCTATCTGACAAAGGCCCACACCGTGACCCCAGCCTGCGCCCCTCAGGCGAAAGGCCTCCGGCAGCGCCGCACCGGCAGGTTGCGCTTCTACCACAAAGGCCGAGCTGTAAAGGTGGGAGGGCGAGAGGGCTTTGCGTATTTCCAGTTCCTTACCCACCACGCAACGACCCTGTGTTCCGGTAATTTCCAGTTCGCTGATGCGCCCCGAGCCGCCTCTTTTTAGGGGGCGGAGACTTTGGATGGCGCCCAGTTCCAGACCGATTTTTTCCTTCAGCAGTCGCTGCAGCTCCTGCTGACTCAGCACCACCTCCCAGCGGAAGAAGTCCTGCGTTTCCTGGTCGTAGTCGTTCAATACCTGAGCCAGCACCTCCCGGTCGCTGGTCCTGCACCAGGCCTCCGGTTGTCCCAGTATCCAGGCCGTTGCCTGCTCCTCCTTACGTAAATTGGGCAAGTCGCCCTGCCCGCCGTCGCGCCAGCTGCCCAGGTAGGGGTGGGGGATGGGCTCCCAGACTTCCTCAAAACTTTCTGTGGCTCCGCCGCAGCACTTTGAGAAACGGGCATCGCAAACCCGGTCGTTGTAAAGCAGGACCTGCCCACTTGTCTCCCGGACCGCCGCTTCAACCCGCGGCTCCGTCGCCCGCGTCAGGCCCTGGTAACGCTGACAGTGGTCGTCGGCACATACATCAAACAGGGCATGGTCTTCCCGGTCGTACCACCTAATGTGCCGTTCCGGGTTGTTGTCCTGGTCTGCTGCCCCGGCGGCATTTCCTCCTTCGGCCGCCTTTTGCAATTGGGCCAGCAGCCAGCTGCGCGACATGATGGCATGGGCCTTCAGAAATTCGGCCGAGGCGGTGGCCTTCATCTCCGAAGAAATGACCGACACCAGATAGTCCTCCAGCTTCAGTACATTAATGACTCTGAGTTGTCCCCCCTCTTCCACCAAACGAAGACTGCCCCGAAAACGCTGGTCCTCCTTCCGCTGCCAGTGAAAATCGATACCGATGGTTATTTGGTGGACCTCCACCACTTCCTGGTCGTAGTTGACCGGTACCAGCGTCAGAGGCAGAGCGGTTTCACCGGTTTTCTGTCCCGCCCGATAACTGAGCAGTCCCCCCGCACCCTTGTGCTCCTTGTCCAGGCTGAAGGTCACCCTGCCGCTGAGCAGCTCCTCGTTCAAACGATAGCTGCCGTGCAGCGTGACTTGTATATCGGGTGCCCGCAGCAGTCCCACCGCTATTTCCGGTTCCTGGTTGTTCCACTTCATAACTTACTAAAATAGGCGCTCAACTTTTCTTTAAATTCCTGCCACTGACCGGCAGGCAAGGTACATTGACTGAGTACGTCGCGCAATTGCGGGGCGTTCAGTTTGTCGTAATCTTCCACGCGGGCACAAATAAAGAGGCCGCCGAAATCTACGGAGGCGGGACTCAACAGCAGGCGTTCTTTTCCTTCGAGGGCGTACTGGCGGGGCCGGTGGGCCCCGCGCGGAAAGAGAAAGAGGCGCCAATGGCTGCCATGGTGGCGCGCCAGCAGGTTGATGCGGGCTTCTTCCTTTTCTTCCTGTAGCTTTTGGAGCTGTTCTAAAATGCTTTGCAATACCTGTTCCAGCCGCTCGCTGTCGTCGTCTTCCAACATCAGGTAGTGGCGTTGCGTGTTGGCCGATGCCTGGATAAGCAAGGCTTCTTGTTCCCAAAGGGTTTCGCGCCTATGTTGCCGCCATTCTTCCTCCAGGGGCATAAGGTCGCTGCTTCCTGCCTGAAAGTGAAAATGGTCGGGTGCCGAGGCCCCGCATTTTGCGCCGTTGTAAAAAACGGTAGTGCCCTTAAGGTGTTGGGCCAAGTGCAGCATGTCGCCTATGCGTCCCGCCAAGCGCTGAGGCACGTGGGTCTTGCTTACGATGGTCAGGTGCTGTGGAAAGATGGGGAAGGGATTCACCAGAATGTGGTAGTCGCTGCCAAAGGGCCAGATGAGCTGTTCGGGCGGGCGTTGTTCGGGACACAAAAAGCAGGCCCGCCGGGCAATGCTTGGGGCATCGGTGGCGGCGGCGGAGGAGCGGATGCGCTGTGGGTTCAGTTGGAGGACAAGGTTTTCGCCTTGTCCCAGGCCGATGCTTCGGGTCATGACTTCCTCCAGACCTTCGAAGCGCTTGCGGGCCTCGGGCCATTGGCTGAGTTGTTCCTGTAAAAAATGTTCGACCGAAAGGTAGTCCATTTGTCTATTTTTTGGCTGTGCGGGCATACAGTTCGAGGGTGCGCAGTCGGTCCTTATACGTATTGTGCGCATTGCTCTGCTGCACATTCAGGTCGGCATCGGTATTGCCTTCCCAGCGGCGACAAAGGTAGAGGGGCGTGTAGATGCGCCCGGTGTGCCAGGTGCGACTCAGTGCCAGGGCTACGGCATAGTCCTCGCCATAGCTTACGTTGGGAAAACCGATTTGACGCAGAATGGGGGTGAAAAAGGCGCGGGGTGCACCCAGTCCGTTGATGCGCAGGGCGTTGTTGGGACCGTTGTGGGGGGTCCATTCGCGGTGGTCGATGAGGCCCGGTGGCAGTTCCTCCAGCTGGAAGTCGACCATCTGGTAGCTGCCCACCAGCAGGGCGCAGCGCTCACGGTAAAAGGTGTCGACGATGGTTTGCAGCACCTGGTCGCTGTTGTACAGGTCGTCGCTGTCGAGCTGCACCACAAAGCGGCCACATTGCGGATGGTAAAGGGCCTCGTTCCAGCAGCCCCCAATGCCCAGCTGCTTGCTTTTAGGTTGCAGGTGCAGCAAATGAGGGTGTTGTTGCGTCAGTGCCTGCAGCCGTTCCGTTGTTCCGTCGTCGGAGTGGTTGTCCACCACCAAAATGTTAAACGGAAAGTCGCACCGCTGGCGCGCTGCCGAAGCGACGGCTTCTTCTATGGTTTTAACGCGGTTGCGAACGGGAATAACGATGCTGGCGGTCACCGGAAACTCGCCTTCTTCGAGGGGGGCTTCTTTAAAAGGGGCCTGGAGCAGAGCGCCCAGCTCGCTCAAATGCCGGGTGCAGACGGCCTCCATCTCTATTTGCACCTCGCGGTTGCGCGGGTCCACATAATCGAATTGCTGTTGTCCCGTTTTGCGCTTATCGTTGTCCCGACTGTAGCTGTAAAGATATTCCGGCAGGCGAAGGATGCGTCCCCGGCGGGCCAGATGCAGGCGCACCGCGTACCAGGCTGCGTAGTTATGGTCGTCCAGCTGGTCCACGGCAAGTTTAAAGGCAGCGGTCTGGACCAGTACCAGGGGACCAAAATCAAAATCGTCGCGGAGACTCCCATCCTGGTAGTCGATGTGGGGCCAGGCTTGCAGTTGGCCGTCCTTTTCGCGGTAGGCGTCGGCATAGACCAGCAGGGCGCCGGTGTTTTCTGCTGTTTGCAGGAGGCGCTCCCGGGCCCGGGGCAGCCATTCAATGTCGGCTTCCCTGAGTTGCAGCAACAGGTAGGGTGCCTTGCAGCTTTGTGCAATACTTTTCAGGGCCGCAGTCGAGGGCTGCAGCAAAAGGTGCTTCTCTATTTTGTCCATATTTAGGCGCCGATGTATTTCAACAGTTCGTAAACCAAAAAGGCGGGCCACACCAGGGCCTTTAAAAAGCCGAGTACGCCTGCCCAGAAACTGGTGGCTCCGGAAATGAAGTAGATGGCTGCGCCAATGAGGCCCAATCCGTAAATGGCACCTGAAGTTCCGCTGTCTTTGCTCATGACCTTTGTGTTTGGTGAATTAATGCTTAATTTGTGTCGGCTTTGTACCGCAACAAGGTGTAAATATAGCCAAGAGCCGGCGGAGTAACCAAAGATTTTTAAAAGAAGATGAAGCTGATTGCCGATAGTGGGTCCAGTAAAACGGAGTGGTGTTTGTTTGCTGCCGATGGCGGGGTTCAGGAAAATGCCTTAAGTGCAGGCATCAATCCTTTTTATCAAGAGCTGACCGACATAGAAAAAGTGTTGATGGAACTGCCCGGATGGGTGGGGGTTCAGGAAGTTTGGTTTTATGGTGCGGGTTGTGCCGGTGAGGCGCAACGCAATAAGCTGGTGACTGCGCTCGAAGGGCGCTTTCCCGGTGCCCGGGTGGAGGTCGAAAGCGACCTTTTGGGGGCTGCTCGTGGTTTGTGTGGACGCTCAGAGGGCCTTGTTGCCATTCTGGGTACGGGCTCCAATTCCTGCCATTATAACGGGCGCGAGATTGTTGAGCACATTTCGCCCCTGGGTTTTATTCTGGGGGATGAGGGCAGTGGTGCGGTGCTGGGACGCAAGTTGGTATCCGCGGTTTTTAAACGACAGTTGCCGGCCGATTTGTCGGCTGCTTTTATCGGGCGCTACGACCTTTCTGCCTTGCAGGTGGTAGAGCGGGTGTATCGTCAGCCTTTTCCGAATCGCTTTTTAGCGGGCTTTGTCCCTTTTATTCTGGAGCATTTGGAGGTGCCGGTTGTACGTCGGCTGGTTAGGGAGAGTTTTGTCGAGTTTTTTGACCGCAACATTTTGCTTTATCCGGGGCACCGGGAGCTGCCCTTGCACTTTACGGGGAGTGTAGCCTGGTTTTTCCGGGAGCTGCTGGAGGAGGTGGCGTTGGAGAAGGGCTGCCGTTTGGGAGAGGTGAGGCGGTCGCCGATGGAGGCTCTAATGGTGTTTCATGCTGCTGAACGCGCCTGACAGAAAACACCTGTTCAATTCGCTTGATGTGTACCATCTGCGCTTTCGCTTATTTCCGGAGCCTTTGTTCAAGTCGCTAAAATTCTTGAACTCGAGTGGTCGTAGTGTATTCCTGCTGCTGACATAAAATAGCTATTCACTTCGCTTGCTTCCCTACAAGCATCGAACTCGGGTGGTCGTAGTGCAATCTTGCGCCTGACATAAAACACCTGTTCATTTCGCTTGATGCAGCTGTTCTGCGCTGCTGCCTGTTTCCTGCTCACTTCATTCACTTCACTACAAGCATCGAAACTCGCCTACGGCTCAGACAGCGATGCTTGTTACGCTGCGTTTCTTCGTTCACTTACGGAAACATTCAGAGGCTTGAACAGCTGCATCTGCGCTCAGACGAGTTGTTTTCTGTAGGTCGCTATCTTGCACCACTTCCCTTCCAGAGCACAATTGTGTTTGTAACGCTGCGTTTCTTCGTTCACTTACGGAAACATTCAGAGGCTTGAACAGCTGCATCTGCGCTTAGACGAGTTGTTTTCTGAAGGCAGCTGTTCTACACTACTTCCCTTCCGGAGTGGAGCCGTGCTTGTTACGCTACGTTTCTATGTGCCATAGGGGTTTATGTCAAGGGTTGAATTGCTGTTGGTGGGTGTTGAATTGAGAAGTTGATCTTTTGTTTTTGGTAAAACCGGTGTAAATTGCCGTAGATTGCTATCTTTGTTAATATGAGCAGGAAAGAAAAAATACTACAAATGATAAAAATGGTTGTGGATAATAATGCACCAGATTCAGAGGTGTATTTGTACGGTTCACGAGCCAGAGGACATGCAAAGAAGCTGTCTGATTGGGATTTGTTGATCTTGCTTAATGCATCAAATATTTCGTTTGACTTCGAAACTAAGTTTCTGGATGAGTTTTATGAGTTGGAATTGAAAACCGGAGAGATTTTTTCACCATTAATTTATTCAAAGAACGAATGGCATTCTAAGTATTCCATTACTCCATTTTATGAGAATATCCAAAAAGAAGGGATTAGGCTTAAATATAATGCACCCCAAATATTGGACACCAAGTTAAGTTGAAAAAACATAACTTTAAAACGGCTATGGTAGCCAGTAGAAAAAAGTACTCAGCGGCCTTCAAGGCCCAAGTTGCAACAGAGCTGCCCCCTTAGGAGAGCAGCTCTGTTGGTTTTGTTCTAATGTCTCTTGGCTTATTTCAAAGGATTTTCGGCCAGGAAGCGTTCGCTGTCGATGGCGGCCATACAGCCGGAACCGGCGGCGGTTACGGCCTGACGGTAGATGTGGTCTTGTACATCGCCACAGGCAAAAACGCCGGGAACGTTGGTTCTGGATGAGCCGGGAACGGTTTTGATGTAGCCGGTTTCGTCGGTCTCGAGGAAGGGCTTGAAGATGTCGGAATTGGGTTTGTGTCCAATGGCCAGGAAGAAACCGTCGATTTTGATTTTAACTTCCTCCTCTTCGGGCGTTCCTTTTTTCTTCACGAGGGTGGCGCCTTCCACAACTCCGTCGCCATAGAGGCCCAGGGTTTGGTGCTCCCATAATACTTCAATGTTTTTGGTGGCGAATACGCGCTCCTGCATGACTTTGGAGGCACGCAGCTCGTCGCGACGTACAATCAGGTACACTTTGTTACAGAGTCCGGCCAGGTACAGCGCTTCTTCGGCTGCGGTGTCGCCGCCGCCCACTACACCAACGTCTTTGCCACGGTAAAAGAAACCGTCGCAGGTGGCACAGGCCGAAACGCCGCCTCCAGCATACTTGGTCTCGTCTTCAAGACCGAGGTATTTGGCGGTGGCGCCGGTGGCTATGATAACGGCTTCTGCTTCAATTATTTTTTTGTCGTCGATGGTCACCTTATAGGGACGCGCTGAAAAGTCCACCTCGGTAGCCATGCCAAAACGGATGGAGGTGCCGAAACGTTCCGCTTGTTTTTTGAGGTCTTCCATCATTTCGGGACCGGTAATTCCGGAGGGATAGCCCGGGAAGTTTTCGACTTCGGTGGTGGTGGTAAGCTGTCCACCCGGCTGCAAACCCTCATACAATATGGGGGAGAGGTTGGCACGTGCTGCATAAATGGCGGCTGTGTAACCGGCTGGTCCCGAGCCAATAATCAGTACGCGGGCTTTCTCGATGTCGCTTATGTTTTTGTCTTTCTTGTTGTCGTTGGAGCCGCTGTCCAAATTCTCAATTTTTCCAAATAAGGCCATAATATGTATGTATTTATATGTTTTAATTTGACTGCAAATCTGCAACTTTTATTCCAAAACTCAAAATGGCAGTTTTGGCAGCTTTTGTGGTGACAAAGTTACCTATTTAAACTTAATGCTTGTACCGAAACGATGGGGTGCTTTCATAAACAAATTTGATTATTCATAGTCGGAGCCGATAAGAACCAAGGAGTCGCTGGCTATGGACATACCCCCAACGAGGCCGAGTCCCCCCGTGGTATTCGAATATATTTTTATGGGATCCACTACGGGCAAATCGTAATTGTATTCGGCCACTACGCGACTGCGCAGGTAGTGGTAGTAATCGGGGGAGAGACTCAACAGACATAGACGGATGACCTGTTTTTCGCCGGGTTTGGGGTTGCTGAGGTAAACGGATGGAATGCCGATTTGCAAGCGGTGGGACTGCCCCTGAATAAGGTAGTCGGAAAAGGAACCCAGAAAGTCGATGCCGCCCAGGAGGCTGCCCTCCTGGTCGCGTATGTAAAACACTTCATCGGTCTTGGCATAATTGAGGGTTTGCCGGTTCAGCAAATGGTCGAGGGAGTCGCGCGTCTCCCCAAAGATCAGCAATTGGTAGTAATTGTCAATTTCGGGAGGATCGGTAAAAATGAGTTCATACTGAATAAAGGGATCGCCGTTTTTACTGCCTCGGCCAATGCTGTCGAGTCCCTCGATGGCGACTGCCTGCGGAATGGTGGTGGTGGCCGAAATGCGCTGTCCTTTACTGTCGCCCCCGCGAATGGTCCACACATCGCCTTCGCGCACCGGCAGACCGGTCCGGTGGGCCCAGGTCTCCTGATAGGGCCAGGCAAAAGAATCGACCCGGGCTCCGTTCCGATACAGGGCCAGGTAGCCATCGTAAATGCGTTCAAAATCGTCGAGCGAGGAGTGGTTTACGCTGCGACTCAGATGTAGACTAAGCGTAGAGTCGGCTGTGGGAAAAGCAAAGAGTACAAGCTGCCCGCCGCCTTCCTTCAACTGTAGGTGGAGGTCGCTTTCGCAACTGCTGAAGGTCCCCAGTATTAGGAGGAGCAGTCCGCTGATGGTATTTTTAAGTCGCTTTTGCATCTTTATATCGCCACTTTTATCCTTTTTCGGCCAGTTCGCGCAGCAGGTCCGCTTGCCGTATTTCGATGTGCTTATCGTTCAGTTTCAGAATACCCTCCCGTTCATAGGCTTTCAGCAGTTTGACGGTGCTTTCGGTAGATATCCCCGCAAATTCGCCGAGGTCTTTGCGACTGAGCAGGCTGAAAACATCCTGTCCGGCAAATTCTACACTGCTTAAATACAGCAAGGTGCCGGCCAGGCGACCGTTCATTTGCTTGTACATGAGGTTGCGCAGGGTTTGGTAGAGGTCGTCGTTGTGGGCTACGTAGCGGCGCATGAGGTTGTAGGCAAAGTGTCCATTGCTTTTCAGCAATTCTTCAATGGCCGACTTTTCAACAAGCATGGCCTGGGTTTCGTTCAATGCTGTGGCCGAATAGTTGAAGGTGTTTTTGCCAAAAACGGTAGAGAGTCCCAGAAACTCACCCGCTCCTGCCAAACGCAAATTAAAGCTTTTATCGCCTTCCTGCAGCTGCACTTTTACCAGGCCCTTCATTACAAACAAAATGTAGGAGGCAAAGGTGCCCTGCTTGCTTAGGTTTTCTCCTTTGTGAAACAAGACCTGGGTCTTGCTTTCACGCACCAGGGTGAGTTCGTCTCCGGCCAGGAGGTGAAAACAGGGGGCCGCTATGTCGCAAATAAAGTTGTTGTCGTCTTCCTGGATGGTCTTCATATTTCCGGATCAATAAAAAAGTTGAGGCAAATCAATCCGCAAGCGGAGTTCGTCGCAGCCCAAATTTAAAGAAAATTGCTGAGGCCGCCCTACTTTTGTCTTGTGCTAATTAACGAATATCAACGCTAAAAATTGAATACTATGTTGTACACAAATTTGAATCACATTGAGACTGCAGAGCAGCACGCAAAAATCATCAACGAGAACGAGAATGTAATGGTTTGTTGTGGCCGTATGGGCCCCATGTGCATCCCCGTTTACGGAATCATGGAAGAATTGGAAGGCGAATACAGTCACGTGAAGTTTTTCGATATGGAATTTGACAACCCCGAGGCACACGTCATTCGTAACTTGCCTGAGGTACGTGGTTTTATGGGCATCCCCTTTACCATTTATTACAAAAACGGCAAGGTGGTAAAAGCCACTTCCAGCATTCAGAGTCGCGATCAGGTAACCGGTATTTTGAACGAGCAGTTTGGCGCAGCTAAAAACGCTTAAGTTATGATGGAAAACAAACATTACGACGCTATAGTGGTGGGGGGTGGACCAGCGGGACTCACGGCAGGTATTTACCTGTCGCGGGCCCGTCTGAATACCCTTATTTTGAGTGAAGGGACCATAGGGGGCCAGATGGTACTGACGCACGAGATTGCCAACTATCCCGGCGTGGAGTCGATCAACGGCTATATGTTGGGCAACATCATGAAAAAACAGGCCCAAAGTTTTGGTTGTTCCTTAAAGTCGAACATCGACATCGCCAATATGGAATTGGATGGTGCTGTGAAGACTTTTACCCTGTCTAACGGGGAGACCTACTCGGCCGATGCCGTGGTGCTCACCCCGGGCGGACGCAGCAGAACCTTGGGGGTGCCGGGGGAGGACAGCTACAAAGGCAAGGGCATTTCGTATTGCGCTACCTGCGACGGGGACTTTTTTACCGATAAGGAGATTGTGGTAGTGGGCGGGGGCAACTCTGCTTTGGAGGAGGCGGTTTCGCTGACCAAATACGCTTCAAAGGTCACCATTGTGCATCAGTTTGATCATTTTCAGGCTTTTGAACATGCCATTGAGGAGGCCCGTAAGCACCCGAAGATTTCCATTGTGATGGAAGCTACGGTGAGCGCCTTCTATGGCGGGGAGAACCTCGAAGCGGTAGACATTACCCATTTGAAGGAGCAGCGTGTAGAGCGCTTTGCTACCGACGGGGTGTTTGTCTTCATTGGCTACGTGCCCAATACCGAATTCCTGCAAGGGAAGGTCGCCTTGAACGAGCGGGGTGAAATGGTGGTAAATGCGGATATGGAGACCAACGTGCCGGGTGTTTTTGCCGCTGGCGACGCCATCGCCAAACGTTATCGCCAGGTTACCACAGCGGTAGGCGATGCCACCGTTGCTGCCCTGGCCGCATCCAACTATTTGCATCAGCTGAAGTCGAAGTCGGCCTAAGCACAAAAACCTTTTGGTATATGGACCCTTTTTATTATGGACTCATCGCCTTTGTGGTGATTTTTATCGGCTATTCGTACTTTAACTATCGGCGAATGAAGCACTTTGCCTCCTTGCCAGATGCAGAGGAGATTCAGCACCTGACGACCGATAACTTTAAAGCAAAGACCGCCAAGGGGGTGGTGCTGGTCGATTTTTGGGCCGGGTGGTGCACCCCTTGTAAAATGATGGCTCCCGTGTTGAATCAGGTGGCCAGGTCTTCGGGGGGTGTGGGACAAGTGGCCAAGGTCAATGTAGAGGAGCAGCAGCGCCTGGCCGAGCAGTTTAAGGTGCGCAGCATACCCACTTTGCTTTTGCTGAAAGACGGTCGCGAAGTGGATCGTTTTGTAGGGGTAAAGAGTAAGGATTTTCTGTTGAAGAAAATGCTGCAGGCTTAGCCCCGATGCTTCTATATATACAGAGATATTGTTTTTTGGTTAATTGGAAATGCCCGGATCGGACCTGAAAGAGTTCATCCGGGTATTTTTCATACCTTTAATCTGAGCAGCAGATTTTTTTAAAGCATACAGTTATGTGGAATAAGATAAAGTATTTTCCCATTTCGGCCTTTACGGTGATTATGGGACTGAGTGGAGCTACCCTGATCCTGTCGAAGTTTGGCAGCAACGGCTGGTTGCCTTCCTGGTGTTACAGCACAGCATTGTGGACTTTGAGTGGACTGGCGATTTTTATTGCGTCTCTTTATTTGCTCAAGACCATGCGATTTATGGACGAGGTGCGCAGGGAGTTTTTGCATCCCATTAAGATCAACTTTTTTCCCTCTATTTCTATTTCCTTGCTGCTCTTGTCCATTGCCTGGGAGCCGGTCAGCAGTTCGGTATCGCAGTATCTTTGGTGGCCGGGCGTGGTGCTGCATACCCTTTTTATGATTAAAGCCATCGGCTACTGGATAACACACAGTTATGAAATCAAGCACTTTAATCCCGCCTGGTTCATTCCTGCCGTGGGTAATGTTTTGGTGCCTATAAGTGGGGTGGAACATGCCCCCGAATTGCTGTCGTATTTTTATTTTTCCTCGGGCATGTTCTTCTGGATCATTCTGTTTGGTCTGTTTATGAACAGGGTGATTTTTCACGGACAGCTGCCCGAGAAGTTTATTCCTACCTTTTTCATCATAATTGCCCCGCCGGCGGTAGGCTTTTTGGCTTACATGCGGCTTTTTGGCAGTTGGGACGGGGGTGCCATGTTTTTACTGATGATGGCCCTGTTCTTTTTTGTGCTTTTGGTGAGCATGTACCGAAGTTTTACACGGCTTAAGTTTTTTATGTCGTGGTGGGCCTTTACTTTCCCGCTCACCGCCTTAACGGTGGCCACCACTTTGGCCTTTGAAGTGTCCGGAGAAACCGCTTTTAAATATATGGCCTGGTTTTTTGCCGGGGTTTCAGCGGTGGTTATTGCTGTTGTGGCCTGGCATACTTTGCGCCACCTGTTTCGAGGCGAAATTTGCGTAATGGAGGAATAAAGCATTGTTCGATTGCGCGAAAACTGCTATCTTCCCTACAAAATCCACGGCTATGAAGGAAGGGAGCATTTTTTTGACTGATCTGGAGTTTGAATACCGACTCTGGAAAAATAGACTCAGTTACTATCTGAAGGAGCTGGCGCTGTTGAAGGCCCGCAACGAGGAGTTGTTGCAGCGCGATGAAGCAAGGGCCATGAATACGGTAGAACTGATGGTGCTGGAGGACCATGAGAGTGAACTGCAACAGCTCGAAAAGCGCATTAAAGTGCAGGAGGAAGAGATGCAGTACTACAACAGGGATTTTCCCATAACGCCCACCCATGAGTACATGGGCGCGCACCTTATTTTGCGTGATAAAATAGACCGGATTTGTGCCTTGCATCGCGATAAGGCCGACGACCTGTTGAGGGCCCTGGGAATATGAGGCAGCGTTTCATTCCGGCAAGTTGTCTTGTTGTTGTGCTTATGGGCATTCTTTTTTGGACACCGGGCTGCGGGCATAAGCCCCCAGACCTTAAAGTAAGCGATTTGCAGTCGGGCGACTTTGTGTTTACCGGTCCCGGTTTGTGGGGCGGCGATAAGCTGTCTACGGCCATCGACGATGTAACCAAGACCGAGATGGAGACTTCCTATACCCACATGGGTATGGTGGAGGTGAGGGACTCCACGGTGTGGATTTGGCATGCAGCCCCCAAGAAGGGGGTGAGTTGCGAAAGTCTGGAGGCTTTTTTGAAAACCCGTCACCGGGCCGATGTGTATCGGCTGTGCGACTCCCTGCACATACATATACCCGCTGCGCTGGATACTGCACGCACTCTCAATGGCTTGCCCTACGACGATGCCTATCTGATGGATGGGACCGGCCATTACTGCTCGGGTTTTGTGTATACCCTTTTTCGCTCGTCAGACATCTTTGAACTGGAAGCCATGACCTTTAAAAATCCCGAAACGGGGGATTTTCATCCCTTGTGGGTGGATCACTATTCGCGTTTGGGGGTGGAGATTCCCGAAGGAAGGCCGGGTTGCAACCCCAATGGGATGGCTTTGTCGCCCCACCTCCGTTTTGTGGGGAAGGTGCTTGAAAAATAGGGGCTTTTTGAAAATAAAGAGGGAGAAAAGCAGCTGCTTTTCTCCCTCTTTATTATGGGTAAAACTGACGGTGGAAACGCTTAACGTTTCTTGTTCTTGCCGCCTTTTTGTAATTGTTGTTGCTGCTTGGTCATTTCTTCCAGACGCTGAGCAAACTTAGATTTCTTCACCGGTTTCTTTTGGTTGGCCTGAATCTTTTTCAGCAGCTTCTTCTCATCCACAAAACGACGAATCAAGAGGGTTTGTCCCACAGTGATCAAGGTGGAAACAAAGTAGTAGTAACTCAAACCCGATGCATAGTTGTTGAAGAAGAAGAGGAACATCACCGGCATCATATACATCATCCCCTTCATACCCGGCATTTGGTTGGCCGAGGCAGTCATTTCGGAGTTCATTTTGGTGTACAGCATGTTGGTTGCCGCCATCAAAAGGGTAAAGAGACTCACATGCGCTCCGTAAAAGGGAATGTTGAAGGGCAGGTCGAAGATCGAGTCGTAGGCCGACAAGTCGGTTGCCCAAAGGAAACTCTCCTGGCGCAATTCGATGGACACCGGGAAAAAGTTGAACATCGCGATAAGAATGGGCATCTGGAGCAGCATGGGCAAACAACCGCCCATGGGATTCACGCCGGCCTTTTTATAGAGGGCCATGGTGGCCTGCTGGCGCTCCATAGCTTTCTCCTTAGGGATGCGCTCATTGATTTCATCAATCTGGGGTTTCAGCACCTTCATTTTGGCCGTAGACATGTACGACTTGTAGGTGAGGGGGAAGAGTACCAGTTTGATGAGGATGGTCAGGATCAGGATGATGATGCCGTAACTGCCAATGAAGCCTTCAAGAAAATTGAAGACGGGAATGACCGCAATGCGGTTGACCCAGCCGAATATGCCCCAGCCCAGGGGAATCAGTTGGTTAAGCTCCAGTTCCTTGTCGTAATTGTTGAGCGTGAAAAAGTGGTTGGGACCAAAATAGAAGGAAAAACCAATGTTCTCGTCGGTGGAGAGGTCCACCGGAATCACTGTTTCGGCCTTGTTGTAAGCCAAAAAGTTGCTTTGCTCGTTTTCTTCTGCCTTTACTTCCACGTTGGCGCTTGCAAAGGCCTCGTCAGCGATAAATACAGAGGAGAAAAACTGGCCCTTAAAACCAATCCACTTGACCTTGGTTCTTAGATCTTCACTTCCGTCGCCTGCTCCTTTGAGCCAATCCACTTCGTCGAGGTGGTATTTGTAATATAGTCCTGAGTAGCGCTTCTCGCTGCTGCGACCCTTTTCAAATGCCGGCATTTCCATATACCAGGTCAGGTCAATGCTGCCCCGTGGGGTCGCCATCAGGTTGTTGAGGCGCTCGGTTTGCAGTTCAAAACGCGCCATGTATTCGTCGGCCGGCAAGGTGTATTTGAAACGCAGCTGCTCACCCTGTTCGGTGCCCAATTCAAAAACGATCTGCTCCTCGTTTTCCTGTCGTGCTTCAAAAAAGAGGTCGTTGGTGTTGAAGATGCGGGTGTTGTGTGTAAAGGTAAAGCCAAACTTGTTGGCCTCGCCATCGAAGAGAATCAGTGGTTGCCCGTCGTGCGTTTTATATTCCTTCAGCTCTACCGAATAGATGCGGGCACCCTTAGAGCTCAGTACCATACGTACCTTTTCGTTTTCGAGGGTGTAGTAGGTGGCTTCTCCTTCTACAAAGGGAGCCATCTGTCCAAAGCGTGCCTGAAGCTGATTGTTCAACTGAATGCTGTCACTTACTGTCGTTGCCTCCGCCTCGGCTTCCAGTGCCACGGGGCTGGCTTCGGCTTGTTGCTTAAGGGCAGCGTCTAATTCTTGCTGGCGCAGCAACTCTACTCTTTCCAGTGAATCACGTTGGTGCTGCATGGCCTCCACCTGTTCGGCAGAAGGTTTGTTGATGAAATAAAAACCAATCAGTACCAGACTGATGAGAATCAGACCCGTTATCGAATTCCTATCCATTTTTATTGTTTAGTATTTGGAGTTTCGTTAATTGCTGCTTTAATGAAGGCCATAAATACCGGATGGGGCTTTAAAACCGTGCTGCTGTATTCCGGGTGAAACTGTACCCCTACAAACCAAGGGTGATCGGGCAATTCTACAATCTCTACCAATCCTGTATCGGGATTGATGCCGGTAGCCTTCATCCCGGCGGCTTCGAAGGCCGACAGGTATTCGTTGTTGAACTCGTAGCGGTGGCGGTGTCTTTCCCGGATGCAATCCTGGCCATAAGCTGCAGAAAGCTTACTCTCCTTATTAAGCTTACAGTCGTAGGCCCCCAAACGCATGGTTCCGCCCTTGTCGGTAATGTTTTTTTGGTCTTCCATTAAATCAATCACCGGGTAAGCGGTGGTATGATCCATTTCTTTGGAGTTGGCTTTCTCGTATTTGAGTACATTACGCGCAAATTCAATGACGGCAGTCTGCATACCCAGACAAATTCCCAGGAAGGGGATGTTGTTTTCTCGGGCATGCTGTACGGCCAGCAATTTACCGTCGAAGCCACGGTGCCCAAAACCCGGCGCCACCAGAATGCCGTGCAATCCCGTTAGTGTGTCGGCTATGTTTTCTGAGGTGAGGGTTTCACTCTGGATCAGTTGTACGTCCACCTTGTGATCGTTGTAGGTGGCGGCATGTATGAGGGCTTCGATGATGGACTTGTAGGCATCGTTGAGTTCGACGTACTTGCCCACCAAGCCAATCTTTACGACTTTTTTAGCGTTGTGCAATTTGTCCAGAAAGCTTTTCCAGTCCTTCAGTTCTGGTTTTTGATCTACCGGCAACTTTAATTTCTCCAGAATGATTTCATCCAGACCTTCTTCCTGCATTTTTACCGGCACCTCATATATGGAGCTGACATCAATGCTTTGAATTACTGAGCGGCTGTCCACATTGCAGAAAAGCGCTACTTTTTTGCGGATGTCGGGGGCCAGATCTTTTTCGGTACGCAAGACCAGTACATCGGGCTGAACGCCTTCTTCGAGCAGTGCCTTTACCGAGTGTTGGGTAGGTTTGGTTTTGAGCTCGCCGCTGGCTGCCAGGTAGGGGACCAGCGTAAGGTGAATATTTACGGCCCGGGATCCGAGTTCCCATTTCAGCTGACGAACCGCTTCAATGTAGGGGAGGGATTCGATGTCGCCCACCGTTCCGCCAATTTCAGTGATTACCACATCAAAACGGTGCTTGCTGCCCAGCAGTTTGATGTTTCTTTTGATTTCATCGGTAATGTGGGGGATGATTTGTACCGTCTTGCCCAAAAAATCACCACGTCTTTCTTTGTTGATGACATTTTGATAAATGCGGCCTGTGGTTACGTTGTTGGCCTGGGAGGTGGGAACGTTGAGGAAACGTTCGTAATGTCCCAAATCCAGGTCGGTCTCAGCACCATCCTCGGTTACGTAGCACTCCCCGTGTTCGTAGGGGTTCAATGTTCCGGGATCCACGTTCAAGTAGGGATCCAGTTTTTGAATGGTGACTTTATATCCTCTGGCCTGCAGCAATTTGGCCAGGGAGGCGGAGATGATTCCCTTTCCGAGTGAAGAAGCAACCCCTCCGGTAACAAAAACGTAACGAGTATCCGGCACGGCGTATCTGGTTAAATAATTCTACAATTTTAATTAAACCACAAAGGTAGAAAAATCTGACCGAAAATAGGTCGCGCCGAAGAATAATTACAGCATTTCGTCGATCAGGTCCAGTTTCTTATTCAGCAATTCCATATTGCGCTTTCCGTTCTCTATTTTGTGTTGGAAGTCGCGCACCAAGGCATCTGAGTTCTTCGATTTGGCAAAGAAACCAATGTTGTTTTCCCAAACAACCAGGTCGTTTTCGAGTTGCTTCAACTTCAGCATAATGCGATTGCGTTCCTGCCCGATTTTTTCGGCAAACTGATCCTCAGCCTTCCAGTTTTCGAGCTTGTTGCGAAATTTCTGAAGGTTTTTGTTGACTTCGTCGAGGTTAAGGTGATCAAACTTTTGGTTGATGAGGTTGCGGAATTCCTGGTTGATACGCTCCTTTTCTTTAAGCGGCACAAAACCGATGTTGGACCAGCGGCGCTGGAAGTCCTGCAAAATTTCAAAGTTCTTTTCGTTGTCCTCTTTGATTTCAAACCCGGTCAGTTCGGCAATAAGCGCTTCTTTGGCTTCGAGGTTTTTGTCTTGTTCTTCATCGATGTGACTGAAGAAGTCCTTTTTACGGTTGAAGAAGTAGTCACAGGCTTCGCGGAAGCGCTTCCAAACAATGTCGGACTGCTTGCGGGGCACCGGGCCAATTTCTTTCCACTTTTTTTGGATGCGTATGTATTCGTCCGTGGTTTTCTTCCAGTCGTTGCTCTCCTTCATGGCTTCGGCCTGAATGCAGAGCTCCGTTTTGAGCTGCAGATTATTCTGTTGTTCGTCCTTATAGGTTTTGAAAAACTCACGCTTGCTGTTGAAAAAGCTGTCGCAGGCCTTACGAAAACGTTCGTATACCAGATTGTTGTCTTTTTTGGGCGCAAAGCCTATGGTTTTCCACACCTGCTGCAGATCAATAAGCTGTTTGCTTTTCTCCTCCCATTCTTTGGGTGAATGCAGTTCCTCGGCCAGCAGCGCTTCTGCTTTTTCGCACAATTCAATTTTGGCCTCCAGGTTTTTCTTCAACTGGTTTTTGAGGGCTTCAAAATGCTCCTGCTGACGCTGGTTAATTTTGCTGGTGGCTGCCTTGAAACGCTCCCACAGCTCTTCCTTCTTTTCTCGCGGCACAGGGCCTACTTCGCGCCACTGGTCGTGCAGTTTTTGCAGGGCTTTAAAGGCTTTAACGGCCGAATCTTCGAGCAGCAGTTCCTCTGCTTTTTCGCAAAGTGCTATCTTTTCCTCGTAATTCTTTTTGATGTCGAGGTCGCGCAGCTCGTTGTTTATTTTGATGTAGTTGTAAAAGTTCTCTACGTGTAGGTGAAAGGTTTCCCACAAATCGTGCAACTTTCCTTGGGGTACGGGACCAATATCGCGCCAGCGTTGTTGCAGATCACGAAATTCCTGAAAGGTCTCGTTGAGCGATTCCTGACGGTTCAGCAAGTCCTTAATCCCTTCGATGACCTCGTATTTGGCCGCAAGGTTCTTTTCTTTCTCGTGTTCCTGAGATTGTCGCTCGCTGTCGCGTTTGCTGCGGTATTCAAAAAGCAGGGCCGAGAATTCCTTTTGCAGGTTGTCGGGCTGATGGACAAAGAGCTCTTCGGGTTCTCCGGAGGCGACGAAAGCCGCTTTGGCCTTGTTTTCAATTTCTTCGGAGGCTTTGTCGAAGACTTTGCGTAAGGTATCCACGGCCGGTTTCAGGTCACTGATTGGCTGTTCCTTAAGCAGCTGTCGGAATTTGGCCACCAGGCTTTCCCGATCAAGATTGCTGTAGTCTTCCTGAGTCGGTGCAGTTGTCTCCACTTCCTCTGCAGCTTCCACCTTATTTGCTGCCTGCTCGTCCGAGGCTTGCTTTTCGGATGGGGCATTGGTCTCAGCCTCAGCATGCTTTGCAGTGGGTTCGGCTTCCTTTTCAGGGGCAGCTTCCGGGGTCTTTTGTTCCTCTTTTTTGGATTCATCGACCTGTTCGGTCGCATTCAGACGGGTTTCCTCCTGGGATTCCTTGTTCAGTTCATTTGCTTCCATCACCATAGGTGTTATATTCACTCTACGAATATATTACATTAGGGGCAAAGTCCAAAGTTTTTTAAAAAATTCCTTTGGCCTGCATTTCAACAGGCTTTGCTATCTTTGCGCCAAATTTAAAGCTATGCGCATAGATGTACTAACGCTCTTCCCCCAGATGTTTGAGGGTCCTTTTTCCGAAAGCATTCTTCGTCGCGCCGTTGACCAGGGCAGTGTGGAGTTGGTTTTGCACAACATTAGGGATTACTCTAGCGATAAGCACATGAAGGTGGACGACTATGCCTTTGGGGGCGGTGCCGGTATGGTCATGCAAATTGAGCCGATTGCGCGTATTATTGACCAACTGAAAGGGGAACGCAGCTACGACGAGGTGATCTATCTGACGCCCGACGGGCAAACCCTGAAGCAGGGATTGGTGAATCAACTCTCGCTTAAGGGCAATCTGATTCTGCTTTGTGGGCATTACAAGGGGGTAGATCAGCGGGTGCGCGATAATTATGTAAGCCTGGAGATTTCTGTGGGTGATTATGTGTTGACCGGTGGCGAGTTGGCGGCAGCGGTTTTGGTGGATGCGGTGGTGCGTTTGATTCCCGGAGTGCTCAGTGATGAGACTTCGGCTTTGTCCGATTCCTTTCAGGACAATCTGTTGGCCCCTCCTGTTTATACCCGTCCCGCCGAGTATAAGGGCTGGAAGGTGCCCGAGGTACTGCTTTCTGGTCACCAGGCAAAAATAGACCAGTGGCGGGAGGAGCAGGCTTTGGCACGAACCCGAAAGTTGCGCCCCGATTTGTTGGAAGACTAAGCTTTAGTCGCGCCGACAGTGTTTTTTAAAGGCACAGTATTCGCAGGCTTTCCGGTTGTCGGTCTGGGTAAACGGAACTTCGGGGTCAAAAAGCCGGGTCAGCAGGGCGTTTAATTTTTCGGTGTAGTCGGCTTCCACCCTGGCCAGATTCAACTTCTCAAAACGCTTGTCTTCTTTCAACAGCAAGCTGTTGTCGTATTGCTTGTCGAACAGCTCACGCACGGCAATTACCCCTGGTTCAATATCGGTGTGCCCCACTTGCTGAGCTTTGATGAGGCTGTAAAGGAGGGTTTGGAAAACGGCTTTGTTGTCGCTGTGCTTTTCACTCAAAAAGAGTTCTTCCACAGCCTTTATTTTTTTTCCAGCCTTTCCGGTCTTGTAATCGATGATGCGGATGACCCCCTCTTTTTCATCGGTACGGTCAATTAAACCGCCCAGATTTACTTTCAGCTGCTCGTTGACGGGGTGCTGCATGCTGACTTTTTCTTCGAGGGCCAGCAGGCGGAAGGGGGTGCTTTGCTTTTCGCATTCGAGAAAGCGCAGAATGTAGCGCTGCAGGATGTCGTACACCAGACTGTTTTTGCCCTGTAAATCGTTGAATTCGCCACTGCGCTGCCTGATGAAGGGGATGTTTTTTTCAAAAATCTCGTCCATGAGGTCGCGTATTTTGTCCGGCTGTTTCAGCCATTGTTCCAGGTCGCTTTCGTTGACCATTTTTCCCAGCCAGGGGGTATAGAGGCGCTCTACCATTTCGTGAAAGAGGTTGCCAAAAACCCTCGGGTCGAGGTCCTCGCTGATGCTTTCGGGCTCGCGAATGCCGGCCACATAGCGGTAGTAGAATCGTAAGGGACACTCGATGTAGAGGCTCAATGCGCTGGGCGACAGGTCGCGCTTGCCGGGACTTTTCCAATTGTTGAGGATGCGCAGCACCTCCGGGGTCTTCTCGGCCGTCATTATGGGTTGCAGTGGAATGTCGACCTGCTGCAGCGGGGTTTCCACTTTCAATTGGCCGGGGTATTCGTAGTACAATTGTTGCAAAAAGCGGCTCATTTCGCCCTCTTCGGTGGCCGAGCGGGAGGTGGTGTACACCAGTTTGATGCGTTTGGCCCGGTGAATGAGGCGATAAAAATAATAGGCGAATATGGCGTCTTGGTTGTCGATGGTGGGCAGGTCGTACCCTTTGCGCAGATTAAAGGGGATGAAGGAGTTGGGTGGGGTGGTTTTTGGGAAAACCCCTTCGTTCATGCCCAGGATAATGAGGTTTTCGAAATCGAGGGCCCTGGTTTCGAGCAGACCCATTATCTGCAAGCCTTCCAGGGGCTCGCCCTGGAAGGGCACCGAGGCTGCAGCGGCCAGTTTTCGAAACAGGCTCTGCCAGGTAGCGGGCTGGGGTTGCTGGGGCAGCTGTCCCAGCACATCGCTCAGGCGTTTAATGGTGGTGTAGAGGTGGAAGATGAATTCCATTTCCAATTCCTTTCCCTCCATGTCGCGCAGTTTGTGATAAACCAGCAGCAATATTTCGTTGAGGTAGTCGGTCAGTTCCGGAGTGGTATTTACTTTTCGGAAGACGCTCTGCAGTTGTGTATCGTGGCCCAGGGTGGCGGCTTCGATAAAGAGCTGGTTGGAGGCGATGAGCTGCTGAATGAGTTCTCCGGCTTGCTGTCCCAATATGGTTTTCAGGTATTGATGGCGCAGAAGGGCCAGTACATCCCGATGGTAGTACCAGGTTTTTCCTTCGCGGGTTTTGCGCGTGGTTTTTTGCAAGGCCAGCAGGTTTTCAACGAGCGAAAAGGCCGGTGTGTTTTTGATGGGATAACCCAGCGTGATGTTGATGGCCGGGTAGCTTTCGGGGATGGAGTGGAGAATGGGCAGCAACTGCTGCTCGTCGGCCAGGATGAGGGCCGTTTTTTCCTTTGCTGCGGTGGCTGCTGCCACCTCAGAGAGGAAGTCCTGCGCCACCTGGGCCTGCACCAGTTCGTTGGAGGCGGCCGACAGGGTTATGTCGGCCAGCTTATCGGCAAAGGGCGCTTCCCAGTCGCGCGGCGACGGAAAGTCGCTTAGGTTGCTTTTGATGAAAAAGGCGGCTTCGTGACCCACGCGGATTCCGGGATGGGCCGGGTCGCTTTTTTCTTCCAGTATCTGCCGAGGATAATCCCAAAAGAAAGTGGCCTTGTTTTGGAAGTAGAGCTGATGAAATATCCTTTTCTCGCATTTGTTGAGGGCGTTGAAGCCGGCAAATACGACTTTCTTGTAGGGCAGGGGCAGGTGCTTGCTTTGTGCCACCCGCTCTGCCACACGTCTCAGCAGCATGCCGTCGTACACCAGGCCTTCCTGGTCCAAATCCTGGCGAAAAGCCTGGTACAACTCGTGCAAGCGTTCCCAAACGGTTAAGAAGCTTTGCTGTTGTTCCGACAGGCGCTCCGGGTCAAAAGTCTCCCAGAAACTCTGGATGGCCGCCACCTGGTCCTCATCCAGATGGGTGTAATCGACCTCCATTTTTTTTATGGCGGCCAGGTTGGCGAACAGTTCTTTGGGGTCGACCAGGTACTTGTCTGTATCGTTGAAATCGCTCAACAGCATCTCTCCAAGCGGAAGAAATTCATCGATGCTGATGTCGCTTTGCATAACGCGACAATAACTCAGGTGCAGCCGAAACAACAGCGTGATGTTGTCGGCCACCGGAGTGGGGTCTACTTCACGGAAAAACTCACTGATGGTAATTATTTTGGGCGACCATACCGGTTGCTCTACCAAACGGGCCAACTGACGCTCAAAAAAGATACAAGCTCTTCGGCTCGGGAAAACAAAACAAAAATCGTTTATTTCTGTTAAATGATGAGAGACGTGGTACTGCGCCAGGCGTTCCAAAAAACTTTGCATGCTGTATGTTTGTGGTACGAACTTCAAATATAGGGAAAGCAAATTTAAGGTGGGGCAGTAAGGCTCGTTTGAATTAAAAATACTAATTTAAGGAAGTATTAAGCGCGCAAGCAGCAACAGTTATTATGGATGAATATTCGTTTGTCGGGAACAGCGAACCAGGCGCTGTGGAGGCATTGTACCAACAGTACAAAAAGGATCCCGCTTCGGTTGATCCGGCCTTTGTGAGTTTTTTTAAGGGCTTTGATTTTGCCCTGGCCAATTTTAAGGGCAGTTCGGGCGATTACATCGACAAGGAGTTTAATGTAATCAACCTGATTCATGGTTACCGGCAAAGGGGACACCTCTTTACCAAGACCAATCCGGTAAGGGCCCGGCGACAATACCATCCCACCCTTGACTTGGAGACTTTCGGCTTGTCGGAGTCGGACCTCGACACCGTTTTTCAGGCTGGCAGTCAAATTGGTATTGGTCCCGCCCCCCTGCGCCAGATTGTGCAGCATCTTCAGGATACCTACTGTCAGAGTGTTGGAGTAGAGTTTCTTTATGTACGCATTCCTGAGGTGGTGGCCTGGCTGCGGGAGAAAATGGAATCGGTGAAGAATTTGCCCGACTACGACAAGGAGCGCAAGGAAACCATTTTTCGTTTTCTGAAGCGGGCCGTAGGTTTTGAGGCTTTTATTCACAAGCGCTTTGTGGGCCAGAAACGCTTTTCGCTGGAGGGGTCTGAGGGTCTCATACCGGGCTTGAAAGCGCTCTTGAATAAGGGGGGCGAGCTGGGTGCCGAGGAGTTTGTGATTGGTATGGCCCACCGGGGTCGACTCAATGTGCTTTCGAATGTGCTGGGTAAGCCTTATCGGCAAATTTTTAAGGAGTTTGTGGCCGATGAGTACGACGATACGGTTTCGCTGGGTGATGTGAAATACCACCTGGGTTTTGACAATGTGGTGAAGACCCTGAGCAAGGAGGTGCGGGTAAGCTTGTTGCCCAATCCCTCGCATTTGGAGGCGGTAACGCCGGTGGCTGAAGGACTGGCCCGTTCGCGGGTGGAACATGCTTACCAGGGCGATTTTGATAAGGTGGTGCCTGTGATTGTGCACGGCGACGCTGCAGTAGCTGCCCAGGGGGTGGTTTATGAGGTCGTGCAAATGGCCAAGTTGCCGGGTTACAAGACGGGCGGCACCATTCACGTGGTGGTGAACAATCAGGTGGGTTTTACCACCAACTATATTGAGGCGCGCTCCAGTACTTATTCCACCGATGTGGGCAAGGTCACCAACAGTCCCGTTTTTCATGTCAATGGCGACGATCCCGAGGCCATCGTTTATGTGTTTGAATTGGCGATGGAGTACCGCCAGCGTTTCAATACCGATGTCTTTATCGATATTTTATCTTACCGAAAATATGGTCACAACGAGGGCGATGAGCCCCGTTTTACGCAGCCTACACTTTATAAGGTGATTGCGTCTCATCCCAACTCACGCGAGATTTATGGCAGGGAGTTGGTGAAGCAGGGCGTGATGTCGGCCAAAGAGTTGCAGGCGAAAATCGACCGCTTCGATGCCTATTTGGAAAAGGAGTTTGAGGCCTCGGGAAAAATAGACAAGTTGTCGATAGCCCGCTTTATGCCGGATTTGTGGAGCAGTTACCGCTATCCCAAAACGGAGGATTTTGAAAAGGCGGTAGCCACCGGGGTGCCCCTGAAACGCTTGCACGCCTTGTGTGAGCAATTGAATCATTTGCCGGAGAACAGGACTTTCTTTTCGAAGGTGTACAAGATTTTAGAGGATCGCAAGAAGATGATGGACAGCGGGCGTGCCGACTGGGCCATGGCTGAGTTGATGGCCTATGCGACTTTGGTGACCGAAGGGCATCCGGTTCGTTTGAGTGGACAGGATGCGGAAAGGGGCACCTTTGCGCACCGTCACGCCAGTTTTACGGTGGAGGATATGAACGAGCGCTACATGCCCTTGAGGCATCTCGACGACAATCCCGCTTCCTTCAATGCTTACAATTCCTTGTTGTCCGAATACGGCGTACTGGGCTTTGAGTACGGTTATGCGCTTGGCGTTCCCAATGGGCTCACCATTTGGGAGGCGCAGTTTGGCGACTTCTTTAATGTGGCCCAGGTGATTGTGGATCAGTACATCAGTTCGGCCGAGGAGAAGTGGGGTCTGATGAACGGACTGGTGCTGTATCTGCCGCATGGTTTTGAGGGGCAGGGACCGGAGCACTCGAGTGCACGTATGGAGCGTTTCTTAAATCTGGCCGCCCGCAACAACATGCAGGTGATGAACTTTACAACACCGGCCAACTTGTTTCACGCCCTGCGTCGTCAGATGAAGCGCGACTTTCAGGTGCCCATGGTGGTGTTTACTCCGAAAAGCTTGCTGCGCCATCCCAAATGTGTTTCTTCTTTGGAAGATTTTCAGGATGGGGGCTTTGAAGAAGTGATTGACGATGTGAATGTGGATGTGGATGAAGTGAGTCGCGTGGTGCTTTGCAGCGGGAAAATATACTACGATTTGTTGGCCCGTAAGGAGGAGTTGGAAGCACGGGACGTGGCCCTGGTGCGGGTGGAGCAATTGCATCCCTTCCCTAAGAAGCAGGTGGCTGCCGTGTTGAAGAAATACAAAAATGCCCGTCTGAAGCTGTGGGTGCAGGAGGAGCCGGAGAATATGGGTGCCTGGAACTATGTGCGCAGTATGATGCCGGGCGAGGCCCTTGTGCCAGTGGCGCGACTGGCCAGTGCCAGTCCCGCTACCGGTCTGTTGGGCCTCCACAATGTGGGCCAGCGTGAAATTATTGGCCGGGTTTTTAAAAAATGTCACTGCGAGTTGAAGCTGCCCTATTGCAATCTCGATTGTATGGAAGGCAAGTCGCGCGAAGAAATATTAAAGGCGCATTATTATTTTGTTGAACCACGGCGTTTTTCCATTTAATAAAAAAGTCAGGAACCTTATGATAATAGAAGTAAAAGTACCCACCCCCGGGGAATCTATAACGGAAGTAGAACTGGCCAACTGGCTGGTGGCCAACGGTGACCTGGTTCGTCGCAATCAGGATTTGGCTGAGATTGAATCGGACAAAGCCACTTTGTCGCTTACGGCTCCGGAAAGCGGAAAGCTGGAGATTGTTGTTGAAGCCGGCAGTACGGTTAAGGTGAATGCCATTGCCTGTCGCATCGACACTTCAGTGGAAGTGCCCGATGTGGAGGAGGATAGCCCTGAGGAAGCTGCTTCGGAAGAAACCCCGGCAGAAAAAGTCGCTGCAAAACCGGCCGGGAAAGCGCCCGGAAAGGAAGCACAGGAGGCTCCTGCAGCCGCGCCAACCGGGATGAAGAGCACGCCTTTGGCACGTTCTAAAATGGAGGCGGAGGGACTTTCGGCTGAGGAGGTTTTGAAGGGCTTGCGCAAGCTGTCCTCGCGCGAAGTAGATGCCGTTTTGGATTTGCGTGCCGGAGGAGGTGTGGGGAGCTCCATTGCTGCCGAACGTGACATAGAACGGGAGCGCATGAGTAACCTGCGCAGACAGTTGAGTAAGCGCCTGGTGCAGGTGAAAAACGAAACCGCTATGCTTACCACCTTTAATGAGGTGGACATGTCGGCCCTCATGGCGTTGCGCAGCAAGTACCAGGATGCTTTTGTAAAAAAATATGGCTATAAGGTCGGCTTGATCAGTTTCTTTTTGAAAGCAGCTGCTCAGGTGCTTTTGAAGCGACCGATGGTCAACAGTATGCTCGATGGCGAAGAAATTCTGACCCCCAACTATGTGGACATCTCCGTGGCCATGCAAGGTCCCAAAGGTCTGATGGTTCCGGTTATTCGTGATGTGCACAGCAAAGGACTGGCGGCCATTGAGGGCGATATGAAGTCCCTGGCCGATAAGGTGCGCAGTGGGAAGGTAAGTCTCGAAGAAATGAGTGGCGGTACTTTTACCCTCACCAATGGTGGCGTCTTTGGTTCCATGCTGTCTACCCCTTTGATCAATCCGCCACAGTCGGCCATCCTGGGTATGCACAACATTGTGGAGCGCCCCGTAGCCATCAACGGTAAAGTGGAGATTCGTCCCATGATGTACGTGGCTTTGAGCTACGACCACCGTTTGATCGACGGAAAGGATTCGGTCGGTTTCCTCGTGGATGTGAAGAAGCGGATCGAGGATCCGCTGGCTTTGCTGACGGGCGATCGGGAGCCTGGGGCGGTGCTGTTGGATGTGTAGGGGGGGGCTCGCCGGCCTACGCCGGCCCCAGGACTGAAGTCCTGGGTTATGATTGGGAGGAATAGGTCAGGCGCGGAGCGCCTGTTCTGGTAAGCGGACTGAAGTCCGCACGGCGGCGGAGCCGCCGTTTCTACCTGATGCGGTTGAGGCTGCGGATGAGGGCTTCGTCTTTTCCGATGGCACGCAGGGCCAGTACAATGAGGATGAGGGCAGCGAGGGGCAGTACAAGGGGCCAGTCGAAAGAGAGTTCTGCCTGGAACTCGCGGGCCGCAGCCTTTCCAAAGTAATAGATCATAATGGAGAGACCGGCGTGCAGACCCAGATTGAGGGCGCATAGTCTGATTTGCAGCACCCGTTTCTTGTAAAGAAAGATGGTGACCAGAGTGAGGGTTGCGGCCATAGTCAGCAGTATGCTTAAAGCGGTGGCGGGCATCAGCAGTTCTGTGGGTTTGTTGGCTTCAACCAGCCCCTGGAAGTTAAGCAGGTAAGTGCTGTTTGTTGAGGCAAGCTGCGCCATATCGAGGAAGAACAAGCTGCTGGTAAATAACAGCGCCAGAAATAAATAGACGGTTTGAATACGTTGAATCATGATTATGTTTTTTGCAAAAATACGAAATATGCCCCGAATTATGTAATGAACAGGGCTGTTGATAAGAATTTTGTTGGAGTGTGGCTTTTTTTTTATTAATTTGAATCCAACAAAATGTATGTCGATGGCCAGAATTGCAGAATCTGAATTGATCATAAATCCGGATGGCAGTGTTTTTCACCTGCACATTAAGCCCGGTCAGTTGGCCGACAACGTCCTGTTGGTAGGGGATCCCGGTCGGGTGGAGTTGGTGGCTTCTTTTTTTGAAAGCGTCCAATGTGAAGGTCGTAACCGTGAGTTTGTCTGGGCTACCGGAACATATAGGGGTAAGGACTTTACGGTCCTGTCGACCGGCATAGGTACCGATAACATTGATATTGTTCTGAACGAACTGGACGCCTTGGTCAATATTGATTTTTCTACACGGGAGCCCAAGGCCGAACACCGCAGTTTAAACCTCGTCCGCATGGGTACTTCGGGTGCTCTGCAAAAGGATTTGCCGGCCGACAGCTGGTTGCTCAGTGAAAAGGCCATGGGCTTTGACGGTTTGCTGAATTTTTATGCCGGAAGGGATGCCCTCTGTGATTTGGGGCTCGAAAAAGCCTTTGTGCAAAGCACGGGCTGGTTGCCTGAATTGACTGCGCCTTATGTTGTTCCTGCCAGTTCACTTTTGCTGGAACGCTTGAAGGGAGAGCAGGTAAAGACCGGCATCACCATATCGGCTCCCGGCTTTTATGGCCCCCAGGGCAGGGTTTTGCGTCTGCCCCTGGCCATGCCCGATATCAACGAACGCATTACTGCCTTTCGCCATGGTGAAGAGCGCATTACCAACTACGAGATGGAGTGCTCTGCCATTTATGGTCTGGCTGGCCTCTTGGGGCATGAAGCGGCCACGGTCTGCGTAATTATTGCCAATCGTCTGGCAGGCACCTACAGCAAGGATTATAAGGCTGAGGTGCGTCGTTTGGTCGAATATGTACTTGAACGGCTCAGCCGTTAGGTCTGGCACTCCTTGTATTGTTGTACCTAAGCTGTTTGTATGGAAAGAAATAAAGTACTCGCTCTCATTACTCTGTTGGATGATCCCAGCGACGAGATTTTTAGTACCGTGGAGGGGGAGTTGCTGAAGGAGGAAGTGGACATTGTTCCCGATCTGGAAAAGGCCTGGGAATCGACCTACGACTCCACCTATCAGCGACGTCTCGAGAACTTGATCCACACGCTGCAGTTTAAGGATGTAAAGGGTCGTCTCCGTCAATGGCTGGCTGCTCCGGAGGATTTGCTCTACGGCGCCTGGCTGGTGGCGCGCTACCAATACCCCGGCCTGCGTTACGAGGAATTGGATTTGAAAATAAACCAACTGCGCAAGGATGTGTGGCTGGAGCTTAACGATCACCTGACTGCCCTGGAAAAGGTGCGGGTGATCAACCATATTCTTTTTGATGTGCATGGTTTTGGGCGCAATACCACCAATTTTATGGCGGCTCAGAATTCTTTGATTTGCGATGTGCTCGATACCCGAAAAGGCAATCCCATTTCTCTTTCGGTGATTTATTCGGTGGTGGCACAACGGCTGGGTTTACCGGTGTACGGGGTCAATTTGCCCAAGAACTTTATTTTGGCCTACCTTGACGAGGGGGGCGATTTGGTGTCCGGCAACAAAGGAGAAGAAATCTCCATTCTTTTTTACCTGAATCCCATCAATAAAGGCGCAGTTTTGGGGCGCAAGGAAATTGAGTTTTTTGTAAAGCAGCAAAAGCTGGAGCCCAATCCTTCTTATTATTTGCCCTGCAGCAATAAGGACATTGTGCAGCGCATGCTCAATAATCTGGTCTTTGCTTTTGAAAGCAGCAATCAGCCCGAAAAGGTAGAAGAAATCAGAGAATTGCTGTCGCTCTTTGCCTGAAGAAAAGCGTAGTTGATGCTTCTTACCTGCTTGCTTAAAAAGCAGAGGCTGCCACAATCGGGCAGCCTCCACACAAGTCAGGCTTGTGTTTTGAGCCGGGATTAAAGATCTTCCTACTCCAGGGCAAAGTTAACGGGAACCGTATAGGAGACGCTGACCGCCTCGCCGCTCTGCATCCCGGGTTTCCAACGGGGCATTTCAGCTACTACGCGGTAGGCTTCGTTGTCGAGCAAGGGGTGTGCTTCTCTAAGGATTTTAATTTGTTCGGTTTTCCCTTCCGTGTTAATTACGAACTGGACGTAAACACGCCCTTTAAGGCCTTGTTCTATAGCGGCTGCCGGGTATCTGATGTTGGTGGCCAGATAGTTCATGAGTGCTTCCTGGCCTCCCGGGAACTCAGGCATTTCTTCTACAAACATATAAATCTCACCTCCTTTATGGTCTTTGGGAAAGACGCTTTCCATGGCGCTTTTTTCTATAGCTGCCTCTGTATAACTGTTTAAACGTGACACAATATCCTTCGAAAGGGTATTGACCTCAATAATTCCGTTTTTTCCCAGATTACCGTAGCGCTTCATGGCTTCTTCGCCTTTAACTACCTCTATGGAGGCAATGTTGTCCGGGGAGATAACCTCGCTTAGTACCTTGTCGTTGACATCGTGAATACGTCCGTCGATAACATAGAGCATGCCGTCTTCGCGGGGTGGGATGGTTTTGTTTGTCTCGCTTTCCTCAAGGCCGTACTTTTCGTCTAGTTCAGCACAGGATAGGGCTACCAAAACGAGGGCTGGAATAATCCATAAAAACTTCAGTTTTTGGATGGTATGGGTGCTTTGTTGGGTCATCATAGCAAATCGTTTTTTGTTGAGTGAATAACTGAATGAATGTCCCAGGCGGATGACTTCAGCCCCCAGCAGCTGGTTGAGCAGAACGGCCTTGTAAGTGCCCGGTTGGGTACTGTTGCGCAGCACCTGCTCATCGGCCAGGTATTCGTGATTTTCACGAACATGTCGGTTGAAAAGCCATACCAAAGGATTGTACCACATCAGGGCCGTCAACAGTTCTCCCAAAATTAAATCCATCCAGTGTTGCTGTCGGATGTGTTCGGCCTCGTGTTTCAGAATTTCCCTGATTTCGTGTGCTGAAAGTGAAGGATGGACAAACACATAGGAAAAGAAGGAAAAGGAGGCGCTTACTTTGGTGGAGGTGACCAGGCGAAAGCCCGACCGTTGATCGGTCTCCGATTGGCGAATCAGGGACCAGATGTTAATGGTTTGAAAAAGCAGGCGCAACAATACAACAGCAGCACCTGCCAGAATGATGTAAGGAAGGAAGGAACTGAGCAGCGGCTCCGATGTTGTTGAAGTCGCTTCCACTATTCCATTAAAGACAGGGAGTTCGGCAAAGGCCTTGCCGGCTGCGACAGTCTCCGTACTCCCTTTAGAGAACCATGGCAGGCGGCTTGGTGCCTTAATGAGGGGCAAAAGCAGGGTGGCCAACATACCCGTAATCAGGTAGAGTCGGTTGAGCGAAAAATAGCGTTGGTTGTGCAAAAAAGACTGGTAAACCAAAGTAAAAGCACTGATCCAAAGGTTGGCTTTGATGAGGTATAAGAGAAAAGGTGTCATACAAAGGTTGTTTTGGGTTTATTGCTTTTTGTTTTGTTGGGCCAGTTCTTTTTTGGTCTCTTCGAGTAACTGTTCCAGTTCCTTTGCAGAGAGGTCCTTTTCTTTAGCAAAAAAGGAGGCCATAGCCGGAAAGGAATTGTTGAAATAGTTTTTGATGAGACCAAAAAGCTGACTCTTTGAATAGGTCTCTTTTTGCACCAGTGGATAATACACATGAACGTTTCCATAGGTCTTATGATCCACATAGCCTTTTTTCTCCAGGATGCGCACGATGGTCGACACCGTGTTTCGGGCGGGTCGGGGCTCCGGGAATTGCTCCCTGATGTCCTTTACCGGCCCTTCTTCGAGCTGCCAAAGTATTTGCATTACCTGTTCTTCTGCTTTTGTAAGTTGCATATCACTTGTTTTTGTCCTTCCTTCTCTGCAAACTTATGACTAATTTCTTAGTCAGTCAACACCTTGGCTTACTTTTCGACTAAAGATTTAGTTAAAAAATACAAAAAAAAGGGCCACCTTAACAGGCAGCCCTTTAAATATAAGACTTTCAGGCGGTTTATAAACTGGCGATTTTGTCGCTCTTGTATTTGCCTGCTTCCAGTTTTTCTTTGATTTCGGCAAAAGCCTTGATGGTGTAGTCCACATCTTCGAGGGTGTGCACTGCCGTGGGAATGATGCGCAGCATAATCTGGCCCTTGGGTATAACAGGATACACCACAATGGAGCAGAAGATGTTGTAATTCTCGCGCAGGTCCATAGTCAGCTCTGTGGCTTCGGGAACTGTACCATCGAGGAAGACGGGAGTAACCGGACTTTCGGTAACGCCAAGGTTAAAGCCTTGCTCGCGCAAGCCTTTTTGCAGGGCATTGACAACGGTCCATAGGTTCTCACGCAATTCGGGCTGGTTCTTCAGCAATTCGAGTCGCTTAAGGGCCCCCACGACCATAGGCATGGGCAGCGATTTGGCAAAGATCTGCGAACGCATGTTGTACCGCAGATAGCTGATTACGTCTTCGCGACCGGCGACAAAAGCGCCAATTCCGGCCATCGACTTGGCGAAGGTGCCAAAAATAAGATCCACCTGATCTTCCACACCGTAGTGTTCGGCTACGCCGGCGCCGGTTTTACCCATGGTGCCAAATCCGTGCGCATCGTCAACCAACAGACGGAATTCGAAATCCTTTTTCAGGGCCACGATTTTGTCGAGGTGCCCCAGGTCGCCGGCCATACCAAATACCCCTTCGGTAATAACCAGTACGCCTCCGCCTTGCTTTTCGGCCAGAGCAGTAGCTCTTTCGAGTTGCTTGCGCAGGTTCTCCATATTGTTGTGCGGAAACACATAGCGCTTACCCATATGCAGGCGCAGTCCGTCCAGGATGCAAGCGTGCGATTCCGAATCGTAAACAATTACATCGTTGCGGTTGGCAATGGTGTCGATGATAGAAACCATGCCCTGGTAACCGAAATTCAACAGGTAGGCGTCCTCCTTTTTAACGAAATCGGCCAGTTTGGCTTCGAGTTCCTCGTGCAGACTGGTGTGTCCCGACATCATACGGGCACCCATGGGATAGCCCAGTCCCCAGTCCTTTGCCCCTTCGGCATCGGCCTTACGCACCTCGGGGTGGTTGGCCAATCCCAGATAGTTGTTCAAACTCCAGGTCAGGACTTCCTTGCCACGGAACTTCATTTTTGGATGAATCTCCCCTTCGAGCTTGGGGAACATGAAATAACCATGAGCTTCTTTACCATATTGGCCCAGCGGGCCCATGTTGGCGTTTATCTTATTAAAAATATCCACGTTAATAAGTTTTTAATTATTTCCCGGGCAAAGGTAATGTTTTTTAAATATTACCGGCTTATCCGCTTTAAATTTATTAAAGCCGAGCCGGTGGGTAAGTCTGGCCTGAAATTTGTTTTGCAGCACACCGTTGGCGGCACAATAATAACGAGGTGCTGTCTCAGGCTTTTTATTATTAAAATATGCTTAGGGAATTGAATGGAAATCTTTATCTTTGCCGGATGTTTCCGTTCAAGACTTTGATCGAAAACTTTTTAGAGCGCTTATGAGAAAGATTTGGATACTACGAAGTCTGGCCATGCTGCTGTTGTTGGCAACACTGGGTTCATGCAGTGAATACCAGAAGTTGCTGAAGAGCAACGACCACGACCTCAAGTACGAAAAGGCCATGGGGTACTACGAGAAAGGGGACTACATGCGTGCCGGTACTCTTTTTGGTGGACTGATTGGGATATACAGGGGTACTGAGAAATCGGAGACCTCTCATTATATTTATGCCGATTGTCTTTATAACATGAAAGACTACATTACGGCGAAGCACTATTTTTCCACTTTCGTGCAGAATTATCCGACCAGCGATTTGGCGGAGGAAGCGCAGTTCATGACCGCTTATTGCAGCTACGAAATGTCGCCCAATCCCCGACTTGATCAAACGGAGACCTACAATGCCCTGGATGCTTTTCAGCTTTTCATTAATTTGTACCCACAAAGCGAAAAGGCGAAAGAAGCCACTACCCTGATGGATGAGTTGCGTGATAAATTGGTGTATAAAGCCTATTTGAATGCCACTTTGTATTACAATTTGGGTGATTACATGGGCAATAATTATCAAAGCGCAGTTATTGCAGCCCGCAACACGCTGGACGATTATCCCGACACTCAGTTTCGGGAGGAGTTGTCTTTTCTTATCCTGGATGCCCGTTATATAGAGGCTGTTAACAGTGTTGAGGAGAAGCAGGAAGAACGCTTGCGGTCCACGCTGGACGAATACTATTCTTTCATCAATGAATTTCCCGAGAGTCAGTATTTGAGTCAGGCCAATAAGATATTTGAGGAGGTGAGCTCCTTGTTGAATTAGCAAACAACCGGTTTTATTAGATAGTACTATGGATTTTAAAAAGTCAAAAGCACCTACAAACACCATTACCTGGGATACCGCCAAATTGTCGGAGCCCACTGGTAACGTTTATGAATCCATTATGATTGTGGCTAAGCGTGCCAATCAAATCAGTGTGGATATGAAAGAGGAACTCAATCGTAAGTTGCAGGAGTTCGCTTCTTATACCGACAACCTGGAAGAGGTATTTGAAAACCGGGAGCAAATTGAGATTTCCCGTTTTTATGAGCGTTTGCCTAAGGCCTCAGCCTTGGCCGTAACGGAGTTTATGGAGGATAATGTTTATTTCCGTAACCCCGGTAAGGAAGAAAATCCAGATGTATTGTAAGGAAGGTTTATCCTGCTGAGAAGTTCTAAAAAGATAAAAGAAAGCCGACTTTCTTTTATCTTTTTTTTGTTGTAAACCTAAGGCTTTTCTAACTTGAGCCCTCAAACAGATAGCATGCTTAAAGGGAAAAAAATTGTGCTGGGCGTTACGGGAAGTATCGCTGCCTACAAATCTGCGGTCCTGCTTCGCCTTTTGGTGAAGAAGGGGGCCGAAGTACAGGTTTTGATGACCAAAGCCGGGAAAGAGTTCATCACGCCGGTCACTTTGTCGGCCCTCTCGGGGAAACCCGTGTTGGGCGAGTTTTTTGAGCGCGGAGATGGTACCTGGCACAGTCACGTCGATTTGGGGCTGTGGGCCGACGCCATGCTGATTGCTCCGGCAACTGCTTCTACCATGGGTAAGATGGTGAATGGTATTTGCGACAACTTGTTGGTTACGACTTATTTGTCGGCCCGGTGTCCCGTGTTTGTGGCGCCGGCTATGGACCTGGATATGTTTCAGCATCCCTCTACGCTTCAAAATATGACGACCCTGCAAAGTTGGGGTTGCACCATTATTGAACCCGCCAGTGGGGCTTTGGCCAGCGGTCTCGAAGGGAAGGGGCGCATGGAGGAGCCTGAAGCAATTGTTCAGCTGCTGGAGGATTGGTTTGTAGGGGCTGAAAAAAAAAAGCCGCTGAGCGCTAAGCGCATATTGTTAACTGCCGGACCAACGTATGAGGCCATTGATCCGGTGCGTTTTATTGGTAATTATTCTTCGGGGAAAATGGGTTTTGCCCTGGCTGAGGAATTGGCAGCCCGGGGCGCCCGGGTAGAGCTGGTTTGTGGACCTGTGCACTTGAAAACTGTGCATCCAAATATTCACCGCAGCTCGGTTACCACCGCAGCGGAAATGCTGGCGGCTTGCCAGGAACTTTTTCCCTTATGCGATGGGGCCATTATGGCTGCTGCAGTGGCCGATTATCGGGTAGCGCAGCCTGCGGCCCAAAAGATCAAGCGCAGTGGTGAGGCCTTAAGTTTACAGCTGGTGCCTAACCCCGATATAGCTCGCGAATTGGGTCTTCAGAAAAGGCCGGGGCAGGTTGTTGCCGGTTTTGCCCTGGAGACCGTCAATGAGGAGCAGAATGCACGTCTAAAGCTCGAAAAAAAGAACCTTGACTTTATTGTCTTGAATTCTTTGGCCGAAGAGGGAGCGGGTTTTATGGGCGATACCAATAAGATCAGTATTATTGGCGCCGATAATAAAAGGCGCGACTTTCCGTTAAAAACAAAGGCAGAGGTGGCGTCAGATATCGTGGATCATCTGGAAGCCTGTCTCATTACCAACTAGAGTAATACTGTTTTTAAGTCCTTTTTTATGTGGAAGAAGCTTGGTTTTAGTCGATTTTTACTGGCTCTTGGCGTGATGTTGTTGCTGCCTCAGGAGCGTTTGAGTGCCCAGGAACTCCGTTGTATGGTGCAGGTGGTTGCACCCAGCATTCAGGGGACCAATCGAGAAGTTTTTGAGACTTTGCAGACTTCCATTATGGAGTTTATGAACAGCCAAAATTGGACGGAGCATGTGTATCAGAATGAGGAGCGCATAGAATGTTCGATAATGATCAATATTCGCGAACAAATTGGCAGCGATGAGTTTAAGGGTACTTTGCAGATTCAGGCAAGGCGGCCTGTTTTTAATTCTTCCTATTCGTCGCCCCTGATCAACTTTCAGGATCAGGATCTTCATTTTCGTTATGTTGAATTTGAACCCCTGGTGTATAATGAAAATAATATGGAGTCGAACCTGGTAGCGATTTTGGCCTATTACGCCTACGTTATTCTGGGCTACGATTACGATTCCTTTTCTTCCTCGGGAGGTACGCCTTATTATCGTCAGGCTCAAAACATTGTGAATATGTCACAAAATGCCCGTGAATCGGGTTGGAAATCTTTCGAGAGTACGCGCAATCGATACTGGTTGGTCGAAAACCTGTTGAATGAACACCATACGCCCTTGCGTAATTGTACCTATCAGTACCACCGGAGGGGACTTGATTTGATGGCCGACAAGCCCGAGGAGGGACGGGCGGCTATGATTTCGGCTCTTGAACTCTTGCAAAAGGTGTATCGCCAGCGGCCCAATTCTTTTGCACTGAGTTTTTTCTTCGATGCCAAAGCCGAAGAAATTCAGAATGTTTTTTCTGCTTCACCATCTATGGAGAAAGCCCGTGTGGTGAATATCTTGAAAGAGGTTAACCCGGCTAATGCCGATAAGTATGAGGCCTTGCTTAAGGACGACAACAGGTTGTAATTTTTATTACATTTGTGCCTAAAGCACTTCATTTATGTTGTATCACCTATCTATTTCGAATTACGCACTTATAGATGCTGCGGACATTAACTTTATGTCGGGCTTCACTGTAATTACTGGTGAAACAGGAGCCGGTAAATCCATATTGCTGGGTGCTTTATCCTTGATTCTTGGACAGCGCAGTGATGTTTCTGTTTTACGCGATAAGTCCCGCAAGTGTGTGGTGGAAGCCGGATTTAACTTGAGCGGTTATGCCCTGGAAAGCTTGTTTCACCGGGAAGATGTGGACTATGAAGAAGAAACCCTGATCAGACGGGAGATATTGCCCAGCGGCAAGTCGAGGGCTTTTGTTAACGATATGCCTGTTACGCTGGCTTTTTTGAAGGAGTTGGCCGACCATTTGATTGATGTGCACTCGCAGCATCAAAATCTCTTGTTGGGGACCAATGATTTTCAGCTGGGAGTGGTGGATGCAGTGGCGGGCAATGAACAGCTGTTGGAGTCGTACAAGGAGGTCTTTCGTGCCTACAGAAAGCTGGTCAAAGAACGTGATGCTTTGATTGAACAAAACCAAAAGCAACAAGCCGATCGGGATTATTGGGAATTTCAGGCGGTTCAATTGCGTGAGGCAGCGCTGCAGGAAGAGGAGCAGGAGGAGTTGGAAAAAGAGTTGCAGCAACTCAGTCACGTCGAAGAGATAAAGGGGGCGCTGGCTACAGCCAATTTATTGTTGATGGAGCAGGAGTTTCCGGTTTTGGACGGCCTGCATCAAGTGCACCAGGAGGTGGGCAGAATAGCGGATTATCTTGAAAACGGCTCAGAACTGTCTGAGCGGCTTTCGTCGGTCTACATTGAATTGAAGGATCTGGCCAGAGAATTGGGCGACCGGGCTACATCGGTCGAGTTTGATCCGCAGCGGATTCGCATGGTTCAGGATAGGCTTGATTTGCTTTATTCGTTGCAGCAGAAACACCATGTGGACAACAATAAGGCTTTATTGGCTTTGTTGGTCGAATTGGAACAAAAATTGGGCGGTTTGGATGCTTTTGACGAGGACCTGAAGGTTTTGAATAAGCGGGTGGCGACTCAGGAGGAGGCCCTGCAAAAGATGGCTCAAGAACTCTCTGCAGCCAGAAAGGCTGTTTTTAAAGAAATTGAGGAGCGCATAGCGGGTCAGTTGGCTGAGTTGGGCATGCCCAATGCCCGACTTCGTTTGCAGCATCAGGACAGCGGGTCTTATGGTGAACAGGGGCGTGATTTGATACAATTTCTCTTTTCGGCCAACAAAAATGGAGATTTGTGCGACATTCCCAAAGTTGCTTCAGGTGGAGAACTGTCTCGTTTGATGTTGTGCATTAAGTCTCTTTTGACCTCTGCACGGAGTCTCCCAACTCTGATCTTTGATGAGATCGATACGGGCGTCTCCGGCGAAATTGCCGACCGGATGGGGCGCATCATGTTGGAAATGGGGCAAAGCCTGCAGGTTATCAGCATTACCCACTTGCCACAAATCGCCGGAAAGGGGCAGCATCATTATAAGGTTTTTAAACGCGATACCGAAGCCCACACCTTGTCCGAAATTAAGGCCCTCGACGCCGATGCGCGCGTGCTGGAAATTGCCGGAATGCTCAGTGGGGCAGAGCTTTCGGAGGCTGCACTGACCAATGCTCGCGAATTCCTTAAATAGACTTAATAAAAACAAAAATCGCTTTAGTTTTTCTTTCGGGCGGATTATAGCTTATATTTGTAGCTTCAAAAATCAAAACTAATATGGGATATAATCTTTTAAAAGGAAAAAGAGGGATTATTTTTGGGGCACTCAACGACATGTCCATTGCCTGGAAAGTGGCTGAGATGGCACATGCCGAGGGCGCTCAGTTTACCCTCTCGAATACGCACGTTGCCTGCCGTATGGGGAGTGTTACCGAGCTGGCCGAAAAAACCGGAGCAACTGTAATTCCTGCAGATGCCACGAATTTGGCCGACTTGGAGAATGTGATCAAGACTTCTACTGAGGTACTCGGTGGTAAAATTGATTTCATTCTGCACTCAATAGGTATGTCCTTGAACGTACGCAAGAAGCGTCTGTACAACGATTTGGATTACAATTATCTGGCAAAAACGCTTGATATTTCAGCCATTTCATTCCACAAGGTTATTCAGACTGCCTTTAAAATGGATGCCATGAACGACTGGGGCTCTATTGTTGCGCTTTCGTATGTGGCAGCCCAGCGTACCCTTTACGGCTACAACGATATGGCCGATGCCAAAGCCCTGCTGGAATCCATTGCGCGTAGTTTCGGCTACATTTATGGTCGTCAAAAGAAAGTGCGTGTGAATACCATCAGTCAGTCGCCCACCGTTACCACTGCCGGAAGCGGGGTGAAGGGCATCGACGGTCTCATCGACTTTTCAGATCGCATGTCTCCGCTGGGTAATGCCGATGCACAAGATTGCGCCAACTATTGTATTACGCTCTTTTCCGATTTAACGCGGAAGGTCACCATGCAGAACCTGTTCCACGATGGAGGCTTTTCCAGCATGGGTATGAGCATGCGTGCTATGCAACAATACAATAAGAGTTTTGATCCCAACGAAGTGCAGATGGAGGACTAAACCGGATGCGTATTAATACGCATTTGTGCCCTCGCTTAACTGGTTATTCCTAGCGGATTGGAAGGTTTATGAGGGCTGATTTATTGACAGATAGAACATTATTGTGCCGCAAAGGCCGACCCTTGGGGTCGGCCTTTCGTTTTATCCTTCAGGGGATTATTTCAAAATCTCCCTTTAAAGCGTTAAATTTGCGTGGTCTTATATAAAATAAACTCATGGATAAGTATCAAATCAATCACTTAAAGGAGTTGGAAGCTGAGTCTGTTTTCGTGATTCGCGAAGTAGCTGCCCAGTTTGAAAATCCCGTCATGTTGTTTTCAGGTGGAAAAGATTCCATTGTGATGTTTCACCTGGCGCTTAAGGCATTTTATCCGGCAAGGGTTCCTTTTCCTTTGTTGCACATCGACACCGGACATAATTTTCAGGAAACACTGGATTACCGGGACCAATTGATGGAAAAAACCGGTGCTAAGTGTATTGTTCGCTTGGTGCAGGATTCTATTGATAAAGGACGGGCGCAGGAGGAGACGGGCATCAATGCCAGTCGCAACAAACTGCAAACCGTAACCCTCCTGGATGCTTTAGAAGAGTTGAAGTTTGATGCAGCTATGGGTGGCGGTCGCCGTGACGAAGAAAAGGCCCGTGCTAAGGAACGTTTTTTCTCGCACCGTGACGAGTTTGGACAGTGGGATCCGAAGAATCAGCGTCCGGAGTTGTGGAACTTGTTCAATGGACGTAAAAATATGGGCGAACATTTTAGGGTTTTTCCCATAAGTAACTGGACCGAGATGGATGTATGGCAATACATTTACATGGAAAATATTGAATTGCCTTCCCTTTATTATACCCACGAAAGAGAAGTGTTTGAACGCGACGGTGTATTAATGGCGACAGCGCCTTTTATGCAGTTGCGGGAGAATGAAAAGCCGAAAAAAATGCAGGTGCGTTGCCGTACAATTGGCGACATTACCTGTACCGGCCTCACCTTGTCGGCTGCCAACAGTCTGGAGGACATTATTCAGGAGGTGGCTGCTTCCCGGGTTACCGAACGGGGTGGGCGTGCCGACGATAAGCGATCGGATGCAGCTATGGAAGACCGCAAAAAGGAAGGTTACTTTTAATCATTTTCAACAGACACAGAATCATGAGCGGAAAAAATTCAGGATATTTAGATATGGAGCTGCTGCGCTTTACTACAGCGGGCAGTGTCGACGATGGTAAGAGTACCCTAATAGGTCGCCTGTTGTACGATTCCAAGGCTATTTTTGAGGACCAGATGGAAGCCATAGAGCGGGCCAGTGTACGGGCCGGTGGCGAGCAGGTGAACCTGGCATTGCTGACCGACGGTTTGCGTGCCGAACGCGAGCAGGGCATTACCATTGATGTGGCTTACCGTTATTTTGCCACGCCCAAGCGCAAGTTTATTATTGCCGATACCCCGGGCCACATTCAGTACACCCGAAATATGGTGACTGGTGCCAGTACGGCCAATGCGGCCTTGATTTTGATTGATGCCCGCCAGGGTGTTTTGGAACAGACCCGCAGACACGCGTATATTGCTTCTCTTTTGCAGATTCCTCACCTGATTATTTGTGTCAACAAAATGGATTTGGTGGCCTATAAGGAGGAGGTTTTTGAAGGAATTGTTAAGGATTTTGAAGCCATTGCTTCAAAACTGAGCATTAAGGATGTTCGCTTTGTGCCCATTAGCGCCCTGGAGGGCGACAATGTGGTGACAAGGAGCGAGAAAATGGATTGGTACGATGGCCCTACTTTGATGTATCTTTTGGAGAACATTCATATTGGCAGCGATATCAATCGCGATGATTTTCGTTTTCCGGTGCAGTACGTGGTGCGTCCGCAATCGAAGGATTGGCCGGATTATCGCGGCTATGCGGGTCGTGTAGCCAGTGGGGTTGTTTCTGTGGGCGATGGGGTAACCGTGCTGCCTTCTGGTTTCACCTCCAAAGTAAAGAGCATTGACCTGTATCAGGAGTCGCTCGATAAGGCTTTTGCCCCGCAATCGGTCACGATCACTCTGGAGGACGACATCGACATCAGTCGTGGCGACATGATTGTTAAGTCCACCAACGGTCGCGCAGCCCGAACCGATCAAAATATTGAAATGATGATTTGCTGGTTCAATGATAAGAAGATGGTGCCGGGTGGTAAATACGCCTTAAAGCATACTTCCGCTGAGGTGCGTTGTATGATTAAGGAGGTTCAGTATAAGATGGACATCAATACTTTGGAGAAGGAGGAAAAGGATCTTTCTGTTGGAATGAACGATATTGCGCGGATTTCGGTACGCACCACCAAGCCTTTGTTTTTTGATGCTTATAATGTGAATCGGATGACGGGCAGTGTGATCCTCATTGATGAGGCGACGAATGAAACGGTGGCGGCAGGGATGTTGCTGTAGAAGCGTTTTTTGATCTAGTGTGAAGGCCATACCTGAAAGGGTGTGGCCTTTGTCGTAGTGTATTCCTGCTGCTTACATAAAATAGCTATTCACTTCACTTTCCTACCTACAAGCATCGAACTCGCCTGTGGCTCAAACAGCGATGCTTGTAACGGTAGGAAAGCTTGTTCATCACGCTATTTTCTGAAGGCAGCTGTTCTACACTACTTCCCTTCCAGAGTGGAGCTGTGCTTGTAACGCTGCGCTTCTTCGTTCACTTACGGAAACACTCAGAGGCTTGAACAGCTGTATCTGCGCTTGGACGAGATTTTCTGAAGGCCACGGTTCTACACCACTTCCTTTCCAGAGTATTGCTTGATGCAGCTGTTCTGCGCTGCTGCCTGTTTCCTGTTCACTTCAGTCGCTCCGCTACAAGCATCGAACTCGGGTGGTCGTAGTGCAATCTTGCGCCTGACAGAAAACACCTGTTCACTGCAGTCGTTTCACTAAAAACATCGAAACTCGCCTGCGGCTCAAACAGCGATGTTTTTGACGTTTCACTCCTTTGTTCACTTACGGTGTTTTCTGTAGGTCGCCATCTTGCACTATTTCCCTTCCGGAGTTTTGCTTGATGCAGCTGTTCTGCGCTGCTGCCTGTTTCTTGTTCACTCCATTCACTCCGCTACAAGCATCGAAACTCGGGTGGTCGTAGTGCAATCTTGCGCCTGACAGAAAACACCTGTTCACTGCAGTCGTTTCACTAAAAACATCGAACTCGCCTGTGGCTCAAACAGCGATGTTTTTGACGTTTCACTCCTTTGTTCACTTACGGTGTTTTCTTTAGGTCGCCATCTTGCACTACTTCCCTTCCGGAGTGGAGCCGTGCTTGTTACGTTTCGCATCCTTGTTCATCACGCTATTTTCTGAAGGCAGCTGTTCTACACTACTTCCCTTCCGGAGTGGAGGAGGGTGTGGAGGTCAGTTGCGGTTGATGGGCATAGAGGGAAGCATTTCCATGAGGGGGGAGAAGAAGTTTTGAGGCTGACGCAGCTCAGGGGGTGGTGCAGCCACGTTCAGGGCCAGGGGAAGAATGCTGATTTTGGCTTCAGTGCCGAGTTCCACGGGTTCGCCATCTACATGGCCAAGCATAGGCGTGGGGTGGGAGATGGTGACTTCCGGGGCCTTTACAATCATATCGTACTTGTTCTTGTCGATGCTTTGATCGAGCATGCTGATGAGCAGTGCCGGGGCGGTATACTTGGGGAAATCCCGGATGAGGCACACGTCGATGAGCCCGTCGTCCACCCTCGCTTGAGGGGCGATGTGAAAGTTGTTGCCGTACTGGGTAGAGTTGGCGAAGCTGATCAGGAAAGCATTCCAGTCCTTGGTTTCGTTGCCGATGGTGACCTGGTAGGTGGCCGATTTGTAAGTGGCAAATTCTTTGGTCATTAACTGCATGTAGGCCAGGGGTCCGCGTCTTTTGCGTTGGGCAAAGAGGTGACTGATGAAGGCATCGAAGCCAATTCCTGCCACGTTGAGTGAGTGGAACTCATTCATTCGGATGACATCGATGGGTTTGATGAGTGGGTTGTTCAGCGCTTGTATGGCCTTGTTGACTTTAAAGGGAATTTCGAGATGACGTGCAAGGCCATTCCCCGAACCTGTGGGGATAATGCCCAGAGCGGTATGGCTTCCAATAAGCCCACGTCCCACTTCATTTACAGTGCCGTCGCCTCCTACAGCCACAACCATCTGGCAGTGATTGGCTGCACTCCGACTCAGCTCAAAGGCATGCCCCTTGTGTTGCGTATAAAGGATTTCAACAGCAGCAAGCTTGGTGTCGATGCCCTCCTTTATATAAGATTCAATGGCCTTTTGTTTGCCAATGCCCGAAACCGGGTTGATGATGAAGAGAATCTTCTTTCTCATTTTTTTTCAGTCCCTTGTGACCTGCAAATATACAACAATTATAGGTCGGACCGACAGAGCGGTTTTTGATTTTTGGGATGGGTCTGCTTTTCGGGCTTTTCCAAAGAAGGGTGCAGAGGGGCGTTGGTTCTATTGGTTTTGTGGTTTTTTTAACAGGCTGAATTTCAGCATTTTAGATTATTGTTAAATTTGAGTTAAAAGCAGAAAACTATTTTGGTTTTTGTAGTTTTCTATGGTATATTTGGCCTTCGTTTATAGCCAGTTATGGAAGTGAAAGAGCGAATTGTGCAGGAAGCCTGCCGCTTCTTTTTAAATGAAGGGGTGCGGAGGATAACCATGGATGAAGTGGCGCGTCGATTGGGCATGTCGAAAAGAACGATTTATGAGCATTTTCGGGATAAAACCGAATTGCTTCATTGTTGCATGCTTGCGTCTTTTGCCCAAAATGATGAAGAGATTGCTCATCTGGAAGGCAATTGCGAACATTTATTGGAGTTTGTTCTGCGTGTTTTGGATTATGGTTCCCACTCAGTCAAGATCATCAATCCTGCTTTTTTTGAGGATCTTCGCCTGTATTACCCTAAGCTGTACAACGAGATGGTTGCCTACCGAAGGGATGCGATGGTGGACCAGCTTCGAAAATTGATTGAACAGGGGATGAAGGGAGGCTATTTCAGGTCGGGCACCAATGCTGCGCTTGTGGCTAAAATATTTATGGAACAAATGTTGGCTATGAATCGCCGGGACGTGTTTCCCCCTGAATTATATAGTCAGTCCGAGCTTTTTGAAACCCTCTTTTTGACAACCATTCGTGGAATTTCAACTAAGAATGGCCTACAGGAATTGGATCAACTGTTGAGTGATTATCAAAAGAAACAACTGTAATACAGATGAATATTATGAGGTTTAGACAAACAGGCAGAAGGGAAATGGCAGTTATGGTATTGGCGCTTTTTCTTGTGGTGAATGCTGGTAGGGCTACGGGACAGGAGCCTGTAAATCAAAGCGCCGACAGTCTGGAGCTGACTTTGGACAAAGCCCTGGAGCTTGCTCTTTCAGACAACCCAACCATTGTTATTGCGAATAAGGAGGTTGAACGGGTTGATTATGCGCGCAAGGAGGCATGGAGCTCTTTGTTCCCGGCCATTTCAGCCGAAGGATCATACACCCGAAACATGAAGTTGCCGGTGTTGTTTTTGCCAGAGGGTGTTTTTGGTCCTGGCTCAGGAGGAGCTATGGAAATGGGTTATAAGAACAGTTTTCAGGGTTCGGTAACTGCCGGAATGCCACTTTTTTCGATGTCCCTGCTTCAGAACATCAAGCTGTCTGAGCACGATATGAAGGCGGCTCTGGAATCGGCGCGTGCGTCGCGCATCAATATGGAAGCTGAGGTGAGAAGGGCATATTTTTCCTTTCTTTTGGCCCGAGATACTTATGAGGTGATGGCTCAAAGTGTAGAGAATGCTGAAGTGAATCTGGAAAGTGTCCGTCAGTTTTATGGGCAGGGCTTGGTGGCTGAATACGATGTCATTCGCAGTGAGGTACAGGTACGGAATTTAAAACCTGGTTTGGTACAAGCCGAGAATGGCGTTAGGATGTCTGAGATGATGGTACGGGTGCTGCTTGGACTGGGGCAGGAAATTCCCATTAAGGTGAGTGAGGCCTTGTTTGATTTTGAAGGCGTGGGATTGTCGGAGACGGCTGGTTTCGGAGACGGAATGCTGGAGCAGAATACGCAACTGACCCAACTTGATTTGCAATTGGAAAAGATGCGCACCCAGTTTAAGCTGGTGCGCTCACAACGTTATCCTACCTTATCGGCTTTTATGAGCTATCAGGCTGTGGCACAGGCCAATGATTTTAAATTTGGGGATTATCAGTGGGCCAATCCACTGGCGGCAGGTTTGCAATTGAGTTTTCCGATCTTCCAGGGTTTTTCTATTCGGAATCAGGAGAAACAGGTGGCTGTGGGAAGAGAGCAGCTGCAATTACAGCGCGACTATACCGTGCGCAACCTGGTGCTTCAGCTCAACAATGCAAACACCAATATGCTTAAGGCCCTGGAGCAAATAGAATCTAATCGTGAGGGGGTTCGTCTGGCCGAAAGAGGATTTCGGATTGCACAAACCCGGTATAAGGCCGGTGCGGGAACTTTGTTGGAGTTGAATGATGCTGAAATGGCGCTGACTCAGGCTAAGCTAAATTTGAGCCAGGCTATGTTTGATTATTTATCGGCCGAAACCGAATACCGACAGGTTCTTGGTCGTGAAGAGTAAGTGACTTTAGTTTTAAAATTTGCCATAATATACCATTGAATATGAAGCGACATTTTGCAAGGGCGTTTGCCGGATTAGTGCTCCTGGGGGGAATCTCTGTTTTGACTTCCTGCGGCAGTGCTGCCGAAGCCGAAGAGGGGGAAAGTACGCCCCAGGTCAAAACCACAACAGTACAACTCGAAAAAGTAGAGCAGCTTGCAACTTTTGCGGGAAATATTGAACCTTTTGAGAAGGCTTACATCAGTAGTGCCCAGCCGGTTCGGATTGGCCGGATTTTAAAAGAGGTAGGCGACTATGTGCGCGCGGGGGATATGCTGGTTCAGATGGATGCCGCCAATTATCGGCAGTCTTCGGTACAGCTTGAAAACCTTCGTAAAGAGTATGCGCGTTTGGACACGCTTTATACGGTGGGCAGTATCTCGGAGCAACAGCTTGATCAGCTTAAGGCCCAACTCGATGTGGCCAAAACTGCGCACGCCAACTTGGAAGAAAACACCGTGTTGCGCTCGCCCATTTCGGGGGTCGTTACCGGACGCTTTTATGAGGATGGAGAGATGTTTGGAATGAGCCCTGTGGCTGACGGGCGTTCCGCCATTCTTACTGTAGAAGTTATTGACCCTGTAAAGGTGGTGGTACATGTGGGTGAACAGTATTTCACCAGGGTGGATGAGGATTTGAATGTGACGCTGCGAATCGACAGCCAGCCCAATGAGATTTTTGAGGGGACGGTTCATTTGAAGTATCCTACCGTGGATCCGAGCACCCGGACCTTTCAGCTGGAGTTGAAGTTTCCGAACAAGGAGGGTTTGATTCGTCCCGGTATGTTTGGACGAGTAACTTTAGGCTTTGGCGAGCAGCAACGTGTGGTTATCCCTGATCTGGCTTTAATAAGGCAGGCTGGCATTAATGAGCGTTTTGTTTTTGTGGTAGAAAATGGAAAGGCTGTACGTAAAGTGGTTGAGCCGGGACGTTTGATTGGATCGCAGTTTGAAATTATTTCGGGTTTGCAACCCGGGGAGGAAGTGGTTGTGGCTGGTCAGTCCCGCTTGCTGGATGGTACGGAAGTGGAGGTCAGTCGCTAAGGTCCGTTTTGGATAGACCGAAGTAGAAATTTTAAATACCCTTTTCAATGAGAATATATGAAACGGCAGTTAAAAAGCCGATTACTACGGTGCTGATCTTTGTCGGGGTCATCGTTTTCGGACTTTTTTCGGTGCGCTATTTGCCCATCGATTTGTATCCCGAGATTGATCCGCCCATGGTCACCATTTATACTTATTACCAAGGGGCGGGTGCGTTGGATATCGAAACCAATATTTCCAGAATACTCGAAGACCAGCTCAATACCGTCAATAATCTGAAGAAACTCAGCTCGATTTCTCGCGATAATTTTTCTTTGCTGACGCTGGAGTTTGAATGGGGTTCTAATCTTGACGAAGCCACCAACGACATTCGCGATGTGTTGGGGCGGGTAGAATCGTGGTTGCCTGATGGGGTGGAGAAACCCATAATTTTTAAGTTCAGTACCAATATGATCCCCATCCTTATGATGTCGGCCACTGCAGAGGAGAGTTATCCCGCATTGGCTAAGATTTTGGATGAGGCCTTAGTTAATCCTTTGAATCGTATTGAAGGAGTTGGTGCGGTTTCGATCGCAGGTGGACCGGTGCGTGAGATTCAGGTGAATGTAGATCCGCAGAAGCTGGAGGCTTTTAATCTTTCTGTGGAGCAATTGGGTACACTCATTGGGCAGGAGAATATGAATCTTCCTGGTGGGGTGCTGGATATCGGTAGTCACACTTATCCATTGCGGGTAGAGGGTGAGTACAAAACCGCAGAGGAATTGAACCAACTTGTGGTGGGCAATTTTATGGGAAGGGTTGTGAAGCTCTCAGATGTTGCCGTTGTAAAGGACACCATCGCCAAAATGACTTTTGATGAACGTGCCAACGGTCGCACCGCTGCCCGCATCATTATTCAAAAGCAGAGTGGTGCCAATTCGGTAGAGATCGCCAAAGCCGTGCAGGCTATGCTGCCCGACTTGATGAAGAACCTGCCTCCCGACGTGCAGTTGGAAACCATTTTTGACACCTCTGAATTTATTGAAAGTTCAATAAGCAGTCTCTCCAGTACCATTTTGTACGCCGGCATCTTTGTTGTTTTGGTGGTGCTCTTTTTTCTGGGGCGATGGCGCGCTACTTTTATCATTATACTGACCATTCCCGTTTCGCTGATTGTATCTTTTATTTATTTGTATGCCACCGGAGATACCATTAACGTCATTTCCTTGTCCTCTTTATCCATCGCCATCGGGATGGTGGTGGACGATGCCATTGTTGTTTTGGAGAACATCACTACGCATATCGAAAAGGGAGCATCTCCTCGTGAGGCAGCTATTTATGGGACCAATGAGGTGGGCCTGGCAGTAGTGGCAACCACCCTGACGGTGGTGGCTGTTTTTTTTCCCCTTACTCTGGTGTCGGGGTTGAGTGGCATAATGTTTAGGCCTCTGGGTTGGATTGTAACTTTGGTCGTTACAACATCCACCATTGCTGCCCTTACGCTTACGCCTATGCTTTCGTCTCAAATGTTGCGGAAGAATGCACCGCGTAAACGTGGTGCCGTTAAATGGATTTTTGATGGTGTTGAGCGATTTTTGGGTGGATTGGATAATTTTTACGAGCGCACCTTAACCTTTGCGGTTCGTCGGCGTGTACTTATCGTGGTGGTATCGGTCGTTGTCTTTGTAGGCAGCTTGTTTTTGGTGCCCCTGGTGGGAACCGAGTTTTTTCCGCCATCGGACAATGCGCAGATTGCTGCCACAGTGGAATTGCAGCAGGGGGTTAACATTGATCAGACGCGAGTGGTGGCCCGTAAGCTGGAAGACTTGATCCTGGAGAAATATCCTGAAGTGGAATTGGTGTCGACCAGTGCGGGGTCTGCACAGGAGGGCAATATATGGGCGGCTTTTGGCGACAACGGTCCCCATGTTATTAATTTTTATCTTAAGCTGACTCCCAGTACTGAGCGGGAAAGAGACATGTATCTGCTTAGTGATTTGTTGCGGACCGAGATGGCTGCCATTCCTGAAATTGAGGATTTCCGTGTGGATGCCGGAGGTGGCGATGGGGGCATGGGCAGTGGTGCCAGCAACGTAGAGGTGATTATTTCAGGTTACGATTTGGATGAAACCGATCGTTTGGCCAATGAAATGGCCGAGGTGATGCGGGGAATGGGAAGCCTGAGAGATGTGGACATCAGCAGAAAGGCCTCGGGGGTTGAATACCAGTTGGTGCTTGACCGGGAAAAGCTGGGGGTTCATGGACTTACCACCGCTCAGGTGGCTATGGCTTTGCGCAATAGGATAACCGGAATGACGGCTGCTCAGTTTCGTGAGGACGGGGAAGAGTACGACATTGTGGTGCGCTACGATGAACAATTTAGGGAATCTCTCACGGAGATTGAAAACATATTGGTGCCCAATAATCAGGGCGTGTTTGTACGTTTTAGTGAAGTAGGCCGCCTCGAAGAGTATTTTGCTCCCCCATCCATTGAAAGGGAGAATCGCCAGCGTATCGTTCGCGTTACCGGAACGCTTTATGAGGCTTCGATTCGTGATGTGGTCGCCGACTTGCGCGATAGTTTTGCCCAATTGGAGGTTCCCGCAGGTGTTGTGATGGACATAGGCGGAACGGTAGAAGAGCAGCAGGAAGCTTTTGCGGATATTTTTCTGTTGTTTGGTTTGGTTGTCCTGTTGGTTTATATTGTTATGGCTTCGCAGTTTGAGTCCCTGCGTTCGCCCCTCATTATTATGCTGACCCTTCCTTTTGCTTTTACCGGCGTATTTCTTGCCCTGCTGGTTACCGGTCAAACCCTGAACCTGATTTCCTTAATCGGTTCCGTAATGCTGGTGGGTATTGTGGTTAAGAATGGTATTGTGCTGGTTGACTATACCAACCTGATGCGCGATCGGGGACTGTCTCTGATTCAGGCGGTAGTTGTTTCCGGTAAATCACGTTTGCGTCCGGTTTTGATGACCACACTGACTACCGCATTGGCGATGTTGCCTCTGGCGATGGGAATTGGTGAGGGCTCAGAAATATGGCAGCCCATGGGCATCAGCATTATTGGGGGACTGATGTTTTCGACCATGATTACGTTGATTCTTATCCCTGTGGTTTATACCCTTTTCGGAGCCAACCGGATGCGTCGCGAAAAGCAACGCGCCTTGCAGATGGAGGAGGAAATTTAAAACGAAATGCTTATGAAAACCGTGTTTATAGCCTACAACCAGGCCCTTACTGAGAAAGTGGAATTTGTGCTGGATAAATTGAACCTGCGTGGATTTACCCGCTGGAATCAGGTACAGGGCAGGGGTTCGGTAGATGGGGAGCCGCACATGGGCACCCACACCTGGCCTGCCCTTAATGAAACCATCCTCACCATTGTGCCCGATGAAAAAGTGGCCCCTTTGTTGGAGCGTTTGCGCAGTCTCAACAGCAAAGCAGAGATGCAAGGCCTTAGGGCCTTTGTCTGGAATGTGGAGGATGCCATTTGAAGAATTTCTGGTGAATCAACTCTTTTTGCTTAATGAATGTCAGGAAAGGTCGCTCTACAGCGACCTTTCCTGACATTCATTTTTTTGACAATGGGCGGGTTTTGTGTGATTAATGTCAATTTATCCCCCCTTAAATATCATTTTGTGTCTTGTTTCATAGTGCTTTTTTGTTTTAAGTTTGGTTTAACAGAATGCGGCATCAGATAATCATAATTTTGATTCTGTTATTTGATCAGCTGAGTTCGTAATTAGAAAATCGGAGCCAATGGGCTTCGAGTATGTTTCACCTTAATTTTAACACGCTTTAAAAATGAAAAAGCAATTTTTACTGTGTTTTGTTCTGGCTTTTTTGCTCGGAATGAATGTATTGGGTGCCAGCTATTATGTGGCGACATCCGGAAATGATTCGAACAATGGCTCCATTGGAAGTCCGTTGAAAACTCTTGAAAAGGCTGTGTCCCTGGTTCAACCCGGTGACTACATTTACCTTCGGGGAGGCACGCATAATATGACGGTGTCTTCGCTGGTTATTGACAGGGACAAAAGTGGAACTTCTTCTGCAATGGTTCGTGTTCATGCTTATGGTTCAGAAACACCGGTTTTACGTTTCAATGGGGTAGAAAACTCTTCCAATCGAGGAGTTGTTCAGGATGCCGCATACTGGCATTGGAAGGGCATTACTATAGAGCGTGCCGGCGATAATGGCATGTTGCTTTCGGGCAACAACAATATTATTGAGGATTGTGTCTTTCGCGATAATTGCGACACCGGTTTGCAGTTGAGTCGTTACAACACTTCGGCCAACAGCATTTCTCAATGGCCCAGCAACAATCAGATTATTGGTTGTGAGGCCTACAACAACAAAGATTCAGATAATGAAGATGCCGATGGTTTTGCGGCTAAACTGACTTGTGGAACCGGAAACTCCTTTATTGACTGTGTTGCTCACCACAATATTGATGACGGTTGGGACTTGTATACCAAATCGGATACTGGTCCGATTGGTGCAGTTTACTTTGAAAATTGTATTGCACACAACAACGGAACACTTACCGATGGGGTTACTTCCGGCGGAGGAGACAAAAACGGGTTTAAGCTGGGTTCTTCGAGCAATACTGTGAATCATGTATTGCGTCGTTGTATTGCCTTTAACAATGGGAAGCATGGTTTTACTGACAATGGGAATGTAGGCCGCATTGAATTTACCAACCTGACTTCCTACAACAACGGCGATTACAATTATCATACCCGGGACAATGCTTCACATGTTTTTAAAAACTGTGTTTCTTTTGATGGTAACCATACCGACCGGATTGTAGGTGACGCAAGTGCGCCCAATGCCTTGACCGATACCGACACGTCCTGGCCCTATTCGGCCAGTAGTTCCGATTTTGTAACGATGTCTCCCGGTCCCAATAGTGCACCCACTTCTAATGGCTTTTTAAACCTGAAGAGTGGCAGTCGCCTGATTGATGCCGGTGTCGGTTCCACAGGCATAACTTACAGCGGCTCTGCGCCCGATTTGGGCGCCATCGAATCTGGTGGTTCTGCACCTGTAACTACTTACGCATTGACAACTAACGTACAGGGTTCAGGCTCGGTGAGTCCCTCTTCCGGAAACTATGCCAGTGGAGCCAATGTCAGTCTTACTGCCACGCCATCCACCGGATATACTTTCAGCTATTGGTCGGGTGATGCCTCCGGCTCATCCAATCCGCTTTCGGTTACTATGAATGCCAATAAAAATATTACTGCTGTTTTTGTGGCTTCTTCAAATGGTGGCGGAACAACACCTCCTCCGGTTGACGGCGATGCTGTGGTGCACAATTTTACAACCTCAGGCACCAGCAGTTCATTCTTTGCTATCTCGGGTAATCTGTCGGATTCAAAGGGAACAGTGGTGTATAATGGTCTTACCCTTACGCAATGTTTGAAAATTGAGTCGAGTACCTCCATTTCTTTTACTTCGACCTCAGCAGCAGCCTTGACTCTGGTCTTTAACAGTGACTTTAATGGTGAGTTTAAGGTGGATGGTACCAGTTATTCTGCTGCATCCGGCATTCTCTCTGTTGATCTTGCTGCCGGCAGTCACACCCTTTCCAAAGACGATGTCGCCAATCTGTATTATATGAGTTTGTCGGCCGGTGGAACAGCTGAGCAACCCGGTGATACCGGTGGCGATACCGGAGAAGGTTCAACGAATGATGACAACTTCGTTACTGGTAGCTATAAAATCAGCGCTCGTCACAGTGGTTTGGCGCTTGATGTAGATGGGGGCTCTACCGAGCCAGGAGCTAATGTGCAAACCTGGGCCTATCTTGGTGGTGCCAATCAGCAATGGGTCGTTTCTGATGCTGGCGATGGTTATTATCGCCTGAGTCCCGCTCATGCTCCTGAGCTTGCGCTGGATGTTTTCGAAATCTCCACCGAGGCTGGTGCCAATATTGATTTGTGGACCTATTGGGGTGGCGAAGGTCAGCAATACCAATTGCGACCAACTGGTGATGGTTACTATACCATTGTTGCGCGCAACAGTGGCATGTGTCTGGATGTTTTGTCTGCCGGTACCGAAAACGGAACGAATGTTATTCAGTGGAATTGTACAGAAGGATCTGCCTGGCAGCAGTTTAAGTTTGAACCGGTAACTGTAAGTGATGGGCCTGTTGAGCCTACTCCAGCTTCTGTTCAAATTCAAGAGAACCAAAGTGGTTTTTGTGGTGTAGAGGGTTCTGTGGATAGCAACAATGGTGGTTTCACCGGAGATGGTTTTGCCAACACCGAAAATGCCAGCGGAAAAGGTATTAACTACAGCATTAATGCTTCCGGAGGAAGTGCTACTCTTGAGGTGCGTTATGCCAATGGAGCCAGTGACCGGCCTGCCCGGGTAGTGGTTAATGGCAATACTGCTGTGTCGTCTTTCAGTATGCCCACAACTGGTTCGTGGACCAGCTGGGGTACGGCTTCCGTTTCTTTAAATTTGTCGGCTGGTGTCAATAGTCTCCGTCTTGAAGCTTTGGATGCCGGTGGTCTGGCCAATATTGACTACGTTGTGGTTAGTGGAAACGGCGTGTCGGCTGCTTCTTGCAGTGGCGACAATGGCAACACCGATCCTGATCCGGAACCAGAGCCCGATCCCGACCCTGTATATGATGGCAATGTGGATTTCAGTATGATGGGTTATGCCACAGTTAATGCTGAGGGCTTTGCGACCACCACCGGTGGTGCCGGTGGTGCAACACGTACCATAAGTTCTCTTTCTGAGCTGGAAGATTGGGCAGCCTCCCGTGAGGGTAACACAACGCCTGAGGTGGTTTACATCAATGGCCGGATAACGTCGTCTTCATCTACCATTGTTACTGTTAAGCACGGAGCCAATGTTTCCATTCTGGGTATTGGCAGCACCGCGGAGTTGCAGAATGTGGGCCTTAATATTCGTAACTACGATAACGTGATTGTTCGAAATTTGAAAATCAGAGAGGTGCTGTATCCCAACGACGCACTTACCATTGACGAGTGTAATCATGTTTGGGTAGATCATTGTGAATTGCACAGTAAGATTGGTGCGGGCATTGGGGTGGATACCTACGATGGTTTGCTTGACATTAAGAAGGGATCACGTTATGTAACGGTATCGTGGTGCTATCTGCACGATCACATGAAGTGTTCTTTGATTGGTCACACCAACAGCAGCAGCTCACAGAGCGTCGACAGTCAGATGCGCATTACCTACCATCACAATTATTTCCATAATACCGATGGTCGTAATCCCAGTCTGCGTTTTGGTGCCATTCACATGTATAACAACTACTTCAACAACATCAGTGATTATGGTCTTGCTGCCCGTGTTGGCGCTCACGCTTTGGTCGAAAACAACCACTACCACGATGTATTGCTGCCATTAACTACCGATAAATTTCCGGTGGATGGTTTGCCCAATGGTTATATTTGCGAATCGGGCAATCTATTTACCGGCAGTTGTGGCGCCAATGAGATCTCTCAATCGGACTGCGGTTGGTGGAATATTCCCTACAATTATAGCCTGGATCCTGCAAGTTCTGTGGCCAGTGTCGTTCCCGCCAATGTGGGTGTGGGTAAAATAGCCTCGCTTAAATCGGCCGAGGTGATTACCGGTGTTGCTCAAGTTGCGTCAGAGGGCTTGCACTTGCATCAGAATCATCCGAACCCTGTTGACGGCAGTACAACCTTTACCTTTAGCCTGGCTAAGGACAGTGAAGTTACTTTGACTCTTTACGATATGAAGGGACGAAAAGTCGCCGTTCTATACCAGGGCATCCTTTCAGCAGGCAATCATTCTGTTGATGGAGGTACTGCTGTAGCGGCTTTGTCCTCCGGTGCTTACGTTTATCGTTTACAGGCTGGCACAGAAGTGCGGTCAAAAATGTTGATTAAGCGCTAAATACCAAGTCTCCCATTCGGAGAGCATGGTTATAAAGAAGCCCCCGTCCGACATCGGACGGGGGCTTTGTACATTTTATGAGGATAAGAAGGGCGTGCTAAAAGCGCCAGCCCAAAGTGAGCGCTACCTGGTGATTGTTGTATTTTAAGTCGGCTGTTTGTTGATCTTCCTCTGAAACAAATCCGGAATAATACAAAGAGTAGGTGCTTTTTTCTTGTCGCAGCATATACCCTAGATCTACAAACATGTTGTTCATTCTAAAGCCCATGCCTAAGGAGTAGGTGTAATGGGTGTCGTCGGTGTTCAGGAAGTTGGACTTGTAAGGGCTTGTGAGCATACCCCATCCTCCCCGAAGGGATAAAACTTCGGAAGGCTTAACTTCGGCGCCTACCCGCAAATTGTGACTGCCGCGGAAGGTGTCGTTTATTTGCTGATTAAAAAAGCTCAGGTCGTCCCGAATGTCGAGGTTGGTCCCCTTTGCCTTAAACTTCATGCTGCTGTAGTCGGTGAACTCATAATCGGCGCTCAGCAAGCCTTTGTTGCCAAAAACCAAGCCTACACTTTGAATAAATTTAAAGGGAGTGGTGAAATTGTAGGAGAATTCGTATTGCGGCGTGCTGTAGTTTTGATACTCTGCAAATCCATTGGGCAAATCAACGCTGTAGGCATATTCTTCATCTACCGAGTAGAAGGTAGGTAAATGGACAGCCGTGGCAATACGAATGGCGTTGATGGGTTTGTATATGATGCCCACTTTGAGATTGGCACCGATGGCATTGGATCTGAGCTCCTCGGTAAGCGTGTAATGGTCCAGGTAATTCCAATCGGTATTATTGGGGTTTACCTGTTCGTAGTGATTTAAGGTTCGCTCGTAACTGTGTGTGGCGATGCCTAAAGTTGCACCCAGATACAGCATATTGCTGATGTTTAAACCTCCGGACAATACAAATTCCCCGGCGTTTCCTTGCTCTTCGACGAGTCGTCGCTGGTCGATGCCATACTGTTGGTGTGGCCAATAGGGGCCTTCCTCATCTATGTCCTCGAAGGCATGGTAGTAGGCCGATGGGATGGTAGCATTTTCATCCTGCTCAGCCATAGGATCTATTAAATAAGCATCGTAAAACAGCCGCTGCCTGCTTTGTAAAGAGCTTGGAGCTGTGTTGTCTGCGAAGTAGACCACCTCATCCATAAGTGAAGACTGTACGCCGTTGGCCATAAAATAGCTGTTCCGGTTAAAAGAATTATTTCGGTTGTAGCCAATGGCAAAGTGAGTGCTGACTATTCCGCTGCTTACCTCTCTCACGGGTTTAAAGGTGCCCACATAGCCTATTTGTTGAATAGAAAGTTTTAGTTTTTCGTCTTCTCCTGTGTTGCCGTAATAATTGGTGGACGACTGGTTTAGGTGAAGAGCTGGTGTGAAGGCAAATTCGCTGCTGCGGTAAACGGCGATGCCTGCCGGATTGATGCTGAGACTGGTGAAATCACCTCCCAGTGCGCCCATAGCGTTACCCAGAGACATGCTTCGTGCTGTGCCTGCCGGACGAGCCAGCGAGAGGCGAAGTGCATCATCCGTAGTTTGTCCATACATCGTAATGCCCAAGGCCAAGACGAAGAGGGTCAGTATCGAGAATATTCGTTTCATCGTTTTAGACTTTAGTTTGAATAAACAGGTTCTTCATCATTGTTATCTGCGTCCACCACTTCGGGAAGAAGATCCTGAACTTGACCCGGAGGAGCTTCTGGAGCTTCCAGAAGAGCTCGAGGAGCTGCGTGAAGGGGTGTAGCTGCTGCCGGAAGATGAACTTCTGCTGGGTGCCGAGTAGCTGCTGCTGGGACTTGAGCTTGAACTTCTGCTGGGTGCCGAGTAGCTTCTACTGGGAGCAGAACTTCTGGCAGGAGCCGAATAAGTACTCCTTGACCTGCTTGGCGCTGTACTGCTGCCTCGTTGATAATTGGTAGGAGCGCTGGGGCGCGTGGCAGCTGGTTGCGAAGCGCTGCGTTGTGGAGCTGTTCGAACAGTTCCTGACGGAGCAGTCCTCCTGGAAGCAGGACTGGTTGTGGTTCCTGCTGGTCGTGTGACTGAAGGACTGGAGCTGCCGGTGCTTCGTGATTGGACTGTGCCGGTGGTTTGGGCCGGACGAGGACTGTTGCTTACACGGGTATAGCTTGATCTGTTATAGACCGGACGCGTGTTGCCTTCCGTTTGTGAATAAGAGGGCGTATAACTCCTCCGGGTGGTGGTGTTAACCCCTGAGTTTCCCCTTGATGTGTTGCTTTGTGCCGTAGCCGCCGTTGTTGAACGGGCAGAAGCATCCGTAGTCCGCGTACTCCGGGGAGCGTCGCTTTGAGACCGGGGAACAGAGCCATTGGCGATGGTGCTGGGGGCGCTGCTTCTTGTGGTTGAGCCTTGGGCTCTGGGTACCGATCCGACTCCTTGTAAACCGGAAGTGCCATTGGTTCTTTCCCGGGCATTTGAACTCAAACCGGTTCGCGGTCCGTATTGTTTCTGTGTATTTGAGTAATTATTGCTGTAGTAAGGGCTGTGATAATAGGGACTGTGATGATAGCCATGGTAATAGGGATGCCCCCAATGGCTATAGGCATAGTAAGGACTGTAATAATTCCAGCCGAAGCCAAAGCCCCAGTTACTGTAGGGATAATTCCAGCCATAGTTCCAGCCGTAATAGTAGTTGTAGGGCCGGTGCCAGCTGTTGTAGTAGTAGTAATCGTACCAACGATTGGTCCAGGTCGGGAAGGCGTAGGCATAGCCCCCGTCAACATATACATTCCAATCGTAATGGTTGTAATACACGACCTCGCTGTAAAAGGGAGAATAATAGGGGATACGTACTGCAGGACTATGGAAGCGAACCAACCTTTCGGCGTAGTCGCGGTCCATGGAGGAACCCTGGAAGCCGTCTACCCAGTAGCCGGTCTCGTCGTTATAGTACAAAAGCGTATCGGTGCTTTCAATGCTTTCATCGTTTAAAATACCGGCGTACTCCTCCTGGATGCCTGAGAAATCACGCCTGTCTTGCTGAGCGTTTCCACGTTCGCTGCGCTCGTACTCTCGTTGCATGGCAGCCAGTTCTCTTTGCTGGTTCTTCTCTTCTTCGCGTGTTAACTGAGGAACAGGCGAAAAGGCATCGTCCATGTTTTCACGGGTGACACCGGGTACATAGTATACGTCGTCGTAATAAACGCCGGGGCCTGCAATGCGGCTTGTGCTGCATCCGCCGGCCAGTAAAACCAGTACCATTGCCGATGTTAATACTAAAGCTCTCATAATTTCTCCTCCTCATTGGTTTGTACACCTAATGTGTAGCAAAATTTATACCAAAACCCGGTATTGTGATTTGTTTGGTGTAAAAAAGTTGAATAATCATTAAAAACTGTAAACAGCTGTGTTCAAATGTAAGGTTTACGGACCAAAGGGGCCAAGGTTGCGGCATAAAACAAAGTGCAGGCGCATTCAATTATTCGGGCGATTATTCTTACTTTTGTGGCACTTGAAACAGAATGCTTTCGGGCGCTATCAATTTTGAATTAATCTATGGCAAAAGTATTAACAAGTCGCGAAGAAAGTTATGCCCAATGGTATAACGATTTGGTATTGAAAGCTGATTTGGCTGAGAATTCGGCCGTTAGGGGCTGTATGGTTATAAAGCCCTACGGTTATGCCATTTGGGAAAAAATGCAAAGGGTGCTGGACGATATGTTTAAAGAAACCGGGCACCAGAACGCATACTTCCCGCTCTTCATTCCCAAGTCTTTTTTCAGCAAGGAGGCTGCCCACGTGGATGGTTTTGCCAAGGAGTGTGCGGTGGTAACCCATTATCGTTTGAAGAACGACCCCGATGGGAAAGGGGTCATTGTTGACCCCGATGCCAAGCTGGAGGAAGAGTATATTGTGCGCCCTACCTCGGAAACCATTATCTGGAACACTTATAAAAATTGGATACAATCGTACCGCGATCTCCCTATTTTGGTGAATCAGTGGGCCAATGTGGTGCGCTGGGAAATGCGTACCCGTTTGTTTTTGCGTACTGCTGAATTTCTGTGGCAGGAGGGTCATACGGCTCACGCCACCCGCCAGGAAGCTATTGAGGAGACTGAAACCATGCTGAAGGTTTATGCCAAGTTTGCCGAGGAATGGATGGCTATGCCGGTGGTGCAAGGCTACAAGACCGCCAATGAGCGTTTTGCCGGGGCACTTGAAACCCTTACCATTGAAGCGTTGATGCAAGACGGAAAAGCCTTGCAGTCGGGCACCTCTCACTTTTTGGGTCAGAACTTTGCCAAGGCTTTTGATGTGACCTTTGCAAATCAGGATGGGAAGCTCGATCACGTTTGGGCGACCTCGTGGGGCGTGTCTACGCGACTCATGGGCGCGTTGGTGATGTCGCATTCTGACGACAACGGTTTGGTGCTTCCGCCCAAATTGGCCCCTATTCAGGTGGTGATAGTTCCTATTTACAAGAAGGCAGAGGAACTCGAGCGTATCAATGAGGTGGTGGACGGACTGGTGGTGCGTCTTAAATCGTTGGGTATTTCGGTGAAGTACGACAACGACGACAAGCGCAAGCCGGGTTGGAAATTTGCCGAATACGAATTGAAGGGGGTTCCTGTGCGATTGGCTGTTGGTCCCCGTGACCTCGAAAACGGCACCATGGAGGTGGCACGTCGCGATACGCTCACCAAGGAAATTATGCCTTTGGAAGGTATTGAGACCAAGGTACAACAACTGCTCAACGATATTCAGGAAAACATCTATAAGAAGGCACTCGACTTTAGAACTGCCCATACGACTAAGGTGGACGATTACGAGGAGTTCAAGCGTTTGCTCGATGAGAAGGGGGGCTTTTTCCTTTGTCACTGGGATGGCACACCCGAAACCGAGGAGCGCATTAAAAACGAAACCAAGGCGACCATTCGCTGCATTCCCATGGATGCACCTGAAGAGGAAGGCCAATGTATGGTGACCGGTAAACCCTCTGATCGGAGGGTACTCTTTGCCCGTTCGTACTAAGTTGGCTGGAGCCAGATACTTGAAGGGCCCTTCCGTATTTCGGAGGGGCCCTTTTTCGCATGCCATTTTGATGCTTATTGGCTTTGGTTCCAGGCGGGGGGCTCTTCGTTACGCAGATGTCTGATAAAGAAGTCCCTTCGTTTGCGTTCTCCATAACTGCCCCCGAGGGTGTGTCCTACTGAGGGTAAGATCAGCAGTTCAAATTCTTTTTCTGCTTTTATTAGTGCCGAAGCCACCTGCATGGTAGAGGCCGGATCCACGTTATTGTCGATTTCGCCGTTGATCAACAGCAGCTTGCCCTGCAGTAGGTGGGCGTTGACAACATTGGATGAAGCTTCATAGTGTGGCCCCACGGGGTAGCCCATCCATTGCTCGTTCCACCAAATTTTATCCATTCGATTGTCGTGACAGCCCGAAGAGGCCACGGCTGCTTTATAAAAGTCGGGATGAAACAATAAGGCCCCCATAGCACTTTGTCCCCCTGCCGATGCCCCGTATATGCCCACTCTGGTGGTGTCCATCCAAGAGTACTTCTCTGCTGCAGCCTTGATCCAGGCAATACGGTCCGGAAAACCTGCGTCTTTCAGGTTTTTCCAGCATACATCGTGAAAGGCTTTGGAGCGGTTGCTGGTTCCCATGCCATCGATTTGAACGACGATAAAGCCCAGTTCGGCCAGACTGCTGAAGGCGCCCATGTGGGCGCTGAAACTTTTTTGGACAAAGGAGCTGTGGGGACCGGCGTAAATGTATTCGACTATGGGGTAGGTTTTTTCCGGATTGAAATGGGTGGGGCGGTAGATGTTGCCCCAAATGTCGGTGCTGCCGTCTCGTCCTTTCGCTACAAAGACTTCCGGAGCCTTCCAGCCTTCCTTTTCGAGCGCGCTGATGTCGGCCCTGGCCAGTGTCATTATCGTATCGCCGTTCAGTGCGTCCCGCAACACACTTACAGGTGGTGTTTCGGGGGTGGACCAGGTGTCCAACAGATAGCGTTGGTTGTGCGAGAAGGAGGCTTGATGATGCCCTGTTTCTGGCGTCAGGTGGCGGAGTCCTTTTCCGTCCAGGCCAATGCGGTAATAGTGGACGTTGTAAGGATCTTCGTCGGGCTGGACGCCTCCGGCTCGGAAGACCAGCTGGCGATCTTTCTCATCTACATGGTCCACCCCGCGCACCACCCATTGGCCGGAAGTAATGGCCCGGGCTTTGCCCTTTTGGCTGTTGTACAAATACAGGTGATTCCAACCATCTCTTTCAGAGGCCCAAATAATCTCTGTCCCGTCGTTTAAATCGTGGCGGTAACGCTTTCCGCTGTAATCGATAAAGGTGGTGCTTTTTTCATCTATCAAAATGCGGACTGCGCCTGTTTCGGCATTAACCTCCACCACTTGGTAGCGCTGGTGCCCCCTTTCGTTGAATTCGAAGGTGAAACCGCGACTGTCGCTGTACCATTGGGGACCGCTTAAGCTGTATTGGTGTTCAAAGTCTTTGGTCGCTAAAGGGATTTGTTCTTTTTCGTTCACGTTAAAGAGCGCAGGTCTCTTAACCGGTAAGGCGTCGCCCGGTTTCAGGTATTCGAGCTCGTGCAGCTTGGGTTGCAACTGGCCGGCAGGTGCTGCTTCTATGTAGCGAATGAATTGTTTCTCGTGAAGGCGTACCTTATTGGTCGCCAAAAATCTGGAGTCGGGCGACCAAACCAGGAAGGAGGAGTAGGTGTCGCCTTTTGCCCCGTCGAAGCTCAACTGGTACTCTTCTTTGGTGTTTTGATGCCGAATATACACATTGTAATCGCGAATGAAGGCCACCCAGGTACTGTCGGGCGACCTTACTGCTCCCTGACTCAGTTCATCGGTGGTTTTTCCCCAATGTCCATAGTTGTTGCGCTTCTTTACCTTGCCGGTTGCCTTCAGGGTGTAGCTGTTTAAATCGCACAGCCACTTGAGGTTGTCCATTTCAAAGGTGAGGGTGTCGAGTCCCGCACTAAAGTTCACATTTTGCAGCGGCAGCTCCTCAGGCTTAAAGCTTTTCTTTTCGTTGGTCTGCTGCAGTAAGCGACCCAGTCGCTCATGGTCAAAAGCCCGACGTGTTGTTGCACTGTCGGCTTGGGCCACATACCAGGTCCTTCCTTCCCGGGTTTTAAGGGCATACCACAGCACCTGGGTGTTGGGGACCCAGCCCGATTCAGAAATGGTGTTGTACACCATATTGTTAAAGCGCGACACAGAGTCGGCCCGTTGGTAATCTTCGGCGCTGTATTGGGCCATGGCCCCTGCAGAGAGGACGCAAAACAGCAGGAGTACAAATCCCTTCATTATAGTTGTTTCTTGATTTTTTGGCAAGATAGTATTTTCGGTTATTTCCTGTTTTCAAAATGGAATAAGTGGCTTCTTTTATCGAAAAAGTTAAAAAATGACTCTTTTAATTTTTGATCGATGCGGCAGCTTTTGCAGAAAAAAGAACAGTTCTGGTCGATTTTAGGACAGGTTTTTAGGTCTAAGCATTTGATCTTTGTATTCTACCATCAAATTATTTAAGCTTATGAAAAGGTTAACCTGGGTGTTGGGGGCGCTTCTTGTGGTTGGACTTTCGTCCTGTGTCAAGGAGGAGGGCCTTAGTCTGCATTACGACTTTGGTCGCTTAAAGCGCGGCGGGACGGTGGTTCCGGATAAAAGTGGCAATGGTTTTGACGCCAGCCTGCATAATGGAGCTTCCGTGGAGAAACTAGCTGGAGTGGGTGTGCTCAATTTGGGCAGCGATAACGGGTTTTTGGACATGGGATCTGCCACTGGTGAATTGGTGGGCAGTCTCAAGGATTTTACCGTGGCTCTTTATTTGTATGTTGAGGAAAGCAATGACTTGGCTGCTCATGGTAATTTTGTATGGTGTTTTGGGAATTCGGACAATATGGCGGAGGACCAAAACGGCTCGATGTTTTTATCGGCGCGTACGACCAGTTTTGTTGCTTCGCGTCGTCACTGGTCGGGCGAGCAGGTGGCTAATGGTCGCCGTCCCTTCCCACGCGGCAGATGGCATCATGTAGCTTATATTCAGGCCAGGGGTTTGGGGCACATTTACCTTGATGGGGAACAGGTAGCCCGGGGTACCTTTACCCTGACGCCTTCGGAACTGGGCGCTACTACACATAATTTCCTTGGGAAGTCGGTTTATCGTGGAGATCAGTATTTAAAGGGGGCTAAGATGGCCGATTTTAGAGTTTACAACAGGGCTTTAGAGGTGGAGGATTTGAAGCGTTTTAAACCGACTGCCACTCGTTTGCAAGAGGCTGTTGTTGGCTTGCAGCTCGAAGCAGCTGCAAAGGCTATGGCGGATTTGTCGGCCCACGACTGGGTGAGCAACCTTGATTTGCCTGCGCATTTGGGTCAGGGGATGGCTGTTAGCTGGCATTCTTCAAATCCTGAGGTGCTTAGTCCCCGTGGTGTTGTGCAGCGTCCTGCTGTGGGATCGGAGCCTGTCGAGGTCACTTTAAGGGCTCTTTTGCAGAAGGACCGTCAAAAGGTTGAACGCAGTTTTAAAGTGACTGTCCTTCCCTGGTTTGATGATGCCGTTTCGGTTCAAAGGGATGCCGATCAAATAGTACTTCCTTACAATGTTGTGAATTTGCGGTCGGATGTGGAATTACCGAAAGTCGGGATAGAGGGTTCTGAAATCAGTTGGTCGTCTTCACAAACTGAGCTTTTGTCGAACGAAGGGAAATTGTTGCAGCTGGCACCGCATGGAAGTGGAGGCTTATCTGTAACACTAACCGCAACCGCAGCCAAGGGCAATGCCAGTGTGCAGCGTGATTTTGAAGTGAATGTAGCTGAAGATGAAGCTTATGTAGGTTATTTGTTTTCCTATTTTATTGGAAACGGTCCCGGTGAAGAGGCTATTTTCTATGCCTTGAGCGACGATGGCTATAATTTTAAGGCTTTGAACAACAACCAACCTATAGCAGCAGCCGATACCATCAGCTCGCGTGGAGGGGTGCGTGATCCGCACATTTTGAGGGGGCCTGATGGCAGTTTTTATATGGTGGTGACCGATCTTTATGTGCCTCGTGATGGCTGGTCGGGCAACAATGCGATGGTGTTTTTAAAATCGGACGACCTGATTAACTGGACCCATAGCGTGGTGAATATTGCTGAGCTGTTCCCCAATGAATATGGTGATGTGCTGCGGGTTTGGGCTCCCCAGAGTTATTACGACGAGGAAAAGGGGAAGATGATGGTGTACTTTTCGATGTTGCAACCCGGAGGTTACGACATCATTTATTATGCCTACGCCAATGCCGATTTTACTGGTTTAGAGTCCGCTCCCCAACAATTGCTTTATCATCCCGATGAGGTGGCCTGTATAGATGGGGATATTGTTTATAAAGATGGTGTTTATAACCTTTTCTTTAAAACGGAAGGTGCCGGAAACGGGATTAAGAAGGCGGTGTCTGATAAGCTTACAGCGGGTTACGAGGTTTTGGATCCCTACCTGCAACAAACGAACGATGCGGTTGAGGGGGCGTGTATTTACCGTTTGATAAATACCGATGAGTACGTTCTGATGTACGATGTATATTCGCGAGGAACTTATCAGTTTACCCAAACCAGGGACTTAGATAATTTTCGAATTATTGATGATAAGGTTTCTATGGATTTTCATCCACGTCATGGTACCGTTATTCCGATAACAAGTGCAGAGCGGGCGGCCATATTGGCCAAGTGGGGACGTTGATGCCCCTTCAAATGGGTCTTTTTTTAGGAGCAGCCGGGTGGCTGCTTTTTTTTTGAAGGGCTCAGGGTGCGGTTTTTCACGCTTTTCTTGTATTTTCGTAGAGTTACAAGAAACTCTTCCCTATGAAAACATCTTTGCAGGAACGCATCAGTGAGCAACTCAGTACCCGTGCAGCCCTTAAACAGGGCGTGTTTGATACCACTTTGGCCTCTTTTGGTGAGCTGAAGGAGGTATTGCAGACTTTTCCCGATAGGTTTAATCCCGGGTTGATGGATAAGGATGAACGCTTGCTTTTGCAATATGAAGAAGTGGGGGCACATGTGGCTAAGTTGAAGGTGGCCGGCGATGTACTGGTGTTTTTTATGCATACCAATGCCTTTATGTTCGACCGCGAACATAAAGTGTGGGAGCAGGATTATGCTAAGGAAAATATGGCCCGGGCTTATACCGGCGTCATCAATATTTACAATTTCTTGTACGATTCCTTCCGTTACGGACGGCCCGATGATTTGGGCTATATGGTGGCCCGGGTTTTTGTGAATCGGGAAAGGGCTTTTTTTGTAGAGGGAAAGCGGCAGCGCAGCATGGGGGTAAGTGGTTTTGGAAAGGCCGAGCTTGATGGGGACAATTGGCAGAAGATTGTGGAGACTGCGATGCTGTATTCTTTGGAGTTTGATTTGTTGGTGCCGCCCTATGAGAATATGAGTGTACTGACCATGGCTCAACTCAGCGAGGAGATTATGCAGTCGCGGCAACGCACGGGGAAGCGCCTGGGCTTTGTGTTTAAAAGCGACGATGTGCAGCAGTAATAATGGAACAGTAAAATACAAGGATATGACATTAACCGAACGCTTTTTAGAATACGTGTCCTTCGACACGCAATCGGACATGAATACCGGCTTAACGCCCAGTACCCCCGGGCAGATGTTTTTTGCCCGCTATTTGGTAGATGAGCTCAAGCGCATTGGTCTTTCGGAGGTGCAGGTCGACGACAATGGTTACCTGACCGCCACCTTGCCCGCCAACAATGGAGGCGAGGGACCGGTTGTGGGCTTTATTGCCCACCTGGATACCAGTCCCGATTTCAGCGGAAAGCATGTGAAGCCGCAAATCGTTAAGAATTACGATGGGGGCGACATTGCCCTGGATGCAGAGGAGGGACTGTGGCTGAAACCCGACGAGTTTCCTGAATTGAAAAACTATGTGGGGCAGGACCTGATATGCACCGATGGGCATACCCTTTTGGGCGCCGACGATAAGGCCGGGGTGGCAGAAATCATCTCTGCGATGGAGTACCTTTTGGCGCATCCGGAGATTAAGCACGGGAAGATTCGCATCGCCTTTACCCCCGATGAGGAAATTGGTCAGGGTGCCGATCATTTTGATGTGTCGGGTTTTGGTGCCGATTTTGCTTACACCCTGGATGGCGGCGAGATTGGTGAATTGGAGTTTGAGAACTTCAATGCCGCCATGGCCAAAATTACCGTACACGGACGCAATGTACATCCGGGTTATGCCCGGGGGAAAATGCGGAATTCCATGCGTATTGCCAATCAGTTGGTGGGTATGCTGCCGCGACACGAGACGCCCGAGCACACCGATGGTTATGAGGGTTTTTATCACCTGATGTCCTTCAACGGGGACGTGGAGAAAACGGAACTGCTCTTTATCATCAGGGACTTTGACAGGGACCGCTTTGAGAATCGGAAGCGGGAGCTGCAGCACCTGGTCAATAAGGTGAATGCCGAGTTTGGTGCGGCTACGGTAGTTATGGAGATGAACGATCAGTACTACAATATGCGGGAAAAGATTGAGCCGCTGATGTATATTGTGGAGTTGGCCCGGGAAGCGATGCTTAAGGCGGGTGTGGAACCCAAGGTGTTGCCCATACGTGGAGGGACCGATGGTGCGCGACTTTCCTATATGGGTTTGCCTACGCCCAACATCTTTGCCGGTGGCCACAACTTTCATGGTCGCTTTGAGTTTGTGCCCATTCCCAGTATGGAAAAAGCGGTGGAAGTCATCTTGCAGATTGCACAGATGGCGCCGGGGTATAGGGTAGCGGAGGGCTGAGGAGAGGGGGGGTTTCCCAGGGTCTCCCAGGGTCTCCCAGGCCCCCCAGGGTTGAAACCCTGGGTTATGATTGGGAGGAATAGGTCAGGCGCTTTGCGCCTGTTCTTGTAAGCGGACTGAAGTCCGCCGCTATGGTGCACCCGTGCCCCAATGCTTATGGTTTTCAAAGAAGGGGTTGCTATGCCTGGGTTATGATTGGGAGGAATAGGTCAGGCGCTTTGCGCCTGTTCTTGTAAGCGGACTGAAGTCCGCCGCTATGGTGCACCCGTGCCCCAATGCTTATGGTTTTCAAAGAAGGGGTTGCTATGCCTGGGTTATGATTGGGAGGAATAGGTCAGGCGCTTTGCGCCTGTTCTTGTAAGCGGACTGAAGTCCGCCGCTATGGTGCACCCGTGCCCCAATGCTTATGGTTTTCAAAGAAGGGGTTGCTATGCCTGGGTTATGATTGGGAGGAATAGGTCAGGCGCTTTGCGCCTGTTCTTGTAAGCGGACTGAAGTCCGCCGCTATGGTGCACCCGTGCCCCAATGCTTATGGTTTTCAAAGAAGGGGTTGCTATGCCTGGGTTATGATTGGGAGGAAATGGTCAGGCGCTTTGCGCCTGTTTTTGCAAGTGGACTAAAGTCCACGCGGCAGCGGAGCTGCCTTTTTGTGCGCGCTGGCCGGGGGCCTGCCGGCGCACGAGCCTGGCCAGCTTATAAGCCCCCTTTATATGCGATAGAGTTTTGTTTAGGTATAAAAATACTTAAATACTTTGTTGGCTGGGGGTATATCTTTAATTTTGTTGGTGTAATGCTTTTTGAAGCATTTGATCGTAAGTGATTCATCAATAAATAATAACAATTACCAAAAAAAACGATTGTATGTCTGTATTAGTTGGAAAAAAAGCGCCTGTGTTTTCAGCCAAGGCCGTAGTTAATGGACACGAGATGGTTGAAAATTTCTCTTTAGACCAGTACATTGGAAAGCAGTACGTGGTATTTTTCTTTTATCCTAAGGACTTCACTTTTGTGTGTCCCACCGAAATTATTGCCTTTCAGGACAAGATTGCCGAGTTTGAGCAGCGCAATGTGGCTGTAGTGGGCGCCTCCACCGACTCAGAGTTTTCGCACTGGAAGTGGTTGCAGACCGAGAAGAAAGAAGGCGGTATTAAGGGTGTAAAGTTCCCCTTGGTTGCCGATGCAGCCTTGACCATTGCCGACAGTTTTGATGTATTGGCCGGTGAGTACGATTTCAACGACGAAGGTCAGTTGGTTTTCAATGGCGAGCCTGCCGCTTATCGTGGTCTGTTTCTGATCGACAAGGAAGGGGTGGTGCGTCACCAGGTGGTGAACGATATGCCACTGGGTCGCAGCGTGGACGAGACTTTGCGTATGGTGGATGCCCTCCAGTTTTTTGAAGAGAACGGAGAGGTTTGTCCCGCCGACTGGCACAAAGGTTCTGAAGGCTTGAAGGCCACCCAGGAAGGCATCTCTGAGTATCTTGGAAAGAACTAAGCGAGGAGGTAGAGCAGCACAAAAAAAGCGGACTGAGGTCCGCTTTTTTTTGCGCTGGCCGGAGGCCGGCTTGCCATCGCACGAGCCTCCCAGGGTTGAAACCCTGGGTTATGATTGGGAAGGATAGGTCAGGCGCTTTGCGCCTGTTCTTGCAAGTGGACTAAAGTCCACGCGGCAGCGGAGCTGCCTTTTTTTTGCGCGCTGGCCGGAGGCCGGCCTGCGCACGGGGCTCCCGGCGCACGAGCCTAGACCTCAGGGGGCTGCCGGAGGGTGGTGACGGCAGTGAGGATGTCGTCGCCCGAGGGCTCCTGGAAGACTCGGAGACCAAATTCCGGGATAACGGCAAGAATGTGGTCGAAAAGGTCGGCCTGAATCGATTCGTAAACGGGCCAGGATTTTTCGGCACTGAAGACGTAGACCTGGATGGGAATGCCCTTTTCACTGGGTTGCAGGTGGCGAATCAGAAAGGTCATGTCGGTATTGAGTTGCGGGTGACGGGTACAATAATTTTCGAGGTATTTGCGAAAAACCCCCAGGTTGGTCATACGTCGTCCGTTGACTTTCACGCTCTCATCGATGCCGTGTGTTTGGTTGTATTTCTCTATTTCTTGTTGGCGACTTTCGATGTAGTCTTTGAGGTGATGGATTTTTTTGAATTTTTCGAGCATTTCGGGGGTGCAGAATTGCACACTGCGCATATCCACATTGATGGACCGCATGATGCGTCGACCGCCCCCTTCTTCCATGCCCCTCCAGTTCATGAAGGGGCTGGTTACCAAGGCGTAGGTAGGAATGGTGGTGATGGTCCGGTCCCAGTTCTGGACCTTTACCGTATGCAGGGTTACTTCCAGCACCGTTCCGTCGGCATTGTGTGAGGGCATTGAAATCCAGTCGCCCACCCGCATCATTTTGTTGGCCGAGAGTTGAACCCCGGCTACCAGGCCCAGGATGGTGTCTTTAAAAATCAGCATCAGCACGGCCGCCATGGCACCCAGACCTGCAAAAATCCGGGTGACTTCTACCTCAAATAAGATGGATACCACGATGAGGGCGCCAACGACATAGGAAATGAGGTTAAGCAGCTGAATGTAGCTGCGGATGGGGCGCTCCACCGCATAGGGTTTGGCATTGTAAATGTCTTCCAGCACCGCGAACAGGGCCTGAATGGACCAAAACAATACAAAGATCATGTACACTACGGAGAGCTGATGCAGGATGTTCTGGGTGGCCGGAAAGTGGCTGAAAAACTCATCGTTGAAAAGATAGATGACCAGACCCGGAGCCAGTTGGGAGAAACGATGAAAGACCTTGCGGGTAATCAGATAGTCGTCGTATTTTGATTTTGTTTTTTGTACCAGTTTGATGGTGTAAAACAGCAATACTTTTTTGGTGATGAAGTAAGCCAGGTAACTCAGCGCCCACATAACGAGCACCCGAATACTAAAATCAATGGTGTTGAAGGTCCACTCCGGCAAATGCCAGGACATCAGTAAGTTTTGCAGCCAGGTGCGCAGTCCGTCTGAGCTTTCCAAAATGTTTTCCAGCATGGTTTTATTTTTTCTGGTTATTTCAATCGATAAAACTACCAAACAATCCTTATCTTGCCAAATGGCTCGACACGATTGAAGAGGGGTTATGCGCATTATTCTACCATATTTACTTTTTGTCCTCAATACCATTTGGAGTGGTGGCGTACTTTTGGCTCAGGAGGCTTCCTTCCTTCGCAACGAGACTTTACGCATCGATCTGGTGTTGAGTGGTAATCACTCCAGCCAGTCGGCCTACATCCATCGTTTGCTACGCTATTCAGGCACCTTTGGCAGTGCCCGGCAGGACCGCTCGCCGTTTGATTATGGGGAGTACCGTTATTTTTTATTGCATCCGGTATCGGGCGATACCCTTTTTCAAAGAGGCTTTTCTACTTTGTTTGAAGAATGGCGCACTACGGATGAGGCCCGGGAAAAGCAGCGTGCCTTTCAGCAGACCATTGAGATGCCCATGCCCGCCGGGCCTGTTGAGCTGAGGATCGAAAGTCGCCGTCGCGATGGCACCTTTTTCGCTCTGCTGAGCGAAAGCATCGATCCGGAGGACCCTGCCGTGGGTTATTTTATCCCCGAACAACATCCCTACCGCACCCTGCACGGCGGGGCCGCAAAGGAGGGCGGAAGGCTCGACTTGCTCATTGTGGCTGAGGGCTACCGCAGCGAAGAGCAAGCACTGTTTTATCAGCAGGCCAATGCCTTAAGCCAGGAGTTGCTGCAGATGGAGCCTTTTAAAAGTCAGCAGGCACACATTCGCATTCGGGCGCTTGCCGTTCCTTCCCGTCAGAGCGGACCCGACGACCCCAGAGCCGGGCACTGGTCGGCCACCCCCATGGGCAGCAGCTTCAACACCCTGGGCATTGATCGTTATCTGGAGACGGAGGAGACTTGGTTGGTTTATGATCACGCTGCCCAGTTGCCGCACGATCACATTATTGTTTTGGTAAACAGCGACAAGTATGGCGGCGGCGGCATTTACAATCACTTTTCGGTGGTTAGCGGCGGACACCGCTATTCCGGTCGCGTAATGATTCACGAATTGGGTCACGGACTGGGGGGCTTGGGAGATGAATACTATGGAGCCGAAGTGGCCTACAATGAATTCATCAACCTGGAGATAGAGCCCTGGCAGCCGAATCTGACCACTTTGGTCGATTTCGACCAAAAGTGGAAACAGATGCTGGAGCCTTCTACGCCGGTGCCCACACCGGTCCGCCCCATGTATCAAAACACCATTGGTGCCTTTGAGGGCGGCGGCTACGTGGCTAAAGGGGTATACCGACCGGCCCTCAACTGCCGTATGCGCACCAATGAAGCCAAGGGTTTCTGCGCAGTCTGTCGCCATATTCTGACCCGGAAAATATTGTTTAACGCTCAATAAATGCACTTTATACTATGAACTACCTTGCTCGTGATACCCGCTACGATGCCATGACCTACCGTCGTTGTGGCAACAGCGGACTGAGACTTCCTGCATTGTCGTTGGGACTCTGGCACAACTTTGGCTCGGTGGACGCTTTTTCTACCCAGCTTGAAATTTTGAAGTATGCCTTTGACCACGGCATAACCCATTTTGATTTGGCCAATAATTACGGTCCCGTACCCGGATCGGCCGAGGAAAACTTCGGTCGCGTTTTGGCCCGGGAGTTTAAGTCCTACCGCGACGAACTCATCGTCTCTACCAAGGCCGGATACCTTATGTGGCCCGGGCCCTATGGCGACTGGGGCTCAAAAAAGTACCTGGTTTCCAGTCTCGATCAAAGCCTGCAACGTATGGGCCTCGATTATGTAGATGTGTTTTATCACCACAGGCCCGATCCCGAAACGCCCCTTGAAGAAACCATGGCGGCACTTGATTTGCTGGTGCGCCAGGGCAAGGCGCTGTACGTGGGGCTCTCCAATTACAACGCCGATCAAACCCAGCGGGCCGAGGCCATACTGAATGATTTGGGCACGCCCTTGTTGATTCACCAGCCCCGGTATTCGATGCTCGACCGCTGGGTGGAGGACGGATTGTTGGATGTGTTGGGAAAAAGGGGCATTGGCTGCATTGCCTTTTCTCCTCTGGCGCAGGGTTTGTTGACTTCGCGCTACCTGAAGGAAGTGCCGGCCGATTCGCGCATGGCCAAGGCCCATGGCTTTCTCAAGCAGGAAGCCCTCACCCCCGAACGGCACGCCCAGTTGTTGGCCCTGAACGACCTGGCTGCAGCACGTGGTCAGAGTCTGGCCCAAATGGCCATTTCCTGGCTCTTGAAGGACGAGCGGGTGACTTCCGTTTTGATCGGTGCCAGTTCGGTGGCGCAGCTTTCGGACAACCTGGCAGCTCTGGATAAGCTTACTTTCACCAAGGAGGAGTTGCAGGCCATAGAAAAGCTGTTGTAGGTTGGTCGGGAGGGGACTTCCTTGTCCTTTTGCTGCAAACTTAACTCAGCAGCAGGCTTGAAAGCCTGCTGCTTTGTGCTATCTTTGGGGCTTCATAAGACGGAGAATTGGCATGGCTAATGTATTATCGGTAGAGGCATTGACCCATCACTGGGGGGATATTCGCTTGTTTGAGGGTTTGACTTTTGGCTTGGAAGAAGGCGATAAGGCGGCACTCATTGCCCGAAACGGAACCGGCAAAACCACCCTGCTGAATATTCTGGCCGGAAAGCTGGTGGCAGACGGAGGCCAGGTTACGCTGCGATCGGGCATTAAGGTGGGTTATCTGAGTCAGGATCCCGTTTATGCGCCCGGCATGACAGTGAAAGAAGCGGTGTTCAGCGGCGACAACGGGGTGGTCGATTTGGTGCGCAGGTACGAGACGGCCCTTGAGGAAGGCGATCAGTCCACCATCGGTCGTCTTATGGAACAAATGGATGCCTTGCAAGCCTGGGACTACGAGCAGCGGGTTAAACAGGTGCTCAATCAGTTGCGGATAACCCGACTGGAGCAGCCGGTGGAACAGTTGTCGGGGGGCCAGTTGAAAAGGGTGGCTTTGGCCGCCGTTTTGGTGGAGGAGCCCGATTTGTTGATTCTGGATGAGCCCACCAACCACCTCGATTTGGATATGGTGGATTGGCTGGAAGACTATCTGAGTCGCAACCGGGCCACTTTGCTCATGGTGACCCACGATCGCTTTTTTCTCGACAGGGTGTGCAACACCATCTTTGAAATGGATGAGCAGTCGCTCTTCCGCTACCAGGGCAATTACAGCTATTTTTTAGAGAAGCGCGAGGAACGCGTGTTGCAGCGTCAGCAGGAAATCGAACGGGCCCGTAATCTGTTGCGGAAGGAGCAGGACTGGATGAACCGTATGCCGCAGGCACGGGCCACCAAGGCCAAGTACCGCATCGATGCTTTTTATGAACTCAAGGAGGTGGCGGGACAAAAAACGGACGAGGCCGCTCTGGATTTGAACATTCAATCGGCCCGACTTGGTAAGAAGGTCCTTCATCTCGAAGACATTTCCAAATCCTTTGATCAGCTTGACTTGATTCGTAATTTTTCGCACAAGTTTGTGAAGGGCGAGCGCATCGGCATTCTGGGCAAAAACGGCAGTGGCAAGAGTACCTTATTAAATATTTTAACCGGGAGTCTCCAGCCCGATGCGGGTCGGGTCGATCAGGGAGAGACCCTGGTCTTTGGTTATTACCGCCAGGAGGGCATACAGCTCGACGACAACAAAAAAGTTATAGAGGTCATCAGTGAAATTGCGGAGGACATTGATGCGGGCAGCGGGCAACGAATGAATGCCGCGCAGTTTTTGCGTTACTTTTTGTTCCCCAACGAAATGCATTACGTGCAGGTGCGCAAACTCAGTGGGGGTGAAAAGAAGCGTCTGTATTTGATGACGGTTTTGATGCGCAACCCCAACTTCCTGATTCTGGATGAGCCCACCAACGATTTGGATATTTTCACCCTCGGTGTGCTCGAAGATTATCTGGCCCGCTTTGAGGGCTGTGTGCTGGTGGTGAGTCACGACCGCTACTTTCTCGATCGGGTTGTAGACCAGCTCTTTGTTTTTAAGGGAGCGGGGGAGATAAAAAACTTTCCGGGCAATTACAGCCAATACCAGGAGTTTGAAAAGAAGGCCGAAAGGGCCGTCAGTGCCCGGGAAAAGAGCAATACTGCAGCCACCGATAAAGTAGAGCAGCGCCAGCGCAAAGGCAAGTCGGCCATCGACAACGGAAAGCCGCGAAAAATGACCTTTAAGGAGAAGAAGGAATTGGAGGAACTGGAGGCTGCCATGGCCCGCTTGGAAGACGAAAAGTCTGCCTTGGAGAGCGCTCTGAGTTCGGGCAGTCTGGGTGCGGAGGAATTGCAGGCAGCCTCTGAGCGACTCGGGCGGCTGCTCTCCGAGCTCGACAACAGTGAAATGCGCTGGCTCGAACTGAGCGAACTCGGTCAGTAGGCCCCTGTTCCCTTCCCAAAAAAATCGCGAACAACCGGCAAGTCCGAGGCCAGTGCTTCTTCCTTACTGCCTTCCAATACGATTTGGCCCTCGTCGAGAAAAACAATGTGGTCGGCTGTGCGCAGGATGCTCGACACTTCGTGGGTCACCATAATCACGGTGATGCCCAGTTGTTCCTTCAGGTTGAGAATCAGTTGGTCCAGGCGCGCCAGCGATACCGGATCGAGGCCGGCTCCCGGCTCATCACAAAACAGCAAGGGCGGGTCCATGGCAATGGCCCGTGCCAGTGCGGCCCGTTTGAGCATGCCGCCACTCAACTGTGACGGAAACAGAAGGGCCGCATCATGGAGACCCACCAGGCGCAATTTCATGCGCACCATTTCCGCTATTAAATCTTCGGGCAGCTGCGTGTGTTGTTGCAGGGGCAGCGCAATGTTTTCCAGTACGTTCAGGTTATTGAGCAAGGCCCCGTTTTGGTAGAAGACGCCCATTTGCTGGTAAAGCAGCCTTTGTTCCTCTTCCGACAAGCTGGCCAAATCACGGTCGAAAATACGCACCCGGCCCTCGTCCACCGGGTACAAACCCAGGAGGTGTTTCAAAATGGTGGTCTTGCCCGAACCACTGCCGCCTAAAATAACGGTGACCTGTTGCCCAGGTACCGAAAAATTCACCCTGTGCAGCACCTTACGTTCATCAAAGGCGGCTGAGAGTTCCGAGACTTCAATCACATTTTTTGTCATACACCTGCTAGTAAAAAAGCAAACCCAAAACCAAATCGGCCACAATGACCAGTGCAATGGAGGCGACTACCGATCGGGTGGCTGCCTTGCCCACCCCTTCAGCCCCTTTATCGACCTGAAAGCCAAACCAGGTGCCGGTGAGTACCACCAGCGTGGCAAAGGCCAGACTTTTGACCAGTCCCGTAACAATATCTTTTTGATAAAGGACCGCGGGCATGCGGTTGAAAAATACTTCGGGACCGATATCGAGATAGGCATAGGCGGCGGTTGCCCCACCGGCAATTCCTGCCACATTGGCCAATACGGTTAAAAAGGGCAGGGTCAGTAAGGCCCCGTAAAGCTTAGGCACCACCACAAAGCGTAAGGGGTTGATGCCCATGGTTTGCAGCGCATCGGTTTCATTGGTCACCTTCATGGTGGCTATTTCTGCCGCAATGGAAGAGCCACTGCGGCCCGCCACTACAATGGCCGTAATAAGCGGTCCCATTTCGGCCATCATGGCAATCACAATCAGGTCCACAATAAAAATATTGGCGCCAAAATTGCGCAACTGTGCGGCCGATTGCAAGGCCAGCACCAGGCCAATGATGAAGGCCAGCACCATAACAATGGGCACAGCATTGACCCCAATACCTACGGCCTGGTTTACTGCTTCGCCCTTACGCCGCTGTCCCCTCTTAAATAAATCACGTAAACCCCAAAACAGCATATCGGCCATCAGCAGCATAAAGCCCCGGGCGTGTTTGGTCCAGAACTCCTGAATCCAGCTGCCGAGTCGGTAGGGCAGCGACTCCTTTTTTGCTGCTGCAGTTGCCTGAGGATCAGCCGGTGAGAATAAGTTGAGGCGTTCTTCCCATTCCGGCGATAGGCCCCGTTCCTCCAAATGCAGGCCCCGTTCCTTTAGCCGGCGTCGCAGTATATGCACGGCCGTACTGCCCGCGCTGTCCAGTTCCCTCACGCCGCTGTAATCCAGGCACAAAACTGCCGGTAAGTGCTTGCTTTCCAGACGCGCCTCCCAATGCAGTACTTCCCCTGCCTGCTCGCGGGTGAGTTTTCCCTGCAGGTAAAGCACCCCGTTTTGGGGCTCGTAGCGGAGACTGTGGTAGACGACTTTCTTTTTCACTTTAAAAGTATTGGGCACAAGGCCTGTGGTTTTGTGTCGAAAGGTTTTGTTTTTTTCAGGGTGTTTGTTGAAGGGGGCAGGACTGTCTGGCTATCGACCAGATGTCTTGCTTTCTTCCTGAGTGGCAACAGCTTCTTCAATATCCCTGGTCAGTCGTTTCATTTCTTCGGCCAGCACCCGGCTCAATGCGGCCGCCATGGTATTGAGGTCCCTGTCCTCAAGACGCTCCTCACTTTTAACCGGCTGTTTCAGTATGGTTTGTCCCCCCGCTGTTTCAATCAGTGAAAAGTCTAGTTGCAGTACGGCATACAAGGCTTTGTCCCGCTTTTCTACATCGAGACGCTGCACCCGTGTTTCCAGGCGATAGGCAGCCCTTTGCTGCCAAAAGCGTTCGGCCACCCTTTGAAATAAGTGGGCCGACGAAAGGTGGGTCAGGATGAGGTGGTGCAGGTTGGCATCGGGTCGAACGGCCCAGCGATGGTTTTCAAAATAGCGCAGCTGGTGACTTTTTTCACGCAATGCAATGGCTTCTGTGGCCAAGGCCGGCGCCACTTCTACGGCGGCTACTTCAAGTTGTGCCTCGGGAAAGCGTAGGTGCAGCAGGCTGTCCCCGGTTATTTCGTTTTCCAGGAGGTAGTAGTGCTTGACCACGGTTGTGCTGCTTCGGCAGGCGCCCAGACTCAGGGTAAGTATGAGAAAGAAAAGGCCGGGAAGTATTTTTATGCTTGCATTTGGAGTATGCTTCATGGTGTTTGGTATTTGTGTCTTATAACTTGGGACAGGCGGCATTTTAAGCGTGCCCTTCCTGCTGCTTTTGCGATTCAGGGGTTTAATTCCTGATCGGGACTGTTGCGGGTTTTGCTGCCGCGCAGCAAAACGCCCGGATTGTCGTTTATTTTCCTGGAGGCTTCGTGCAGATTTTGAAGGGTTGCTTTCAGCAGCACCTGGCTCTCTGCCAAATCGCGACTGCCCTGATTCAAGTCCTCATCCACCTTAACCAAAAGTTCCTGGGTGTGACGGGCAACAATGGCCAGCTCTTCTACCAGACTGCTCAGTCGACTGTCCTTAAGCGAATTTGAAAACACCAGGGCGTTACCTAAAATTTGATCGATGGTATCGCTTTGCACTACCCGGTCGATGCGTTGAAGACTGGCATCGAGGGCGTCGGAGGAAGCCAGCAGACGGTCGGTGAGCGTACGTGCTGCCTGCACCACTTCACGCAAGTCGCCACGATTTTCATTCAGCAGGGAATCGACCCCCAGGGCGGCCTGGTTGGCATTTTCTCCCAGCTCCTGGTATTTGTCGAGCAGCGCCACCACCTTTTCGGTGTTGGCCGGCTGGGTCAGGCGCAGCAGATTGTTGATCACCTGCTCGGCCTTTTCGGCAATCACTTCGGCCTTTCCGGTAATGTCGTCGGTAAGGGAACTCCCTGCCGGAATAAACTCTCCGGGCGGAAGTCGCGGCGCCTCATTGCTGCCACCGCGTATTTCAATGGACTTTAGTCCTGTAATCCCCTGTGAACTGATGTCGGCCTGGGCATCTTCCTTAATGGGCGTTCCCGGTTTCAGGGCCAGGGTGACCAAAATGCTGGTTACATCTTCGGGATGGATGGCGATGTCGGCAATGGTGCCCACGCGTATGCCCAGGTATTTGACCTGACTGCCCACTTCCATGCCGCTGACCGATACCCCTGAGAAGGCTACGTAATAGGTATCGCTTTTTTCGAGCAGCTGACGGGCGGTAAACCAAACCACTATAAAAATTAAGAGACTTGCGCTGATCAGCACAAAGATGCCGAGTCGTATTTTTTGTGCTTTTGTATTCATGCTGTCGGGTTTAATTTGGAGTGGGCAGAGTAGGCTAGGTAAGGTAGCAAAAAGACTTGATTTGTGCAAAGACTGCCACGGCAGCTTTAATAAAAGAAGGGCCAGGCGGTCGGCCCGGGAAGGTAAAGGAGAAACCTTGGCAGCTTGTGGTTTGGCAGCTGTTAAAAAGTAAGTAAAATACAGTCGGGGGCTTTGGGATTAAAAAAAAAGCAGCCTTTTCACTTCTTTTTTTTCAAATTTGGGTTGGAGGAATGATTTTTATCTCTATTTTTGTAGCTGATAAAAGCGAGCAAATGAAACGCGGTTCCTATTTTTATTATTTCTTTTACTTCTTTTTTTGGTTTTATGGCCAAAGGGGGTGGGTTATGTGTTTGCCTAATAGAAATGAAATTTAGGAATTCCCGACAAAATATAATCCCGCCCCTGTATCAGGGCGGGATTTTTATTTTTTAAAAGCAGCAGCACTGTTGAACAAGTACGGCTTCGCGTCGTTTGAAGCTAAAGGGAAATTGAAACGAAAAGATAAAATGAGTCAGTCAGCAACAAAGATTGCGATTCAGGGATGGCCGGGAGCCAATCACGACATCGCTGCCCGTGCCTACTTTGGCGATGAACCCCTTGAATTGGTTCCCTGTTTGTCGTTTCCTGAATTGTTTGAGCGAATGAATCAGGATGAGGAGATGCTGGGCATGGTAGCCATCGAAAATACCCTGGTGGGCAGTTTGCTGGCCAATTACACCCTGTTGAAGGATTCTGGTTTTATGGTGCTTGGCGAACACAAGTTGCGCATTAAGCACCAGCTGATGGCCTTACCGGGACAAACGCTGGCCGATATTAAAGAAGTGCATTCGCACCCTATGGCGCTGGCACAGTGCGAGGCGTTTTTCAAAAGCTATCCGCATATTCGTCTGGTGGAGTCGGAAGATACCGCCCTCAGCGCCAAGCGTATCTCAGAAAATCGCACCCCAGGTGTTGCTGCGATTGCTTCTTCGCTGGCCGCTCAAATTTACGGGTTGGAGTTGTTGGCACGCGATATTGAAACCAACAAACACAACTATACCCGCTTTTTGGTGGTCGGTCGTGCCGATGAGCAGCAAAAACAAAAGTTGCTCAGCGAAGGTCGCCTGACCAAGGCTTCCCTGGTCTTTTCCCTGCCTCACGAAGAGGGCAGTCTCTCCAAGATTTTGACCATCCTGACTTTTTACAACATCAACCTGAGTAAGATACAATCGCTGCCCATTATCGGGCAGGAGTGGGAATATCTTTTTTACATCGATGTGCAGATAACTGATTACCAACGCTATCACCAGTCGCTCGATGCCATACGGCCCCTTACCCGTAAGCTGCGTGAACTGGGAGAGTACGAGGCGGCCGATACCCTTTACGAAACCAACGGTGGCGGAGGGGTGAAGAGGGCCGTGGCCTTGTAAAAACGCAGCGGCGTTTTTACCACAGAAAAATTGGCTTTATCTTTATCGTTGAATGACCTTATAATTAACCTTTTTATTGACAATTATAAATTGTAACCATGATTCAACCAGCAGACAGAATTAGTAATGTATCGGAATACTATTTTTCGATTAAACTGAAGCAGATTGAAAAAATGCGCAACGAAGGCGCAGACGTTGTAAACCTTGGTATCGGCAGTCCCGACCAGGCGCCTGCCCCCGAAGTCATTAAGGCCCTGCAGGATGCAGCGCCAAACCCCGGTTTCCACGGCTATCAGAGCTATGTCGGAACACCCGGTCTTCGTAAGGCCTTTGCCGACTGGTACAAGCGCAGTTACAACGTCGAACTCGACTACAATACTGAAATTCTGCCCATGATGGGTTCCAAGGAGGCCATCATGCACATCTGCATGGCTTTTCTGAACCCCGGTGATGAGGTTCTGTTGCCCAGTCTGGGCTACCCCACCTACACTGCCGTTGCCAACCTGGTGAGTGCCAAAATTCGTTATTTTGAATTGAAAGCCGACGACAACTGGCAGCCCGATTTGGCGGCCCTGGAAAACAGCGACCTGTCGAAGGTGAAAATGATGTGGATCAACTATCCCAACATGCCTACCGGAGCCCCTGCCCAGCAGGAGGTGATGGAGAAGATCGTGGCTTTCTGTCGTAAAAACAACATCTTATTGGTCAACGATAACCCCTACAGTTTTGTGCTGAACCCCAATCCTACCAGCATCATGTCCATTCCCGGATTTAAGGAGATTGGTATTGAATTGAATTCCTTGAGTAAGTCGCACAACATGGCCGGATGGCGCGTGGGTATGGCTGCCTCTAACGCAGAGTTTTTGCAGTACATTTTGCGTGTAAAGAGCAACATGGACTCCGGTATGTTCCGTCCCGTGCAGGAAGCCGCCATTAAGGCACTGTCTATGGGTGACGCCTGGTACAAAGAGTTGAACGAAGGCTATACCCGTCGTCGTGAACTGGTATTCCAGATTATGGACCTCTTAAAATGCGAGTACGACCGCAACCAAACCGGTTTGTTCGTCTGGGCCCGCATTCCCGATACTTTTAAAAACGGTACCGAAGTGAGCGACATCGTATTAGAGAAGGCTCATGTATTTATTACCCCCGGTTTCATCTTCGGGGAAGCAGGTGAACGGTACATTCGCATCTCGCTTTGTACCACCGAAGATAAATTCAGGGAAACCATTAAACGCATCCAAAACATCAAATTTTAAGCAGCTATGTCAAAGTTGAATCTTGAACCCATTAATTTTCCGGGTCTGGAACCTAAAAGACCCCTGGTAATTGCGGGTCCCTGTAGTGCGGAAACCGAAGAGCAAACTCTGGCTACTGCCCGTTTGCTTTCGGCCATCGGCGTAAAAGTCTTCCGTGCAGGCATCTGGAAGCCACGTACCCGTCCCGGAGCCTTCGAAGGCGTGGGTTCTATCGGACTCCCCTGGCTCAAGAAAGTGAAGGAAGAAACCGGCATGTATGTCGGTGTAGAGGTAGCCACTGCGCATCACGTATACGAAGCCATTAAGCATGGTGTGGATATGATGTGGGTGGGAGCCCGTACTTCGGCCAACCCTTTTGCTGTACAGGAAGTGGCCGATGCCCTTAAGGGCCTCGATATTCCCGTGTTTGTTAAAAACCCGGTGAACCCCGACCTCGATTTGTGGATAGGCGCCCTGGAGCGCATCAACAATGCCGGAATTAAGCAGCTGGCTGCGATTCATCGCGGTTTCAGTACTTACGATAAGTCGGAATTCCGCAACCATCCGCAATGGCAGATTCCCATTGAGTTGCACCGTCGTATTCCGGAGCTGCCCATCATCACCGACCCGAGTCACATCGGGGGTAAGCGAGAGCTGATTGCCGACATTTGCCAGGAGGCGATGGACTTGAACTTTGATGGTTTGATCATCGAAACCCATTACAATCCGGAGAAGGCCTGGAGCGACGCTGCTCAGCAGTTGACTCCTGAAGGCCTCAAGAAGGTGTTGGATGGTTTGATCTTGCGTCGTCCTAAAATCGGGGATACACCGCGTAATACGCTCGATGAGTTGCGTAAGCAAATCGATAAACTCGACAACGATCTGCTCGACATTTTGGCTGCCCGTATGAAGGTTTCGGAAGCCATTGGTAAGTACAAGCAGGAGAACAACATTACCATTTTGCAGAGTCGTCGTTACGATGAAATCATGCGCGACCGTACAGAGCGTGCCAATAAACGGGGCCTTGACGGGGAATTTGCCGTGAAGATTTTTGAATCCATTCACGAAGAATCCATCTCTTGTCAGAGTGCCATCATGAACAAGGCGCTTAAAAGTAAGGAGAAGGAGGCTTAGGTTTTCTATTCTTTAACAGCAAGCGTTCTGGAGAATTATTCAGCAGCATCACCCGGCCCGGCCTGGTGATGCTGCTTGTAAACAACAATGTGCAAGCAATGAAGATTTGTATTTTGGGTGCTGGTAAAATGGGGACCTGGTTGACCGATGCCTTGTGTCTGCAGCACGAAGTGGCTATTTTTGACAGGGACAAGGAGCGTTTGCGCTATGTGTTCAATACCCAGCGATTAACGACCCTTGAGGAAATCAGGGAATTTGAACCTGAGTTGTTGATCAACAGTGTTACCCTGAAACACACCATTGCGGTCTTTCGTGAGGTGGAGCCTTATTTGCCAGCTCATTGTATCCTCAGTGACATTGCCTCGGTGAAAACAGGGTTTCAGGATTACTACAAGAGTACGGGTCGTCGCTTTGTGTCGACCCACCCCATGTTTGGGCCCACCTTTGCCAACCTGAAGGATCTGAGTGCGCACCACGCCATCATCATTACCGAGTCCGACCACATGGGCAAGGCCTTTTTTAAGGACTTCTTTGGCTCGCTGGGACTCAACATTCATCAGTATTCTTTTGATGAGCACGATGAGACCATTGCTTATTCTTTGTCGATTCCTTTTTCGTCGACCCTGGTGTTTGCTGCCTGTATGAAGCAGCAGGATGCGCCGGGAACTACTTTTAAAAAGCACATGGACATTGCCCGTGGCTTGCTGTCGGAGGACGATTATCTGTTGACGGAAATTTTGTTTAACCCCTATACCGTAGGGCAGGTTGAGCAGATCCGTAAGGAGCTGAAGGACTTGCTGGGTCTGATTAACCAGCACGATACCGAGGGTTTGCAGGCATTTTTGCAGCGGGTGCGGGGGAACATCGCTGCTAAGTCGTAGGGAGGGCCCCATAGCTTGAGAGCTGCGGAGGCCGCCCTCAGGGCCCCCCAGGGTTGAAACCCTGGGTTATTATTGGGAGGGATAGGTCAAGCGCTTTGCGCTTGTTCTTGAAAGTGGACTGAAGTCCACGTGGCGGCTGTGCCGCCTTTATTGGGAGGGATAGGTCAAGCGCTTTGCGCCTGTTCTTGAAAGTGGACTGAAGTCCACGCGGCAGCTGAGCTGCCTTTATTGGGAGGGATAGGTCAAGCGCTTTGCGCTTGTTCTTGAAAGTGGACTGAAGTCCACGCGGCGGCTGTGCCGCCTTTATTGTGCTTTTGGGCGAGGGGTGCGTAGTGGCTAAAGGAGGGTGAGGTGGAGGATGGCTCTGGTGGATGGGGTGATTTTGTAGCGCTCGTCGATGCGGTGGCCCACTACCCAGAGGATGTCGTGTCCGTTGGTGAGCAGCCAGGTGTCTTCTTTTTGCAGGAGGGAGAGTTTTTGGTCAACATAGAAATCGCTGATTTTTTTGAAGCCGGTCATGCCCAGCGGGATGAAGCGATCGCCTGGTCGGGCTTTCCGAAGGTAGAGGGGGAAGTCGATGAGCTCGGCATCGAGTTGTACTTCATGGGGATTTTTGGATAAAATGAAAGCTTCGGTTTTGGGGTAGGATGCCCATTTGAGGGACAGTGGAACTGTAAGTTGCTTGCTGCCGCCTTCCAAAATGTAGCGGTTCTGGTCGTTCTCCTCATCTTTAACCAGCAGCAGGTTGTAGCGGTCGATCACCAAACGGTGGGTGGCCGAGAAAAACTGACGTCCGGGTTCGCTGTCGAGTCCCTCTGCTATTTGTTGGGCCGCTTTGCTGTTGAAGCCGTAGGGACGCAGCAGCTCAAAAAGCACACTGTTTTTCTGTGGATGTTCGCGCAAGAGGCGCAAGGGAATCAAATGGGTGTCGCCCTCCTGTGCCACCCATTCGTTGCGCAGCTTTTCCATTTCCGTATCGAAAAAGGCCGCAAGTTCGCGCAGGTGGTCGAGGTTGTGTTGCATGGTGGCAAAAAAGGAGGGATTGAGTTCCTCGAACAGGGGCTGTATTTGGTGGCGGATTTTGTTGCGTACAAACAGGGTTTCGCTGTTGGTGGCGTCTTCGCGCCAAGAGAGTACGCGTTCTTTACAGAAGTTGCGAATCTCATCGGACGAAGCAAAAAGCAGGGGCCTGATAAGCTGCTCGCGCCGGTAATCCATGCCGGTCAGTCCCCTTACCCCGGTACCGCGACTCAGATTCAGGAAGAAGGTCTCGATGGCGTCGTTGCCGTGGTGACCGGTGGCCAGAAGATCACAGTCGTGTTGGGCCATAAGTTGCTGAAACCAACGGTAGCGAAGCTCCCTGGCGGCCATTTCGATGGAAAGCTTATGCGAGGTCGCATAAGCGGTGGTCTCGAAGCTTTGCACATGGACTTCTATTCCTTCTTTACGACAAAGATCCCGGACAAAGGCTTCGTCGGCATCCGACTCGTTGCCGCGCAGATTGAAATTACAATGGGCGGCTATGGTGGTGTGACCGGCCGCTTTCAAGAGATGCAACAAAGCTGCCGAATCGGCTCCTCCACTGAGTCCCACCAATATGCGCGTATTTTCTTTTACCCCACAGCGGAGAAGGAGGTGGTGACGAAAGCGTTTTTCGAAGTTGTTGGACATGGCTTGGGGACTCATTTGTTGGGGGCTGAAGTGGGTGTTTGTTGGTAAATGGCGGCTGCTTTGAGCAGGCATTCCTGGTATTCCTGTTCGGGATCGGAAAGTGCGGTGATGGCACTTCCGGCTGTGTACGACAGCCGACGGCTTTGGGTATCGCAAAGCAAAGTACGAATCACTACGCTGAAATCAAAATCCTTTTCGGGACTCAGATACCCGATGGCTCCGGAGTACAAACCTCTTTTTCGTTGTTCATACCGGTCGATGAGTTGCAGGGCACTGAACTTGGGGGCCCCGGTCATTGAACCCATGGGGAAGCTCGTCAACAGGGCATCGACCCACTGTTTTTTGTCGCCCAGGGTGGCTGAAATGGTGCTGACCGATTGGTGAACCCGGGGAAAGGAGTAGGGGCGACACAATTCTTCTACCTTGACGGAGGCTTTTTGGGCCACGCGCGCAAGGTCGTTGCGCACCAGGTCGGTAATCATAATGTTTTCTGCCCGCTCTTTGGCGGAGGCGGCCAGATCGTTGCGCAAGGCGGCGTCGTGCAAGGGGTCGGCCGACCGGGCGGCAGTCCCCTTCATGGGCATACTGAAGAGCTGTCGCCCCCTTTTTTGCAGGTAGCGTTCGGGGGAGGCCGAAAGGGCATAGCGTGTTCCCTGGCGCAGGAAGGCCAGAAAAGGCACCGCGCTGTGGTCGGCCAGTTGCGCAAACAGGTCCTGCGGGTACTGGGGTGGTGTTTCGGCTGGTAATTGTGCGGCAAACTCCATACAGAAATTGACCTCATAAATGTCGCCCCGGTGGATGTGTTCCTGTAAGTCCCTGACTGCCTTGAGGTATTGTTCGCGGCTGAGACAAGCTTGCAGCTGGGGAAGTTGTTGCGGCGATTTCGTTTCGGGTCTTTCCCTGCGCTCCAGCAGTCTCTCGATGAAGTTGCCTGCCGTTTTCTCGTCGTCGTGCCTTGGATCGTAGCCCAGGCGTGGTCCTTTAGCATCGTTGAGGACCAGCCAGCGGGGACGGAAAAAGGAGAGGGGGGCAAAAGGTATTTGTTCCCTGGCTGCCTTTGGCTGCAGAGGGAATAGTTCTTCTTGCAGCTTGTAGCTCAAATGGCCCAGGTACCAGTCGTCCTTATCCAGGGCGAGGCCCAGTTGTGCCAAGGGTCCTTGGTGACTTTCCAGTGCGCCCAATCCCGCCAGGAGGGAAAAGCGTTGCAGCTTTTGGTACCAGCCCTGAGGCTGGTACCAGCGGTTGCTCAGTACCATCGCTTCCTCAAAGTCGGCTGTAAGCGCAAGCAGTGCAGCCTCCAGCTTCAGGGGCTCGTCCGGGGACAATGTGATCCATTTTCGCATGGCTGCAAAGTTAGTGTGTGGGCGCTTTCCTGCAAAATATTGCTGCATTTTGCTGTGCCTGGTTCAAAATGCACTAATTTGGGGATGAAAGCCTGGTTTTTGTTGATAAAAGTTGAAACGTCGACAAGTCTTGTGCGTATAAACACGGAATTTAATCTTGTTTTGTATTATGTTTGCAAAACATTAGCGTGAACCCAATGAAGAATTATTACAGGCTTTGGTATCTGCTGGTCGTGGGATTATTTTGCTCTCTGCGTCTTAGTGCGGGTACCCTGGAACCTGTGTCGCCCGAACCCGAGGCTGTTTTTTCCATCGAGACGACCTCAGTAAATCTCAGCTGGTCATGGAGCGACACACCCATTGAAAATTTAAGCGGATACGAAATTGAGTATGCTGTTAACGGAGTCGTGCAAGACCTGGTGAGTGGCCTTTCAGGGACTTCCTATGCTCTGGGCGGACTGACGCCCGGTACGCGCATAAGTTGGCGGGTGGCTGCGGTAGACACGGATGATGGTCGCACCTGGACCGCCCGACGACAATTCTACGTTGCGCGCAATCAGCCGGTTTATGTCAGGACCAATGGCAGTGGAAACGGAAGCAGTTGGGGTAATGCGTCTTCTTTACAAAATGCACTGATTAATGCAGTTCCCGGAGATGAATTGTGGTTGGCAGCAGGCACTTACCTGCCGGTTAGCGGATACGACAGGAACACTCCGTTTTTATTGCTTCGCGATGGGGTCCAGATAATTGGTGGTTTTGCCGGAACAGAGACTGAGCTGGGGCAACGCAACTGGCAGGATAACCCGGTGATTTTGAGTGGCAACATTGGTGACGTGGAGTCGGAGACCGACAATGCCCGCCATGTATTGGTGGCACTCGGCAGCGAAGAATTCCCGCTTACTCGCGCTACCCGAATTGACGGGGTCATCATTGAAGAAGGTTACGCCACGGAGGACAGCGTGAGCGGCGGGGGCATCCGTTTGACACGGGCTTGGGTCGATTTTCGTAATGTGGTGTTTCGCAACAATACTTCCTTCAGTGGGGGCGCAGTGGCTGCGGACGAGCATTCCTCGCCTTATTTTTTTAATTGTATTTTCAGAGGCAATCAAGCGCAAAGGTTTGGCGGTGCGGTAAGGACTTTGGGAGCCATGGACTTTGTCAACTGTGTTTTTTACGCTAATAATGCCCTTTCACGGGGTGGGGCCGTGGACAATGGGGGCTACGGTGCAGTTGCCGGCATAAACTCTATTTTTTGGGGCAATGCTGCTTCATCAAGCCCACAGGGCTACAATACGATTTTTCGCTATAGTGTGGTGGAGGGAGGAGTTTTGGGAACAGCCAATATTTCGTCCGATCCCCAATTTATTTATGCCGAGGGCGGTGATTTTCGCGTAAATGTAAATTCGCCGGTCCTCAATAAAGGCAGTAACGCCTATGTGCCGGATGATGGTGACTATGATTTCGGCCAGCGCACTCGCATCCAGGCCGGAACTGTAGACATAGGCGTGTACGAAGGGGGCGAAGTGCTGCCTACTTTAATCAGTCCCGCCAACAAACAATTGTTTGATGCAGGCACTTCTTCTGTTAACGTAGTGTGGGAGTGGCCCCAGGATGGCCCCGCCGGCTTAAACTCTTTTAGAGTAGAGTATCGGCTGAACGGGGTGGCAACCTGGAGTGGCGTAGTGGTACCCGATACCGAAAGTTCCTATACCATTGAGGGCTTAAATGCTTTTGACAAGGTAGAATGGCGGGTGGTTGCGCAAATGGATGACAACGGGCAAATGTATTCCGAGGTCTTTGTTTTTTATATTACCCGCGGACGCCCCGTTTACGTTAAAGTCGACGGTAGTGGTGACGGCAGTTCATGGACTGCAGCCAGCTCTTTACATGGTGCTTTACAGAATGCCGCTTATGGCGATCAGCTTTGGTTGATGAAGGGCAATTATGTGACAGATGCAGAAGGAGACCCTGCCACAGCTTTTGAAATTCCTAATGGCGTTTCCTTATTTGGAGGTTTTGTGGGAACGGAAACGCTTCTGAGTCAACGCAATGTCTTGCAGAACCGAAGTGTCCTTACCGGCGAGTTGGGCGACCCGGAAAGCATTGCGGACAATGCTTTCAACGTGGTACGGATGCGCGGAACCTTGGGCAGCCCGGTTGGTCATCAAACCCGGTTGGACGGTCTGGTTGTTACGGGCGGCAATGCACGCTTGAGCATCAATACCTTCGACTTTGGCGGGGGACTGTATCTTGAACATGCTTCGCCAACCGTGGTCAATGTACTTTTCAAAAACAACAACGGAAAGAACGGTGCCGGGATGGCCGTTTTGGGTAATTCGCAGCCATTGGCGGGGAACTTAATATTTATGGATAACCATGCGACCAGTAATGGCGGCGCCCTATATACCGATGCTGTTTTTGATGTTTGGAACAGTGTTTTTTACCGGAACAGTTGTGACCTTTGGGGTGGTGCTGTTTTTGCCACCTCCAGCAATAAACTGAAAGTCCGCAACTCTATTTTTGCACTCAGTGCTTCTTCCATCAGCAGCAATCATCATTATTTCAACGCTGAGGTTTATAGTTGTATGGCCGATGAGGTCAGCGCCAGTGAATTGCTGAACGACGATCCCTTGTTTGTGGATGGGGAGTTTGGTGATTTTCGTCTGAATTACGCTTCTCCTGCTATTGATAAGGGATTGGCGGTTCCTACCTGGCTGAGTAACGATTTCCGCGGAAGAAGCAGAGTCCTGGGTGGGCAAGCAGATATTGGGCCTTTTGAGGGAGGCACCAATACGGTTTATGCCTTCAATCCGGCCAACGGAAAGACGCAAGAGCCGGGCGAAGGAAATGTAGCTGTGGAATGGCGTTGGCACGATGCAACTCCGTCGGATGTAGTGGACTATGTGTTGGTATATCGCGTAAACGAAGGAGAAGAGATTGAAATGAATGGTCTGAGCGGCTTACAAACTTTGCTGGACGGCGTTCAGCCTCTCGACCGGGTGAATTGGCGCTTGTACAGTCGCCACAGCGACGGCAGTCGCCGCTGGTCGGCCCCCGCTGTCTTTAGAGTGCGCCGTGGCCATCCTTTGTATGTTAAGCCGGAAGGGCAGGGAGGCGGAACTTCATGGTCCGATGCGGTCTCTTTGCAGGAAGCCTTGGCTATGGCCATCGCAAGTGACGAGCTTTGGCTGGCGGCAGGGACTTACCTTCCCGGGGCCACTCGTGATGCGTCCTTTAACCTGATCGACGGCATTAAAATATACGGAGGCTTCCTTGGGAATGAAAGTGAACTGGAGCAAAGAGACTGGTTTAATTATCCTACTGTACTCAGTGGAGAAATTGGGGATCAAAATGCTGCAGCTGATAATGTAAGGCAGCTTGTTCATGTTAGTGGAGATGCCGATTCCCCGGTAAGGGATTTATGGCTGGACGGTTTAATTATCGAAGGAGCCAACTCAGACAACGCAGGTGGTGGTGGTTTGGTATTGACCTATGCGTCTCCTCGCATTATTAATGTTTGGTTCAGGCAAAACCAGAGCGCCACATCCGGTGGAGCTGTTTGGGGCGATGCCTACTCGGAACCGGTTTTTGTCAACACCCTGTTTACCAATAACAAGGCCGGAAGCAGTGGTGGCGCGGTTTCTGCTTCAGGGGTTATGATGTTTTACCACTGTTTGTGGCATCAGAATCAGGCCTCCTCATATGGCGGAGCTTTGTACGGCAACTACAGCAAGGTGTATAATTCCATAGCCTGGAAAAATACTGCGGGTATTGCTGATGCTTCTTTTCGCGGCGCTGAAGTGACTTACAGTTTGGTGGAAAACGGTTACACCGGAGTTGGCAACTTGCAAGCCGATCCCTTGTTTTTAAATGTTGCAGAAGGGGATTATCGTTTGGGGATGACTTCCCCAGCCCTGGAAGAGGGTATGCCTGGCGCTTGGCCTCAGGGAGTCGGACTGGTCGACTTTATAGGAGCCGATCGTGTTCAGGGTGCACAGCCCGATATGGGCCCCTTTGAAGGTGGTTTTGATGTGCAATTGATGGCTCCGATTGTAGAGTATCCTGCGGATGGGACTGAGTTTGGGACGGATGTTAGCGCTATGGAGTTGCGTTGGGTCTGGGAGGAGGAAGCGCCTGCCGGAATCCTGGACTACGAGTTGGAATACCGTGTAGGAACTGCTTATCAGGTGATGAGTGGTTTGCAAGGTCTGAGCCAGAATATTGTAAATCTTTCCCCGGCAGATGAAATCAGTTGGCGGGTAAGAGCGCGTACCGCTGAGGGCTACCTGGACTGGTCTTATTACAGTACTTTTCGCATACTTAATCCCACCAGTAGGCAGGAGACCTCCCTTGTGTCTGGAGGATTGCAATTGTGGCCCAATCCCATACGCTTGGAGAGCGAGCGCCTGACCTTGCAGGTGCCTGGGGAGTATGTCGGTGGTTTTCTGCAGCTTATTGATTTAAGTGGGCGTCTCGTTTTTACACAACACCTGGAGGGATCAGGTCTTCAGTATCCATCACTTCCCGCATTGTCGCCCGGCGTTTATCTTTTGCGCTATCAATCGGAAAGCGGATTTTCTGATGTGGTCCGGCTGCATGTGAAATAAGTGTGAAAATACTTACAGATTGTTTGTAGATTGGCGTATTTATTTTAAATTCGTAGATATTGCGCAGTCAGAAGATTGTCGTACTGATGATTTGTTACCTTATTAATTTTCAATATGGAAGCCAACGTACAAATAGATCACCTCGATAAGAAAATTTTAAGTCTCATAACTAAAAATGCCCGTATTCCATTTCTGGAAGTAGCCAGAGAATGCAAAGTGTCTGGCGCTGCCATTCATCAGCGGATACAACGGTTGATGAATATAGGCGTAATCAAAGGTTCTGAATTCGTACTGAATCCTTCAAAAATTGGTTTTCATACCTGTGCTTTTATGGGTGTTTTTCTAAAAAAAGCCAGTTTGTTCGATAAGGTGGTGCAAATGTTGGAGCAGGTTCCGGAGATTGTAGAGTGTCATTATACCACCGGTCAATACGCCATCTTCATTAAGATTTATGCGCAAAGCAACGAGCATCTAAAGCGTATCTTACACGACAAGTTGCAGTCCATTCCCGGAATTTCCTCAACGGAAACCATTATTTCACTCGATGAGTCGTTCAAACGCCAACTACCCATTGAGTAGTTGGTAAGGACTTTCTTCCGCTTTGGACCCAAATTCAAAATCCAAACGCCCCATTTGAACTCCATGCTGACCAGAGTGCAAGATCGGAATTTCTTTTCCGGCTGCATTTTGGGTCAGCAAGGGACGTTCCATAAAGCTGTGGGTATGTCCCCCCAGAATAAGATCAATGTTTGTTGAATGGGCAGCCAGCTGTATATCGTCATAGCGTCCACGGTCCATCTGCAAGCCCAGATGAGACAGGGCCACGACCAAATGGCAGCCCTGTTGCTTTAAATAGGCAGCGGTTGTCTCTCCGGTTTCCAGGGGGTTGCTCCATTCCATTCCTCTGTAGTTGGAGTCGGCAATGAGACCCTTAGGATCTATGCCCAGCCCGAGAACCCCAATTTTAACCCGTCCTTTTTGAAATATTTTCCAGGGGCTGATTTTTCCCTTGAGTGCTGTGTTTTCAAAATGGTAATTGGCACTTATAAATGGAAAGGTGGCGTGCGGCAACAGTTGGTTCAGTGCTTCCAGACCATTGTCAAATTCGTGGTTGCCCAGGGTTGCTGCATCGTAGCCCATGCGCGACATCAGCTCAAATTCCGGTTGCCCTTTGTAAAAGTTAAAATAGGGCGTTCCCTGCAGAATATCTCCTGAGTCGAACAGCAAAACGTGTTCGTTTTCTTTACGGATTTTTTGTATTTGTGCTGCTCGTTGGGCAAAGCCGCCTTTACCGGGATAGTGGGGATGATCTTTTGGAAAGGGGTCTATGCGGCTGTGCAGATCGCTGGTATGCAGGATGACAATTCGGGTGCTTTCTTTTTTAAAAAAGGCTTCTCCCGACAAAGGAAAAGCCAGGAGGGCGGCTCCTGCCAGACTCTTTTTGATGAAACTTCTTCTGCTGTTCATGCTTTTATGGCTTAGCGTAAATCTTTAATGCGCGTTGAAAATTGATGGGGTACTTTCTTGTTGGCTGAGGCGTAGGCTTGCAGCTTTTCAATAATAATGTCGCGAATGGCATAGCTGGAACTGATGATGGTGTCTGCTTCGCTTAGCATGCTGTAGCCATCGCCTCCCTCAGCCAGGTAGTTGGAAGTGAATATCCAATAATGCGCTGTTGTTTGCAAGGCCTTACCATTGATGCGTATGTTCTGTGTGCCGTCGGGTGTGAAATCACAGGTGGCACCGGCCAATCCGTCTCCGTTTTCACTGTAGATGTGGTCAAAAAGAGCTAAGGTCTGGCGACCATCCAGCAAAACGGCAGTCAAGACGTTCTCAAAGGGCATGATTTCAAAAGCATGTCGCCTGAGCACCTTCCCCTGAGGTAGGGGACTGCGCAGTCCCCTACTGTTGATAAGTGCAACAGCAGGGTGATTGGGGAGACTGGCTTCGTGAATAAACGCCATACCCTGTTCCAGCACCATATCTGCCACCAGGGAGGTTAGGGGACTTTCTGGCTTGGTGGGGATCAGGCGCTCCTCATTGTGTACAAGTACTTCGTTCATAGCCTCGTTCAGCGAGTCGCGATAGGGTTGGATGTAGGCAAGGAGCGTAGTGTCGGCCAGATCAGGATCGTCCAATTCGATGATTTCGAAATGTTGGAGGCGATGGGATACGGGCGGGGATTGACAGGCAGCAGTAGCCAATAAAAGCAGCAGCAGGAATTGAAAAAGAACCTTCATAGGGATCGAATTTTGCCTTAAAAATAGGGATTTTAGCATCCTAAGCATTAATATTACCTAATCATTTTAAGAACAAACATGACGTACAATAAGTTTGAATCTATTTTTGGTCTTCGGCCGCACAGCTCCTGGCAGCCATTTTTTGATGCGGAAGTGCTTACCAGCCTTTTTGATCTTGTGCAGAAACTCGGGCAGGATGGTCCGATAACCCCTCCATTTACTGTTATGCTTCGGTTTTTGGAGCTTGATTTACAGGCCATCAAAGTCGTTGTTTTGGGGCAGGATCCCTATCCGCAGGATGGCGTGGCTACCGGCAGAGCCTTTGAAGTCGGACCCCTGCAATCGTGGTACACTCCCTTTAGAAACACGAGTCTCAGAAATATTGTTCGTGCGCTTTATGCAGCACAAAACAAGCGCATTCTTACTTTTAAAGAGGTTTTGTCAGAAATGCGTGCCGGCCGTTTTGAGCTTGCTCCTCCAGCACAGCTGTTTAAGCAATGGGAACAACAGGGTGTTTTGCTCATCAATACTTCCTTTTCCTGTCGAATGGGTGTTCCGGGCAGTCACGCTGCGCTTTGGGCCCCTTTTACGCGGCAATTATTGGCTTACATTCATCGCTTACGACCCGATTTGCGCTGGTTGCTGTGGGGCAAACACGCCCAGGGAGTAGTTGCCCATTTGTCAGGACTCCAAAAAATTGAGAGCCGACACCCGATGATCTGTCAGGATCATCCCGATGATTTTTTGTTTGGCAGGAACCCTTTCGCCAGAGTCTCCGATATTGATTGGCTGGGATGCGTTTAGAAGTAACGAATGGATTTGGTGGTTCCGTCGTCGCCGGATTTCCTTTTTGTGAAGAAATCTCTGTCGAGATTAGGAATGATGGGGCCGTACAAATCAAATGAGAGCGTAATTTCCTGGCTGCTGCTCAGATTCAGGGGTTGGTTCCCCAGGGGGTAGTCGTACGAATAGGTGACTCGGAAGTTTTCGTTGATTTGCACGCCCGCTATCAGCGCAAAGGCCTGGCTCATCCGCCAGCTGCCACCCAGCGAGAAACGCCCCGCATATTGGTAGCTTAGGTTAAAATCAATGGCGTTCTCCAATCCTTCTTCCATTCGTGCCAATATGGCTGCACTTACATTATGGTCATAGGCCAGTCCAATTTCAGTTCCGGCAGTAAAGTAGTAGACCTGATTGCGCTGGTATTGCAAAGCGTTTTCTCCTTCAAAATCGAGTCGCGCAGGTAAAATGCCCGGCATGGAAAAGCCCAAATGGTACCAGGGGGAATGTAAAACCAGACCTGCTCCAAACACCGGGGTGAAACCATTCTCTATGTTGGCTTGAAAATTGGGGTCGTTGGCCTCATTGAGCGCCAGTTTATTAAGTCCCACCCAATGATTGCCCACTCCGGCATTGATGCCTGCCGACAGCAAATGGTTGCCGTTGATGCGCAGCAAGTAGGCATAAGAAATGCTGAACTCGTTGGCCATAACAGGACCTGCTTTATCGCTTTGCAGGGATACGCCTGCACTCATCATTGTTTCATTAATGGGCAGGTGTGCACTGGCATAATAGGTCATGGGTGCTCCTTCTACGCCAATCCATTGCTGGCGGGTTGCTAAATCAATAGCCAGGGAGTTGCGTGAACCGGCAAAAGCCGGATTCATCCAAAGGGGACGATAATCAAATTGCGTAAAAAGAGCTTGCTGTTGAGCCAGACCGGGAAGTGAAAGGCCCAGAAGACCAACAATCAGAAGAAGGGCTTTTAAAAAATGATATGTAGGTTTATTTCTGCTCATATGGTTATCTGCTCAGGTAAATAAAGCCCCTAAATACTTCGAGGCCTTTTACCTCCAGGAGGTAATAATAGGTGCCACTTTCCAGTTCCTGTCCCTTATAATTGCCTTTATTGGCGCGTCCATCCCAGCTGTTGCTAAAGTTTTCCTGCTTAAAGACCAATACCCCTGTGCGCGTATATACTTCCAGATGCATATTTTGTATCCCTTCAAAATCGGGAATGGTAAAAAAGTCGTTGATGCCGTCGCCATTGGGAGAAAAGCCCTCGGGAATAAAATACGTCACTTCTGCTTTATGACTCATCTTAACATAGAGCCAGGCCTCTGAGCAATCGTCTTCGCGGTCGCACACCCGGTACATAAGGGAATCGGTGCCATCAAAGGGACGACTAAAATTGGGCGCAATTTTTAAGTCCTCCAAGATGGTGGCTGCCCCATTATGGAAGTCCCGCACAATTTCAACACGTAACGGCAGGTCGTACAACCACTCATCGTTTTCCAGAACATCGATGCGCAGATTTTTTAACTCAAAGGCCTCCATATGGTCGTCGTGCGCCAAAGGGGCATAGTCGTACTCGTCGACCATAATAGAAACCGTTGCGCTGCCACAAAAGCCTGAAGTATTGCAAATCTGGTAACGCAGTTCATCAGGACCAATATACTGTGGATCGGGTTCATAAACAATGGCGTAATTGTCGTTGACCCAGGCCCTACCGTTGCTTGGGGGCGTTGTGATTTCTATGCCGCTGATGCCAACTCCAATGCCGTAATCGTTGCGGGAAACGTTGATTTCGACCGTGGCCATTTTATAGGTGCGACCAAAGTCGTTGTTGGCCACAACGGGGGTGTTGGCAACAGGATCCTGCCCGAGGGATTGTCCCCCTGCCCCGGTGTAGGCAAACACCAAGTATAGAAAAATTAGAAAAAATAGTCTCTGGTTAAATTTGCACATGCGGCAGACTTGCGTGATTAATTTTGGGTTGCTGGTTGTTAACGCTTGCGGAACAGTCCTTTTCGCCGTGATCTTGGTCCGTCGCCAAAATCTCCCTGCAACATCGGATCTCTTTCGGAACAGGGAAGGGAGCGAATGCGCTGGCCGGAGCAGAAATTGTAGCCAAAAACCAACATAACTGCACTGCCATAATGGCCCTGAGCAGTTGTTAAACCCAGTTGGTGCTCCAGTCCCACATTTAGCCCCTTGTAGTTGATGCCCACAGTGGTTGCTGCGCCCAAACTTTTTCCCCATTTGTGATCGAGGGTGTGCCGATAGGCCAAAATCCCCCAGAAAGAGAACTGGTCCTTATAAGTGGGAAAGTCCAGTTTCATATTTATATCCAGTCGCTTGTCGTCGAGCGAGTTTTGGCGGTAGTAAAGCAGGGGTTCAAAATAAACTTCTCTTCCGGGATACTTGAACCAGGTGCCGGCATGTACATGCAGGTCCACCGGCAACTCCGGCTCCCATTCCGAATTGTACATGGGGTTGTTTTGCGGAAAAATATTGGTGACCGATGCCCCAATGTGGTGCTTGTTAATGCGCAACATCATTCCGGTGTTCGCATTGAAACCAAAACCTCCGTCTGAATTTCCATTGATTGCCGGGTCGATACCCACGCCGCCTTCAAAACTGCTTTGATCGATAGAGGCCTGTTCGAGCAGGGCCGCCAAGCCAAACACCAGGGAAGTATTGCCGCGCTGATTCTCTCTCAATTTAACTTCAACTGAGAAGGCCTGCATTAAACTCAACTTACGGTTGTTACCATTTCGGTCGTTGTACAGGTAGGTCCCCGATCCAATGTTCCCACCGAGGGGCAATTGGGCGGCCAAAAGCTGCGTGGTGGGCGCCTCATCCATTCCAAACCATTGTCGCTGGTAAAAACCGTTGATGCTGATGCAGCTTCGGTTGTAAGCTGCAGCCGAAGGATTCATTAAAAACAGGTCGTACACATACTGATTGGTTACAAAATAGCGTTGCGCATTGATTCCTGTAAACAGCAGTAAGAGTGATATGGTAACCAGTATTTTCCAGATCTTCATTATATTACTCGGTTAAGGGTTTTTAGGAAAAGGGAAACCAAAGTTTCCCTTTTCGCGTCCTTGTTTCTTTAGCGCTTCAATGTAAAATGTCCTTTAAGCAACTTATCTATCGGTAAAAGGTGAATAACGTACCAGTAATCGTCAGAGGGAACGGGGCGACTCAGGTACTCGCCGTTCCAGGCCGGATCGTTGGAGGTATATTTTTTCAAAAGTTTTCCGTAGCGGTCGTAGATATAGATGATCGATTCCGGGAGTTTCTCCAGTCCCTCAATCAGCCAGGTGTCGTTGTATCCATCGCCGTTGGGTGTAAGGAAATTGGGGACGGTGATGTCGTAGCTCGATTCGAAGCGGAAGGTGGTACTGGCCTCACAGCCCCTGGCATCCACTACAAATACTGTGTAATCGCCATTTCCCAGGCCTGTAAAGGTCGGATCGTCTTGCGCTTGTCCATCGTTCAGGGTGTAGGTGTAGGGTTCGGTTCCACTTTCGGCCATAACCACAATCTGTTGGTAAATGGTGGAGTCTATACCGGTAATGACCGGAGAGGGGAAGAGGTCGATGTTGAAGGTGTCGGTCAGCGACCAGCAACCATCAAATACCTCAACAAGATAGCGTCCTCCCTGGGTGGCGACAAATTCCCGAGCCTCTTCTCCAGACGCCAAGAGCTCCAGCTCGCTGTCCTCACTGGCCTGACGGAACCAGGTGTAATGCTCAATGGGCAGTTCCAGCAATTCCTCGTTGGAGTCGTCGTAGTAGGTGAATTCACCGGCCTCGAGTATTTCCTCAAATGGCGTTCCGTCCACGGGCTCACAGGCTTCCACATCACGGCCAGCTTCAAATTGCGAAGGCAGGGCCAGGAGGACGGACTGACTGGCGGTGGACCAGCATCCATCTGCATTCATTACCCGAATGACGTTCACGGTGTCGCTGAGACTGGCAATGCGCTCGTATTCTCCTTCGTACAGGCCGTCGTGCCAGGTTTTTACGGTCCATTGGTCACGATCGCCCTCGGCTGCAATGGTTCTGGGCAGTTCAAAGGGACAAATATCTACCAGGTTCGGGCCAAAATAGACCCAGGGGAATTCGTCCCAGTTGGCATTGGCCGAAGCGCTTGCGCTACAGCCGTATTGATCGGCCACAGTTACCGTATAAGTCCCTTCCACCGTATTTATGCTGTTGGTGCCACGCATTGTCCTGCCCGATGGCAGGGTCCAAATGATGGTATGGGTGGCCGGGTCGTGGGGCACACTGAAGGTGATGATTTCGTCGGGACAGGCTGTTTGATCGCTTAAAGACACAGCAGGAAGGGTATGCATGCTCACTTCCGTGGACTGTGTGGCCGTACAGCCGTTTTCGTCGGTCACCGTCAATGTGACCGTGCCGTTGGCGTTGGGGGTAAAACTGATTTCATTGGGGCCTTCAAGCGCATTCCCGGGCATGCTCCAGCTGTAATTACTGAATGAGTCCTCGGCAATAATCGTGATGTCGTCCCCCTCGCAAACGTCTCCGGCAGGCAGACTGAATTCCGGTGCCGGTAAAACGGTCAGGGTCATTTCCGCGCTTTCAATACATCCGTCGTCGGTAGTAAAGCTCAAACGAAGGGTATGGCTGCCAGCTTCCAAAGTGCTCACATCTGCTGCTTGAATTGGGGAGTAGGTGGCATCGTTGTTTCTCCTTTCCCAAAGGGCAGTGCCGACTGCTCCGTCCAATGCTTCAGGTAAGGCGAGCGAATAAGCCTCCCCTTCACAGATGGTAGCATTGTCGAGAGAGAAAGCAGGAACGTTGTACATACCCACTTCTATGTAATTGGAGACGAAGCAGCCGTAATCATCATAGGCGGTTACTCTGTAAAAGCCTGCAGATTCATTGTTTACAGGATTTATCACCATCTCTTCATCTTCTGAGAGTATGGGGTGGGTCGGAGCAATGGGCAGGCCAGGTTCAGCTTTGATCCACTGCATTGCCGATGGTTCTGTGGCATAGTTGAATGGTGCATAGAAGCCCAATATGCCCAGAGTTGCCTCCCCATCGGGACAAACAATGACATCATTTACTGACATTTGTGGCGCATCAATGGTGCTGACTGCGATTTTTCCTTCGGCAAAACACATGTTCACTCCGTAAACCACATCTACTTTGTACCAGCCCTCGGTTGTGGCTTCTACCCAGGAATTGGTGGCATCAGTAAGTTCCAAATAAGTGCCGCCTTCGGTTGCGCTGTAACTCCACTGAAAGTTGCGAATGGATTCGTCCAGGGTATTTTCACTGATGGTGATGGTAATGGTGTCGCCCTGACACATTTGTGTTTCGTTTTGCAGGGCAGGGACCAGTGTAATTGTCGGAATGGCCTCAATGGTCAGGTTGAATTGCCCCTCAACCGGACAGGTGGCATTGGTAATGGGATCAACCAAGTAATCGGCCCGGATGCGATAGTCTCCCGAAAATTGATCGGTATTGTTGGGGTAAACGGTCAACTCCGTATCGTTGTGGACTTGGTTGGTTGCGTCTAACCCCATCCATGGGTCGCTTTCCTGGGCACGATAATCCCAAACTGGATTAATGAAGTTGTTCTCCTCGTCTACTTCAATGGTGTATTGGCCCGCGAAGCAAATGACAATGTCTTCTTGTTCAAAAACCTTTTCGGCATACCAGCCGAAGGAACCTTCGGCAGTGGCCACACAACCATTATTGTCGGTAACTTCCACAACAAGTTGCTCCATAGGGGCTGTGGCGGTAAAGGTGGAGGAGGTGCCGGTAGTGGGGGCCGACCAGGCTTCGGTATTTCCATTGTACCACCTGAAACTTGAACCGGCTGTAAAGCCATTTATCTGAAATACGCCGTTTTCTCCAACACAATCCATCAGATCATCCAGTGCGACCACCGGTAAGTCGTGGATGCTTACCTGAATGTCCTGAGTGGCTTCACAACCATCGGTGGTACGAACCACCAGGGTGTAGAGGCCTGCCTCCTCCGGAACAAAGCTGTTCTCGGTAGAGACAACGGTTCCGTTCAAAGTCCATTCGTAGCTTTGGTAATCGCGGTACTCCGCGATCAGTTCGCTGCCTGCACATACGGCCTCGTTTTCAGAAAGAGAAATGAAGGGTTCGGGGCCAACGGTGATGACAATTTCATCGGAGTGTTCGCAAACGATGCCGTACAATTCTGCAGAGACGGTCAGCCTAATGGAGTAACTGCTGTTTTCTGCTGCTGTAAAGCTGTGCGACCAGGGATCTCCTTCGGCCACTTCGGTTCCGTTTACGGTCCAGGTATAGTCGGCATGGTAGGGCAATTCGTCTATGCCCAGCTCAATTAGGTCGCCGGGGCAGGCTGTGAAATCATCGCCCAGGTCAAAGTCGGGTATGATGTAGTCGATGGTGACGGGGTCGGAGGACTGACAGCTGGAATTGGGAATCAATACCCAGTAGGTGCCCGGGTTAGACACGTGAACCTCGGCGGCACTCTCTTCAAAGGGCGTGATGGGGTCCGACTCATGGTACCAGTCGGCCAAAACCCCATTGGTGCGCAGTTCAATGTCGGTGCCCACACAAGCGGCTGCCGGTGCTGAAATGGCTACGGAGTTGTAGGCAGAAAAGTAGCCGTAACTCATACTGGCACCGTTGGCGTCGAGCACACTCAGGTGGAACAGCTCGTCGCTGAAGATGGCATTGTCGGCATTATCGCGAAATTTAACTGTGATGGGCACTCCGGTAGGAAAGCCCTGACCGCCGTCAAAATATTTAACGTAGGTGTACCATTGTTCATCTCCGTCTGTTATGCCGGTGTCATCAACCAGTTGCCATCCGGAGGAAGTCTGGCCATCGGCCGCAGTAAAGAGCTGGTTGGTTACGTCAACGGTGCCGCCCCCTGCTGTTTGGTAATAAGCCTGCAAGTTGCTCTGGCCGCTTTCGTTCAGAATGTTTTTGTTTTTGGTCAGGATTTGAATGAAGAAATTTTCGTCGTAAACCCTGGCAAAGCTAACGGAGCGTGAACCGGTACATTCCAGGGCGGGTAAGACTGCGCTGCCCAATTCGTACTTATAGCTCGAAACCTGGTAGACAATAACCGGCTGGTTGGTCTCGATGTAGATGCCGTTCTCTGAGATTTGCTCTACATGAAATTGACCTTTGGAGAACATTTTGTCTCCCCCTCCGTCCTTTACCGCTGCACCATTGATTTTTATAACAGTGGGGTCGCCTACCGGCCAAATGAATACCTGATTGGATACCGAACCGTTGTCGCCACCCTCATAGGTGCTTTGAAAACGGGTGCCGTGCGAAGGGTGAACAGCTATGTAAGTGGTTCCGGCTATGTTTACGGGGATCAGCTGGTCGCCCGTTAAGTCGTAGTGAATGTGGCTGGTCGACTCAATAATGGAATCGTCGGAAATGGTAATGGCGATGTCTTTGTCGGCTTCAATAAATATACCCCCCAAATGAGCTGTTCTTGTCTGGGTGTTTGAGCGCAACACAAAGGTTTCCCCCCGATCGAGTGTTACGGTGAATGAGGATCCGCTGCTGGGTTTTCCCACAAAGTTATGGCTTGCAGGATCAAAGTTGATGGTAACGGTTGTTCCGTCCTGGGTAGCTACAATGTCCACTTTCTCCCGCGCTGTGCGCATGCCGCTGTAATTCATGAAAGCATTCTGGGATGGAATCAGGAAATTTTGTCCCAGGGCGTTGCGTCCTTTCATATTGAAGCGTTCGGGGTTACGCGGGTTGGCCACCTCGTAGTAAACGGAAATATCGGCCCCGTTGGTCGATTCGATAAGCAGGCCCTTGTTGAGAATGGGAATGTCGCCGGGTCCGCTCACTCCGGTGGGTTCGTTGCTTGCGATGCCCGGCCAGTCGTGATTCAGTACTGTGCTTCCGCCCCAGGTTACCGGGTCCATCGTGGCATTTTCAATGGCCGAAAGCATTTTTTCGAGCTCCAACGATCCGTCGCCTCGCCTGGGAGGTTCCACATTGAGTCCCGAAGTCCATACTCCGGAACTGTTGTAACCGGTGATGTTCTGCCCATAGTCGTGAAACTCCACCTTTTGCTGGGTGCCGGCGGGCACGGTCAGTTCAATGGGATGGAAGTCGGGGTTGGCCGGCTGCGAAATGCGCACCTGGGCCGTCTGGTCGAAGGCCGTAACGCGCAATATGCCAGGTGTCTTTGCGTGTTGCCTGGTGGTTTCGGGTGCTACAAACCAGAAGGTTTGGTCTACCTGGGCATAAGTGCCTGTCAAGTTGGTCAGCAACATAAGGGTGGCCGACAGCAATAATTTTGTAAAATTTCTCATAGCAGCAACAGGGTTATTATGTGGTTGTTTGCTTGCAACAGGATGTAAAGGGCATCAATTGTTTGACAAACATACGAAAAACGCAGGTTTTTATATTTATTTGTGAATAAAAAATGTAACCTTCAGGTTGTATACTTATGTTTTTTGACCTTTGTTACAAAAATTAACAATAATTTCTTATTGACCTTAAGCTGCTTTCGCCTTTGTTCTTTCTTTGTCCCTTCGCAATTTTATGTATTTTTGCAGGTATTGCGTTTTTGAAAATCAAAAATGCAATGGTTAACCTTAATTTTTCATAAGTTAATACTGGTGCGATGAGAGTTCTTAAGTTCGGTGGTACTTCCGTGGGGTCAGCAGAAACCATTGCCCGTGTGGGCGAGATTGTTGCTGAGTTAAAGGAGGAGCAAATTGTTGTGGTAGTCTCCGCGGTTGGAGGCGTTACGGACCGATTGATAAAAACGGCAAAGATGGCGGGAGAGGGCAATAAGGCTTGCTTCGACCACCTGCAATCCATCGTTGAAACGCATCAGCAAATCATTGCTCGTTTATTTGACCCGGAAGGTGTTCGCAAGGTGCAAGTGCTAACCGAAGCCGACTTTGAAGAACTGCGCATTATTTTAAAGGGCGTGTTTTTGGTGAAAGAACTGAGTCGTAAAAGCCTGGAAAGCATTTCCGGTATCGGTGAGCGTTTGTCCTCCAAAATCATGGCTACTTATCTGAATGCTGCCTGGTACGACAGCCGTTCTTACATTAAAACCACCCGGGAGTTTGGTCGCAATCAGGTGGTTTTGAGCGAAACGGAGAACCGGCTGGCGGAATTGCATCCGCAGTTGGGGTCCTTATCGCTCTTCCCAGGCTTCATCAGCAGCAATATGCAGGACGAGAATACGACCCTGGGCAGGGGCGGGTCGGACTATACCGCAGCCTTACTGGCCGCAGCTTTTAATGCAGAAGTGTTGGAGATATGGACCGATGTGGATGGTTTTATGACTGCTGACCCACGGGTCATCAGTCGCGCCTACTGCATCGATCATTTGAGTTATGCAGAGGCTATGGAGCTCTCTCACTTTGGCGCCAAAGTCATTTACCCCCCTACGATTCTGCCTGTTTATCAAAAGGAAATACCCATTCGCATTAAAAATACTTTTAATCCGGCAGCGCCCGGCACCCTAATTGGTCGCGAGACGGAGGTGGTTAAGGAGCGACAAATCAAAGGGATTTCCTCCATTAAGGATGTGTCTCTGGTTACCATTCAAGGGATTGGGATGGTTGGCGTTACAGGCATATCGAGTCGTCTTTTTACCAGTCTCGCCGCCCGCGATGTCAATGTAATCCTCATCTCTCAGGCCAGTTCGGAGAACAGCATCAGTCTGGTTATTGAACGCGAACAAGGCGGAGTGGCAAGAGCTGCCGTGGAAAAGGAGTTTGCCAGGGAGATTGCCGCACGTCAAATTCAACGCATTGGCGTGGAGGAGGACATGGCCGTGGTGGCCATTGTGGGCGAAAATATGAAGCAGACCACCGGTATTGCCGGGCAGTTGTTTAACAGTGTGGGCAAAAACGGGGTCAACGTCTTTGCCATCGCCCAGGGCGGTTCGGAGTTGAACATCTCTTTTGTGATTAAGGAAAAGGATATAAAAAAGGCGCTGAACGTGATTCATGAGGCCTTCTTCCTGTCCGATTATTCGCGCCTGAATCTTTTCCTGGCCGGTAAGGGAACCGTGGGCAGTAAGTTGTTGCATAAGATTGGGACCCAGGTTAAGAAATTGCAGAACGAGAACCATTTGCGTATTCGCCTGGTGGGCCTTGCCGGGAGTCGTTCCATGATTTTTGACCGGGAAGGACTGGATCCGGAGCAGGCCGCCACTCTTTTGGAGAAGGCTGGAAGTCCCGGCAGCATCAGTGATTTTAAAGATCAGATTGTGGCGCTGAACGTGGCCAATTCGGTTTTTGTGGATTGCACGGCCAGTGAGGAAGTGGCCTCGGTGTATCTTCCTCTCCTGGAGGCTAACGTTTCGGTGGTAACAGCCAATAAAATTGCCTCCTCATCCTCTTATCGGCATTACCGTAAACTCAAAACCACGGCACGTGAAAAGGGGGTGAAGTTTTTCTTTGAGACCAATGTCGGGGCCGGTCTTCCCATTATCGCTCCCATTAACGACCTGGTGCGCAGTGGCGATAAAATTGAGCGTTTGGAGGCAGTACTGTCGGGAACCCTCAACTTTATTGTGAATACTTTGTCGGAAGACAAGCCGCTGTCGGTGGTTATTCAGGAGGCCAAGGATAAGGGCTTCAGTGAGCCGGATCCGAGGGTGGATTTGAGCGGCACCGATGTCGTACGCAAGTTGCTTATTTTGGCCCGGGAATCGGGTTATCCCCTGGAGCAGGAGGATGTGGAGGTGGAGCCTTTTGTCCCCGCTGCCTACCTCAATACCCCGGATTTACCTGCCTTTATGACTAAGGTGAAGGAGTTGGATGCGGTATTTGAAGCGCAACGTGTTAAATTGGAGGCAGAGGGTAAGCGTTTGCGTTATGCTGCACGACTGTCGGAAGGTAAAGCGCGTGTTGGATTGGTAGAGGTGGATAGGAAGCATCCTTTTTACGACCTGGAAGGCAGCAACAACATTATTTTGATTTGGTCGGAGAATTACAATGAACACCCCATGCAGGTGAAGGGTTACGGTGCGGGAGCAGAAGTAACGGCTGCAGGGGTCTTTGCCGATATCATTAAGGTCGCCAACGTTTAGTCGACGGTATAAATTTTTCCGGTGGCACTCATGATGCTGCTGGGGTGGTGGCTGACTTCCACGTTGGGCTGCCCCAGAAGGTAGATGTTGCCGGTCGAGAAAATCTGTGCTTTCAGCGCTTCCTGAACCAGAATACGACAGTCGCCAAAGGATTTATGGATGACTTCGGAGCTGCGGGTTTGAAGCTCGCCGGCCAGAATGTCGCTGCCGCCCTGCAGATGGTAGTGTACGCGGTCTATTTTTCCTCGCAGTTGATGCTGACTTTTGTTGATGCCCCCGTACACACTTAAGTGCAGACTTTCGCCCCTGAGTAGCAAATCGCTGGTGGTGTAGATGCCTTTGCCGTTGACGACCAGCGACAGATGGGTGAAGCGCAGGGTATCGGCTCCCGTCTGCCATTGCGACGGCGCATTGGCAGTAAGGCGCTGAAGCTGGCCGGCCGGAACGGTCAGGGTGCCCAGTCTCTGGTCCTGCAACTGGTGCTGCTGCTGATGTCTGATGGTCAGTTTGCCCTTCTCATGAATCAATTCGTAGCCATCAATTAAAAAATCGGGACCACTCAAACGTAAGAGCGAATCGCTGCTGTTGGTCAGCACCACTTTAACCGGCGCCCAGATATCGATTTCGGTGGGCGCAGGCAGGATGATTTCTTTCTCCACCAGCTCGCCAGTTCGCTTCAGGTCGGACAGGTAGTCGCAGGAGGTCATCGACAGTACCATGAGTATGGTGGCCAGTATCGGTCGCATCATAACTTTTCCTTTTTTCCGGGTGAGGCCTTATCGCGATTTCGGGAGAGGCGGTAAGCCAGCCCAAATTCGATGAATTCGGCGGTGAAAAAGTTGGCTTTAATGCCAAAGTGGCCGTGCCAGTTTTGATACAGCTTTTGACGGATACCCAGACGTGCGTACACAGGCTGTCGGGCCGGTGTAGCCTGGTAGATGTAGGCACCCAGGTTGATGTAAAGGGCGGTGGTGCCCAGGAGGGATTCCATGCCGGCCAGTATGCCTGCGTAGATTTCGTCGCTTGATGAAAAGTGCTGATTGACATCGAGGTCCTGAAAATTCATGCTGGCCAAAGGGGCCCCCCCAAACTTCAGCAGATCGAGTCCCACCCCATAGGCCCGGGTACTGGTGCGGTACCACAGGTGGGTAGCGGTGATGCTGCCCGACCAATAGCGGGTGGGGTTATAGGCCGCAGCCTGATTCCTGCCCATACTGGCACTGAATACCCACTCGCGGTGAGCACTCCGGGGCGCCTTGTTGCGCTGCCACTGTTCATGGCTAAAAGGCTGGAGGTCGTAGCTGAGGCCCATATTCCAGGCCACCGTGTTGATGCCGTTGTTGGGCTTTCGTGATGAGCCGTTGCTCATGTGGTTGAGTGAGGCACCCGTAGAGAGTCGCCAATGGCGATGGAGGCGGTATGTCGCTTGCAAGCCAAAACCCACATAGGCATTTAAGTGCGAACCAAATACTGTGTTGTAGGTGTTTTCGCCTACTTTAAAAGGCTTATTGGCGTAGCCCAGTCCCAGTGCCACCCGGTAGCGAAGCTGCAGGGGACCTGTTTCGAGAATGTGAAAATTGATGAAGGGATAGAGGGCCCAGCCCTCACCATAAATATCGCTGCGGCCGAAGGTGCTGTACCACAAACCCAGACCCGTTTCGGGTCTGCGCAGGTAATTTTCCCAGCAGTCGGACCCGAAGCGCTGACGCAGCAAATTCAGCTCGCCGCCTCGTGCATAATCGTTCAGCAGATAAGTCATGCTGGTGTGGTGGGGCACCACAAAACCGTGGTGAAAGCGTGCTTCCACCGCCAGGCGAGTGCTGTCCCTGCCCGCTCCTCTGGCCGGAAGCCAGGGGAGCAGGAGCAAAAACAGCAAAGCGCCGCAGAATTGAATATGTTCTTTGACGCTTTGCAAAATGCTTATTCCAAATAGGTGTAACCGTAAAGTCCTGAACGGTAGTTAGATAGAAACTCCTTTCCTTCTTCCGCCGATATTTTTCCGGCCTTTACCGAGCTGGTTACCCAGGTCTCCACGGTACGGACCAGCTTCTTGGGGTTGTATTGTACGTATTCGAGCACCTCGGCCACGGTTTCCCCGTCTATCACCTGGTCTATTTCATAACCCTCTTTATTCACCGAAATGTGAACGGCGTTGGTGTCGCCAAACAGGTTGTGAAGGTCGCCCAGTATTTCCTGATAGGCGCCCACCAAAAACACACCGATATAATAAGTGTCTTTGGCTTTTAGCGGGTGTACCGGCAGGTAGTGACTGATGTTGCGGGTGGCAATGAAGTTGTCTATTTTCCCGTCGGAATCACAGGTGATGTCCTGAAGCGTGGCATTGCGTGTTGGTTTTTCGTCGAGCCGGTGAATGGGCATAATTGGGAAAATCTGATCGATGGCCCAGCTGTCGGGCAGCGACTGAAACAGGGAGAAGTTGCAAAAGTATTTGTCCGACAGTATTTTGGACATGTTTTTGAACTCATCCGGTGCATGCTTCATGCTGGTGGCGATCTGGTGAATGTCCTGGGCAATGGACCAGAAGAGCCTTTCCACCTTGGCGCGCGTGATCAAATCAAGTACACCAAGGCTGTAGCGGTCGAGGGCTTCTTCCCTGATTTGCAAGGCATCGTGCCAGGTTTCGAGCATGCGGGTCTGGTTCACATTGTCCCACAACTCGTACATCTCCTTCACCAGCTCATGGTCGTCTTCCTGAATTTCTTCCTCGTCGGACCACATGGGGGGCGAGGTGGCTTCCAGTACTTCGAATACCAGTACCGAATGGTGGGCAGTCAGTGAGCGGCCCGATTCGGTAATGACGTTGGGGTGGGGAATTTCATGCTTGTCGGCAGCCGCCACAAAATGCGAAATGCTGTCGTTCACATACTCCTGAATGGTGTAGTTGACACTGCTTTCACTGGTCGATGAGCGGGTTCCGTCGTAATCGACACCCAGGCCGCCGCCAATGTCCACAAAGTCGATTTTAAAGCCCAGCTTGTGCAACTGCACATAAAACTGTGCGGCTTCGCGCAGGGCATTTTTGATGCGACGAATTTTGGTTACCTGGCTGCCAATATGAAAATGGATAAGCCGCAGGCAGTCCTCCATCTTTTGACGCTCCAAAAAGTCGAGGGCCTCGAGCAATTCACTGGAGGAGAGTCCGAACTTGCTGCTGTCGCCGCCGGATTCTTCCCACTTACCGCTGCCACTGCTGGCCAGCTTAATGCGAATACCAATGTTGGGCTTTATTTTCAGGCGTTTGGCCACGGTGGCGATAAGACGCAATTCATTGAGCTTTTCCACAACAATGAATATGCGTTTACCCATTTTTTGGGCCAGGAGGGCCAACTCGATGTAGTCCTCGTCCTTGTACCCATTACATATAATAATCGAGTCGGTCTCCGTATTGATGGCCAGCACCGCATGTAATTCGGGTTTGGAGCCGGCTTCCAGACCAATGTTGAATTTTTTTCCGTGGCTTACAATTTCTTCTACCACCTGGCGCATCTGATTCACCTTAATGGGATAAATCAGAAAATTCTGGGCTTTGTATTCGTACTCTTCCGCCGCATTTTTAAAGCATTGCGAAATGGTTTCGATCCTGTTGTCCAAAATGTCGGGGAAGCGAAGGAGTACCGGGTTGGAGACATCCCGCACCATCAGCTCATCCATGAGCTCCTTAAGTTCGACACCGGCCGCACCCTTCTTGGGCGTTACAATTACATTGCCTTTGTCGTTGATGGAGAAGTAATCCACCCCCCAACCGTTGATGTTGTAGAGCTCAGCAGAGTCTTCAATACGCCATTTTCTCACTATAGGTCCTTTGTTTTACGGGTTTATAATAAACTGCGAAATAACCAAAATTTTAGCAAACCACCATCGTGTTTTGCATTAGTTTTAAGGCCTTTGTTCTTTTTGCATTTTTTTAAGGAAGTCCGATTTGACAGTGCTTGCGGCAATGCCCTGTGGATGGCTTACTGCGACCTCTAAACCCCAGTCGGCCAGGCCCTCAAAACGTCCCTTTTTTTGCCCGCGTGTCATGTCCATTTCGCTGCAATCGCCATTGGGCACTGCGCCCCACGACCAGCTGAGCCAGCCAATTTGTAGCTCCTGGCAGCGCGCCATAATGCTGTGGTAGTCGATGAAGCGTTTGCAGCCCACACCCATGGGGGCAAATTCCCCTACAATCAGTGGCAGATTCTGCTCTACGGCCCGTTCCAGGCCCTGCTCAATGCGCAGGGTGCTTCCATCTTCAGCAGGCCACCACATGTGCACCGAAAAAATCAGGTTTTTCAGTGGGTCGGCCTCCAACAAAGCAGGAGCCGCCTCGAGCAATTGTTCCAGATTTTGGCCCCAACCAGCAGCATCAATCACTAAGGGACAGCGAAGGCCTGCTTCCCGCAGCCGTTTAACCGCTTTCAGATAGCCGGCTGTAAACGCTTCTGTGCTGACTTCATGGCCCCCACATTCGTTGGCAATGTTGAGCAAGAGGTAGGCCTCATGCTTTTTAAGGACCTGTAGTACATCCGGGCGAATCCAATAGTCCACCATGGCCGGCAATTTATCCCAATCGCCTGTTGCGTCATGCAGTTCGGGCATGGGAAACATACCCTGGGCAATGCAGTTTTGTAGGAGAAGATCAAGGTTGGCCGCTGTTGCCCGTGTGCTGCTGCTGTCGGTAAGCCAAACCAGACGCGTGGTGTTGGCGCCGGTTTTTGCGATTTCGGGAAGCAGTTCCTCCCCTGTAAAATCAGGGGACCAAATAAACATTTCGTTGACGCCCCGCATGACAAGTTGCGCTCCGGAAGGGTCCAGGATATGGCGGCCTTCAGTGGTAATTACGTCGCTGAAAGCCTGGTTTGTCTTGTCGTTGTCAGAAGCTGTGGATGTTGTGCCGCCGCCGAAGCAACTGTGGAGTATAGTTATAAGCGGCAAGGCGAGATAAAGACGTGTTGGTTTTTTCATAAATGTAAGGTTGTGAGCCCTAAAGTTAAGGATTTTTTAACAAAAAAGAGGTTGTCCGCATTTTGCGGGCAACCTCTTTTTCAAAAAGGGGAGGGGAAAGAAGGAGGGTTATTTGATTTGCAGAACGCCCAGATCGGTGCGTACAATTTTCTTAATCAGTCCGTTTTCATCGTACTCCAATTTGTCTACACACACGCTGCGTCTATATGGACCTCCGTTGGGTAGGCCGGCAGTGTGGTAAAAGAAATAGTCGTTTCCTTTGAAATTAACGATGGCCTGATGGTTGGTGGGTGAATTGGGAATTTCATCGTGGATAACACCCCGGTATTGCCACGGACCATTGATGTTTTTACTGGTGGCGTATTCGGTACGTGAGGGATAGCCCGCCGCATAACTCATATAATAAGTGTCGTTGCGTTTGTGCACCCAGGGCGCCTCAAAAAAGTTGGTGAGCCCTTCTATGTTTTCAACCGGCCCGTCCAGTTCAACCATATTGTCTTTGAGTTTTACCTGGCGTACTTCGTTCCATGAACCCCAGAAGAAATACACTTCTCCATCATCGTCAACATATACTGTAGGATCAATATTCAATACGATGGAGTTTTCGGTGGTGTCGGCGATGATGGGATGGCCCAGCGGATCCTTGTAGGGACCGGCAGGGTGGTCGGCTACCGCCACTCCCATAGCAAAACCCTCGTGTACCCGGGCAGATGAGTCTTTGTGTACCATAGGTACGTACCACCAAAACTTACCATGGTTCTCAACAGCATGTCCGGCAAAGGCGTTGTGTGAAGCCCATTCAAAATCTTCGACAGACAGCACAGCGCCATGGTTGGTCCAGTTGACCATATCTGCGGTGGAAAAAACGTACCATTTATGCATCACAAAACCGTCTCTTCCTTCTATCTGTTCGTCGCTACCGGTAAACAGATACAGGGTGTCGTTGTGAACAAGCACAGCCGGGTCGGCTGTAAAGGGTTCGGAAAAAAGCGGGTTGCCGCTGTATTGCGGTTCCGGTTGTTGACAGGCATTGAGCGCAAACAGCCAAAAAGCTGCCAGAAGAAGGTGGAAGGATTTGAACATAGTAAGTTGGTTTAATTTGTTTTTTCGATAAGGACAAAGAAAGTTAATTTTTGTTGAGTGTTGGGAGATTTTCGTGTAATGATGGAGGATAAATGTGTCAAGCGCATTTAAAATGTATCTTTGTCCTGCCGTGAAACCATTAAGTATAAATGAATGAAGTTTGAAAAGTATAAGTTTATTCCTGTTCTGAATGAAAATTTGGCTCGTTTGGGCTTTAAGCGCCCTACCGACATCCAGTACAAATGTATTCCACCTGTGCTTAAGGGCGAGGATGTTTTGGCTATTGCGCAAACCGGAACAGGAAAAACGGCGGCGTTTGCCATTCCCCTTACCCAGCTTATGTCGATTGATTACCGGCCTTTGGAGCCGGGGGGGATTCGTTGCTTGGTAATGGTGCCTACCCATGAGCTGGCTATGCAGGTAGCGGGCGTTTTTAAGGAGGTGGCCACAGGAACCGGTTTAAAGGTGGTTGGTTTGTATGGCGGAGTGGAGCAAGACCCACAAATTGCGCATCTTAAGAACGGGGTGGATGTGCTCGTGGCAACACCGGGTCGTATGTTTGATTTGGCCGCCCAGGGGCACCTTAGTTTTAAATCGGTACAGATTCTTGTGCTGGATGAGGCCGATCATATGTTAGAGAAAGGTTTCTACGGAGATATGCAGGAACTGGTGAAGCGAATTCCTAAGAAGAGGCAGACCTTGTTTTTTTCGGCCACTATTGATGAGCGTATTAAGGACCTGGCTTACGGATTGGTTAAGCATGCGGTACGCATTCAGATTTCGCCCAAGGATCCGGTTTCTAAAAACGTGGATCATTCGGTGATTTATGTTGAAATGGACGACAAGCGTTTTTTTCTGGAACGTATTATTAAGGACCATTCGGACAATAAGATTTTGGTTTTTGTGCGCACTAAAGTTCGCGCAGAACGTGTAGTTAAAGCCATGGAGCGGGTTGGACTGAAAGCAGAGGCCATACATGGTGATTTGGCTCAGAATGACCGAAGTCTCGTGATGGACCGGTTTCGGTCGGGCAACAACAAGGTGTTGGTGGCTACTGACGTAAGTGCACGGGGTATTGATATCGCGGAAGTGAGTTATGTAATCAATTACGACTTGCCCGATGAGGCCGAAAACTATGTGCACCGAGTGGGGCGCACCGGGCGTGGTACTGCTCGTGGAGTGGCTGTTTCCTTTTGCAGCTCAGAGGAGAAGGAGCGTTTGCGGGAGATTGAGCAATATCTGGATAAGCCGGTGAAGGTGTTGGAGATGGATCCTGCCGATTATGAGGCGACGGTTGACTTGTCGGGTGATGCCGTGCACGATTGGCGTTCGGTGGTGGATGAATTGATTGATCTGGAAGAAGGTAAGCAAAAAGGCAAACGCAGCAAGGGGAAGAAATCTGCCCGTAAAAAATAGCAGTCGAAACTCAGAGAGCCTGGAAACAAAAAAGGGTATTGCCAGCAGCAACACCCGATAAAGCCTGGGGCTTAAAAATGGGTAGGGGACCATTGTCAACGTTTTGACGGTCCCCTTTTTAACCTTAACCCTAACCCAGTAACAAATATAGTGCTTGTTCGGATGAGTTCCAAATAAAGTGAGGTTTTTTTTCGATTTTTTTAAGTTTTCTTTTTTGTTTGGGTTTAACAAGCTGGTTGTTAGCGCTTTTATGTTTGGTGTTGAAATATTCTATTATGTTTATTGTTGCCAGGCTTTTGAAGCGGTAATAGCAAAGCCGGTTGATGTCTGGCATCAACCGGCCCGGATGTGATTTAAGAGCGGAAAACGGGGATCGAACCCGCGACCCTCAGCTTGGGAAGCTGATGCTCTACCACTGAGCTACTTCCGCCTTTTAACATAAGGGCTCAAATTTAAGTGTGCTTTTTTAATTCTCCAAGATTTATTGATGGTTTTCATTCATCATCTGTTGTTTTTTTGTCTTCTCAGGTTAAAGACTGGCAGGTCTTGCCCCTGGTTGATAAAAGTTGTAAATTTATGTTGAAGAATCTGAAACAGAAGATGGGGTTGATACGTTTAAGAAGGTATAGTCAAGAACTAAAGGGAGGGCCGGATTATGAAAAAGTTTATGTTTGCTTTGATTGCAGCCTTTTTGCTGATGTTGCCCGGCATGTTGAGCGGGCAAACGGAAGGGGATATCTTGCGTGAGCAGCGAGACAGTCTCCTTGCCCTGGACGATTGGATGGTGGATCCTACTCTTTTTAATGAGCACAGCAGCAACAGTGATCACAAGGTGGAGGCCTGGATGTTGGGAAAAGATGAGGAGCAGGAAGAGGTGGATGTGAAAGACTGGATGCTGGAACGTGTAGATGAAGAGCAGGACACGCAGGCTCAGTTGCGTTATTGGATGCTTCGCGGTTTGGAAAGAGGCAACAAAAGGTAAGGATTTGCCTTGTGTGATAACTCTGTTGTTTGTAAAAGTGCTATCTTGCCTTTTGAGCAGCTCGGGTGAGCTGCTCTGTTTTAAAAGTACAGATGTATGGGCAAGAGAGTTTTGTTGGTTGCTAATTTGGGAAGTCCCGCCACCCCCGGCGTGAAGGATGTTCACCGTTATCTTAATGAATTTTTGATGGATGAGCGGGTCATTGACCTGCCTTATTGGCAACGTTTGTTGTTGGTAAAGGGGATTATTACGCCTTTTCGTGCGCCCAAGAGTGCTGCCAAGTATAGGAGTATCTGGGGCCCCGAGGGGGCTCCCTTAATTGTATTAACTCAGAAAATGGCAGCGGCTTTGTCCGCTGAAACCGGACTTCCTGTTTATGTGTGTATGCGTTACGGAGCCCCCACGCCTGCCGAGGCGCTGCGCCGCTTGTCGACCGAGCATCCGGATGTGGACGAGGTGGTGCTTTGTCCCCTCTACCCGCATTACGCCATGAGCAGCTACGAGACGGCCGTTGAGCATGTACAGGCTGCGTATCGTAAGGGGAAGTTTGCTTTTGCTTTGAAAGTAGTGCCGCCCTTCTACGCCTATCCGGCCTATATTGACGAATTGGCCGCTTCTTTGCAGTCCTTTCTGTCGGAAAAGGATTACGATCTTGTGCTGTTCAGTTACCACGGCATTCCTGAACGCCACGTGCGTAAGAGTGACCCTACGGGCAGCCACTGTTTGCAGCATAAAGATTGTTGTTCGGTGCGCTCCAGCGCCCACGCCACATGTTACCGGCATCAGGTCAGGCAGACTACCGAGTTGGTGGCAGAAAAACTGGGGCTTCCCAAACACAGCTACAGCTTATCTTTTCAGTCGCGCCTGGGATCCGACAAATGGCTTTCTCCGGCGACCTCAGATGAGTTGGCGGCCTTGCCCGGTCGTGGTATCAAACGTTTGTTGGTGCTGAGTCCTGCTTTTATGATCGATTGTCTGGAAACGCTGGAGGAGCTGCACGATGAGGGCAGAGAAACCTTTATGGAGGCGGGGGGAAAGGTCTACGATGTGGTGCCCTGTCTTAATGGAAGTGCCTGGAAGGCACTTCCATTAAAGGAGCTGGGCGGCAGCTTTTAGTTGGTGGGGCGTTTGTTTACAGACGCTCCAGTTTTTGCAGTTTACGATACTCCGGGATCAGAAACGACAGGCAGATGAGGGCGGCTATTGTGTCTGAGATGGGGGCTGCCAGCCACACGCCCTTTAGTCCCCAATACTGAGGTAGAATCAGGAGCAAAGGAATCAGTACAATAACCTGCCGGAGCAGTGTGATGAAGATGGCTTTGGACGATTTTCCAACACTTTGGAAAAAGTTGCCGGCTACCATCTGGAATCCTATAATGGGCAGCATCAGCAGAAAAATGCGCATACCGTGGGTTCCCAATTGCAAAAGTTCGTCGTTGTTGGTGATGAAGGCCCGCACAATGGGGCCGGGAAAGCTCTGCACCAGTACCCAGAAAAAGGTGACAATCAGCGTGGCCATGATGAGGGTCAGGCGCAGGGTGGACTTAACCCGTGCGTAGTTGCGTGCTCCGTAGTTAAAACCGAGAATGGGCTGTGCAGCCATATTCAGAGCCATGATGCTGGTGATGATGATGACGGTAACGCTGTTGATGATGCCCATGGCACCCACAGCCAAATCGCCTCCGAATTTAATCAGGTTGAGGTTGAAGGTAGCCTGAACCGCACTGTTGGCCAATTGCATGAAGAAGGGGGAAATGCCGATGGAAAGGATGGCCAGTATCATTTTGGGTTGCAGGCGGATGTAGCGCCGCTTCAGCGGCACTACGCAGCGCTTGCTTCGGAAATGGATGAGCACCCAGAGGGAAAGGAAGCTCATGGAGATGATGGTGGCCAGGGCTGCGCCCTGCACCCCCATATCCCAGTGTAAAATAAAGAGGGCATCGAGCGGGATGTTGATTCCTGCGCTGAGGAGCATGCTGTACATGGCAATTCGCGCATTGCCTTCGGCACGGATTTGGGCGTTCATCGAAAAGCCAAACTCGTGGAGGACAACGCCCCAGAGTATGATGTTGACGTAATCGTTGGCGTACTGCAGGGTGCTTTCGCCTGCGCCAAAAAGGCGAAGCATGGGTTCTTTAAGGGCAAAACCAAGAGAAGTCACAAGGGCCGAAATAATCAGGACCATAACCACTGCGTTGCCCAGGATGGCCTGGGCCCGAGGCAAATCCTTCTTGCCCAGGGCCAGCGATATTTGAACACTGGAACCGAGTCCCACCAGCATCCCAAAAGCAGTCATCATTACCATAATGGGAAACACCGCAGTAACCCCACTGAGCGCCTCGGCCCCCAGGGCCTGGCCAATGAAGATGCGGTCGATGATGTTGTAGAGCGAATTGGCCATTACTCCAATAAAGGAGGGGCCAAAATAACGCCACAACAAAGCCTTTACCGGTGTATGTTCCAGTTCCCTTATTTTGTGGTGTTGCATGCTTTGGATTGTCAGCGACTGCAAAGGTCGGGAATTTTCGTTGTTTATGGTCGAAAAACGTTCGCTTTAGTCTTTCTTAACAGAAACAGAAGGTCCTTGGTTATCGACCAGGAGGGGGATGGTAAAAAAGAAGGTGGAGCCTTTTCCCGGTTCAGATTGTACCCATATTTTTCCACCCATCTGTTCCAGCAAACGCTTGCTGAGCGACAGCCCCAGTCCTGTACCCCGATACAGTACATCTTTTTGGTCTTCCACCTTATAAAAGGCATTGAAGATGCGTCCCTGTTCTTCGGTGGCAATGCCAATTCCTGTGTCCTCTACGTAGAACAGGAGGCTCTGGTTGCCACAGCGATAGCCGAAATGGATGTGACCGGAGGAAGTGAATTTTGTGGCGTTGTTCACCAGATTGGTTATGACCTGCCGTAGGCGTGTTGGATCATTAAATAATTGTAAATCGCCTTTGTCGTCCGGCAATGCCTTGATTTGGACATGCTCGTTGCCTCGCATTGTAAAGTAGCGTTCGAGTTCAAATAATAACTCGTTAAGCGAAAACCACTTGGGGACCAGTTTCATCTGGTTGGTTTCGATGATGGAGATATCCAGTATGTCGTTGATTAAAATGAGCAGCGCCTCTGAGTTGGAGCTGATGATTTTCACAAACTCCTTGCGTTCATCGCTTTCCAAATCTTCTTGCTCCAGCAGGTTGGAGAAGCCGACGATGGCATTCATTGGGGTGCGGATTTCGTGACTCATATTGGCCATAAAGGCACTCTTGAGGCGGTCGGAATGCTCTGCTTTTTCCTTAGCTTTTTCTAATTCGGAAGTGCGTTCCTTAACGAGTTCTTCGAGTCGGTTTCGGTGTTGTTCCAACTCGTGGTTTTGAAGGGTTATCTCTTTTTGACTGGCCCGTAAGCGCTGATTGGCGTCTGAAAGTTCATGGGTTCGCAGAGCAATTCGTTGTTCCAGGTCACGATTTTGTTCCTGAATGAGGGCGAAGCGCTGGCGGATCAGCCAAAAAGTCAAGAGAATAATCGAGAGTGCGAGCGCAATTAAAAAAGTGTAGGTGCGCCACCAGGGCGGGACGATTGTGATTTGAAGGCGCCTGGCTTCTTTACTCCAAACCCCATCGTTGTTGGAGCCCGTAACGATAAATGTGTAGCTGCCGGGACCGATGTTGGTGTAGGTTGCCTGGGCCAGGTGGCCCGCTTCGCGCCACTGGGTTTCGTAACCTTCCAGTTTAAAACGGTAACGGTTTTTAATGGGATTCAGATAGTTGATGGCCGCAAAGTGCAACTCAAAGTTGTTTTGATGATAGCGCAGCCGCAGTTCTTGCAGACTGTTGATGTCCTTTTCACTGAGTATGGGCAATTCGGATTTAGTGTCACTGCCAATAAGACGGAAGTCCGTTAGGATGGTGGCGGGAGGAATTTCGTTTTCGAAAACCAGTTTTGGGTGAAAACGGGTGAAACCTCTTGATGAACCAAAATTCAGATAGCCGTCGCTGCCTTTATGCGCAGCACGTACGCTGAAATCATTGGTAATGAGTCCATCACTGCTGTCGTACAGCCTGAAGTTATACGACAGGGGAGCTTTTACTGCATCGATGTACTTTACGAGTCCTGCGTTGGTGCTGATCCACAAGTGCCCCTCTTCGTCTTCGAGCAAACCCTGGATATGGGCATTGGGCAATCCATGATGGGTGTTGATTTTTTCGAAAGTGCCCTCTCTGGGTCGGAAAAGGTTTAATCCCGTTGCCGTTGCAATCCAAAGATTGCCTCCGCTGTCTTTGTAGGCGGAGAGGCAGGCCCCTTTGCCGAGGCTTTGCGCCTGCTCTGGTTGGTGGGTGAAGCGTGTAAAGGTTTGCTTACCGATATTGAAAACCTCCAGGCCTTCGGGGGTGCACAGCAGAAGTTCGTTTTCTGCAATTTCCAGGATGTGATTGATGGTGGTACCCGACATGGCAGCATCACCGGGGCGATGCATCTTCGACATTGAAAAACTTCCGGCTTCGTATTGAAAGCGGTAAAGGCCGTTGTTCAGTGTGCCCAACCACAGTTGGCCCTGGCTGTCTTCACTCAGGGCATTGATTTTTAGGGGGGGCGAATGTTCGCTTTGTGGGCCTGCTGTAAATGTCCTGAAGCCATCTTTTTCAGGTAAATATTTTTGCAGGTCGCCGTTCCGGCTGCCTATCCACAGGTGCCCACGGCTGTCCTTCAGCAAGCAGTGAACTCCGCCCTGAGCCAAGGCGAAGGGTTGCTTTTCGCTGGGCAGGTAATTTTTGATTTCACCGCTGGCCTTATCCAGACGATCGAGTCCTGCATCTGTCCCAATCCATAACCAGGGCCCGTCGTCCATAAAGCAATTGACCATGTGCCAGCTCAGGGTTCGGTTTTGAGACAGATTGACGCGATAATTGTGGAATTGTTTGAGTCTGTGGCTGTGGAAGCTCATTCCACCCGAAAAGGTACCTACCCAGATGTCACCATTCACATCTTCAAAAAAGCTGGAGATGCTGTTGTCGCTGATGCTGGTTTGATCTTGCATTGTATGGTAAAAGGCTTTTATATCCGGAGCCTGTCCCTGTTTGTAGGTCTCGAGGTTCAGCAAGTAGAGCCTGCCCGTGCCTCCACAGCCGATCCATAAATTATTTTGCTTATCGGCCAGCAAGGTGTTCACCTGACCTTTTTGTATGTTTTTGAAGACGCCGCGTGTGGGGCGTTCCTGATAATTCACAAACAGGTCGAGGCCTCCCTGGGCCATGCCCACCCACATTCTTCCGTAATAATCTTCGGTCAGCGTACGTACGGCCGACCCCGATAGGGAATGAACCCGGCCATCTGCCAGGTATTTTGTGAAATTATCCTGGTGCCGGTCGTAAAGGTTCAGGCCCTCCTCTGTAGCTATCCAAAGGTTTTGCCTGGTATCCAGATATAATTCATTTATCTGATTGTTGGAGAGGCCTCCAACACGTTTTTGGGCATTGTAATGAACAAGGGAGTCCTGCTTGGGATAGTAATGGAACAAACCCTCAGAGGAACCAAACCACACGGTTTTGTCGTAGTCTTCCGTGACCGAAGAAAAGGGGATGTCCGGAAGTTGGATGAAATGCTCAAGGGAGTCGGAATGGCTGTCGTATATGGCTACGCCCATGGCGGTACAAATCCACAGTTGATGTTCGCTTTTTCGTGCAATTTTATTGATGGTCGAATGCGGAAGTCCCGGATGATTTAGGTCGGCGCGGTAAATTTTAAAGGTATGTCCGTCGTAGCGATTAAGGCCATCTTCGGTACCCAGCCACATATATCCGCGGGTATCCTGATAGATGGTGCGTACATGGCTTTGAGAAAGGCCATGCTCGGTAGTTATTTGGACAAATTGGCGTGCATATTCCTGAGCCAGGGCGGAGAGATGCAGAACCAGGAACAATAAAATGGTAGCGCGTTTCAACATGCAGGTCTCCCTATTAAATAACAAATGGTTTATTTAACTGCATTATTCATAAATTATCTATTACGATGCCCAACTACCTGCTAAATACGTACGTCCTCAATAAAATGGATTTGAAAATAATCTATTATTCCCTGCGTCCATTTTCTTTGCGGTTGTCCATATTTATTGGTATTTGAGCATCTCATAACGATAACTTATGAATAAAGCAGGTTAACACCGATACGCAGACAAATGTAAAAGGTTGTTAAAATGTGTCGGTTTTAGGAGAGCTTGCGGATGCCTGGATGGGGCCCGGGACTAAAAAACGAAGGCGTCTCCCATTGGAAAGAGAGACGCCTTTGAAATAAACCGGTAAGATTATTTTTAATAGTTTAAGCCCTTAGAAGGGAGTCAGTCGGCCAATATTTTACACCAAATGCTTCAGCAAATCTTCTTTGTCGCCGTCCAGGTAATCGATGGGGGCAATTTCGGGCATGGTGTAGGCGCCGGGCTGCTGGCGCAGCACGGCTCTGGCACAGGAAATTAAAATCTGTGAGGTCAGTGCGGGGTTGTTGATCTTCATTTTAAACTCGAAGAGTTGGTTCTGGGTTTTTCCAGATACGCCCTTGTGTTCCAACAAAACACCGTGCCCCATATCCTTCAGTTCATCTACACTGGCAACCGGAAGAACGTGGGTTTCGTCGTTGCTGAAATAGCTGTCGCTTTTGATGGCCTGACTTACCTTTCCGGCATCGGCTCCCTTTTCCAGCTCGATGTACACCATACGGCGGTGGATACCGGTGCCGGTGGGGATGGTCATGGACAGGGCGTCTTTAACGCCATCAATGGCTTTGGCAGCCACGGAGTGTCCCATGCTCATTCCGGGTCCAAAGTTGGTGTACGTAAGGCCTTTAGGCGCCATGGCGCGCAGCAGGGTGCGGATTACCGAATCGCTGCCCGGATCCCAGCCGGCCGAGATGATGGAGGCCGCGTTGTGCTTTTTCCCAACTTCATTAAGTTTTTTGCGCAGGTCAAGCATGGCCTGGCCGTGGATGTCGAAGCTGTCGACCGTAGAAATTCCTTTGGCCAGGATGGCGCTGGCAATTTCGGGGATGCTGCGGGTCGGGGAGCATAAGATGGCTACATCGACTATGCCCAGGTCGGAGATGTCCGAGACTATTTTCACCCCGGCCAGCTCGGGCGGCGTGTCACTGGTTGAGGAGGCGCGGCGCACTACGCCGGCCAGTTCCATATCTGCAGCGGCCTGGATGGCTTCTACTGCGAATTTTCCGATGTTTCCGTAACTTACTACTGCTACTTTGATCATAGTTGCTGGTTTTTACGCAGGGTTGCGGCTGGGGGGAGGGAGGAGCTTGAGCTGAGCGGCTGTGTCTGTGACTCACTGCGTCTGTGACTCACTGCGTCTGTGACTCACTGTGTCTGTGACTCACTGCGTCAGTGACGGTCTCTTTCCCCCACCCCCAGGGTTGAAACCCTGGGTTATTATTAAGAATAAATGGTCAAGCGCTGTGCGCTTGTTTATGTAAGTGGACTGAAGTCCACAACCTCAGACTGAGGTCTTCGGTTTTTATTATGAACGTTTGGTCAAGCGCTTTGCGCCAAAGGTTACGCAAAGATAAGAAAGCTTGAGCAGATTTCAAAGTGAAAGTTTTTTGACGTTTTTTGTGATGTTTTGTTGTTTTTTGAGGGGGCGGAGCCCCAGGGTTGAAACCCATAGCCGTC
>NZ_MWUJ01000079.1 GCF_002210225.1 Geofilum rhodophaeum | reverse complement strand
CGGACAGAGTTAATTTTACACTCCCGCATGAAGCCCCGGGATTGATACGGATTGACGCGGAAACCCGAAAAGTAGAGCACATATTTGAATTTGAATTGGGAGACTGGCCCTCTGAACTGGCCATTAATGGAAGCAGAGACACCCTGTACTTTATCAACAGGCACATTTACCGTCATCCGGTTAATTCAGAAGCTGCACCAGAGAAATTCTACAACAGTCCCTACGAAGGCACCTATTCAGGAGGCTTCTACGGCTTAACCGTGGACCCGTTAACCTCAGAAATCTACATTGCCGATGCAATTGATTATATTCAAAGAGGAATCGTTTACCGCCTCCTGCCGGATGCAACACCTGTGGACACATTTAAAGTAGGCATAATCCCTGGGGCCTTTTGCTTCAAACCCTAATCACTTTCTCCACCCAACAACTTAACAACAACTTAACCCTTCCCTAAAGGGG
>NZ_MWUJ01000078.1 GCF_002210225.1 Geofilum rhodophaeum | reverse complement strand
GTTAAGTTGAAAAAACATAACTTTATAACCGATACGGGTATCATTAGAAAAAAGAAAATAGCGACGTTCAAGGCCCAGATTGCAATAGCTGCGCTCAAGGAGCGTGAGTCATTAGCTGAACTAGCTATTATCCCACTTTGTGCCATGCCATTCACTTATCAAACCTTCGTTTTCGCAATGGCAACACTTCCAATGGATTTCATTTGAAGGGACAATCCCAACCCACACTAATCCATGACATCCCTTTTCAAAGCACCTGATCTCACTCGGAGTCAATTTGAGAGAAAGACTTTTGGTGGTTGTGTCGATTACCAAGACCAGAAAATTCGCGAGTTCTCTGGCTTCTTTGGGCATCTGTTTTGGCACATTCCCTGTTTCATCAAGGAAGTGGGTTATGTTAGAGATAAACATATATTCAAAATTGTTTCAATAATTACTGATTGTTTTGGAATAATAAGATGGCTATCGCCTCTTTTTCTCCAATGCTTGTTTCTTTTTTAGCAGCTCTCCCTTCAGTTGACTTTCCATTTCCTTTTCGGTAACCAGCTGTTTAAGGGCAAGGTTATCTATTGTAACTACTCAGGTGGCTAATTTAG
>NZ_MWUJ01000077.1 GCF_002210225.1 Geofilum rhodophaeum | reverse complement strand
TTGATTACGAGGACAGCAATGATTCTGATTATGCTTGGAACGGGTATATTCCAACAGCCACGGTCTATGGTTCATCCGATTCTTCAGACACAGACAGCTCCCAAAACGACAGCGGTGATTCAACTTCCGATGACTTTGACACAGAAGATGAAGACGAAGAGGATTGCAATGACCCCTGTATTTGCTATGACGATTGTGATGAAGAGTCAAATGACTCATCCAATCCCCCACCGACTGATAATAATCCAAAGCCTAAAGATTACTGCTGAAGCCCTAAAGCATGAATGGTTTCACCTGTACCAAAAGGAATACCATAGTTTATCCAGCTATACAGAGCGAGGGATGATGGAGTGGGAACAAGCTTTTTTTCAGGACATACTTATGTATATAGAAATTGGAGGAAACAGAAATGGTATAACTTATGGCTGGGCGTGTTTTGAGATGGGGAATGATTCCTATGAGGATGAATACTTAGATTGGTTGTCAACATTAACCAACAAAGGAACCACCTTTCCGACCAACATTGACAATAGTAATTTTGAGCATTTTGCTGATGTCTTTGGTGATGTGAGTAGGTCTTATAACAAAAGCAGAGGTTACAATTATTCCAATACCACTAGTGTCCCATTAAAATTGGGA
>NZ_MWUJ01000076.1 GCF_002210225.1 Geofilum rhodophaeum | reverse complement strand
GTATTCAGTTGCTCGAGTTTGCTGCGGATGCGCAGTTGTTGCAGTTCGAGATCGAAGGCGGCGCGGGTGGTGTCTTCGCGCTTGGGGTTGCCGAGGATGAGTTTTTGTCCGTCGTAGTAAAACCACTCGCCACAGAGGGCGGCCATGCGGGACAAGAATTTCCAGGTGGTTTCTTTGTACTTGGCGGCGTAGGGCAGGATGCCTTCGAAGATGGGTTTGCTTTCGAGCTCGATGCGAAGGCCGGAGTTTTCGATTTCTTCGCTCACGAGGTTACCGATGGTGTAATCGACGTAGGCGGCCATGGAGGGTCCGCGGTCGAGCAGCAGGGTGGGACTGCCGCCGATGATCAGGGCGTAGCCCTGGTCGCCGTCTTTGCCGCCGACTTCGATGTCGGTTATGAGGCCGGAGAATTCGGTGAGTTCGCCGCTTTCTTTGTGCTCCATGCGTATGTCGAGGGTCTCGCCGAGTTGTTCAAATACGGTTTCGGGGGTGGTGCTCCAGAGACTGGGCTTGTTGGGTTTGTAGTTGACCAGCACTTCGAAGTGGTGGTGGCCGTGCATGGATTGGTGCAGGGTGAGGGTTTCGTAGTCGCAGGTGGTACCGGCGATCTGGATGGTGACATCCACCTGGTTGAGCATGTC
>NZ_MWUJ01000075.1 GCF_002210225.1 Geofilum rhodophaeum | reverse complement strand
CTAACGCAATAAGTAGACCGCCTGGGGAGTACGGCCGCAAGGTTAAAACTCAAATGAATTGACGGGGGCCCGCACAAGCGGTGGAGCATGTGGTTTAATTCGATGCAACGCGAAGAACCTTACCTGGTCTTGACATATCTAGAATCCTGCAGAGATGCGGGAGTGCCTTCGGGAATTAGAATACAGGTGCTGCATGGCTGTCGTCAGCTCGTGTCGTGAGATGTTGGGTTAAGTCCCGCAACGAGCGCAACCCTTGTCCTTAGTTACCAGCGGGTTAAGCCGGGAACTCTAAGGATACTGCCAGTGACAAACTGGAGGAAGGCGGGGACGACGTCAAGTCATCATGGCCCTTACGACCAGGGCTACACACGTGCTACAATGGTAGGTACAGAGGGCAGCTACACAGCGATGTGATGCGAATCTCAAAAAGCCTATCGTAGTCCAGATTGGAGTCTGCAACTCGACTCCATGAAGTAGGAATCGCTAGTAATCGCGGATCAGAATGCCGCGGTGAATACGTTCCCGGGCCTTGTACACACCGCCCGTCACACCATGGGAGTTGATTGCACCAGAAGTGGTTAGCCGAACCTTTTAGGACGGCGATCACCACGGTGTGGTTGATGACTGGGGTGAAGTCGTAACAAGGTAGCCGTAGGGGAACCTGCGGCTGGATCACCTCCTTATAGACG
>NZ_MWUJ01000074.1 GCF_002210225.1 Geofilum rhodophaeum | reverse complement strand
GAATATCGTGACCACCTTTGGCAACTCGCATTTTTATCCTGGCCATAAACACCTATTATATCCCAAAACATATAAAAACAAAATCTGAAGTATTATTATATTCAAATGAATATAATTTCCCTATATTTGCCAAAAGTATATCTAAATACATATAATGGATCGTTTGGCCGATTTCGTAAAACAGCGCAGGAAGGAGGTCAACCTCACTCAGGAAGAATTTGCCGAAAGAACCGGGGTTGCACTTACCGTTATTCGGAAGATTGAACAGGGCAAAACCAACCTGAATGTAGAAAAGGTCAATCAGGTGTTGGCCATGTTTGGCCATGAGTTAGGCCCGGTCAGCATGCAGAAATCTTTAAAAGGTTGTGATTTATGAGGCAGGCAATGATCTATTATCAGGACGATTTGGCCGGAATACTGTTCGAAACAGATGATGGAGAATATGAATTTGCCTACGACAAAGAATATGTGAAGAGTTTTCCGGAAAGGTTCCTGACTTTCACCATGCCGGTTTCAGAAAAAAAGGTATTGATCTAACCGACTTTTCCCTTTTTTGAAGGATTAATACCGGAAGGTTGGCTTTTGGAGATCGCTGCAAAAAACTGGAAAATAAACCAAAATGACAGGATGGGATTATTATTGGCCTGTTGCAGAAATTGCATCGGCGCTGTTAGTGTGGTACCAATTGAGAAAGAAAGATGAATAGCAACAATACCGACACTCTGCCTATATTGATTT
>NZ_MWUJ01000073.1 GCF_002210225.1 Geofilum rhodophaeum | reverse complement strand
ATTTAGTGACTTGTGTGGATGGTATTCATTGTAATCATCTATCCATTCCGCTGCTAGCTGACGAACTTGGTTTAGGTTATTAAACAGGTATGCATCAAGTATATCCTCTCTAAAAAATCGGTTAAATCTTTCGATATATGCGTTTTGAGTAGGTTTTCCTGGTTGTATATGTTTTATCCTGATTTTGTTTTCTTCTGCCCATTGTAGAAGGGCATTCGAGATGAACTCGGGACCATTGTCAACACGTATTTCCATTGGTTTTCCGCGCCAGAAGATGACCTCCTCTAACGTTTGTATTACCCGTTCAGCTGGCAATGAAAAATCGGGTTCGATGGCCAAGGCTTCTCTGTTATAATCATCCATAATGTTTAAGACACGAAAACGGCGACCATAAATCAGGCTATCACTCATGAAGTCCATCGACCAGGTATGATTGATTCCTGTTGGCTGTTGTAGCCATTCTTTTGTGCGAGCCGGAAGCCTTCTTTTTCGCTTCCTGCGTAGGTTCAATTGCATCATGCGATAGACTCTCAACACCCGTTTGCGGTTCCACTTAAGGCCTTCGTTTCGGATTCGTCCATAATATTCATCAAAGCCGCGTGTTGGTAATTTTTCGGCCATTTTATCTAACTTTTTAACAACCTCACTATCATCTCGTTTGCTTTCGTAGTACCACATGGAACGGTGCAATCCTGTTAATCGACACGCCCTGCCGATGCTGATGGAATATGAGGACACCAAGTATTCTGCTCGTTCTTTTTTCTCGCAGGGCTTTAAAGCTTTTTTCCGAGGAGGTCCTTTAACATTAAATTATCCAAGCTCTGATCTGCATACATTTGCTTTAGTTTGCGATTCTCTGCTTCAAGCTCCTTTAGTCGCTTTAA
>NZ_MWUJ01000072.1 GCF_002210225.1 Geofilum rhodophaeum | reverse complement strand
TGCTGTGGAGCCCCGGCTGCCGTATCACAGCATGTTGTACCGTCGTGCATTATTATATTATCGTCCAGCTTTTCCGTGAATCTGTCTAACTCTAAGTTTCAAAATTTCCATTTTTGAGTAATAGTCATCCGATTTCAACTGCTTTTCTTTGATTACCGAATCCTTCTCCTCTAAATGAAGAAGTAAAATGCTCATACCATGTTTCTTTTCGTGCAAATCTTTTACAATTTGCATATCACCCCAGAAAACAACAGATTCATATTCATGTCCGCATTCGTCCATTACATATCCTTTATCCTCAATTACTGTCGCACAAACATTTTTGTTAGAATTCAAAAAATCCAACTTGAGACCATTTTTAGCGCAGTGAAAATAAAGTGTATCATTTTCGGCATCATATCCATAACTAAGCGTGACGATATACGGTTCATTCTCTCGACACATTGAAATCACAGCAAATTTTCCTTTTTCAAGGATTCTATCAATGTCTGATTTTTTAGTCAGTTCTCTATTTGGTCGATTATGTAAATGGTAATGCTTCATTATTATTCTTTCTGATTGTCAAGGTTTTAAAAAGGCAGGTTTTCTAAACCTTCATTATCAACCGAATCAGGTTCTTTGTTGTCTTGCTCTTTGAAATGATTATTAAAATCTTTTGCGCTATTTATTAACTCATAGTCTCCATTCAAATAGAAGTCCAAGTCAGTCGCATTTTTCTCGTAAAATTCATCGGCCGGAATGCCATCAATTACATAAACTCTTCGGAATTTCATTTTTCCACCAACGAAGTAAGTCTCTTTTATGAATTCACGTCCGTTTTTATCTATATGAATCTTTTTCACTTATCTATAATCCAAGTTAATTGCACTTCGGTTTTTGCATGCGGTACAA
>NZ_MWUJ01000071.1 GCF_002210225.1 Geofilum rhodophaeum | reverse complement strand
CCGGAAATAAGCGAAAGCGCAGATGATACACATCAAGCGTAAGAAACAGAAATTTTATGTCAGCCACTGGAATACACCACAACCATTTGACAATAAAATCAAAAACACGTACATTTGTTACCCAATTAAACAACAATCATGCCCACCCTAACCACCATCGACAACATTAAAATCGATATCTACTCCAGGGAACACCCCCCACCTCACTTTCATGCAAAATACGTAGAATATGAAGAACTTATAATAATTGAAACCTTGGAAACTTACGCAGGCAGCCTACCCAAAACCCAACGAAAAAAGGCCATGGACTGGGCCGAAAACAACAAACAATTCCTATTGGATATTTTCAATCAATTAAATCCAAGGTTATGAGGAAGAAAATGCAGATACCCAGAATTCTTAAGATAGAAGACATTAAAGGGCACACCGTTCAATGCATGTTCAGCAACGGTGAAAGCCGGCTCCTTGATTTTCAATTAATCTTCAAAAAATGGGGAGTCAGCCCCGAAGATCACGAATTTCCGCTGCTGAACGAAACAGAATTTGCCAAAGTGGAACTGAATAATTACACGCTATCATGGCCAAACATAAGAATCAAGGTTAGAGGGCAAGATTCTGAAGACCTGTTTCTTCCCTACGAAGTAGGAGCCGACGTACTTTTTGAACTCAGCTCTGAAATCACCGATACACCAAAGTACAAAATTGGCAAATTGATAAGAAATGCCCGTAAAAAAGCAGGAATGACCCAGGAACAATTGGCCGCAAGATGCGGAACAACCAGATTCTATATTTCAAAGATAGAAAACGACAAGGCAGACCTGGAAATGTCAACTTTCAGGAAAATTGTTGAAGCAGGTCTTGGAAAAAGACTCATACTATCCATAGAATAACCCGGAAGTAGTGTAGACCACCTGCCTT
>NZ_MWUJ01000070.1 GCF_002210225.1 Geofilum rhodophaeum | reverse complement strand
TATGGCCAGTGGCGGTTTGCGGGCTACGTTCCTATCCACCGTTACAAAACTTCATGCGGGGCAGAATGTTCCAAGTTTCTACTTCCCCCGCCATTGGCTATATTGCGTGTTGTGCTTTCGTGCATTTTTCTGTTTCATAATCAGTTTAACGTCTGCATAAATCCAAATCGAAACAAATGAAATAACCGCAATACCTGCAATCATTCCTCGAATCGTTGAACTGTATATCGCAATTAGTCCTGCTGTAATTATTATGGCAGAAAGAGGATACATTAAAAATCTAATCCCAATCCGTTTTAAAGTCCATTCGTTTTCTTGTTTTTCCTCAATCACTTGAATTGGAATATCATTTTTAACATCATTGAGATTTTTAACAAAAGTTCGAATATTCTTACGATTCCAGCCAAATGATGCAACAGAAGACCATTTGTCTGGGTCACAAATACTATTGGTTAAAAATCCGTTCTTTAATCTGATTATTGTAATCATTTCGCCCCAACTTCCAGTCCAATTCCACTGTCTATATGCTCTTAAATATGTTTTATTATTTTTATCAATCGTCCATTCCAATTCTTTTACAGTCCTCTCAACCGCTTCTTTAAATTCCTCGTCAGTATAGTCAATCGTCACTTTCTTAAACCTCAGTCGGTATTTCTGAATGAATAAAAAAGCAATTGCTGGTATTATCCATGGCAATGAAAATCTCAATAATTCTTCAGCGCTCCGAACACCATCATAAGTCTTTGTAACATAACTTTCAAATACGCTTATTAATGTGAAAATGGAAATCAATAGTATGTACACAACTATGAAATAATGATTCACTGTCTGCCAGAAACTTAATTTCAGTCTCTCTGTTTCTTTCATTTTTTTAATCCAATCTCTATTCATGTAGGAATCTCTCTTTGCATGAAGCACAACG
>NZ_MWUJ01000007.1 GCF_002210225.1 Geofilum rhodophaeum | reverse complement strand
CGACCGCATACAGCCGGGCGTTATGGCGCATGAAATACAAAACCTGCATTCATGAGTATTCACAAACCAGAGAGATTTTCATATATTTGTTTAAAATAGGTCGATATGGAATCTTTAAGAATAGAAATAGTAAATCCCAAAGCAAAGAGCATCATTAAAAATCTTGCTGACATGGATTTAATTAAGATAAAGAAAGAGAAGGTGAAAAATGAGTTCACCGAATTATTAGCTAAATTCAGGAAAAAATCAGATAAGGCTCCATCTGCTGAAGAAATACTGAAAGAAGTTGAATCGGTCAGAAAAGCTCGATATGAAGAGTAAGAAAGTAATCCTAGACACAAACCTTTGGATTAGTTTCTTGATTTCAAAAAACTTCAGCTTTCTAGATAACTATGTTCAGACTGGCCAGGTTAAGCTCATTTTTTCCGAAGAATTGTTTTCTGAATTTTTAACGGTTGCCGAAAGACCAAAATTCCAAAAATTCTTTGCTCCAAAAGATATTAAAAGGCTTATCAGCTTTATTGACCAATTCGGAATTTTATATCAGGTCTCCTCTGATATTAGGGAATGCCGTGACATTAAAGATAATTTTTTGTTGAATCTTGCGGTAGACAGCAACGCAGATTTTTTAGTCACGGGTGATAGTGACTTGCTGTATTTAAAGTCTATAGGCAATACGGAGATTTTAACAATTAAAGAATTAGAGGTCAAGCTGTAAAATATTCACGCGCCATAACAAAGCTGTATACGGCAGCTGGGGCTCCACAGCATATTGGAGGTTTCGTTCTCCCCCGCCAACCGCGTTTGGCCTGAAACTTTCGTAACTGGCAGAAATGCCCCGGCCGACCACATACAGCCGGACGTTAATACCCATTTTGAAAAACATGCGATACAATCTTGAATCAGAAATAAAAAGTCTTTTAAATGACAATGAAGAAATCATGTTTTGTGAGCAACCTAGACAAGGGTTGATTTTTTATGATTCATCTATCTTCCTTATGCCATTAATTTTTATCATAGTTCTTTGTTCTGGAATGTTTGTTTATATAGGAATTATTATGAGTAACCTATCAATGATTATAATTACAGGTATTATTACTTTTATATTTCTTATTCCGACAGCGGGAGGATTTTACTTTGATTCGCGAAAAAGAGCAAGTATTATTTTTTGTATTACTGACAAGAGAATTATCTTCTTAAGACATAATAGTTTTAACAAATTTATTAAAGTGTTTGATATTAATAAACATGAGAATTTTGACTTTGAAGTAACTTTCAAAAATGGAACTGGAAACTTGAAATTAGGGAAACATGTACCTTTAATTCCTAAGAATCCTTTTCTTCCTTGGGGGACAGGAACTGTCAGTTGGAGTGGAAAAATAAACACTGGGTTTGAAATTGAATCAATAAATAATGTCAAGGAGAAATTTGAGAAAATTCAAGAATTGAGAAATAAATAAATTCTGAAACTTAATAAAAACGGGTGTTAACAGGCAATATAACCAATGTCGGGCGCAGTGGTAGCTTGAAAGCGTCTGCCCCGCTCAAAGTTTTGTAACGGTTGACAGTGATGTCGCCCGCATTCCGCCACTGGTTATATTGCCATCCGTTGGCGGTAATACACTCTTTGTTTTGCATCCATTTTATTACCAAATAATTAGAATACATTGAACAACAATTATTATGACAAAGATTTATTTTAAAACGGTATTAGTTTTAATATTACTAAACGCAATTCTAACAGCATTACTTGGATTTGTAAGTCAATGGGGTGCCGTTTTAATACTAGCATTGATAGTTAATATTTCAGTAGTTATTGCCTTGATTTTTACTTCATACTTCTTTTTGCAAATACCCAAAATCCAGAGAAGTAAAGTCTGGAGTACTATTTTTACTTTTTTACCTTCCCTGATTATGATAATTCTACTGACAAGAAACCTAATTCAACTAAACTTTGGTAATTATCGCGAATTGGCATGGGGTATTGATATGGGAAGAATCTTTAAGCCAAGTCACTTGCAAATTATTTTAACAGGAATAATCATTATTACAAACTATCTTAGATACAGGAAAATTACCAAGTAAGCTATAGAATTTTAGATACGATAAATTCATTTATTTATAGTATCTAACGTTATTCAGAAAGTTAAAAAAGCGGGGAAATTATCTTCACACGCAACAGAAAAATAAAACGATGATTGGCTTGAATTCGGACAGAAATATCTAAACCAAAAGACTGAGACAACCAGAAAATTATTTCCTCAGTCAAATTGGTTTATAAGAAGATGGAAATTGAGTGCTTCGTTGAGGGATTAGATGCTGCTGTAGAATTTTCGGATTTCGAGATTTATGATGAAGAAGAATAAGAATCAAGTGATTTTCATCGAGACATATATAATCAAACATTAAGCAAAATCGGCATGCATGCAGAGGGTTTTAGCTATGGAAGTCATAAATATTCAGAGCATTTGCATTGAATAAAATGACGATTTGATTGAAAAATAGTACATACCGCCAACATCATGTATAAAATATTGGGGGTTTATGCGTGTATAGGCCACTTCATTCCCCGTAGCAGGTTTTTTAACGGCAGAAAATAACTATGCTCGCAAGCCCCCAACAATTTCATACATGTGGGCGTTGGTGGTAATTAAAATAAAGACAGAATGCCAGTAAAATTGATTGAAGGTAGAATGAGAGCAGAGCGAAGGGGGCAAGTTATACCGGATCATAACATTTAACAACTCGCAAGAGGATGACTTTATGGAATGAGACAAAATCGGTACCAGTAAGTAAGGACCAAGTATGGCTTGCTTATAAGAAAGTGCGCTCCAAAGCAGGGAGTGCAGGAATTGACCAAATTAGTATGGAAGAATACAATGCCAACCGGTCTGGTCACCTGTACAAACTGTGGAACCGGATGGCGTCAGGGAGTTATTTCCCGCCGCCGTTAAAAGAAGTGGAAATACCCAAGAAAGACGGCAAAGTTCGCAAACTTGGTGTTCCTACTATCAGCGATCGCGTGGCACAAATGGTCGTGAAAGATTATTTGGAAGAGAGGTTTGAGAAACTTTTCAGTCCCCATTCTTATGGTTACCGCCCCGGAAAGAATGCTCATCAGGCATTGGCCGAGGTACGGAAGAATGTCAGAATTTCGGACTGGGTAATTGACCTTGATATCAAAGGATTCTTTGACAACATAGACCATGCGAAGTTGATGTTGGCATTAAAGAAACATGTAAGCGAAAGGTGGTGCCTAATATACATCGAAAGGTGGCTTCAAACACCCGTGCAAACTAAAACCGGGGAACTGGTAATGAAGCAAGGAAAAGGAACGTCACAAGGAGGTGTAATTAGTCCGTTATTAGCAAATCTGTTCTTACATTATGCCATGGATAAATGGCTGGAGCAAACCCACCCTAGAGTCAGTTATGTACGATACGCCGATGACGCAATACTGCACTGCAAGAGTAAATCACAAGCTGATTACGTAATGCGTAATTTGAACAAACGGATGAAGCAATGTGGGTTGGAACTGCACCCGGAAAAGACGAAGCTTGTTTACTGTAGAGACTACAGGCGACAGGGAGCGTTTGAGAACGTGAAGTTCGATTTTCTGAGCTATTCATTCCAACCTCGCACTGCAAGGTCAAAGAAGACCAGGGAACTTTTCCTTGGCTATGACTGCGCCATCAGCACGAGTTCAAAGAAACGCATAGCAGAGAAGATGAGAGAGTTGAAGATTGAGACCCTGAGACATAACAGCATAGTAGGAGTGGCGCAATTTCTGGAGCCTTATATCCGGGGTTGGATCAACTACTATGGAAAGTTCAGAATATGGGAAATGAACCCAATCTTTCAGCTACTACGGCGGAGGCTTGTGATGTGGGCACGGAAACGGTACAAGCGCTACAAAACGACTATCAACGGCACTTATGCATGGTTGGAAAGAGTGAAAGAGCAATATCCGACACTGTTCTACCAATGGAGGCTGGGATTTTCGTAATGAAGTGCATCGATTTGTATAACAAGAGCCGGATGAGCTGAGAGGTTCAAGTCCGGTTCTGTGAGAGGCTTAGGGGGAAGTTCCCTTTGCCTACTCGACTACGTGACCGTTATGTGGGATTATACGAAAAAACAGTTTTGACAGATATACCAAAAATTGGTATATTTGAAGAAAAAATTTCTAGATTATGAATAGAAACACTTCAATATCGTTAGGAAGCTATTTTGACAGTTTTATTCAAAGTAGAATCTCTGCCGGAAGGTTCAAGAATGCAAGTGAAGTTGTTAGAGCAGGATTAAGACTTTTGGAGGAAGAGGAGAATAGAATAATTGTGCTTAAAGAAGCTATTAAAGAAGGACTTGATAGTGGAGTCGCCTCTGATTTTAATCCACAGACACATTTGCAAAATCTAAAAGCACAGAAAAATCTAAATGGGTAGATGTAAATTCACAAATAAAGCGGTTGAAGACCTGACCAATATTTGGAATTACACTGTAATTGAATGGTCTGAAAGTCAAGCAGACATCTACTATGAAATGCTTATTGATTCTTGCGAAGAGGCTGCTAAAAAGCCCGATTTGGGGAAAGACTATTCCAATATAACAGAGTTTTTGTTGGGAATAAAGTCGGGGCGACATATTATTTTCTATCAAAAGAAAGCAGAAGGTCAAATTGAAATTATAAGAATACTCCACGAGCAAATGGACCTAAAGAATAGATTAAAAGGAAAATATTAACCCCACATAACAAAGCTGTATACGCCAGCCGGGGCTCCATAGCATATAGTGGGTCTCGTTCTCCCCAATAAGTCGCGTTTGGCCTGAAAATTTCGTAACTGGCAGAAATGCCAGGCCGACCGCATACAGCCGGGCGTTAGTGGCAAGCAAAACAAAAAACCTGCCACGTGCAATTCATATTTTATTTGCACGTGCTATGAATTTGAATTAATTTTACACGTATAAAATTTTTAAATTGGAGGAGTGTAAAATGAATACTAAACTGACACTTACAATAGAGCAATCTATAATTGAGAAAGCAAAGAAGTACGCATCAGGAAAAGGCAGAAGTCTTTCTGATATAATTGAGAATTATCTGAAAATTATAACGAAAGAAGAGCAAGCCAAGGAGGTTGAATTGACGCCCATTGTGAAATCTCTAAAGGGGTCATTTAAAGAACCTATAAACTTTGATTATAAAACGGAGCTCTCAAAGAGACTTGCAGAAAAACACCTGTAAGAATGAAAAGAATATTGATTGACACCGACGTTATTCTGGATTTCTTTTTCGACAGAAAACCATTTTCAGACAATGCAGCTAAAGTATTAGCCCTTTGCGAATCTAAAGCTATTACGGGCCATATTACTTCAGTGATTATAAGTAATGTTTACTATTTGTTGAGACAGAATGCTAAGTACGAAAAAGTGGTTGATAAATTAAATCAATTAATATCCATTACTGAAGTGTTGACTACCGATAAAGAAGCAATTTTGCGAGCCCTAAACTCACCTTTTAAAGACTTTGAAGATGCTTTACAGAACTTCTCCGCAGAAATGATTGGAGACATAGATGTGATAGTCACCCGGAATACTAAAGATTTTAAAAACAGCGCATTAGGAGTCATGACTCCGGAAAATTATTTAAAGGTATTAATTGCCAGCCACTAACACGCATTATAGTGCATGGCTAAATATCATATTTAAAGCAAGTTTCGTCCACTTAAGAACATTCTTAACGGCCAGAAAGTATATACCAAGTAGATTAGCCACGCACCATATCGCTATACGTTAGCTGCAAGGTTATGAGAGTACTACTAATAAACATATTACTATTGATAATTAATTTTTCTGTTATCGCCCAGAAGGATTATTATTTACTCCCTGAGAATCAAGATAATTATATTTATCAGCGAGAAAACAACAAACTAATTCAACTTTACAGGACTGATTTACCCATTAGCAACCTTTATGAATTTTATGATTCTGATAAATTGTTGTCTATCAACTCTGACTCCACAAAAATTAGGTTTTATAATGTATCATTAGATTCTTTGAGAATTGTTTTACAAATAAACGTTCCAAATGGATTAAAAATCAAATCACTAAAATTCGTAGATAATTGTTTGCTGTTAGGAGGTGATTGGAATTCGGTATCGCCATTTTATGTTTATCACTTAAAAACTAGTGAATGGACTGATTTGAAACTTCCAGTGGGTATAATGTTTCCAGGAAAGGCGATTGATGATGTTGTAATCACAGAAAATAAGATTATCGCAGTTGATAATATAATAATGCCAAAATATTTACTGGAATACAAAAGGACTGATTTACCAAAACTTGAAAATCCAAAAATAATTGAGCTTGAGCCAAATGGAACATACGAATCGATTGAAAGAGCAGTTATAAATGATAAATATATTGTTTTGTTATCAGGGACAGCAGGTGGATATCCGCGTGCAAATTCGGAACATATTACAATATTGAGATTAAGTGATTTTGAGGATGGGTTTTCAATTTCGAGCAGAAAACTTCAAAAGTGGGCTTATTTAGACTGGACAGATATTGCGATTGTACGCAATAAAGTTTATATGGGCTGTTACGAGAAAGGACTTGGACGATTCCGAATTTGGCCATCATATTTCTGGAAGACTCCTTCTCTTTACAATGGGTGGAAAAACCGCAATCTTGGAAAATGGAGAATTAGGTATGGATTATTTTCACCCAAAAGGATTATTGATATAGTAAAGTGCAATGACAACAAACTGATTTTGATATATAAGGACAAAGACAATAATTATAAAACTAAATTGAGATAAAACCCAGCCACTAATATATAAGAATATGAGCGGTCGGAACTGCATGTCCCGATTTTCGGGAACCCAGCGATTATTCTCGGTTGAACTACATCACGCTAGGTCTGCAGCCTCTTTTTATGGACTTGTTGTCGGTTTTTGATGTTTTTGGCAAGGCCACCCGTGGTAGCGTCTTCCCGTTTTACGCATTTGAACTTAAGTAATGGCTGGTCGTAGTGGCTCAAAACCTGAACACCTGTTCCTTTTTGGCTGAAAACCTACCGTTAAGGCAATACGATGCCGAACCTCAAGTCAATGAAGTTTTCCAAGGGTTATTTTGTAGGTTACTGCAACTTCGCAAAAAGCATAGAGGGCAGACTTCCTGCGGGTGACCGTATCCTGGGCAAGGTCCTAATGACAATCAGACGACCCTCTTTGCAATGCGGACATTTGGTTAGATCAAATCCAGTCAACCTTAAAATGAGCTCTGAGGCCGTTGGATATTCCGGTGATATGGACTCACTCTTCGGCTTTTTTGGGGGGGCTGAAACGGTTGGGGAAGCTGCTTACGACTTCCCTTCCTGTGGAAGAAACAGAATATTCTTTTATCTTAGCGTCGCTTTTGTAAATACAACGACTTATAGACCCTTATGAAACCTCAAAAATTAAGTGTACTCGAAAAAATTGGCTACGGCTCGGGAGATGCTGCAGTAAATGTGGTCATCTCCGCGATGTTTCTCATCATCAGTTTCTTTTATACCGACATCTTTGGGCTTAAGCCCAAAGACATGGCACTCATGTTCCTGTTGGTTCGCTTCATCGATGCCATTACCGATCCCCTGATGGGACTCATTACCGATAAGTTTAAAACCCGTTGGGGACGTTATCGGCATTACTTCCTGTTTCTGTCGGTACCTTTCGGTATTTCGGTCTTCCTGACCTTTACCACCCCGCAGTTCGATTATGCAGGGAAAATGATTTATGCCTACGCCACCTATATTTTGGTCACCCTGATGTTTACCTCGGTCACCATACCTTACATCTCGCTAATAGGCGTACTCACCAACGATCCGCAAGAGCGCTTGTCGGCCAACGGTTTCCGGCTCTTTTTTGCCAAGATTGCCGCCTTTATGGTGTCCATTGTAGTACCTATTTTGGCCGAGAAGCTGGGGCATAACGATTTGGGCAGGGGCTACCAATTGGCCATGGGCCTGATGGCCCTGGCCGGCACCCTCTTATTTTTATTCACCTTTTTCACCACACGGGAGCGCATTGAACATGAAGTAGATAAGAAACCCCTGTGGGAGCAGTTTGTGCTGTTGCTGAAGAACGATCAATGGGCTCTTTTGTTCGGTGCATTTTTCTTCGGAACCATAGGGTATGTTATCCGTAATTCGGTAGCCATTTACTACGCCAAATACTATTTGGGCGGCGATGCAACCATACAATCGACCTTTATGGCCACAGGAGTAGCAGCGGCTATTTTAGCCATGCCCATCTCCAATCTGATTACCAAACATTACTGTAAGGTGAAGCTGTATAAATGGTCGCAGCTGGCCGTGGGACTGCTGAGTCTCGCCATGCTGTTTTTGGTTGGACCCGGTAATCTGCTTTGGGCCTTTCCCCTGTACTTTATACTGTCCTTTGTGGTAGACCTGCACGCCCCTGTATTTTGGTCGGCCATTGCCGAGTCGGTTGATTATGGTCATGCAAAATTAGGAAAGCGGGTATCGGGACTGGCTTACGGCGGTATTTCCTTTGCTCAGAAATTGGGTATGGGTATTGCCGGAGCCTCCGTAGGTTATTTGCTTGAATTTTTTGATTATGTGCCCAATGCCGTGGTTCAGAGTGAGTTTACCCTTGTGGGACTGGCTCTGCTGCTTACAGTAATACCCGGCGCTTTTCATGCCCTGGTAGGAGGAATGATGTTCCGCTACAAGATAACCGACAACCGTTACGAAGAGATCAAACAAAAATTAAATATTTAGCACCATGGGAAGTACGCAGGCACTCGTAGAACAAAGGGCCGACCCCTTTGTGTACAGACACAGCGACGGCTACTATTATTTCACCGGATCAGTACCCACCTATGATCGTATAGAATTGCGCAAGTCGCGCACCCTGGAGGGGCTGGCCAAAGCCGAAACCCACGATGTGTGGTTCAAGCACGACAAGGGCCCCATGAGTCAGCACGTCTGGGCCCCGGAGCTCCATTACCTCGACGGCAAATGGTACATTTATTTTGCCGCCAGTGAGGTCGACGACATTTGGAAGCTGAGACCCTACGTGCTCGAATGTCGGGGACAGGATCCTCTGAAGGATGGCTGGAAGGAATTGGGGCAGATGCAGGCGGCCGACGGGGACGAGAAATCGTTCATCGATTTCTCGCTTGATGCCACCGTTTTTGAGCATCAAGGCAAGCGTTATTTCTGTTGGGCCGAGAAAACAGGCGGACAATTTGCCGCCTCCAATCTGTACCTGGCTGAGATGGAATCGCCCATAAAGCTCAAAACCGCTCAGTTTATGCTCACCACCCCCGATTACGACTGGGAGCGGATAGGCTTTTGGGTGAACGAAGGTCCTGCCGTCATTAAGCACCAAGGTAAGATCTACATCACTTTTTCGGCCAGTGCCACCGGTGCCTGTTATTGCATGGGTATGATGGAAGCCGATGAAAACGCTGATTTGATGGACCGCAATTCCTGGAGCAAGTCGAGATACCCCGTACTCCAGACCGATTATGAAAAAAGGATTTTCGGTCCCGGGCACAACAGCTTCACTGTGGCCGAAGACGGCAAAACGCCCTTGTGCATTTATCACGCACGCGATTATGAAGAAATTGTTGGCGATCCGCTTTACGATCCCAACCGGCACGCTCGTATTATGGAGGTTAAATTTGATGCTGCCGGTCGGCCCCTATTTTCCTTTTAAGTGAGAAGGGTGTTCCAATCAGCACTCAGTTGCTGAGCAATTTAACACGCAAAGGATGCATAAGGAAGTTCAGCAAGTGTCGCGGGCCGTTCCTACACGATTAAAGAAGCGGGAGCCTCGAAATTTCGAGGCTCCCGCTTTTATTTCCTAATCGTTTCATTTTTAAACAGGCGCTGAAGAGCTGACCAGGCCGCCTTTTTACTGCGCGTCTGTATGGACCAAATCTTTAATTACAGCTCCAGATCGACATCGTGCAACTCGTTCCAGGGCAAGCCATGTTTGTTCAGTTCGGCCATAAAAGGATCGGGATTAAACTCCTCTACGTTGAACACGCCCGGTTTCTTCCAGGTCCCCTGCAGGTACATCATGGCACCAATCATACAGGGCACACCAGTAGTGTAGCTCACCGCCTGCGTACCGGTCTCCTTATAGGCCACCTCGTGGCTGCAGTTGTTGAAAACGTAGTAAGTCTTTTCCTTCCCGTCTTTAAGTCCCTTGATGCGGCAACCGATGGAAGTCCAGCCCTTATAGTTCTCGCCCAAATCACCAGGGTTAGGCAGTACAGCCTTCAAAAACTGAATGGGTACAATCTCCACCCCATTGTACATCACCGGCTCAATGCCCGCCATGCCAATGTTCTGAATCACCCTTAGGTGCGTCAGGTATTCCTGTCCAAAAGTCATCCAAAAACGGGCGCGCTTCAGGGTAGGAAAGTTTTTAACCAGCGACTCCAGTTCCTCGTGGTAAATCAGGTAAGATTCCTTAGGGCCAATTTCGGGATAATTCAACGGCTTGTGAATCTCATGCGGCTCGGTATACACCCATTGTCCGTTTTCCCAGTATTTGCCCTTCTGCGTTACCTCCCGGATGTTGATTTCCGGGTTAAAATTAGTGGCAAAAGCCTTTCCGTGATCGCCCGCATTGCAATCAACAATATCCAGGTACTGAATTTCGTCAAAGTGGTGCTTGGCGGCATGGGCCGTAAACACACTGGTAACGCCCGGGTCAAAACCACAACCTAAAATGGCAGTCAGTCCGGCCTCTTTAAACTTCTCCTGATAGGCCCATTGCCACTTGTATTCAAATTTGGCTTCCTCCTTGGGCTCGTAGTTGGCCGTGTCGAGGTACGAAACGCCTGTTTCCAGACAAGCATCCATAATGGTCAGGTCCTGATAGGGCAGAGCCACATTTACCACCAGGTCGGGCCGGTAGCTGTTGATCAGTTCTACCAACTCTGGCACACTGTCGGCATCTACCTGCGCAGTTTGTACCCGGTTGCCACCTATTTGTTTTGCAATGGCGTCGCACTTGCTTTTGGTGCGACTGGCCAGCAATATTTCGGTAAAAACTTCAGGCAATGCAGCCATTTTATGAACCACTACAGTCCCTACGCCACCGGCGCCAATAACTAAAACTTTACCCATTTTTAAAAAATCTTTATACCCGTTTGTGTGTCAAAAATTTGCCTAAATATACAACAAACTTTTTTGCGGACTGGCCCTAGCGGCTTATTTTCTACTAACTTTGTACGCAAAGCTGAACTGATAATAATAATGGTTTTATGAATAAATCCCGTAAAGGTTTATTTGCGATGGGTCTGGTGGTGTTGGTCGCCGCAGCCCTTCCGCTGCTGCCCTCTGGCGGGCCCGATAGGGCTGTGGTGGCTTTTTACAACTTAGAAAACCTGTTCGATACCCTGGATACCCCCGGTGTGTTGGATGAGGAATTTACCCCCGGCGCCCAAAAACAATGGAACAGCGAACGCTATTGGCTAAAGATTGAACGCAAGGCAGAGGTGCTGAAGAAGCTGTCTGCAGAAGCCGGCGTAGAAGGCGCCTCAGTAATAGGCCTGTGCGAAACGGAAAACAGAACCGTGCTGGAGGATTTGGTAGCCAGTGAAGATCTTAAAGATCTCGATTATCAAATCATACATTACGATTCGCCCGATAAGCGGGGCATCGACGTGGCCTTGCTCTACCGCGCAGATGCTTTTGTGCCCGAAAACAGCAGGGCGGTGCCCCTGCTGCTCACCAACGAAGAGGGCCAACGTGTATTTACCCGCGACCAACTGGTGGTTTCAGGCCGTTTGCACGGCAGTCCCATCCATTTTATCGTCAACCATTGGCCTGCACGGTCGCGCGGCAGAGGGGGGGAGGACTTTCGGGAACAGGCCGCTAAGCTGACCCGCAGTCTCAGCGACTCCATTCTGGCCGAAGATCGTAAAGCACGTATCGTCATCATGGGCGACTTTAACGACGACCCCACCGATTTAAGTATGCAACATTTTTTGGGTGCCGCCCTGGAGCGTGACTCGCTTGGTGACAGTCGTCTTTTCAATGCCACCGCTCCGCTATTTGCCGAAGGACAGGGCAGTTTGAAGTACCGGGGTAAGTGGAACCTGTTCGACCAGATGGTGGTGAGCAAGGGTTTGTTGAAGGAGCGCTTCAGAGGGTATTACTACCATTCGGCCCACATCTATGGTCCCGATTACCTCTTGCAGCAAGAGGGCGATTATGCCGGATATACCTGGCGCACCTACGTGGGCAATTGGTACCATGGTGGTTACAGCGATCACCTGCCGGTGTACCTGGTTTTGGAGCGCAAGCGCTGAAAACATAAGCTGCAAGCGGGTAGGGGAGTAAGCAGGCTGAATTTTACTTGTACCACCCCCTGGCTGCAATCAGGTCGTACACCCCGTGCGGCAGCAGGTAGCGCAGGTTTTTCCCCATTCGGAGACCCTCTCTGATTAAAGTTGCAGAGAGATCGAGCAGTGGCGCATCCACCACCTGCAGACCTTTTGTTTGGGGCTGCGCCTCCAGGGAATAGCCCGGACGGGGATAAATCAGCAGGCGATATTGTTTTAGAAGTCGCTCCGGCTCCTTCCACTTTTCGATGGCCAACAGATTGTCGGCGCCCATAATCAAACGAAAATCATGCTGCGGGAAAGTCGCATGCAGCTTGTCGAGCGTGTCGATGGTGAAAGAGGGACGGGGCAGCATAAATTCAAAATCGCTGGCCTTAAAGCGCTGCTCCTCCTGAAGGGCCAGCTTGAGCAGCTCCAGGCGGTGCGCCTCATCCAGTAAATCTCCCTTCTCCTTAAAAGGGTTTTGGGGGGTAAGCACAAACCAAACTTCATCCAGTCCGGCATATTCTGCCAGGTAGTTGGCCAGCACCAAATGCCCGATATGTACCGGATTAAAGGAACCAAAAAGCAGTCCGATGGTTGTGCTCATGTGCCTGGTTATTTTGATGTTTGTTGTCGGGTAGCCCAATGGGCCCGCATGACTTATGTGATTTAGTTTTTATCTGTGACAAAGTTGTGCACCACTTTTTCCGTTTCAATGCAGGCCCTTTCGAGTTGGTCGTTGACCACCACCACGTCAAATTCTGGGGCATAAGTCAGTTCCAGGGTGGCCTTGGCTACGCGTTTTTCAATGACCTCGGGGGCGTCGGTAGCTCTTAGCTCCAGTCTTTTACGCAATTCTTCCACCGAAGGCGCCTTAATGAAAACAGCCAAGGCCCTGTCGCCATAAAATTTCTTGATGTTGACACCGCCCACCACATCTACATCAAACACCACATTTTTACCTTCTTGCAGCAGGCGTTCCACTTCCTTTTTAAGCGTGCCGTAGCAGGTGCCGGGGTAGACTTCCTCCCATTCGAGAAAGGCGTTTTCCGATACTTTTTGGGCAAAGGCTTCCTGACTCAGAAAGTAATAATCGACCCCGTGGCGCTCCTGTCCGCGGGCAGGGCGACTCGTAGCCGAAATGCTGAAAGCCAGATTCAGGTCTTTTTGCAAAAGATACTTTACGATGGTGGTTTTGCCGGATCCTGAGGGGGCAGAGAAAATGATGAGTTTGCCTTGCTGCATATTGTTTGGATTTAAGTCGCTAAGCGCCGGATATCTTTAAGCTGCTTTATTCAAAAGTTTTCGTGACAGGCAATTAATGAACAATGCCAGTTAAAGCACGTTGAGCATTTGCTCCTTTATTTTTTCCAGTTCGTCCTTCATGCGGATTACCAGGCGCTGGATATCGGCATCGTTCGCTTTAGAGCCCATGGTGTTGATTTCCCTGCCCAGTTCCTGGGTGATGAAGGCCAATTTCTTCCCCACAGGTCCCTCTTCTGAAATGCATTCCTTAAAATAGTCGATGTGGTTTTTAAGGCGCACTTTTTCCTCGGTGATGTCCAGTTTTTCGAGGTAGTAAATCAACTCCTGTTCAAAGCGGTTTTCATCTACATTTTTCAGTTTTAGGTCGTCGAGATTTTCGCGAATGCGCTCCTTAATGCGTTCGAGGCGCTGTTTTTCGTAGGACTGGACTTCCAAACTCAAGCCGGCGATGGTTTCGACGCGTTGCAGGATGTCTTTTTGCAAGGCGCTGCCTTCCTGGTTGCGAAAGTCGATGATGGCTATCAGGGCAGCATCCAGGGTCTTTTCCAGGGCCAGCCACTCGGCTTCAGCCAATTCGGCCTGTTCGGTCTTCAAGACTTCGGGCAGTCCCAGTATGGCCCTCAAAAAGTCGCTCTGTTGGCCCAGGTTCAGTTTCTGAGCCATGCCGCTGAGTTGCTGGTGGTAACGTTCAAAAACAGCTTCGTTGATTTGCGGAATGCGGTCGGCGACTTCCGACTCCAGTTGGATGTTGACTTCCACCTTGCCCCGTTGCAGGCGGTCGGCAATACGGTTGCGCATTTCCAGCTCTTTTTCGCGATAGATTTGTGGAAGACGCAGGTTCAGGTCGAGCTGTTTGCTGTTGAGGGATTTGATCTCTACATGGATTTTTTTGCCGGGCAGCTCACCACTTGCCTTGCCAAAACCGGTCATCGATTGTATCATAAGAAGTCTGCTAATAATTATTACAGCGCAAAAATAAGCTTTTTTGACCGGAACGCCCCTGTTCTGGTGAAAGGATGTTGCGCGTCGCAGGCTTTGGAATTTGCCGGGCTTAAAGTAGTCCCACCCCCTGACAAAGGAAGATTGTTTAATAATTTCATTAAAAGAATGAACAAAAAGAATCTTGTATGGTTTCATTGCTACAAAACCGATTGTATCAATAACCTTAAAAATTGAGTAGTATGAAAACAAGAATGAGTTTCCGTCTTTTGGCTGTTTTAATGATGGCCGCCTTTGTCTTTGCTTCCTGTGATGACGACGATGACGACAACAAGGTTGAAACGCCACAAAGTATTGTAGATGTAGCTGTGTCAAACCCCGATTTTTCTGTGCTGGTAGCTGCTGTTCAAAAAGCGGGTCTGGTTGATGCACTTGCTGATCCCAATGCCGATTTAACCGTGTTTGCTCCCACCAATGCCGCCTTTGAGGCCTTGCTGGAGCAACTCGATTACGCCACTTTGGATGAGGTGCCTGTGTCCGTGTTGACGCCTGTTCTGCTTTATCATGTTTTGGGTGAACAAAAAACAGCCAGTCAACTCGCAGATGGTTATTATTCCACCCTTGCCGCGGGACCAGCTGAGGGCAGCCTTCTGTCGCTCTACAAAGCAGGTGCTGATTTGAATGCGTCTGCTTCCATTACGGATACAGATGTGATGGCCGATAACGGTGTGATTCACGTGATTGATGCGGTTTTGCTTCCTCCCAATATTGTTGATGTTGCCCTGGCCAACCCCAATTTCTCCATTTTGGTAGAAGCGGTTTTGAAGGCCGATTTGGCTGGTGCGCTTAGTGCTGAGGGCCCCTTTACCGTATTTGCGCCCACCAATGCTGCCTTTGAGGCTTTGTTTATCGCTTTGGAAGTAAATGGGGTGGAGGACCTGGATGTAGAGACCTTAACGGCTGTTTTGCTTTCGCACGTGGTTGAAGGTAATGTGTTGGCTGCCGATGTGAGCAGTGGGTCGGTACCTACCTTAAATGCCGAAAAGCAGCTTTTTATAGGGTGGTGTGTGCCAAGCGTTTTAAATTTGTGCCTTTGTTTTGAACAAAAGACCTTGGCCACGGTTTAAAGGACGTTGAGGCAGCCATTGAACCAGGTAGTTGTGCAGGGTGTCTTTAAGCGCCGGCTACCGTATGAATTTGTTGCAGTTACCTTTGTTTATAATGGGAAAGTATTCCATCAAAGATTTGGAAAAGATTTCGGGTATTAAAGCACATACCATTCGTATGTGGGAGCGTCGTTACGGCCTTATAGAGCCGCAACGTACCGAAACCAATATCCGTTTTTATTCCGATTGTGATTTAAAGCGTTTGTTGAATGTTTCCATCCTTAATCATAACGGAATTAAAATTTCGCATATCGCAGGACTCACCGATGCAGAGATCAAGAATCGGGTGCTCGACTTGTCGATAGATGGGCGCAGCAGTTCGGTGCAAATTGAAAGCTTGATGGTGGCCATGCTGGAGCTGGATGAAACCAAGTTTTTGAATGGCCTGTCCTCCTCCATCATTAAGCTGGGTTTTGAGGTGAGTGTTGAAACGGTGCTTTTTCCCTTTTTGGAGCGCATTGGCGTATTGTGGCAGGCCGGGACCATCAATCCGGCTCAAGAGCATTTTATTTCTAATTTAATTCGCCAAAAGCTGTTTGTGGCCATTGATAATGAAATGCAGAGTCCCGTTCAAAACGGTCCCCGCATCATTATGTTTTTGAGCGAGCATGAGCACCACGAAATTGGTCTGCTCTTCTACAATCTGCTGGCCCGAAAGGAAGGTATGAATGTGGTTTACCTGGGCGCCGGAGTTCCCCTTGAGGACCTGAGTCTGGTGCACCGTCTGCGTCCGGCCGATGTGTTCATGACTTCCTTTATCACGGCGATGGACAAACAGGAAATGGAAGACCTTTTGCGGGAGTACCACAAACGTTTCCCAGATATACCCTTTTACCTGAGTGGCCTACAGATGGAGTTGCTTCAGCCCGAATTGCCGGAAGGCTTTACTGTGGTTAATAAGGTGCGGGTATTTAAAGAACGCCTGCGTTTGCTGCGCTACGAGGCCTAGGCCTCGCAGCTTCCTTCAGGCAAAGAGGCACTTCGTCCCGATTCGCAGCTTCTGAGCTGCTGTCTCCCCGATGGGTCAGACAGGCATCAGCTTCATTTTGTTACCCCCTTCGTTTTCCAGCGCCCACTCAGGTAGTACAGCCAGGTGCCGGCCAATCCCACCACCCAGCCACTGGGTATGCTCCACCAAATGCCGCTTTCTCCCATGTGTCCCGATAAAAACCAGGCAAAGGGAATACGTATGAGCCAAAGTGAAATAAGGGTGATGAACATAGGTATGAGCGTGTCGCCGGCTCCACGCAACATGCCGTGCATCACAAACATGGATGAGAATACGATGTAGAAGCTGCTGACAATAATTAGGTATTCGTGTCCCTGACGGATCACCTCCGGATTGTTGTCGAACAGGCCTATGAGCCATTCGCCCCACATGATGACCACCAGCATAACGATGAGACTGATGGCCCAGGCCATCTTTTGGGTGGCCCAAACACCACGGCGAATGCGCTCGATTTTTTGTGCCCCCAGATTTTGTCCCACAAAAGCCGACAGGGCAGAGGCCAGATTCATCGCCGGCATGGCGGCCAGTGCGTCGATGCGACTGGCGGCGACGTATGCCGCCAGGGTTGCGGTGTCAAAATTGTTGATGATGCGGATGAGGGCCAGCATACCCAAGGCCACGAAAGTCTGCTGAAAGCCGGTAGGCAGCCCAATACGCACGCTCTGCCGAAAGGTGTAGGGATCGAATTTGAAACGGGGCAGACTAAAATGGATAAGGTGGTCGCGGCGATTCAGGTATATCACCGCTGTAATAAAGGCCCCGGTCTGCGCAATAACCGTGGCCCAGGCGGCCCCCGCCACGCCCCACTCAAACACAATTATAAAGAGCAAGTCGAGCAGCACATTGGTTACTGTGGCTATGGCCAAAAAGAGCAGCGGGGTGCGACTGTCGCCCAGTCCCCGCAGCACCGACGACGTACCGTTGAAACCAAAGAACCCTACCATGCCGATCATGTAAATGTTGAAATAGGTAAGGGCATAGGGCAGTACTTCTTCGCCGATGTTCAGGAGCGAAAAAATTTGTCGGCTAAAGCTGATGCCGACAATGGTCAGTACGATGCCGGCACCAAACATAAAGAGGTAAATGGTGCCGATGGCTTGCTTCACTTTTTCGTGGTCGCGTGCGCCGAAATACTGACTGATGACAATGGTGGCTCCGCTGCCAATGCCTATAATAAAAGCAATGAGGGTATAAAAGATGGGGAAGGAGGCGCCTACCGCTGCCAGTGCTTCGGTACCGAGGTATTTGCCTACAATAATGCTGTCGATGATGTTGTAGAACTGCTGCAACAGGTTTCCAATAATCAACGGCACCGCAAATTTAAAAATCAATTTGGCTTCGCTTCCCTGCGTAAGATCTCTCATGGCATACAAAACAAGGGAATTTTTTCGTTAGTATACATACTTTGGCAGTTTTTTTGTTGAATGCCGCCAGGGGGAGCCGATGCCAGTTTTTAAATTTCATAAAATTAGGCTAATTTTGCCGGCTAAAGAAGTGCCGGCCTTTGCAGGACTTGTTAATCCCCCCAAGATTTAGTTTTAATGTACAGCACCGAGGTGTGCTAAATGATAAGTGATTGTACATGAGAGGGATAGGTTTTTGTGCTCTGTTCGTTTTTTTTGTGGGGATGGGCCCTGTTTGGGGTCAGACTGCCGTGGAGAATTATTTTCCTGAAGGCCAAATTCCCCAGTGGTGGTTTGAAAAGACCGGAATGGAGCAGGTGGGCAGGCAAGTGGCGTTGAGACGTGCTGAATATCTCGAAAACAGGAGTCTGCGTGGATCGCGGATGCGTTTTCGTTCGCAGGAATTTTTGGATGAATCATTTATGCTGGGTTTGCAAGTGAGCCTGTCACTTAAAAGTCGTGTAGTACACGCTGCCCCGCTCAGCGAGTGGCGATTGCAATATGCACAGAGTAGGCCAAGTACCTACATGCCCCACGCCTTACCCGTTATTTACAAGGCGCCCCCGGTCCCCGATTTGATGGCCTGGCAGGAAGAGCGACCGGCTACGCCCTTCGAAGCCTTTAAAAAGGCCAGGTCACATCCTGGTGGTGGCGACAGTCTCGCCCTCCAGCTGAAGCATGGTTTTTCACGCGAAAAGTTTCTTCGCGATTTAATGGTCAGTTCGCCCGAGTTGGTGGAGCACGATTGGCACGCATTGCCCGATCCGCCCAAGGTGTTTAGGCAGGCCGACCGTGTTGAGCGCAATATGAGTACCCGAAATTTGGAGCATCTTTTTCAGGGCGGAAGTGTGGCCCGACCGGAGCGTTTGGAGAAGGTGGAGGTGCCCAAGAGACCCTGGACTTTTTCGGGCACTGAGCACATCCAGTTTTCACAGGCTTACCTGAAAAACTGGGTGCGAGGCGGACAACAATCTATTGCACTGCTCAGCGACCTGCGTTTTTCTGCGGTGTACAAAGATGAAAATACGCAGTGGGAAAACAATCTTATTCATAAAGTAGGTTTCATCGACAGTGATGGAAGCCGCTCACGCATCAACGACGATTTGTTTGAAATAAACAGTAAGTACGGCATCAATGCCAGTCGCAAATGGTATTACAGTTTGCTCTTCAATTTTAAAACCCAGTTTTTTGAAGGCTACCAGAAAGATGATGTGGATAAGAATAATCCGATATCGGCCTTTATGGCGCCGGCCTATACTTCACTGGCTGCAGGTATGGATTTTAAAACCAAGAACTTCACCTTACTTTTGTCGCCCGTTACCAGTAGGTTAACTATGGTGTTGGATACCGCCAAAATTGATCAGACCCGCTACAGCATCGAAGAAGATAAGAAGTCGGTTTTTCTTTCCGGAGCTTCTTTCCAGAACAACTTTACCTTAAACATTGCAAAGGATGTAAAGTTGACTTCTGCGATGAACGTGTTTTACGATTACTTTGCCAAGGAGGAGCAGGTGCAGGCTGAATGGGATTTGATATTGGATATGCGTATTAATGTGTTTTTGAGTACACGGATAACGACAAACTTTAGGTATTATCAGAGTGAATCGAGTAAGTTGCAGGCGCGGGAGAACCTGAGTGTGGCGCTTCGCTACCAGTTTTAGTCGCTTGGGGCGGGATTGCATCCCTTTTAACTTTTAATAACAGAAATTAGTGGACTTCCCTATGTTTAGGGTTTATATTTGTAAAGGAAGAACGAAAGTTTTTTCATAGGTTTAGGTTAGGTTAATTAGGTTTAGGAAAAAAAGAGGGCCGTGAGGCCCTCTTTTTTTGCTTTGGGCATTAGCCGCCCAAAGCCCAGGGTTAAAACCCTGGGTTATTATTGGGGCAGAAGTGGCCCAAGTCCCAGGACTAAAGTCCTGGGTGATGATTGGGGCAGAAGTGGTGCGCCCGGTGGGCGCGACAGGTAACGGGACTGAAGTCCCGGCCTTGGGCACCTGTGCCCCAAGGCTGTGCACGGTCAAAGAAGGAGATGTCTATGACCAGATTTGTCGAGGCGCTGCCTCGAACGGGACTTCAGTCCCGTTTTTTACTTCAGTCCTGGGTGGCCTTGTGTGTCGGCCCTATAAAACAAGACAGCCTCAGACGAAAGTCTGAGGCTGTCTTTGTTTTGTGTTTGCCACGTATTAGCTGCGCTGCACGAGGAGGAGCTGGCCTTTGTAACGGGCCTTTTTGAAGGCCTGGATGAGGTGCTGTTCCTGTGCGCTGTCGGCTTCGAAAAAGGACACCTTGTTTTGTATGTCGATTTTTCCGATGGCGATTTTGTGTCGCGGTGTTTGGCGGTTGATGATGCTGATGAGCTGATCGGGACGCAGGTTGTTTTTGGTGCCGATGTTGATGCAGTAACGGCCAAATTGACCACTGCTGTTGCGGCTACCAGCGCTGCCGCGTTCACCACGGGGTGTTCTTTCCCTGCGGGCTCCGCGTTCTCCCCCGCGCTCCGGGCGTTCGCCTCGGATAACACGTTCGCCTCTTACGCCGCGTTCCGGTCTGGTGCGGCGCTCATTGGTGGCATTCAGGTCGGCCGCTTTGCTGTAATCCTTGTGCAGACGGTTAAACTCCATAGCGATGAGGCGCTCCACCAGATCTTCTTTGCTGAGGTCTTTCAGCTCAGCGGCAATGGTGTTTGCGTATTGCTGAATGTCGAACTGAGTGGTATCGGCCTCGGCCACGCCACGCAGGTAGTTTTGCAGACGCAGTTCAAACACTTCGTTGCCGGTAGGTATTTGGATGCGCTCCAGTTTTTTACCTGTTTGTTTTTCCAGGAAGCCCAAACGACGGGTCTCCGAAGGGGCCAGAATGGCGATGGAAATGCCCTTGCGTCCTGCGCGTCCGGTACGTCCGCTGCGGTGGATGTAGTTTTCGGGATCGTCGGGCAGGTGGTAGTGAATAACGTGAGTCAGGTTGTCCACATCCAAACCTCTGGCCGCCACATCGGTAGCTACCAATATTTGCAGGTTGTGGTTGCGGAAACGGCCCATTACATAGTCGCGCTGCGCCTGAGACAAGTCGCCATGCAAAGCGTCGGCATTGTAACCATCGCTCATGAGCTTATCGGCAATGTCTTTGGTTTCCTGACGGGTACGGCAAAAAACAATGCCGTAAATATCGGGGGTGATGTCGGCAATGCGGCGCAGGGCCTGGTAGCTGTTTTGTGGTGCCGTCACCACAAATTCGTGGGCAATATCGTTGTTCGAAATGTTTTGACGACTTACCGAGATGGTTTTCGGTTTGTTCATATGCTTTCCGGCCATGCGGTTGATGTCGGGCGGCATGGTGGCCGAAAACAACAGGGTCTGCTTGGTGTCGGGCGTTTCCCCCATAATGGCATCCATCTCCTCCTTAAAACCCATCTTAAGCATCTCATCGGCTTCGTCCAAAATCAGGAAGCGAATGTGTGAGAGGTCGAGCTTATCGCGACGAATCAGGTCGTTTACACGACCGGGTGTGCCTACTACGATGTCGCATTTTTTGCGAATGGCCGCAATCTGGTTGTAGATGGGCGCGCCTCCGTAAACGGGCACAACCGATACGGGCAGTTGCTCAGAAAACTTGTTGAGGTCGGTGGTGATTTGAAGACATAATTCGCGGGTGGGGCACAGAACGATGGCCTGTACGCCGCGGGTGTCGGTATCCATTTTATGAAGCACTGGCAAACCAAAGGCCGCTGTTTTTCCGGTTCCGGTTTGGGCCATGGCCACCAGGTCTTCGTCGGAGTTCAATAAAAAAGGAATGGTTTCTGCCTGAATAGGCGTAGGTTTAATGAAACCCATCTTCTCGATGGATTCAAGAATCTCGGACCGCAGTCCGGTTTCAGCAAATGTCTGCATGTAAAAAATAAAAAATTAAAGAACTGCGCCCCAATTATTTATGCGCAGGAGTCCCGTTTATAAAAACCGTTCGGGCAGTTGTGTGCCCCCGAACGGCAAGCCCGGTCTCGCCACTGATTTTACTTTCCGAATAATATAGATACCATGACCGGGAGTGTGGTCTGTATCGGAAAAATCAGATTGCAAAAGTACGTACAATAATTAAGTAATCACGGATCTGGCGCTTTAGTACTTCTTGTTTTATGCTTTTTTATGGTTTTTGATAAAAAAAACTTTGTGTACGTATCGCTGCATTGGAAAATGCATTATCTTTGAACCGTAACAGACCAGAACACTTATGCGCGATACGAAGAACGAATTTCGCTTTCAGATTAATGAAGGGGCAGAGGTGCCGAAGTTTCGTCAATTGATGGACTCGGTGAATCATGCCATTGCGGAAAATCGGCTGAGTGTGGGCGATCATCTGCCCTCGGTCAACCAGGTGTGCAAGGAATATAAGCTGAGTCGCGATACCGTTTTTAAAGCCTACTCGCTGCTGAAAGAGCAGGGGGTGGTAGATTCGGTTCGCAACAAAGGTTATTTTGTGGCCCGTGAGGTACGCCGGGTTTTTCTGTTTTTGGATACTTTTAAAGCTTATAAGGAGGTACTCTACGATTCTTTTACCAAGAACTTGCCGGAGAATGTACTGTCCGATGTGCACTTTCACCACTATAATATTGATGTATTCAGGCGGCAGATAGAAGAGAGTCTTGGCAAGTACCACCGTTATGTAGTGATGCCTTTTGAGCATGCCGAAATGGAACAGATTCTGGACCTGATTCCGGCCGACAAGCTTTTGGTTATCGATTGGAATTTGTATGCACGTCCCGCTTCCAACGTCTTGTATCAGGATTTTGGTCAGTCGGTTTACGATGGATTGGAAGAGGTGTTTCCTTTGTTGAAGAAGTACCGTGAGTTGGTGTTTCTCTACCCCGAATTTACCAACCATCCTCTGGATTCGGTGCATTTTTTCGAACGCTTTTGTCGCGACAGGCAACTGACTTTTCGGGTAGAGCGGCGTTCTTCTGCCTTTGAGGTGCAGCCCGGAGTAGCCTACATCAGCGTGAGCGACCGGATGCTGGGTCGTTTTTTGGAACAGTGCAGGGACAAGGGGCTGGAGCCGGGTAGAGATGCCGGTATTCTGTCGTACAACGAAACACCTATGAAGAAGTTTATTTATAAAGGGATTACAGTCATTACCACCGATTTTCAATTGATGGGCAGCAAGGCGGCCGAGTTTGTGTCGACCGATGCGCCCATGCAATTTTGCGTGCCCACCGGGGTTTTGATACGGGAGTCCCTGTAAAAAATTTAAAGTATAAACAGAACAGAACAGACTAAAGCTTATGTACACCTTAGGAATTGATGTAGGAAGTTCGTCGGTAAAGGTGAGTCTCCTTAACCTTGAGGACGGCAGTTGTGCGGCTTCGGCCTTTTATCCTTCGGAGGAAATGCCCATTACTGCAGTAAAAACCGGCTGGGCCGAACAGGAACCGGAACAGTGGTGGAACAATATGACTCTGGCCCTTAAAGAGGTGCTGGCTCGAGCGGCTGTGCCGAAGGAGCAAATTAAGGCCATTGGCATCTCTTATCAGATGCATGGTCTGGTGGCCCTGGACAAAGAAGGCCAGGTGCTTCGTCCCTCCATCATTTGGTGCGACAGCCGCGCCGTTGAAATTGGCGACAAGGCTTTTGAGGACCTGGGTGCAGAGTATTGTTTGTCGAACTGCCTGAATTCTCCGGGTAACTTTACTGCTTCCAAATTGAAGTGGGTAAAGGACAATGAGCCCGATAGGTTTGCGCGCATTCATAAAATCATGTTGCCGGGTGATTACATTGCTTACAGGCTGAGTGGTGAAATGCAGACCACCGTATCGGGTCTTACCGAAGGCATCATGTGGGATTTTAAAAAGGACAGCTTAGCCGGTGAGTTGTTCGATTACTATGGCTTTGCTAAAGAGCTGATTCCTGAAATTGTGGATACTTTTTCGGTACAGGCTCAGGTGAGCGCTCGTATGGCTGAGGAGCTGGGACTGCCTGCCGGTATACCGGTAAGTTATAGGGCGGGAGATCAGCCCAATAATGCTTTCTCGCTGAACGTGCTGGAGCCTGGAGAAGTGGCTGCCACAGCGGGTACTTCGGGTGTGGTGTACGGCGTAAACGACACGCTGGCACGTGACGAGCAGTCGCGTGTGAATACTTTTGCGCATGTGAACCATTCACCGGCACAAAAGCGCCTGGGCGTGCTGCTTTGCATCAACGGAACAGGGATTCTTAATTCCTGGTTGCGCAAGAATGTGGCATCAAACCTCGATTATGTGCAGATGAATGAGGAGGCGATGAAGGCGCCGGTGGGTGCCGAAGGTTTGTTGGTGTATCCCTTTGGCAACGGTGCCGAGCGGGTGCTCGGCAATGCCAATCCGGGAGCTGCCTTCAAAGGAATGAGCTTCAATATCCACAATCAAAGTCACCTCTTGAGAGCTGCCCAGGAAGGCATCGCCCACAGTTTTCGTTACGGCGTGGACGTAATGGGCGAAATGGGCATCAAAACGGAAGTCGTTCGGGCCGGAAAAGCCAATATGTTTTTGAGTCCCCTTTTCCGGCAGACCGTGGCCAATGTACTGAATGCCCGCATCGAACTCTATGAAACCGACGGAGCCCTGGGTGCCGCACGCGGTGCTGCGCTGGGTGCCGGTATTTATCAATCGCCTTCCGAGGCTTTTGAGCGCCTGACCTGTCTGCAAACCATAGCCCCCGATAAGGACCAGGCTGCGGTAAATGCCAGCTACCAACTTTGGAAAGATAAGCTACAATTTTAACTGTTTAATTTTTGAATCATGAGTGTAACATTAGGAAACAAAGAGTATTTCCCCGGAATTGGTGAAATTAAGTACGAAGGCAAAGAGTCAAAGAACCCTATGGCCTTTAAATGGTACAACCCCGATCAGGTGGTGGCCGGAAAAACCATGAAAGAGCACTTGCGCTTTGCGGTGTCGTATTGGCATACCTTCTGTGGCGACGGTGGCGATCCTTTTGGTCCCGGTACCAAAAAGTATCCCTGGGCTGCCGGCAACGACGCCGTAGCTGCTGCCAAGAATAAAATGGATGCTGCTTTCGAGTTTTTTACCAAACTGGGTGTGCCTTACTACTGCTTTCACGACGTGGACCTGGTTGGTGAAGGTGCTTCTGTGGCTGAGTATGAGAAAAACATGCAAGCTATTGTAGACTATGCCAAGGCCAAACAACAGGCTTCGGGTGTTAAATTGCTTTGGGGTACTGCCAATGTTTTCAGTAATCCCCGTTATATGAACGGTGCCGCTACCAACCCCGATTTTGCTGCTTTGGCCTATGCCGGTGCACAGGTTAAAAATGCCATCGATGCCACCATTACGCTGGGTGGAGAAGGATATACCTTCTGGGGTGGTCGCGAAGGTTATATGACTTTGCTGAATACCAATATGAAGCGTGAGCAGGAGCATCTGGCCAAATTTTTGATTATGGCCCGTGACTATGCCCGTGCCAATGGTTTCAAAGGTTCGTTCTACATTGAGCCCAAGCCCGCAGAGCCCACTAAGCACCAGTATGATTTTGATAGTGCTACTGTAATTGGCTTCTTGCGTCAGTGGGGTCTGGATAAGGACTTTACCATCAACATTGAGGTGAACCACGCTACTTTGGCCAACCATACCTTCCAGCATGAGCTGCAGGTGGCTGCCGATGCCGGATTGCTTGGCTCTATCGATGCCAACCGCGGTGATTACCAGAATGGTTGGGATACCGACCAATTCCCCATCAATATCTATGAGACTGTAGAGGCTATGTTGGTGATTCTGGAAGCCGGTGGCTTTAAAACCGGAGGTGTTAACTTCGATGCCAAAACCCGCAGAAACTCTACCGACCTGGAAGATATCTTTATTGCTCACATTTCAGGTATGGATGTGTTTGCCCGTTCTTTGGTTATTGCCGACAAAATTTTGAGCGAGTCGGATTACAAGAAAATGCGTACTGCGCGTTATGCTTCTTTCGACAGCGGAAAAGGTGCTGAGTTTGAGGCCGGCAAATTGGGTCTGGCCGACTTGCGCGACTTTGCGGCTGCCAATGGTGAGCCTAAGATGATTAGTGGCAAGCAGGAATTGTACGAGCAATTGATTAATTTGTACATTTAAGCTGCTTTGTCATTTGAATAATTGATTACTTTAGCTTGTCGCAGAACCTCAGGGTTCTGTGACGAGCTATTTTTAGCAAGCCCCTTACCAAATCATTATTTTATTGTACAACCGTAGCCTGCTGTGTAGTGCCTGATTCTGTCGTCCCCCGACATGAGAGGCGGAAAGCAGGTGTGTTTCTTTAAAACTTTTTTCTATGAAAGATGGTCAAAACAAGTTGTATGTAACCGGGCTTACTTTAGTGGCTACCCTGGGTGGATTGCTTTTTGGTTACGATACAGCAGTGATTTCCGGAGCTGAAAAATCTATTCAGGCTTATTTGATCGACAGTCAGGGCCTGAGTGCCTTTATCCACGGGGCCACTACCTCGAGTGCACTTATTGGCTGTATCATTGGTGGCGCCATTTCGGGCTTGTTGTCCTCGCGCTTCGGTCGTAAGCATTCTTTGATGCTCGCAGCCTTTTTGTTTTTCTTATCTGCCCTTGGGTCGGCCTTCCCCGAAACACTGTTTTTTAACGAAGGCGAGCCAAGTATTGCTCTGTTAATGGTGTTTAATGTATATCGCGTGGTGGGCGGTATTGGTGTGGGATTGGCCTCAGCCATCAGTCCTGTGTACATTGGTGAAATTGCTCCTGCCAACATTCGTGGTCGTTTGGTTTCGATCAATCAGTTTGCCATTATCTTTGGTATGCTGGTGGTGTACTTCGTCAACTGGGGCATTGCTAATGGTCAAACCCTCGAGTGGATCAATGCTGTTGGCTGGCGTTACATGTTTTTGTCCGAAGCTGTACCTGCAGCTTTGTTTGGTGTTCTTCTCTTTTTTGTGCCTGAAACCCCACGCTATCTGGCGCTTACCAATCGGCACGACGAAGCACTTAAGGTATTGACTAAAATCAATGGGGCTGAAGTAGCCAAGGGTATTCTGTCCGATATTCGCAGCACCGTAGAACACCATTCCGGCAAACTATGGTCCTACGGAAAACTGGTGATAATCATAGGTATTCTGTTATCGGTTTTCCAGCAATTTGTCGGCATAAACGTAGCCCTTTATTATGCTCCCCGAATTTTTGAAAGTATGGGCGCGGCAAAGGATGCCAGTATGATGCAGACAGTTGTGATGGGACTGGTCAACGTGGTATTTACCGTTGTAGCTATTGCCACGGTAGATAAACTGGGACGTAAGCCCTTACTGATTGTTGGTTCTATTGGTATGGCTGTAGGAATGTTTGCTATTTCTGCGCTGTCCTTTTTCAACGTTATTGGTATCGCCACCTTGATTTTCATTATCGTATATACGGCTTCTTTTATGATGTCGTGGGGGCCCATTTGCTGGGTACTGATTTCTGAGATTTTCCCCAACAAGATTCGCGGTCGTGCCGTGGCTATAGCTGTAGCTGCGCAGTGGACCGCCAACTATTTTATATCTTCTACCTATCCGGCTATGATGGAGTTCAGCGGAGGGATGACTTACGGCTTTTACGGTTTAATGGCAGTTTTGTCGGCCCTCTTTGTTTGGAAGATGGTTCCTGAGACCAAGGGTAAGACTCTGGAAGAGATGGAAGCTTTGTGGAAGAAAAGTTCCCAGGGGTGAAAGCCTTCCCTCTGATTAAAGGCTTTAGCCTGCATTATTCATAAATTATCTATTACGATGCCCAACTACCTGCTCAATACGGAGGTCCTCAATAAAATGAATTTGAAAATAATCTATTATTCCCCTGCGTTCATCTTCTTTGCGGTTATCCATATTTATTGGTTTTTGAGCATTTCATAACGACAAGTTATGAATAAAGCAGTTAGGTAAAAAAGAGGGCGAGCGCCCTCTTTTTTGTTGTAAAGTGTTGTAGCTTTATAAAGGATGGCGTATTTTTAAGGTTAAAATTACTTTTTAAACAGTCTTTTATATTTGTACTAAATTTAAAACTATGAAGAAAGGTTTGTTATGGACCGCAGGCTTGTTGTTGACTATGGGCTTTTCAGTGCACAGTCAGGACAACAGCATGAAGCTCGATTTTGATGGAGCAGAGCAGGTAATCAACAAAAACATCTACGGACAGTTTGCTGAGCATTTGGGTCGCTGTATTTACGACGGCATTTGGGTAGGTCCCGACTCCGACATTCCTAATGAGAACGGTTATCGGAAGGATGTTTTGGAGGCGCTTAAAGAACTTCAGATACCTGTGCTTCGTTGGCCGGGCGGCTGCTTTGCCGACACCTATCATTGGAAAGATGGTGTAGGTCCCGTTTCGGAACGGCCTCAGATTAAGAATGTTTTTTGGGGAGGTACCGTTGAGAACAACAGCTTTGGTACGCATGAATTCCTGAATCTTTGTGAAATGATTGGTGCAGATGCCTACATTTCTGCCAACGTGGGCAGTGGTACCGTACAGGAAATGGTGGAATGGATTGAATATATGGTTTCAGACGATGATGTGCCTATGGCCAACTGGCGTCGTGAAAATGGTCGAGAAGCCCCCTGGGACGTTAAGTTTTTGGGTGTAGGTAATGAGAGTTGGGGCTGTGGTGGCGACATGACGCCCGAGTATTATTCTGACCTCCTGCGTCAGTACTCCCTGTACGCGCGTCAGTATGGGCAAGGTAAGTTTCAACGTGTTGGCTGTGGTGCCAATGGCTTTGATGTACGCTGGACCGATGTGGTGATGAAAAACGCACATCGCAACATGGATGCTTTGTCGGTGCACTACTATACCATTGCTACCGGCGACTGGGGTTACAAATCGCCTGCCACCGGTTTCGACGAAACCCTTTACATAAAAGGATTGTCGCAAGGTCTGCGTATGGATGATTTGATTACGCAGCATGCTGCAGCCATGGATAAGTACGATCCTGAGAAAAACATTGGATTGTTGGTCGACGAGTGGGGAATCTGGACCGAAGTGGAGCCCGGCACCGAGCCCGGATTCCTTTTTCAGCAGAACTCCATGCGCGATGCTTTGATTGCTGCTACTACTTTTGATATTTTTCATCGTCATGCCGACAGGGTGCAGATGGCTAACATTGCTCAGGTAGTGAATGTTTTGCAAGCCATGATTCTGACCGAGGGAGATAAGATGATCAAAACCCCGACCTATCATGTCTTTAAGATGTATTCTGGTCACCAGGACGCCACCTACATCCCGGTAAGTTTAAGTTCAGAAGAGTACAAAGTGGGAGATATAGCCATACCTACTGTTTCGGGTACTGCTTCCACCAAGGACGGAAAAGTAAATGTGAGTCTGAGTAACACCAATCCCCACAAAGCCATTAAAGTGATCGTAGACTTGGGCAGTGGAAAGGTGAAGAAAGTAAACAATGGGGTAGTGCTGACTGCTCCTGCCTTTAATGCCATCAATACTTTTGACAAAGCAGATGTGGTTGCTCCTGCTGCTTTCAAAAACTATAAGTTGTCCAAGAACACTTTGGAAGTCACCTTGCCGGCTATGGCTGTGGTGAATCTGGAGTTGCAGTAGGTCTTTGCATAGTTCGTTTTAGGAGAGCGGCTGCCCTGGTGGGTGGCCGCTCTTGCTTTAGCAGGGCTATGGGTCCCCATAGCCCTGCTAAAGGCCCAGGACTGAAGTCCGCGGCCTCGGGGCACCCGTGCCCCAATGCTTATGGGCCTGTCAAAGAAAGAGATGTTTATGACCAGATGTATCGAGGCTCTGCCTCGAGCGTGACTGAAGTCCGCGGCCTCAGACTAAAGTCTTCGACTGTACAGGGGAGGGAGTGCTGGGGAGGGAGGCGAGGATGATCTCGCCTTTTTTTGTGGGGGCGTGCCTTTGCGATTTGTCGCTTTGTGTTTGGCTGCAAGCAGAAAGGAAAAGAGCCATAAGTGCAAACACTATGGGCAGTACCTTTGTTTTAGTTCTTTGTCTGGGCATATTGGTGCTGTATTTTGTGCTAATCCAACAAATTTAAGGGATTTTTGCCTAAAGCGCATTTTTTATGATAAAAAGCTATGGGTAACTTTGCATTTCTTTGATGGATACACTTTTTGTCGGCGTAGGCTGCTGTATATTTTATGCATATGGAGAATACTTTTCAGTTTGTACCCTTAAAGGGCTATGAGCAATTTGAGGCAACGACGCAAATCATTATTGCTGAACTGCTTCGACGGAATATTCCCTTTGAGGTGATCGATGCGGACAATAATCTGCTGGCTGTTACCTGGAAGGGTAAAGAATACATCATTTTGGAGGGTACCATCTCGGATGGCAACAGTCTGATCGCTTATTGGATTTCGAACGATAAGTGGATGACTAAGCAGTTTTTAGCGCGCAAGGGGGTGCGTTCGGCCAAGGGTGTATTGTTGAAAAAACAGGCGCTTTTTGTAGACCGGAAGAAGGGCGAGCTGGTGTTGGATGCAGCTGCTCTTGAGCGTGTGGACTTGCCTGCCTTTCCTTTGGTGGTTAAACCGGCCGATACCGACCACGGTATCGCCGTGAGTACGGCCATCGACTCAAAGGAGGCCTTGCTTGGGGCGCTGGATCGGGCTTTTCGTCATTCTACGAAAGTCATTGTAGAAGAGCAGCATGCCGGCAGGGAATTCCGCTTTTTGGTGATTGAAGGGGTGGTCAGGGCCATCGCTTATCGGGAGCCGGCCAATGTAACGGGCGATGGATGCGCTACGGTTACTGAGCTGATTGCGGCTAAGAATGTGGGACGCGGTGACGATTACCGTTATCCCTTGTTGAAGATAAAGGTGGATGAGGAAGTGGAGCGGCATTTGGCCGTGGAGGGACTTTCTTTGGACACGGTCTTGACTGACGGCAAGAAGGTTTATTTGCGCAAGAATTCGAACCTGAGCACGGGAGGTGACAGCATAGATGTGACCGATGAGATGCCTGCTTTCTATAAAGAGAAGGCGGTGCTGGCTGCGGCTGCTGCGGGTCTGCGGATAGCCGGAGTAGATATGATCATCAGTGATTGGGAGGCGGAACCGGCGGAGGAGAACTATATTGTGGTGGAGCTCAACGCGCCGGCGATGCTGTCGATGCACGATTTTCCTTATGTGGGGAAGAACCGGCAAGTGGAGAAGTATGTGCTGGCGTGTGTTTTGGGAGAGCCGGTAGGAGAGCTTTAGGGGCTCTGGGGCGGGCTCTGGCGAGCTCTGGCGGCTCTGCGGGCTCTCCCGTCTCTGCGGGCTCTCCCAAAACCCCAGGGTTGAAACCCTGGGTTATGATTGGGAAGGATAGGTCAGCGCTTCGCGCTGTTCTGGAAAGCGGACTGAAGTCCGCGGCCTCGGGGCCAAGTCCCAGGACTGAAGTCCTGGGTGATTATTGGGAGGGATAGGTCAAGCGCAGAGCGCTTGTTTTTGTAAGCGGGTTTAAACCCGCAGCCTCAGACTAAAGTCTTCGGCTATTATTAGAAGGAAGTGGTATAAATAAAAGGGGACTTTGGTCCTTTAAACTGGAGATATTGAAATGAAGAAAGAGGATTTGGTGGCGTGGTTTAGGGCCGGAGAGAAGGGGCCTGAGCACTGGGGGATTGGGACGGAGCACGAGCAGTTTTTGTTTGAGCGGGGGACCAACAGGCGCTTGTCGTACGAGGGAGGCGCCGGTGCTGATGCTGATGCTGATGCTGGTGCTGATGCTGGTGCTGATGTTGGTGTTGGTGTTGCGGGTGTGGACTTGAAGGCTGAGGGGTCGCCCGGTATTGCTGCGCTGCTGAAGCGTTGGGGAGGCGACGATTGGGCACCTATGACAGAACGTGGACAGGTGATTGGTCTGGAGAAGGAGGGTGCGAGTATTACTTTGGAGCCGGGGGGACAGTTTGAGCTTTCGGGGGCTAAGCACGAAACGGTTCATGCTACCTGGACGGAGACGAAGGAGCACTTTGAGCGCTTGGGCGATTTGGGTAAGGAGATGGGCTTCTATGCTTTGCCCATGGGCTTTGACCCCTTTACGCCTCGTGAAGAGGTACCCTGGATGCCGAAGGAGCGTTACCGTTACATGCGGGCATATATGCCTAAGAAAGGCAGTTTGGGTTTGGATATGATGACACGGACCTGTTCCATTCAGGTAAATGTAGATTTTGAGTCGGAGCAGGATATGGTACGTAAGATGCAGGTGGGGCAGGCTTTTCAGTCGGTCGTTATGGCCTTGTTTGCCCATTCGCCCCTGACTGAGGGTAAAGCTAATGGTTACTTGTCGTACCGCTCACGGGTGTGGGACGATACCGACGACGACCGATGTGGTTTTCTGCCTTTTGTCCTGGATGAGGATTTCAGTTACGCCTCGTGGGTGGACTACCTGCTGGATGTGCCGATGTATTTTATTTACCGCGACGGAAAGTACTACGATGCGGAGGAAATGACTTTCAGGACTTTTATGGCGGGTGGTGCCAGGGAGAAATATGGTTTTGAGGCGGAGCTGGCCGACTGGGAGGTGCATGTCTCCACGGTGTTTCCGGACATTCGTCTGAAGCGTTTTATTGAGCTGCGTGGTGCCGATGCGGGGAGTCCAGAAATGGTTACGGCCCTGGCTGCCTGGTGGGTCGGCCTTTTGTACGATGCCGAAAGTCTTTCAGCTGCCCACCAGATGGCGGTGGACCTGGGCAGGGAGGCGATTTTAGGTCTGCGGAAGGAGGTGCCCAAAATGGGCCTGGAGGCCCGATTTGGGGCCCATCGTCTGCACGATATTGCCCGCAACTTGTTAACTTTGGCCCAACAGGGCCTGGAGCGACGGGCTTTAAAATTGGGCATGGCTTCGGAGGCCCCCTATCTGGATGTGCTGGATGAGCTGTTAACGACCGGCAAAACGCAGGCGCATCAGGTGCTTGAGGCGCACCAATACGGCACTTTCCAGGAACCTTGTTCCTGCCATTAAGGACAAACATTTATGTGGTCGAAACTTAAATTTTTATTGCGTTACACGCACCGTTACCGATGGTGGTACACCGGGGGCATTGTGTTCCTGGCCCTCACCATTTGGGCCTCGGTGACCATTCCTGAATACATTCAAAAGAGCATCGATGCCATTGCACTGGGGCGGGTGGACAGCAGCGGCGATTTTTATCAATATGTGGGACTTATTTTGCTCCTGGCCTTAGGGCTGATGGTGGTCCGCTCCCTGTCGCGCGTTCTCTTTTTTGTGCCGGGGCGTTTGGTGGAGCGGCAACTGAAGGGAGAGTTGTTTCGCAAGCTTTCGACTTTTGGGAAGGCCTACTACGATGCCAACAGCAGCGGGTCGATCATTTCGCGAATCAACAACGACATTAACGGGGTGCGGATGATTACCGGTTTTGGTTTGTTGCAGATTGGCAACATACTGTTTTCTCTGTCGGTAACGCCTTACAAAATGTGGGCGATGTCGCCCACATTAACCCTGTACTGTATGGTACCGCTGGTGGTCATCTTCATCATTGTGCGCTTTGGTATGGTTATCATGGTGAAGAATACCCATCTGCGCATGGAAGCCCTCCAGCGGCTTTCCGGTCGCACCGTATCCTTCCTCTCGGGCAATGCCGTCATCAAAAGTTACAACATTCACCATTGGGCCGAGGATAAGGTGGAGGAGGAAAATGTTTCGCTGTTGGGTTTTACGCTGAAAATTGCCTGGATTCGGTCCTTCATTATGCCGCTGTTGGGCAGCATGGAGCAGGTGCTCAAAATTGTGGTGCTGTTTGCCGGTGGACTGCTGGTAATCAGTGGTGAGTTTACCATTGGACAGCTGACTGAGTACATTGCTTATGCGGCGTTGCTGACTCATCCGATTATGGGACTGGGTTGGGTGTTGACCGTGTTTCAGCAGGGCTTTGTCGGAATTACCAGTCTCCAAACCATTATGAACCGCAAGGGGGAGGACGACGACAAACCGGCGCTGGCGGCTGAGCAGAGGGCGCATTTGCTGGATGAGGGCGTGCACGCCACGGATTTGACTTTTCAGTACCACAATGGGGAAGCACCGGTCTTGAATAATTTGAACTTCCGGATTAAACCCGGACAGGTCGTTGGCATTACCGGTCCCTTGGGGGCCGGAAAATCTACCCTGGTGAATCTGCTCAACGGTTATTTGAAGCCGGAGGCGGGACAACTCTTTTACGGGGCCACGGACGCTGCCGGTCTGCGTGGCCAGGATGTGCGCACCCGGGTCAGGACGGTGAGTCAGGATGTGTTTTTGTTTTCGGATACGGTGGAGAACAACATCGCTTTTGGCAAGGAACTGCAGGTGGACCCGCCGGAAATAAAAAAGGCGGTATTTCGCAGTGCCCTGGCCGATGAACTGGACCGCTTTCCTAAAAAGGAGCAGACCATGGTGGGCGAAAAAGGCATCATGCTGTCGGGGGGACAAAAACAGCGAATCAGTCTCGCCCGCGCTCTCTACGCACCGGGGCAGTTGCTGGTGCTCGACGATGTGTTTTCGGCCGTAGATGCCGACACCGAACGTTTCCTGATTAAGCAACTCTTCGACAACAAAGTAGCCTCCATGCTGGTGCTGGTCTCCAATCGCATGAGCGTGCTCGAGCGCTGCGACTTTAACCTTGTACTGGAAGACGGTCGCCTGACCGCTATGGGCACGCACGAGGAGCTGTTGAAAAAATCCGATTTTTACCGCACCACCCAAATGGTGCAGGAAGGAGGGGAGCAATGAGATTTTTGAGAAAGTTTTTGAAGAGTAAGGACTTGTGGCTGATGCGTCGCTTCGGGACTTATTTTGGTCCCCATAAAAAGTGGCTGATTCTGAGCATCGCCTCCATTCCCCTTACCACCGCTGCCGGCATCGCCTTCTTATGGCTGGTAGAGCGCATCATCGACGATTTCATTCTCCCCGGCGATGCGGAGGGCCTTAAAACCTACTCGCTGATCTTGGGCGGGGTGCTGCTGGTGAATTTTCTGCTCGACGGACTCTACAGTTATGCCTTTGCCAAAGCAGGAGGCCATGCCATTCTGGATATGCGGCGCGATTTGTTCGGCAAGGCCCTGCGCTTTCCGATGCGCTACTACGACCGCCATCCCATCGGCGTCACCCTTTCGCGGCTCACCAGCGATATGGAGAGTATTGCCGAGAGTTTTGCCGCCGGTATTTTGGGCCTCCTGGCCGACACGGTAAAGACCCTGGCCCTGGTGGGCTACCTCTTCTACCTCAACTGGCAGCTCACCCTGGTCTTGCTGCTGGTGGTGCCCCTGATTGTGCTGGTGATGCGCTTTCTGCGCCGTAAAATCCGCCGCGCCTTCGACCAGAGTCGCAACAGTCTCGCCCGCTCGGCTGCCTATTTGCAGGAAACGCTTTACGGCATGAAGACCATCCAGCTCTATGCCGCTGAGGACACGGTATTTAATAAGTACGACCGGCTCAACAAGGAGTACTCCGATGCGCAAAATCGATCCAACGTGTACGATGCCGCCCTGTATTCGGTGGTAGAAGGCATCACCTCCATCGCCACCGCCCTCGTTATTTGGTACGGCGCCGTGCAGGTGTGGGACCTTAACTTTACCATTGGGGTATTGATTGTCTTCGTCACCACCCTCGGCCGCCTCTTTATCCCCGTTCGACAGTTTGCCCAGCAGGTCACGACCATACAGCGCGCCCTCTCGGCCCTGGAACACATCAGTTCGCTGTTTGAGCAGGAGGAAGAAGAGCCCGCCCATTGTGTTCAGCGGCGCGACGTCGCGCCGCTGGCGGTAGCCGACATCGTTTTTAAAGACGTCTCCTTCCGTTACAGTCCCGATGGCGAAGACGTCCTCAAAAACGTCTCTTTCACCCTCCGCAAGGGCGACCGCATTGCCCTGGTCGGCACCACCGGCTCCGGTAAGTCCACCATCATACGCCTGCTTACCAAGACCTACACCGGTTACCGGGGTTCCATCACCATCAACGGGAAAGAGCTGCGCGATTTGCCCCTGCGCCAGATTCGTGAAACCGTGTCGGTGATGCAGCAGGATATTTTCCTGTTTAACGACAGCATACGCTTTAATATTGGACTGGGCAGACCCGGCATCGACGATGAGGCCATTGAGGATGCCGCGCGCTTTGTGTATGCCGAACCCTTTATCCGGCAGCTGAAAGGCGGCTACGATTTTGTGGTGCAGGACAATGGCGACAACCTGTCGAAGGGTCAGGGTCAGCTGCTGTCCTTTGCCCGCGCCCTTTGTGGCAATAAGGAGCTGATTATTCTGGATGAGGCCACCAGTGCCGTTGATTCCATTACCGAGCAATACATTCAAAAAGCCATTGAGAACATTTTTGCGACCCGTACCGTAATAGCTGTTGCACACCGCTTGAGTACCATCAAGCACAGCGATTTGATACTGGTGCTGGAAGAGGGGCGCATTATTGAGCGCGGCAATCACCAGGAGTTGATGCAGCAGGGTGGTAAGTATGCGGGACTGGTGCATCAGTTGGCACAGGATTAAAAGGAGCAAGACTTATGATGATTATTATTTCTCCGGCCAAGACGCTGGACTACGAGCGAGAGGTGCCCGATTACAAGGGCAGTAAAATTCGTTTTGCCCGTGAGGCCAGCGAACTGGCCGAATTGTTGCGGGGCCATTCGGAGGATGAACTGGTGCAGTTGATGAAAATAAGTGAACCGCTGGCGCGACTTAATGCCGAGCGCTATCTCCAGTGGCAATGGCCCTTTAAGCAGTCCGATTCCCGTGCCGCCCTCTTTGCTTTTAAAGGCGACGTGTACAACGGGATGGATGCCCTGTCTATGGAGCCAGGCTCAGTTGATTATGCGCAGGAGAGCCTGCGCATTTTGTCGGGTTTGTACGGACTTCTTCGTCCCCTCGATGAGATTTTGCCCTACCGCCTGGAGATGGGCAGTCGTTTAAAGAACGCCGGGGGCAAAGACCTTTATGCCTTTTGGGGCGACAAGCTCAGTCGCCAGCTCGACAAAGACATTCAGGAAGGCGGGCACCGCTTTTTGGTTAACCTGGCCAGTCAGGAATACTTCTCTGCCATCGATCCGCAAGCGCTTTCAGTGCCCGTAGTCAGTGCCGTTTTTAAAGATTTTAAAAACGGAAAGTATAAAATCCTGAGTTTTTATGCCAAGAAGGCGAGGGGACTGATGACGCGCTACATCATAGAAAATCGTTTGACCTCGCCCGAGGAGCTGAAGGCTTTTAATCTGGATGGCTACGGCTACAACGAGGAGTTGAGTGCCGAAGAGAACAGTCTGGTGTTTACCCGGGACTAAGATTTTGAATCAGGCGAGTGGCTTCTTGTGCAGACGCTTAAGGTAGCACACGCACCTGCCTGGTGGTCATCTGTTGTTTTGTTTTAGGAGGTGTTTGTCCTTATTTATCAGATTTTTGACCATAGAAGGGCCTGTAGTCCCCGAAAATTGTGTTGTAGGGTGCTTGTGATTGGTTGGGGGAATTTATATCTTTCAGAGACTGGATCGATATTATAAACAAAAACCATATACTATGAATGCGTCACCCTACATTGAACGGTACGGGAATCTCCTGAAGCAGGAGTCGCTGCGTACCCTCGACGATCAGATTCTGCCCAACACCTTTGTGATGGAGGCACCGGAGCCTTTCCCCGGTTTTTTCGATTATTACAGCGATCATCCGGTGGACAGTCGCCCCTTGTACGTTTACCTGGTGGTGAAACAACTTTACACCCTGGAGGAGATTACCCGGGCTACGCAAAGTATTCGCAAGTATTTTCAGGGAGACTTTAATGCGGCTGCCGGGGTGGTGAATATTTACAATAAGGAGTACCATGTGGTGCGGGTTCGTCATTTGCAGGACTATTCCCAGATTTCGGAGTTGCAGCAGTGCTATGTAGATGAGGGAATTGAGTTCAGGAAGAAGCCGGGTGGCAAGCCCGACGGTCCCGCCATTATCCGTATTAAAAAGTTTTTCATTCTGGATGAGAAGCATCCCGGGGTGTATTTCGATGTAACGGAAAAGGACCATGGCTATTTCACCATTCCCAAGAAATTGAACTGGAAATTTTTTGAGGACATAACCAAAAAGGTGAAGTTCAACTGGGAGCGGCCTGCTTTTGATGCGGCAATTGGGCATTTCCACGTGAATTTTGGGATTCAGGATATGATTCGGATTTATAATCCGAAGATGGATCCGGAGTATTTGATGGAGGTGAGGCGAATGTTCATGGAGAGGTTGTAAGTGAACTCCGCTCGTTGTGACGCTCGGCCTTTGTAAGTCGGCGCTACCGTAAATTTCCTACAAAACAGTTTTCTTCGCTAAAATCCTGGAACTCGCCTTCGGCTCAGACAGCCAGGATTTTTACGCTTCGAAAGCTGTTTTGCTTTACGGAAATTTCCTGAGGCTTGACTTACAAAGGCCTTCGCTTGTGAGTTGGAGTTCACTTATTGGAGGGCAAGAGAGTTGAGCGGCCTTTGTAAGTCGGCGCTGCCTTACTCGGTCTTTGTAAGTCGGCGCTACCGTAAATTTCCTACAAAACAGTTTTCTTCGCTAAAATCCTGGAACTCGCCTTCGGCTCAGACAGCCAGGATTTTTACGCTTTGAAAGCTGTTTTGCTTTACGGAAATTTCCTGAGGCTTGACTTACAAAGGCCTTCGCTTGACGAGCTGGGAATGGCTTGCAGGACGTGGATTGTGGGATGTGGGGTGCAGGACGAGATGGGGGAGCTGGTGGGGGCGAAGGATGTAAAAAAGGCCTAGGCCTTTTTTACATATTTGGTGAGGATGACGATTTGCTGGCCATCAACTTTTCCTTCGATGAATTCGTTGTTGTCCGGGTCGAGTCGGATGTTGCGGACAGTGGTGCCGCGTTTGGCGGTGAGACTGCTGCCTTTAACGTCCAGGTCTTTGATCAGGACTACGCTGTCGCCGGCGCTGAGTTCCGCGCCATTGCTGTCGACGTGTTTTGGGGCGGCTTCTTCACCTTCGCCGGTGGCACGGGCCAGGGCCAGGGTCTCTTCGTCGATGTAAAACATGTCGAGGAGGTCTTGCGGCCAGCCTTCAGCGCGAAGGCGGGTGAGCATGCGCCAGGCTACGATTTTTACGGCGGGGACTTCGCTCCACATGCTGTCGTTGAGGCAACGCCAGTGGTTGGCATCGGTCGCCTCCTGATTGTCAATTTGGCTACTGCAGGTGCTGCAGGCCAACAGACTGTTGTCCACCGTCTCGTGGGTGGCGGGTGCAGGGGTATATACGGCCAGATTATCGGTCGCACCACACAACTCGCAGCTGTGCTTGCTGCGTTCTTCTAAAGCTTTTAAAATACTCATGGTTTTATTTTACGGAAGCCGCAAAGATAGCGCTTTTGATCACAAAACTAAAAACTACCCCTTCTTTGCTCGATTATTCCCCCTTTGATTGGACGTTTTTGTTTAAAATTGTTACGGATTTTAAATGATACTTGACATGATGCTGAAGTCGATGTTGCGCGTGAGTCTGGCGGTGATGGGTTTGCTGTTACTGTCCTGCTCCACCGAAGTCTGGAAGGACAACAATTATACCCCCGAAGAACGGGCCGATGATTTGTTGCAGAAGCTGACCCTGGAAGAGAAGGTCCAACTGATGGTGGACCAGAATGCGCCCATTGAGCGATTGGGCATACCCGAATACAATTGGTGGAACGAGGCCCTGCACGGGGTGGCCCGTGCAGGAAGGGCAACCGTGTTTCCTCAGCCGGTTGGTTTGGCCGCTTCCTTTGATCGCGATTTGGTGCTGGATGTGTTTTCTGTAGCCTCTGATGAGGCAAGGGCGAAACACCACTATTTTAAGGCTCGAGGCGAGCGGGGTCGCTATCAGGGACTGACCATGTGGACCCCAACCATCAATGTGTTTCGTGACCCGCGTTGGGGCCGGGGAATGGAAGCTTATGGCGAGGATCCCTATATGAACGGGGTGCTGGGTGCTGCAGTGGTGAATGGTCTGCAAGGCGTGCGGGGTGAGGGCTACGACAAGCTTCACGCCTGTGCCAAACACTTTGCTGTGCACAGCGGTCCCGAATGGAACCGCCACTCCTTTGACGCTCGCGATATTGCACCACGCGATTTGCACGAAACGTATTTGCCTGCTTTTAAGAAGTTGGTGATGGATGCCGATGTGCGTATGGTCATGTGTGCCTATAACCGCTTTGAAGGAGAACCCTGTTGTGGCAGCGATCGCTTAATGATTGATCTGCTGCGCAACGAGTGGGGCTTCGACGGGGTGATGGTCTCCGATTGTTGGGGCATAAATGATTTTTACAATCCGGAAGCCCACGGCACCCATCCCGATGCAGAAACCGCCTCGGCCGATGCCGTGCTCAGTGGCACCGACCTGAACTGTGGCAGCAGTTATCCTTCTCTTGTTGAGGCAGTAGCCAAGGGACTGATTAGCGAAGAACAGTTGGACGTATCGGTACGCCGTCTGCTCATTGCCCGCTTTCAGTTGGGCGAATTGGACCCGGACGAGAAGGTGGAGTGGTCAAAGATTGCGCACGATGTAGTGGCTTCTGAAGCGCACCATCAACAGGCCCTGGAAGCCGCCCGCAAGTCCATCACCTTGTTGCAGAATGTGGATCATGCTCTTCCGCTGAAAAAGGAAGGATTAAAGATTGCCGTTATGGGTCCCAATGCCAACGATTCCTTGATGCAGTGGGGCAATTACAACGGAACTCCGGCTGCTACCAGCACTCTTTTACAAGGCATTGAAAGCGCTGTAGGATCCAACGCTCAGGTTGTTTATGAGCAGGGTACCGAATGGGTGGGCAATCGAATTTTTAAGAGTGCTTTTAATCAGTGCGTAAGCGAAGGACAGCAAGGCTTTAAAGCCGAGTACTGGAACAATCCCAATCGCGAAGGCAGCGCCGATGTGGTAACCCTCGAGCAAAACCCTTTTCACTTTTGCACCGCCGGAGCCACAGTCTTTGCACCCGGTGTTGAACTTACCGGATTTTCGGCGCGCTACACCAGTACCTTTGAGGCCAGCCAGAGTGGGGAAGTCTATTTTCACTTTTACATTAACGGGGCCACCGAATTAAAAATAGACGGGAAATCTGTTTTTGAATACCTTTCGAAGCACGGCGGTCGCAAACGTGAATACAAGATGAATGCAGAGGCCGGGAAGTCCTACAACATAGAGTTGAATTTTGCCCATCACATGTCCGAAGCCGAATTGGATTTTAACATCGGTTATCGCAGCGAGGTGGACATTCCGGCTTCGGTAGCTAAAGTGAAGGATGCAGATGCAGTGGTGTTTGCTTCGGGCATTTCGCCCTTTTTAGAGGGCGAAGAAATGGGGGTGAATTTGCCCGGCTTCAAGGGGGGTGACCGTACAGATATTGCGCTCCCTCAGGTACAGAAAGACATCCTGCGTGCCTTGCACCAGGCAGGCAAAAAAATTATTCTCGTGAACTTCTCCGGTTCGGCCATCGGTCTGGAAGAAGAAGCCGGTTACGTCTCTGCCATTATCCAGGCCTGGTACCCCGGTCAGGCCGGGGGCACCGCCCTGGCCGAAGTGCTGTTTGGTGATTACAATCCCGCTGGTCGCCTCCCCGTAACCTTCTATAAAAATATTGAGCAGTTGCCCGATTTTGAAGATTACAGCATGAAGGGACGCACCTACCGTTATTTTGAAGGCGATGCACAATTTCCCTTTGGTTACGGACTCAGCTATACCACCTTTAGTTACGACAGGCCCCAATTAAGCAGCACAGAAGTGGCAGCAGATGGCTCAGCTACCCTCAGCGTTAAGGTGAGCAACACCGGCAATTACGATGGTGAGGAGGTGGTTCAACTTTATCTGCAAAAACCCGACGATGCCGACGGTCCCACCAAAGCCCTGCGCGGTTTTGAGCGCGTGTTTGTGCCACAGGGTGAAACCGTGGAGCTGCGCTTTGCCTTAAGTGCGGAGGTACTGGAGTGGTGGAATCCCCAAATAGAGCGCATGACCCCCTTGGCGGGCGACTATCGTTTGCTGGTCGGCAGCTCCTCACGAAATGAGGACTTGCAGGCTTTAGATTTTAAAGTTGTTGTAAATTAAACGTTCGGCTCTGAAAAGAAGCAAAAGCTTAAGATCTGAGCGGTAATAGTGGGTTGAGTCTTTATCGACGGTGGGGTCTTAGATTAGTTCCTGAGACTTAATAAAAAAAAGCCGGGCAGGTGCCCGGCTTTGCAGTATCGTTCTACTTGTCTTGTGCTTAGTTGATGGCCATCAGGTAGCGGTGGTTTACTTCTTCCCAATTGATCAGGTTCCAGAAGGAAGCCACATAATCGCCCCGCTTGTTCTGGTACTTCAGGTAGTAGGCGTGTTCCCACACATCCAGAGCCAGAATGGGCGTGCCACGTACTTCGGCTACATCCATCAAGGGATTGTCCTGGTTGGGGGTGCCGCTAACGGCCAGACTGTCGTCGGTCTTCACCAGCAGCCAGGCCCAGCCGCTGCCGAACTGACCCGTAGCTGCCTTGTTGAACTGCTCCTGAAAAGCCTCCATAGAACCAAAGGCCTCTTCGATGGCCGAAGAAAGCTCAGGCGACGGAGCTCCTTGTCCCCCCGGCGCCAATACCGACCAAAACAGGGTATGGTTGTAGTAACCGCCCCCGTTGTTGCGCAGGGCCGTAGGCAACTTACTCATATGTTCAAAAATAAATTCCAGCGAGGCGTTTTCGAGTCCCGTCCCCTCCACAGCCTTCATAAATTTGTTGTAATAGCCCTGGTGGTGGCGACTGTAGTGCAATTCCATAGTCTGCGCATCGATGTAGGGCTCAAGGGCATCGTAGGCATAGGGCAGGGCAGCAAAGGTATGCTCCACGGCGATGCCGCTGTATTCGGGAACGGTGCCGGTCTCGGTCTGCACGGCCTCCGCCTGACTGTTGTTGTTTTGTTGTCCCGAGGGACTGCCACAGGCTGTGAGTGCAGTCAAGGCTAAAGTTGTAAATACAAAGTGTTTCAATTTCATAGTTGTATGTGTTTTTGGGTTACTATTAACGCTAAGAAAAACAGCTGGTAAGGCTCTTTTGTTCACCGGATGCTCCGTTTATCCGCTTGGGTACTAAGCGAAAATTCCGTATTATTGAGACGCGAAATTATTTTGGGTTAAAACTACCTTTCTTATGTATCGAATTTTGCTGATTACCGCGCTGGCCTTGCTGTTTGCTGTATATGGACAAGCTCAGGACTGGAAGCGCTTTTTTCCGGAAGAGGATTTAATGACCGTAGGCGCCTATTACTACCCCGAGCATTGGCCCCAGGAGCAGTGGGACCGCGACCTGGCGAAGATTGCGGAGATGGGCTTTACTTTCACCCATTTTGCTGAGTTTGCCTGGGCTCAGCTGGAGCCCGAGGAAGGGGTTTACGATTTTGCCTGGCTCGACAAAGCAGTGGCCCTGGCCGACAAGCACGGACTAAAGGTCATTATGTGTACCTCCACGGCTACCCCGCCGGTATGGCTCGTACGCAAACACCCCGAAGTATTGATAACCCATGAGGACGGCACCCGCATGGACCATGGTGCCCGTCAGCATGCCTCTTTCTCCAACGAATACTACCGCAGCTACTCGCAAAAACTGATCGCCGAACTGGCCCGCCGTTACGGCCAGGATGAGCGCATCATTGGTTGGCAGCTTGATAACGAACCCCGTTCTACCGTCGATTACAGCGAAGATGCCCTGAGGCGTTTCAGATTGTGGTTACAGAAGAAGTACGGAAGCATCGACGACCTGAACCAAGCCTGGGGCACCAACTTTTGGAGTGTCGTATTCAGTGATTGGTCGGAAATCAATCTGCCACAGCATCAGCAGTGGGGAATGAACCTGTATCAGCGCCTCGACCACGGTCGCTTTGCCGATGAGGAGACTTCCTCGTTTTTGGATGAGCAGGCCCGCACCATTCGGCAGCATGCCGCCGAATGGCAGTGGATCACCACCAACTACATTCCCATGTACGATGCCCGCTTTATCGGACAAAGTAAGGAACTCGACTTCATTACCTACACCCGCTACATGGTTTATGGCGAGCACGAGGGACTGGGCCCCAAAGGCTATCGGGTAGGGGAGTACTCCCGCATCGCCATGGCCAACGATTACTTCAGGCCCCTTTCGCCCCTCATGGGCGTTATGGAATTGCAGCCCGGTCAGGTCAACTGGGGCAGCATCAATTCCCAGCCCCTGCCTGGTGCCGTACGTCTTTGGCTGTGGCATATTTTTGCCGGTGAGGGAAAATTCGTTTGTACCTACCGTTTCAGAGCCCCCATTTACGGTTATGAGCAATACCACTACGGCATTGTGGGACCCGATGGCGTTAGTCCCACAGCAGGCGGACTCGAATACCAGCAGTTTATAAAAGAGGTGGCGCAAGTGCGCCAGGAAGCCCGGCAGGGTGAGGTGCCGGCGGCCTATGCCGCCAGGAAGACCGGCATCTTGTACGATCCAGACAATTATGTGGCCATGCAACAGAATAAGCAAACCACCGAGTGGGATACCGAGGCTCATGTGCTGAAGTATTACAAAGCACTGAAATCGCTTGGTGCTCCCGTTGATTTTGTGCGCGACAGCATGGACTTCTCGGCCTACCCTGTGCTGGTCGTCCCGGCCTACCAGCAAATGAGCAAGCCCCTCATCGACAAGCTCACGCGCTATACCGAGCAGGGCGGTCATCTCGTGATGTCGGTCCGCACCGCCCACCAAAACGAAAAGGGTCACCTTTGGGAAACCCCTCACGCAGCCCCCATTTATCACTTGTTGGGCGCCAGCATTCCCTTTTACGACCTGTTGCGCCCCCATGCACCCGATACCGTAGTGATGGAAGGGGAGCGTTATGGCTGGACCAGCTGGGGCGATGTGTTGGAACCAAACGAAGGCACCGAAAGCTGGGCCCGCTTTGTCGGCGACTTTTACGAAGGTAAGACTGCCGTCACGCACCAGGCTTACGGACAAGGGAGTGTTACCTACGTGGGTGCCGACAGTCACCAGGGGCGTCTGGAGCAGGCCGTGTTGACCAAGCTTTTCGAGCGCCTGAATCTGCCCATCGAAAACTATCCCCCCGGAGTGCTTGTTGAGTACCGTGACGGACTCGGCATTGCCATGAATTACAGCGATAAGGATTATGAAATGACCCTGCCCAAAGGCAGCAAGATTATAATCGGCCAAGCCAGCCTTTCCACCGCCGATGTGCTGGTATGGCGCCTACCCCGATAGCGAAGCATGACATACAGTAACAACATAAACACTAAATATTGAACATTATGCGCAAAACATTTTTGCTCCTTTCCTTTATTTTGAGTCTGGCAGTATTGCCCGCAAGCGCCCAGCAACGCAGCTTACAAACGCTGGACAAGGACTGGTATTTTATTCGGCAGGATGTACCCGATGCCCATCAGCCTCAGCTGGATACTAAAGAGTGGGAGACCGTAAGCGTTCCCCACGATTGGGCCATTGCCGGTCCCTTCGACCGTGATGTAGATATGCAGGTAGTCAAGGTAGAGCAGGATATGGATACCGAAGCCCGTTTGCGCACCGGCAGAACCGGTGCCCTGCCGCACATAGGAGTCGGCTGGTACCGCAAGACCTTTAAAGTGCCCGCCTACCAGGAAGGCAAGAAAGTCCTCCTGACCTTCGACGGCGCTATGAGCGATGCCCACGTTTGGGTAAACGGAGAGAAAGTCGGCAATTGGCCCTATGGCTACAGCTATTTCTACTTCGACATCACCGATTATCTGAAGCCCGGTCAGGAAAACCTGTTGGCCGTCCGCCTCGAAAATCAGCCCGAATCCAGCCGCTGGTATCCCGGTGCCGGACTGTTCAGAAAAGTCCAGGTGCTGGTCAAAGATGAGGTCAGTTTTGATCATTGGAAGACCTTCATTACCACTCCGCTTGTAGCCGAAGAGCAGGCCCAGGTGAATATAAAGACCGAAGTCACCGGCAACAACCTGCGCCTGGAGGCCGAAGTCATTGCCCCCGACGGGAAAGTAGTTGCCCGGGAGACCAGCAGCCAGCAGTTTGGTAAAAAAATGGAACTCAACCTCGGAGTAGCCCATCCCCAGCTTTGGGATCTGGATCACCCTCATTTGTACCACGCGCGTTTGCGTCTCTATCAGAACAACGAATTGCGCGATGAGGAAACCGTACGTTTCGGTATTCGCAGTGTGGTTTACGAGCGCGGTAAAGGTCTGGTGTTGAACGGCCGCGTCGTTAAATTCAAAGGCGTTTGCCTCCACCACGATTTGGGTCCCCTCGGTGCCGCCGTCAACGAAGCCGCCCTCGAGCGTCAGTTGCGCATCATGAAAGATATGGGCGCCAACGCTGTGCGATCGGCCCACAATATGCCGTCCCTGGAGCAAGTCGCCCTGGCCGACGAAATGGGCATCCTTTTTCTGGCCGAGAGCTTCGACGAATGGGCCCGAGCCAAAGTCCCCAACGGTTACAACCGCTGGTTTAACGAGTGGGCCGAGAAGGATGTGGTCAACCTGGTGGGTGCACTGCGCAACCACCCCAGCATAGTTATGTGGAGCTCCGGCAACGAAGTGCCCGACCAGCATGGTGCCGCCGGCGTTAAGCGCGCCAAGTGGCTGCAAGACATCTTCCACCGCGAAGATCCCACCCGACCTGTTACCGTGGGTATGGATCAGGTAAAAGCCGTTATGGAAAGTGGATTTGGTGCATTGGTTGACATTCCCGGATTAAATTATCGTGTACACCTGTACGAAGAGGCCTATGAGCGCTTTCCCCAAGGCTTCATCCTTGGATCCGAAACCGCCTCTACTGTTAGTTCCCGAGGTGTTTATAAATTCCCCGTCGAAACACATAAAAATAAAACCTACAACGACGGACACAGCTCCTCGTACGATTTGGAATACTGCCCCTGGTCGAATCTCCCCGAAGACGATTTTGTACTTCAGGACGACCACGATTGGGTAATTGGTGAGTTTGTATGGACCGGCTTCGACTACCTTGGAGAGCCCACTCCCTACAACGAGTACTGGCCCTCGCGCAGCTCCTACTTTGGCATAGTGGACTTGGCGGGACTGCCCAAGGACCGCTACTACCTCTATCGCAGTCGCTGGAACACCCAGGACAAAACCCTGCACATATTGCCCCATTGGAACTGGGAAGGACGAGAGGGAGAAGTCACCCCCGTATTTGTGTACACCAATTACAACAGCGCCGAGCTCTTCATCAACGGCAAGAGTCAGGGTATCCGTACCAAAACCAAAGACGGCAGTAAGCAGGAGCGTTACCGACTGATGTGGATGGACGTGAAGTATGAGCCCGGCACCGTTAAAGTCGTCGCCTTCGACGACGAAGGACGCCCCGCCGCCGAGAAAGAAATCCGCACCGCCGGCAAGGCCCACACCGTTAAATTAGAAGCCGACCGCCCCGTAATTAAAGCCAACGGCAAAGACCTCAGCTACGTTACCGTTTCGGTTGTGGATAAAGACGGTAATTTCTGCGCCACCGCCGCCAACCAGCTCAACTTTAAAGTAAGCGGAGCCGGTAAATTCAAAGTGGTTTGCAACGGCGACCCCACCTCCCTCGAAATGTTCCATAAACCCACCATGAAAGCCTTCAGTGGACAACTCGTGGTTACCGTGGAATCGACCGGGCAGGCCGGCGACATAACCCTTCAGGTGAGTGGCAAAGGACTAAAAACACAGAAACTCACCCTTCGCAGCACAGCAGAATAGGCGTTAAGCATGCATTATTTATCGCACATGGCAATAAAAGCAAAGCTCAAGCACTTCCTGTTACAACTGTCCGGGAAATACAGTCACCTACGAAAAGGATTGAGGTTGAAACACGAGTGGTACGGTAACGACTACGGCGGGTTTTATCTGTATCCCAATTTGTTGAACGAAGCATCGCTTGTGTATTCCTTTGGTATAGGAGAAGACCTGTCTTTTGACCAGGCGGTAATGGCCAGACACCAGTGTCGGGTTTATGGTTTCGACCCCACCCCCAAATCCATCCATTGGGTAAGGGGACAAAACCTACCCGACAATTTTCGGTTTTTTGAAGTCGGCATCAGTCCGAAGAACGACCTTGTTGATTTTTTCCTTCCTTCCAACCCCGAGTATGTGTCGGGCAGTTTGATTGAGCAGAAGAATACCGATTCGCAAAAGGTAGTTCAAGTAGAAGTGAAAACATTGGAAACCATTATGACCCAACTGGGGCATAAGCATATTGATGTGTTGAAGATGGATATTGAGGGGGCTGAGTACGATGTCATTGAAAACATCCTGAGTGCCCAGCTGCCTATAACGCAAATCCTGATCGAATTTCACGACCGTTGCTTTGTAGATGGAATGCTTAAAACAAAAGCTGCAGTAAAGGCTCTAAAACAAAATGGTTATAAGGTGTATGCCGTATCAGAAAGTTTCGAAGAAGTATCTTTTATAAAAGCGGACGTCCTTAAGGCCACATAGGCAGCATCCGGAAATTTTGAAGCAAGAAGCAAAGCGCCCCGTGTCGACAAGAAGTTGGCACGGGGCGGTTTTGTATGTTACTGCTTAGCAAATTGCAGGTGCACCTTAATGTGCACATCTTTGCCAATACCCGCAGCGGTGGGATCAAAATCAATGTTGTAGTCGAAGCGGTCAATCACCGCCTCGGCCTTTAAACCAATTTTTACACCCTGGTCAGATTCAGCCTTGCCACCATAGTACAGGTCGGCCACCACATCTTTGGTTACCCCCTTAATGGTGAGTTGGCCATACAGTTTGTACTGGTCTGCATTGGCCGTTTTCTCAATCTTTGTACTTTTAAAAGTCATTTCGGGGTAGGTCTCCACCTCAAAAAAGTCGGCACTCCGCAAATGCTCGTCCCTGGCATCCACAGCAGTATTGATGCTTTTTACCTGCACGGTAAAATCAAAAGCCGCATCCTTTAGTTCCTCCCCCTGCGTGGTTAAAGTCCCCGTATAGTCGGTAAACTTACCATTTACCATGCTGATGCCCGAATGCTTAATTTCAAAATTCAGCGAGGAGTGATAAGGATCCACCTTCCACTGTGTCTGGGCATAGGTGCCAACCGTAAGCGCAAGCATTGCGCCAATAATCATCAGTTTTTTCATTTTTCTTCTGTTTTAGTGTTTACAATGCGCTGTTGTACCATTGTTTTTAACCCTCCCGGGTTACTGATACAAACAGATGGATGCCTGAAATGTTTAAACAGCTGGTTTTTAATGGATGTAAGGCCTCTGGTGCTTCTGGAAGTCAGTTGTTTGTAAGGGGCCCGTGACGAGGTGGAGGTTGCGGGGGGGGAGGGTGTTTTTTTCGCTTTTTAGTGTAGTGTTTTTCTTTAGCCCGGCTTTAATCAAGGGCTGCGAGTGTATTTAATGGTTTTTTATTATATTAGAAAACGATATTTTTCATTAATCCAATAGAGCCCTGTAATAAAGTTTTTGCGGGGCATAATATGCTGCGCTGAAGAAATGCTGCAGTAGCTTTGGGTGAAATTTAGAAGCTGGATTGCGCTATTATTAAATTGGAGAGTACACACTTATGTGGTTTGAGCAATTAACGGGCTTTAAAGAAGAAAGCCCCGATCAGGTTAGGGCCAACCTTTATGTTGAAGGCGAGCATCTTATTTCGAGAGTGAATAACGCTGCTTTTTCGTACGGAAGGCTTGATCAGCCATCGTTGGAAGAACTCAGAAGAACGGTGCTTTTGGATCCGCTTAATGGCCACATTAAGCTGTCCGAAGTGGTTGCTGATGTTCAAAAGTTGCATACGCTTCCTGAGAACAACGGAGCCACCTTTCAGGTAGCGTCACAGTTTAATTTGCTTGAAATGGCCAGTCCCGATGTAACGCCCGAACAGGGCGTCAACGGCTATTATTTCGATAAAACACAAGGTCCTGCCTGTGCCATTGCATGCGGAGCAGGAACCATCTATAGAAACTATTTTGTTGATTTAGGCACTCAAATTGGGCAAACAGCGCACAAACAAATTGATTGCTTAAGCGATGTGGGGGCCATTTTAAATAACCGTGAGCGAAAACTCTGGGCCATGACCAACGGCTACGCATTGGCAACTAGTGAGGGGCTTAAATCAATAAGCAGGGAACTGAGCGGGCTAACTGAAACTGATTATGAAGCCTTAAAAGGAAAATTGCGTATTGGCGTGCAAAACAATGCTGAGGTCACCATTAGTGCCGACAAGATTAAAGTAAGTCAGTGCTATTGTTCCGCGTTGCCGGTCGGTTATTCAAATATCCCCGCTCTGCAATGGGAGGCATTTTCCCGATTTGTCCTTGAGGCCACCTACGAGGCCACATTCTATGCCGCCTTACAAAATTTCAAAAAGACCGGGAACAAGCGCTTGTTTTTAACTCTTGTAGGTGGTGGTGTATTTGGCAATAAGTCCGAATGGATCTTCGATGCGATAGGGTTGGCACTCTCCAGGTTTGCCAAAGCGCCCCTGGATGTTAAAATTGTCAGCTACGGCGCTTCGAATGGCCAAGTTCAGGATTTTATTGCTGCCCGAAGAGATTAGCGATTTGGCTGGTATTTGGATTTTTTTTCGTTATTTTGATAAGATAAATCAGCAACTATAAATCAACCCAAAATGAGAAACCCAATTCCTTCGCTTTTGTCCCCATCCGTGGCCGCAGGCGTGTTTTTGTTCCTTTTGCTGACCGCCTGCGGCCAGCAAAATTCCTTTCCGGATGACAATGCCCTCTACGACATGGAAGTTGAGGAAGAAATCATTCCCATTACCCGTCAGGCGGAAGTCGTACCACCGCCACCATCCTTTTCCGAAACAGGCGATGACCAAGATCCCGCCGACGAAGTTGTTAAGTCTCTTATTATCCGGCAGGGGGACATGGAAATTGAGGTAAAGGAAGTGGAAAAAGCCAAGGCCGGCCTCGATGTATTGGTCCAAACACACAAGGGCTATTATTCTAATGAGCAATACCAGGATGCCTGGAACCGCTTGTCGTACACCTTAAGTATTCGTATTCCCAGCGACCGCTTTGAGGCCTTTGTGAAAGGTGTTGAAGAAGGGGAAGGACGCATTGTTTCCAAGCAAATTACTGCCCGTGATGTAACCGAAGAGTATCTTGATTTAGAACTGCGGCAAAAGAACATACTCAGCTTTCTGAAACGCTATAACGAAATGTTGAAGCAAGCCAAGAATGTGGAAGAAATGCTGCAAATACAGAAGCGCATAGACGAACTCGAGAACGGGGTGGAACGTGTTGTTGGTCGCCTCAAATTTTTAAACGACCGTGTAAAATACAGCACGCTTAACATCGAAATTTACCAACACATAAAGCATGAGAAGGCCCAGGTTGAAGAAGACGGCTTCTTTACCCGCCTCTGGGAAGGCCTGACCAAAGGGTGGGACCGCTTCCTCAACTTCATCATTGGTCTTGCTACCAACTGGTCTCTTTTCCTGATCCTGGCAGTCATCGTTTACTTTGTTATGAAGCTGTGGAGGCGGAGAAAGGGCAGGAAGTAGGCGTAATGTAGTCGACTTTCTGTTTTTGAATTTGAAATGAGCACAGAGGGCTGGGTCCAATTGACGCTATAGCTGTGTTGTAGGCCAATAGTAGAGAAAACAAAACCGGAGGGAGACAATTTTTGAGATTGGCTTAAGAAATTGATGTTTTAGGAGACTGAAACATTAGGCCGTAGGGACTTACCGTCCTCTGTTAACGCCAGGTTAACAGAGGACGTTTTTGTTTAAACTTTTCTTAAAACGGATTTCAGGTTTACTTTTTATTGGGCGGCTACCTTGCGCCGCGAAAACAATAACCACAAAGTAAGCTGAAATGAGAAAAATTTGGATGACCCTGGCGGCGGTATTGCTGCTGGGATGGAACCTGGAGGCGCAGCGCGTTTCCGTTAGCGGTCGTGTAGTTGATTCGAGCGACTTGCCACTGCCTGGAGCAGTGGTTTATTTGGCGGGCAATACCATTGGTACGGTAACCGATGCCAATGGCTTTTATCGTTTGAGTAATTTGCCGAGGGGGCAGCACCGTTTGGAGGTGCAGTACATTGGCTACGAAACGGTGGGTGAGCCGCTGGCGGTGGCAGAGACTTCGGCGGAGACTTACGAGTTGAATTTTAAGCTGGTTGAGGGGATAGAGCTGCAGGAGGTGAAGGTGAGTGGTTCGCTGCAGGGCCGTGTGAAGGCCATGAACAGTCAGAAAAGCAGTGTCAACATCAATAATGTGATTGCTTCGGACCAGGTGGAGCGTTTTCCCGATGCGAATATCGGAGATGCTTTAAAGCGGATTCCGGGTATTAATGTGCAGTACGACCAGGGGGAGGCGCGTTTTGGGCATATTCGGGGGACGGCCCCCGAATACAATTCTGTGACCATAAATGGAGAGCGTATGCCTTCTGCAGAAGCGGAGATTCGTTCGGTTCAGCTTGATCTTATTCCTGCCGACATGGTGCAGATGGTTGAGGTGAATAAGGTGGTTACGCCCGATATGGAGGGCGATGCTATTGGGGGTTCGGTGAATTTGGTGACGCGTTCGAACCCGGTGTCGCGTCGTATTTCCGGTCAATTGGGCTCAGGCTACAACTTTTTGATGGGCAAGCCTATGGCTACAGGTTCGCTGATGTATGGCGACCGCTTTTTTAAGGAGCGACTGGGTTTGGTGATATCGGGTTCGTACCACAATCATCGTCTGGGCTCGGACAATATTGAAGCGGAATGGGATCGCCTGGCGGACAAGGTGGAGAAGCCTGAATTGTTGCAGGGTGAGGAGCGTTCGGCGGTGTTCGCAAGTGATTTTCAGGTGCGGACTTACCATGTGCAGCGGGAGCGGCAGAGTTACAGTATGGCTCTGGATTATGCTTTTAACAATAATCACCGTTTGGAGGCGAAGGGTATTTACAACTGGCGTAAGGACTGGGAGAATCGTTTTCGGTTGAACTACAAGGATATTGAGGTGATGCACGATGAGAATGACGATGTGTTGCGGCATAACGATGGGCGTCTGGCCTGGCAGAGTGAGATCCGCAGGGAGACGAAAGGGGGCGTGGAAGAAAATAAATACCGACGTTTGGAGGACCAGATGGTGATGAGCTACTCCTTGGGTGGGGCGCACCATTTTGGTCGTGTGGGACTGGATTGGAATGCGGCGTATTCGAAGGCTTCGGAGGAGCGGCCCAATGAGCGTTACATATCCTTCAGTGCTGAGGATGCGGTGGTGCAACCCCTGTTGAACGATACGCGCAAGCCAAATATGTTGGTTGAAGATGCGGAGGTGGCCGACCTGAATGCTAATTTCGATTTGAAGGAGCTGACGGAGGAATTTCAAATTACGGAGGATGTGGACCGCAGTTTTGGTTTTAAGCTGAGTGTACCTTTGAGTGATAATGGGGAGAATGCTTTGTTGTCGTTCGGGGCGAAGTTGAAGCAGAAGGAGAAGATGCGTAAGAACGATTTTTATGAGTTTGAGCCGGTAAATGAGGCGACCTTTTTGCAGGAGGCTTTGAATGGGGAGCAGATGAGGGACATGTCGCGGAGCGATTTTATGGCGGGCGATTATGCGGCGGGTCGTTTTGTAAAGAAGGAGTTCCTGGGCGACCTGGACCTGAACGGTGGTGCTTTTGAAAGGGAGCAGTTGCTGGAGGAGCTGGCGGGTAATTTTGAAGCAACGGAGCAGGTGCAGGCAGCCTTTGTGCGCTACGACCAGCGTTGGGGCACTAAGTGGCAGACTGTGGCTGGAGTGCGTTATGAGCAGACGCAGGTCGATTACAGTGGTTTTACTTATTTGGTAGATGAACAGGGCGATGAGCAGTTGAATGCCACGGGCAGTCGCAGTGAGCGCTATGCCAATGTGCTGCCTTCGTTGTTGCTGAAGTACAATGTGAGCGATGCGCTTAAGCTTAAGGCAGCGTGGACCAATACTTTGAGTCGTCCCCGCTATTTCGATCTGGTACCTTATCGGCAGGTGAACTACGAGGATATGGAAATAAGTGTGGGTAATTCGGATTTGGAGGCGGCTACTTCGATGAACCTGGATGTGATGGGGGAGTGGTACCTGAGCGGACTGGGTTTGGTGTCGGCGGGCGCTTTTTATAAGGACATCAACGACTTTTTTGTTAACCGGGTGTATTTTGATTACGGTTACGAGGGTACGGTGTACAAGACTTTTAGTCAGCCCATCAATGGGGGCGATGCGCAGTTGTTTGGTTTTGAGGCGGCTTTTGAAAGGCGCTTGGATTTTTTGCCCGGCTTTTTAGGCAATCTGGGCGTTTACACCAATTATACGCATACGCAGAGTAAGGTGAAGAATTTTCAGTTGGAGGGCAGAAGCGATGATGAGGTGCAGTTGCCGGGTACGCCGGAGCATGCACTGAATGCGGCGTTGGATTACGAGTCAAAGCGTTTGACCTTGCGCGCTTCGCTCAATTATGCCGGGGCTTTTGTTGACGAGTTTGGCGAGGAGGCCTTTTACGACCGGCACTACGATAAGTCCACGCATTTGGATTTGAGTGGTTCGTACGACATTACGCCCAATTTTAAGTTTTATGCCGAGGCCAATAATCTGCTTAATACCCCTTTACGTTATTTTCAGGGAGAAGAAAAGTACACCATGCAGGAGGAGTTTTACGGGGTGCGTGTGCAGGCCGGTATTCGTTTTAGTTTTTAATGATTATCAAGGATTTAAGATATGAAGAAGTTTTTTTATTTGTTTGTGATGGGGACTTTGATGGCGGCCTGTGCGGGTCGTTCGAACAGCGGACAACGGGAGCGAACGCCTGGTGAACTGGAGGCTATTGAAGATTCGCTGGAGTATGCGGCTGCTCTTGCCGATCAGGCCAGGATCAGGGTGTCGGTTCAGGCTGCGGCGGAGACCGCGCCTGTGCCTTCCGTGGCTGGCGAAGATGCGGCCGACGACCCGGCCATCTGGTACAATGCGGTTCAGCCTGAGCAGTCGCGCATCATCGGTACCGATAAAAAGGGGGGACTGGCCATTTATAATTTGGCGGGTGAGGAGTTGCAGTATTACGCCCTGGGGCGCATCAACAACGTGGATGTGCGCTATGGTTTTGAGCTGAATGGGCAAAAGGTGGATGTTGTGGCGGCTTCGGACCGCAGCCTAAATACCGTTCGCTTACTTACCATTACGGCAGATACGCTGGTGGAGGTGGGTACGCCTTTGGTGAAATTGGACCCTTCGGTGGTGGATGAGCCTTATGGTTTGTGCATGTACCGCCACAAGCCCGACAACTCGTTCTACGTTTTTGTAGGGGGTAAAGATGGCGGCGTGCAGCAATTGCGCTTAAAGGCAAGTGGCGACAGTATTGAACTGGAGAAGGTGCGCGCCTTGCGCGTGGCCACCCAGGCCGAGGGTATGGTTGCCGATGACGAGACCGGCTTGTTTTACCTCGCGGTGGAAGAAGGGGGCATTCATAAATTTGCTGCAGCGCCCGATGGCGGCACCCGGAGTGAGGTGCTGCCGATGAGTCACGGCAGGGACAATACTGCGCTGGTGGCCGATTTGGAGGGCTTGGATGTATATTACGGTCGAGATGGTAAGGGTTTCCTTATTGTGAGCAGTCAGGGCAATTTCAGCTATGCCTTGTTCGACCGTGAAGCGCCGCATGCTTACCTGGGCAGTTTTAAAATTGTTTCGGGTACGTTTGATGGGGTTGAGGAAACGGATGGACTGAGCATCTTTAACGGGGCACTTGGGGAGCAGTTTCCGAAGGGCTTGCTGGTGGTGCAGGACGGTTTTAACAGGGCGGGCGACAGTGCGCTGCCTCAAAATTTTAAGTTGGTAGATTTGATGGTGCTTGATGGTGCCTTGCAAGAGGCTTTGCCCCTGGCGCCGGATTATTTGGACTGGATGAAATAACTCCTGATTGGGGTGGATTTGGGATCAGCTCTTCGGAAGGCTTCGGCTTTTCGGAGGGCTGTTTTTTTGTGGGGCGACACACTTTGGCGGGGGTGGTGCATAGCTTTGGGTTATTAACCTTAAAAACCCATTGTGATGAATGCTTTTCAACAAATGCTTTACATGAATTATTTGAAAATGGTTTTGCTGCGCCGCCTGGGCTTTAAAAGGATAAGGGTGGATTTGCCGAATGTGATGACGCGTGGGGCCATATTGAGAATTGGCCGGGAGTACATTTATAAGGAGGGCAATTACCTGAGACGGGTACGCCTGGAGGATATGCGTTTTAAGGAGGTGTTTGTGCACTTGCATTTGTGCTTTTTGGATGAGGAGCATCGGCGTTGTGTGTGCACGCAAAAGGCAACACAGTACGGGGTGTACCGGGGCATGTGGCAGTTGTGGGACGAAAAACTGCTGCAAAAGAGTCGCCTCCGGTACCGGGAGCTGCGGTGAGGGCTTGTATTGTAGGTGCTTACTCTTATATTTGTACACAGCATTGGTTTTTAACAATTGTGTTGTGTTTTGAAGCACCTTGTTTTTATCGATATGGAAGCCGACACGGAGGGCAGTCAGATCAGGGACGCCGGAGCTGTGGATATTTCGGGCAGGTCTTTTCACTCAGGGGCTTTGTCCGATTTTAAGGCTTTTGTAGCTGCTTACGATTACGTGTGCGGTCACAATTTGGTGCGGCACGACTGGCCTTTACTTTTAAGGGCTGGGGCCGGGGAGCTGGGCGACAAGCAGCTGATTGATACGCTCGTTTGGTCGCCTCTTTTGTTTCCCAAACAGCCCTATCACGCCTTGGTGAAGGACGATAAGTTGCAGACCGATGCTTTGAACAATCCCTTGAACGATGCGCAAAAAGCCCGGGAGTTGTTTGAGGATGAGGTGGGGGCTTTTCGGGGGCTGGACGAGGATTTTAAGCAGATTCTTTATGGCTTGTTGCACGAGACGGTCGGTTTTGACGCTTTCTTTTTGTATGTGAATTTTGTGGGGGAGGGGGGCGATCTGGTGGCAGGTATCCGAAGCCGCTTTAAAGGAGCGCTATGTGCGGATGCGCCTTTGGCTTTGCTGGTGGAGCAGCATCCGGTGGATTTGGCTTATGGTCTGGCCCTGATTGCGGCCGACAGTCCCCATTCCATTACGCCGCCCTGGGTGTTGAAACAGCATCCGGATGTGGAGCGTGTGTTGTTTTTGTTGTGCGGAAAACCCTGTCTTAGGGGCTGCGGTTATTGCGACCAGTGGTTGGATGCACGCAGGGGATTGAAGCGCTTCTTTGGTTTTGATGCTTACCGCAGTTACGGGGGCAAGTCGCTGCAGGAGGATGCGGTAAATGCCGCGCTGCTGAACAAATCCTTGCTGGCGGTCTTCCCTACCGGTGGCGGCAAGTCCATCACCTTTCAGGTGCCTGCATTAATGAGTGGCGAAAATGTAAAGGGCCTCACGGTGGTGATTTCGCCTTTGCAGTCGCTGATGAAAGATCAGGTGGACAATCTGGAGCGGGCCAACATTACCGAGGCGGTGACCATCAATGGCTTGCTCGATCCCATTGAGCGGGCCAAGTCGTTTGAGCGGGTGGAGAACGGTTCGGCTTCCATTTTGTATATTTCACCGGAGTCGCTGCGCTCACGCAGCATTGAGCACTTGTTGCTGGGGCGCAATGTGGTGCGTTTTGTTATTGACGAGGCGCATTGCTTTTCGGCCTGGGGGCAGGATTTCAGGGTGGACTATTTGTATATAGGAGATTTTATACGGCAGTTGCAGGAGAAGAAAAACCTGTCGGAGCCCATTCCGGTATCCTGCTTTACGGCTACCGCTAAGCAGAATGTGATTCAGGACATCAAAAACTACTTCAGGGACAAGCTGGGGTGGGAGTTGGAGACTTTCAGTACGCAGGTGTCGCGCTCCAATCTTCAGTTTAAGGTCCTGCCGAAAAACACGGAGGACGAAAAGTACCAAACTCTGCGTGGCTTGATCGATGCGCGTAATTGTCCCGCCATTGTTTACGTATCGCGCACGCGCCGGGCCTTTCAGTTGGCGGAGCGTTTAAGTAGCGATGGCTATTCGGCCAGGGCCTATCACGGTAAAATGGATAAGCAGGAGAAGTCGGACAACCAGGATGCTTTTATTCGCGGGGAGGTGCAGGTGATGGTGGCGACTTCGGCTTTTGGCATGGGGGTAGATAAGAAGGATGTGGGACTGGTGGTGCATTTTGAGATTTCGGATTCGCTGGAGAATTATGTGCAGGAGGCGGGCAGGGCCGGTCGTGATGAGAACATCACGGCGGAGTGTTTTGTGCTCTACAATGAGGAGGATTTAAGCAAGCATTTCATTCTGTTGAATCAGACCAAGCTGAGCATTAAAGAGATTCAGCAGATTTGGCGGGCGGTTAAGGACTTGACTAAGCTGCGGCTGACGGCTTCTAATTCGGCTCTGGAAATTGCCCGCAAAGCGGGATGGGACGATAATGTGGCCGATATGGAGACGCGGGTCACCACAGCCCTGGCTGCCTTGGAGGAGGCGGGTTATGTGAAAAGGGGACAAAACATGCCGCGCATTTTTGCCAACAGCATTTTGTCGCCCAACGCGCAGGAGGCTATCGATGCCATTATGGGCTCGTCGCGTTTTAACGACCGCCAGCGGGAGCAGGCGGTACGTATCATTAAGAAACTCTTCTCGAGCAAAACCCGTCAACAATCGTCCGATGAGGTGGCCGAATCGCGCATCGACTATATTTCTGATCATCTGGGCATTGTTAAGGAGGAGGTGATTCAGGCCATCAATTTGCTGCGTGAGGAGCAGGTTTTGGCCGACACGAAGGATTTAACGGCTTATTTGCGTAGGGGCGAGAACAGCAATCGTTCGCTGGAGGTGGTCTTGCGCATGGGGCGTCTGGAGGGATGTTTGCTGGAACAGTTGCGTGAGCAGGAGCAGATTTTTCACTTAAAGGCTTTGAACGAGCTGGCGCTGGAAAAGGGCTGCACGGATGTTTCTCCACAGCACATACGAACGCTGCTTAATTTTTGGGTGATAAAAAACTGGGTGAAGCGCAAAACCCAGCCTTATGCAGGCCATCAGGTGAGTCTGCTGGCCAACTATCCTCTGGAGGATTTGAGGGATAAAATGAAGAAGCGGCACGATTTGGCGCGTTTTATTGTGGATTTGTTGTACGCCAAAGGGGCGGGGGTGGCGGTCTCTGAGGCTTCGGGACTGCAGCTGCTGTCGTTTTCGGTGCATGAGTTGAAGCAGGCCTATGAGCAGTCGCCCCTTTTGTTTAAGCATACGATTTCGGTGCAGGATGTAGAAGATGCGCTTTTTTACCTGTCGCGCATTGAGGCTTTGAAGTTGGATGGCGGGTTTTTGGTGGTGTACAATAAGTTGAGCGTGGAGCGGCTGGAGACGGACAATAAGAAGCGCTACAAGGCGGAGGATTATGAGCGTCTGAAGCAGTTTTATGAGAACAAGGTACAGCAGATCCATATTGTTGGGGAGTACGCCCAAAAGATGATCAGCGATTACCGTGGGGCCTTGCAATTTGTGGAGGATTATTTTCAACTCAACTACAGCTCTTTTTTAAATAAGTATTTCAACGGCAGTCGGCAAAAGGAGTTGTCGAAAAACATCACGCCGGCCAAATTTCGCCAATTGTTTGGCAGCTTGTCGCCCGCCCAGTTGAGTGTGATTAAAGACAGCAGTTCGCCCTACATTGCGGTTGCTGCCGGTCCGGGCAGCGGAAAGACCAAGGTGTTGGTGCACAAGCTGGCTTCCTTGTTGCTGATGGAGGATGTAAAGCACGAGCAATTGCTGATGCTGACCTTCTCGCGGGCCGCCGCTACGGAGTTTAAGTCCCGCCTGCAGGCGCTCATAGGCAATGCTGCGGCTTTTGTTGAGATAAAGACTTTTCACGCTTATTGTTTCGATTTGTTGGGTAAAATGGGAACTTTGGAGAAGTCGGAGACCATTATTGCGCAGGCCATTGCGCAAATCAGGGAGAACAATATTGAACCCAACCGCATCAACAAGGCGGTACTGGTGATTGATGAGGCGCAGGATATGGATGCCCGGGAGTATGAGCTGGTCCGTCTGCTGATGGAAAGAAATGAGGAGCTGCGTGTCATCGCCGTAGGCGATGACGACCAAAACATCTATGCCTTTCGTGGTTCCAGCTCGGTGCATCTGGAGCATTTCATCAAAGATATGGGCGCGCGTAAGTACGAGCTCAACGATAATTTTCGCAGCGCATCCAACCTGGTGGCCTTTACCAATGCTTTTGTCCCCCAAATTACCCATCGCCTGAAGGACTTGCCCATAGTGGCCCGAAGGAAGGAGGAGGGGCGGGTAGGCGTGACCCGTTACGAACAGGGGCGTTTTTTGCCGGCAGTGGTGCAGGAGGTACTGGGGACCGATTTGAAGGGAAGTACTTGTGTGTTGACGCCCAATAATGAGCAGGCGCTGCAAATGGCGGGCTTGCTGACGGCGGGGGGCCTCCCGGCTCGCTTGATTCAGAGTAATGAGGGTTTTTCGTTGCTGCAAATGCTGGAGCTGCGCTTTTTTATGGATGCGCTTCGTCGGCAAGGTGGTGCTGCACACCTTAACGATGAGCTGTGGCAGGCGGCAAAGAAGCTGTTGTGGGACCGTTACCGCAACAGTTCTAAGATACAATTGTGCATCAATCTGATTAAGGCTTTTCAGGTGAATTATCCCCGCCGGCGCTACTATTCCGATTTGGAGGTTTTTGTCAGGGAATCGCGCCTCGAGGATTTTGTCGATATGGATGGGGAGAAGGTGTTCGTCTCCACCATGCACAAAGCCAAGGGACGGGAGTTCGATAATGTTTTTGTGATGCTGGAGGGCTTTGTGCCCGACAACGACGAAAAGCGGCGCCTGCTGTATGTGGCCATGACCCGCGCCAAAAACTCCTTATCCCTGCATGTGCAGGGTACTTATCTTGAGGGAATGGACTGCGAAGGTTTGCAGCGGCGGGTGGACCGGCGAAGTTATGCGGAGAGTGATGTGTTGGTCTTGCATCCGGGGCACAAAGATTTGTGGCTCGATTATTTTCTGAATCGCCAGGGTTTGATCAAAACCCTCATGAGTGGGGATCCTCTGGAGGTGGATGCGGAGGGTTGTATGGATGAAAAAAAGCGCTCCCTGCTGAAGTTTTCTACTGCGTTTAAAACGCAATTGACTGCCTTTGAGGCCAAGGGCTACCGGCTGAATTCGGCCCGGGTGAATTACGTGCTGTACTGGAAAAAGGAGGGGGCCGATCAGGAGTCCTTAATTGTACTGCCCGAGCTGAGCTTGCTGCGGCTGATCCAGCATCATTAGTTCAAAGCGTATTGTGTTCAACATAAAAGGGAAAAGCTTCTCGGTGTTACATCAATAAAGGATTATCTATCGGGTTCAAGAGCAGCGATGATTTAATGCGCTCCATCCAGACTGTTGCAACTCTCCATCAATGCTTTGTAGAGCGTATCGCTTTGCAGCAGTTTGGGGTTGCCGGTCATGATGAACTGTTCTTTGGCCCGGGTGAGGGTGACGTTGAGTTTGCGGTCGATGAGAGCGGGGTGGACTGCCTCGCCGGCCGGGCGCTGCAGTTCCACGCGTGCGTTGCAGAGGGCCTGCATTTGGGCGGGGGCGTTGATGGCGGGAGAGAATAGGATGACTTCTTTTTGGCTGCCCTGGTAGCGCTCTACGGTGTCGATCTGAAGGTGCTCGAAAAAGGGAATGCCGTCTTGTTCGAGTTGTTGGCGGATGCAGGCGATTTGATTGCGGTAGGGGGTAATGATGCCGATTTGTTCGCGCATTTTGGCCGCACTGTCGATGCCGCGCAGGCGGATGAGGCGGGCCAGTACTTGTGCAAGGATTTGGGCCTCATGGCGGTTCGATTTTTCGGTGACTTCTTCGGGCGCGGTGGTGGAGGGCACAAAAAGGGTGCGGCTGTTGCAGAGTGCCTGGTCGGTCTCGTCTGTGGGAGTGCCAGCTGTTTGCAGACATTGGTTTTGGTGCTGCAGTTGGGCAGTTTTGAGTTTGCCCTGGTAAAAATAGCGGTTCGGGAAGTCGGCCACATTGGGATGCATGCGTCCCTGATGGGTCATTTCGCCCCAGGCCCAATGCCAGTTGTTTTGTTGGCAAAGGGTCAGGAGGCGCTCGAAAAGGGAGTTGCGCCGGTCTTTAAGGCCTAAGGCCTGCAGACTGGGGGTGCTTACGGCAGAGCTTTCGGGGGCCTGGGTGACTACGGCGGGCAACTGGCGCTCGTCGCCTATCATTACAAATTTTTGGACGCGACTCAGCAGGTTGATGATGGCGGGCTCCAGCAACTGGGAGGCTTCGTCAACGATGGCCCAGTCGAAGCGCTTCATTTCAAACAATTCGTTTTTGCCTTGCAGTGCGGCTACGGTGCCGGTAAACACTCTGGTGGAGGTTATCAGGTCCTGGATTTCGGCACGCGTGTGCAGGGCTTTTACGCGCTGATCGAGCAGCAGGTCGCGGTGCTCAGGGGCACAACCCAGGGACGAGCCAATGCGCAGCAGCTGGTCCTGCAAGTCGTCGCGCACCGAGGCGCACATCTCGTCCACCGCCCGATTGGTGTAGCTCAGCAGCAGAATGTTGGCGCTGCTCTGGTGGGCGATTTCGCGCACCAGTCGCTTTAAAAACAGACGGGTTTTGCCCGTTCCGGGCGGTCCCACCAACAAAAAGTAATCTTTACTCAGCCAGGCCTTCGACAACACCTGGTTTTGCTCCGCCACACTTTCGGGGGGCGAGGGGGAGGTGTCGGGGTTGACGAAGTTGAGATGCTGATAAGCAATGGGCTCGGGGGTGCGGAGACCCAGCAGCAGGTCTTTCTTGGGGTTGTTCACATCCAGGAGCTCCAACAATCCGCTGTGCATCTGGTCAAAACCGTGGTCGAGGGAGTCCGGCTCCAGGGCCCAGGTGGCGTGTCGACTAAAATAGTTGTCGGAGTTTTGTTGTTGGCGTAGGACGACCGTAAGGGACTCGGAACTGAGGGCGCTGATGCTGCATTTAAGGATGCGGTGCTGCACAGCGAGGGGTTGGACAGGGGTGTCGGGATAGAGGACGCAGATGTCGCCCACCCTGAAATTCACAAAAGCAGCAGCACTGCTTTTGTCGCGCTGCAGCACCAGGGCGGCTTCGGGTTGGTTGGCCCTGTTTTCGATGATGCGCAGACCGCGGAGTTGACTGAACAGGTTTTCTTCTGGCAGGTCGGTCTTGTTCCAAAGGGCCGACAGTCCCCTGGTATTGTGCCCGTCGCCCACCTTGCTGATGAGTTTTTCGCGGGCCAGAAAGTTCACAAAAGCAAAATAGTAGTCCTGCTCGAGGGGCGACATTTGTTGCACCTTTTTAGGGTACTCGGCAAACTTGTCGTACAGCCAGTTTCTCGAAGTCTTAGCCTGGGGCTTCAGGTCGTAGTGCTCGCCGGCTATGCCCATAACAAACTCGCGCGAGGCGGTATAGGGCGCCTGGTCGCCGGCCAGCATAAATTCCCAGGCTACGATGAGGTTGCGTACATTCAGTATGCGTTGTTCTTCCCTGGGCTGCAGATCCACGGCGCGCAGCGCCTGTCCGGGTACGGAGGCTGCGGAATAGAAGATGGCGTTGTAGATGGCGTGCGGGGCGTAGCCCAGTACCCGGGAGGCCAGCATGTTGTAGAGGCGCACCTGGGTGGCGTGACTGTAATCAATTTGTAGGGGATCGCTGGCCGGATAGGGGAGGCGACCCGATTTAAGTTCGATGATTTTGGCCTGGTAGCTGCCGTTGGCCGAAGGCGAGTCGTCGAACAAGTCCATTCGTCCCTGCAGACCCAGTTCGTGACTGATCAGGAAGACTTCGAGATTGCTTTTTGCCGGGTCGATGGGGGCTTGTGGGCCTGACTGAAAATCGGTGGTGACGGTGCGTTGTATGTTGTGGTACTGCTCCTGCATTTCGTGGTAGAAGTGGCCCAATTGCTGCGAGAGCGCGGTGTAGCTGAGCGCGTTGGTCTTGAAGGAGCGTTTCAGACTCTCGTCGTAGCTTCCTCTGGCATCGGCTTTTTCGTTTATTATTTCGTCGAAGAAAAAGTTGGCTACATTTCCCTTGAGCAGGGGCACGCTGGCTTTGCGCTTTTCGGCCTGGGCCGAAAAAAAGAGCTCCGGGGCACGCAGGGCTTTGTTGTCGAACACGAGAAAACAAGCCGCCACGCGGGTTACATCCACCAGGTAATCGGGCTCCAGTACCAGCAGTTGGGGAAGGAGGGCTTCTTCCTCGCGTTTTACTTTGAGCAGTTGAACGGTGGCGCCGGCCCGGAGACAGGCCAGGGTGGGCAACAGTTCGTTTTCCCCTTCAGCCTTGCTCAGGCCTACCCTGGTCTCGGTGGGCAGCTCGGCGCTTTGCACCCAAAATGCCTGATTGATGTGATCGACGGCGCTGATGGTGCAGCGCAAACTTTCCCATTCGGTGGTTTCTTGCACGGAGAGCAATCTTTTTGAAGTTTTTTGCGCGCCTAAAGATAGGCTTTTTATGTAAGCTTTTTGAAAGTGGCACTGGAGTGACTATATTCGCAGGAGTAAAAACCTGATACCCTGATCCCGTGAGTCAGAAAGAGAAAACTTTTGATGAGGTTTATGACGAACTGCTCCCGCAGTTGACGTCCCTGGAAGATTTAAGAAAAAAGTGGGTGAAACGTGCCCGGTGGCACCTGGATGCAGCCCTGCTTTTGATCGGCTTGTTTATCGTACTTACCGCGTTGGAGTTGTATGTTTTTCTGTGGATATTGGTCATATTAATTCCCGTTTGTTTTGCCAATTACGATTTGAAAAAAGGGGAAGGCCGGAAGGAGCTGGCCCCGCTGTATAAGAAGATTGTAGTTGGGCCCCTCCTTGATTTTTATTTCGATAAGGTTTCCTATATCCCCAAACAGAAGATGAACCTTGGACTCTTGCGAGACAGTCTTTTGTTCGACAAGCCCATTCACATATTTAAAGGGGAAGATTTTATTGAATGCAACATTCTTGAAAAGGATATTTATCTGTCGGAGGTTACCGCTTACAACCTCATTGATGACGGAATGATTTTTAATGGCGTTTTTATTGCGGTTTTGTTTAATAAAAGGTTTAACACCAAGACCATTGTTCTTAATCGCAAGAAGGCCGGAGGGGCGCGAAAGGTAAAGATGAATCGTCAGGGAAAAATGATGGGGGCCGATCGTGTTAAACTGGAGAATGTGGAATTCAATAAGCAGTTTTTGGTTGTTGCAGAGGATCAGATTGAGGCCCGTTACAAGCTCGCGCCTGCACTCATGGAACGGATGTTGGATTATAAGCGAAAGTTGAATACCGACGTAAGCTTTTCCTTTGTGAATAATTACCTCTATGTGGCGATCAATTCAACCCTTAATTTGTTTGAACCGCACTTGTTTAAGCCGCTAACTGACAAGGATTTTGTTGCGAGGAATCTGGTTTATTTTGATTTGTTGACTTGTGTGGTGGAGGACTTGGATCTGAATACCAGTATATGGGCCTGAGGGGATTCGAATGTTTTTGGGTGCGGTGCTTGTTCATCAAGGGTTTGGTGACTTTTATCGAAAATCTGTGGGGGGGGCTGGGATTTTACTGTATTTTTAGAATGTTTATTAATAAAACCTTGACTATACATGGAAACTGGAACTATTGTTTTGTTGGTGGTGGGCGGCCTGGTGCTTTTGATGGTGGTGGGCCTGTACAACAACCTGATTAGAAAGCGCAATGAGGTGGATTTTGCCTTTGGGGGTATGGATGCGCAGCTGAAGAAGCGCTACGATTTGATTCCCAATTTGGTGGCTACCGTTAAGGAGTACGCCACGCACGAAAAAGAATTGTTGACACAGGTAACGGAATTGCGCGCTAAAGCGGTTTCGGGCAATCTGAGTCAGGATGAGCAGGTGGCGGTAGACAATCAGCTGTCGGCCGGCATGCGTAATCTGATGGTGGCCGTGGAGGCTTATCCCGACCTGAAGGCGAGTGAGAGTTTTGTGAATTTGCAGCGGAACCTGACGGAGGTGGAGTCGCAGATTGCTGCGGCTCGTAGGACTTTCAATGCGGTGGTGACGGATTACAACAATGCGATTCAGGTTTTTCCGGCCAACTTGCTGGCCGGGATGCTGGGTTTTACTTCCCGACAACTTTTCAGCATTCCAGAGGAGGAACGTCAGAATGTAAATGTAAAGCAGCTCTTTTCCTGAGCTGCTTTAGTGTTTAAAAAAGGAGCAGGTTTATGGTTGATCAGGACAACTTAAAGGAAGTTTACGAGAGGGAGTTAAAGCCAAAATTGCAGGTCTTGGATGCTTTGCGCAAGAAGGTGGTAAGGCGACAGTTGTTGGTGTTGCTGTGCATTGTGTTGCTGGCAGGCTGGTTTTTAAGTGGAACGATAGAGACCCAGCCGGTGTTTTTTTGGATTTTGTTTGCTGTATTGGTGGGTGGCTCGATTTATTTTGGGGTGAAGGCTGGAAGTATGTGGCGCGATTACCGCGGCAAGTACAAGGAGGAGGTGGTAAGGGAGATTGTACGCTTGATCGACCCGGAATGGACCTATGCGCCCGATCAGATGATTAGTCCCCACGAATACCAACAAAGCGATTTGTTCCGGCGCTCATACGATCGGTATAGGGGCGACGATCTGATTTCAGGAACTTTGGATAAAACGGATTTTCGTTGCTCGGAGCTGCATACCGAGTATCGCGATGTGAGCTACGATAAGGACGGTAAGCGCAAGGAGCGGTGGGTGACCATTTTCCGGGGTTTGCTTTTTCATGCCGATTTTAATAAGCACATTAAGGGGCAGACTTACATAGAACCGGATACGGCGGAGCGTTTGTTCGGTAAATGGGGGCAGAAGTTTCAGATGAGCAGCAAGGGCAAGTTGGTGAAGTTGGAGGACCGCGACTTTGAGAAGTTGTTTGCGGTGTACGCTACGGACCAAACGGAGGCGCGTTACATTCTTACGCCGGCCATTATGGAGGCTTTGGTGAATATCCGAAAGCAATTTGGCCGCAAAATGCACCTTTCGTTTATTGGTGCGCGGGTTTTTGTGGCCCTGCATTTTTCCAAGGCGCTTTTTGAGCCACGCATGTATTCTTCCTGTCTGCGTTTTGAGGACGTTTCCTTTATGCACGCTCTTTTTATGATGAATGCCATCATCATTAAGGAGTTGAACTTGAATACGCGTATATGGACCAAAGAATAAAGGCCGGGTTTATTCTTCTTGCGGCTTTGTTTTTGGGTTTTCCTTTGCCTTTGAATCGTCGCTTATATCGGGCAGACCGTCATCGCTTAATTCGGTATCGGGCAGGTGCTTGTCGGGCAGGGTTTTGGAAGGATTGAGTCCCATCCCCCTCAGGGTTTCGGCCTGAGCAATGAGGTTGCCGCGCCCGGTTTTTAGTTTGCCCAGGGCACTGTCGTACTTGTCGGTGGCTTTGCCCAGGGCTTTTCCCAGTTCGTCGAGGTCGTTTACAAAGCCTACGAATTTGTCGTAGAGTAACTCGCCACGTCGGGCAATTTCCAGGGCATTTACGTTTTGTTTTTCGCGGTTCCAGATGTCGGCCACCATTTTGAGGGCGGCAATGAGGTTGGTGGGACTGATTAGTAGTATGCGCTTTTTGTAGGCGTAGTTCCACAATTCGGGGTCGTACTGCATGGCGGCCAGGTAGGCGGGTTCTATGGGTACAAAGAGCATGACAAAGTCGAGGGTGCGTTCCATTTTTTCGTAGCCTTTGGCGCTGAGCTGGTCGACGTGCGTGCGCAGGGAGCGCAGGTGCTCATCGAGGTGCTGCTTTTGTTCCTCGCTGTCGTCGGCGTTGACAAAGCGCTCGTAGGCGGTGAGGGAGACTTTGGCGTCGATGATGATTTTGCGGTCGTCGGGATACCTGATGACCACATCGGGTTGTTTGCGCTTGCCGTCGCTGTCGCGGTACGACTGTTGTACAAAATATTCGCGGTCCTTGCCCAGGCCCGATTGCTCGAGAATGGATTCGAGTATCATTTCGCCCCAGTTGCCCTGGGTCTTGCTTTGTCCCTTCAGCGCTTTGGTGAGGTTGGTGGCGTCTTTGCTGATTTGCTGGTTCAGGGCCACCAGTTCTTTGATGCGGTCTTCGAGACTGAAGCGTTGCTTGGATTCCTTGTCGTAGGTCTCCGCCACCTGCTTTTTAAACTCCTGCAGGTTTTCTTTGAGTGGGTTAAGGAGGTGACTGATGCTTTGCAGACTGTTTTTGCTGAAGCGGTCGGTCTTTTCTTCAAAGATTTTATTGGCCAGGGTTTCGAATTGCAAGAGGGTCTTTTGATGGAGGGCTTCCATCTCCTTTTGCTGCCTTTGCAGGCGTTCCTGCAGGTCGCTTTCGGCCTGGCGGGCCCGTTGTCGGCTTTGTGCATACAGGGCGGCAAGCAGACCGGTGGCCAGGGCAAGAGTCAGGAGGATGATCAGCAAGAGGGTATCCATAGCGTTTGTTTTTGGATGAACGATGTGGCTAAGATAGCAAGGAGGGGCGACAAATGGTGTCGCAGGGGTGGGGAAAGTAGTGTGGTGCTGTTAAACGCTTGTGGGTGAAGTCGGACTGGCGCCGATCAACTGGCCATCAGTTTGCGGAAATGGGGGCTTTGGTCTGAAAAAAAACAAGGACGCCCCCTTATTGGGGAGCATCCTCGCAGCATTAGTTGTTATAACTTGGGTCTAGAAGCTGTACTGAACGGTGGCGCCCAGTCGCGCAAAGCTGCCGTCGAGTACGGTGAAGCGTAATTCCGGTACCAGACGCAGATTGCTGCTCAGGAGGTAGTTCATACCAACACCCAGGTTCAGACCGGCATCCGATCCGGTGGCGGATCCACCAAACCACTCGTTATCCCCAAAATCCACTTTCCAGAAATTCAAAGCGAGTCCGGCCAGTCCGTAAAAGCTCATTTCGTCGCTGGTCTGTGCAAAAACGTAGTGGGCATCGAGGTCCACAATGTTGTAGCTGACGTAGTCTTTTTTGAGGATGTGGGTAAAGCCAAAGGCACCTTCCCATTCGGGTGTAAAGGTGTACACTCCTTTAAGGGCAAGGCCCAGATTGTTGATGTCGGTGGCGTAAACGAGTCCCGCACCGGCTCTGATTTTGCTTTCCTGAGCCTGAAGACTTACGCTTGCACTCAGCAAGAGTAGAATTAAGGTAAAAATGGTCTTTTTCATGATTTTGTGTTTTGATTTATAGTAACTGCAAGTTATGGAGTTTTTTTTAAATGATATTTATATCTTTTTATCCTGTTTGACCAACGGCCACTTCCAACTGGTGAAAGGGGGCGTGTTGGTTTGTTAATGCCCTGACCTTACGGGCGTCGGGGACAGTTTTAAAACTCTTCGCGCGGTACGTTGAATTTTCCGTCGATGTTGAGCTCGGCCTGGTGTTCATCGTATTCCGAGGTCTTCATGCGCAGGATGATTTCTCCCCTGATTCGCTCACTGCTGATCTGGGTAATGCGTAGAATACCGTTGCTTACCTCCGGATAGATGGTGGCATTGCGTTCCTCGTCCCACCAGGTTACACCTACGCCAAAGGAGTTGGTATCGCCACCGGCCAGATAGGAGTTGCTCAGCGGATAAAGTCCGGTGGTCAGCTCCATGTCCTCCTGCGAAAAGCGGCTGATGCCGATTAAAAATGTGGATTCGGCAGGGTTGTGCTGGTCCATAAACTCGAAGCTGTTGACGTAGAGTTCGGAGTCTGCATCAAAGTGTTCGAAATAGGAGCCCAGAGCTTTGTATTCGCCTTCTACTTCTCCGCTTACGCTGAGCTCGGTGTTGGAGGCTATTTCCTCCATTTCGTTTTCGTTTTCGTCTTCGGAACAGGCGTTGAAGCTTATAAGCGCCAATAGGGCCATAAAGTTGGTGTACAGTTTCATAATGTTTTTTGTTTTTTGAATGGAAGGGCCCTTGCATGATAAGGAGCCCTCCTTAGTTTATTTGAAGACGGATCATGCCCGTTGTTTTGTCTTGTTCGGTTGGTGCTTACAACATAATGACGTTGTAGAGGTCGCCGTTGAGGTTGGTGGCTGTCAGGTTGTCGCCTCCGCTGATTTGCGTGTTCATGGTGCGGTAAACCCCGTAGCCGTCGCCGTCTTCAAAATGGGTGTTTTCGATGTAGAGCGAGCCGCTGCGAATGGCGATGTTGGCTTTTTCGAGTCCGCTTCGTAAGACGGCCGAACCAGCATTTTTGATGTGTAGGTGGTCGATGTGGTTGTCAAAACTGGCCATTTCGATGCCCATCCAGGTGGCGCCTCCGCCGTGCTCTCCTTCTATGAGTACCTGATTTTCGGCTTCTCCTTCGATGTGCAAGTGACCGTCGATGGCCCGAATGTAACTGTCCTGGGTCATTTTTAAGTGGAGACCGGCTTGAAGGGTGAGTTTGTTTTCGATGACGATGCGCTCGGCCAGATAGGGCACGTTAAGGGCCTGCCATTCTACCGGCGCATCGGGGGTGTTGCCCAGCTTGCCATCGGCGTCGATGGCATCGATGTCGTTGCCGCTGTAGTCCGATTCGGCATCTAAAAAGTGAAAGGCATCGGGACGGGCAAAGACGGGGCGCTGGTTGTTTTTATACACATTGGCGATGTGGGTCAGGTGCTGATCGGGGTTGCCGGTGACGATGCCCAGTTCCAAAGCGGCTCCGCTGGCATTGCTCAGGGTGCAGCGCTCCATGTGCAGGCGCCCTTCGTTGCCCAGGGTGATCATGCCGCGGTCGTTGTTGCGGTTTTTGCCGCCATCGGAAATCTCGACATATTGCAGTCGGTTGTTGGTGGTGTTCGATACAAAGCGAATGCTGTGCCAGTAGCCGCGGATGGCTTCCTGACCGCGAATTATGATGGGGTTTGCTTCACTTCCTACGGCCGAGAGGTAGCTGTCCTGATTCACATTGATGTAGGCATTTTGGCTCATCTCGATGATGACGCCGGGGGCTACGTCAATTTCGCTGCGGTGGAGACTTAAGGGTCCGATAATGCGGTAGTCGGTCATGCCCGGAGGGGTGGTGGGCATCCAGGTTTCTTTCAGGTCGTTGAGGTCGCCGGAGAGTTCTACCACCTGGGCATCTACATCGACCGAGACCAGGGCGGTTTGGGTCTCAAATTCGGTGGAGGCGGTGACTCTAAAGGTGAATTCGCCTACATCGTAGGGGTGGAAGGTGGCTGTGGCTGTGCTGGCCTGTTGCAGGTATTCTTCCAGAAAATGGTCGCCGGGAAAACTTACTGCTTCCCATTTAAAATCGATGGCTGCATCGAGTTTGTCGTGGGTCTGTGAAGCATCTAGTTTTATGGTTTGGCTGTACCGGGCTTCCAGCTGATTGTCCACTATGAGCTCCAGACTGTCGGGGCGAAGTTCTTCTTCTTTGTCGTCTTCCTCTTCGCAGCTGCTGAAAAAAATCAGGGTAAAGAGTGCGGTGAAGACCAGCAGGAGGGTGGCCCCGCTGCGCTTGATGTTTCTGAGTTCCTCCTGCGGTGTTTCGGCCGACTGAATGTGGCCTTTGTGTGTGTAGGTACTTGTTTTCATCTTGAGTACTTTTGGTTGGTTTAACATTTAATTCGTACTCAAATGTCCGAAATGAAAGGGCGTCAAAAAACAGCAGATTACCCGGTGGCGGGTTCCGATGAGTAAGTGGTGCTTTTGAATGAGAATTTGGTCGCCTACTGGTTTTTGCTGATCACTTCGAAGAGTTGGGTGAGCAGATCTTTGCGGCTTTTGCTGACGGGCAGGCGTTTGTCGTCTTCCATGATGACGTAGCCGCCGTCGTTGCGGTGGTATTTTTTGAGGTAGTTGGGGTTGATGAGGTGGCTCTGGTGGATGCGCAGGAAGAGGTAGTTGCCGAGGGTTTGCTCTACTTCTTTGAGGGTTTTGCTGATGAGTTTTTGGCCGCCGTCGGCCAAAATGATGCGGGTGTAGTTGTTTTCACTCTGACAGTAGGCGATTTGGGCGACTTCAATGAATTCAAAGCCGTCGGCTACGGGAATGGCTATTTTGTTTTTGAGGAGGCCTTCGGTTTTGATTTTTTGGATGAGTTCGCGGACGGCTGTTTCGCTGAGGAGCATTTTTTGGGTTTGGCGCTGGCTCTGCCAATCGCCCAGCAAGGCTTCGAGGTCGTCGATGTCGACGGGCTTCAGCAAAAAGTTGTAGGCTTTATTGCGAAAGGCGCGTACGGCGTATTCGCTGTGGGCGGTGGTAAATACCACATCAAAGTGGATGTGGGGGAGCAGTTCGAGCAACTCAAAGCCGTTGATGCCGGGCATTTCTACATCGAGAAAAAGCAGGTCGATTTGCTCGTTTTGAAGGCGCTCGAGGCAATCCTGCGGTCGGGTCGATTTCAGCACAATTTCCAGGTCGGTTGTTAGCGACTGGAGGTCGAGGGCGAGACTCTCTACGCAGTGTTTTTCGTCGTCGATGATGGCTATACGCATGGTTTAATGATTTAGGAAACGGGGAGGTTGATGCTTAGTTCTACCCGGGTGCCAGCGGCTTGTTGCTGCTCATCTACCAGGTCGATGGTTTGCGTGCGCAGGGTGTTGTGGGTTATTTTGTTGTAAAGGGCGATGCGGTCGCGGGTAATTTGCAGGCCCATGCTGCGGTGTCCTTTGGTGGGTGTTTGGGGCTTGCGACTTCGTCCTACCCCGTTGTCGCTGATGCTGATGCGCAACTCTTGCTGGTGCTGTTGCAGCTCAATGTGCAGCACTTTCTGTGCTTTTGTACTGGGGATGAGTCCGTGCCAAATGGCGTTTTCGAGGAAGGGTTGCAGCACCATGGGGGGCAGTTGAATGTCCCTGAGTCGGTCTTTAAGTGCCTCGGGGGTGTGGACGACAAAATCGAGGTCCTGGTCGAAGCGCAGGGCTTCGAGGGTGACGTACTTTTGGGCCAGTTCCAGCTCCTGCTCCAGGGCCACACTCTGCTGTTTGCCGGTCTCCAAAAGTTCGCGCATAAATTTACTCAGGGTGGTGAGGTATTTGATGGCTTCGCGCTGCTGTCCCTTTTGGATGAGGTATTTGATGGAGTTGAGGCAGTTGAACAGAAAGTGGGGATTCATTTGCAGGCGGGTGGCCAGGATTTCGGCCTGCCAGAGGTTGCGCTGAAACTCTTGCTGTACCTGCTCGTGGCGATGGGCTTCGCGGGTAAGGCGGATGTTTTTCTTCAGGTTGAGGTTGCGCAGGATGAGCACTACAACGGTGGTACTGGTCAGCAAAATGAGCAGGAGGGCTACGTAGAAGTTGCGTTCCCTTTTGAAGCGCTCCTGCTGGGCACTGAAGGCGGCTTCCCGGGTTTCCTGCTGGGCACGCAGCAGCATGATTTCGTTTTCTTTTTGCTCAAAGTTGTACTGCATTTGCAGGCCCTCCATGACCGATTGCTGTTGCAGTACATCGAGACTGTCTTTATAGGCTTCAGATATTTTGTTGTAGTGCAGGGCCCTGGCGTAGTTGTTCTGCTTTTCGAACAAGCGGGAGAGCCTTTCGGCGGTGCCGGCAATCAGGGCTTTGTGTTGGCCTTGCTCAGCCAGTTCCAGGGCCTGACGGTAGTATTGTTCGGCCCGTCCGGTCTGGTTCAACGCCTCGGCAGTCTGCCCCAGGTGGTGAAGGAGGTCGGACATCTTAAGTCGGTTGTTTTCCGCTTCAAAGCCCCGGAGGGCTTGCTGGTAGTAGACGCGTGCCTGTGTGTAGCGGCCTTCAGATGAGGCATTATGTCCAAAATACTCGTAGGTGATAGCCAGTCCGTGTCCGTCGTTGATTTGCTGGTTGATGGTCAGGAGGCGTTCGAGCAAGTGCTGGGCTTGCCGGTGTTCTTTTTGCCGGGTGTGGTAGCTGGCCATGGATAGGAGGTTCATGGCCATGCCGCGTGGGTTGCCTCTGACTTCTTCTACTTCGAGGGCACGGGTGAAGTGCTGCGTAGCTTCGGGACTATCGGGATTGATGTAGCTGAGGCTGTTGCCGAGTCCGTTGCTGGCTATGGCGATGTTGCGCAGGTCGTTTTCTTCTTCGGCCAGGCGCAGGGCGTTGAGGTAGTATTCTACGGCCAGGGCATGGTCCTGGTTGTAACGTGCTGCCACGGCGGCGTTGTTGGCAAAGCGCATAAGGTAGCGCTTGCGGTCGCTGCGCGCCTGGGTCAGTTCGTAGGCTTTGCGGTGGAGGGGGATGGATTGGGCGTAGCGTTGATTGTAGCGGTAAAGCAGGCCCAGGTTGTCGAGACTGTTGGCCATGAGCAGGGTGTCGCTGCCTGTGGCTGCCCAATCCACGGCCCGGCGGGCATAGAAAAAGGCGGAGTCTTTTTCCGCCTTGTTGCGGTTGAGTTCGCGGGAGAGGCGTATGGCGGTTTCTACTTTTTCGTTGAGGTCTTCGGCATAGTTCAGACTGAGGCGGAGACTGTCGGCACCAGACATGGCCGAAAGGTGGGCGCTCAAAAGAAGCAGGACCAGAGTGACTGTTGAGTACTTGCGCATGGGGCTGACTTTATGAGGGGTGCATGACTTAACATAAAGGAGCAACATTGTTGGGGCTGCTTTGTTCAAAAAGGCTGATTGTCCTCGTCAAATTTGACTTATCTTTAGACTATGGATAGATTGTTTACTATTGAGCGTATTGATGCGGAGCGGGCGCGGCAGATTGCGGCCCAACCCGATGAGGTGCATGTGCACGACTTTGAGGAGCTGATTGTGGGCATCAGCGGGGGATTGGAGCATACCATCAATTGTGAGGTGGCGCAGGTGGCGGCGCCTTTGGTGGCCTTTGTGGCGAAGGGGCAGCCGCACCGACTGGTAACGCGGGTGGTGGAGGGGCAGTTTGATATGTGGGTGCTGCGTTTTAAGAGTGAATTCATTGCCGAGACGGTGTTTCAGCTTTACTACAGCTTTCATCAAAAGGCCAATGTGTCGCTGCAAACGGGCACTTGTTTCAATCGGCTGGGACAGCTTTGTGAACTGATTGATTTGGAGATGCGTCATCCTGCGCCCGATTTGTCGGTGGTGCGCCACTTGTTGAGTGCGCTCTTTATAATGATTGAGTCGGAAAAGAAGAAGGTGGCGGCCGATGATTCGGAGGGACTGGCCATTCAGAACGAGAGTTTTCTGGCTTTTTTAAAAATACTGGAGGACAATTTCAGGCGACCTTTAAGTGTGGAATTCTATGCCGAAAAACTCTTTATGTCGTCGCGCAACCTCAATTTGATCTGCCAGAAAATTATGAACCAGAGTGTTTCGGAGCTGATTGAGACGCGTAAGCTGACCGAAGCCAAGCACCTGCTGGCCCACAGTGCCAAGTCGGTCTCCGAAATTGGCTTTGAACTGGGCTACAACGAAAAGTCCTATTTTTCCAAGGTCTTTAAGAAGAAGGCGGGGGTGACCCCGTCGGAGTTTCGGGAAGAGGCAGCTGTTCTTTTGAACGGCGCTTCCTGAAAAGACCCGCCAGGGTTTTGCCGATGCCGTCGATTTTCTCCACCGTTTCCATCAAAGAGGGGTAGGTCAGGTCCACCTTCTCGTCGTCGATGTTGACCTGCGAGGGGTAAATCAACAGGAAGTTTTGGTGCTTGAGGTACTTGTTGATGAAGGCCGGGATGTAGGCCATAGAGCTGTTGTAAGAGGGCAGGTTTTCGCGACTCAGTACAAAGGTGATGTTGTCGTCCTTGCGGAATTTGTCTTTGATCAGCAGCAGTTCCTTCCAATCGCTGAGCTCCATGAATGCCACTTTGATGGGGTGGTGCAGGTGAATGCTTTTGATGAATTTGAGGGTTTCGGGGGCGGCATAAAAGATGATGGTGGCGCCGGTATTCAGGGCCATGTTCCATATTTTGGCCAGCCAAAAGGAGAAGCCGGTTTCCTGTTCGGCTTTTTCGGGAATCAATACAAAGTGGCGGCGGATGGTGGCTATCGGTTGATGGGGATGGTAGATGTAGGTGGTGATGTTGCTGTTGCTGAGAATGTTTTGCGTTACCTTGCCCAGGAAAGAGTCGGACAGCCCTTTGCTCTCGTGCAGACCCAGCAGCAAATCGGTGATGTTTTTTTCTTGCAGCAAGTGGGTGATGCCTTTTACGGGACTGTCGCTGTAGCGCAGGGAGGTTTTTATTTTCAGGTCGGCTGCGGCTGCAGCCACCAGGGCCTTGTCGAGCAATTTCTTGGCCTTCATTCCGGCATCGGCATCGTTGCTGTCGCTGGGCACCACACTCAGGGCAATGAGTCCGTCCCTATTGCTTTTTGATTTCAGGATGGTGCTGATGTTGATGAGCTCTTCGAGGGTATTGGGGTTGCTGATGGGGATTAATATGCGCTCGGGAACGTCGGAGGGCGTGTTGTGGGCCTGGTCGGAATAGGCGATGCTTTGGGCGCCCCGCTGGGTGGCGAAGGAGGCGATGGTACAGGTGACCAGAATCATGATGATGGTGCCGTTGAGCACGTGGTCGTTGAGCAGGCGCAGGGGTTCGCCCAGTTCGTTGTAGCCCAAAATGATGTTGTAACCTACCAATACGGCAGCCAGTGTGGCGGCGGCCTGGGAGTTGGTGAGTCCGAAAATCAGCTGGCGCTCTTCTTTCGAAAAGCGGAAATTCTTTTGGGTGAGCCAGGCGGCCAGGAATTTAGCGAGGGTGGCGATGGCACTCATGATGAAGGCCACCAGCAAGGTCTGGGTATCGCCAAAAGCCCGGTAGTCGATCAGCATGCCCACGCCAATCAAAAAGAAGGGGATGAATATGGCGTTGCCTACGAAGTTGACCCGATTCATCAAGGGCGAAAATCTTGGGATGAGGCGGTTCAGTGCCAGTCCCGCCATAAAGGCGCCGATGATGCCTTCGATGCCGGCCCATTGCGAAAATATGGCGCCCAGAAAAACGATGACCAGTACAAAGATGTATTGCGAGACGCTGTCGCTGTAGCGCTTGAAAAACCAGCGGGCGATGCGTGGAAAGACCAGCAGAATGACGAGGGTGGAGGCGGTGAAGGACAAAAGGAGTCTTACCCAAAAGGCCCCACCCATGGTGCCGTTGGAGGTGCCCACGACTATGGCCAGCACCAGCAGGGCCAGGATGTTGGTGATGAGGGTGCTGCCCACGGAAATGTTCACGGCCCTGTTTTTGGCGATGCCCAGTTTGCTGACGATGGGGTAGGTGATGAGGGTGTGGGAGGCAAACATACTGGCCAGCAGCACCGAAGTCATGGGCGGGAAGTCGAGCAGGTACATGCCCGCCAGGGTGCCGAGCACCATGGGGATGAAAAAGCCGTAGAGGCCCAAAACGGTACTCTTCCCAATATTCTTTCGGAAATCGTTTATGTCGATTTCCAAACCCGACAAAAACATAATGTATAAAAGTCCCGCCGTACCCGATAAAATGATGCTGCTGTCGCGCGCCAGCAGATTGAGTCCGTATGGCCCAATGACCACGCCTGCCAATATCATTCCCAGTAAGTGCGGCAGGCGCAGGCGGTCGCTCAGGATGGGAATGACCAGAATGACCACCAGGATGATCAGGAACTTGAGTACCGGATCGCTGATGGGAAAACTAAAATCCAAAATATCGAGGAAATGAAGGCTCATTGGCGCTTAATTAGACCCTAAAATTACGCATTTTCCGAAAAGTACCACACTGCTTCCGATTACTGTTACCCCTTGCCCTTGTTTGTGCCCTACTTTTGTATCGTAGTTCTTTTACAGCTAAGCTCCAGTTTTTCGAAAGCAATGTTTGGGTGCTTTCTTTTTAAAGAATGTAAAAGGAGTAATTGTTTACTTAAACACTTAAAAATTTAATATCATGGAAAATGCAAAATGGGTATTGGATCCCACACACAGCGAATTGACTTTTAAAGTAAAGCACTTGATGATCAGCAATGTTAAGGGCGAATTCAAGACTTTTTCGGCCAGTATTGATCAGGAGGATTTCAGCAAAGCTAAGGTAGCCGTAACGGTCGACAGTGCATCGGTTTATACCAACAACGAGGACCGCGACAAGCACCTGAAGAGTGGCGATTTTTTTGACGTGGAGGCGCATCCCGAAATGACTTTTGAGAGCACCAGCTTTGAGAAAGAGAGCGACGATGAGTATGTGTTGAAGGGTAAGTTGAGCATCAAGGGCGTAAGCAAGGAGATTAAGCTGGATGTAGAGTTCGGCGGTGTCAACAAGGATCCCTGGGGCAATCAGAAAGCCGGCTTTTCGTTCAGCGGAAAAATCAATCGTAAGGATTGGGGCCTGAACTGGAATGCCGCGCTGGAAACCGGCGGCGTACTGGTGAGTGATGAGGTGCGTATTTTCGGCGAAGTCCAGTTTACCAAGCAGGCTTGAAACCGGGCTGTGCGGGAAGCAGGTAAGTAATAGTTTAAGCAACAGTTAAATAACAAGAATATGGCTAAGACCATCTTACATAAGGCAGACAGTCGTGGTGATGCCAACCACGGCTGGCTGCACAGCCGACACACGTTCAGCTTTGCCAATTATCATGATCCCGAAAGGATGCATTTTGGCGCGCTGCGGGTGTTGAACGACGATTGGGTGCAGGAGGGCATGGGTTTTGGTACCCATCCGCACAACGATATGGAAATTGTTTCCATTCCCCTGGAGGGCGACCTGGAGCATAAGGACAGCATGGGCAATGTTACCGTTATACGTAAGGGCGACATTCAGGTGATGAGTGCCGGAACGGGCGTCACCCACAGTGAGTACAACAAGAATGCTGATCAGCCGGTGAAGTTTTTGCAGATTTGGGTCTTCCCCGATCAAAAGGGGCACCGTCCCCGCTACGATCAAATCAGTCTCCGTGCCGAAGACCGGCACAACCGCCTGCAACAAATCGTCTCGCCCAGTGCCGACGATGAGGGCGTTTGGATGCATCAGCAAAGCTGGTTTCACCTGGGGCATTTTGATGCAGGAGCCGGGGCGAGCTACAAGCTGAAAAAGGAGGGCAATGGCGTTTATGCATTTGTACTGAAGGGCGCCTTTAAAGTGGGTGCTACCGAATTGGCACAGCGCGACGGTCTGGGTATCTGGGAAACCGCAGGCTTTGCCCTGGAAGCCTTAGAACCCGATTCCGAAATATTATTAATGGAAGTCCCCATGAGCTGGTAATCCCAGCCGGGGCATGGGGCTGTAAAACTTATACTTATGTCACTTTCTTTATTGAGTAAGATGGCCGGGGACTTTCGGCCAACGCCCCCCATGCCCGTCTTGTTTCTGGGTCACGGAAGTCCCATGAACGCCATCGAGGAGAATGAATTTGTGGCCGGTTTCAGACAGGTAGCGGCGGATTTGCCGCGACCGGCGGCCATTTTGTGCATTTCGGCCCACTGGGAGACGCGGGGTACGCAGTTGACGGCCATGGCGCAGCCGCCTACCATTCATGATTTTGGGGGCTTTCCCCAGGCCTTGTTTGAAGTGCAGTATCCCGCCCCGGGCTCGCCCGCCCTGGTGCAGCTGACCCGGGAAACCGTGCAGTCGGTCCACCCGGAGCCCGTGCAGACTTGGGGCCTCGACCACGGTGCCTGGAGCGTGCTGCGTCATTTGTATCCCGAGGCCAATGTGCCTGTGGTGCAAATGAGTCTCGACTACCTGCAAACGCCCGACTATCACTATCAACTGGCGCGGGAACTGCAAGTACTGCGTGAGCGTGGGGTGCTGATTGTGGGCAGCGGCAATATGGTGCACAACCTGAGGTTGCTCGACTGGCGTCGGATGAACAGTCCCTTTGCCTTCGACTGGGCCGAGGAGGCTTCGGAAAAGATGAAGCGCTTTTTACAGGAGGGCGATCACAAGCGCCTGATCAACTACCGCTGTCACGGTAAGGCCTTTGAGCAGGCCATTCCCACGCCGGAGCATTATTTGCCCATGCTGTATGCCCTGGGCTTACAGCAGCCGGGTGAAAAGCTGGTCTTGTTCAACGACCGGCCCCTGGGCGGAAGTCTCACCATGACCTCCTTTCAAATCGGCTGAGGCCGATTTGACATTTTGCTATTTTTATCGTTGTTTTGTTTCAACCTTTAACCCCTTGGTATGAACATTACTTCTGAATTTCCTCCTTCAATATTCTTTAAAGTTGCCTTTTGTGAAACTTTTGCTTATCTTTAACAGCGGTAAGATGAAAGTTCATTTAATCAAAAGATTATCCATTGATTCTTATTCAGCTGCGCATGCCGATGGGAAAGCTGCTTTTGATCGATGGGTTTATCTCGTGAGACAAGCCTATTGGAAGGTGCCAGCTGATATTATTAAAACTTTTAATCATGCAGATATTTTGGGTCGGGGTGTCAATCGGGTGGTTTTCAATATTGGCGGCAATTCTTACCGATTGATTTGTAAATATTTCTTTGGTAGAACAATGGTTCATTTATTTGTAGTTTGGGTGGGAACACATGCTGAATATGATAAGCTTTGTGGAGAGCAGAAGCAATATGATGTGAATATGTTTTAGGAAAAAGGGGACTTATGGCAAAATTAAAGTACACGGTAATTAAAAACCCGACTCAATACGAGGAATATTGTGGTTTATTGCTTTCCCTTTTGGAACAAGAGGGTGCCGATGTTGAAGAGGAAGTGGAATTGTTGACTTTACTGATTGAAAAGTGGGAGAGCGACAATACTGTGCTATCTGAAGCTGATCCGGTGGAGTTGTTGAAGAGTCTGATGGATGAACATAATCTAAAAGCTGTAGATCTTTCTCAGATTCTTGATCTTTCGAAGGGCACCGTCTCAAAAATTTTGAATTATCAGAAGGGCTTTTCTAAAGAAACGATCCGAAAACTGGCTGATTACTTTAAAGTAAGTCAGGAAGTTTTCAATAGAGCCTACCCTTTGGTTCATTCTATAAACAGGCAATATCCGGATGCGCGTCTGATGAACACGGTTAAAGAAGTTTCTGAACTGTAAGGCGCATATTTCTTCCTGCACTACGCAACCCTGCAGCTTTTTTCGTATCTTCCTTGTTTAATCTTAAAGAGAAAGTATGGAAAAGTATAGACTGCAGAAATTTGTTTTGTTGCTTATGTTGATGGGTGCCGCTTTGGGTTCCTGTAAAAGCAAGCAGGCGGTGAGCAGTGCAGCTGAAAGCAGCCCTGCTTGGGCGGGGACTTACAGCGGCGTGCTGCCTTGTGCCAGTTGTCCCGGTATTGTTACCATACTGCAATTGAATGGCGATCTTTCTTACCGTTTGGAAACCACCTACCTCGAAGAAGAAAACGGCAGCTTCAGCGACAGTGGCAGCTTTCACTGGAACGAGCCGGGCAGGGTACTTACCCTGGATAGTCCCGACAATACCGAGGCGCCAAGTATGTATGCTCTTGCCGATGGACGTGTGATTCAATTGGATATGGAGGGGATGATGGTTACCGGACAGCTGGCCGACAAATATGTGTTGACGCCGGTGGCTCCTTTGGAGGAGAAGTACTGGAAGCTGGTAGAGCTTAATGGTAAGCCGGTGGGGTTTTTGGACGACTGGAACCGGGAGCCGCATGTGCGTTTTCAGTCGGCCGATCAGCGGGTGAGCGGTACAAGTGGTTGTAATTCCTTTTTTGGAAGCTATGCGCTTGAAGGGGAGAATCAGGTGGTGTTTTCCGCCCTGGGCGCCACAAAAATGGCCTGTCCCGAAATGTGGGTGGAGCAGGAGTTGTTTCAAGTGCTTGATGGTACTGTCGACTATGCGGTGAAGGGTAATAAGCTCACCTTCAGCAAGAATACACAGGTGTTGGCACGTTTTGAATCGGTGGCACTTTATTAAACCGCGTGCTGTTGGCCCCTCCGGGGGTTGCTTTAGTGGCGTTGAACACTTTTAGAGAGAGACTATGATGAGGAAGATTCAACTACTATTGCTGGTTTTTTTTTTAACGTCTGCTTCCTTAGTGGTTGCTCAAGGCTTTGTTCATCCCGGATTGCTCCACACTGAAGAAGATTTTGAACGAATACGGGAACAGTTGGACGATGGACATCCTGCTGTTGTTCAGGCTTATGAAAACCTTAAGGCCAATGAATGGTCGCAGTCCGATGTGGCCACCTGGCCGGTGGAGACCATTAAACGTGGTATTGCCGGGGATGAAAACTATATGAATGCTGCCCGGGGTGCAGCCGCCGCCTACCAAAATGCCCTGCGCTGGAAAATAAGCGGGGAGCAGGCACATGCCGATAGAGCTGTGTTTATTTTAAACGCTTGGGCGGAGACTTGTACAGGAATTCATGGCAACACCAATATGTCGCTGGCAAGTGGAATTTATGGCTACCAGTTTGCCAATGCCGCTGAGCTGATGCGCGACTACGATGGTTGGGATCCTGCTGCTTTCAAGAAGTTTCAGGAGTTTATGATGCGGGTGTTTTATCCCACGGCCCTCGATTTTTTGACGAGAAGGCACGATACCTGGGAGCGCGGATTTCCGGGGCATTACTGGGCCAATTGGGGCTTGTGTAATGCCTTGACTGTTATGAGTATTGGTGTTTTGTGCGACGATGTGTTTGTTTACAATCAGGGTGTTTCTTATTACAAGTATGATTTGGTGGGGAGCTTTAACGAAAATCGCACCTCGCCTGTTGAGAATGACGGTTTAAATGAGTTTTTGGGAAATCTTGTTCCCATTCTTTATGAGGACGAAAGGGGACCCTTTGGTTATTTGGGGCAATGTCAGGAATCGGGTCGCGATCAGGGGCATTCCACCATGGCTGTGGGACTGGCGGTGGATATTGCACAGACAGGCTGGAATCAGGGGGATGATTTGTTTGCCCACATGGACAATCGTCTGGCTGCCGGATTGGAGTATGTTGCGGCCTACAATTCGGGGATCGATGATTTGCCCTGGGCGGAATACCGTTACCGCAGCGTAGGTACCGCAGCGCATTTGGCCTGGGTGCAAACCTGGAACAATGAGCATGCCCGAGGGCAGTTTCGCCCTTACTGGGACCGCGTAATTGGGCACTATACCGGAATTAAGGGCATTTCTATGCCCTTTTCTGAAGCTATGCGTAATAAGGTTGTGGCCGATGCAGGGGGCAGTGGTGGCACCAGTGGCGGCTACGATCACCTGGGCTATTCCACGCTTACCAGCACCCGTCCGGCAGCCACTCCCGAAAGAGCCCCAACAACTTTACAAACCAGTATTGTTTATAAGGGCTCAAACATCCCCCGGGGCGAATTGATGCATGTGGAGCCGGGGACTACAGTAAAGTTTGTCCCTGCTTTGCCCGATGGAGAAGTCGATACCGGAAACTGGACCTGGAGCACAGGGGAGGCCGGCAAAGATTTGGAGCTGGTGGCAGACAGCAGCGGATTGTATCGGGTTAAGTATGTCAATGCCAGTGGTGTTGCCAGCACCCAATTGTTCAGTATTGCTGTTAATCTTCACATTAACGTGGAGCCTGTCGGTCCCGCCTATTCCATTGCTGACGGTCCTGTTGAAAACAATGCTCATGTGCGCGTTTTAGCGGGACAAAGTGTAGCGCTGATGCCTGTGCTGAAATCAGGATGGGAGGGTGGATCCTGGATGTGGAGCGATGGAAGCAAGGAAGAAACTCTGGTGTTGGAGCAGATTGGGGAGGCCAGGGAGGTTTCCGTAGTGTACACCCTCAATGGGGAGGACTTTGAGCTTACCTATCGTATTTCGGTGCTCCCATTTGAAGGTGCTTTTGGTTACTGGCCCATGGATGAAGCCGAAGGGAGTGTAGTTAATGATGTTTGGGCCGGAAACAATGCGGAAAAACTAGTGGGTGGATGGACCAATGGGATAGCCCAAGGAGGCATTTTTTTAATGGATGCTGCTTCCTCTTACTTGCAATTTCCCACCGGCTTTATCCGCCCTTTAAGGGAGTTTAGTATTTCTATATGGGTCAAGCCAGCGGCCCTTGAAGGCTGGGCGCGTGCCTGGGATTTTGGCAGAGGGACGGATTTCAACATGTTTCTTACGCTAAGTGCAGAAGGGAATGATCGGCCTTGTCGCTTCGCCATTAAGGCCGGAGGGGCTGAGGAGCAAATTAACACCACGCAGGTATTGGAGCTGGGAAAATGGTCGCATTTAACCATAACGAGGAGTGGCAATATGGGCCTTATGTATCTGAATGGCAAAGAAGTCGGTCGAAACAGCAATATGACGCTTTTCCCAGCGGATTTGGGCTTAACGAATCAGAATTATGTTGGAAAATCGCAATGGCCAGATCCCATGTTCAACGGGGTTGTTGATGAACTGCGGATTTATAGTAAGGCCCTGAGTCCGAATGAAGTTATGGCGCTTACGAACCTGGTTGTCCCCGAAACCCCTGTGCATTTGCCCGCTTATCGGGAGGGTGGACCTCAATCAAAGTTGCGGGAAGACGCCTGGACCATTTGGCCCAATCCTGTTGCGACTGACCTGAGGATTGCCCCGGCACCGGATTTGGCCCATGGTCTTGAAATCGGAGTTTTTGACAGCAGGGGTACCCGACTGGCATTGGTCACAAAGCAGGAAGAGGATTCCTATGTTGTAGAGATGGGGGGACTGCCGGCAGGGGTATATTTTGTTGCCGTACAATATGGAAGTCGACGTTTTGTTAATAAAGTTGTTAAAGTGAACTGATTAGAAAAGTACACACTGATTTTTTTTTTTGGTGTTTTTATCTCACTATAACCTTTAGGGTGCGCTGGTCGGCCCTCAGCAGGTAAAGGCCGTATGGAAGGCCCTGGGTGCTGAGGGTAGTGCTGTTTTGTGCTCGACGCACGGCCTGGCCCTGAAGATTAAAGAGCTGCAGCTGTCGGCAGCTTTGGCTTAATTCCAGGTGGTTTTCATATACACGCACCTCTGGCAGGGGACTGTCCTCAGTGTCTGGTCCGGAGGTGAGGGTGGTTGGGACATCTTCTTCGCCAATGTTGATGACGAAGGTAAAGGTGGCTTGTACAGTTGGGCCGGAGGCCGGGGTGTAAACAAGGGCTTGTTGCAGGGTAAATTGATTGCCCAATTGATTCACGTTGGGGTATTGGCCCAGGTTGAAGCTGAGGTTGTTGGTCTTGAATTCAGAAAAAACACGGCTGTTGTTGCCCCAGTTGGTGGTGTTTCCGGTGGCGTTGAACCAGTGCCCGGGGGCATTGGCGGTGGAGTTGTAGTTGAGGGTTCCGTTGGGTTGTACAGCGGCATAGCGTATGCTGTTGCCAATTTTGTCTTTGAGATCGGACAGTTGCAGCTTAAAGGCACGGCAAACCCTTTCCCAGTCGGGCACTACCGGACTCGAGGGATAGGGATTGGCATTGCCGGTAAAGGGAAGTTGATACAAGGTGTAGCTGAGGTCGATGTTTTCAGGTTCCGCTTCGGGATTAAACTCGAATACGCCGTAGGGGTTGGTGTTGGTAAATTTTAGCTGGTAGGGCCATTGCTCGTCGTTGCTGTCGTCGTCGTCCCACAGGTGTTGGGCATGTGCCAAAGGGGCGCCCACCACAACCAGCCAGAGGCGGACGGCGTTTTGGGGACTTTCAAAACTGAGTCGGTCGCTGGGGTTACTGTGGTTGAAGCGGTTGAATTTTGGCGCGCGCATTTCGCCGTACCAGCGCTGGCCGTTGTCGAGCAGGGCCACTACGCCGTAGCGCCACCCCGCATAGGCATAGCGGTTGGTGCGGTAATCTTCGGAGCCGGCCAGGCCTTCAAAATCGATGTGTACGGTGGTGCCGGGTTCCGGCAGGTTGAGTCGTATGGTATTGTAGCCGTAGTCTTCGGGACAAACTTCGGGCGCGATGCGCCAGAAGTTATTGTCGGCCGCCAGCAATTGGGCAGTGGGGTGACTGTCTTTTTGGTCTTTGGCCGTTTCGGCAAAAACGGGCAAGTCCCAGGTCAACAGGCGTGCTGCAGCCTGGTACATTTCATCGTTAAATTGGTCCTGGTTCAGGTTGTTCAGTCTCTTATAGGCCATTACCGGATCTTCGGGAAACTGGGATTGTTGCCACAGTTGGCCAATAAATTCCTGACCATGCAGCCAGGTCCAGTAATCCTGAATAAAGTAACTGGCGTAACGAGGCGCTTCGTGCAAGAGGTTTTTGTGTCGCCAACCCAGGTACTGACCGTAATTGTGGTTGGTGAATTGCTCGTTGGGAAAGACTTTGAAGGCTTGCCATTGGGCGCATTGTTCCCACCAGCCGTTGCCGCCTTCTCCATTAGGTCCCAGACCGTAGCGCCAGCCTCCGGGAAACCCGTCGGCCTGCACCTGGTACTGAAAGCAGTGGGCCACCTCGTGGGCTACGGTTACCCCGGCTGCCTGTCCGGCCGATGCACTCAGACTCAGTAGTCCAATGGTCTCGTCCACCCCTGAGCCATTGGCCTGCCAATCGGTGCTGTAGTGCAGCAGAATAATCATTTTGTAGCGATCGGTTTTAGATTGGCCCTCATGTACAAAGCGCAGTTCGTCGCGGTAGAAGGCAAAACTGGTCTCGGCAACGCGCAGCACCTGATCTATGTTGACCCGATAGGCGGCATCGCTTGCGGTGGCCGGGTCGCTGCCGTAGCCCGCTTCCCAAAACAGAATAAAATTATCGGTCTGCCTGCTGCGTTGCAGGCTCCATTGCCGGGAGTTGTCGTTGAGGTCGCTGTATCCGAAGGACGAGGGAATGTGAAGGTCTTTGGCCTGAAGGCCGAAAGACATTACCAGCATCAGGGTGAGGAGGAATAAACTGCGCATCATTGGTTCTTTTTTTAGGCAAGATAAGGAATTTGCCTGCCCGTGCTGCAGTGGGTCGAAAAAGTGCAAAACTTTATCGAATGCCTACCAGCCATGGTCTTAAGCTGGCTTGGCCTGCGTTAGGGGATTGGTTATTTTTAAAAATTGTAAAACGATGTTTATGTGTAGAAATAACGTAGGTGTTTTCTTTTTGTTGTGGGCCCTGTTTTTGGCGGGTCCGCTTTCTGCAGCGCAACTGCGCCTGCACCATTCATTTGATGAATCTTTGTTGGAGGGGGATTTGTTGCATGCCGAGGTGGGTGCTTACAGTGCCACCCTTAGAAATGGGGCGCAGGTACAAAGCCTGGGTGCGTTTAGGATTCTGAATCTTGGTGCTTCCAATGGCTATCTCGATTTGGGCGCTGCTGCCGGGGGCTTGATGAACCAATTGGAGGATTTTACCATGTCGACCTATTTGTATGTGGGGTCGGATACCGATTTGAGCGTGCATGGGAATTTTGTGTGGAATTTTGGGCATTCTACCGATGTGGCCAATGCGGCCAACGGTGTGATGTTTTTTTCGGCCCGGGGCAGTCGCTATGCCATAAGTGAAACCCACTGGCAGGGCGAGGAGGGGGTCAATCCCAATTTTTTGTTTCCTAAAGGGGCCTGGCAGCATTTGGTTTATACCCAAGAGGGAGCTACGGGAACAATTTACTTGAACGGCACGGTGGTGGGCAGTGGCACGGTTAACCTTACGCCTGCCGACCTGGGGGCTACTTTGTATAATTTTTTGGGCCGTGCTTCGTATGCGAGTGATGCTTATTTAAAGAATGCTTTGTACAGCGATTTTAGAATATATGAGGGGGCCCTGGATGCTGCGGAGGTAGGTGCTTTGGGTCAGTATTGTGAGGACTTGCAGGCTGCTTTGATTCAGGAGCAACTGGAGCGGGTTGCGGCTGGTTTTGAGTTGGAAGGTGTGGATGCAGTGGTACAAAATCTGGAGCTTCCTTCCGAATTGGAAGAGGGAATTGGTCTGAGCTGGTCGTCCTCCCATCCAGAGGTCTTGAGCAATTCCGGGGAAGTGACGCGTCCCGCTGTAGGGGCCGACCCGTTTCAGCTGAACTTCACGCTTACTTTGAGTAAGGAGGGGCAGACTTTGGACAAGGTTTTTGCTGTAAGCGTGTTGCCCTGGCTCGATGATGCCGCTTCGGTTATTCAAGATGTGGCTGCCTTGAGCTTGAGCGGCAATCTGCAAAATTTGCGGAGCGACTTGTTGTTGCCCACAGGGGGTGTGGAAGGGTCGGTGATCAACTGGACTTCGAGCGAGCCGGGCTTTATTGCCGACGATGGTTCTTTGCAATCGCTTGCGGCCGAGGGGGCCGGCAAGCAGCTGGTGGTGCTGACTGCCCGGGTGAGCAAGGGTGCTGCCCTTGAGCAACGCGATTTTGAGGTTTGGGTGGCTGAGGACGAGGGTTTTGATGCCTATCTCTTTGCATATTTTTTGGGTAACGGTGTGGGCCAGGAAGCGGTTTGCTATGCGGTGAGTGAGGACGGATATAATTTTACTGCCCTTAACAACAATAGGCCGGTTATTGCTGCGGATACGATCAGTTCACGTGGAGGGGTGCGTGATCCGCATATTCTGCGGGGACCTGATGGTTGGTTTTATATGGTGTTGACCGATTTGTATGTGCCGAACGATGGCTGGTCCAATCACGCTATGGTGTTTTTGCGCTCGCGCGATTTGATCGACTGGGAACATTCGGTGGTGAATATTCCCCAGACTTTCCCGGAGTTTGCCGATGTGAGTCGCGTTTGGGCCCCGCAATCGTATTACGATGAGAAGGAAGATAAGATTATGGTGTACTTTTCGATGTTACAGCCCGGTGGGGTAGATATTATTTACCATGCTTATGCCAATGCCGATTTTACTGGACTGGAGGGGGCACCTCAGCAGCTGTTGTTTCATCCGGAGGGCCGTGCCTGTATTGATGGAGATATTGTGTTTTTTGAGGATCAGTACCATTTGTTTTTTAAGACAGAGGGCTCGGGCAACGGCATTATGAAAGCGGTCTCGGATAAGTTGACGGGAGGCTATGTGGTGGAGCAGCGTTATTTGCAGCAGACAAGCGATGCGGTGGAGGGTTCCTGTGTGTATCGTTTGACAAATACCGATACCTTTGTGCTGATGTACGATGTGTATATGCGTGGCGTTTATCAGTTTACCAGAAGCAGTGACCTGGCCAGTTTTGAGGTGATCGACCATGAGGTGTCGATGGATTTTTATCCGCGTCATGGTACGGTGATTGCGATTACAGCGGAGGAGCTGGCGGCGCTCAATGCCCGCTATGGCGATGGCACAACGCAGGTGAGCACGCCCTCCGTTGACCGTGCCCGGCTGCTGGTGCGTGGCGACTTTGCAGGCGGGCAGCTGTGGGTGGAGCATGAGGGGCGTAGTTCCGACTCGGCACTGATAAAGATATACAGTTTGTCGGGCGCTTTGATTCATAAAGCGCCTGTTTCCGGGGGAGCGGCGACCCGGATCAATACCGGAGCCTTACCTGCTGGTCGGTATGTGGTGGTTCTTGAAGAGGAGGGTAGGCCTTTGGCTGCGACTAAGTTGCTGTGGTATTAGTACTTTTTTTATACCTTTAAGTTTAATTTAACCTACTCAAAATGAAAAAAATTGCTTTGCTGGTTCTTTGGGCCGGGATCATGACTGCCTGTAAAATGGGGACGACAACCGAGACAGAGGCGCCTGCCCAAGTTTCTTTACAGCAGCAGCTGTTGGGCACCTGGCGTCTGGTGGAGGATGATCCTGCCGATAGTCTCCAATACCGAACCATGGTATTGAAGGAAGATGGTACTTTTTTCTCGGAGGTGGTGCGCGAACCGCATCGCCGCGCTTACAATCATGGTCGTTACCGGATATTGACCGATTCGTCGATGGTTACGGTGCATGATGAGGGGCCCGACTGGCATGCTTCTACGGCCAATGTTTATAAGGTGCTGATGGAGGGCGACCGGTTTTCGCTTCAGGGTTACTATGTGTTTCCGATTGGTAATGGAAATCTTACCCGTGCGGTGTGGATTGATGAGGTCTGGGTACGACAGAAGAAGTAAAGGGAGCAGGTCCCTGCAAAAGTCTCAATAAAAAAGGCGATCCGCTGTGGATCGCCTTTTTTGTTGCATGATTTTGCTGCGGACTTCCGCAGCAAGAAAGTTCTATTCTGCTTTTAATTGAACGGCGGCATTTTCCAGCCAGGGGTGCGACAGTACTACCGTACCTTCACCTGCTTCGCCGGTGGCTTCGATGTAAACAATCATCCGGCCTTTGAAAACCCGCAGGCGGTTGTTGGTGTAATCGCCCATGTCCTGTGGATTGCTGGCTTCCATGCCCAGTAGCTTAAAGGGGCCGTCGACCCGGCACAGCAGTTCTTCGTCAGAAAGAAGAACGGGGCGTCCGGCTTCATCGCGAATTTGAATTTCGATTTGAGCTACACCACGGTTTTTGCTCACTACGTTCTGGCTGTTCCAAACTTGTGCGTCAATGGCATGGGGGCGACCGCTGGTTTCGATTTCGAAACGTGCCGCTTCTTCCCCTTTGATGTAACCAATCGCTTCAAGTTTACCACTTTGGTAGGGGATGTCCCAGTGAATGATGCCCGTTTCGTCGTTCAGGGCAATGGGTGCGCCTATTTTTTGGCCGTTGAGCAGGAGTTGTACTTCCTCGCAATTGGTATAGCTCACCACGCGTACATTTTGTCCCTCACGGTAATTCCAAAGTGCATCGGCGTCGGTCGATAAGTAGTTGCGTCCACTGCGTGTCGGGTAGCTGCCCAGGTAAACCATAGGCTGGTCGGACCACAAACTTTGACGGAACCAGGCCCTGGGTTTTTTATAGCCGGCCAAATCGAGCAGACCTGAAGTAAAACCTCTGGAAGGCCAGCGGTGGGCCTCACCCAAATAGTCGATGCCCGTCCATAGGAACTGACCAAAAATGTAGTCCTTGTCGCGCACGTGTTTCCAAGCCTCAAAATCGTGCCGGTTTTCACTGCCATAAAAAATGCGCTCCGGGTATTTTTGGTGGTCCTGCTCGTAGCGGTTTTCGGTGTAGTTGTAGCCCACGACATCAAGCGCACCCGGATAATCGGTCTCGTTCGACATCACCGGTCCCGCCAGTCCCGCAGTCACCGGACGGCTAGGATCGTACTTGCGCACAATGGCTGCCAGGCGCTCGGCAATGGCTCCCAGGCGGTCGGCGTGCGGCTGGTCTTTTTGAAAACCCCGTACGTGCTGTTGGCCAATACCTGCCTGGTCCAGAACAGGGTGGGAGTAGGGGTCGTTGGGGTAATCCACCTCATTGCCGATACTCCACATGACCACACTTACATGGTTGCGGTCGCGCAGTATCATATCTTTGAGGTCCTGGTCGGCCCACTCTTCATGAAAGGCGGCGTGTCCCTGAAAGCCCGGGCTCCCCTGGTTCCATCCTTCGAGCCACTTCTTCTTCGGAAATTCCCACTCGTCAAAAGCTTCGTTCAGTACCAGAAGGCCCAGTTCATCGCAGAGTTCGTACAAATCCGGTGCCTGAGGATTGTGGCTGGTTCTGATGGCGTTGGTGCCCAGGGATTTAAGTTCTATCAGGCGTCTCTTCCATACCTCACGGGGCACGGCTGAACCAAGACTGCCGGCATCGTGGTGCAGACAAACACCTTTCATCTTCATATTGACTCCGTTCAGGGCAAAGCCCGTGTTGGGGTCAAAATCTACATAGCGAATGCCTACGCGGGTTTCACTGCGGTCGATGACCTTGTCGTCTTGCTCGACGGTAGTAATCAGGGTATACAGATAGGGATCGTCCAGCGACCACAGTCTGGGCTGATTAACACGCATATTTTGTTTCAGTTCTTGTTGGGCATTGCCGTTTACATTAAGGCGTGAGCTGGTGCTGGCTACGGTTTGGCCTGTGGCGTTACGCAGCTCCTGTTTTACCTGCAAAACGGCGCGCTCCTTGCTGTGGTTGCTTACGGTGGTTTGCACCTGGGCACTGGCCCTGCGTGTGCTTACCTCAGGGGTCGAAAAAAATACGCCCCACTGGTTGATGTGCACCTCCCCGGCCTTTACCAGATATACATCCCGGTATATGCCCGACCCGGTGTACCAACGCGAATCGGCATGCTCACTGTGGTCGACCCGTACGGCCAGGGTGTTGCGCTCTCCAAAACGCAGGTGAGGCGTCAGGTCGTAGCTGTGCGAAATGTAACCGTTGGGTCGCATGCCCAGGCGTTGGCCGTTGATGAAGACCTCGCCGTTGCGGTAAATTCCTTCAAAATAAATGTAGATTTTCTCTCCTTCCCATTCGGCAGGAACATCCAGGGTTTTGCGGTACCAAGCTATGCCGCCGGGCAGATAGCCCGTGGCACTGGCCCAGTGGGGACTGTAAGGTCCCTCTACGCTCCAGTCGTGGGGCAAATGAAGCGCCCGCCAGCGGCTGTCGTCAAAGTCCGGGGCGGCGGCTTCTGCGGGGTCGCCCTTATAAAACTTCCAGTCGTTATTCAGCAAACTGGCTTCACCAAAACCGGGCTTCGCCTGTGTCTGAAACAAGGCCGTTGCTAAAAAGGCCAAAAGTAATAATGATTTACGCATACTCTAATTTTAAAGGTTTTTGGCAAATTACCTTTTTTGTTGGCGCGCGGCAATACCTCGTAAAATCCGAAATACAGAATGTCGAATAAGTGCAAGCTTTTGCCTGTTTTCCGCAAGACAAGGGGCGCGGGGTTGCCTTATTTTGAAAAGGCTAAAGATTTAAGGAAAAACTGAAAATATGATGAAGAGAATTATTGGCTTTGGGTTTTTGTTGGCGGGACTGTTGGGTGCCGCTCCGGCAATGGGGGCAAAGGATTGGGAAAATCCCGAGGTTTTTGCCATTAATAAGGAGGCGGGACACGCCTCCTTTTACAGTTATGCTTCGCTGGAGCAGGCTTTGGGCTTTAACAGGGAGGCCTCACCCTGGTTTCGTCTGCTGAACGGGCAATGGAAGTTTAACTGGGTGGAAAAGCCGGCCGATCGTCCCCTAGATTTTTTTAGAGAGGATTACGATGTGTCCGATTGGGCCACTTTTCCTGTGCCTGGTAATTGGGAAATTAATGGTTACGGGGTACCTATTTATGTTAGTGCCGGTTTTGGTTTTACTTCTGATCCGCAGCCCCCGGCCATTCCGCACGACAACAATCCGGTAGGGTCGTACCGTCGGACTTTTGAGCTGCCTGCCGAATGGGAGGGACAGCGGGTGTTTCTGCATTTTGGTGCGGTAAACTCGGCCATGTATGTGTGGGTAAATGGGCAAAAAGTGGGCTATTCGCAGGATGCCAAATTGCCTGCGGAGTTTGATGTCACCTCTCATGTCCGCCCAGGTGAGAACACCCTGGCGGTGGAAGTCTACCGTTGGAGCGATGGGTCATATTTGGAGGACCAGGATTTTTGGCGGCTTTCGGGTATCGAACGGGATGTGTATTTGTATGCCGTACCTCAGGTGCGCTTGCGCGATTTCTTTTTTAAGCAGGACCTGAGTGCCGATTTCAGTACGGCCGATTATGAGGTGGTGATGGATTTACGGAATCATTTGGGTAAGGAGGAGCGAGGTGGTGCCGAGCTGCAATTGCTTTATGGACAAGAAGTGGTGAGCAGGCAGCACCTGGAGTGGGCCGTAGCTGCCGATGCAGAAGAGCAGCTGCGTTTTAAAGGCAGGCTTGAACAGCCTAAGCTTTGGCATGCAGAGGAGCCTGAATTGTACACCCTGGCTTTGGTCCTGAAGGATGCCAAAGGCCGGGAAATACAGGCCACGGCTGTAAAGGTCGGTTTTCGGTCGGTGAAAATTCAAGGGGGGCAGTTGCTGGTAAATGGTAAGGCAGTGCTTTTGAAGGGGGTTAATCGCCACGATCACGATCCCTTTAGCGGACATGTGATTTCGGAGGCCTCGATGCTGGAGGACATCCGGTTGATGAAGGCCAACAATATTAATGCGGTACGTACCAGTCATTATCCCAACGATTCACGCTTCTATGAGTTGTGCGATGCCTACGGGCTCTATGTGGTGGACGAGGCCAATATTGAATCGCACGGTATGGGCTATGGCGACAGGAGTCTGGCAAAAGACAGCCTCTGGATGGGGGCGCACCTTGATCGCATCGAACGTATGGTGGAGCGGGATAAGAACCACCCTTCTGTCATCGTTTGGTCGCTGGGTAATGAGGCCGGCAACGGAGTTAATTTTGAGGCCGGATACGATTGGATCAAAACCCGTGATCTGAGTCGCCCCGTTCAGTACGAACAGGCAGGGACCGGACGCAATACCGATATTGTTGCTCCCATGTATGCCCGCATCGATCGTCTGGTGAGCCACGGCTTGTCTTGGGATCATCGGCCACTCATCCTATGTGAATACGCACACGCCATGGGCAACAGTGTGGGCAATCTTAAGGAGTATTGGGACGTGATGGAGCAATACGGCAATCTGCAGGGCGGCTTTATATGGGACTGGGTGGACCAGGGCTTGGCTAAATATACCGATGATGGAACACTTTACTGGGCCTATGGCGGTGATTTTGGACCCGAAGGCACACCTTCGAGTCAGAACTTCTGTATGAACGGACTGGTGCGGCCCGACCGCAGTGCCAACCCTTCGTTGCATGAGGTGAATAAGGTGTACCAATACATCAAAGCGGCGCCGCTGGATTTTGGCGGTGGACAGCTGCAGATCAGCAACACTTACGATTTTATTGATCTGGACCGCTTTGAGTTTGACTGGGCACTGCGTTCGGAAGGAAGCACTTTGGTCAGTGGCAGCTTTGGTTTGGGCGGACTGGCTCCCGGAAAATCGGCCTCGGTGCAGCTTTGGGAAGAAGAGCCGCAGCTGCCTGAAAACCAAGAGGTGTTTTTGCATCTGCATGCCCGTCTCTTGAATCCCTGGGGCTTGCTGGATGCCGGTCACGAATTGGCCCGTTTTCAGTTTGCCCTTCCCTCACGCGCTGATGGTCCTGCTGCCCCGGAAGAGCAGGCACCCGGCGATTTGCGATTGAAACAGCGCGGCGGAGAACTGCTGTTCTCGGGTAAGGATTTTATTTTCCGTTTTGACAAAGCGAGCGGGACCTTGCTGGAATGGACCAAAGGCGAGCGGGTCGTGCTTGATGGTGGTCCCACCCCTGCCTTTTGGCGGGCCCCCAACGACAACGACTATGGCTACAATATGTTGCAGAAGTTGGGCGTATGGCGTTATGCCCAGGACAGTTTAGAGATGGAGGCGCTGGTCGTGCATTCCCCAAAATCGGGAGAGGCCGGTCTTGATCTCACTTATCAGCTTCCCAATGAATTGGGACAAACCGTATTGAGTTACCGCATTGGTGCCGATGGCAGTCTGGCCATTAGTCACCGTTACCAACCGGGCAGGGACCGGTTGCCGCCCTTGCCACGCTTAGGACTCCGGTGGGTATTGCCTGGTGATATGAATAAGATCAAGTGGTATGGTCGCGGTCCCTGGGAAAACTACCCCGATCGCAAGCATTCAGCTTTTGTAGATGTGTATGAGGCCAGTGCCACGGAGCTGCTGGAAAACTATCCTGCTCCTCAAGAGAATGGCTATCGCAGCGATATAAGATGGGTCGAGGTGGCCAATCAAAATGGTCTGGGCATAAGGATAACAGGTGACGATCTGGCTGGTTTCTCTGCCCTGCATTTTAGTCCCGAAGACTTTACCACCCCGCAGCGCGGGATGTTGCATACGGTTGATTTGGCACCCAAAGATGAAGTGTATTTACATGTTGACCACTGCATGATGGGTGTTGGCGGCGACACTTCCTGGGGGGCGCGTCCCCATGCCGATTACACTGTTTTTCCTAAGCCTTATACCTACCGTGTGGTGCTGAAGGCCATAGAATAAATGTTGTGCTTGTTTAGTTTGGCCTTGTATTTACATGCAGCTTTGTTAAATTTGCTTAATAAAATCAGTTGTACTATGAAAAAACTGCTGCTTCTGTTGATTTTTGTTTGGGGTGCTTCTGTCTATGCCCAACATCCTATGGAAAGCTTGGACCGGGGCCTGGTGGCCGTAAAGGTGGCGTCCGGTGTGTTTGTCGGCTGGACCCTCCCGGGTGAGGAATGGCACACGGCGACCTATAATTTGTACCGTGATGGCCAAAAGATGAACGATGTTCCCTTGGAGGTTTCTAATTTTGTGGACCCGGCCGGCACCCTGGGCAGTCGCTACGCTGTTGCTGCGGTGATTAATGGCGAGGAACAAGCCGTTTCAGAAGAAGTGGCCGTTTGGCAACAACAATACAAAGAGCTGAGCCTTGATCTGCCTCCGGGTGGCCTTACGCCGGATGGGGAAGCTTATTCGTACACGGTTAACGATATGAGTACGGGGCATTTGAACGACGACGATGTGCTCGATTTGGTGGTGAAGTGGGAGGCCCTGGGAAGGGACAATTCGCATGCGGGTTACACCGGAAACGTTATTCTGGATGCTTATACCATGGAGGGGGAGAAGTTGTGGCGCATTGATCTGGGGAAGAACATCCGCGCCGGCGCGCATTACACCCAGTTTATGGTCTACGATTTGACTGGCGACGGGATCGCTGAAATTGCTTGTAAAACTGCTCCCGGTACGGTAGACGGACTCGGCAACTTCCTTTCTGAAGGACCCGCTGCCACTGCCAATCATTCGGCCGATTACCGCAATGCCGGGGGGTATGTACTGAGTGGACCCGAATACCTGACCGTGTTCGACGGGCGCACCGGCGCCGAATTGAGCACCGTGACCTATCATCCGCCACGCGGTAATGTGGATGCCTGGGGCGATGGATACGGTAACCGCGTAGATCGCTTTTTGGCTGCCGTTGCCTATTTGGATGGCGAGCGGCCCAGTCTGGTAATGACCCGTGGCTATTATACCCGTTCGGTTTTGGCTGCTTATGATTTTGATGGAAGCGAGCTCAGTCTGCGCTGGGTGTTTGACAGCGATACGCCCGGAAATGAGGCTTATGCCGGTCAGGGCAACCACAACCTGAGTGTGGCCGATGCGGATGGCGATGGTCGCGATGAGATTATTTTTGGGTCCTGTACCATCGACGACGATGGTACAGGCTTGTATTCCACGCGGCTGGGACATGGAGATGCCATGCACGTGAGCGATTTTGATCCTTATCGTCCCGGATTAGAAGTCTTTCGTTGTCTGGAATCGGGAGAAGGCGGTTCGGTCTTGCACGATGCAGCCGATGGTTCCATCCTCATTCGCCATCGCTCGTTCAGTGATTGCGGCCGTTGCATGGCCGCCAACGTCAGCAACGAGACCCACGGGGCTCAGGTTTGGGGTTGCAGTCCCGTTTACTCGGCCAGCAGTCGCGACAATGTGGATCACCTTGGATTGCACACCTCGGTTAATTTTCGGATTTTTTGGGATGGTGACCTGTTGAGTGAGCTGCTCGATCATACCCGCATCAGCAAGCCGACAAATGGCGCAGTTCTTTTGGATGCACCCGGCGCTTTGTCGAACAATGGCTCCAAGGGCAATCCGGCTTTGCAGGCCGATTTGTTGGGCGACTGGCGGGAAGAGCTGATTTACCGGACCAACGATCCATCTAAAATCCGGATTTATACCACTGTTCATCCCACCGAACATCGCATTTATTCGCTGATGCACGACCGCCAATACCGTTTGGCCCTAGCCTGGCAAAATGTGGGCTATAATCAGCCGCCGCATACCAGTTTCTTTTTGGGTGAATTGGAGGGCATAACAACACCTCCGCCCCCCAAACTGAGCAATGGGCGATATGTTTACAACAGCGGTGCCGAATGGGATAAAACGACCCCGGGCTGGACGCTCGATGGTGCGGCAGTGAGCTATGAAGATGGCAGTCATGTTTACTTTACGGACAGCGACAGCCGGGACAAAAGCCTTTTGTTGAATGTCGTTTATGCTCCCTCCTTTGTAACGGTGAATACTGCCGGTAGTTTTGAGTTAAATGCCGAAGGAGGAAGCCTGGAAGGGGCTATGGGCATGGTGAAGCAGGGTTCAGGCCGCTTTATGTTGAAAGGGCAGCACAGTTTTACCGGGGTAACCGAGCTTTGGGAGGGAACTCTTGCTCTTGAGGGTCACTTAGCAGCCAGTCCCGTTTGGGCCAATTTTTCGACACGACTTGGCGTGGCAGGTGATTTGGGGGCGGGCCTGACTTTGCGCCGTGGCGCACAGCTCCTCGTTGGGGGCGAATCGCTGGCAGGCAGCACCACCGTTTCGGGTCCCTTTGTTGTGGAAGAAAAGGCGGAGCTGGTATTCGATATGAATGGTTTGGAGGTGGCCGAACGCGATCTGTTGACCATAAACGGGGAGGTCGATTGGAGCGATGAAACCGTGGTGCGGGTCAATGCCAACCTGGTAGAGGGATTGGCCGCCGGTACGTATGTGTTGATTGATTTTCCTGAGGGCATCAGCGGTACCACAGGGACTTTGGTGTTAAAAGGGATAGAAGGGTTGCCTGCTGAGCTGTCGTGGCTCAACGATCAGCTGGTGCTGACGGTCAAGGAGGTGCGCCCTGTGGGACAGGCTTTTTGGCGGGGCAACATAAGCGATGAATGGGATTTGGTAAAGACCGAAAATTTTTGGGTTGAAGACGCAGCTTCCTACTTTGTAAGTGGTGATGCGGTAGTGGTGGATGATGCGGCAGAGCTTAAAACGATTCAGCTTATGGAAACCTTAATGCCTGCTTCGGTGCTGTTTGACAATGAGACCGATTATGTGCTTACCGGAAACGGTAAGATTAGTGGAGCCGCTACGCTTACGAAGCAAGGCAGTGGGAAATTGTCGATTCAGAATGTCAACGATTTTAGTGGCAAATTAATGGTTGAAGAAGGTGAACTTGAAGTGTTTGCACTGCCCAATGCCATCGATGGCTACGGCTCCATTGGCGGCGTTTCATCCAACGCCGGCCTATTTGAAATCAATGGGGCAACGCTGCGTTTTGCTCAGGCAGGAACAGCAGAGCGCGCAATGACAGTAGGCAACGAAGGGGCTGTATTACATACCGATGCATCGGTGAGTTGGAATGGTCGTATAATTGGGGGTTCTGTTGAAAAGACCGGCGTGCATACTCTGAGTCTGAGCGCCGCCAACACCAATCAGGAGTTGGTGCTGAAGCAGGGAGCGGTACAATTGACTACCGAACAGGCCCTGCCCGGGCAAAAGGTCGTTTTTGAAGGGGGTGTCTTGAGAGACTTTGACAGCGGTGGCAGCTACAGTTCTTCCAGTTATCCCCTTGTTGTAGAAGAGGGACAGGTGGGAACCCTGTATGCCGATGGTCGTTGCACCTACAGCAATACCCTGACGGGTGCCGGGGAATTCAGAATAAGTATTCCCTGGGTACGTTCCGATTTTGCGGGTAATTGGAGTGATTTTTCCGGCACCATCAGGTTGATGACCGATAATTCTTTCCGGAATTATAGTACACACGGGTATGCTCAGGCCATTCTTGATTTGGGAACGACAGGTGTGTTTGACGATATGCTTACGCAAACGGTACGTTTGGGTGCCCTTACAGGAAGCGGACGTTTGTGGGGTGCTGCTGCCTGGGAATTGGGTCACCGCAATGAGGACTTTTCTTTTGGAGGAACCATTACCAGTGGAAACATCATAAAAGTAGGCAGCGGTACCATGCAGATCAATGCCGACTTGTTGTCCGTTGGCACCTTCAGTGTTAATGAAGGCGGAGTGCTTATTAACGGCAGCACCAGCGGTCCCGGTAGTGCTCAGGTGGTGGTACGGGCAGGTGCTCATCTTAGTGGAAACGGTCGGGTGAGCAATCAAGTGGTGGTACAAAAAGAGGGCGTTTTGTATGCCGGTTACTATCGGCCCGGGGCGCCAGTGGTTGGTTCTTCTTTTCGGGTGGCCAATGTGCACTTGAATTCCGGGTCTCGGTTTCGGGTACAGGTCGATTTGGCTGCCAATCGGTCAGACCGTATGTCTACCACCGGGAACTTTGTCGCCAACGGCGTACTCGAAATGATTAATGTCTCTGACTTGCCCTATGAACCAGGTATGTCGTTTCAATTGGTTCGCCTGGCCAGTATCGATGGGGAATTTGAAGCCGTTGAGCCTGAATCGCCTGGCGAAGGTCTGGTTTGGGATCTGAGTACTTTTACCAGCGATGGAACCATCAGAGTAGCTGCTGCCACCAGCATTCCGTCCACCGAGGCGGTGGGCTCCTTTAAGGTTTATCCGAACCCCGGAAAGGGTTTGTTTCAAATGGCGTTGCCAGGAGGCACTGGTGTTGGTTTGGTGCATGTCGAGAACCTTCAGGGACAGTTGATACGGAGAATTCGAATTTCTTCGGGCGAAAAGCCCGAACTGGATCTCAGTAGCCTTGGATCGGGCGTATATGTGCTTCATTTGTATATGGATGGCCTTCGCTACAGTACCAAGGTTGTTGTACAATAAACAAGCGCTACCTGTTTACTTTGCAGTCCTGCCCTTTGGCAGGACTGTTTCTTTGTGTTCTGAGTTAACCTGCTGAAATGGGGGGAATAAAAAGAAGGACTTTTAAGTCCTTTTTTACAGTACGATGTTATAACTTTGGTCTAACATCAATTTTAAACCCTTTGCATTATGGCCATACACTTGAAAAAAATAGGATTGATAGGTGGTCTCGGACCCGAGGCTACCATTGATTATTATAAGGCGCTGATCGATTCCTTCAAGCAGGAAAATGAGGGGCGACTGGATTACCCGGAGATGGTGATTTACAGTGTGAATATGGAACATTTTATCGGCCTTGTGAGGAAGGGCGATTATACGAACGCCACCGCTTATCTGGCCGATAAATTACAAGCCCTGGAGCGGTCGGGCGTCGATTTTTTGGCACTTACCGCCAATACACCCCATTTGTTTTTCGACGAATTGCAGGCGGCCGTTAAGTTGCCTATGATCAGTATCGTAGAAGCCGCCGCTCGTTATGCGGTGGCGAAGGGGATAAAGCGGGCGGGACTCATGGGCACGTCTTTTACCATGTCAGCCGGCTTTTTTCAGGAGGTGTTTGCACGCTATGGCGTAGAGGTGGTGATTCCTTCGGAGGAAGACCGCAATTACATCAACGAAAAGTTGTTTACCGAAATTGAGTTGGGTGTCTTTAAGCCGGCCACCCGGGGGGGACTTGTCGACGTGATTGCCCGGATGAAGGAGGCGCAGGGTATCGACGGAATGATCATGGGCTGTACCGAACTGCCCTTGATTTTGCCCGACAGCAGTTACCATGGGGTGCATTCACTCAATACCACGCAAATTCACGTGGCCGAGCTGGTTGCTGCCTGTAAAGGCGGAAGCTTTTGAGCAACAGCGTCCTTTGCTTGATGAACAAAGCCGTCTGCTAAGTCCGACTTGCTTAATTTTGCTTTGTCATCAAGAAAAACAAATCGTATGAAGCTAAAGGGCGTTTCAACCGTTGGACTCGGTTACATTGGTCTGCCTACTTCGGCCTTGATTGCCTCTCGCGGCATTTCTGTGGCTGGAATGGATGTGAATGCTAAGGTGGTGGAAACCATCAATAAAGGAGAAATACATATTGTGGAGCCCGACCTGCAAGTCTACGTGGCCGAGGCAGTAAAAAAAGGTCTGCTGAAAGCCTCGGAAGAGGTTCAGCCGGCCGATGTGTATCTGATTGTGGTGCCCACACCTTTTTTGAGTAATCATGAGCCCGATATTTCCTTTGTGCAGGCCGCTACCCGCAACGTGCTGCCTTTGCTGAAAGAGGGCGATCTATTTATCATAGAATCCACCTCACCGGTCGGGACCACCGAAAAAATGGCGGCCCTGATTTATCAGGAGCGGCCCGAGCTGAAGAATAAGCTGCACATTGCCTATTGTCCCGAACGCGTACTGCCCGGCAACGTCATGTACGAGCTGGTGCACAACGACCGGGTAATTGGCGGAATGGACGACGCGGCCACGCAAAAGGCCATGGATTTTTATCGTCTTTTTGTAGAAGGGGACTTGCACGCCACCAATGCACGCACGGCAGAGTTGTGTAAGCTGACGGAGAATTCGAGCCGCGATGTACAGATTGCCTTTGCCAACGAATTGTCGCTTATAGCCGATAAGGCCGGCATCAATGTTTGGGAGCTGATCCGCCTGGCCAACAAGCACCCGCGGGTGAACATTCTGCAACCGGGTTGCGGAGTAGGTGGGCACTGTATAGCGGTAGATCCCTATTTTATTGTGTCGGAATATCCGCTCGAATCGCAGCTCATTGGTAAGGCTCGGGAGATCAATAATTACAAATCATTTTGGGCGGCAGAGAAAATTCAGAATGCACGACTCGCCTTTCAGTTGAAGCACCATAGGAGTCCCTCTTTGGCCATTATGGGCCTGGCCTTTAAACCCAATATCGACGACTTGCGCGAATCACCGGCCAAATACATCGCCCACAAGGTGTTGCAAAACTCCAATGGGGAGGAAGTCCTCCTGGTAGAGCCCAACCTGAAGGACCATCCTGTATTTAAACTGACGCCCTATGCAGAAGCTTTTGAAAAGGCCGACATTGTTGCCTTTTTAGTGGCGCACAAGGAGTTCAGAACCTTAGCCCGGGAGTGTGGCGACAAGGTGGTGCTCGATTTTTGCGGAGTGTGGGCGGGTTAAAGGACTCATGATTTGTCTCCCTGCATCCACAAGGGATTTTGGACGGCTATTTCGGCAAAGCGGGGGCAATCCGGGCTATGGGCCCCGGGCAGGTAGCCGATGCTCATTAAAAACTCATTGACAATTTCGCCGCCGGTGAATTTGAAATGCTGCTTAAAAAGTTTTACCCACTGGGGCAGAGGCAAGGGATGCTGGCTTTCGAGCCAGCGCTCAAAGGAGCCGTGTGCCGACTGAAGTTCCAGTATTTTTTGGGCGTTGTAGATGGCCGCCTCCACTTTAAGTCGATTGCGGATGATGCCGGCATCGGCAAGCAGCCGCTCACGGTCGGTCCGACCGTAAGCGGCTACTTTTTTGATGTCGAAGTCGTCGTAGGCCTTCCTGAAATGAGCTTCCTTCCTGAGGATGGTTTCCCAGCTGAGTCCCGCCTGGTTGATCTCCAGCAACAAGCGACCGAACAATTCATTGTCGTTGTGCAAAGGAAAACCATAGTCGCGGTCGTGGTACCTCTGGTGCAGCCGGCGGCGCTCCCCTTCGGGCAGCGCCGCTATGTAATCGCAATAGGCCATGTTCTTTGGTTTAGGCGTCGGTGACGCAACCCTCGGAGGCCGATGCCACCGAGCGACGAAATTTCTTTAAGATGCCGGTAAGGGCAGGGCCTTCCGGGCGTTTCCAGTTTTTTCTACGGTCGGCCAGTTCCTCGTCACTCAGATCCACCGTAATGCTGTTTTGGGTGATGTCGATGCAAATGCGGTCGCCGTTTTGAAGCAGACCAATCACACCGCCTTCGTAGGCCTCCGGAGTAATGTGTCCCACCACAAAGCCGTGTGAGCCGCCTGAAAAGCGCCCGTCGGTAATCAGGGCTACGTCTTTGCCCAGGCCGGCACCCATTACTGCTCCCGTGGGTTTCAGCATCTCGGGCATACCGGGACCGCCTTTGGGTCCGCTGTTGCGAATAACGATTACTTCGCCGGCTTGTACTTCACTTTTGATGCCTTCGATGGCGGCTGTTTCATTGTCGTACACCCGTGCAGGCCCTTCAAAACGCTCGCCTTCTTTTCCGGTGATTTTGGCCACGGCGCCTTCCGGTGCCAGGTTCCCGTACAGAATTTGCAGGTGCCCGGTCTTTTTCAGCGGTTGATTTAGGGGGCGAATGATTTTTTGATCGGCCGGAAAATCAGGTACTTCCTCCAGGTTTTCGCCCAGCGCTTTACCTGTTACCGTCATACAATTGCCGTCGAGTACGCCTTCTTTCAACAGGAACTTCATAACGCCGGGAATGCCGCCAATGTCGTGCAAATCCTCCATCAAATACTGCCCGCTGGGCTTCAGGTCGGCCAAATACGGCACCCGGTTGCTGATGGTCTGGAAATCGTCGAGACTTAAAGGTACATTAACGGCTTTGGCCATGGCAATCAGGTGAATGACGGCGTTGGTAGATCCGCCCAGGGCCATGATCAGCGCAATGGCATTTTCAAAGGCTTTGCGGGTCATGATGTCGCGCGGCTTCAGGTCTTTCTCCAAGAGTACTTTTACGGCGGCCGCAATGCGTTCGGCTTCGCTTTGTTTTTGGGGACTCACTGCCGGGTTGGAGGAGGAATAGGGGAGACTCATGCCCATACATTCGATGGCGGCCGCCATCGAATTGGCCGTGTACATCCCGCCACAGGCCCCTGCTCCGGGTATGCTGTGCTTGATGATGCCCTTGTAGTCGAAGTCACTGATGTTCCCCCGCAGGCGTTCGCCATAGGCCTCAAAGGCAGATACAATGTTTAAGTCATTACCCTTCCAGCTGCCCTTTTTTACCGTGCCTCCATACATCATGAGTCCCGGACGATTCAGGCGTCCCATGGCAATCATGGCACCGGGCATGTTCTTGTCGCAGCCCACCACAGGTACCACCGCATCGTAAAACTGCGCCGCCACCACCGTCTCAATAGAGTCGGCGATCAACTCCCTGGAGGGCAGTGAATACATCATGCCGCTGGTGCCGTTGGTAATGCCGTCGCTCACCCCAATGGTATGAAAAACCAGTCCGTACAAATCCTCCTGCTGATCCACCTCCTTTTTAACGGCTGCCGCCAGATCGTTCAAATGCATGTTGCAGGGGTTGCCCTGAAAACCGGTACTTACAATACCCACCTGGGCCTTTTTCTGGTCGTTCTCGTCCATGCCTATGGCATGTAACATCGCCTGGGCTGCTGGCAGACTGTCGTCCTGGGTAATTAAGCGGCTGTACTTATTGAGTTGCTGTGCCATACTTCTTGCTTTTACTTGTTTTCTGGATGTGCAAGGTGAACAAGCAAGGTAAGCCTTTTGTTGAGGATGAAAAAGTCTTTTTTTGTGCTGCATTGTATGCTTTGCTGTCAAAATACTGGAAGATGCATAGGTTTTCGCAGCTGTTGTTACAGCTATTTACTATTTTTGGGGCAGAGGACAGGCACCGGATGAATCGGAAGAATGATGTAAAGGGTGAATAATAAGTAAGCAAGAGGCGATGACCACAGATAAGGTACTTTGGCAAAGATTTAAGGAGGGGAGTGAAGCCGCCTTGTCTGAGATCTACCATCGGGAGGTCGACCATTTGTATGCTTATGGACTTAAGTTTACTGGGGATAAGCAGATGGTGTTGGATGCTGTGCAGGATTTGTTCGTGGCCCTGATGCGCAGCCGACATAAGCTGGGAGCGACCGACAATATTCGTTTTTATTTGTTGCGCGCCCTACGCAGGCGCCTTGCTTCAGAAGTAAAGAGGGGGGGGCGCTATACCTCCCTAGAGAAGCTTCAGGAGTTTTCGGTCAGGCCCGTAGAGGAAGGTCTGATTCATGAGGAAGGGGAACAGGAAAAGCGCAATCTGCTGTCCCAGGGCTTGGCTTCCCTCAGTCAAGCCCAGCGCGAGGCCCTGCATTACCGTTATTTTAGTGAATTAAGTTACGATGAAATTGCTCAGATCATGGAAATGAAGCAAGCAACTGTTCGTCAATTGGTATCCAGAGGTATTCAGGCACTTAAGCGCTTTTGGAATGGGCTGGAATGACAAACTGAAACTTTTCCTTATTTTTTTCTGATTTTTTGTCACAAAAACCACACTTGCTCCTTTTACTTAATAAAGGGGACTGCTGTGGACTGGCGAATTGTATGCTCATGAACTGGAAAAATTATTGCGGAAAAACCGTTGAAGAATTGTTGGATGATACATCCTTTGTGGCTTTGGTGAAGCAAAGCAGATCAGAAGAATGCTTGCCCCCGGAAACGATGGAGCCAGAAGATTGGGTGGAGCTCATGCGTGCCAGGTCCTTCATTTTAGATATGAGTGAGCTTAGTCCTGATTTGCTGTTGGACGAAAAGGATAAGCTGCACTTATGGCAGAGCATTCAAAAGGAGGCAGGGTTTTCAGGGGGAAACCGGAAAGTGAGAAGAAGTGTTTTGTTGAACGTCTGGCGTCCTGTTGCGGCTGTTTTAGTCCTGGCATTTGTGGCAGGGGCTTACTTTATATGGAGTGGCCAGGAGCTTGATTCCACCTACGTTTTTTCCGGGAGGGAGAATGTTGAAAGTATGAGCAGTCCCTTTTTGGTTCTTGAGGATGGGGCGCACATTCGTTTGAATGAACAAGAGTCAGAGGTGGTTGTTTTAAAAGAACAGCGTGTCATCCAAATCGGAAAAGACAGTCTGGTCAGATATACTTCGCGCAGGGGGACAGAGGGGGAAATTCAAGCAATGAATGAGATAGTGGTTCCTTATGGGACCCATACAAAAATGGTGCTGTCTGATGGCACAAAGGTTTGGCTCAACGCCGGCTCCAAATTGGCGTTCCCATCGGAGTTTAATACACAGGAGCGCATGGTGTTTCTTGAAGGAGAGGCCTATTTTGAAGTGGCGAGAGATGTGGTGCCTTTTATAGTGAAAGTAAAGGACATGAGGGTGAATGTATTGGGTACTGCTTTTAACATTTCGGCCTATCCTGACGATCCAGGTATTGAAACTGTTTTGCTGAAAGGTCGTGTTGCTTTGGAAACAGGGAGTGGACTTCGTACCCGAAGTCAGGTAATGCAACCCTTGCAAAAGGCCACTTTTAATCGAACCGAAAGACGGTTTCTGGTGGAGGAAACTTCCAATGCAATGGCCTTTGTTTCATGGAAGGAGGGATGGTATACCTTTTCAAATGAGGGTTTGGCTGCGGTGCTTCAAAAGATGGAGCGCTATTACAACATACACTTTACTTACGACCAAGAGGTTTTGAAACAAGCCTTGCCCATTACCGGAAAGTTGGATATGCGTTTAGGTGCAGATACTGTATTCGCTATTGTAGCCAAGGTGTCGAAGGTTGATTTTATCAAAGATGGGAACAGTTACGCCCTTCGTCTGCCGTGATTTTATTACGAATTGGCATGAAAACGGGTGTTTTGTTAGTTAGGAAATTTAGCAGTGAATTATGACGAATTGGAAATTATTACTTGTCTCTTTTATGATCTCGGTGGTTTCGATAGCGGGCAAAAGCTATTCGCAGGAACTAAATCTGGATTTGAATAGTGTTCGTCTGGTTGAGGCCATCCGTGAAATAGAAGCGGTCAGTGGATACAAGTTTATATACAGCGAGGAGACTGTCGACTTAAATCGAAGGGTAAGCATTTCGGCTGCCAGAGACAATATAGACCAGGTGCTTGAGGAGCTTTTTGAAGGCAGCTCGAACAGTTATGAATTGGTGAATGAACAAATTATTGTTTCCACAACGAGTAACCAGCAGGGGCAAAACCAAAATCAAGCTCAGCAAACACGTTTGGTAGTGGGTCGTGTAACAGACGCCCGTAAAGAAGCTATTCCGGGAGTTAATGTCATTCTGAAAGGGACCAACCAGGGGGTGGTAACAGATGTTGATGGCATGTTTGAGATTCGTGTCCGGATGGGACAGGAGGAAGTGCTGCAGTTTTCCTTCATTGGGATGCAGCCCCAGGAAATTGAGGTTGGCAATGAAAGTATGTTTAATATCACTATGCAATCGCAGGATCAGGTGATTGACGATGTAGTGGTGGTGGGTGCCTACGGAAAGCGACAGAATCAGATGGATATGGTGGGTAGTGCTTATCAGGTGAGCTCAAAGGATATTGAGGTGTTGCCGGCTGGACGGGTAGATTTGCTCTTGGATGGCCTGGTTCCGGGACTTACTATTGAACCCAATACCGATGCTCCGGCCAGCACACGGAGCAGATACAATACACGGGTTAGGGGTGAAGCCTCCCTGGCAGCTTCCAACGAGCCGCTATGGATTGTAGATGGAACACCCATCTATACCGGAAACAATACCAATATGGTAGTCGGAATGAGTCTTTCGGTAAGTCCCCTCTCCTATATCAATCCTGAGGACATCGAGTCTATTACGGTTCTTAAGGATGCTTCTGAAACGTCTATTTATGGGGCCAACGGTGCCAATGGAGTCATACTGGTAACCACCAAGCAGGGTAGGGAGGGGGAGCAAAACATTCGGCTTTCAGCTCGTTACGGTGTGTCGCGCATCAACGAATCTACTCGCTTTAAGGTGTTGGATGCTCAGCAATATATGGATTTGGCCAGAGAAACCTACAACAATGCGGGTCTTGATCCCACCTACTTTCCCTTTCAAGACAATGCGTTGAATTCCTATTCCACAGCTGGTACCGATTGGTACGATGTTTATTATGATATGGGTCAGAGCTATCAAGGCAGCCTGACTTTGTCGGGAGGCAATCAGCGCTCGAAGTACTACGTATCCGGAGGTTATTATAAACAGGAGTCAACCGTTATAGGCAATGATCAGGAGAGGTATTCGCTTAGGGTGAACAACGAATTGAAACTGGCTGACAAATTGACAGTACATATAAGATCTTCAGCTTCTTACAATATCAATAATATTTTCAACCCTGGTTCCAGTTATTATGAAACATTGCCCATTTACGACGTTTACAATGAGGATGGGAGTTTTCGTTTGAACAACCGCTATGTTGATGGTCGGGAAATTAATGGTGATCCCTTTTGGCGTACTGCAAGATTTTTCAATAGGGTGGCCGAACGGGAGGAGAACGATCACCGGCAGCGCTCTTTTGCTTCCAATTCCAATCTGGCACTGGAGTATCAAATTATGGACGGTTTATCCTTAACCTCACAGATAGGTGTGGATTTCCAGAGTAACTACGAAGATGTTTATAAAGCCAGAACCAATTGGTCGGGTATGACCTCCTCTGGCGAACCGGTTGGCTATTCTACACGTGGGCACTCAAATTTTTTGTATTGGACCAATATCGAGCGCCTTAATTATACTAAAGATTTTGGCAAGCACAATGTGAATGGTTTGTTGGGCTTTGAACTGGGCTCAAAGGAATATAGCCTGGTAAACGCGACTGGTTCGGGTTTTGTGAACGATCACATAAAGGAGATTTCCTATGCGGTAGATCGCAGGGGGTCCAGCAGTTCCAACATTGACCGCTCCATGTCCTTTTTTGCCAGGGGTGGCTATTCCTACGCTCGCAGGTACTATTTTACCTTTAATGTTCGTAAGGATGGGGATTCTGATTTTGGTGACGATGTTCGTTGGGCCAACTTCGGGTCAGTGGCCACATCGTGGAACATTCACAACGAGTCCTTTTTTAACAGTGCGCTGATCAATATTTTGAAACTTAAGGGAAGTTTTGGTAGTAACGGCAACTCTCGTTTGGGAACCAACCAAGCCAGAGGGGTCTATTCTTACAATCAAAGTGACAACTATTACGGTCAGGCCGGTGCCGCCATGTCGACCAGTCCCAATCCCGGTTTGAGCTGGGAAACCACCTATATGACCAATGTGGGTTTGCGTGTGAAGTTCTTTAACCGCATCGACATTGATGTGGAGTGGTACAACAATAAGACCATTGATTTGCTCAGTAATCTGGATGTGTCGCGCACCACAGGAACAACGCGCGTGCACAGAAATGTTGGGTCAATTCGCAACAGAGGCATTGAGGCCGTAATCACCACCACCAATTTGGTGAATGATAATTTCAGGTGGACGACCCAATTGAATATGTCTCATAATCAAAATACCCTTCTTGAGCTGTACAACGGAATAGAAAAGGTAATGGGTACTAAAATTTGGGAAGAAGGACACGGTTTAGATACCTACTACCTGGTGCGTTGGGCCGGGGTGGATCCCCGGGACGGGAGTCCCATGTGGTACGATGCCAGGGGCAATATTACTAAAACCTACAACTATGCAGACCGTGTACCTTATAAATCGTCCTCTCCCGATTTAACTGGAGCCCTTATTAATAATGTCAGCTATAAAAACTGGGAGCTTCGGGTTTTATTGAACTATGTACTTGGCGGCTATGGCTTCAGTTCCTTCGGTCGTGGTACCTCTTCGGACGGGCTCAATATTATGTCGGAGAACCAGTCTGTTAACCAGCTGGATCGTTGGCAAAAGCCGGGTGATATGGCTTTGGCTCCCAAACCAATTTGGGGGGTTTCTACCGGATCGGTGATGAATTCAACCCGCTTTTTGCATGAGAAGACCCATGTGCGTTTGCAGAATATATCTTTGTCGTATGCTTTTCCACGACAATGGATGGAAGCTATGAATCTGGGCAGTGCGCGGATGTCTTTTATTGCAGACAATATTGGTCTGTGGACGCGCTACGATCAAAAAGATCGAAACTCGTATAGGCAATCGATGAGTGGCTATCCCATGGAAGCCATGTACTCGTTAAGTCTCGATTTAACTTTTTAATCAGCAGAAAGGATGTTTGACATGAAAGTATTCAACAATATTTATAGAATGGGGAAAATAAAAAAATGGAGCGTGCTTCTTCTGCTTACCATCGGTCTGGGATGGAGCAGTCAAAGCTGTGATTTTTTGGATGTTGATCCTATTGGGCAGACCAGTATACCGGTTTTCTTTTCGGATATGGAGGGCATACGTTCTGCGCTGCCCGGGGCATACAGCGGGGTGTATAAGTATTATGATTCTCAGTTTTTGCGTTATCCCGAGTTGGCTGGTAACATGGTTCATCTGAACATTGTAGGCGGCAATGCAGATATGATTGATCAGTACAATTTTACTTCTGATCCGGAATCGGAAACTGGAGCAGTAGGCTATATCTGGCGTTACATTTATGAGGCCATGGCCAACATCAACAACATTATTCAGTATCAGCCCGACTTGTTGCAGGCTTTCCCCAAGCATCAACAGGAGTTGGAGCAAATTATGGGGGAAGCATTGTTTTTACGAGCCTTAGCGCATTTTGACCTGGTTCGGGTTTACGCCCAGCCCTATAATTATACTTCTGATGCTTCTCATCCGGGCATCCCTGTATTACTGAAAACGCCTGGTGCCGATGACAATGTGGGACGAAGTTCGGTGGCCTTTGTTTTTCAGCAAATTGTTGCTGATTTGGAACATTCCATTGAGTTGCTTAAGGACAAGAATGTGCATAATCCTTACCATGCCTCGGTATGGGCAGCATACGGGCTTAGAGCCAGAGCTGCATTGTACATGGAAGATTGGGAAAACGCCATTCGTTATGCCGGCTTGCTTATAGATGAATTGCCTTTATCCACCGGCGAAAACTATTTGGCTATGTTCAACGGAATGATTCCCGGGGACGAGATGATTTTCAGGGTCAATGGTTTGGAAAAGAGTTCGAGTCTCTCTTCCTTTTATTCTCCCACGTCGCCCGCTGCCATTCCAGCCGACACTTTACTTGCTCTCTTTGACGACCCGAATGATATAAGACTTCAACTGTTGCAGAATGAAGATGGCGCTCCGGCGTGTAGAAAGTACTTCATTACTGCCAATGTTAGTGATTTGGACAAGCACTATGATCCCATTGTTTTAAGGCTGTCTGAAATGTATCTTATTCGTGCAGAGGCCTATGCCAATACCAATCGAGGCAGTGAGGCGGTTGGCGATTTGAAGGCCATTATGGCAAGAGCCTCCGGGCTTTCGCCCGATGATCTTAATGTTTCAGAAGATGAGGCGACCTTATTGATCATGATAGATAAGGAAAGGGCCAGGGAATTGGCTTTTGAGGGCCATCGATTTTACGACATCATTCGTCGCAAGCAATCCCTGATACGACCTGTGAAGACTAATTCGACGGTGCAAGAAATTAGTTATCCGAGTGATTTGTTTGTTTTGCCCATTCCCCAAAAAGAACTGGACACCAATACCAATATCGTTCCTAACCCCACAGTAAATTAACGGATATGAATCGTATGAATTTGAACAAAGCAGTAATGATGCTTGGGGTGTTGACCTTGTTGTTCAGCGCTTGTGACAAAGAGGAGCAGGAGCCCTTTGACCAGCCTTTTGTGCACATTATGCATCAGAACGTTTCGCAGGTAACTGTTTCTGCAAAAGCCAATGTGCTTGGCGAGTATTATGTTTACCTTAGTTCTAAGCCCCGTTCTGAATCTTTGAAAGTACAGTATGACCTAACCGTTGGCGAGGGGCTTACAGAAGGAGTCGATTATGAGTTGTTGAGCAGTGGCACCGAACTGACTTTTTTACCCGGAATTTACCGCATGCCCATTCGTATCCGTTGGATGGCCAATGCATTAGATCCCGAAGCCGAAAACAGCCTTGTTATTTCATTGGTTGCTAACGACGGGGGACTTATTATGGGATTGCCGGGACCCGATGCCTTACAAACTGAGCTGACTATAACCAAGGTTCCTTAATGAGTGCCGGTGGATGTACGATTTTCCGCTTTTAAAGCAGGGAGGCCGTTTATCCTGCCGGATTGTATATTTTTATTTTAAAGACTGTATTCATGATTAAATTGTTTTGGAGTTTGTTTTTGGGTTTTGTTTTTATGTGGTCTGGTGCTGCACAAGAACTAAAACAGACCCCTCACCTTACGGAGGGAAAGCTGGGGAATGGACTCACTTACTATATTTATCCCAACGATTTTCCAAAAGATGAGGCTGTGTTTCGCTTGTTTATTAAAGCGGGATCGGTTTTGGAAGAGGACGACCAAAAAGGACTGGCTCATTTTTTGGAGCACATGGCTTTTAATGGTACTCAAAACTTTCCGGACAACGGACTCATTCAATTTTTGGAAAGAAAGGGGGCTAAGTTTGGTGTCGATTTTAATGCCCATACATCGCTCAACGAGACAGTGTATAAATTGTCTATGTCGCTTAATGAGCCGGGCATCTTAGATTCCAGCTTAATGGTTCTTTCCGATATTGCGGGACGGCTCACCCTGGACAGTCTGGCCATCGAGGACGAACGCGGGGTAATTGTATCCGAGTGGCTTTCGCAAACCGGTCCCAAGCGAGATGCGCAGGAAGCTTTTTTAATGGAGCTTCTGAATGGATCAAGGTATTCTGAGCGCCTAACGATAGGGGATACAGCTGTTATTAAGCATTTCCCTCATCAGAGATTAAGAGATTATTACGAGAAGTGGTATTCTCCCAACATCATGGCTGTTGCGGTAGTTGGCGATGTTGATGTAAAGGAAACGGAGGCGCTTTTGCAGAAACATTTTGGGGACTTGGAATGTGGTCTTGCCGGTGAACTTCCGGAGTTTTTGATACCTGATTTTGCTGAAGTGGGGGTGCGCAGGGTAAGCCATGAGTCGCTCAATAAAATTGAGTTTAATATTATTCAGTTGACCGACCGTCCTTCAGCGGTTGTCAATGAGGAGGATTACAAGAATTACCTTCAGCGTCAGTTGTTGAATCAACTCATCAGGGGGCGTTTTGGTACCCTTTCGTTCAACCATCCCGATTACAAATCGGGCAGCTATTCAGTAGGCGGCTTCATCAATGCCAAGGGGGTTTTGATGGGATCGGCCGAGTTGGTGCCCGGTAAGGTTTATGAAGGCATGAAAGCCTACATGACCCGGGTGGAACAGCTATTTAGATATGGTTTTGTGCCTTTGGAAATTGATAAGGTGAAAACCCGCTATCTTAATAGTTTGCGTGATAAGGCGGAGTCAAAATCTCCAACGCCGTCTTCTTCGTATATGGACGAGCTTTATGCTGCATTTTATGTCGGACATAAGTTTGTTACCAGGGAATTAGAGTATCAGTTGGCTAAAAAGTACATTAAGGAAATTGATTCTCTGGCATTGGTTCAGCAGTTGCAAGAGCTCCGGGCACCCGAGGCAACGCGCTTCCTTTTGAGCTATTTTGATCAGGTTGGAGAGGAGCTTCCTTCAGATGAAACCATAATGGCACTTTATGATTCATTGCAAACGGCAGATATAGCGCCTTTTGAATTGGATTATGAGCTGTACGATGAATTGTTGGAGAAAAAGCCAAGGAAGAGGAAGCTTAAGGAGCTGAACTGGGAGGAGGATTTGGAGGCGCATCACATTCGATTAAAGAATGGCGCTGAAGTCATTTACAAGTACTCCGAGCGGGATCGGAATCGCATTGTCTTTAGTGGCTTTAGAGAAGGAGGGCTATATGCCCTTGACAGCACTGATTACGTCAATGGCTTGGTTGCTGGCAGGTTGGCCACGCTTAGTGGTGCCGGGCGCTTCTCTCGTGAGAGCCTTAGTCACTACCTCGCAGATAAAACCGTTTCTATGTTGTTTTTGATAGAGAAAACGAGATCGGGTCTTGTGGGTAATGCAGATCATCAAAATGTAGAGGAGCTTTTTCAGTTGTTGTATTTGCGTTGGACCCAGCCCAGAGCTGAGCGGGAAGTGTTTGAACAAATAAAGGAACAATCTATTGAAAAGTATCTGACTGAAAATAAAACGGCCACCGATACCTTTTATCGTGATTTGGGATTGTTGATCAATGGCGACAGTTATACCCGCAGGGAGCTTAGTGATTCGCTGCTGAATAACGAACTGAGCTACGAGCGTATGTTGCCCGTTTTTAATCAGAATTTTGGCAGTGCAAGAGGATATAAGTTTGTGATTTTAGGGGATATGCCCTTTGAAGAAATCAAGCCCCTTATTGAACGATACATCGGTGGATTGCCGGGAGGTAAAGTGGATACCGGCTATCGTTATAGCGGACCGGTACTTCCGGAGGCTCCTCTGGTGTTTGAACGTGCTGTAGGAGACTCGCCACGAGCTACGGTTTCGTTGATGTTTCAATCCACCGAAATTGAGGGGGATATGGATCGTTACAAATTGGTTGCTGATATGACCCAGTCGGTATTGCGAACCCGTTTGCTGCAAACTTTGCGTGAAGAAATGGGTATGGTTTACAGTGTGGGTGTGAGTACCGGAAGCACGATTCATCCTTCGGTGCTTCGTAGAAGTACCATTCGATTTGCCTCCAATCCGGACGATGTGGATGCGCTCATCGACCGGACCAAACAAGAACTGGAGTTGTTGGCAGGCAATCCGGATTTGATTCTTCCCATTTTGGCGGATGTGAAGCTTAATATGATTCAAAAGTGGACTTCCGATCAGCAAAGAAATATGTTTTGGAGTCGCTCCATTCGCAACAGTCTCTTCAATAAAGAAGATGGGTGGGACTCATTTTTGAAGTACGACCAGTGGGTGGAGTCCGTTACAGCTGAAGATGTGGCTGCTGCTATATATAACGATTTTATTGCAACACCTGTTATTAAGGTGATCCTTAATCCCAAGCCCGAAGTGAAGTAAGTAAACGATCATCCATTTATTAATTAAAATCAAGTATTATGAAAAGGACTGTTTTTAGTTTGTTGTATCTGTTTATTATGGCTGGTTTATTTGTGGCCTGTGACGACGACGATGACGATATGCCTGTTTATGGAGAGGCTGAATTGGTGAGCTTTGGTTTTTACGCTGAAGACAATCAGGAGGTTTTGCTGACCGACTATGTGGCTACCTCTGTTGGCCAGGAAATCAGAATTGCCTTGCCTGATTATGTGGACAAAACGGCTCTCGTAGCTCGTTTTGAAGCCACGGAGAACGATGTGGTTACCGTTGGTGAAGAGGTACAGGTGAGTGGGGAAACGGCAAATGATTTCTCTACGCCTGTTGATTATGTGGTAACTGAAGGAACCAACAATAGTATGTATACGGTTGTAATAGACCAATTACCTGATGCTGTTTGGGGGCCCCTGACCAGTGATGCGACCAATATGCGTGAAATCGTGTTGAAGGTGAATCCTGCCAATCAGTTGCCTTACATTGGTTTCGTTCAGTCGGGTGAGACCACCGACGATTACCTGGCAGGTGTTTTGGCGCTTGAAGAAGGCGTACTTGCTCCGCTGGGTGGTTTGGCTTCTGAGGGGCGTGCATCTGGCATTTCTTTAACTTTTAGTCCGGAAGGAACTCCTTTTATCTCCTTTGCTGACTTTACAGCCGAAGTAGGGCAGAGTATGAGTGCGATGACATACAACTCGGGAGCCTGGAGTTATGTAGGTGGCGAGAGTGGAAAGGGCATTACCGATGTTCGTATGGGCAACAGCGAAATTGTTTTGAAAAACGACGGAAATCCTTTTGTCTTTGCTATGAACAATGCCGCAGGAGCTTTGATCCGTCGTGAGTTGAACATTTCAGAGTACGATGGTTCCAGCTGGTCGACTTCTGTAGCTATGCCTGGTCGTGCTTCTGATATGATTGGCTATATTCAGGTAAGCAAGAACGTTAATGGGGTAGTGTACCTGACCGTTTACAATCAGAATGTCGGTTCCATTTCGGTGTACAGTTATGCAGATGGTGCCTGGACTACTTTGTCTGATGACTATCGTGATGAGAACTCAACAGGAATACACTTGCGTGATTTGGACATGGACGTGGACGCCGATGGCAACGTATATGTTGCTGTTGCGGATAATGCTTTGGGTGATGATGTATTTCGTCCCAAAGTGATGAGATTGGATGCTGAAACCGGCAGCTGGAGCAATATTGGATCAGCCATTGATGTGGATTTTGCAACCACACGTGAATTTAGCCTGGCGCTTTCGCCGATGGGTGTGCCTCATCTGATGTTTCGCGACACTAATTTATTTCCTGCCGTTGTAGGGTTTGATGAGGATGCTCAGGATTGGACCAGTCCGGTAGTTTTGAGTGAGGTGGAGTCGTCTGACCTGTCGATGGCTTTTGCTGCAAATGGGGTGGCTTATGCCATCTTTACCAGTGCCAATAATGACCAGACCAACTTATATAAGTACGATGTACCTGTAGAATAATTAGAGTGGGTAAAAAGGGGGGGAAGGGGTGCGCCTTAGGGAGCACCCCTTTCTTTAATAATGCTTAGAAACAATTCTTATGATGCGTCTTAGGTTTATTTGGATCTTGTTCCTTATGCTGTCTGGCACCAGTTTCAGCTTGTCTGCACAATCTGGGCCAGCATGGATTGCGGGGCTGGTTTTTGAAGATGTTAATGACAATGGTCGTATGGATGGTCGGGAACGCGGACTGAAAGGGATCGGAGTTTCCAATGGAGATACCATCGTTTTGAGTGATAGAAATGGGCGATTTAAGCTTCCTGTTGCGCCCGGTGTCAGCGTGTTTCCTATTTTGCCTGCCGACTATGGTCTGTCGTTAGGTATTCAGAATGGCGATTTCGTCTATTTGCCACGTCCCGAAGAGCAAAATAAGGAGCTGCTGTATTTTCCATTGATAAAACGAAAAGCATTATCGCAGTTCCGAATGAGTGCTGTTGGCGATATGCAGGTCGATAATCTTCAAGAACTGCACTATGCCCATCAAACGGTGCTTAGTGAATTGGTGCAGCGTCAGGATCTTGATTTTCATTTGTTTTTAGGTGATCAGGTGAACAGTGACAGCGGTTTGGAAACTAAAGTAAAAGCGGTTTTGAATCAGCTCCAGGCTCCGGTGTGGACTGTTTACGGAAACCATGACCGGTCGGTGCAGGCGGTTTGGCAGGACAGTGTGTACAATTCTCATTTTGGGGCCAGCACTTATGCTTTTACGTATGGCGAAATCCATTTTGTTGTCCTAAATAATGTTTGGTCGGATGGCTCCAGGAGTTACCACGGCAGGTACAGTGACAGCCAGTTGCGTTTTTTAGCCAATAACCTGAAACTTCTTCCAAAGGATCAAACGGTGGTTATTGCCCAGCACATTCCTATGGTCTTTACCCGCAATCGTGACGACTTGTTGGCCTTGCTTGGTGAGGATCGCCGTGTTTTGGTCTTATCGGGGCACACCCATCGAGTCAGTCGTCATTTTTTTGGGGAAAATGTTTCAGAATTAGTTGTAGGTGCTTCGTCGGGGAATTGGTGGACCGGAGAGCGCGATTTTCGGGGTTTGCCCCATGCAAGCATGCAAGACGGGAGTCCACGAAACTATTTTGTTCTTGATTTTGAGGGCAGCGACTATAAATTTCAATTTAAGGGGGTGGGAATGGATGCGCAGCAGCAAATGCATATTTGGCTGGCTGGGCAGGACAGCATTGACAAAACCTGGGCAGTAGATTTAGAAGGTACTTTGGTGGCCAATATTTACGCTGGCTCTGAGAAGACCGAGGCATATTTTCAGGTCAATAACGGTGAATGGATAAAAATGGAAAGAACCCGTATGGCTGATCCTTCGGTTCAACGCTTGGTGGCGCTCAATAGGGCCGATGTTTACCCAAGTGCCTACAGTCAGCGTTCTGCCCTCAGGTCATCTGCGTCCTCGCATATTTGGACGGCCAAATTGCCCGATTTGGAAGGGGAAGGCCCCATTCTTCGCATCAACATTATGGCCCACGATGACTATGGGTTTTCAGCTGTAGGAACCACCCTGTTTTTTAATCCCGCAAAGTGACAGAATAATTCCTTTGTTCTTATTTGGGTTGCAGGAATTGAAAAGAAAAACCGCAAACCCTTGTAAAACAAAGATTTGCGGTCTCGAACCGTGATCCGGTTGGGATTCGAACCCAAGACCCACAGCTTAGAAGGCTGTTGCTCTATCCAACTGAGCTACCGGACCAGACCGTTTTCGGGGTGCAAATATAGCAAAAAATGGGCGAGTGCCCATTTTTTAAGTCGATATTTTGCCGTGTTATCGGGTTTTTAAAGTTGTGCGGCCATGGCCTCAGCGATCGCTGCGGTGGTAGTGAATCTGAACCCCTGCACATTCGGCATTGCGGTCGTCGAAATAATGTGGTGCCGAGAGTTCCAATTTTACTTTCATGGTGTTTTGAATGACAAACAATTGGGTTTCCTTAAAATTGTCCACTGCGTTGTCGTACAAAACCATTTGGTCCTCATCGTCGCTGATGAGTCGGAAATGAATCTTTCCCAGTCTGCGGTGTCCGCAAACTGAGACAAAATATTCGCGGTCGCCATAAAACACCTGGTTGATGACGGTCTTTCGTGCCTTGCGTACGGTAACGGAGCGCGTTAGTGAGCTGGCTTCGAAATGCTTGGGGGCCGACTCACAGCGTTTGTCGTAGCCGCGACAACTTTGTGCCTTGACTTGGGGAAGACCACCAGCAAGGAGCAAGGCCGACAGCAGTATAAGTCTTGTGAATATCGTTTTCATGGAGCATGCCATTTTATCGGTTCTACACTATTCTCTCACCCACTTAGCACGCAGCAGGTTGATTTCCTGGTGGATGTTTTCGATGGGGTTGACTGCTTTTGCCTTGGCCGGAGCAGCACCCAGTACCATGGCGCCATCGTCGCGTTTGTTGCTGGTGGTGGCTTGTGGACTTTTGGCAAACTCGTCAAATGCCGCAAAAACACCTTCAAAGTCCTTCATCACCTGCGCTTTCTGGGTCTCGTTGAGGTACTTGTTGAACATGCTTTTGAGCTGGTCCAAAATCATTTTCTGGTCCCAGACCCGCATCCTAAACCCGTCCTCTTTCAAATCAGAATCGGAAGAGTTGAGCGCCAGATAAAGGGCTTCAATAAAACCGCCGGCCGAAATCAGGGCATACTCGCCAAAGCGGTCGGTGTCGTGCAGGTTGGCAATCACCATCAGGTACAACTCATCGTAAATGTTGTTGATGGAGTCGATGCGGTTCATATTGTTGAGCATACGCTCTACCAAACCCTCAATTTCGGCAGGAAATAAATTCATGCTCTTGCCGGAGCGCTCGGTGACTTCAAAGTAGCGCAGGGCGGTGCCCGACTGCTCAAAACTGCCTGCGTAGGCCATGTCGGCCAGGTACATGCCAAAAGCTACCAGGCGCTCTTTGGAGGTCTGGTATTTGTCGCTGTTGGTGGGACTGTTCATCAGTTTTGGCGTGTAGGTGATTTCGTTGTTGTGTATGTACGAGAGAATCTCCTCGGGGGAGGGCACGGCATAGTATTCCACCACCATCTCTTCCTGCGACACCGCTATGTCTTGTGCGGTAGTCGTCATCCAACTGCCCATCATCATCAGAAGGGCCACTGTGGTTTGTTTCATTGCGGAAAATTGCTTCATATTTGTTGCTTTGATTGCTGTTGTGTTTGCTGTTATCGTCGGCCGCCTTATTCTATATACAAACCAAAAATCAAAAGCAGGCCGTTGTTGTCGGTTCGGTTGCTTACTGTTAATCTTCCCAAATGGGCTTCGGCAATCATGCGGGCAAAGTTGAGCGATTGGTTGCCGGTGAAAAAGGTGTCGAAATAGCTTTCTATTTCCTGGTCGCTGACATGTGGGCCGTTGTCCTTGAAAAGGAGACTCACGCCGTTGTTTTGGTGTTCAATTTCGATACTCAGTACCGCATCGGGCTCGTTGCGTTCCAAAAAAAAGTCGAGAACAATTACCAGTCCCGCCATCAAAAGCTGACTCTCGCCGGTTAGTAATACGGTTTGGCCCGTACTTTTGTTATCTATTTTAAGTTGTTTTCGCCGAATTTTTTCGTCCAGCTGAAACATGGCAAAGCCTATCAGCTTGCCCATTTCGAGGCGCTCCGGCTTTAAAGATGCGCTGTGCGACTGCAATTCTGTGATGCGCAGGGCGGCGTTGACAAAGATTTCAATCTTGGAAAGAGAGTGGTCGATGCGGTCGACCAGCTGAGCTACTTTTTTAGAATCGACCTTGTACTTGATGACCTGCAGCATGGCGGTCACGTCGTTGAGCGAACCGGAAACTTCATTTCCCAAAAGGTTCAGGAACTGTTGCTTGGATTCTTCGAGGCGCTGGAGTTCGCTGTTGCGGTGACTCAGTTCGCTGTTGGTCTTTTCAAGACTGCTGTTGAGTTCTTCCAGGTTCTCGGTCTTTTCTTTTACGCGGGCTTCGAGACGCTTATTCATGGTCTCGAGCAGCTCGCGGTTGGTTTTAAGTTCAATTTGGTTTTTGACACGAATTTCCAGCTCCCGTGCGTCGTAGGGCTTGGTAATGTAATCCTCGCCCCCTGCCTCAAAACCCTGTACCACACTGTCGCGGTCGGCTTTGGCGGTGACAAAAATGACTGGGGTTTTTTGCAGACGGGGCTGCCCTTTGATGCTGCGGCAGACCTGAAAGCCGTCCATGCCGGGCATCATTACATCCAGTAAAATCAGGTCAAAATCCTCCGTGTCCAGCCACTGCAGTCCCGCTTCCCCATCCAGCGCAAACTCCGTTTCGTAGCCGGCCTGTACCAGAATGGAGGCGGCCACCTGAATGTTTTTGGGGTTGTCGTCAATGATAAGTATGCGTCCTTTACTCATATTTTTGGTCTATTGCTAAGTGCGTGTACGCAAATATCGGACAAATTGTTAAAGACTGCCTTATAAGTCCTTTAGTTTTGCGTATTCTTCCAGTTCGGCTACAGCCCTGTTCAGTGCCTCTACATCAAAAGTGTCGGCCGATTTTTGCAGGCGCTCTGCATAGGCTTGAAGCAGCCGGTCGTCATGCGTCTTGCCTGTCTTCTGCAAAATCCCTGCCAAGTCAGGAATTTGTTTGAAAGACATGCGTTGCCGAAAAGCTGGCCACACATTTTTCAGGGCCTCGTGTACGGCCTCGCGACAAGCTCCCGCTATTTCAACAAGGTCGCCCCCCCTTTGTTGCAGCACTTTGGGCAGCTGGTCTGCATGCTGACCTTCTGCTCCCTCCACCATCTTACAGTTTTTCAGGGTAACGGTGAAGGCACTGCCGGCACCGGGACTGCTTTCTACGTCGATGCTGCCGCCCATTAATTGCACAATGCTGCGCACAATGCCCAGGCCCAGACCCGTGCCCCCAAAACGACGGTTGTCCTGGTCGTCCTGCTGCGTAAAGTCTTCAAATATCTTTTTCAAAGATTCTGCCTTGATCCCTATCCCCGTATCGGTAATCCGAAAAGTCAAGTCCACCATATTGTTGACCCCTTCTTCGGCCCGCACATACAAATCGACCGAGCCGCGCTCCGTAAACTTAATGGCATTGCCCAGCAGGTTGATCAGTATCTGCCTAACCTGCAAGTCGTCGAGCAGCAAGAGCCTGGGCATGGGCTCGTCCACCACCACATTAAACACCAAACCCTTTTCCTTTACATTGGGTATGAACATGGTCTCGGTCTCACAGATCAGGTGCACCAGATTGACCGGACGCAGCTGCAACTCGATTTTACCGGCCTCAATTTTGGAGTAATCCAGGATGTCGGTAATCAAGCGCAGCAGATTTTGACCGCTCTTTTTAATGCTTAAGAGATATTCTTTTTGTACCGGATCGCTGACCGTATTGTTGAGTACGTCGGTAAAGCCAATGATGGCATTTAAAGGGGTGCGGAATTCGTGACTGATGCGTGCCAGAAAGGCACTTTTGGCCTTGTTGGCCGCAATGGCTTCTTCGCGCGAGGCGATCAGTTGCTGATTCAGTTCCTTTTCTTCCGTAATGTCGATCGACAGTCCCACCACCCGCTCAATTTCTCCGGAATCGGTCAGTCGCATGATGCGTCCGCTGCTTTCGTACCAGCGGTATTGTTTGCCTTTCATGCGCATGCGTGTTACCACCTTAAAGGAAGGGGAATTGCTGTTTCGGTGCTCCTCAACAGCCGCCATGGCCGCAGACAGGTCTTCGGGATGTACCTTGTCGATAAAGTTGTTGAGTAGGTGTCGGTTACGGGCTGTTTTTCCGCTTTCGCCTTCCGTGTATTGTGAGGTCGTAGTGAATTCGTTGAGCAGGGGACGCGCATCAAAGGTAAAGATGTTGGCCACCTGCATCGCCAGCTCCAGCTGGTCGATGGTCTCCAGCAGTCGGTCCTCCTCCTGTATGCGGTTGATGGCCAGGGCAAACATATTGCTCAGGTTTTGCAGGTGCTCCAGATCGTCCTCCTCGTAATCGCTGCCTTTGCCTGCCACCACCATGATGCCCTTAAATTGCTGATTAAAGTATATCCCGGTAATGCAGAAGCGCTCAAAGGGCAGCAATTTGCGAATGGACTGTTCGTTGATGAGCAGGTCATCCTCTTTGTTAATGATACGGTCCGAAAAGCTGCGCAAAGCCTCCGTATCCTTCTTTTTGTCCGGGGCATGAAAGCAGAAATAGCTTTCGAGCAGCATAATGGCGTTGTTGTAATCGGCCGGAGGGTCGGAATAGACCGTGGAACGAAGCTCCTGCGTCAACGGATTGCGGTAGGCCAGAAAGGCAAATTCACTTTCGGTAATTTCCAGCGCATACTGCCGTACCAGCAGTTTTACGGAGGTCAGTTGGTTGTGCACCGTCAGTTCCTTGCTGATTTCGGCCAGACTCTGATTGTAGCGCGATTCTTTAAGCAGGTTTGCTTCCACTTGCTTTTGGCCGCTGATGTCGTTGCAATAGTAGCAATAGAGCCCTGAATTGCTGCGGTCGGGCATAAATACATGCACGCGCACCGGGTGTAGACTCCCATCTCCTTTGTGGTGGAAGGCTTCAAACTCCAAATAGTCCTCTTCCTGCAGGGCCCGCATGATTTGTTTCCACCAGCTTAAATCAATGGCCTGGTTGATTTCAGAAATGTTTTTTCCTTCGGGCTTGTCGTCGAAATTCTCCCGAGCCTGTCGGTTGGCGTACAAAATCTTTCCCTGCTTGTTCAGGTAGTAGAATTCCGAAGGCGAAAATTCCAGGGAGAAGCGGTGAAGCTCCATTTGCTCCTTGTAGGATTTTTCGCGACTTAAATCTTCGATGATAAGAATGGAGCCTTCCAAAGTCCCCTGCTCCGTATAGATGGGGGTAATGGTCAGCTGCACCATCAAGTCACGTTGTTTGCAGGTGGTGAGCAAGCCCTCCAGTTGATGGTATTCGTGACGCATTTGCTTGATCATGGGCCAATCGAGCAGCAAGCCATCCTTTTCGGGATTTCGCAGGGTCAGCAGTTTGTTCAGGAACTGCGCTCGTGCCTCCTCCGGCGTGCACTCCATCAGTTGAACCAGCTGTTTGTTCCAGACCACCAGTTCGCCCAGGGCATTGAGCACCATAATGCCGTCCTTGTTGTGTCTGAAATAGGCATGCAGACTCGCCTGTGTATCGGGCAGTTGGGGGTGGGCCTCTGCAAAATACGCCGTGGTTTCTCCCGTATTCTCGTTGACTGCCTCCTGCGAAGCGGCGGGGCTGAGGGAGTGGAAGGTGAGCAGTATGGCTGGTTTTTCCAGCGCTATGGGATGGACGGAAAAGCGCAGCCGCCAAGGGCCGGGTTGCCGGCCCTTGCGCAGCAAAAAAAGACCGTCCTGTTCTTCCCCAGGGGCATCGTCATCAAAAGCTTTTTGGGTGATTTGCCACATTTTGCATTTGGCGCAGCGTGCGCTCTGGCCACAAGTCCCCGCTTCAGGGGCCTCCACACAGGCTAAAAGTTGTCCCAGAAAGTCCGGCAGCTCCTCTTCTTCCTCCAACTGTAAGAGTCGGCGCAGGTTGCTGTTGGCAAAAATAATGCGTTGCTGCTTGTCGATCAGCACCAGGGGCTGGTCAATGGCCGACAATAAAGACCGGGCCACTTGCTCTTCCATCATAATTCTCCACTTATTGGTTCGGCTTAGGCGGTAATACGCAGTAATTGTTAAAAAGGTTGTAGCGTGGTTTACTAAAGTTTTAGTATTTTAGACACAAATTAAGTGTGGTATGAAGAGAATTTGGGGACCGGCACTGCGCATTGCTTTGGTGTATTTGCTTCTTGGGGTGGCATGGATCTGGCTGTCGGACCGTATTCAACCCGGGTGGGCCCATACGCCCGAAGGGATGCTTTGGTTCCAGACACTGAAAGGGGTTACATACGTCGCCATAACCGCCCTGCTCTTGTATGTGTTGATATACCGACAGATGAATAAGCAGGATTTGCTTATTCGCTTGTTGCGCAAGCGCAATCGTTTGTTGCAATTTGCACTGGTTAAGTTTGGGGGACTCCGGGTTTTGTTGGTGGATGCTGAAAATCAGGTGATACAAGGATTTGGACAGGGGGCACTTTGGGGAGGCAAGTCTATGGCACGCTTGAGTGGGACTTCGCTGTTGGAGTGGACCGGCGAAGGTCCCCTGAAAGAGGAGTTGGTAGCCAGTCTTACCCGGGCGCGAGACAAGCGCAGTCCCGTAAGTCACAAGCTGCAACTCGACGGCAAGTACTACCGCATTAAAATTTTCCCGATGGAAAGCGGGTCGGGCGATGGCGTTTTGTTGCTTTTGGTGGAGGACCTTACCCGCCTGGTCAGCGACAAAAAGCAGCGTCTTCACCTGGAGCGCAGCCTGGAAGCGCAGCGTTCAAAAATTGAGGATGCCCAATCGACCCTGCGCAGCAGCCGTTTGATGTTTCGGGAGCTGCTGGAGACGGTGAGCGATGGCGTGATCGTTTGGCAACCCGGAGCCGATGGAAGGGCGGACCTAATTGAGCACATCAATGCCGCTGCCCTGGCCATGCTTGATTTGCGAAGCAGTGAGCTCCATCCGGAAACACTCTGGGCCGCTTTAGACGTGGAAGATCAAAAAGATTTGGAGCGCTTTGTCAACAACGATTACCGGGTGAACCCCGAATGCAGTCTTTCAGCCCGCGTAAAGGTCCTGGCCGCTAAGGGGACCTTAATTTTGAAGGCACGTTACGTTAATAACGGTTGGCGGCCCTACATCTTCACCATTTTGCGGATGCAGCAGAATGAGGCAGAAGTGCAGGTGCGCAAAAACTATGAAGAAATGCTGTTTCAACAGCAGAACATGGTGGACCAGAGCAATCGCTTAAAAACCCTCTTTTTATCTAATCTGTCGCACGAAGTACGTACGCCCATGAACGGCATTCTGGGTTTTGTGGAGTTGTTGGAGCAAGATGAGGTGAGCGAAGCCCAGCGGGATTATCTGATCATGATCCGTCGCAGCAGCGACAATCTGCTGAAGATCTTGAATGCCCTGGTTGAAGTGGCGCGACTGGAAAACGGACAGGTGATTGTAGAGAAGGATTGGATGGAGCCTGGGGAACTGATGGCCGATCTGGAGGTTTATTTGCAACAAAAATTGAAGGAATGTTCAAAAGACCGCATAGCAGTAAGTGTGCGCTTTGATGCCGCAGAGGTGCCGGGTAAGGTGTATGTCGATCGCGACAAGTTGGAGAACACCCTGCATTTGATTCTGGACAATGCGGTGAAATTTACCCAGGAAGGAAAAATAGAATTGGGCCTGGCTTACGAGAAGGAAGGGGATCAGCTGCTCTTTTGGGTCAGCGATACCGGCATAGGTATTAAAAAACTGAGTAAGTACCAGCTGTTTCAGCCCTTCATGACCTTCAACGATGCCGAAAAGGTTTTGTATGGGGGACTTGGTCTGGGCTTGAGCATAGTTAAAGGAACGATGGATGCCATGGGGGGAGACGTAGATGTGGATTCAGAACCGGGTAAGGGCAGTCGTTTTTTGCTTACGCTGCCGCTGAATATGCGCGATGAGGGCAAGCCGGATGCAGAGGAGCGCCTGCGCAAGGTGCTGGTGGTACAGTATGGGCCCGATGCCTTAAAAGAGGTACGTGAACAGTTGCGCCGGCACAATACCAAAATTTACTATGCCCACGATGGGGCAGCCGCCATAGATATTCTTTTCGAAAATCGCGACATTGATCTGGTGATTACCGATGTACGCCTGTCCGACATGGACGCCTATGAGTTGATTAAGGCCCTCAAGCGAATCAAACCAACGGTCGCCGTGCTGGCTCAGACCCCCTACTTTGTCGGTGAAGAGAAACTCCGCTGCATGAATGCCGGTTTCATCGACTACTTGGTAAAGCCCCTCGATTATTTGGGGGTGGTGCGCCTCTTGAACCGACTCTCCTAAATGCGGGGTTTGCGCAGCAGTACAAGGACTAAAAAGAGCAGACTCATCAGCCAAATAACCAGGGTGTTGAAGCTGTGAGTATTCAGGGTCCAGCTGCCCACTCGTTTGGCCGGAGCGTAGAGATGGGCGCGTCCCCAGCGGTGCTCCGGAATATGGTACACAGGTGCCATTTTGCGGATAAATTTCTGGTCGGCCACGCGAACCTTTTCCACATTGGTTTCGTCGACCACTACCTGCTGCAGCTTTTGGTTGGTGCTTTCCTGTAAAAGGCGGTACTTGTCGTAGCCCATCGCCTCAATCAAACTGTCCTTGTACATTTGATGGCGGTTGTTCTCCTTCAGCAGTTCCTGACGGCGCTCGCCCAGAAAGTTGCTGAAATCCTCTCCCTTGATGACTCCGCCGGCGTACAGTGCGCCATAGCTTGTGTCGTTGAGCGCTTCAATTTGCCGTATGCCGTCTCTTATCAAGTCAAAGTCCGCCGAATCGGTACTGAGTACCCGGGTGGTGCTCCAGCTTTGGCCAAAAAAGTGCTTTTCCATTTCAGGAATCAGGAAGTTACGGGTATAACCACTTTCATTGATGCCTTTTTCGGTCCGGTACAACTCCCGGGTATAGGCGCTTTCGAGGTAGAGACTCACCGATACACCTTCGTACACCCAGCGCGACAACATCGGCTCACTGATGAGCGGAACGTATTTGTCGGAGGCAAAAATGGGGTTGATTTTGTTGAAGTCAATAACTGCTCCTGAAAACAGAATTTGGGGGATCAGCACAAAGGGAATGGCCAAATATACCGAGGCCATGGTCTTGAAAATCGACGAAAGGACCAGGCCCATTACCGAAGCGGCTACGGTGGTGGACCACAGCAGCACCCAGGCCTGGGTGTTGCCGCTGGGGACTTCCAGAATCCATTTGCTTACCCATACGTAGGTCAACATTTGCAGGGCCGAGAGTACAATCAGATAGCTCAGTTTGGAAAAGACGAAGGAGCCGTAACTGAGTTCCAAAAACGATTCCCGGTTCAGCGTTTTTCGATCCTTGATGATCTCTCCCGATCCGCTCATAATGCCCACAAACATGGCCACAATTACGCTCATAAAGATAAAGGGAGGTATGTTGTCGTTGAGGTGATAGCTGTAGCTTTCATTAAAGGGGGCAATGTAGCGCGAGAAAACACTCAGCAGCAAGGCCAGCACCGGAGGCAGGAGCAGGGCCAGCAACAGTTCGGAGTAGTTGGAAAACTTGGTCAGCAGGTTGCGTTGCAGATACAGTACAAACTGCCGCAGACGGCCCGGGGTCTGCACCGGCTGGGGTTGTAGTTTTTCGATGGGGCGGGCTTCCTTGGGGGGACTTTGTTCCAGGTGTCGCAAAAAGCGACGGTGCCAGCGTTCGGGACTAAATATTCTTCGTGTTTCCTTGCGTTCCTGGGTCGCAATGTTGCGACTCTCAATAAGGTGAAAAATATCGTCGGGATTCAGGTTGCCACAGGTCTGACATTCGTTTTCGCCTGCATCAGCCAGTCTCAGGGCCTTTTTGAGGTAGGAGGGCACCTGCATGGCCGGGCCATAATAAACGGCGTATCCGCCCTTGTCGATGAACAGCAGCTTGTCGAACATCTTGTAGATGTCGCTCGAAGGCTGGTGGATGTTCATAATGACCAGACGCCCCGAGGCTGCCGTCTTTTTCAGAATCTTCATGATGTTCTCCGAGTCGCTGGACGATAAACCGGAGGTGGGTTCGTCCAGAAACAAGATGCCCGGATTACGAATCAACTCAATGGCGATGTTCAGGCGCTTACGCTGGCCCCCGCTGATGACTTTGTCGAGTGGATTGCCCACCTTAAGCCGACGGATTTTGGTCAGGTTGAGTTCTTCCATGACCTCATTGACCAGCTGTTCCCGTTGGGGGCGATCGAGGTCCTTGTGGGCCAGACTTGCAATAAAGTACAGGTTTTGGAAGGCGGTGAGCTCTTCGATCAGCGCATCGTCCTGCGGCACATAGCCAATGTGTCCCTTTACAATATCGGGATGGTCAAAGACTTCTGTGTTGTTGACGCGAATGCTCCCGCTGTAGGGTTTCCGGGCCCCGATCAGCAGGTTCATCAGGGTGGTTTTCCCTGAGCCACTTCCGCCCATTATGGCCACAATTTCGCCCGAACTGCAGCTGAAACTCATGGGCTGGATACCATAAACCCCATTGGGAAAGCGAAAGCTGATGTTCTCGGCTTCCAGGACCAGCGGCTGTAATTGCTCTGCAGGGGTAAGGGCACGGGCCACATCGTTGTAGTAAAAGTGCTGATTTTCACCGGCGTGAATAACGGTGCCCGGTTCCAGGATATAGGTCCTGCGTTTGTACAGCTTGCGGTCGTTGATTTCGAAGTAGGCCTGACCGCTGACTTTCAAAAGAATGGTGTCGAGCGAAACAATGCGGATAAAAATCAATTGTCCCTCCAGGTTTTCTTTGCAGTCCACCTTTACCCCCTCTATTTGCAGGTCGCTGTTGTCGCTGATCAAATACAGGGGATTGTGAGCACTTACCTTTTGGTAGTTTTCGGTGCTGAAAGCCATGGCGTCCTCAAAATCGTCTCGCGGAATTTCCAGTTTTTCGGCAATGCTGTGTATCAGTCTGGACGATTCTCCGGCAAGGTAAAAGGAGGTGCGACCCGACATGTAGGGTATGTACTCGATGAGGTAGATGAGGGCCAACATGCGGTGGTCGGGCAGGACTTCACGGCTGAGTATGTAGCAGTTGGCATCGATTTCGGCCTCAAAAAAGCGCTCGAACTCCTCTGCGCCATGGTTGTTCTTATAATCGAGATAGTCCTTAATTTTCTGACGGAAATAATCCATAAAACGCTCCGTCGTTTTTTCGGTGAACAAGGACGACAGATACACCTCCAGAATGTTGGTGATCAGGGTGTAGCCCTTGCCCGGCTTAAAAACCGCCACCAGGGCAAATAACGAAACAACGGAGGCCAGTGCTTTTTCCTTCATTACTTAAACTTTTTGCGCGTAAAATTATTTTTCGCGGTTGAGGTAAAGGTTGAGCTTGTGCAGCAAGGCTTCTCTTTTAATGGGTTTGGACAGGTAATCGTCGCAACCAGCTGCCAGGGCTTTATCCTTATCGCCCGACAAGGCATAGGCTGTTTGGGCAATGACGGGTAGGTCGGGGCGCAGTTTTTTAATTTCCGCAGTGGCTTCGTAACCACTCATGACGGGCATTTTTACATCCATCAAAACCACCGATATTTCCGGATGCTTTTGTACCATATCGATGGCTTCCTGACCGTTGGAGGCATACAGGGTTGTGATGTCCTGGTCGTCCAGCATTTCCTGAATAATGATTTGATTCACCGGCACATCGTCGGCCACCAACAGGGTGGCCTTGGATGTCAGTTCGATATTGTCTTTTACCAGTGGTACATTTGTCTCCGCGGTGGCCGGCTCGTAGGGCAGCCGAAAACGGATGGTGGTTCCCTCGTTGGGTTCCGATTCCATATCAAATGTGCCACCCAGCAGCTTCAAATACGATTGGGTGAGCGCCAGTCCCAGTCCCATTCCGTCTTTTAGTCCCGTAATGCTGTTGCTGCCCTGATGAAATTTTTCGAACAACAGCGCTCTTTTTTCTGCCGGAAAACCCACACCGCTGTCCTCCACAAAAAACTCCAATTGATTGTTTTTTAGGCGACAGCCAAATTGAATGAGGCCCTTTCGTGTAAACTTATAAGCATTGCTGAGGAGGTTGAAGAGGATTTGTACCACCTTGGTCTGGTCGAGCAGCACTTCGTCGCTGTTTCTTGGAATTTGGGAATTCACCCTCAATGTGATGTCCGGTTTGGCGGTGGTTACCTGAATCTGGTTGTACACGTCGTTCAGCAACTGGTTGATGCCCACCTGGTTCTTCTGCACCTTGGCTTGACCCGATTCGAGCAGGGCCATGTTGATGATGTTGTCCATCAGACTCAGCAACTGGTTGCTGCTTTTGATGATGGTGCGTGAGTACAACGCCCGCTTGTCGTCGGGCAGGGCCTCGTCGGTCATAAATTCGGAGAAACCCACGATGGCATTGAGCGGGGTGCGTACCTCGTGCGAGAGGTTGTTGAGGAAGGCGGTTTTCAGGCGGTCGCTATCCTCCGCCTTTTCCTTGGCCGCCACCAGTTCGAGCTGCAATTGCTTATCCTGGGTGATGTCTTCGCTCACCACCACGTAATTGGTGATGGTGCCCTGCTTGTCGCGCAAGGCGCTGATGCTGTAGCTTTGCCAGTAGGGGGCGCCGCTTTTGTTGCTGTTTTGGTATTCGCTCCGCCAGATTGCTCCGGCGCGCAAGGCCGCCCACATTTTTGAAAACTCCGGTTCGGGGGTATGGTTTGGCCGCAGCACCCGAAGAACATGCCCCTCCAGCTCGTCGAGGGTGTAGCCGGACGTTTCCATAAAACGGGTATTGGCAAATTCGATGCGACCTTCGGTGTCGGTTATTATTACGGAAACGGGACTGTGTTGGGTGGCGTGGGAGAGTCGTGCCAGCTGATCATCGGCCTTCTTCTTTTCTATCATGCGCCACACGGTATCCATCAGTACCGACAGGTTAAGGATGTCGCGTTCGGTATAATCTTCTTTTTTGTTGGCGAGGCCCACCACTACAACCACTTCCTTATCGCTGATTACCGGCAGCGTCAGATACTTTTCAATTTCAACGTGACCTTCGGGATAGCCTTTCTTTAATGGGTGAATTTCTTTAAAGTCGTTCAGGAAAAGGCCCTTGCGTTGCCGCACCGCTTCTCCCCAAAAACCGGATTTTTCTAATTCGAAGCACCTTTGCGGGGGCAGTTTGCACTCGTCCATAACCTGACCCGACATAGCTACGGTTTCAAATTGTTCGGTTTTGTAGTTGTAGGTGTTGATGAAGCCCAGGGCGCTGTCGGTCTGCTTTATGGCCTCGTCGAGGGCAAAGTCGAGCAGTTCCTTAATCCCGGCCGTTTTCTGCTGCATCAGGTTCAGCATACTGCGCAGGCGTTCCTCGTTTTTTCCCTGCTCCCGCCGTGCTTTTTTCAGGGCGCTGATATCGGTGCAGGTAAAAAAGCCCAGGGAATTCGGGTCTTTAGGGTCGATAAGTGCGGAATATACAATGACATCAATGGGTGTCCCATCTTTGTGTTTAAGTGTGGTTTCGCACATTCCTTGGCCTCGCTCCGCAACCATCTGATTAAGGACTCTTCCAACTCGTTCATCCTCTTCCTTGGTAAAATGCAAAAGGCCTATGTCCTGCCCAATAAAATCCTCCTCCCTATAGCCAAATAGTTCACATAAGCGACTGCCTGCTTCTACAATTGTCCGTCCATTAACTACACCCATTCCTACAGGAGAGACTTCAATAAGCGCAGAGTAGCGCTTTTCAGAATGTCCCAAGCGCCGCACTGCACGGCGAACCTGCTGGCGCATGATCAAAACCACCACCCCCAAAAACAGCAGCAGGGCAGCCCCGCCGTACAGCCAGGGCCTTACCCGCTTGAACTGATAGCCGCTTTCGTAAACCTGAAACCATTTGTTGTAAAGTCGGTCGTAGGTGCCGTTGGTCTTAAGTTGAAACAGACCCATATTCAGGGTCTGAATCAGTTCTTCGTTGCCCTTGGCGCCTGCCATGGCGTAGCGGCGGGGTTCAATGGAGGAAGTGCGTACCACCACTTTGTTGAGCTTGTGCTTTTTGAGTAAGTAAGCGCCTTGGAAATTACTCATCAGCGCCGCATCGTATTGCCCCCGGTTGATGAGTTCCAGTCCCTCCAATTGATCCGTTACCGCTATTATGTGCGTTGTTAGTCCCGTTTCCAGCAGGTAGTCGTGCATCAAATCGCCATCTTGTACAATCACCTCTTTGCCGCGCAGCTCTTCCAGCGTTTTGAAATTTTTAGTTGCATGCGTGAAAATTCCGAAGGTCATTACACTGTGGGGGAGTCCGAATTCCAGCTCTTGGGCACGGGCGGGGGAAATCATCATGCCGGTAATGATGTCGATTTCCCCGGCTTTGAGTTGTTTGCGTACGGCGGCCCAGGGCTCGAGTTGTAATTCGTACTCAAAATTGAGCTCTTTGGCAATCTCCCGGAAGAGCTCCACGTTAAAGCCATCGGGTTCGCCCTCTGCGTTGATGAACTCATAGGGCGGGTAAAACTGGTCGCCTTTGACCAGAATTTTTCTTCGAATGGGCTCATATAGGAGGGAGTCGGCCGATTCCAGGGGGAGGGCCGACTGAAACAGAAGGAGCAAAAACAGACTGAAGGAGAGGACTTTCATTTGATTTTGGTTTTAAGGTTGGTTCATGCCCCGAAGGGTGAATTCGGTGCGTCGGTTCTTTTGTCGCCCCTCCGGATTGTCGCTGCCGTCGGGATGCTTGTTGGGGGCCAGGGGGCGTTCCTGGCCGTAGCCTACTGCGCTGAGTCGGCTGCGGGAGATGCCTTTGCCGGCCAAATGACGGACTACGCTGGCGGCACGCTGTTCGGACAGGCGTTTGTTGTAGGCGGGACTGCCCACATCGTCGGTGTGGGCCGCAATTTCGACTTTTACGTGGGGGTAGCGTTCCAGTATTTGAAGCAGGGTGCTGTCGAGCACCGAGCGCGCTTCGGCCGTTAGTTCGGCACGGTCAAATTCGTAGTAAATGTTGTCGATGACGATGGCTCTTTGGGGAATGGTGTTGAGGGCCACCGTGTCCATTTGAAGCACCGAGCCTTGGTCCATGTTTTTGGTAGATACCGAGAAGCTGCGCTCGAGTAGGGTGCTGTCGACTACACTGAGGCGATAGTCGGCATTGGGATCGACCCACACTTCGAAACGGCCTTCGGCATTGGTGCTGACTTCCTGCAGAAACAGGGCGGAGGCAGAGTCCTTGACCATGGCAATGGCTACGGGCTGGTTCATTATGGCTGTGCGGGTACTGTCGCCCACCATAGGTCGGTCGGGCCTGTGGTCGAGCAGCTGCTCCTCCAAGCGGTCCTCGCGCATCAGTTGACCGGTCAACAGGACTCGGGGCGCTTGTTTTTCCCTAAAGGCAAAGAGGTGGTCGGCCGGTACGGGTGCTTCTTGCTGTTGGAGACCGGGTCGGTTGCTGACGAGCAGACCAAATTGGCCCGAAAAGTTTTTGATGTAGTCGAAATCGTCGAAGGACGAGTTGATGGGCACACCGGCGTTGACCGCGGGTTCCCAGGTAACCATGTTGCCCGAGGCATAAAAGACATCCATGCCCCCGTAGCCCGGCCAGCCGTTGGAGCTGAAGTAGAGGCGGTGGGAGGGCAGGTCGAAGAAGGGCGTGATTTCATCGCCGGCGGTGTTGATGAAGACGCCGGCATTCTCTCCCTTGCGGTAGCTGTTGTTGCGCTTGTTGTACACGGTAAACCAGATGTCCATACCTCCGGCCCCGCCGGGCCGGTCGGACACAAAATAAAGGACTTCCATGGAGGAGTCGAAGAGGGTACCTACTGCGGGTTGGGCCGAGGTGAAGCGGGGATGGTTCACTTCCGGGCCCAGGGCGACGGGTGCACTCCATTCGCCGTTTTGCAGGTGCGACACGTAGATTTGGCAGATTCGCCGTCCCCGATGGTCGATGAAGCAGCGGGTGGCGTAAAACCGTTCTTTGTCGATGGAGAATACGCCGCGACCGGTATCGAATTCGGGGGTGTTGACAAAAGGCGTTTCGGGACTCAATTGGCCCACCCAGCTGCTGTCGGCCTGCTGTTCGGCTCTGTAAAACTGCCGCGTGCTTTGGTAAGCTTCGGTCAGGTCGGTCTCCCCGGGGGCATTGGGACGGATGCTGCCATAAACAAAGGCTCCGTCGCTCAGTAAAACCGGTCCGTACACCATATTGCTGTGGTTGATACTCGCGGGCAGGGGATTTACTGCTGTGGTGACTACTGTGTCGCGCGCAGCAAGGCCCATGTGACAGCCGGCTATTTCGTTTTCCATGCGGCTGCGGTTGAGACTGCGATCGCCGATGCGGCGGTGGCGCAGGCGCAGTACTTCGAAGTGCTCCAGGGCTTCTTCGTAGCGCCCGAATATTTTTTGGGTGGCGGCCAGGTAGAACTGGGCCTCCAGGTTTTGACGGGGATTGCTCTGGTAGAGTTGCTCAAAAAGCTGCAGGGCTTTTTGGTACTGCCGGTTTTTCAGGTAAAGCTTTCCCAGTTGCAGGCCTATACTTTGCTCGTCGGGTTGTCGTCTGTACCATTCCTCAAAATACTGTTGGGCCTGCCAGTTGTCGCTGACGCGCAGCGCACTTTCGGCATAGCCCTTCACCTGCCAGTCCTTAAGCACCGAAAGCGAATCGGCCTCTTGGGCGGCGGCACTCAGGGTGCAGCACAGCAGCAGTATGGTCAGTATCTTTCCCATTGTATGTTTCTTTGCGTGATTGGCGTGCCGGGCAGTACCCAGCTGAGACTCATTTCAATGCCTAAGGCGGAGATGCTGTTGTGGCGCGAACGTGAGATGTCGGTGTCGTAGGCCACCAAGAAAGTCCAGTATTGCCAGCTGCCCCCCAGCGAGAAGATGAGGGAACGGGCATCGCTGAAATCGGCCTGACGGATATGCAGTCCCGCCAGGAGACTGTTGTGCCGGTTGAGCCAGGGTTCGAGCTGGTAGCCGAGGTTGGCGCCTAGGAGCGACAGGCGTGCTTCCCCGGTCTTCAGCAGAAAAGCAGCAGGGATGGCAAACAGACGGTGGCCCAGGTCGATGTCGGCCTTGGCATGCCAAATGTGCTTCATGGGCAAACGGTAGCTTTCTCCAAAGAGCGTTTCGTCGGGACGGTTGATTTGCTGCAGGGAGTAACCGGCCAGCAGCAGTCCACGCTTCATTTGGTAGCCGTAAACCAAGCCCAGTCCCGCATCCAGCCAAAAGCTCCGGTTGTTGTCGAGCTGCTCGCCCGTGGGCAATCCCGGGTCGAAGCCGCCCGTGCCCCGGTTGTACTGGTCGGGAAAGCTGGTGTCGCTCCAGTTTATTTGGCGGTAAACGGCGGCCACTTGCAAACCGGCGTGCAAATGGGATTTTTCGCCAATGCGCAGTCCGTGCCCCCCGGAAAGGTTAAGCCGGTCGGCCGGAAAGGTGCTCCCTGCGGAATTGTCGCGACTGTAATACAGGCCGGCATCAATGCGCTCTTCCTTATAATAAAAGGGCTTTTCGAAACTGAGGTAGGCAGTACGGTAGTCGTTGCCCAATTGGTGGCCTTGTTGTCGAAAGAGGCCCACCGCCCGCATGTCGCCGTTGTAGCGTCCGGTGTTGGCCGGATTCAGCGTTAAATGCGCACTGTAAGCCTGCGAAAAATGCAAGCCCTGAGCACGAAGCACGCAACCCCAGCCTTGAAGCAACAGTATAAGGAGGATATATCGGTAAAAGCTTTTTTGCATAAGTGGCATTTTGTTCCGACTCAAAGTAGCGCTTTTATTTTTATTGTGCAATTGCTTTCTTATATTGCATATCGCTTGTTCAAGCCTTATTATACCAAGCTTCCTGTAAAAGGTTTCCGATTATCCGGTCCTTTTTGGTGGGACTTGAAAACTATTTGAGGAAGCTGTATTTAACCAAAGATGTCTATGTTAATTCGGATGCGTTTGTTGATGATATTGGGGTTGTGGAGCGTTGTGGCATGGGCCACAGCGCAGTTGCAGGCCGACTTTTCTGCTTCTCCCACCACGGGCTGTGCTCCCTTACAGGTGAGTTTTAGTAATTTGTCGCCTACGGGCAGTGGCTATAGTTACGAGTGGGATTTTGGCAATGGTTCGGTTTCTACTGCCGTAAACCCCAATGCCGTATATGTGAACCCCGGCACTTATACGGTTACCCTCAGGGTGCAGTATGAGGGGGAGACCGTCAGCACCACCAAGGAAAATTTTATTGTGGTGGGGGCCTTGCCGGAGGTGGCTTTTGAACTGCTCAGCGATACGATTGGTTGTGGACCCTATACGGTTAATTTCAATAATTTGAGCAGTGATCCGCAAGCTTCGGAACTGACCTACTCCTGGAGCTTTGGCGATGGGAACGGCTCCAGCCTTGAAAATCCCGAACATACTTATGGTCCGGCCGGCGACTTTGATGTGACGCTGGTGGCGGAAAATGCCCTGGGCTGCCGGTCTTCCGCTACGGAGCCGGCACTGGTGCATGTGTTGCGACCACACGCCATTCTTGGGGTGGATCCGGCCACTTCATGCAGTGGAGAACTGGAGGCGCAATTTACCAACAATTCTCTGGCGCGCAGTGGCTTCACTTCCTTGTGGGAGTTTGGCGACGGGACTACTTCCACGGAGCATGCGCCTTTGCACCATTACACTGCGGAGGGCAATTACTCGGTGGCTTTAACGGTGACCGACGATATCGGCTGCAGCTCAACGGTCCGTCGTGAAAACCTGATTTCGGTGGTGGAGACCAAAGCCGATTTCACCATGTCGGCCACCACCATTTGTCCCCGCCAGAGTGTCCGCTTTACCAATACCAGTGCGCATGCCGATAATTTTCTGTGGCGCTTTGGCGACGGCAGCACCAGTCGCTCCGCTTCCATCCAAAAGTCTTACCTGGAACCCGGTACCTATGAGGTGTGGCTGATTGCCGACAATGGGGTGTGTGCCGACAGTACCATGCAAACGCTGGTGGTAGAAAGGGTAGAGGCGGATTTTACGGTGTCGGACGAGTTTGTCTGCCAGCTCCCCGCGACCCTGCGCTACACCGATGCCTCGCACAATGCCGCCAGCTACGACTGGCGTTTTGGGAGTGGTGGGCGGTCAAGCGCTGAAAACCCAAGCGTAACCCTGCCCGAAGAATTGCAGTTGCAAAATGGGCGCGCCACTTTTTCCGATACCCTCATTGTTACCAGTCCCCATGGCTGTACTTCCACGGTGGTAAAAAAGAACCTGGTGGAGGTGGTTTTGCCTCAGGTGGCGATGACCCCGGCCGGCAGCGATCCGGCCCTGGCCGGCTGTGTGCCTATGTCGCTCAGCTTCAGCGATCGGACCACTTACGCAACCGATAAGGATGAGGTGGTGGCGATGGCCTGGCGGGTAGGCAGTGGCGCCTGGCAAAGCGGCAGTTCTTTGGACGTGTCGCTTGCCGAAGCCGGGAAAGTGCCGGTGCAGTTGCGGGTAACAACCGAAAAGGGCTGCGTACGCACCCAAACAGAACAAATCAACGCCGGAGCGCACTTGACCGTCGATTTTAATCGCTTGGGCTCCTACGAGCGCTGTGCTTCGGAAACCGTGGTGTTTGAAATCACTTCGCCGCCGGCAGCCCAGCGCACCCGCGAGATATGGGACTTCGGCGACGACGCCGAAGTCACCCTGCCCGTGCCCTTTCACGATTATGAAAAAACGGGACAGATGGATGTCTCGCTTACCATTTACAACAACGGTTGCCCATCCACCATCACGAAAAGTAAGGTAGTCAACATTCTGGGTCCCTATGCCACCATGGAGGTGCAGCGGAATTGTGCCGATCCCCTGAATTATGCTTTCAGCGCAGAGGTCTTGGATGCGACTTCTTATCAATGGGATTTTGGCGACGGTTCGTCTCTGGTTACGCACACGCTTAATCCGCAACACCGCTATGCCGAATCGGGCAATTATGTGGTGACTTTTACGGCTTTTAATGCGGAGAGCGGCTGTGATTATGTGGTGACCCGCGAGGTGTATGTGCGGCAGCTCAAAGCCGACTTTGAGTTGAGTTCCGGCAGACCCTGTCTGGGTACCACCCTTACCCTCGACCCTTCGGCATCCATCGATCATTCGCCCTTTTCTTTCAACAACCAAACGGTGCGCTACGTGTGGCTGTTGCCCAAGGAAGATAAGGTGCTGACCAGTATGGAGGCCCTGGACTATGCTTTCACAAAAAAGGGCAGTCACCATGTGTCGCTGGTGGTACAGGATGCCAACGGCTGCAGAGATACTTTGACGCAAGAGCTTTTTATTTACCAGCCGGCACCCAATTTTGAAGTGGATTACCAAACAGGCTGTATGCCCGTCACTTTTGGTTTTACCGATCTGAGTGTTTCCGAGTCGCCCCTGGTGTCGTGGAACTGGACCTTTGGTGATGGAGCAAGCTCCACAGAGCAGCATCCAACACACGATTATACCCAATTTGGCAGTTTTAATGTGAGTCTTGAAGTGACCGATGAAGTGGGTTGTGTGCATCGGGTGACCAACAACCAGGCGGTTCGGGCCATATCGCCCAGTGCGGCCTTTGGTGCCGAGGATCAAGAGCTTTGCGTGGGCGACACCATTGCCTTTTTCGACACCTCCAACAGCGAGATAGTTGCCTGGCGCTGGGAGTTGAGTGATGGACGGGTCTTTACCGAAGCCCGGCCTGAGGTGCTTTTCTCCACCCCCGGAAGGTACTCCCTTAATCTCCATATTGAGGATGTTCACGGTTGTGAAATGACACATTTCGAGGAGGACTTTTTTGATGTTCAGGAACCGCCTGTGGCCGACTTTGAGGCCGATGTGTTGGCGGCCAACTGCTACCCCTTGTCGGTGCAGTTCAGCGACCTGTCCCAAACGCCTTACCCCGGCAGCTGGTCGTGGCACTTTGGAGAGGGCGACAACCTGTCCGAAGAGCAGCATCCTTTCTTTATCTATAATCGTCCCGGTAAGCACACGGTCTCACTGATCAGCAGGACCACCTACGGTTGTGCCGATACCATTGTTAAGCCGGCTTATATTGAGGTGGGCGGACCCTATGCCGAAATGGTGGTGGATGAGGTGGTTTGTCGCAATGCTGAGGTCCGGTTTTCGATGGCAGATGCCCGCAATGTGTACGATATGCAATGGGATTTTGGGGACGGTTACTCGGCCACCGGGGACGAAGTGTCTCACCTTTACTCGGCACCTGGAACGGTTAACCCTGTGTTGTATTTGCGCAGCGATGCCGACAATACCTGCAACAAAGCCATAGTAGATACCCTTGAGGTGTGGGATCTGAGGGCCCGCTTTGCTTTCGCCGACAACAGTGAGGCGGGGTGTGTGCCCCATACGGCCCTTTTGCAGAATCAGAGCCTGAATGCCACACATTACCTATGGGGATTTGGTGCCGGGCAGCAAAGCACAACAGCCGATATGGAAATGTATTATTCCGAAGCCGGCTTATATCCTCTGGAACTGATCGCCTATTACGAGCCACTGGGTTGCAGCGATACCCTGAGGCATGTCGGTGTGGAAGTATTTCCCTTGCCGGTTATTACCACATCGGCCGACACGCTTATATGTTATGGTACCACTGCTCAGCTTTGGGCTGAAGGAGGGGAGGCTTATCGATGGTCGCCCAATGATTTTGTTTTTAATGCCGGCCAGGCAGCAACCCTTGCTGCACCGGACGAAAATACGCTGTACCAGGTGGAAGTAACCGATCACAATGGCTGTGTGGACAAAGACAGTGTAGCCGTTCTTGTTCAGCAATATCCGGTGGTTTACCCCAGAGATACCACCCTTATTATTGGGGAGACGGTCGCCTTGGATGTAAGTGATGAAGGTATAGCATCTTACAGATGGTCGCCAGATTTGTACATCGAAGAGGGTGCCACCACTCCCAATCCTGTGTTTAAGGCTACAGAGACCACGGCCTATGAAGTGGCCGTGCAAGACACCAGCGCTTGTTTTAATCTGAGCTATCCCTTTGTCTTAACGGTCGAAAAAAAGTATTCGGTGGCCGTGCCCGATGCTTTTACACCCAACGGGGACGGCATCAACGACAGAATTTTTGTACAAGGGTGGGGCCTGCGCGACCTGGTGGTGTTCCGGATTTACAATCGTTTTGGACAGGTAGTGTACGAATCCAGTCGGCTTGATGAAGGTTGGGACGGCACCTGGAAGGGGAGTCCCCAACCTGCAGAGACCTACAGTTATCAGGTGCAGGTACGTACCGAGGAAGAGGCTTTGCTGGAGAAAAATGGAACCTTAAAGTTAATACGCTAAGCGCAGGAGCTTAATCAAAATCGAGGGCGGCAATGGAGCTGCGGCTGTAAATGTCGAGCAATTCCAGAACCCGCTCTTTTTTTATGCCTCCGGATATGAAGCTGAATTCTGAAGCAAAATGACGCACATCGGTTACCAGCATCTCCCGTATGCGTCGTTCCATGTCGTAGCTCCCGCCTACATAAATCTCCTGTTCTATTTGACGTCCCAGCACCAGTTTGAGTTCCTGCTTACTGAGGTTGTCCTGTTCGCTCATTTCCACTACATAGTTGGCGTAAGATTCGCTGTTAAACAGAATGAAAGCCAGCGCTATCCGGCGTCGGGCCGGTAAATCGTAGAGGTACTTGTCTACCTTTTGCAAAAGTTCGCTGTGCAAGAGCGTATCGAGTTGGCCATTGCGGGCCAGTGCGGCACAGATGCGGGTAAAAAGCGGATCGGTTTTTTCTTCGCTGAGGTCGTCGCCATAAACCATCCACTTTAAAAAGTTGCCCTTTACAATATAACCGAACTCCACCAATGCCTGATTTACATCGTTGGTAATGTGCAGGTAATTGTCGCTGCTCAGCATTCTGTCCGGACTTAGTAGTTTTAAGTGGCTCATGGGATCACATAAAAAATCTACCGAAAATAGTGAAAATTTTATAAAACTGGTTCTTTGTTCTACTTCCTTGTTTACAGAATGGAGGTGGTTGGTTGGACTAATGATCAGGCGTTTGTCTGTGTTGACGCGGTTTATGCCGGTGGTTTGTATATGTTAATGAGTCTTAAAACCCGTCGTTGGTCTTCTTTTTTATTTCGTTGGTCCTTTATTTTTGTAAATTGGTCAAAACTCTGGCTGAAACATCAAAAAACGCAACTGAAACGAATTTCTTTGCGTACTAAAAGATTTAAACCACAATTCCTATGAAGAAACTTTTCCTTGGAAGCCTTCTGCTGATTCTGCTGGCCTTTGGCAGTCGCGCGCAGGAAGCGGTATCCCTGTCCAAGAATGAAATTGTTGCACTCACCGGTCCCCAGCAAGAAGGGGTGGTCAATGAACAATTGAAAAAAGGAAACGCCTTTTATCGTAAAGGTTTTCACAGTCATGCCTACCGGCATTACCGTCAGCTCTTCGAAATGACGGCCGCCTCGTCGGCTCTGAACTATCGCTTGGGGGCCAGTGCTCTTTTTGGTGGTGCTGCTGCAGAAGCGGCCACGTACCTTCAGGCGGCCGATCCTTCGGTAGCGGGTGATTATTACTTGTTGTTGGGTAAGGCCCTGGTAGCCGCCAAGCGGTTTACCGCAGCCGAGGCGGCCTACAATACCTACTATGCCAGTCTGGGTTTTCTGGGCAGAAGCAGTTTTGAAAAGGAATATCAGCGCCTCTTGCAGAATTGTAGATACGGAGCTGTTGCCGTTAAGGACTCTCTGCCTTATTTTATTGAAAACATGGGCCCGGGTATCAACAGTTATTTTGATGAGTACGCTGCCTATGAGATACATGCCGGAAATGTTTTCTATTATACCAGTCGACATCCCGAGCGCCTGCCGCAAAAACCGGTGGCCCGCTTCAGCTCCAGAGAGCGTATTTTTGTGGCCAATTATACCAACGGAGAGATTGGCGATGGTGTAGCGGTGAACCACCCAAATTCGCGCAAGCACATGGGGGTTGCAGGTGTGGATCCTGCCCGGTTGAATCTGTTTGTTTACCGGGGTAAACAGCGCAATGGTCGCCTCATCGATTACCAAATGGGGTATCGTCGCCTGCACCTGGCCAGCTATTTGCGGGGGGCGGTTAATAAAAAGTTGTACAAAGAAACTTCACTGACTGTTTCTGTTGATGGGCACGCCTGGTTTGTCAGCGATCGCAGAGGTGAGGGTGGAATGGATATTTGGTACGCACGTCGCAAAGGCGATTACAAATACCGAAAGGCTGAAAATATCGGTTCGCTCATTAACACCTCCAAAGATGAGATTGGCGCTTATGTCAGTCCCGAAGGACGCACCTTATATTTTGCCTCTAACGGCCACGAAGGCTTTGGTGGCTTTGATATATACAAGTGTGAGCGTCAGCCCGATGGCACCTGGGGAGAACCCGTCAATATGGGTTATCCGATTAATACCGCTGCCAACGAAATGTATTACATCCCCACCTCCGACTCTACCAAAGCCTTTATGGCCAGTGATCGCGATGGCGGATTGGGCGGACTGGATTTGTATGTGGTCCGTAAGGATACCCGCATTCCTTTCGAAGTTTGGGGAGAAGTCAGGGATGCCGACAACGGCAACCTTTTGCCCGCCCGCGTAAGCATGATCGATCTGGAAGCCGGTCGCGCCCTTTTCACCGTAGATGCCGACAGTCTTTCCGGAGAGTATTACCTGCCTATGGAGGACGTAGGTGCTTATGCGCTTCAGGTAAGTGTTGACGGTTATGTGGGTGTTACCGATACGCTTGAGATGCCCACTCTTAGGCACAGTAAGTTGCGTCGCGATTACAATTTGGAGCGCTTATTGCACCCCTATACCATTTGGGGAAATGTACGGGATAAGGACAGTGGTGATGCCCTGGAGGCCAGGGTGGCTTTTTGGTCGGACAGCGACTCTCTGGAGTTGGTCGGTGCCTATACCGAAGCGGCTACCGGTTATTATTCTATAACTTTGGCCGATAAAGTAAACGGGGAGTTACGCGTTAGTGCAGAAGACTACCACAGTGTAGCCCATCCGCTTACTGCTCTGGCTATGAAAGGCGATAACGGCGAATTGAACATCGATTTGGAGAGCAGTCGTCTTCAATACGTACACAGCGGAAGAGTCACTGAAGAAGGCAGCGATAAAGCTGTAGCAGCCCATATGGCAGTGTATGCCGCAGGTTCGCAAGACCCCGTTATGGTGGTGCAGGCCGACAGTGTGAGTGGTCGTTTCAGTATGGCTCTGGATCATACCGGTCCCTTTTTGCTGGAGCTGAATGCAGAGGGTTATTTCTTTTTGAACCGTCCCCTGAGTTTCGATACCGACTCCACTTTGTTGGTGCGCAATTACAGCATGCAGCCCATGGAAAAAGGTGCGCGCATTGTGGTCGAAAACATCCTGTTTAACACTGGGAAAGCCACTTTGCGTACCGAGTCGTACACCGAGCTCAACAAGTTGGCACGTTTGCTCAACGAGAATCCAAGCGTACGAATAGAAGTGAGCGGACATACCGATAATGTGGGTTCGGCCGCCGTTAACAATCGCCTTTCAGGTGCCCGTGCGCAAAGCGTTAAAAGCTATCTGGAAATGCAAGGTGTTGCTGCAGACCGTATGGAGTCGGCCGGCTACGGTTTTGATAGGCCCATAGCCCCCAACGATACTGAAGAAGGTCGTGCGGCCAACCGCCGGGTAGAGATTGAAGTGATTGACTAAGACCAAAAACAGCGAATGATGAAAAGAAATAGTTTTGTTTTATACCTGTTCTTGTTGATGGTGACACCTGCCTTGCTGGTCTCGTGTCAACAGGATGATATTGTGATTAACGAACTGCAGGAGGACGATGGCCGCGAGCTGGCTTTTGCCGGTCCCTTGGCCAGCATCGACTTCAGCGTATACGATATGATTGAAGACCTCGATGAGAACCTTTGGTTTGGGGGGGACAGTCTGGTTTATTACCTGCATCGTGAGCCGGTTATGGTCAGCTGGTCGCATCTGGTTACCCTTCCGGAGGTTTATGAATTCTGGACTTTTAGTATGCCGACTGAGCTGGCTGCTCCTTTCAAAGCTGGTACAACAGAATGGGATTACAGCGAAGAGGTGATGTTCAGTCATCAAGACGATGTGCGTTACGACCAGTTGTTGATGAAAAGGGGACAGATGATTTTAAGTCCCCGCTTACCCATGGGTTTGTCTGGCTCGGTGCGTATTCAAATCCCCGAAGTCAGTAGCAACGGAGAAGCGTTTGAAATTGTGCTTCAGTCGGGCGATGATGAGTACATTGATTTGAGTGGTTACCAGTTGGATTTTACCTCAAACGAGGTGGAGCCTTATAGAAGTCGTCTTACTGTGAATTTTAAGGTGGAAGATTTCAGCGGGTTTCCTATGAGCGATCAGGTGACCTTGGGTTTTCAAATGAGAGATATGGATTACGAATCGGCCTACGGTTATTTTGGATACCAGGAAGCCGACGAAATGGATGCCAGTCTGAGTTTCGATTTTTTTGACGAGATCGAGTTTGACGAGCACATCGACATCGCCGACTTTGAAATGGATGTGGAAGTGTACAACAGCATAGGGGTGCCCTTTTATGTGGAAGCGACCAATATTCGTTTCTTTCACGCAGATGATGAGACGCCCGTTTTGCTGGAAATGAACGATGAATCCACCATTGGATTCGACTACCTGCCTGCTGCCACTGCCGGCAATCCCTTGATTCCCGGCTACGGTAATTTTATCGTTAACGGCAGCAATTCCAATGCGGTTGAAATAGGCAACAGCTCCCCGGCCAGAATGCTGGCCGATATATATGCGAGCAGCAATCCGGAGGCACCTGCTGGTGTTGAGGCGCCCGATCAGAATTTTATCTTTTCGGAGCGTGATCTGGAAGTTGATCTGGTGTTGAAGGTGCCTTTTTATTTTTGGGCCGACACTTATGCACGTATGGATACGGTGGAGTTTGATTTTATGGACATCATAGATGGGTCGGAAGACGAGGTGGACCATGTAGAGGTAGCGGAAGTGTTTTTTGATTTCGAAAACGAGCTGCCCATTCAAATTGAAGTTGCGGCCTGGGTAATCGATGCCGAAGGACAAAAAGTTGATGATCTTTTGGACGCCAATACCGAATTTGTAAAAGGGGGAGACAAGGGAGCCCCGGCAGCGACTTCTTTTAAGGTGGGACTGACTGCCGCCCAAATTAGTTTGTTTAAGCAACGAGAGGTTAAGAATATTGTGTTGGCCTATGAGTTATCCACCAGTAAGGGAAGCACAGCGGTTAAAATCTATGGAGACAGCCGTTTCAGAGCCAAGGTGTCTGCCGAGCTGAACGGTTCCATGCCACAGTAATCCCTGATCTTGCGTTAGAACTATCAACCCCCTAATTTTGAATACAATGATGTTTAAGAAATTTATATATGGTTTGGCGGGACTGTTTTTGATCTCTGGTCAGGTGTTGGCTCAGGATCCAATGGCCCTCTACTTTATGGAAGTTATTCCCCAGACCAAGTACACCAATCCAGCCATGCAGCCAAGAGCCAACGGCTTTTTTGCCTTGCCCAATGTCAATGCCTTGTTTCAAAGCGACCTGGCCTTTTCGGATGTTTTTCAGGATGTCGGCAGCGAGTGGGTAAGTCCACTCAGTAAGCGCTTTAATTACGGCGACCTTTACGATGCTTCGGGCCAGGCTTTTAACCTTAACGAGCAGACTGATTTTCAGTTGCTGGGACTGGGGTTTCGTACCGGACGGGACTACATTTCAGTAAGTCTCTCCATGAAAGGGGCGGTGGCCATGGGCGTACCTTCCGATTTGTTTCGGATCACCGATAAAGGTTTTCCCAATGGCAGTCGTTTCGATTTCAGTACCCTGAGAACAAAAATGGTGACCTATAAGGAAATCAATATCGGCTACAGTCGTGAGTGGACCGAAGATCTTACCCTTGGGGTTAATGTTAAGCCGCTTTTTGGTGTGATGGGCGGAATGACCGACATCAGTCGTTTTGAGTTGCACACCAGTCGTGAAGTCTTTGATGTATATGTCGATGGCAAGGTTTACACCTCGGCTCCTCTCGAAATAGAAGAGAACGAAACGCCCGGCGATTTTCCCGAGTCGATAGAAGGACGAGACATGGACGATGAGTGGGGTTCTTACTTCAGCTCTTTTAAGAACCCCGGTATTGCCTTTGATTTCGGTGCCGTTTACCAATTGAATAATCGTTTGGAATTGTCGGCAGCCCTTACCAATTTAGGATTCATCAAGTGGAAGGAAGATTTGAATACGCTTTCGTTTGGTGGTCACTATAGTTTTGAAGGACTTGAGGTGGACGGATCCAATAAGGACGACCTGGATGAAGCCCTGGATGCCATCGGCGATTCGTTGAAAACAGTAATAGATTACACTACAGGTGAAGAGCAGTTTTCAATGGCTTTAGTTCCTGGCTTGTATGTGGGTGCACAATACGAGTTGACCAAGTCCTTGTCCCTGGGCGTGCTCTCCCGCAGCCTCATGCAAAAGCAGAATTTCAGACAGGAGTTTAATCTGTCGGCCAACTGGCAGCCCTATACCTTTTTGGCTCTCAACGCCAACTACGGTTACCGGGTTAAAGGTGGCGGCGGTTTGGGTGGCGGACTTTCTCTTTTGCTGGGTCCCGTTCAGTTTTTTGCCATTGCCGACTATCTGCCTACCCATTACGCCAATGTGAACTTTGATGGCGACGAGTTCACCATGTTTCCCAATCAACGAGAGCTCAGTGTCAAACTGGGGCTCAACCTGATTTTTGGTCGACATGGTTACCGCAACCGGCCTATGCTGGCGCCTGCTTCTTTGTAGGGTTGGGCTTGTATAAGATCAAAAAAGGCTGCCTTAATCGGGCAGCCTTTTTTGATGAGGTGTTACAGCGTTACCGACCATTGGTCTTCGAGATTGCTCTTCCAGTCGCTGAACTTTTCGTTGCCGCCCCTTACCTTCCAGTCGCTGTCGATGGTCAGTTTGCTGCTGATGCCGCCCCGGGGATTAAATACCATAACCACACGTACGCGTTCCGGCTCGTACACTTCCATCAAATGATCGTAAAACACATTGATGAGGCGCTCGTACGACACGGTAATGTTGCGCAGGTGATACACGTATTGTTTCAGTGATTTGAGTTCGATGATTTTATTTTTAGGATAAAATGTGAGAAAAACATCGGCAAAATCGGGTTGCTCCTTTACCCCTAAGAAGGTGAACTCAGGAATTTTAATCTTGATTTCGTAGGCTTCACCGGTAGGATTGGGCAGCCCCTTCAGAATGGAAGCGTCTATGTCCTTGTAGGTCAATATCTTTTTTTCCATGATAAGTTGTAATGTGTTGTTGGCTTTGAAATTGAAAGCGCAAAGTTAGTGTTTTAGTTCAGTTGAAAAAACTTTTCCTACCTTTGCGCCAAATTATAAATGCAGCAAAAAGTGGGAAGATCCAGAAGAAACAAGCCCTTGTTGGAGCGCCTGGTGGTGACCGATGTGGCGGCCGAGGGAAAGGCTATGGGAAAGGTAGACGATAAGGTGGTTTTTGTGACCCAGGCCGTTCCGGGCGACATCGTTGACGTGCAGGTGAATAAAAAGCGCAGGTCCTACTACGAGGGTTTTCCGGTGAAATTCCACCACTATTCCGATTTGCGGGTTGAACCTTTTTGCGCGCACTTTGGGGTTTGCGGCGGTTGCAAATGGCAGAGTCTGCCCTATGCCGAACAACTTAAGTTTAAGGAGCGGGAAGTAGTCAACAATCTCCAGCGCATAGGCAAAGTGGAACTGCCCGAGGTGCAGTCCATCATGGGCTCCCCCGCCGAGCGCTTTTACCGCAACAAGCTGGAGTTCACCTTTTCGAACAAGCGCTGGTTGAGTCTCGAAGAAATGGAGCGCGAGGAAGAAGTGAAGAACAAGAACGGTCTGGGTTTTCACATTCCGGGAATGTTTGATAAGGTGGTGGACATTGCGCAATGTCATTTGATGGCCGAGCCTTCTAATGCCATTCGTAATGCTTTGCGCGAGTATGCCCTGGCCAATGCATTGCCCTTTTACGATTTGCGCGCAAAAGCGGGACTTTTGCGCACCTTAATGATACGCAATACTTCTTTGGGTGAGGTGATGGTGGTGTTGTCGCTCTTTCAGGAGGACGAGTCCGCCCGCAAGGCCTTGTTCGATCATCTGATTGGCCTTTTTCCCGATGTTACTTCCTGGATGTACGTCATCAATCCCAAGGCCAACGACACCATTGGCGATTTGGACATTCAGCTTTATGCCGGTCGCGACCACATATTTGAGGAGATGGAGGGGCTGAAATTTAAGATTGGTCCCAAGTCCTTTTTCCAGACCAATTCTGAGCAGGCCCTGCATCTGTACCAGGTAGCGCGCGAATTTGCCGGCTTAAGCGGCAAGGAGGTGGTGTACGACTTGTACACCGGCACCGGCACCATAGCCAATTTTGTGGCCCGCCAGGCGGCCAAGGTGGTAGGCATCGAGTACGTGCCCGAAGCCATTGAAGATGCCGTGGTCAATGCAAAGATCAACCAGATTGACAATACTGTGTTTATGGCGGGGGACATGAAGGACCTGCTTACTGCCGAGCTGTTTGAGGAGCACGGTCGCCCCGATGTCATCATTACCGATCCTCCGCGTGCCGGAATGCATGCCGATGTGGTGCAAACCATCTTGAATGCGGCTCCCGATAAGATTGTATATGTGAGCTGTAACTCGGCCACTCAGGCGCGTGATTTGCAATTGCTGGATTTGCGCTACCGCGTTACCCGTGTGCAACCGGTGGATATGTTTCCGCATACCCACCACGTTGAAAACGTGGTCTTGCTGGAGCGGCGCTAGGGGGCGACTTGTATCTGATTTTAAAGGTATCGTGTCTGAAATCAGAAGCAGAAGTCCCAAAAGCTTCTTACTTTTAAGGGTTGTTAACATGTTATGCCATGAAAGTAAGAAGTTTGTTCTGCGTTTTGGGCTGTCTGGCCTTTTTCGCTCAAGTAGGCGCACAAGTATATCCTTTTCAGGATCCGAAGCTTAGTTCGGAGGAACGTGCCCGCGATTTAATAGGCAGGTTGACTCTGGAAGAGAAGGCCTCTTTGATGTGCGACCAGTCCGAAGCCATTCCGCGTTTGGGTATCAAACGCTTTAACTGGTGGAGCGAAGCGCTGCATGGCTATGCCAACAACGACAGCGTGACGGTTTTTCCACAAAACATTGGTATGGCCGCCTCCTTTAACGATACGCTGGTGTATCAAATTTTCGATGCTGTTTCGGATGAGGGGCGTGCTAAGTACCACCAGGCCATGCGCAGGGGCGAAGAAAACCGCCGTTTTCTGAGTCTCTCGGTATGGACCCCCAATGTTAATATTTTCAGAGACCCCCGTTGGGGCAGGGGACAGGAGACTTATGGAGAGGATCCTTACCTGACTTCGCGTATGGGCGTTCAGGTGGTAAAAGGTTTGCAGGGGCCGGAGGATGCCCGTTACCGCAAACTTCTGGCTTGTGCCAAGCACTTTGTGGTACACTCGGGACCCGAATGGAGTCGCCACGAGCTTAATGTAAACGATGTGAGTCCCCGCGAGTTTTACGAAACCTATATGCCGGCCTTTAAGGCACTGGTCCAGGATGCGGATGTGCGTCAGGTGATGTGTGCTTACCATCGTCAGGACGATGAACCCTGTTGCAGCAACACCCGTTTGTTACAGCGTATTTTGCGCGAAGAATGGGGCTATGAGCATTTGGTGGTGGCGGATTGTGGTGCCGTTACGGACTTTTATACCACCCATGGCGTGTCGTCAACACCGGTACACGCTGCCGCTCGTGCGGTAATGGCAGGCACCGATGTGGAGTGTATTTGGGACAACTATCATTATAAATTGCTGCCTCAGGCTGTAGAAATGGATCTGGTTCGCGAGGAGGACATCGATCGGAGTTTGATGCGTGTGTTGATCGGGCGTTTTGATCTGGGTGAAATGGACGATGACGAGCTGGTGCCCTGGGCGCAAATTCCTGCCTCGGTTTTGAATAGTAAAAAGCATCAAGAGTTGACTTATAAGATGGCGCAGCAATCCATGACCCTGCTGCACAACAAAAACAATGTGCTTCCACTCAACAAACACGCTGTTGAGAAAATTGCGGTGGTTGGTCCCAATGCCAACGACGAAGTGATGCTCTGGGGCAACTACAACGGCACCCCCATTAATACCATTACCATTTTGGATGGCATTCAATCCAAGATTTCTGAGGATAAAGTGTTGTACTATAAGGGGGTGGACTTGGTCGATAATAAAGTAACGGTTAGCTATTTCAACAAAATTCGGAGTGATGGTCGCCGTGGTTTTGATGCCACCTATTGGAATCATCCTGATTTTGAGGGGCAGCCTGTTGTTAAACAGCAGATAGCCAATCCTTTGTTTTTGACAGCTGCCGGTCAGCATGAATTTGCACCCGGGGTTTGGCTGGAAGATTTTTCTGCTGTTTACGAGGGAGAATTTGTAGCGGAAGCTACGGAGGATATTGTGTTTAGAGGCGGAGCAACCGGATTTTATGAATTGACGGTAAACGAGGATACATTGACCTCTTACACCAACTGGAGAACCACCAATGCCAAGCTGCATTATCGGGTAGAAGAAGGGGAGACTTATCGCATTAAAATACGCTATGCGCAACGCGAAAACTGGGAGGCCAACATTGAGTTTGATTTTGGTCGTGAAGAGGACGTGGATTATACATCATTGATTAAGAAACTGGATGGCATCGAAACGGTGGTGTTTGTAGGTGGACTTTCTGGTTTGCTCGAGGGAGAGGAGATGCCGGTAGCATATCCTGGGTTTAAGGGTGGCGATCGCACCGACATGGAGCTTCCTGCCGTGCAGCGCAATGCGCTAAAAGCCCTTAAGGAAGCCGGTAAAACCGTCGTTTTTGTGAATTGTTCCGGATCAGCCATCGCTTTTGAACCCGAGCTGGAAAGCTGTGATGCCATTCTGCAAGCCTGGTACCCCGGCGAAATGGGTGGATTGGCTGTGGCCGACGTACTCTTTGGGGATTACAATCCTGGTGGTAAGCTACCGATCAGTTTCTATCGCAATTCCGATAAGTTGGGCGATTTTGAAGATTATTCGATGAAGGGGCGTACCTACCGTTATACCACCGACTATCTTTTCCCCTTTGGTTACGGACTCAGCTATACAAAGTTTGAATTGGGCAAAGGCCGTTTAAGCAAGACCAAGGCTTCCACTTCAGAAGCCATCGAATTATCCGTTCCTGTTAAAAATATAGGGGACAGAGACGGGGTGGAGATTGTTCAGGTTTATGTGCGCAAGGTAGGCGATATTGACGGTCCGCTCAAAACCCTTAAAGGATTTCAGCGGGTTGAACTGGCTGCCGGAGAAAAGACCAAGGCCAACATTACTTTGCCGCCCACATCTTTTGAGTTCTACGACTGGGAACAACGCAAAATGGCCATCGTTCCAGGGGAATACGAAGTCTTGTACGGCAACAGTTCCGACGCAAAAGATTTGACGCCCCTGAAGGTGGTCCTTCAATAAAAGCTGAAAGTGCTTATTTATTACCTTAATACTATATCAAATGAAAAAACCGATTACAGCCTTTTCAGGCTTGTTGACTGCCGGTCTGTTGATGGCTGCAGTAAGTCAGGCCCAAGTGGTGGAAGACTTCAAGCCTTCTGCAGCCAATCAAAGTGGGAAAGAATACCCTATGGTTAATTCGGAGGGCAGAGTGCGTGCCCAGATTCATGCGCCGGAGGCACAGCGTGTGCAGCTCGATATTGGTGCAGTAAAGTACGATATGCTTAAAGATGAAAACGGGGTGTGGACCGGCGAGTCGGCGCCTCAGGACGAGGGTTTTCATTATTATCAGTTGAATATTGACGGCGCATCGGTGCCCGATCCGGGCAGTTTGTATTTTTACGGCGCCGGACGTTGGGGCAGTGGGGTTGAAGTGCCTGCCCACGATCAGGATATTTATGCCTTGAAGAATGTGCCCCATGGCGTGGTGAGCGAGCAGATCTATTATGCCGAAACCACCGGGGACCTGCGTCGTTGCTTTGTTTATACGCCGTTCTCCTACAACAAGCATCCCGAGAAGCGATATCCTGTTTTGTATTTGCAGCATGGGGGTGGCGAGAACGAAACAGGTTGGTCGAACCAAGGACATGTTAACCTGATTATGGACAATCTCCTGGCCGAGGGCAAGGCCCAACCTTTTATTATTGTAATGGACAATGGCACCTGGGATTTTAGTGGTCCCCGAAAAGAAGGTGCCCCCTGGCCGCCGGAGGGGTGGACCGATGGTTTTATGCAGCGTCTTTTGGAAGACATTATTCCCATGATTGACAGCAACTATCGCACTTTGGCCGATGCCGGGCATCGTGCCATGGCCGGTTTGTCAATGGGCGCTATGCAAACGAGGGTCATTACCCTGTCACACTCTGAGGTGTTTTCGCAAGTGGGCATGTTCAGCGGCGGAAGCATCAGAGAAGACGACCTGGCAGCAAACCCTGACTTTAGGGACAACAACAAGTTGTATTTTGTGGGTTACGGCAGTCGCGAACTGGAGAGTGGTCGCTACAATATGGGGGGAGATCCTGAAAATAATGTGGCGCGTTTGAAAGAGTTGGGATTAAACACCTACTTTTATGTGTCGCCCGACACCGATCACGAATGGCAGACTTGGCGACGCTCGTTTTATCGCTTTGCCCAACTTGTTTTTCAACCCTAAAAGAACTGAGTAATGACCAGATTGTTAGTTGTTTTGATTGCTGTCTTATCTTTAAGTGCCTGTGCTGAGCTTCCGCCTGAGCAGGTAAAAGTGCAACAAGGCATTGTTGAGGGAAGTATTGAAGGGGACTTGCGTGTGTTTAAAGGCATCCCCTTTGCTGCCCCTCCCGTTGGTGAACTGCGCTGGAAAGCGCCGCAGCCCGCTGAAAGTTGGGACGGCGTTAAGTCGACCAAGGAGTATGCCCCGGCACCCATGCAGGGCGGCAATCCGGCTTCGGGAAAGAGTGAGGACTGTCTTTACCTCAACGTATGGACCCCGGCCCATACTGCCGAAGAGCAACTGCCGGTAATGGTGTGGATTTATGGGGGAGGGTTCAGCTTTGGATCGACCTCTGACCCCGTACACAATGGCGAGCACCTGGCCCGTAAGGGGGTTGTGGTGGTCAGTGTGGCTTACCGGGTGGGACAGCTGGGCTTTTTGGCCCATCCCGAGTTGAGTGCCGAGAGTCCCAACGGCGTATCCGGTAACTACGGACTGCTCGACCAGATTGCTGGTCTGCAGTGGGTCAAGGACAACATCGCCTCCTTTGGAGGCGACCCCAACAAGGTGACCATCTTTGGCGAATCGGCCGGCGGCATTTCGGTAAGCATGCTTTGTGCTTCGCCGCTGGCCAAAGGTCTGTTTCAGGGTGCCATATCGCAAAGTGGCGGTTCTTTTGGTCCCACCCGCTCAGAAACCTTTCCCGGCGAAAACATGAAGACCTTGGAAATGGCCGAGCAGGATGGGATGGCTTATGTGGAAGCCAAGGGCTTGAGTTCCATTGCCGAAATGCGTGCCTTGCCTGCCGAGGACTTGATTCCGCAGGGATGGACCATGCCCGGGGGCTGGCCCATTGTAGATGGCTATGTGTTGCCCGGCGACCAGGTGGCATTGTACGAGCAAGGTGCTTACAACGATGTGCCTGTACTGATTGGTTACAATTCCGATGAAGGCCTGAGTTTTCCGGCTGGAAGAACCGCCGAGGAATATGTAAGTAATGTGCGCCATCGTTTTGGCGATCACGCCGATGCCCTGTTGGAAGCCTATCCCTTAACAGATGGAGAGGTGAAGCGTGCTGCTCGTAACCTGATGCGCGATGCAGCCTTTGGCTGGCATACCTGGAAGTGGGCCCAATTGCAATCGCAAACCGGAACGGGTGAAGTGTTTTACTACTACTTTGATCAGCACCCCGAATACCCCGCCGATTCGCCCCAGGCCGATCACGGCACGCCCCACGGCGTGGATGTGCCTTTCGTATTTATGCACATTGATCCCGAACATCCGCACACTCAGCCTGGCGATCAGGTACTCTCAGAGATTATGGGTACTTACTGGACCAACTTTGCCAAGTACGGCCATCCCAACGGAGAGGGTCTGCCCGAGTGGCCTGCCTTCAGCGCCGGGAATCCTGCCGTTATGTACTTGGGGCCCGATGCCCGTCTGGGCGAGGTGCCCGATGAGGATGCCTTACGTGTTTTGGATGCTTATTATCAGGAACGCCTGAGCCAGGGAAATAAGGAATAGGGCTAAAAGCCCTCTTCCCCTCCCGGTCCGCCCTCATCTCTGCCGCCACCGTTGCCACCGTTTCGTCCCAGATTTTTCTGGTTGAGGCGGTAAACAAAAGTCAGACGAATTTCCTGACCGCTCCAGCGGTGTTCGTTTACAGAGATGAGGTCGGGCTGGTTCAGCTCATAGCGAAACTTACGACTGTTCAGCACATCACGCACATTTAAACTGAGCGTGCCGTTCCCTTTCAGCACCTCTTTGCTGAACGTGGCATTCAACATGTAAAAGGGCAGGCGCTTGCCCTGCGTAGTTTCTTGTTTGCCGCGGTAAAAAAAGGTCGTTTGAAAACTCAGGTCGTTGTCCCAGCGCATGCGCGAGTTGATGCGTGTGTCCCAGGAGTAAGTGTCGGCACTCAAATCCATCCGCTGTTCGTTGTATTCAAAAACCCCTTCGGTTTGCATGCGGTAAAAGTTGAAGTTGGTCGATAGGTCCCACCACTTGAGTGGACTAAATGACAGGTTGGTCTCCGCCCCGTAGGCATGCCGCTCGGCCAGGTTACGGGGAACCGAGTAGGTGATGCCGTTGTCGTCGACATAGCTGATGCGCTCTATTACATCGCTGGTGTGGCGGTAATAAATACCGGCGTAAATTGATGAATTGTCGGTCGAATACACCCAGCCACTCTCGTAGGCATCGGTAAACTCAGGCTCCAAATTGGGATTGCCTGTGCGTATGTTGCGCGAATCGCTGAAGCCGTAAAAAGGATTCAAGCTCCAAAAATGGGGTCGGTTGATGCGTCGGCTGTAGCTGATTTGCCAGGCATTGTAGGTCGAGAAATGGTAGGTGGTGTGCAGGGTAGGGAAGAAGTGTAGGTAATCGCGCTGGTTTTTAACCGCCCCTTGTTCCAGAAATGTGGTGATGTCTGAATATTCGGCACGTAGGCCCGCCTGAACACTCACCGGTCCAAATTTGTCGGCCCCCTGCAGATAACCGGCAAACACATTCTCGTCGTAGCTGAAATTGTTCGTGTATTCGGGCAAGGCCGTCCAGTTGCCGTTCTCCAATTCCTCCACCTCGTAAGGGTTGCGTATGTTGCGCAGCTCACTGCGCAAACCGGCTTCCAGTCGCCCCTCTTCCCCAAAGGGATGCACATAGTCGGCCTGAAACAACCAGTTTTCTTCCTGCTCCTTATTGTACACCTGCTGAAACAGCTGCTCGTCGGCATCTGCTCCCAACAGCACCGTTTCGGTAAGGTCCGACTCCTCCGTTTCACTGTCCTCCATGTATTGCACAAAAGCATTGAGGGTGTGCGCTTCATGGTCGCTGAACTTTTGCTCAAAATTCAGGGAGTATTCCATATTGCGTTCCATTTCCGTCTCCAAGTCGACCCGCTCCGAAATGCGGAAGGGCTCGTTGCTGTCCTGCGCAAAGTCGCTGTAGCGCACGCTGCCCAGATTTTCTTCATCGTCGAAACGCACCAAGGCCGCCGCAGTAAGCGTGGCGGTGGGCGTTAAAAAGAAATCCATGCCCCCACGCAGGTTCTGCGACCAGCCACTGCGATTGCGTTCGTTGTCGATGCGGGTGCTGAAAGGCGGATTGGCCTGCGGAAAGGTCTGGTCGCTAAAACCGCTGCCCTCCCTTTCGCTGTACCGAACCCCATAATTGATGAAGTAATTGACCTTTTCGCGACGGAAATTTACATTGGCCCCCGCCGAATATCTTTGTGGGAGGCCCACCGTACCCTCAAAGGACCCGTTGACCCCTTTGCGCTGGTCTTTTTTCAGAACGATGTTGATGATGCCCACCATGCCCTCTGCCTCGTAGCGGGCACTGGGGTTGGTGATGACCTCGACCCGCTCGATCATGTTGCCCTGCAGGGCGCGCAATGCTTCCGCATTGCCCGCATTTACCAGTCCCGAAGGCTTCCCGTCAATGAGCATACGTACACCGCCACTTCCGCGCAGCGAAACATTGCCATCGGCATCTACCGCCACCGTGGGTATGTTGTCGAGAATCTCTGCCGCCGAATTGCCCGAGTTGGACAAATCTGCCCCCACATTAAACACCTTGCGGTCCACCCCAATCACCATCTCGCTGCGCTCACCGGTTACGGTCACCTCGTCGAGATCGGTTGCTGAGGAGCTGAGTGCGATTGTGCCCAAATCGAGCTGCTCACGACGCGTGCTCAATTCAATATTTGAAACCACCTCCTTGTTGTAGGCCACAAACTGCACTTCCATGTAGTAGTTGCCGGGCGGCAGCGTAAAGGTGAAGCGTCCCGTCTCGTCGGTTATGCCCCCATCTACCAAGGTAGAATCGCTGTTGTAAACAGCCACCGTGGCATAAGGCAGCGTTTCGCCCCCGCTTTGGTCCACCACCCGCCCCGTAATGCCCGAAGCTTCGCTTACCGGTTCGGCCTTGGCGCTAAAGAAAAGTGTTGTTAAAGAAATAATGCTGGTGAAAAGAATCTTACTCAGAAGTATTTGCTTCATTGGATGTATTTCTTGGTTTATGGTATTGAGACAGACGCACAGGGCAATTGTTTAACGCGGTGTTTCAGGTTTATTGTTAAAGAATTGTTAAGAGGCCGCACTAGATATATGGTTGCCTCTGCTGTGCGGGCTGCTTGCACTGTTTTTTGTTGAAAAAGAGGTACCTTTGCAGTTGAAGCATCAAGTAAAGGAGCCATGAGCAATTACAATCCCGAAACCACTGCCGGACGCAGGGGACTCATCATTAAACTGGTCGATGAACAAGGTCAGGTAAATGTGAACGAACTCAGTGAGCAGTTTGGGGTGAGCGAGGTAACCATTCGCAACGACTTGGCCCATCTGGAGCAGAAGAACCTGCTCATTAGGGCCCGGGGCGGCGCCATCAAAACAGAGAAAGCTTCGCTCGACCTGCGTTTTTTGGAGAAGAAGAGCAAGCACGTGCGCGAAAAAGAAGCCATTGGTCGCAAAGCCGCCCGCTACATCGACGATGGCGATACCATAGTGGTGGACAGCGGAACCACCACCCGCGAAATTGCCAATCACCTGAGTCGCTTCAACCGCCTCACCGTTATCACCAATGCCCTGAACATAGCCAGTTCGTTGGCCGATATGGACAACATCACCATCATAATGCCCGGAGGCATTATGCGGCACAACATCCTTACCCTGGTGGGCGCCATCGCCATCGACAACTTCAAGAAATTCTTTGGCGACAAGCTCTTCCTGGCTGCCGACGGCATCGATGTGAACCTTGGCCTTTCGTCGCCCGACCTCGAAGAAGCTGCCCTCAAGCGCACCATGATAAAAATGGCCCGCAAAGTGATTGTGGTAGCCGACTCCTCCAAATTTGGCAAACGCCACCTGGCCGTCATCTGCAACATCAGTCAGATAGACGTGCTGATTACCGACCGTGGCATAACGCCCGACCACAAAGAAGCCCTCGAAAAAATGGGGGTAGAAGTGGTAGTAGTAGATTAACGTTACCTTATGATACAAGCGCAGTTTGATGCCCTGGGACAGGCCGGGATGGATTATTTTTTGAACGGGCAACGCAGCACCGACATAAAGGTGTGGAGCGATATTGCAGAGAACGACACCCTGCCGGTGCACTACCTGTTTCGGAGCTATTTGGAGATGCCCGGACTGGAGCAGAAAGCCCTTGCTTTATGCAAGGGCCGCGTGCTGGACATTGGTGCCGGTATGGGCAGTCACACCCTGTACCTGCAGGAGCAGGGACTGGACGTAAGCGCCCTGGAGCTTTCCCCCTTAGCCTGCGAAGTGATGTCGCGCCGCGGCGTGCAGCAGGTCATCAACGGCGACTTCTTTACCGTGCAAGCCCCGGAGACTTTCGACACCCTTTTGCTGATGATGAACGGCATAGGACTGGTAGGCACCGTAAACGGCTTTGGTCGCTTTTTTAAGCAGGTAAGTAAACTGCTGAAGGCGGGGGGACAAGTGCTGATGGACAGCTCGGACCTGCGCTACCTCTACATAGACGAGGACGGCAGCATGCTGGTGAACCTGAACGGCCGCTACTACGGCGAAGTAGAATACCGCATGAGCTACGGCGACTACAAAGGCAAACGCTTCAAATGGCTGTTTGTCGATGACGAGCTGATGGCCCGCTATGCCGAAAAGAACGGCTTCCGCTTCGAAAAAATTGCCGACGGTCCCCACTTCGACTACCTGGCCCGCCTGGTGAAACTCTAGTTGAACCATTGCGCACCCTGTTTGTTTCCTTTAATCAATAATTCGACCACTTACGGCAACTATTTGACCCTGTTTTGCGTACAAATTGCTAATATTACACCTGATTTGTAGTATTTACATCAATACCTGCTGATTTGCTTGCGCAACAAGCCCTTACAAACAGTCAGGCCAAGTGGAGAAACCGGGAAACCCCTTTACATTTAAACGGGTGCTGAGCAGTAAAATTTCTTTGTTAATTAAAAGTCTTAAAATCATAAATCCAAAAGTATGAAACAATATTTACTCAAAGTGTGGATGACAGCCGCCCTCAGCCTTCTGGCACTTGGTGGCGTGTGGGGACAGACGGTGACATACAGTCCTTCAATTGGAGCAACTGATGTAAGTGTGAGTCCTGTACTATCGATTGAATTTGATGGGGAGGTAACCCTGAATCCAGATGGATCAATAATAGTATACAATAGTGATTATTCCTCAATGGTGAGTTTGTCTACAGGAAGTGCTGGTTCACCTCCATTTTCTCCCCCAATTGGCCCGGACACCAGATTAATCATAAACACAAATGTTTTGACAATTGATTTGTCAACGTCTTCTTTGGATTTTGAAACCGAATATTGGGTTTATATTTCAGAGAGTGCTCTTGAGGTTGATGGAATTGCATGGAATCAATTATTGGCTATTCCGGGGGAATGGTCTTTTACCACAACAGCCGCCCCAACTCCGTTAACCGCGACTTTGTCTCCTGTTGATGATACTCCAAATGTACCCGTTTCTACTGCGACCTTTGAGATTACGTTTAGTGAGGATGTTGAGATGGCAGATGGTGTATTCTTTGTGAGTCTATTTGAAAAAGGTGTTACCCCTTCGAAAAGAAACGTGGAATTATATTCTGGTCTAATTAGTGGTACTATCGTTTCAATTGATTTTGACTTTCAATTTCTATATGGGAAAGAATACGAGATCGTCTTTCCAGCAAACGCCATTAAATCGGTAGCAACCGGGGCTTTGTTTCCAGGCCTTTCGGCTGGCGAATGGTCCTTTACCACGGAGGCAGCCCCTTTCACCATCGACCTTCAGGTGCCTGAGGATGGAGCAATTGATGTTGCTCTTAATGCCAGTCTTGTCGCAACCTTTAATCAGAACATTCAACTAGGGACTAGTGCCGCGGTTCATATTTATGACTATCTATCTGAATCGTTAGTGGAGACAATAACCACTGGACTTTCGGTTAGTGGTAGTGATTTAATTATTAATCCCACAACCGATTTGGCAGAAGGGACCCATTACTATGTGGTAATTCCTAATGGTGCAGTTGAAACTACTTCTGGAGCGCCATTTGCTGGTCTTTCAGATAAAGATGCCTGGGACTTTACCACCGTTTATCTTCCTTTAGAGAATCCAGTTCTTTCTCCAACCCATAATGCGGTTGGCGTATTGAAAGATGCAGTTCTGTCTTTGCAATTTGATAAGGAAATTGAATTGGGTTCGGGAACGATTGGTATATATAACGGTTCTACTCAGGAGAAGTTGTTTGATGCATCTTCTGCAGCTGTCAGCATCGTCAATAACAACACGCTTCAAATAGACTTGTCCAACAATCCTTTGCCAGAGTATGAAACTGTTTACGATGTTCGGATTGCTTCAACCCTCATTAAGCGTGTTGGTAGTGATGTCTATTTTGTTGGTTTTGATGCTGGTGAATGGTCCTTTACTACAGAGGTTCAGCCGGATCCAGTGCTCATGACTACTTCTTCTCTCTCTCCAGCAGATGGTGCTGTTGAGGTCTCCAGAGCTCCAACGCTCCAAGTTGGTTTTGATCAGGAGATCACCTGGGGCCCTTCTGGGGTTCTAACAATTCATCGTTCTGATAATGATGCTACGGCTGCAACAATTTCCAGAGAGCAAACAGGAGCATCGATTTCTCAAGATCAGTTGTCCATTGTTTTTTCTTCAGAAAGTCTCGAATATGGCACCGAATATTATGTGATCATTGATGAGGGTTTTGTTAAGGCCTTGAATAGCTCTGCTGTTTATGCTGGTCTTTCTGATGCAAACGTTTGGTCTTTCACCACCGAATCAGCACCCCCTTTCTGGGAAGAAGGGTATCCAAATATATCGAATCAAACTTTAACTGATTTTGATTTTAATGCTTGGGCAGATAATTCTGGCGTTTATTATGGAGTGGTTACCATGAGCAGCACGGCTCCTTCCGTTGAGCAAATTGAGCAAGGTTTAAATCATGGAGGGACTGCAGCTCGCATTGCTTTTAATGAAGTGGTTAATGACAATACCAATCCTTCGTTTACAACGGTTTCTTTTAATTCAAATACGGAATTGGGTAATACGTATTTTCTCCACGCCGTATATGAAAGTAATTCAAAGTACAGCGATGTAATTACTATTACCATTGACAGAGTTGTTCCTGAAATTCTAAGTTCCTATCCTGCAGCTGGTGAGCTTGTTTTTCCTGTTGAAGAAGCCTTGGAGATCAGCTTCACAGAGGCTGTAGTCGGGGCTGATGGGAATCCTTTAGATGCAAGTCATTTTTCTTTTGAACTAAAAGATGAAACCATCCCAGTTGATTTCTCAATTTCTGTTGTTACAGAGAGTGAAATGACAAAGGTCGTTCTCACACCGACAACCGCTCTAATTGAAGACACAACCTACACTATAACTATTTCTGAGGTCTATGATTTAAGCGGTAATCCTTCTGATCCTGTTAGTATAACTTTTGAAACCGATGGCGTTTCTACTTGGACTGGTGGTGGTAATAGTTCAGATTGGTCAGATCCACTAAACTGGGGAGGAGTTGATTTTGTTCAATACAAGAGTGTGGTAATTCAGAGTGGATCCTCCACTTTTCCGGAAATCACTACAGGTATCATTGATGTTCACAATTTAACCATTGAACCTGGTGCTGTTTTAACACATACCGGGGGGACGCTTAATATTACTGGTTTGTTCACATTAGAGTCTTCTGTAGATGTTAATGGATCATATATTAATAGTGGTGCTGTTGGTGCAGTTTTAAATGTGGAGGGTGGCAATGTTAATGTAGAACAGGTGATTAATAATATTGACTTGTCCTATGTTATTTCCTCTCCAACGGATGGCTCTACAGCGGACAATTTTGGTGGTTATTATCCACTCTACTATTATGAAAATTCTTCCGATTCCTGGCAGTCTATCTCTTTTTCATCAGCAATGACCTCTGGAGTTGGATATAGGATGTGGACGGATGATACCATGGTGAATTTTTCAGGAGACTTTAACATTGGTTCGGTTTTGGTTTCTTTAAGTAGAACCGATGGTCAAGGATATGGATGGAATTTTGTTGGTAATCCCTACCCTGCCGCAATTGATTGGAATCTGTTGAATGTTACAGGGGAGTCCACAGTAGAGGATAATTTTTGGATGTGGATGCCTACCCAAAAGTCTTATGGTTCGTACAGTGCCTCAACTGATATTGCAGTTAATATTGAATCTTCTAAGATTCCGTCTAATCATGGTTTTCTTGTAAAGGTAAAACAGGGGTTAACTTCTGGAAGTTTAGAATTTTTACCTTCCGCTCAGGTTGCTAATGATGCCATGTATCTGAAGTCTGCTTCTTCCAAGCCCCTTACTTCTCATTTTAAACTTGCGGGTATTTCTGCTGAGGGTTTTCGTGACGAGTTTGCTGTTGCTTTTGTTGATGGAGCTGTTGAAGGAGTGGATAGATATGATATGGAAAAGCGCTTTGCAAATCAACGGCACTTGTTTGAACTTTTTTCTCTATCGGGATCACTAAAATCTGTTATTAATTCTGTTCCAAATGTTGGTTTCATTGAAATTCCCTTAGGATATAATGCCCTTCAAACTGGGACGGTCGGTGTTGAGCTGGTTAATAGTAATTTAGAGGATGCAGTTGTCATTCTTGTCGATGAGCTTACTGATGAAGAAACGGTGTTAGAAGAGGGGGGTAGGGTTGATGTTTTCATTTCCCAAAAAGGTATGGTTAATGATAGGTTTAAACTTCGTGTTTCCAGAGTTGTTACATCTGATGTATCAATAGTTGTTACCGAAGAGCAAAATAGCCGCATTCGTGTTGTCGTTAAAGATAGAAATATTCATCTTTTTTTATCTGAACCAGGTTCTTACGAGGGCTTTATGATTTGTGATGTTCAAGGAAGGGTAATTCGAAGTGGCGCTCTTTCCGGTGCACAATTTGAATCCTTAGGTTCTTTTTCTGATGGGGTATATCTAATACAGTTATTCAATTCTGAAATAGGTTCTGTTGAGAACGTCAAGGTTGTTGTTTATTAAATTAATGATTACTTTTGAGCTGCCTTGATTTTACTAACTATGAACAGAAAGAGATTTTATAATAGGCCGCAACTGAATGAAATTTTACTTGATGTAGATATTTCTGTTTGTATGGCGACTGAAGATACTCCTCCTGATGTTGGAGATAAACCTGGTACCCAAGGCGCTTCTTCCTTCGAATCTACTCAGGAAGACGATTCCGGCATTAAGGAGAATCCTTTCAGGTAAATTAGGAAAACAGCACAAAACACAACACAAATACAAGCACGCCCTCTCTGCATAATGCAGGGAGGGCGTGTTGTTTTATAGGACTTTTATTTGCTTTAGCGGTGTTTGACGACGCCTACGATGTGGTTTTCGGGTACGGGGCCCCAGTAGCGGGAGTCGAAGGAGCGTGGGCGGTTGTCGCCGTGTACCCAGTAGTAGTTCATTTTAAAGGTGTAGCGTTTAATGGGGCGGTTGTTGAGGTAGAAGAAGCTGCTGCGTTGTTCGAGGTTTACGCCTTCAAAAACGCGGATGATGCGGCTGTAGAGGGGGTAGGTGTCGGTTGTGAGGGCAATGGCGTCGCCTTTTCGGGGCAGGTAAAAGGGGCCGAGGTTGTCGGCATTCCAGCGGTGGTTGTTGCTGGAGGGAAATACGTAGGGGTCGGGGATGCCGGGGGCGAGGGGTTGGAGGGTGTCGTTGGCTTGTTTGGGGCTTATTTGGAGGTGTCCGTTGAGGTGGAGTTGACCGCGGATGATTTGGAGGGTGTCGCCGGGGAGTGCGGCAATGCGTTTGATCATGCGGGGGCGTTGGTTCACTTCGAGGGCTTGGAGTTCGCCCCAGTGTTCGCTGGTGAGGAGGGTGTCGAGACCGGGGTGCTGGCGGCGGAGGAGGTAGTAGCTTTCGCCGGGTTTGTGGGGTACTATGGTGTCGGCTTCGGGAAAGTTGAAGACGATGATGTCGTTGTATTGTAAGGGGTGGGTCTGAAAGAGGCGGTTGTAGCGGTCGGGGTCGTTGACGAGGTAGCGCGGGCCGGGAATGAATTTGTTGACGAGGACGAATTCTCCGGTGTGTATGGTGGGTTCCATGGAGGAGGTGGGCACCTTCAGCAGTTCAATGCCGTGGCGGTATATGAGGTCGGAGAGGAGGAGGCCGAGTCCGACCCACAGTAGGATGTGGCCGATGTGGCGCTTTTTCATGGCTGGCGCTTTGGTGGTGAAATGAAAAAGCAGCGTGCGTCCTTGTTTGGGGTGATGCACGCTGCCTGTTTGTTGCTGTTGTTAATCGTTTTTAACCCATTTAAAGAAGCGGTTCCACCGGATGTTGCCGGGGAAGCTCTTGTCTTTGTTGAGGGAGAGCCATACCAGCAGGGGACGGCCTACGATGTGGTCTTCGGGTACAAAGCCCCAGTAGCGACTGTCGGCGGACTTATGGCGGTTGTCGCCAAGCATAAAGTAGTAGTCCATTTCGAAGGTGTAGCTGTCGGCGACTTGTCCGTCGATGTAAATTTGATTGTCTTTTACTTCGAGGGTGTGCCCTTCGTAGGCGGTGATGATGCGCTCGTACAGCAAGATGTTGTCGATATTGAGGGCCACGGTTTCGCCGCGTGCGGGCATTTTAAGGGGGCCGTAGTTGTCGCGACTCCAGTTGAAGTTTCTGCTGTAGGGGAAGACTTGCAGGCCGCTGTTGTTGGGACGGACTAGGTCTTTCTCGAGGCTTTGTACGAAGGGGTACTGGCGCACTTCTTCGGCCATGCTTTCGGTCATGGGCAGGAGGTAGTGGGGACCGTTGCCGCCTTCTAGGCGGTCGTCTTCGGAGATGCCGAGGCGCTCAAAGAAGCGCTGGTTCAGACGGGTGCCGTCGGTAATCAGATGGTAGTTGTGCTGCAGGTTTTCGGGATTGTCCACGGCTTCTCCGTTGATGTAAATCTGGTTGTCGCGAATCTCGAAGAGGTCGCCGGGCAGTGCTACGCAGCGTTTTACGTAATTGTCGCGCCGGTCAACGGGGCGGTACAGTACTTCACCAAAGCTGGCTTTGTTGTTGGCGATGATGGTGCGACCCAGTTCGTTGATGAACATGCGCTGTTGGTATTCGCTGTTGAATGTTTTGTCACGAAGCAGTTGGGGATTCTGGGCTACCTGATTGTAGCCGAGTTCGCGTATGCTCACGTAATAATCGGGGTTGGTTCGATTAAAGGCTACGGTGTCGCCGGTGGGGAAGTTGAAAACGACGATGTCGTCGCGTTCTACTTTACCAAAACCTTTCAGGCGCTTATAATCCCACTTGGGCCATTCGGTGTACGACTTGGTGTTGAGTAGGGGAAAGGTGTTTTGCACCAGGGGAAAGGCGATGGGGGTGTTGGGCATACGGGGACCGTAGCTTACTTTACTTACAAAGAGATGATCGCCCACCAACATGGTCTTTTCGAGGGAGGAGGTGGGGATTTTGTAGTTCTGAAACAGAAAGAGGTTGATCATGTATACGGCCACGAGGGCAAAGACCAGGGCGTCGATCCACTCGACCAGGGCGGAGGGCTTTTTGCCGTCTTTGCCTTTTTTCCAACTGCCCCAGGGGATGAAGCGACTGATGTAGATGTCGAAGACGATGGCGAGTCCCGCCAGCAGCCAGTAGTTGCCGATCCATATTACTACAAGGAGGTAAAGGAGGGCGGCCAGGGCAAATTTTATTTTTCTGGCCAGGGAGATGTCTTTAAAGTTCATGGATGCTTGTGTTAGAGTTTAAGGAGATCCGACATGGTGAGGAAACCTTTGTTTTTGGCGGCAAATTCTGCTGCAATTACGGCACCTAAGGCAAAACCCTGGCGCGATTTGGCACTGTGGTGAATGGTGATTTCGTCCACTTCGGATTCGTATTTAATGGTGTGGATGCCGGGGACTTCGCCTTCGCGTTGTGCTTCTATGGCTATGGCGTCGGGGGTTGATTGCTTGTCGAGCTCCCATTTGCTTTTGCGGTCGAGGTTTTCGATGAGGCCTTCGGCCAGGGTAATGGCGGTACCACTGGGGGCATCAAGCTTTTGGGTGTGGTGCACTTCAACCATGCTCACTTCGTAATCGTTGTGGGCGTTCATGAGTCTGGCCAGTTGCTTGTTGAGCTGGAAAAAAAGATTGACGCCGATGCTGAAGTTGGAGGCGTAGAAGAAGGTTTGTCCGTTTTCGCACATTTTTTTGATTTCGGGCAGTTTGTCGAGCCAGCCGGTGGTGCCGGATACAACGGGCAAATTGTGTTTGAAACAGGCCATGTAGTTGTCGTAGGCGGCTTCGGGACGGGTAAACTCGATGACTACGTCGGCGGTGGGAAAGCCTGCTGAGCTGAAGTCTTCGCCGTTGAAGGGGTCGATGCGTGCCACTACTTCGTGGCCGCGGTCCTGCGCTATTTTCTCAATGGTTTTTCCCATTTTGCCGTATCCGATCAGTGCAATTTTCATAAAGTCTTATTTTTTTGTTTCTGATTTTGCAATTACTGTGCCGCGCTTGTAGGGTTTTGAGGTGCGACACACAAAGATACAAAAAAAGCGCTTCTTTTAGGAAGCGCTTTTACTATGTAGTAAACCGACGTGCGGTTATGCTTTGGTGGCTTTTTTTACTACGGCCTTAAATGCATCGGGATGATTCATGGCAAGGTCGGCCAATACTTTGCGGTTGATGCGAATGTCTTCTTTCGCCAACAGGCCCATTAACTTGCTGTAAGAGATGCCTTCGAGACGGGCAGCAGCGTTGATACGCTGAATCCACAATGCTCTGAAGTGGCCTTTTTTGCGCTTACGGTCGCGGTAAGCAAACTGTTGACCTTTTTCCCAGGTGTTCTTGGCAACGGTCCATACGTTTTTCCTTCTTCCAAAGTAGCCTTTGGTAAGTTTTAAAATCTTTTTTCTACGTGCTCTTGAAGCAACAGCATTTACTGATCTTGGCATTTTCTACTGTTTTTCGAATGGTTAGCGTTCCCTTTCGGAAGCTTTTCGGCTAAGTCATTCAGATTAATAATTTGTTGTTGAAGCTTGTGTTTACGACTATTTCATAGCCAGCAACAGCTTCACATTGCTTTCGTCGGCCTTGTTAACCAGGGTCGCATAGGTCAGATTTCTCTTACGCTTGGTCGACTTCTTGGTCAAAATGTGGCTTTTGAAAGCGTGTTTACGCTTAATTTTTCCGCTTCCGGTGATGGTGAAACGCTTCTTTGCACCGGAATTCGTTTTCATCTTTGGCATTGTTGTATATATTTAGTTGATTAAAAGTGCCTTACTTCTTTTTGGTTTTGGGCGCAATGAACATGGTCATACGCTTTCCTTCCAATTTGGGCAGCTGTTCTACTTTTCCCAATTCCTCGAGTTCCTGGGCAAAACGTAACAACAAAATTTCTCCTTTGTCTTTAAAAAGGATACTTCGTCCTTTGAAAAACACGAAGGCTTTTACCTTGTCCCCGTCTTTCAAAAACTTTTCGGCATGTTTCAGCTTAAAGTTGTAATCGTGTTCATCGGTATTGGGTCCGAAGCGAATTTCCTTTACAGAAACCTGAACGGTTTTCTGCTTGAGTTCTTTCTGCTTCTTTCGCTGTTGGTACAGGAACTTTTGATAATCGATGATTCTGCAGACGGGCGGGTCGGCCTTGGGGGAAATTTCCACCAGGTCTAGCTCAAGCGCATCGGCCATTTTAAGTGCCTCGCTTGTAGCGAACACCCCTGGATTTTCAATGTTGTCACCTACCAGGCGTACCTGGGGAATACGAATCTGATTGTTGATTCTGTAATTGAATTCATCTTTGGGGGCTTGTCCCTGATTTCTTCTTGGTCTTATAATCCGGTCCTCCTATGATTAATTAGTACTTGCTTAAATTCAGTTTTTCAGGCTGCAAAGATATGTAATCAAAGTCAGACGAATAAATATATTGCCGAATTTTTTTTCAGCAATTTTATTCGTCTGTGTCTTTGTTTCTCGCTCAGGCGTCAATTTCTTCGAGCATGCCTTCTACTTCGGCGTTGATGAAGCGGATGAATTCTTCCACTTTCATGCTGCCTTTGTCGCCTTCGCCCTGACGGCGCACCGATACCGTGCCCTCTTCGGCTTCCTTTTCTCCTACTATAAGGAGGTAGGGAATGCGCTTGAGTTCGTTGTCGCGGATTTTCTTTCCGATTTTCTCATTGCGGTCGTCCAATATGGTGCGTACTTCGGCTTTGTTGAGTTGCTTTTGCAGCTCTTTGGCGTAGTCGTTGTATTTTTCGCTGATGGGCAAAATAACGGCTTGTTCGGGCGTGAGCCACAGGGGAAATTTACCGGCTGTGTGCTCAATCAATACGGCTACAAAGCGCTCCATGCTTCCGAAGGGGGCGCGGTGTATCATAATGGGACGGTGGGCGGTGTTGTCCTGACCGATGTACTCGAGCTCGAAGCGCTCGGGCAGGTTGTAATCGACCTGGATGGTGCCCAGCTGCCACTTGCGGCCGAGGGCGTCGCGTACCATAAAGTCGAGCTTGGGTCCGTAAAAGGCGGCTTCACCTGTCTCTGTGGTGGTGTTGAGGCCTTTTTCGGCACAGGCTTCTATAATGGCGCTTTCTGCTTTCTCCCAGTTCTCGTCCGAACCGATGTATTTCTCGGTGTTGTTGGGGTCGCGCAAGGATATCTGTGCAATGTAATCTTTAAAGTCGAGGGCTTTAAAGATGTAGAATATGATGTCGATTACTTTTTTAAACTCGTCCTTGAGCTGGTCGGGGCGACAGAATATGTGGGCGTCGTCCTGGGTAAAGCCGCGTACCCGTGTGAGTCCGTGCAGCTCGCCGCTCTGCTCGTAGCGGTAAACGGTTCCGAATTCTGCGAAACGGATGGGCAGGTCGCGGTAGGAGCGGGGCCGTGCCTTGTAGATTTCGCAGTGGTGGGGACAGTTCATGGGCTTGAGCAAAAACTCTTCGCCTTCGGCCGGGGTGTGGATGGGCTGGAAGGAGTCGGCGCCGTACTTGGCGTAGTGGCCCGAGGTTTCGTAGAGTTCTTTTTGTCCGATATGCGGGGTAATTACGGGGTCGTAGCCGTATTTTACCTGTACTTTTTTAAGGAAGTTTTCCAAACGCTCGCGCAGTTTGGCCCCTTTGGGCATCCAAAGGGGCAGTCCCTGACCTACTTTGGCGCTGAAGGTGAAGAGGTCGAGTTCTTTGCCAATTTTGCGGTGGTCGCGTTTCTGGGCTTCTTCGAGTTGTACCAGGTATTCTTCCAGCATTTTTTGCTTGGGAAAGGTGATGCCGTAAACCCGGGTGAGCTGCTTGCGCTTTTCGTCGCCGCGCCAGTAGGCGCCGGCCAGACTCAGTACTTTAACGGCTTTAATGGGCTCGGTACTGGGCAGGTGAGGTCCGCGACATAGGTCGGTGAAGCTGCCCTGCTCATAAAAACTGATGGTGCCGTCTTCGAGGTCGGTTATCAGTTCTACTTTGTAGGGGTCGTGACTGAAAAAGCTGAGGGCGTCTTTTTTGGAGACTTCGCGCCGCTTGTATTCGTTTTTTTCGCGGGCCAGTTCCTGCATTTTCTTTTCAATCCTGGGCACATCGGCTTCGGTAATGACGGTGTCGCCGGGATCTACGTCGTAGTAAAAGCCGTTTTCGATGGCGGGACCAATGCCGAATTTAATGCCGGGATAGAGGGCTTGCAGGGCTTCGGCCAAAAGGTGGGCCGAGGAGTGCCAAAAGGCGTGTTTGCCTTCGTCGTCTTCCCACTTGTGCAGTTTGATGCTGGCGTCGCCTGAAATGGGCCGCGAAAGGTCCCACAGCTGGTCGTTAACGGTAATGCTGAGCACTTCTTTGGCCAGTCGGGGACTGATGCTCTGGGCAATTTCGTAACCGGTTACGCCTGCTTCGTATTCACGTACCGATTGATCGGGCAGTGTTATTTTTATCATGTTGGGTGTTATTATTTGCTTGTTTTGAAACATGCAAAGATACATTTTTTGTGTGGTACGCAAAAGGGGATGCTCATTAAGTTCAAATGCATGTGTGGTTTTGAGCGGGTGGTGGAATGCTTTTTGATATCTTTGCCCGAGTGCACTATTTTTGTGTGAAATCTTTAGTTTTAATTTGAAGGATATACGATGAAGAGATTTTTGTTGGTGCTTGGGGCTATTTGTCTGACTGTGGCGCTTCCGGCGCAAAAGAAGGAGGCGGAATTGGCCGATTTTGTGCAACGGGGTACTTTTACTGCAAAGGGTTTGCAACAGATGCGGCCGATGAAGGACGGCAGGCATTATACGGTGTTGGAGGATAACGGCAGTAAAATTGTAAAGTATGCCTATGACTCGGGCAAGGCGGTGGAAGTTCTGGTGGATGTGCCTGCCTTAAAGTCGACCCCTATTCAAAAAATTGAGGATTATGAATTGAGTGAGAAGGAAGATAAGGTTCTTGCTTATGTGAACAAGGCGCCGATTTACCGACGTTCTTTCACGGCCGATTATTATGTGATCGATATTGCCCGTAAGGAAATTGAAGCGCTGTCGGAGAAGGGGGCGCAACAGGCGGCTGCCTTTGCGCCTGATGGTTACAAGGTGGCTTTTGTCCGCGACAACGATCTATTCATTAAAAATTTGCGCTTTGGTACGGAGACGGCGGTGACCAGCGATGGCGCGCGCGATACGCTCATTAATGGGGTGCCCGATTGGGTGTACGAGGAGGAGTTTGGTTTTAGCCGGGCTTTTGCGTGGTCGGGCGACAGTGAGGAGCTGGCCTTCCTGAAGTTCAACGAGTTGGAGGTGGATGCCTACAGTTTTCCGCTCTACCAGGCTTCGCATCCCGAGCGTAAGGAGTTTGAGCTTTACCCGGGCAGTTATCGCTATAAGTATCCGAAAGCGGGCAGCAAAAATGCGCAGGTGGGGGTACATGTCTACAATCTGCGGCAGCGCACCACAAAGTTGATGGATTTGCCGGCTGAGGAGGGCTATGTGCCGCGACTTCAATGGACGGGAGCGGCTGATGAGTTGGCGGTGTTGACTTTGAATCGCCGGCAGGATGTGCTGAATTTGTACCTGGTGAATTCGGCTTCGGGGGTAGCGCGCTCCATACTTACCGACCGCAACAAGCGCTACATCAGCGAGGAGGTGCTCGATAATGTGCACTTTTTGGAGGATGGCCGGCATTTTGTTTATGTGGCTGAGGAGGATGGCTACCGGCATTTGCATTTGTACGGCAAGGATGGTTTGAAGGTGCGTCAGCTGACTTCGGGAGAATGGGAGGTGACGGATTATTATGGCTTTGATGCGAAGAATAAGCTGTTTTATTTTCAGGCAGCGGCGACCTCGCCGCTGCGTCGGGAGGTGTACTCGGTGCGCATGGATGGTACGCGGCTTACGCGTTTGACGCCGCGTGAGGGCACCAACAGGGCCTGGTTCAGTAAGGATTTTTCGTACTACATTACTTCTTACGAAACGGTAAAAACGCCGCCGGTGTATGCGGTGTACGACAGTCGCGGTCGCGAGCAGCGGGTGTTGGAGGACAATAAAGTCTTGCTGCAGCGGGTGAAGGGTTTTGACTTGCCGCAAAAGGAGTTTTTTACTTTTACTACGCCCGAAGGGGTGGCGTTGAATGGCTGGCTGCTCAAGCCTTCAGGATTTTCTGAGTCGGCCACTTATCCGCTGGTCATGACCCAGTACAGCGGTCCCGCCTCGCAACAGGTGCTCGATCGCTGGAGTATGGGCTGGGAACATTATTTGGCTGCAAAGGGTTATGTGGTGGCTTGTGTGGACGGTCGCGGTACCGGTGCACGGGGTGAGGAGTTTTTAAAGCAGACCTACATGCAGTTGGGTAAGCTGGAGAGCGACGACCAGATCAGTGCCGCCAGGCACTTGGGTGCTTTGCCCTATGTAGATGCCGAACGCATCGCCATTTACGGCTGGAGCTACGGCGGCTTTATGACGGCCCTCTCGATGAGTCGCAGCGACCTGTTTAAGGCTGGTATTGCGGTGGCTCCTGTTACGCACTGGAAGTTTTACGACACAGCCTATACCGAGCGATTTATGCGTATGCCGCGTGAAAATCCTGCCGGCTACAACAGTTGGTCGCCGCTGGATTTGGCCGATCAGTTGGCGGGTCGTTTGTTTTTAATACATGGTACGGCCGACGATAATGTGCATGTGCAAAACACTTATGAGTATGCCGATGCGCTGGTGCAGGCGGGCAAACAGTTCGATATGTTTGTATATCCCAACCGCGATCACAGTATAAGAGGCGGTAATGCACGTATGCATTTGTTTCAAATGAAATTCGATTATTTGGAGCGCTGGCTCAAATAGGTGTGACCATTAGTCCTGTTCGGCTCAGTAGGCTGGAATGGGGCAGTGGGCCTTACGATTTAAAAGAGAGTTGCTTAGGGCAGCTCTCTTTTTTTGAGCGCTGGAAGGGTGAAAAAATCTTTCTTGATTTGTGTTTTTTTTTGCCCTCATCGCTTGGCAGAATAGGAATGTTTTCTACCTTTGCATCGCTGAAAACAAAAAGCGACAGCAAGCAGTGACCCGCCCAGATGGCGGAATTGGTAGACGCGCTAGTTTCAGGGACTAGTGTACGCAAGTACGTGCAGGTTCGAGTCCTGTTCTGGGCACTGAAAAAGCCTCTCGGAGTTTCTCCGGGAGGCTTTTTTTTATTTAAATACTAAAGTTTTTCTACCGATATTTGGGTTTGTAAGAAACTGAAAACAATTCAAATGAAGGTGCCTGTTTTGCTGGGCGGAATTGCCGGCGATGTGATTGGTTCAAAGTACGAATCCTTTAATACCAGAAGGACCGACTTTCGCTTATTTGGTAGATGGAGCAGGTTTACCGACGATACCGTATTGACGGTTGCCATTGCCGATGCCTTAATGAGCGGTGTTCCTTACGAAGTGCGATTAAGGGAATATGCGCTGCGCTATCCCGATGCCGGTTATGGCGATATGTTTATGGCCTGGGTACATCAGAAAGGGACGGCCGGCGATGTGGTTTCTTACGCAGCCGGAGCAGCTATGCGTGTGCCTCCGCTGGCCTATTGGTTTAACTCTATGGAGGAAGTCTCTGCTGCTGCAGATGCGTCTGCGCTTGCTACGCATCCGAGCGGGGAAGGCTTTGTTTCCGCAGGCCAAATGGCCCGCATCGTTTACAGAGTTCGGTCGCTGGGTTCCGGGGAGCGCAGTCAAAGCACAAAATTGCAGGTGCTGGGCAAGGATGTTGTTATAGACCCAAGTGTTTCCATAAGTCAGCTGAATCGCCCTCATGATATGGTTTTCCGTGCCAGTACGGTGCTTAGTCATGCCGCCTATGCTTTTTATCACGGGACCGCTTATGAGGATGTTCTTCGCCTGGCCATTTCCATAGGAGGCGACAGCGATACCATTGCGTGTATGGCCGGAGCTATGGCATATCCCTTTTATCGGGATATGCCTGAGGATATTTATTCCGGTGTTATGGAGCGCTTGCCGTCCGACTTTGTGACTGTTCTCAACCGCTTTGATAATACATTACAGGCTCGTTCTTCGAAATAGTTTTCATTTATTACAAATTTGTCTTCCTGCTTTCTTCATTTGTCCACCTGTTAGCTGCAGTACCTGCTTATATTTGTTTTGTTATTAAAAGTTAATAATACTATTGCTAACCTTAAATTTATTGAGCTACTACCTCCATCGCTGCTCCTGTGGCCGCAGATAAGGGGGAGCTTGTTTCGGAAAGCTATTTCACCATTACTGGTGCACCTACGGATTCGGACTTTAATGCTTTAACTCCCGGAATATATGTGAAGCGGACGATCTACAGCTCAGGTCTGGTAGAAAGTACAAAAGTGGTTAAGGGCAGCAGATAAGAATCCGCAAATAAAGAACAGCAGATGATTATTGCATAGTTGATGTTTAGTTTGTTTATGGGAAAGGGCGACTCTTCGGAGTCGCCCTTTTTTGGTGTTAATCGTGCTTGTGTTGTAATCGTTCTGTTTTTTAGTTTTTTATGCTCTGGTGTTTTATTTGATACGGGTTTCAGTGAGGGGGGAATAGGACGACACGGCTCCGTTACGTTCAATGAGGATGCGGTCGATGATTACCCCTGGATCAAGGGCCAGAATTTTAAGGGTGTGCAAGCCCGCTCCCGACAGGGTATAGGGGATGCTGGTGATGGCACTGTTGCGCAATACGTTTTCTTTCCAGGTTTCGCTGCGACCATAGGTGCGATGGTCGAGCACCACCGGCTTGTTGTCGTTAATGGCTACTGCAAAGCGGTTGCTGTAAGGTTCGTGCAGGGGGTGTACCGGAAGGGTGTAGATGTGCAGGGTGACTTCTCCTCCTTTATCGGCATAAAAATCGTACTCCAGTATGGAGGGGTCTTTGAGCTCAGGATCAAAGTTCTTTTTCTTGGTTTGAAGAGGGTTTACCCAGACCGAGGCGCCGGTATGTCCTAAATCTTCCAGTACTTCCCACCCAAAGGCTTCGGAGTTGTGCAGACGGCTGTAGTTTTCGGCATAGATGCTGATGCTGCCACGGTCTTCAGCAAAAATGTGCTGCCCTGTTTTGGGATTTGTGGTGGGATTGTTGACGTACACTTGCAAGCTGTGCTGCTTGTCTGAACTGCCAATGCGTACCTGCCCGCGGGGTCGCCCGCTGGCAGGAGCTTTGTCCCAGTCGATGGATACCCAAATGCGTTGCTGCAACAATCCACTTTCCGGATCGAGTCGGCCTTCGGTGTTGCTCAATTTAATCCAATCTTCTGAGGCGCTGGCTTGCCAGTCCAAGGCTTCACTTTTGGTCAGAAAAATATCAACAAAATAGCTTTGTTGGGTGTGGCGATGAAAGGAGGGAAGGTATTGTGGGCCTTTCATTTCCTTAATGCGGCGTATTTGTTCATCTCCCTCAATGGCCAGTCCCCAATGGGCTGTGGTATTGAAGGTCCATTGGGGCAGCGGCGGCATGTCAAATACGGGGAGACTGCGTGGCTGGTGAAACATCATGCCTTGCCATTTGCCATTCGAGAGTTCGTTGTTGTAATAGCTGGTAAGGGCAACAATGCTGTCGTAGGCCGCCTGTGCTTCCAATGCAAGTTGGTTGGCTGCCAATCGGTTCTGTTGGGCATATAGGCCTGCCTTTTCCATTTTCAGGATGCGTTGGTTCAGGTAGCCTGCGGCCTTTACGGGGTAATGCACCAGCTGAAAGTAGGCGTCGTCAAGTCTTGGCGGAATCGCCCTGCGCAGCTCTTCACTTTTGCTTTGGAGTTGTGCCCATTTTTCGAGTCGCCGACCTGCTTCGTCTCCGGCCTCGTAATGCTTGTATTCGGTGGGGTTTACTTTGCGGGTGGGTTCGGTCTGACTCCAGCCCATAAATTCGGGGCGGCGTTCAAAGTTTAATTGATGATAATCCCACTTCATAGCGTCGATGTTGCTGCCGCTTTCCTGGCCAAAAATGGTTTGATACCACTGCTTATGGTGCCGACGAACCGCGGTAGGATCGGAGAACTGTTTGGCATCCCAGGCCATATCTAAAAACAATTGGGTATTGTATTCCAGAGGTTTTAAGTCGCCCACATTCACTACCCAGATGTTGCGTGCATTAAAATGATACGCCTTAATCATTTCTTCCCAAATAAGTGTGGGGTGGGTTGAGCTCAGCCAAAGGTAATCGTGGGGACGTCCCCAATAGGAAATGTGGTAGTAAATGCCACTGCCGCCTTTACGTGCTTGCTCTTGGGGATTGGACAGGCGTTTGATATAGCCGTAATTGTCGTCGGGCCAAACCAGGGTAATGTCTTCGGGCAGCTGCATGCCCATATCGTAGATGTCGAGCACTTCTTTATATGCGGTGAAGGCTTGCGGAACCTGAGAATGGTCGGCGTTGATGTGGGTGGCGAGCAGCTTACGTTGCTCGTCGATGATGTTTTCAAGTGCGGCAAGCTGTTCTTCTCTACTTCCGGCACCCACCATGCCCGAATCGTGTATGCCACGCATGCCCAGGGTGTAAACACTTTCGTTGCCTTTACTTTGCGCCACTCTTTCGTTCCAGTAAGACAGAACTGTGTCGCGGTTACTGAAGAAGTTGAAGTCGCCATACCGATCGTGGTCCCATTCGCCCACATTGTTCCGTAACATGGGCTCGGCGTGGGAGGTGCCAACCACAATGCCGTAGTCCTGTGCGGTTTTTGGATTGTCGGGGTTCTTATAAAAGGCATTGGTGCAGGGGTGCATAGCCGGCCAAATAAAGTTGGCACGAAGCCGCAGCAGCAGCTCGAAAAGAGCAGCGTAGGTGGCGGGACCAATGTTTCCTTCTTCGGGTTCGAAGGTGGATGAGGCCCAGGGGTTGAGTCCCCAGCATTCATCGTTCAAAAAGATGCCGCGGTATTTGACGGTGGGACTTTCGGAAACCATATCAAGAGAAGGGATGTCCAGGCTGGGCGTAGTTTCGGGACGAACATCGGCCCACCAGTGCCAGGGCGAGAGGCCCAATTGTTGCGAAAGATCGAAAATGCCGTAGGCGGCACCTCTTTTATCGGAGCCTGCAATTACGAGGGCCTTACGGATGGGGCCAATTTTAGTTTTCAGACTTTGAATACTGTAACGCTCCCACTGGTCTTCGCTGAGTTGGGTTTGGTAACGGCTTTCTTTTTCTACTTGTTGAAGAAGGGGGGATGGCAGACTGCCTACAATAATGGCTTCGGTTCCGCTTTCGTCAATATGGTGAACCAGTCTGGCAGCTGTTCCGCTTAGTTTTTCAAAATCTTTAGAAAGTGCTTCCGCAGCCAATAGAACCGTTTGCTCATCGTGGGCATCTACCACAATGGTAATTGGGTTTTCGGCGGAGTGTTTTAAAAAGTTTTGTGCTTGTCCTGTTAATACAAGTGTGGGGACAAACAAAAAGATAAGGAATAGAAGGAGTGATTTTTTCCGCATACTATGGATTTTGTTTGATTTCTTTGGATGGATTTCCGTCAAATATACAAACAAAATCTAAAATCGCGATTGTTTTTAGCTGGCCGTTTATAGTATTGGTACCTGCTTAGTAGCTTTGTTGCTGTTTACACAAGTGAGCGATGAGCAGTTTTTGATGCCGGTCCTTTTTGTTTACGTGCCAATTCTTCAAACAGATCCGATTTGCTGCCGCAGGAGCTGCATCCGCTGCTGCATGCGCTGCCTGCCTTAGTGCTGAAAAGTACACGCCAAAAACTGTACAGGGTGTATGCAATGGCGGCTGTTACGGTCAAATAGGTAAGAATGTCCTGTATCATAGTCTTGTCTTTTTGGCTTGAATAAAATTCGTATTATACAAACAGGCTGCCGATTTGATAAACGGCAAAGGCTACCAGCCAGGCCAGGGCAGTGGTGTAAAATATGGTAAAAGTGGCCCATTTCCATGCACCGGTTTCTTTTTTGATGGCGGCAATAACGGCTATGCACGGAAAATATATCAAGATAAACAGCAGAAAGGAGAGGGCTACCAGGGGCGTAAAAACCGGATTGCCCTCCTTGTCCTTATCGTTTTGTAAGTTTTGAACCAGGACCGAGTTGTCGTTTTCTTCGTCGTGGGCCGACTGGTACAAAACCCCCATGGTGCTTACTACAATCTCTTTGGCTGCAACGCCACTGAGGAGACTCACGCCCATTTTCCAATCGAAGCCCAGGGGGCGAATAAGGGGCTCTATGGCGTGTCCTATGCGGCCAATATAACTTTCCTCTTGTTGCTGGCGGTGCTGTTTCTGCTCAATCCTGCGGACGAGGCTGTCCTGCCGGGCAAGGACATGCTGCTTTTCGTTAGCTGGTGTTTGTTGCAACAGCTGCTCATAGTGCCCCCGGGTTTCGGAAAGTTCTGCTTCAAAGAGTTCGTTGCTGCTTCCGGTACGTGGAAAATAGCCCAGGAACCAAATGATGATGGAGGCAACCAGAATGATGCCGCCCATTTTTTGGAGGTATTGGCGGCCCTTATACCACATGTGGCGTGTTGTGCTTTTTAAGGTGGGCAGACGGTAGGGGGGCAGCTCCATAACAAAGGGTACCGCGTCTTTAATAAAAATGAAGCGCTTAAACAGTCGGGCCACTCCAACAGCTATCAGTATGCCGGTACCATATAAAATAAACAGCAAGGTGCCGGGGTAGTCGGGGAAAAAGGCCGCAATAAATAGAATGTAAACGGGCAGCCGGGCGCTGCACGACATAAAGGGGTTGATGAGGATGGTGAGCAAGCGACTGTTGCGGTCTTCGATGGTACGGGTGGCCATAATGGCGGGCACGTTGCAGCCAAAACCCATAATCAGGGGGATGAAGGATTTGCCATGCAGCCCAATTCTGTGCATCACCTTGTCCATAATAAAGGCGGCCCGTGCCATATAGCCCGTATCTTCCATAAAGGATATGAAGAAAAAGAGGATGAGGATGTTGGGGAGGAAGACAATGACGCCGCCAACACCGCCGATGATGCCATCAATAAGTAGGTCTTTAAAAGAACCTTCCGTCATCATTCCGTCCAAATAGCCCGATAATGCTGCCACGCCTGCCTCGATCCATTCCATAGGGTAGGCGCCCAGGGTAAAGGTCGATTGAAACATCAGCCACATGAAGAAGAAAAAGATGGGGAAGCCGAAGAGTTTGTGCGTGAGTATGTTGTCGATGGCTTCGGTCCTTCTCCTTCGTTTGATGGGACTCTCGCGGTAGGTTTCTTTAAGCGCTCCGGCTATGAAGCCGTAGCGCGCATCGGTAAAGGTGGTTTCGACCTCTTCTTTGCGGCATTCTTCAATTTTTTGCTTGTGTTCCTGCACCAAGTCCAACAACTGGTGGTGTTCCCGCTTTTTAAGATATTTGATGTAGCTTTTGTCCTGCTCCAACAGCTTTATGGCCAGGAAGCGTGGAGGGAATTTTACAGCAAGTTCGTTGGTGTTCTTTATCAGCTCTTCCACTTTTTGAATGGAGCCTTCGAGTTGCTCGCCAAAGTTGATCTTAACCGATCGGGCCTCGTCGATGCGCTCTTCGTAAACATCAATGACCTTGTCGAACAGTTTTTTGATGCCGCGTCCGCGGGAGCTCACTGTGGGGACTATGGGCATACCCAGCATTTTGCCCAGGTGCTTGTAGTCGAGGGTGTCGCCCCGACGTTGAAACTCGTCGTACATATTGAGGGCAATCACCACTTGCACATCCATGTGTATGAGCTGGGTGGTGAGGTAGAGGTTGCGCTCGAGGTTGGAGGCATCCACTACATTGATGATGATGTCGGGTGTTTTCTTGCGGATGTGGTCGCGCACAAAGACTTCTTCGGGACTGTAGGCCGATAGCGAATAGGTGCCCGGGAGGTCTGAGAGGTTGAAGGTATAGCCCTTATGTTCGAAGGTGGTGGTTTTTACATCGACCGTTACGCCGCTGTAATTACCCACGTGCTCATAAGATCCACTGGCATTGTTGAAGAGCGTCGTTTTTCCGCAGTTGGGGTTGCCCACCAGGGCTACGTTGATGTGTTTGCTTTTATCGCTGACGACTTTGGCAAGAGCTTCCTCGGCGTTGCTGGTGCCGTGGTATTCGGGATCTGCCGCTTCCAGTGCGTCGCTGATGGTCACCACTTCTACCAGTCGTGCTTCGCTGCGGCGAAGGGATACCTGGTAATTGAGTAGTTCATATTCGATGGGATCCTTGAGCGGGGCATTTTTAATGACGGTCACTTTTTTCCCTTTGATGAAGCCCATTTCGAGTATCCGGCGCCGGAAGGCACCGTGTCCCTTTACTTTTATGATGATGGCTTCCTGGCCGTTGGTAAGATCAGCTAATGTCATTGTGATGCCTGGTTTTGGCTTGGGTTGTTTACCTTTGTCAAGCCGAATGTTTTATTTGAACCGGCAAATGTAAGCATTGTCGGTGTTTACATCAATCCCCATTTTTGGGGTTTTTATTCATTTAATACTTTTTGTACCATGAAAAATAAGGTAGTGAACGTAGCGGTGCAGGTTTTACCCGTGGCGCATGATAAAAACAGCTATGCTCTGGTTGATGAGGCCATTGCGGTGATTGAGCGTTCGGGCGTGTCTTACCGTGTTACGCCTTTTGAAACGGTAATGGAGGGGACTTACGAACGTTTGATGGCGGTGGTGGAGGAGGTGCAGGCGGCCTGCTACAAGGCCGGTGCCGATACCTTGATGTGTTATGTGAAAATCCAAAGCCGTGCTGAAGGAGAGGTGCGGATTCTGGATAAAATGGAGAAGTACGATTAAACATTTTGATGCAAAAAAAAACGGCCCTCGGGCCGTTTTTACTTATTTGTGGAGATCTTCAAAGTCTATGTTGCTGTAGGGGGTTCCGGCAACCTGCTCCACTTCCTCTTCTTCTTTGTAAACGTTTGTGGATTCTTCGTTTCCCTGGATTTCCTTTATAAAGGCAATGGCCTCTTCCAGACCCTCGGAAAACTTGTCAAAGTCTTCTTTGTAAAGAAAAATTTTGTGCTTTTCAAAAAAGAAGCGCCCGTCGTCCTCAAACCGCTTTTTACTTTCGGTGAGCGTTAGGTAGTAGTCGTTCTTACGCGTGGCCTTCACATCAAAAAAGTAAGTTCTTTTTCCCGCTCTTACAGCTTTTGAAAAGATCTCCTCTTTGTCGTTTCTTTCAAAATCTGCATTTTTGTCAAATCCTTCCATCTCAATCAGTTATTTTGCGTTAGAATAAAAAGCGCTTTTGGTTACAATGGTCAAAAGTGCTAAATATTTTTGTAAACGCCTAAAGTTTGTTTACAATATTTCTTCATTATTTGCCTTCTTTAACCCTTGTAAATGTCTGGCAGACCGCATTAGCTTGTGGTTTTTAAAATTTCTCTTACATTTGCCTTTAGTATTTATTTTCAAAAAGTTCTTTCGGTAATGCTAAGTAGAAGACTGCTAAGGGTAAAGGTGATGCAAATGGTTTACGCCTTTAACAAAAATGGTGATGTATCCATACCAGAGATGGAAAAGGAGCTGTTCAAGAGTATCGCCAAATCGTACGAGTTGTATCATTTATTTCTTTTGTTAATTACCGATATCCACGCCTACGCCAAAAACCGTATAGAAAAAGGTCGGAACAAGAAAATTCCTTCTCCAGCTGACCTAAATCCCAATACCCGATTTATCGATAATGCGGTATTGCAACAGTTGGTCGATGGCCCTCATTTGCAACGGTATCTTGAAGTTACGCCACTTTCGTGGGCAGAACATCCCGAACTTATTCGTGGCCTCTTTAATCGGATCGTTGAATCGCCCCTTTACGAGGCTTATATGGACGATGATGCCGACGATTATGCTTCGCAGCAGAAGTTTGTTGTAAAAATTGTGGAAAAGGTTATTGCACAATACGAACCGCTGTATGATCAACTCGAAGAGCACAACATCTTTTGGAACGATGAGTGTGAGTTTATTATGAGTATGGTGATTAAAACACTGAAGGAGTTTCAGGAAGACAAGGGCCCCGAGCAGAATTATCAACCGGAATTTAAGGATGCCGAAGACCGTGATTTTGTGACAAGACTGTTTCGCAAATCGCTGGTTAAGCAGAATGAGTTTGTGGAGCTGATTCAGAAGTATGCCCAAAACTGGGATCTCGAAAGGGTGGCCTACATGGATATTGTTTTGATGCAAATTGCCCTGGCAGAGATCCTCGAGTTTACTGAGATTCCTGTTAAGGTGTCACTCAACGAATACATTGAGCTGGCCAAACATTACAGTACCCCCAAAAGCAGTCAGTTTATAAATGGTATTTTGGATAAGGTAGTGGAACACTTTCAGGCTGAAAAGGTATTGGTTAAAACCGGAAGAGGCTTGATGGAATAGCTGTAAATTGGGACGCGCTCACGGTAGAGTTGCGGTCGTTTACAGCGAGAAGAGTCAAACAATTGTTAATAATAAAAGTGAATTCTATGTTTAATCTGTTTTTATCAATGCCGCCCCAGGCGGCCGAAGCAGCCAATCCTTTGATGTCTCTGCTTCCTTTTCTGGCCATAATTGTAATTTTTTACTTCTTTATGATTCGCCCTCAAATGAAGCGTCAAAAGGAACTGCGTAAGTACCGCGAGTCGCTTAAAAAAGGCGACAAGGTGATTACTACCGGGGGTATCTACGGTCGTGTTACCGAAGTTAAGGATGCCTATGTGTCGGTTGAAATCGCTAAAGAAGTTGAAATTAAAATCGACAAATCGGCCATTATCATGGATATGACCGACGCCGTGCGTAAGTAAGCTTTTTGCTTAAGCCGTTTCAATATTTAAAGCCAATGCTTACATTTGTGAGGCATTGGCTTTTTGCTGGTGCTTAAAAACCGATGGGGTGGTGAAAAAAATATGGAATAACATGGCCTTGGGCGAGAAAGTGAGCGACTGGTGGTTCCGTTTGCGTAAAAGCAAGCACGGCGAATTGTTGCACAAATGGCTGAATAATAGGGATGTATATGTATTCCTTGTGTTTTTGCTTATAGCTACCGCTTTTTGGTTTTTAAACGCGCTTCGCGATACTTATCTGGCCGATTTTTCCTATCCCGTTCGCTTTGTTAATGTGCCCGACGATGAAATTGTGGTTGGGGGCACTGAGCAGAAAATTGAATTAAAGGTTCGTGCAAATGGTTACACCATAGTTCGGCAGCGGCTGAATCGTTCTTTTGTCCCCCTTGTTTTTGATGTTTCTCAGATGCGCCGAAGCGCTTCAAATGATAGAAGCGATGCCTGGGTGCTCACACGCAGTCAAACGAATCGGGTGCGCGAGCAGTTGTTGGTTGGAATGGATCTGGTGGAGTTGAGGCCGGACACTCTGGTGTTGCAAATAGATAAGATACGCGATCGTAAAGTTCCTGTTGTGCTCAAGGGTAATGTTGCCTTCGAAAAGCAGTTTTTGCAGGCGGGAGATTTGGTTTTTAATCCCGATTCGGTCATAATAAGTGGACCCGCCTCCCTGGTTGATACCATCGAGGCTATAGCCACGCAAGCATTGAATGTGGCTCCGCTGAGTGAGACTTACCAGCAGAAGGTGGCCTTAGAGCAGCTGCCCAGCGTAGAATTTAGTCATCGTGAAGCTGCACTTACCATCCCTGTTGAACCCTTCTCCGAAAAGACCATTAGTCTAACACTTCAGGTGATAGGCCTACCCGATAGTCTTCGGTTAAAGGCTTTTCCTTCAGCTGTGGATCTTACTTTTAGGGCAGGGGTAAGTCGTTTTGAATCTATCCAGGCCAATGACTTTCGGGCGGTGGTAGATGCTTCAGAGGTGCTGAAGAACCAGCGGCCAGGCCGCCTTCGGGTACGTATCGAACGCGTGCCGGAACAAATTCAGTCCTACGATTTTTCTCCCTTATTTGTTGAATATATTTTGGAACGCCGGCGTCCCTAGTGAGGACCCTGTGACCGGATAAAAACTGGTTTATGGCTTTTGTTGTGGGACTAACAGGAGGAATTGGTAGCGGAAAGACTACCGTGGGAAGGATCTTTTCGGCTTTGGGCGTTCCTGTTTATAACTCGGACTTGCGGGCCAGGGAGTTGACCAATAGTCATCCTCTGATTGTTGCGGGCTACAGTGCCTTGTTTGGGCAAGGTGTTTATGTGGAGGGCAGCTTGGATCGTGCCCGGGTAGCTCAGCTGGTCTTTGCCGACAAAGACCTTTTGAAGCAGGCCGAGGCCGTCGTGCACCCTGTGGTGCGCGACGATTTTACACAATGGCTTAAACAATGGTCGGTTCCCTACGTTGTTAAAGAATCGGCCCTTCTTTTTGAAAACGGAGCAGCCCGGGAGATGGATGCTGTACTCACAGTGACGGCTCCTGAGGCCATTCGTATTGCCCGGGTGATGCAGCGCGAAGGCTGTGAGGAAGCTGCCGTGCGACAGCGGATGGCGCACCAATGGCCCGAGGCCGACAAGGTGGCTCAAAGTACCTATGTGGTGGTGGCCGATGAGCAAAAACTTGTAATTCCCCAAATTTTGAAAATTCATCAGACTCTTTCGAGTTTAAGATTTGATAAGTAAATGAAGATTTTAAAAGTTCTGTTTAGTGCCGGCCTTGGCTGGTGGATGGCTGGTCCCCTCGGGGCCATTATTGGTGCCATTATAGGCAATATGATTAATGTGGAGCAGTACAGCGGCAACAGCCTTCCTGGCAGCAGTACGCGCGATGGTTTTGTGGCTTCGCTGCTTGTTTTGATGGCTGCCGTAATGAAGGCCGATGGGAAAGTGCTGCGTTCTGAGCTTGATTTTGTAAAACAGCACCTGCTCAAAATGCTTGGAGAGGAGCAGACCAAAGAAGCACTGGGATTGTTGAAGGAAATGTTGAATAAGGAGATTCCTCTGACCGATGTTTGCCATCAGATTCGCATCAATATGGACTATCAATCGCGAATTCAGTTGCTTCATTTGCTCTATGCCCTGGGTAAGGCCGATGGTTCGCTGGAAGGGGGCGAACGACAGGTTTTGCTTTCCATTTCGCAGAAGATGGGGATCAGTATGGCCGATCACCAGTCGGTACTCAATATGTTTTTTGACAATGTGGCCTCGGCCTATAAAGTACTTGAAGTAGAAGCCTCGGCCAGCGATGAAGAGGTAAAAAAGGCTTATCGTAAGATGGCTGTTCGTTTTCACCCCGATAAAGTGAGTCATCTGGGCGAAGAATTTCAGTCTGCCGCCAAGGAAAAGTTTCAGAAGGTCAATGAGGCTTATGAGAAAATTAAGAAAGATCGGGGGATGAATTAAGGCCCGGCTTATTCTCTTAAGGCAGAGGTCTTTCCTTTTTTAGTTTCCGCTAAAGTGATATAAGTGGTGTTGTTTTCACGTATTATTGTATTTTTGCAGCAAAATTTTTGAATATGGTTAAGGATATTTTAGCGATTTCCGGATATTCCGGTTTGTTTAAGCTGGTTTCGCAGGCCAAAAACGGCGTAATTGTTGAGTCGTTGATCGATGGGAAGCGCATGCCGGCCTATGCCAGTGCCAAGATCAGTGCGCTTGAAGATATTTCGATGTATAAGATGGACGGCGATATTTTGCTGGGTGAGGTCTTTGCCGAAATTTTTGAAAAGGATATGAATGTGGATCCCAAGTCGGATGCCAAAGCTTTAAAGGCCGCTTTTAAGGAAGTGGTGCCTGATTTTGATGAAGAGCGGGTTTATGTTTCGGATATCAAGAAGGTTTTTGCCTGGTACCGGCTCCTTAAGGAGAAGGAAATAATCACTGCCGATAGCGTAAAAAGCTATAAGGAAGAGCTGGCTAAGGACGAAGAGGAGCAAGAGGCTTAATTTTTTTTGCCTGATTGATTGAATGTTAAGCCAAGGTTAAATTTATTTTAGCTGATTCGTTTGGAAGAGGATAAAATTTGACCTTACTTTGCA
>NZ_MWUJ01000069.1 GCF_002210225.1 Geofilum rhodophaeum | reverse complement strand
TGTCCTATTTTTGGGGAAGGCTACACAAACTATATTCCTTCAATAGAAAAATGGACGCATGAACTACTTGATGAAGTAAAAGGAATTAGTAAAGGCTCTGGAATTGATTTTAATACAATGTTTGCATTTCAGTTAATAGATGAAATATGGACAAATGGAAAATTAATTGACAAACCACATCATTGTACATCGGTTGGAATAAATAACTACAAAAAGGATGGAAGTTCGAATTTTATTGCTCAGAATATTGACATAACACCATTCTATCATGGTTTTGAAGTTATATTGGATATTAATAATAGTAATTCAGGCACAAGGAAATTAGTAACAACATTCGCTGGATATTTAGGAGTAAATGGTCTAAATAAACAGATTGGAATTACTGAGAATAGTTTAACGGATTTAAAAAGTTCTTTAGATGGTCTTCCAGTGTGTTTTATTTCTAGGGGAGTTTTGGAAAAAGACTCATTTAATGAAGCTATCTCTTTCATAAAAAAAGTAAAACACGCATCGGGTCAAAATTATATAATCGGTTCAAAACAGAATATTATTTCATTGGAATGTGCATCTGATTTAATTACTGAATATTGGCCTGATTATTCAAAACAGTATACTTTTCATGCCAACAGACCTTTAACAAACAACTCGTATCATCCTTCATATGTAGATTTGAGTTTTTTATATGGAACATGTAGTAGATTTGAAACTATGAGGAATAGAATACAAAATAACGACTCAATTGATATTGGGACTTTAAAAGACGTTCTCTCAATAGAACCAGTCAATAATTCTAACACCTTTGCTTCGACAATAATGGAGTTTAATGATACCTATAGCAAATTGAATATTTCCACAGGAAAGCCTGATTCAACAGAATACATAATACTAAGAATAGACAAATAACTTTGCATAACAATGTGTAAAAACAATAGCCGAAATGC
>NZ_MWUJ01000068.1 GCF_002210225.1 Geofilum rhodophaeum | reverse complement strand
TTCATGTTCAGGTAAAAGCATATTCAGGCAAGACAATATCAAAACAATCACCGCAATCACTGAAATCCCAGTCAAAATGTAATCCAGTCGTTTAATTTTCATATTAATCATGTTTGGTTATGCTCTGTCGCACTTTTGCTTGCGCATAACGGTTACATATATGAAATGTTGGGGTTTGCGGGCGACTTCCCTGTCTGCCGTTACAAAAGTTGGTGCGGGGCAGAAAGGTTGGCACAAACACCTAATCCCCAATATTTTATATATGATGTTGTGTGTTGTGTTTAATTTTTCATTCAATTAGTACTTAATATTTGTCTCTATATTTAAATTCAATTGTCCATGTTTCCGGGTTGACTGTATACCAACCGTCATATGGAGTGATACGATTCCCGGTAATTGGTATGTATTCAATTTCTTCAATTTCAGGATTATTTTCTAATTCAAAAAACAGTTTGTCTAAGTTGTACCTATAGATATAAACATCTGTATGCTCTAGATAAAAAGACAGAAAACCATTTTCCTCTGTTTTGATTAAGTGGAGTACAAATTCATCCGATTTGAAACCTTTTAAGGCAAGGTTGTCTTTTAGTGAATTAATTGATAACAATACGTGAAAATCAGTTGTTTTGAATTTATCAAGTCGCCAATGGGGTAGAGAAAAGATTATCGAGTCCAATATTTCTTTGGATATTTTATTGTCAACCCCCAACCCTCTGAATGATTGTTTCGCTGTATGCATCTCTGTTTCAGGAATTGAAACATTCTTTTTTGTGTGTTGCACGCAACCGAAAATGCAAGTAAGACAAAAGACAAGTAAATATTTTTTCATCAAAATAAATTTTTAAATCGGAATGCAATTTTGTCGCGAAATATTATTCTTTAACCTTCTGATTCGTGTCTGTTTATTTGTGTACATAACACACAACGTGTGGCAATATAGTG
>NZ_MWUJ01000067.1 GCF_002210225.1 Geofilum rhodophaeum | reverse complement strand
CTAATCGTTTTTATGTTCCAATGGTGCAAAGCATCGCCATCGTTTTGTTGGTCACCACAAAACTAATGAAAAATATTGAATTCCTGTTATTGTCAATAAATTAATCGAAAAGTTTAAATCTATCCGGAAAAAGGATAGCCAGTTGCTGGGCTGTCTGTCCCCAATCTTTCAAGGGCATAGTCCACTTTTTACGTATATTACGGTAGGCCAGATAAACCAGTTTCTCCAACGCCGTGTCGTTTGTGAAAACCCCTTTGTTTTTTGTCACCTTGCGAATCTGACGATGGTATCCCTCCACCGTGTTGGTGGTATAGATCAGTCGCCGGATGGCGTCAGTATATTGGAAATAGGCTGATAGTTTATGCCAGTTGTCCCGCCAGGATTTTATCACCAGTGGATATTGTTCGCCCCAGTTCAACTCCAGATTGTCCAGCTCCACTTCTGCCTGTTCCTTGCTTACAGCCTGATAAACGGGCTTGAGATCCTTCATGAAGGCTTTTTGATACTTGCTGGCAACATATTTAAGGGAGTTGCGCACCTGATGCACAATGCAGCTCTGAACGATGGTTTCCGGGAACACACTATTGATCGCATCGGAGAAACCGGCCAGATTATCCACACTGGCTATTAAAATATCCCGTACTCCCCGTGTTTGTAAATCAGTCAGTACCGAGAGCCAGAAATTGGCACCTTCACTCCTGGAAATATACATTCCCAGCAGATCCTTATGCCCGTTGCGGTCAACGCCGAGCACATTGTAAATGGCGCGGGTAACCGGTCGGTTTTTATCATCCATGACCTTGTAGTGGATGGCATCCATCCATACTATGGGATAGACTGAATCAAGGGGACGGGTACGCCAGGATTGAAGTTCAGGCAGCACCCTGTCGGTAATGGCGCTGATTGTATCGGCTGAAACCCGATTACCCAGGTTCTCCTCCATCCAGTC
>NZ_MWUJ01000066.1 GCF_002210225.1 Geofilum rhodophaeum | reverse complement strand
TGGATTTCATTATTACGTTTCGCACCGATTTATTCATAAAAGTCTACCTGCAGGATTCAGTCTGCTGACTATACGGTTTTATCTATTCTACCGAGTGCAAATCCATTAAACGAATGGGATGGGTTCTCTGTAATTGGCGGCAACGTTTAGTATATGGCAAGTAGGCGATTGCGGGCTTCAAACCTATCAAACCGAGATGAAGTTGAAGCGGGCTACAACCGTTGAATTTACTACTATCACGCCTATTTGCTATATACATTGTTGTATGCAGTTTTTATTTCAATCTAATTTCAATACTCAAATTTATATTGTAAATAAACTCATAATGGTCTTCTATTATCGGGTCATCGGTAGAAGTTGTCTGAACATAACTTCCTGAAGATGATGTACCATTAGAAATTTTGAATTGTTGAAATCCAGGTTGTCCGTATAGTTTTATGCCAAAATTATCAGAAATATTTAATCTGTATCCAAGTTGAAAAAACATACATGTCCCAGTATATAATGATGTCGGGGTGTAATTTCGTTCATTCTCAATCTTAGTCTTTGAATCATCTGATAGCCAATTAAAATTAATCAACTCCCACCGTATCCCTGTGAACAATCCTTTATTAAATGGGTAAATTGCAATATCACCAAAGAATCCAATTGAAGAAGCATCAAGGTCTGATACATTATCAAATGTCAGTTGATATGAACGATTATTCATCCCAATCTTTAGTTCCGTTTTTCGATTAAACATTTTCAGGTCAGATTTAAGATAAATCTCTCCACGAAATGTATTGTAACTACTGTATCCACCACCAAATCCAATTGATAATGAATCTGTAATCCCAGCGTATAAATTTGAGCTTAAAATAATCACTGATAGAATTAAAAAGTATTTTTTCATAATTTGTTATTTTGTTTTTATCATTTAGTAATCAGGTTTGTAGTGTTCGCTAAAATTGCATACAACGTGTGGCAATATAGTGCGTT
>NZ_MWUJ01000065.1 GCF_002210225.1 Geofilum rhodophaeum | reverse complement strand
GTAACCGTTATGCGCAAGCAAAAGTGCGACAGAGCATAACCAAACATGATTAATATGAAAATTAAACGACTGGATTACATTTTGACTGGGATTTCAGCGATTGCGGTGATTGTTTTGATATTGTCTTGCCTGAATATGCTTTTACCTGAACATGAATATGGTTCAAAAGGATTCGACCCGTTTAGAGAATATTATACCAACAAAGGGATTGTATGGATTTTTATTGCAAGACTAATCTTTTGGTTGACTGTTTGTATTTTAGGAATTATCTGGATTAAGAATAAAACGATTAGACCATTATGTTTCAATTTCTTAATGTTGTCAATTCTGATAATTGCTTTGCTTCAGTGGTTTGAGTTATGGTACGGTTCTACATTTTATTACGGAGAGGTACGTGATAAGCAAGGACTTGGTGTTCCGATTTTGAGTATAGCTTTACAGATTTATATTTTACTTCGATTGGTAATTAAAAAAAGGACTTTGTTAATTGGATTAAACGCATTGATAATAATTATGAATTACGGAATTTACAGCTTAGTATATCAAAACTGGAGATTGTATCATGATTTCTATTTTCCAGGCACGAAGATTCCGATTTGGTAAAACTGATTGTATGAAAAAAAACTTATTGATAGCATTCGGACTTTTAGACTTAATATCTTTCGTCCATTCATATAAAATTGGGATTAATATGCTTAATAGTATTGGTCAGATTCTGATTTTAAGTATTCTTGAAATTCTATTGATAGTTTCATTAATTGCAACAGGAATACTCTCGATTATGAGAAAAAAAATATCATTGATTATCTATTATATTCAATTTCCTTTAAAGCTTGGTTTTGTAATTTTGACATTTGCATTTTTATTTAGACTGTTCGGATTTCAATATAATTCCAACGAATATAGAATGCTATTGTGGTTCATAGCTTTTTTGGAAATAGCCAGATTAATATTTACGATAATGATTCATAAAAGAGAATTTAAAAACTAGAACAATGCCAGCGCATAACAAAGCTGTATACGGC
>NZ_MWUJ01000064.1 GCF_002210225.1 Geofilum rhodophaeum | reverse complement strand
TGAACAAAGCCAATATTGAAATGAGCCACTTCATAGTTAATACTTACACCTTAATCTGATAGCCCATAAAAGTCATAAACCAGGATTTTATCTACCCCTGATTTGGGCTTGCTAAAGGAAATCAATAAACCCTCGCTACATTCTAAAAACTGCATGCCCTTAAATGAACTATGATCATGAACATTACTCAAATCAATAACACCTATATCCCTAGTATAAATACCAACCCATGCTTTTTTTTGGAGATAAAGAAGAAAAAAATCTTCCCCTTTCAAGAACTTGCATGAAATATCATATTCAGCTCCAGTTACCCCAACCTTGTAGCTTTTCATCAATGGTTTCACCTCATAATCAGAACAAAAAACCCTAACCTTGCAAACACCCGCCTCAAAGGGTACGCCTTTCCTATCCAAATCGCGCTTCTTTCGAAAAAAAAGCAAATAGTAATAGTAATCGGAAAAGCCTACAAATAGCACTGCAGAAAAAACCAGCACAGAAAAAATGGATGAGAACAAATACGACAGCGGAATGGAAATAGCCCAAAGCACAAACAAACTTAAAAGGGCAATAAAAAGAAAGACATAAAGCTTCGCTTTCTTATCTGGAAAGGCAACTTTATAAAGCCTAGTGAGTCCACTTAACAACCTCATATTGTAGAAAACAGAAATTAGTAAATTAACCCATATTCTTGAAACCAATAAAATCTCTTAGCGATCAATCTCTTTTCATACTTCCTCAGATCACTACCCATACTGCGCATAGTGTTTCTAAAACTCAAATCAGGTCTTAATATGGACAAATAAGGAATCTCATCCACGAATGGGTTCGCTTGAGAAGAAAACACAGACATTATCCCCCCAAAAAAACTATGATTTGCAACCGGACTCATGTACAAATTTCCTGGAATTCCCAACTTAACCCTGTGTTTTGCATCAAAATCCCTTTTCAGTTCCGAGTCCAAAATATTGACATAAGATCCGGATTTTTGAGAAACTACCAAAAAATAATTTCCATCATGATATGTGGTAGGCATGCCATTGCTCCAAGCTCTTCCAAGTCTTGGTGTCCTATCAAGAATTGCAGCTCCAGTAACTGCATCAACGCAGGAAAATTGTTTACTTGAACCTCTACTGGCATCCTCCTTCAACCCTCCCCTCCCCTTCTCACTATAG
>NZ_MWUJ01000063.1 GCF_002210225.1 Geofilum rhodophaeum | reverse complement strand
GGCAGTTTCTACCGAAACCCTGCAACGGCCTGCCAATTCTTACTTTCCTACGACAACCGCAGGAATCCCTGAATCCTACTCTGCACAAACCTTTAAAAGACCAAGCCACTGACTGAGCACCACCTTAATTTTACAAACCCCTGGTCAAAGACGCTTGGATCTCAATATTACGTTTCGCACCGATTTATTCATAAAAGTCTACCAGCGTATTCTGTCTTCCGACTATACGGTTTTATCTATTCTACCGAGTGCAAATCCATTAAACGCATGGGATGGGTTCTCTGTAATTGGCGGCAACGAGCACATGTATGAAATGTTTGGGGTTTGCGGGCTTCGCAACTGTCTGCCGTTACAAAAGCTAATACGGGGCAGCATGCTTCAAGTAACCACTAAACCCCCAAATATTTTATACATGATGTTGTAATCTGGCCCCTTTTCTATTCTGCCCTCGCGCTTCCTTTACGTTTCGGGAAGCAATAATCTCCGAATTTACTGCAAAAATTGCAACCCTGTCTACCCGCTACCCTTTTCTTATGAACCTTGCAATCCGTATGCAAACATTTGTCTCGGCGAAATCTTGGCTTTACGTTTCTGCCAATCAATATTTTATCCGTGTCGGGAGGCAATCATTGCGCTACCCGTTGTTTGATGCAGGTCACTGTTTGCGCTGAACTTGAAAAATNTCGCGCTTCCTTTACGTTTCGGGAAGCAATAATCTCCGAATTTACTGCAAAAATTGCAACCCTGTCTACCCGCTACCCTTTTCTTATGAACCTTGCAATCCGTATGCAAACATTTGTCTCGGCGAAATCTTGGCTTTACGTTTCTGCCAATCAATATTTTATCCGTGTCGGGAGGCAATCATTGCGCTACCCGTTGTTTGATGCAGGTCACTGTTTGCGCTGAACTTGAAAAATGAATCCGGTTGTCCTTATGCACCCTTCACCGTGGCCAATTCAATTTTCAGGATGCTATATCATGCAAATCACGGAAATCCAGTCGGTTCAATAAATTCGGGCAGTTTCTACCGAAACCCGATATGGGTCTGCCAAACATCACTTTCCTACGATAACCGCAGAATCCCCTGAATCCTTCTCTGCACAAATCTTTAAAATACCTACCTACTGTCTGAGCACCACTTGAGCTTCATGAAATCCTAATCAAAGACGCTTGGAATTAATAACTCTGTCTCGCGAAATCCTTCCGGCTGGCAATCAAGATAAATACGTTCTGCGAATCAATTATGCGTTCTGGGTATCCTAGGGCTTGATTACAACGTGTGGCAATATAGTGCGTAGCGTATTCTTTGATAGTAAATTTCTTATCCACATAGGG
>NZ_MWUJ01000062.1 GCF_002210225.1 Geofilum rhodophaeum | reverse complement strand
CTGTCCGGTCCTATTTTTAGTTGTTTAAATTAACTCATATTTTTTCTTTCATCCAATTCTTGAAAGCCTCTTTGGGAAAGCCGTTAGGTTCTGTCAAGGGCAGCCGAGGAACGAGGCTGTTTATATACCCTTGACAGGTTCTAAGGGCGACCTATATTTGCTTTCAGGGTTTTGGATGTTAGATATCAGGATTTAATCTCCCGTCAAAATGAATGCATAATTGCTGGAAGGTTAGTGCCCAATTGGGTAAGGGTTTGGTCCACTTTTTTGCAGCATTTTCTGTCGTTAAATAGATTAGCTTCATTAATGCCATATCACTGGTAAAAGCTCCCTTGGTTTTGGTAACTTTTCGTACCTGGCGATGGAAGCCTTCTACAGCATTTGTAGTGTAGATCAACTTTCTAATAGGCTCATCATATTTGAAATAAACCGAAAGTTCGGGCCAGTTGTTTTTCCATGAACGTATTACTATGGGGTACTTTTTATCCCATTTCTGCTCCAATTCTTCAAGCTCTCTTTCTGCCTCAGCTTTACTAACCGCACGGTAGACTCTTTTGAGATCTTTCATGAAGGTCGCCTTATCCTTGGATGCGATATATTTCAAGGAGTTACGGATTTGGTGGATTACACATTTTTGGATCTCTGTATTAGGAAAGATGCTCAATATGGCCTCGGAAAAACCAGATAAGTTATCGGTGCATGCAATCAATATATCTTTGACTCCACGGCTCTTAAGATCTGTCAAAACCGACAGCCAGAACTTAGCCCCTTCACTTTCTGAAACATACATTCCAATATGCTCCTTTTTACCCTCCTTGTTGATAGCCAAAACATTATACATAGCTCTGCTGGCAACTTTCCCTTCGTCCCTTACTTTATAATGTATTGCGTCAAGCCAGGCGATTGGGTAGACAGCATCCAGTGGTCGACTTTGCCAGGCTTCCACTTGAGGAATAATACGATCGGTAATTTCACTTAGCACACTTGCCGATACTTCTGTATCGTACATTTCTTTTAGCTGAGCCGATATATCCCTTAGACTCAACCCCCTACCGTAAAGGGAAATGATTTGAGGAGCCAGATTGTCTGCCAAAATCCGCTGACGCTTTTTTACGATCTCGGGTTCAAAATTGCTGTGCCGGTCTGCTGGAGTGTCAATTGTTACTTCTCCTGCAATGGTCTTAAGGGTTTTTGACCCTTTCCCATTACGTTTATTGCCATCAGCACGCTGATCTTCATCTAAAAACACTTCCATTTCAGCGGCAAGGGCGCTTTCTAAAAATTCCTTGATGATGGGAGCAAAAACCCCGCCATTGCTTGTTAATGATTTTCCGCTCAGTAATTGCGATATTGCAAGATCGCGCATAGCCCGGTATTCGGGACTTTCCTTTTCGTAATGTGTCATGAGGTCCAAAATTAGTAATTTTCAAATTCTGGACAGAGTTTAAATTACACCCTC
>NZ_MWUJ01000061.1 GCF_002210225.1 Geofilum rhodophaeum | reverse complement strand
TTTACGAGTTCGTTTTCAGCTACTCTGCGAGAGCTGTTTTCGGAGAAAGAGCTTCAAAAGAAAGCATCAGACTGCGGCTTTTACAAACGTAAATGTGGTTTCACACCTAGTATGTTCTTTGATATACTGCTCTATTGTGCCTCCCGGCCCGATACGATCAGCTTGTCACAGATTTGTTCTAAGATTAGGGCTCAGTTTAAAACGAAGATCGCCAAGCAATCGCTAGACGCGCGATTTAGTGAGGAGTCTGTAGCCTTTGTAAAGAGTGTTTTTACCGAGTTGCTTGAAAAGCAATTGTCAAAGGTCTTTTGTGCGGATTTTTTATCAAAGTTCAATCAAGTCCGCATTAAGGATTCTACGCGCTATACAGTACCAAACAGGCTTCAGAATCAGTTTAAGGGTTGCGGTGGAGGCAAAGGAACATCAAAGGCTGGTGTGTCCATTCAATACGAGTATGATGCACGTAGCGGAAGAATCCTGGATCTTAACGTAACTGCCGGAGTACGTAACGATGCAACCGACGCAAACGAAACTGCCACAAATATCAATAAGGACGACTTGATTGTTCGCGATCTGGGCTACTTCAACATGTCCGTTCTGAACGGGTTTGTTGAGCGGGGGGCATCGTTTATTAGCAGACTGAACGCTTGTAGTCTTATTTATGAACCAATCACTGGGAATAAGATAGAGTTTAAAGACCTCTATATTCAAATGCGTCGGAAAAAGCTCGAACGCAGCGACAACGAAGTGATAGTGGGAAAATATACGCCCACGAAATTAAGGTTGATTGTAGAGGTAGTTCCAGAGCATATTTACCAAGAGCGAATAAGAAAGGTAAAGAAATCAAACAAAGAAAATGGATGGACAACTTCTGAGGAGTACAAAGCCCGTTGTCGATTCAACATCTTTATCACAAACGTCCCAAGTACAGATCTTTCAGTCGACGAGGCTTTAGGAGTATATCGATTGCGTTGGCAAATAGAGTTGACCTTTAAAAGCTGGAAGTCAGTGTGCAGAATAGATAAAATTCAACCTATGAAATATGAGCGATTCGCATGCTTGCTGTATGCCAAATTAATCTTAATTCTTTTGAAAACTCAGATCATCAGCAATCTTCGCGCATATTACTTTATCAGTAAGAAGAGGCTATTGAGTGATGATAAATGTTTTAAGACATTAAGAGATTCTTATGATAATCTAAGAGATGTATGGAAAGAAGGGAGAAAGAAATCAGAGAGAAAACTGAAAGAACTGACCAGTTTATTCTCTTCAAACCATTGGAAAGAAAAAAGAAACAATAAGAAAAATTTAATAGAAATAATATCGCTATTGTCCTGCAAATCAAATAATTATATGTATATTTAAGACATCAAAAAGGGGGATCCGAACGAACCGCTCCCCCTTTTATCAACTAAACGTTATTTGAAATGGTGAAAATTACAAATTCAAGCCCTGTTTCTCAACGAAATGGGGTAAAAAAAGAACTGCCTAT
>NZ_MWUJ01000060.1 GCF_002210225.1 Geofilum rhodophaeum | reverse complement strand
CTCGTTTAGTTTATTGTTGTCATAACACGATTAGTAGGTCATCAAATTCGTCTGAGATTCGAACTTTTTTTGTGTTATTTATAACCCTGTAAGTTTTTTCATTTCAATTAATTAAATGAGCCCATCAAATGCTTAGTTGTTGCTTAAGGCAATGTTTTTAATTTCTGAAATAGCTATTGATTTAGTATGATAAGAGGAGTAATCCGGTTCAGTAAGTTCCGCTTTGAAAAGCAATTTGGAAGTGGTAAGCATGGAAAGGGACAGGGCGAAATCGGAGGTGTTAAAAGATAAAGAGTCTGTTGTATTGCCCCCGTCGTTAAAGAAAATCACGGTACATGCTGAGTTTGTGCCAGGGGGGCGTGGCGTGTGAACAGAGACAAATATCGAGTCGTTTTTTACTGCAATCTCCTGCTCATTGAACGTGATTAGTTCGCCAGATTCATCTTTAAAATTGCCATTCTCGTTGTACGAACGCATGTATGCCAAACGTCCCCTGGAATCATAGTATTTATAAAACGCTAGGGCGCCATCAGGAAAGTACTCCAGAGCATCTTTTACCATTACTCCATTTATGTATTTGTAGTGAGCTTTTATCTTTCCATCATCATAAAAATTCCATAGAGACTTTTCTTCTCCAGTTTTCTTCTCAATATAAATTAGCTTGTCCTTCTGGGTTTTTATTCCGTAGCTAGAGCTGTTCGCCTGAAAATAATGGGGCTCGCTAACTTTTGGGAATCCTGCTTCGCAGGATGTGCACGAAACGATAGTTAATAATGCCAGTTTGGGGAGTGCAGTTTTGAGGTTGAAATAAGTAATCATCGAATAACTGGTTTGAAGGTCTTGATGAGGCTTGCATACATTAATTCTTCCGAGCCTGCTTTTTCCTTTTTTAGTTGTGTCATAATAAAACGCGCATCAGCTTCTACTTCTTCATTTTTATTTGGGAATTGGATTTCAACGTAGATTACAACAATTCCGTTTTTTTCATCGATCATTGGCGCGCTCAAAATAATGAGAAACTCGTCAAAGGTCTCGGAGATTCTCATTTGCTTTTCCGGATCAATGATGTGCCTGCTTAAATCTTTTCCTTCCAGAGATTTGAGTTGTTGAATGAATGTGGCAACTTGTGTAGAGTCGAAATTAGATTGGTCTTCTGATAAGAAGCTGTCGTAAATAACTTTCTCAGGAAGGCCAGAGTAAAATTGAGGGTAGATGCAATAATCCCAGTTTTCGTTCACCTCAAGGATGTTATCAATAACAAGGTCCAGTATTTGGTTGACATCATTTTTTTAAATTTCAAAGCCTGTTTTCTTTGTTCCACTGCACGAGCAGAAATGGAGTAGAAGGAGAATGCAAATTAATTGAATTGCTGAGTTTTTGTGTGATGGGTTTTGGAGCTTATGCATAATAGCTTTTTTAGTGATTGTTAATCATTTTCCTTTAAGGGAGTGAATGATCCTTCTCCACACCTAATCCATTTGTATTCTGGATATGGAAACGCCGGAAGGGGGGAGAATTGGAACCGAATCT
>NZ_MWUJ01000006.1 GCF_002210225.1 Geofilum rhodophaeum | reverse complement strand
AATACGTGGCAGACCGAATGCTTACTTGTGATCTAAGTGCATGCTGATTTTGCTGCTCTGGCGCCATTTATAGTAATGCGTACAAAACTGGCTATACTCATAAGGATCCGGATGGCCATGCTTATACTCTTCCCATAGCACTTTAATCGACATCTTGTGCTTTTTTAGCTCCTGATCGAAATGCGGAAAGCGTTGGTAAAGATCTTCATATTTCGCGTTTTCGGCTTTCTCAGAGCCTTTCAGCGCCGTTTGGAGTGCGCTATCGCTGAGTTCAGTGACCTGACTATAGGTCAGCCCACTTCGTTTGTAGGCTTGAAGATATTCGCTTGCTGTGGTTTTGCCGATACCGCACAGTTGAGATAACTGGCGAACGCTGTCAACGCCTTGTTCATAATGCAGTCTTAATAATTTACGAACTTTTCTCATGTCAATCCTTTTTTTTGCCATTTTCCTTGTTTTTGGTTAATGGCATAAAGTTTACGAGAAAAGTGTCCGGAATCAAACGGATTTGCTGTCCGGTATTATTCGGTACCGCTGTCCGCTATAAAACGGTAGGGGTGTCCGGAATAAATCGGTAGCACTGTCCGGAATAAATCGGTAGGGGTGTCCGGAATCATCCGGATTTTGCAGCAATTTGGGAGTTGCTATCTATTAGGTTGCTACCTTCAATAATCGTTCAAGTCTTTATTCACTCGTTTGCCATACAATACCGAACTTTGTTTTGCAGCAAATTCATGATAAATAGTTTATTGTTTTTCTAAACTTGTTGGCAACGTCCCGGCTATATTCCCCTGGGCGTGGCTTTCAGACCAGCTGTGGATTTATCAGCTTGAAAGCATGGGAGAGGGTAAAACGAAACCCTCAATATGCTGTGGATGCCACGGCTGGGGTATATAGCTTTGTTAGCTGCTGGCCTTCATTTATTTATATTTGTTTTGTTTAATTATATGAAGCTACAAAAGTTTTCAATTTGGCTTTAAAATCATCCTTCCACGTTGAGTAGGCTCTAATATCTTGTTCGATTGTTGTTTTATTTGGTAACTGAGGAATAGCAGTTGTACCACCATCATGTTCAGTTACTGAGTATTTCCCAAATAAGTTCAATAAGAAATCAATATCAGATTGTTCTGTTACAATATAACTTGATAAATTCCCTTTTTTTAGATGGATGTTCTTTGAAAATCGCTCATAGGTCTTATTGGATAGAATTTCTTCTACTGAACGCTCCAACAACATTCTAAATCTTTTTCTTGCGGAATCCAATTTAGTTTCTCGACCATGTGCATCCGTAATTTGTAGGGCATCATGTTCAATTAGAATTCGTCTTATTGAGTTAATCCTTTCTTGAACATTCTTTGCTAAATAGGGTATTTCATCAGTAACAATGCCGCTGATTCCATTATACTTGTCTATCCCAATTATTTCACAATCACTTGAATTTATAGTCTTATGTGTATCTATTAATAATCGCAAAAATGATAAATCATGAGTTAGAACAATTATCTGTCTATCTTGCGATAGCGTTACAATCTTATTTGCAATTAAGTCCCTATAATCCATATCTAAAGAATTCACAGGGTCATCAAATACGATTGTGTTTTTTCGCCCATCAATTGTACATTCTGCCAAAAAATTAGAAAGAGCAATTATTTTTTGCTCACCTTCGCTTAAGATGGATTCAATAGAATGATTAATCCCATTTAAACTACACTTCTGAAAAGTACTACCTTGCGATGTTCTTGATTTTGACAATAATACTTTGGTTGCTATTTCAGAGTTAAAATAGTTTAAGTGATTAATAAATTCTTGATGTTGTAAGCTAATTGCTTGATTCTCCATTAGAGCTCCAATTTTTCTAGATATACTAGTGGTATTTAAATTGGACTGGCATTTTGATATCCATGATTTATACTTTAATTCGTCATAATATTTTAATATTTGGTTCTTATTGTTAAATAAGTATTCCTTAGCAAAAAGTTCATTATATTCTGCTATTAAAGTATTTCTATTTTTTAGCAATTGGTTATTTTGTGCCAATTGTCTGTCAATATCAGGTATTAAATTTCTAATGCTAACAGAGATAGGAGCAATACCTATATTTAATTCTTCTCCTTTTCTTAGAAAACCAATTATTTTTGATTTGGAATATTCAACAGAACTATAAAAGCTATTGAAACTCTTTTCAAAATCAGGAATATATTGAGTAAGTTCCTTGAAATTATCTATAGATAATGCTACAAGAGATTCAAAAGATTGAATTTTATTATTAATCCCATGTTGTGCTTTCGATAACTTAGTTGAAATATCATTAGAAATAAATTGATTGAATCCAATCAATCTTTTCTGGGCAACTTCATCTAAATCCTGTTGACATAAAACACATTTCTCCAGTGAACTTGATGAAGGGAACTTTTCTCCATCTGTCATCCCTGAGCTTTGTGCAAATTTTTGAGCTGCTTCCCAAAGTACTCTCCATGGGTTAGAACCAAATCCTTCGATTGTATTTATTTCTTTTAATTCACTGGTCAGAATATCATAAGCTTTTTTTGTATTTTCAAAATTAGTTCTGAGACTTTTTATTTCCGTAATATTCTCTTCGTCAAAAAAAGCTTCAACATTTTCAATTTGTTTTGCATAATTATCTAATCTTGCTTTTAAACCTGTTAGATTTTTAATATTTTCTTGAGGATTTTGAGTATTTATAAGTTTATGTAATTCATTTTTGCGCGTAGCATTATCTGCACTAAACTGTAAGTAATTATCTATAACAGGTCTTGTTAAACTCTCAAAATTAGAATACCATTGACCTGTTGGAGTCGTATTTAATCGCTGGTCTATAGGTGGTTTTGTGGTATTGTATAATGCAATTTCATTATTTAATGATTGAGATATTTCATTTAAAACAGGAATTAACCTTTCTAATACATCTATTCCAACTGGCTTATATTCTGTCGGGTTTTCACTGTTTATGTAAATATCGCCACAGTTGGTATCAAAAACATTTATTGAGCTTAAAGCAGGGTGAGAAGGAGCGTTTTCTACCCATTGAAACCTAGTGTTTATTCCATTAATATCAATTTCAAATTCAACTTGTTGCTGAGTTGCATTTGGAGTAAAAACGTTTTTCATTAATTCAATATTTGAGTTTCTACTCCAACACAGTTTTTTCAGTATTCTCGAATAGCTTGACTTTCCTGAACCATTGTTCCCATATATAACAGTCAATCCATTACTAGCAAATTGAAGTTTCCCTTGATTATGTAATGCACTAATATTTATTGGTTGTTTCAAACTAATTAATCTTGGATAATGAGCCAAAGAACCTGTAGCTGAAGGAATATGTGTGTTATTGAATGGAACTGCATTGATTGTTATACTTGTATCTCCATTTTCTTTCTTTAACAATTGCACTAATTCAGCAATGTCGTTTTGATTAATAGTTGAATTTGATATTATTCTTCTAAGTGCATCTTTAATAAAATCAGGTCGTTGTTGTGACCAATCTAGTATCTCCTGATATATGGACATTTTGTCTTCTTTTATCTAGTTCATATTGTTTACGACGGTCTCTTTGGCTTGCAGCTAACGCCCACATATATGAAATGTTGGGGATTGCGGGTGTCATCCCTGTCTGCCGTTACAAAAGTTGGTGCGGGGCAGAAAGATTAATATAAACACTTAATCCCCAATGTTTTATATATGATGTTGGGCACCGTTTTTATAAATTTCCTATACAGTTTAATCTACATTTATCAATACCTGCTATATACATCATCAAGATGTCTTGCTTAATGAATAATAATTCAATCCTTGTGAACTGCAGCTTTGAAAAAAAATCAACATATGAAAGTCTCTCCGTTTTTTCAAATCTTTTGGAAATAGTTGTCAAGGGTTGTGTTATTTGGTCATTGATATTCTTATTTGCCAAAAAGTTTATTAATCCTTCAACCTGAATTAAATATAAATCATTGTTAAAAACTATTGAATCATCGAAACTAGCATATTTCTGAATTCTCAAAGTCTCCTCATAAAAAGCATCCAATCTATTGAGCGTTTCATGTATATTATCTTTGTATGAAATGGGAAAATCTTTTATGTTTCTTTCATAATATTCAAGTTCTCCATACAATCTGTCATTTGTGGATTCAATATTTTCAATGCAATAATTGAATATTTCCAAACTATCATTTTTCTCAGTTTGTATTTGAGCATTTAAATTACATAATCCTGAGAGAGTTACAATTACTAATAAGAATGCTATTGAAATTGTTGTTTTCTTTATCCAGTTCATGCTATAGTCCATTATTAACCGTTGAATTTTCTCTTAATCAAATGGTTTATCTCCAGTCGATACTGTTTCTTAATCCTCTTAATTTATTGTCTAATCATAGTTTAACAAATCACTCGCTTGCACGGATTTTTTAATGGTGCCCAACATTGTTATAGCGACTATTGCGTTTAGGAGTAATATGCCAAAACACAAATGTCATAGTACCAAATAGCATACTAAGTTAAAAGTTTTTTTCTTTTATTTGATATGAGTTGCTCCAAAGGGGCGGGGAAGCGCCGGGTTTAACCCAAATCAATATAGGCAGAGTGTCGGTGTTGGTGGTGTTCAGCCATTTGGACATAGCCAAGTTGATTGGTTATCAGTTTGGTTTTCTCAATGGTGGTTTCGGGCATATTGGCGTGGTGGTGGCCATAAATCCAGTAGTCGGGTTGGAGTTCGAGGATGAGATCCTTTTGCTCTGAAACGAAAGCGGGGTTAATGTCAGAGTCTTTGTACATCGTCGGATTGACCATTTGGCTGGGCACATGGTGGCTGACAACAATCTTGTGTTTGGCCTTTGATTCTGGTATGCTTGTTTTTAAAAAGTCGATGCTTTGAGCATGCAGCTTGTTGAAGTCTTTTGCCCTAAGCGGCTTTCCTCGATATTTGATAAGACGAAAATCGCTTACGTGAGCTTCAATTAGCAAACTTTTATTGTCCGAGATGTGTGACCAAAATGCGGTTAGGAACAGGTCGCAATTATCAAGGGAGACCACTTGGTTATTTACCAGAAACACATTGTCGCGGATTGCTTCCTTTACTGGTTGGTCCAATACCCTGATATCCCTCCCGGAATAGAACTCGTGGTTGCCCGGTATATAGTAGACCCTTTCCCAATGCTTGGAAACATAGTCGAAAAACCAGTGCTTAAAATGCTTTTGGCCCCAAAGGGTTATGTCTCCTGCCAGGATAAGGATATCTGCAACCGGTTTGATGGAGTTCTTGTGTAAAAACAATGCGTTTTGAGCAAATTCAAGGTGTAAATCGGAGCAGTATTGGATTTTCATAGGGGTGGGGTGTGGCTGTAATGGGGGAGAATTATTTTCCGATACAAAAGTTCTTAAAGATGTTTCCCAATATCTCGTCAGTAGAGATCTGACCAGTGATTGAGCCTATATGGTGCAATACTTCGCGGATGTCCTGGGCCAGGAAGTCGCCGGAGATGCCGTTTTGGAGGCCTTCTTTTACGCGCTGGAGGCTGATGAGGGCCTGGCTGAGGGCTTCGTGGTGGCGGGCGTTGGTGACAATTATTTCGTCGTTGTCGATGGCCTGGAGATCGACGCTTTTAAGCAGTTCACTGGTAAGCTGGTCGAGGTTGTGGCGGTGCTTGGCCGAAATGGCTACGATGTTGTCGCTGCCGCTGAGTTCGCTGAAGGCGGCTTTGGAGAATTTGGTTTTGAGGGTTTCGGGATCGCTGAGGTCGGTTTTGTTGACGACCACAAGGAGCTGTTGACGCTGGGGATCGGTTTTTTGCCGAATGTCGCTTACGGCTTCGTGAATTTTATCTTCGGGGTCGTTTACGTCGACCAACAATAGGACGATGGCGGCTTGTTTTACTTTGTTGTAGGTGAGGGCGATGCCCATGTTTTCGATTTGGTCGGCGGTGCTGCGTATGCCGGCGGTGTCGATGAAGCGGAAGGAGATGCCGCCGAGGTTGATGCTGTCTTCAATGGCATCGCGGGTGGTGCCGTGTATGTCCGATACAATGGCGCGCTCTTCGTTGAGCAGGGCGTTGAGCAGGGTGCTTTTTCCGGCGTTGGTATGCCCAACGATGGCAACGGGGATGCCGTTTTTGATGACGTTTCCGAGCGAAAAGGACTGAACGAGGCGCTGCAGGTGGGCTTCTAATTCGTTGACGAGGGCGGCGAGTTCGTCGCGGTTGGCAAATTCTACGTCTTCTTCGCTGAAGTCGAGTTCCAGCTCTACGAGGGAGATGAACCACAGGAGGCGTTCGCGCAGTTGCAGCAGGGCAGAGGAGAAGCCGCCGCGCATTTGTTGCAGGGCTACTCTGCGCGCAGCTTCGCTGCGGGCAGCTATGAGGTCGGCCACGGCTTCGGCCTGACTCAAATCCATTTTTCCGTTTAAAAAGGCGCGCTGGGTAAATTCTCCGGGTTGGGCCAGTCGGGCGCCTTGTTGGGTAAGCAGTTGCAGCAGCTGTTGTTGTATGTAGGGGGCGCCGTGACAGGCAATTTCTACCACATCGTCGCCGGTAAAGCTGTGGGGGGCTTTAAATACGGTGAGCAGTACTTCGTCCAGATCTTTTTCTCCGTCGTTGATGCGGCCAAAATGGACGGTGTTGCCGGCTTGTTCGGCTATTTTTTTGCCTTTACGGGCGGGTAAAAATATTTGGTCGCAAATGGCAAAGGCCTGGGGGCCGGCCAGGCGGATTACGGCAATGGCGCCCATGCCCTGGGCGGTTGATATGGCGCAAATGGTGTCGCTTTGGTTCATGGAACTGACTTTTCGGCAAAGTTAAGCTTTATTTTTTTGTGAACCATTGGGGCTTCCTGGTGTTATAAATAATGTTAATTTTAACGGGAAATGGAACCAAATAAATAAAGGACATATGAGTGTATTGATTGATCAGCATTCTAAGATTATTGTACAGGGCTTTACCGGCAGCGAAGGGACTTTTCATGCCGGACAAATGTTGGAGTACGGCAGCGATGTGGTAGGGGGCGTAACCCCGGGCAAGGGCGGTTCGGTACATTTGGGCCTGCCGGTTTTTAATTCGGTGGAGGAAGCGGTTAAGGCGACCGGTGCCGATACTTCGGTGATATTTGTGCCCCCGGCTTTTGCGGCGGATGCCATTATGGAGGCGGCCGATGCGGGTATTGCGGTTATTGTAGCCATAACTGAGGGCATTCCGGTGGCCGACATGATTAAGGCCAAGGCTTTTTTGGCCGACAAGCAGGTGACGTTGATTGGCCCCAACTGTCCCGGTGTTATATCGCCCGGTAAGGCCAAGGTGGGCATTATGCCTGGTTTTATTCACCAGCAGGGCAGCATTGGCGTGGTGAGTCGCTCGGGTACGCTGACATACGAGGCGGTGGATCAGTTGACGAAGCTGGGACTGGGACAGAGTACTTGTATTGGTATTGGGGGCGACCCGGTGATTGGTACTTCTACTTTGGAGGCGGTTAAGCTTTTGATGAACGATCCGGATACCGAGGGCATTGTGATGATTGGTGAAATTGGCGGCAGCATGGAGACGGATGCGGCCCGCTGGATTAAGGAGCACGGTACCAAGCCGGTGGTGGGCTTTATTGCGGGACAAACAGCGCCTCCGGGGCGCAGAATGGGTCATGCCGGTGCCATTGTGGGCGGTAAGGACGATACGGCTGCGGCTAAAATGGAGGTGATGCGTGCCTGTGGTTTGCATGTGGTGGATTCTCCGGCGGCCATTGGGGCCACCATGCTGGAGGCCCTGAAGGCCCAAAAGGCAGGATAAGATTTTTTGTTTTGAAACGTGCGGTTAGAGCCGGGGCGCCTTTGGGCGACTCCGGCTTTACTGTGTTTACGAAACTTAAAAAGTGCGGGAGGCTTCCGGGTGTGGCGACTTTTAGTTAAATTTAGGCTTTGCAGCTTAAGGAGAGACTATGGATGAACGGACACTAAAAGATGTGGCTTCGATTATAAAGGAAGCGAAATATTGTATGGCTTTTACAGGGGCGGGGGTGTCTGTGGAGAGTGGTATTCCGCCCTTTAGGGGCGAAAACAGTTTGTGGACGCGCTACGACCCGACCATTTTGGATTTGAAATACTTTCAACAGTATCCGGAGGAGTCGTGGCCGGTGATTCGGGAGATTTTTTACGATTTTTTTGGGAAGGCGCGGCCCAATAAGGCGCATGAGGTGTTGGCGCGGATGGAGCAGGCGGGGATGCTGGGGTGCGTGGTTACCCAAAACATTGATAATTTGCATCAGGAAGCGGGTTCAAAGGTGGTGCATGAGTTTCACGGCAATTCGCAGCAGTTGGTGTGTATGCATTGTGGCTTTAGGCAGGGGGCTGCGGAGGCCGATTTAAAGGTTTTGCCCTTGCGTTGTGCGCATTGCGGGGGACTGGTAAAGCCCGATTTCATCTTTTTTGGAGAGCGCATTCCGGAGAAGGCCTACGCCGACAGTCTGGAAGCGGCCCGCAAGGCGGATGTTTGTCTGATTATGGGCAGTACCGGGGAGGTGATGCCGGCTGCACTTATTCCGCAAGAGGCGCGTAGAAACGGGGCGGTGGTTATTGAAATTAATCCCGAAGATTCGCTTTTTACCCGGGATGTAACGCACATTCACCTAACGGGAAAAGCCGGAGAGGTAATGGCTGCCCTGGAACCTTTGTTGTTTGATGCTTAAAAGAAGTAATTATGCTACAGGAATGGATGACGGAAGCAGGTTGGTGGTCGGAGCTGCTGGTTGCGGCATTGATGTTGCTGGCTGGTTTTTTGGCGGCCATAGGGCTGTTTCGGCTGCTTAAGCGCATTGTACGTCGCTACAACAATCCGGCACTTAGGCGAGTAGCCGGATTTGTACAGTATCCCTTGAAGGTGCTGGTGGTACTCGTTGCGCTAAACTTTGTTCGACTTAGGTTGGAGGGCGTATTGATCGAGGGCTATGATTTGGGGAAATTGTTCTATCTGATTTTCCTGGCGGTATTTACCTGGCTGGCTATAGCGGTGGTTAAGGCCCTTAAAGAAGCAATATTGGCCAGTTATGATTTGGGTACGGAAGATAATTTGAAGGCCCGAAAAATTCATACGCAGCTTCGTGTTTTTGAGCGAATTGTCGTGTTTCTGCTGGTCTTCTTTTTTGTGTCTATGGCCTTGCTGAGTTTTGAGGCCATTCGACAGATTGGGGTAAGTCTGCTGGCTTCGGCGGGAATCGCGGGCATCATTATTGGTTTTGCCGCACAAAAAAGCATTTCTATGCTGCTGGCGGGTTTTCAGTTGGCCATTACGCAGCCCATACGACTCGACGATGTGGTGATTGTTGAGGGGGAGTGGGGGCGCATTGAGGAAATTACCCTGACTTACGTGGTGGTGGCCATTTGGGACAAGCGGCGCCTGGTGGTGCCGGTAAATTACTTTATAGAAACGCCTTTTCAGAATTGGACGCGGCAAACGGCGGAGATTTTGGGTACGGTTTTTATTTATGTGGATTATGGTTTTCCGGTGCCGGCCCTGCGTGAATTCATGACCCGGGCCCTGGCCGACAATCCGCATTGGGACGGCAAGGTGAATGTGTTGCAGGTGACCAACGCAACGGAAAACACCATGGAGTTGCGGGCCCTGGCCAGTGCTAAGGATTCGGGTACGGCCTGGGATCTTCGGGTTAAATTGCGTGAAGACTTGATTGAGTTCATTCGTGTGAATTATCCGCAATTTTTGCCCCGTAAGCGGGTGCAGATGGAGGAGGGAGGCCGCTAGCTTGTTGCAACGGCATTTTTTTCTAACTTTGTCGGGCCCTGCGGGGCCCAAGCTAAAACTTATGTAAGATGCGATGCCCTTGGGTGTGTGCACATTAACTAAAAAAGTAAAGAGATGAAATTACTCGAAGGAAAAACAGCGATTATTACCGGCGCTGCCCGGGGTATTGGAAAAGCCATTGCCGTCCGTTACGCGCAGGAAGGCTGTAATATTGCTTTTACCGATTTGGCCATCAATGAGTCGGCGGAGCAGACCGAGAAGGAAATTGCCGCTTTGGGGGTTAAGGTAAAGGGCTATGCTTCCAACGCTGCCAATTACGACGACACCATGCGTGTGGTGGATGAAATTGTGAAGGATTTTGGACGGGTAGATATTTTGGTGAACAATGCGGGGATTACCAAGGATGGTGCCCTTAAGCGCATGACTGAGGACCAGTGGGATGCGGTAATTGCCGTTAACCTGAAGTCGGTTTTCAACTTCACCAAGGCGGTGCAGCCCATTATGTGGAAGCAGGCCGGTGGCAGCGTCATCAACATGAGTTCGGTGGTGGGTGTTTCGGGTAATGCCAACCAAATCAACTATTCGGCTTCAAAGGCGGGCATCATTGGTTTTACCAAGTCGGCCGCCAAGGAAATGGGGCTGCGTGGCATTCGCCACAATGCAGTAGCGCCCGGTTTCATCATTACCGAAATGACTGGGGTGTTGCCCGAGGATGTGAAGAAGGCCTGGGAGGCACAGATTCCTTTGCGTCGCGGTGGTACGCCCGAGGATGTTGCGAATACTTGTGTTTATCTTGGTTCGGACTTGTCTTCGTACGTAACCGGTCAGGTCATCCACGTTTGTGGTGGAATGAATATGTAAGAAGCATTTATTATAGAGGGAAAGGTTGCCGACATCGGCAACCTTTTTTTGCTTGCAGCTGATGCCTCCTTCCCAAAAACTTTTGTACTTTTATAAGGATGTGCTTTTAATTCAAAATGTACCAATAAGAAGTGTTATGAGAAATTTCACCTACGATATTGCCACAAAGATTCTTTTTGGCAAGGACAAGATTTCTGAAATGCTGCCTGAAATTAAGGCCCATGGTAAACGTGTTCTGCTGGCCTACGGCGGTGGTTCCATTAAAAAAATGGGTTTGCATGGGGCGGTTACTGCGCTTTTGCAAAAAGAGAGCATCTTTTTTAAAGAGCTGAGCGGCATTCAGCCCAATCCGCGCATCACGTCGGTTCGGGAGGGTATTGCACTTTGTCGCGAGCACCAGCTTGATTTTATTCTGGCTGTTGGCGGGGGCAGTGTGATTGATGCCTGTAAGGCCATTGCAGCGGGAGTGCCGTATAAGGGCGATGCCTGGGATTTTATGATTGGTAAGGCCCAGGTACAGGATCCGCTGCCCCTGGGCTGCGTGCTGACCCTGGCGGCTACAGGCTCGGAGATGAACGGAAGTTCGGTGATCAGCAATGAGGAGAGCAAGGACAAACGCCCCATGGGAGATCCTTCTCTGCGTCCTGTTTTTTCGGTTTTGGATCCGACCTACACCTTCAGTGTAAATAAATGGCAAACGGGGGCAGGGGTTACCGACATTATGAGTCACCTCTTCGAGCTGTATTTTACTCCAGATAAAGGGGCCTATGTATCCGACGCCATGACTGAGGCACTGATGCGTACTTGTTTGGTGTACGGTCCCAAAGCTTTGGAAAAGCCCGACGATTATGAGGCCCGGGCCAATTTAATGTGGGCCGGCACCATGGCGCTGAACGGCATGATGAGTTTTGGAAAATTGGGGGGCGATTGGGCTACGCATATGATTGAACATGAGGTGAGTGCCATTTACGATTTAACGCATGGGGCCGGATTGGCCATTTTGTTTCCCAACTGGATGAGCTATGTGCTCGATGAAGAAAATGTTTGGCGTTTTGCACAGATGGCACGAAATGTGTGGAGCGTAAAAGCCGATGATGATTTTGAGGCAGCGCGTGAAGGAATAGCAGCGGTAAGGCAGTTTTTTACCAGTCTGGGTATGCCTGCGCGACTGGCCGATGTGCAGATTGATGGAGCCCATTTGGATACTATGGCGAAAAAGGCTTGTGTTTATGGAAAACTGGGTGCGCTTAAACGCCTTTCGGCCACCGATGTGGAAGAGATACTGAAGCGCTCGTTGTAAGCGCATATTATTAATTTAAGGAGACGATGCAAGGAATGAAACTTTGGCGGGGTTTTCTGCTTGGTGTTGTGGGACTTTCACTGGGGGCTTGTGCTACAGTTGGTTCGGTACGAATGGAGGTCTTACGGCCGGCTGAGGTAAGTGTTCCACCCGATGTACTTTCAGTTGTGGTGGTTGACTTTGCTTATCCCTACCGGGCCGATAGTGTGCATGTAATGGAATTGGGCGATGAAAAGGCTACCATCGACACCATTTGGGTAGATGATTTTGGCCAAAAGACCATTGCTGCTGTAGGTGCAGAACTCGAACAAAGGGCTTTTTTCGACACCGTTTACGTGCATCCGCAAGCCCTTAATCGTCCACCGGTTGGTAGGCCTGGCTTGAACTTAAGTCCCCTTCAGGTTCAGCGGATATTAGATGAATACTCTGCCCAAAGGGTTTTGGCACTTGAGGACCTGAGTTATAAAACGCGTATAGGTCTGAAAAACTACAACGGCTATATTGTGGCAACCCTTGATGTGGATGCACAACTACTTTGGAAAATGTACGACCAAAATGGAAATGTAGCCGATGTGTTTGTACAGAAAGACTCCATATTTTGGGACAATATGGAAAATCCTCTTCTGGTAGATGAAATTGCTTTACCTTCAGTAAGGACTTCTCTGGAAGCCCTGGCCGATTTTATGGGTAAGTATTATCCCGATCGGATTGCGCCCTATTGGGAAGTGCAGTACCGGCCCTTTTATTCGGGCGGACACCATTTGTTTGCTCGTGCCAATGATTTGAAAAAAGTGAACAGCTGGGAGGCGGCTGCCCGTGTTTGGTACTATGTTTACGAGGAGGGAAATAAGAGGCAAAAGGCCATGGCTGCCTATAACCTTGCCCTCTCTTATGAGGTGCGGGGCGATTTTTTGGAAGCCCTGGCCTGGGCAGAACGGAGCAAGGCTTTGTTTGATGACTTAGGTGCCCGGTTGTCCGAAACCGAGCGAAAACGTGTCGGCAATTATATTCAGGAGTTAGAAAGGCGCAGGGATGAAGAACTTAAGCTTCAACTTCAGGTGGGCGCGGTCCTTTAGTCTGCCTATAGTCTTTGCTGTACTTGGGTGGACCAGCAGCAATTTAGAGGCGCAGGAATTTAATGGAGGTCCGGGCAGCTTGTCGGCCGCTGTAGTTAAAGCACTCGGCAGCAAAGTGGTGGTTTTTGAACACAATGCACAACAATTGATGGTGCCTGCCAGTGCATTAAAGGTGGCCACCAGTGCTATGGCGCTGGAACTGCTGGGACCAGAATTTCGTTTTAAAACAGAATTTTTTATTTGCGGCACAGTGGAAGCTGGCGTCTTGCACGGGCACCTTTTGGTAAGGGGTGGAGGAGATCCCACTTTGGGCTCTTCGTATTTTGCAGAAACCCTGCCCGAAGGGGTGTTGGACCGTGTTCAACAGGTGCTTAAGGCGGAAGGTGTTGAGCGGGTGAGCGGAAAAATCTTGCTCGACCTGGATTTGTATAAGGGCGATCCTTATCCCGACGGGCGACTCTGGGAGGATATGGCCAACTACTACGGTGCAGCGCCTTCTGCGCTGTCGTGGCGCGATAACAGTTTTGATATGTATTTGCAGTCGCCACCTGAGGTGGGTGGGGCGGCCACTTTGATCGACCATAGTCTGGGCGCAGAAGCCCCCGCTTTTAACACCAGGGTAGTTGCAGCGGCCAACAATAAGGACAGTGCGTACATATACGGACATCCCGATGCTGATCGGTGGGCCATCCGTGGCAGTATACCTGTTGGTCGTTCTTCTTTTCGAATCAGGGGGGCCTTACCCCATCCGGCTTTTGTTTTTGGCCGGGAGTTGCAACAAAGGCTGGGCGCCAAGGGCGTGGGCCTTTGGGAAAAAGCGGAGACTGGATGTGGGGCCAATCTGAGGGGCGTGGCGACCTACCAATCGCCTCCTTTGCTGGATATTTTAAGGGTGGTAAATCAGCGCAGCCATAATTTGATGGCCGACCACCTGTTTTTGGAATGTGCCCGGCGGGCTGGTAAGGCCTATGACTGGAAGGAGGCGAGGCAGGTCTTTATGGATTTCTGGAGAGCTCGTGTTGCTGTGGAAGGCTTACGCATTAAAGATGGTTCCGGATTGTCGCCTTTGAACCTGGTCAATGCTCAATTTCTGAATGAGGTGCTTGACTATATGTACCACTCTGAACACTGGCCTGCGTTTAGATCTACGCTTGCCGTTGGGGGCGTATCAGGAACCCTAAAGGGTATGTGGACTTCGGATGAGTTTCGTGGCAGAGTTTTTGCTAAAAGTGGATCTATGCAAGGTTCTATTACTTATTGCGGGTATCTGCAGGGGCCCAAGGGGGAATGGCAATCCTTTGTGGTTATGGCCGATCGCTTTAGTGCCGACCCGGCTTTGGTCAGACAGGGGATGGAGAGTTTTGTTGCCGACAGACTTCGGGCCATGAACAAATAGCACAGTTCCTATTTGTTTGGTCTGCAAATTTGTGGCGTTCGTCCTTTATTTGTCCCAAACCTATCAAAAAAGTAAAGCCGCCGCTTTGTTTTACTATACATTGAGTAGATTCTTTTGTAATTTTACTTTCAGCTAAATAATATTTAGGCCCTCCCTTGAATCTTAATGTCTTGTTTGTCACTCGATTTGCTTTTGTCGGGGGTTGCCCTGCCGATGAAATTTGGTGCAAGCAGTTCTATGTTTACTGTAGAATTATTATGAAAACAAAGACGGTTTTTTTGAAACCATTTTATTGTACTTGCGTAATGCACTTGGGTTGAATAAGACGCCGACTTTTTGCTATTAATGTAATATCGTATTTAATGAAGAATTATCGAGTTAGAGTGAGGGACGAAAAGACTGCTTTTTTTGAGGAGTTGATGAGATACCTTGATTTTTGCGATTATGAAAGTGTGGAAGGATTTGCTGAACCGCGAATTTATCCGGGCTTCGAATTCAAGGAGAAAGAAAAGAGTACAAAGAAGGGCGCCAAGGGTCGTCCTGTAAAAGAAGCTGGTATTGCTGATTTGGAAAGCAATATGGCCAGTCTGCGGGAAGTTATGTCGCGCATAGATGCGCAGCGCGATAAAAATCGTAAATAGACGGCTTTTTTCGACTTGGCACTTGCTTGGTACAGAATTTGCTGATTGATTAGAGTAACCAAAATCAGCGTCTTATGAAAACCAAAGAATTATTCTCAAAGGCCTTTTGTAGCGGGAGAGCTTTTTTTCTCGCCATTTCATTGCTGGTTATCGGCGTAACTGTTTGGGCGCAGTCGCCCGACTCGGTATATACCAGTGTCGACCGCATGCCACGATTTAAGGGGACACCCTCCCGCACTGCCGCTTTTATAAAGTCGCAGCTGGTTTACCCTGATGAGGCCTGGCTGCAGTCTAAAGAAGGCGTGGTAGAGGTTTCCTTTACGGTGACCAGAGATGGCCGTTTGATGGATGCCAAAGTGGAGTCGGGGATAGATCCGTTGATGGATTTGGAGGCGCTGCGCGTGGTTGAGTTGATGCAGGATTGGCGACCGGCGAAGAAGAACGGAGTGGAAGTACACGCCCGGGTGCATGTGCCTGTTGAATTCAGTATGAGCGAAGATGAGCGGGCTTTTGTTGATAATCTGCAAAGACTTAACTTAACGGACAAACCGCCCTTGTTTGTTTTAGATAATAAGATTGTTCAAAGCAGGGTGCATTTGCCCGAGTATAATTTGAAATCGCTGCGCGTCTTGAAAGGAGAAGTTGCGGTTGAGGCCTACGGAGAAGCGGGGAGAAACGGCGTAGTAGTAATGGAATCCAAGCGCGGAACTCCGCCGGTCAGATAAAAATCTCTGTTTAAGCCAGCTTTAAGCTGGCTTTTTTATTCCTCAGCATTCGCTTCGAACTTTCCGGTATTATATTCGTAATAACTATATTAAAATCGACCAAATTTGGTTAATTTTGCAGAGTGCTTTTCGTTGTACAAACGTTTGCACAGTTTTTTATACAATCAATCGGAATACAAAAAAATACAGCTAGCACATGGAGTTTATTGAGCAATTAAAGGAGAAGGCCGGACAGAGTAAACAACGGATTGTACTGCCGGAGGGACTGGAAGAGCGTACCCTTAAAGCAGCCAATCAGATTCTGGAAGAGGATTTTGCAGAAATTATATTGATCGGCAATCCGGCTAAAGTGAAGGAGGAGGCAGCTCGCCTGGGATTGAAGTCTTTGGATAAAGCCAGGGTGTTGGATCCCTTGCAACACGAGAAAATGGAGATTTATACCGATCTTTTATTCGAGTTAAGAAAGAGCAAGGGATTAAGTCGTGAGCAGGCTGCTGAATTGGTGAAGAATCCCTTGTACCTTTCGGTGCTGATGATTAAGAATGGGGATGCCGATGGTGAAGTGGCCGGTGCTGAAAATGCCACCGGAGATGTGCTGCGACCTGCTTTTCAGATTGTTAAAACGATACCGGGTATCAGTGTGGTTTCGGGGGCATTTATTATGGTGTTGAAGGATAAGGAGTTTGGCGACAATGGGGTACTGGTTTTTGCCGATTGTGCTGTTCATCCCGATCCGGATGCTGCGCAATTGGCCGATATTGCCATTGCTTCTTCTATGACGGCCCAATCTATAGCCGGAATTGAACCCCGTATTGCTATGCTGAGTTTCTCTACTAAGGGAAGTGCCAAACATGAGCTGGTAGATAAGGTGACCGAAGCGACTGCCCGAGCCCGTGAATTGCGCCCCGATTTAAAAATCGACGGAGAACTTCAGGCCGATGCTGCTTTGATTGCCGGAATAGGTCAGAAGAAGGCGCCGGGAAGCGAAATTGCCGGGAAGGCCAACGTGCTGGTATTCCCTGATTTGCAATCGGGCAACATCAGCTATAAGCTGGTGCAGCGTTTGGCGCATGCCGAGGCCATAGGTCCGGTTCTGCAGGGCATGGCTGCACCAATAAACGATTTGTCCCGAGGCTGTTCGGTAAGCGACATTGTTAATTTGGTGGCCATTACGGCCAATCAGGCTGCCGGTAAATAGGCTGAATCGGCATTTTTTAGAAATTTTATTTTACGATAATGGCAGAAATTGTTGTTGAACCTATTGAGAAATACGCACTTAACAAGAAAAAGCGTGGAAAAACCCTTTTCTCAAAAATAGGTGTGGTAGGTTGTGGAAAGGAAGGCCAGAGTATTGCTCGTATTGCGGCCTGGCATGGGATGGAAGTGGTTTTTATTGAACTGAGTCTCGATAAAATTGAGTCGGCGCTTCATGGTATTGGTAAGGAGTTGGATTACCGTATCGAAAACTGGGGATTGACGACCAGTGAAAAGAAGGCCATTTTAAGTCGCATAAAGGGCACTATGGATTACAAGGATCTGGCCGATTGCGATTTTGTTATTGAGGCTATCCGCTCCGATGAGGCCACCGGTGAGCGCAGTATTGATGTGCGGAAGCAGGTTTTTCGGAGTATTGAGGCAGTAGTTGAACGCGATACCATTATTGCTACCAATGCCACGACCATTGTGATTTCGGAGTTGGCTTCGGAATTGGTGTACCGCGATCGTTGCGTGAGTTTGCATTTCTTTGTAACCTCACCTGAAGCGCGTATTATAGAGGTGGTTAAAGGACTTTATACTTCAGAGGGTGCGTATCAGAAGGTCTGCACTTTTGTGAAACTTATTAACCGGGATGTTATTCCTGTAGAGGAGTCGGCCGGTTTGGTTAGTGTGCGTTTGTACGTAACCTTGTTGAACGAGGCCTGTGAGGCGCTGATGGAGGGTATTGCCACCTTGGAAGACATTGACAAAACCATGAAGATTGGCCTGGGTATGCGTTATGGACCTTTTCATACTGCCGATATTATTGGCCTGAATAAGGTGGTTAAGTGGATGGATAATTTGTTTGAGGAGTTTGGGGAATCAAAGTACAAGCCATCGCCTTTGATCAAGCGCATGGTACGTGCCAAGCGCCTGGGTATACCTACAGGTGAAGGTTTTTATAAGTACGACCCCGATGGACGTATTATTAACCGCTGAATGAGTTTGTAATTTTAGTTGAAAGCAAAGCAATGAAAATATTAGTACTGAACTGTGGAAGTTCGTCGATAAAGTACCAGTTGTTTAAAATGGAAGGCGACAGTTGGGACGTAATGGCCAAAGGCGGGGTGGAGAAAATTGGTCTGAAAGGCTCTTTTTTGAAACACGAGAAGGAAAATGGTGAGAAGGTCCTGCTTGAAGGGGAAATCCTGGACCATGAAACCGGCATTGATTACATCCTGGGTGTCATGCTGAGTGAAAGGCACGGGTGCCTCAAGGATATGGAAGAGATCGATGCGGTTGGGCATCGTGTGGTGCATGGTGGGGAGACTTTTAATTCCAGTGTTTTCATTACCGATGAAGTGATTGCAAAAATGGAATCCTGCATCGACCTGGCGCCTTTGCACAATCCGCCCAATCTTAAAGGAATTAGTGCCATATCTTCTTTGTTGCCGCATGTGCCCCAAGTTGGGGTTTTTGATACGGCTTTTCACCAAACCATGCCCAAGCATGCCTATATGTATGCTATTCCCAATTCTTTGTACACCAAGTATGGTGTGCGACGTTACGGGTTTCATGGCACCAGCCACCGCTTTGTGAGCAAAAGGGCTTGTGAAATGCAGGGGGTTGATTATAAATCACAACGCATAATTACCTGTCATTTGGGCAACGGGGCTTCTATTGCCGCCATCAATAATGGGATGTCGGTCGACACTTCAATGGGCTTTACGCCACTGGAGGGTTTAATGATGGGTACCCGTGCCGGAGATTTGGATGTGGGCGCGGTGACTTACATTATGGACAAGGAGCTGATTGGGACTCAATCTGCCAGTGTCTTGTTTAACAAGCACAGCGGAATGTTGGGGGTAAGCGGCATTTCTTCGGATATGCGAGAGATTCAAAATGCGATGGAGCAGGGCGACGTTAATGCGCAGTTGGGTTTTGATATGTACACGTATCGCATTAAAAAGTTCATTGGCAGCTACATTGCAGCAATGGGGGGTGTCGATATTTTGGTGTTTACCGGGGGTATTGGTGAAAACAGTGTAATAACCCGTCAGGCTGTGTGTAGCGATATGTCCTTTATGGGGATTGTTCTCGATGAGGAAAAAAACCAGGGAATCAGAGGCATTGAGGCTGAAATAAGTCGTCCGGATGCCAAAGTGAAAGTGCTGGTAGTCCCCACCAATGAAGAGCTGGTGATTGCGCAGGACACGAAGACCATTGTAGACGCTTTGAAGCAAAAATAGACTTAATACGGCTTGCATGATTGAGAATCCGGATAATCCGCCGGTATTTAAGCAGCTCAAGGATTTAAGGGGGCTGTTGAACGCTGCCGGTCCGCGTAAGCGCCTGGCGGTGGCGGTCGCGCAGGACGAATTTTCCCTTGATGCGATTTATAAAGCGTTTAGTCTTGGGGTTGTTGACCCGGTTTTGATTGGGGATGAAGATCAGATTTTGCAGCTGGCCCGTGATAAAAACTATAATTTTTACGGGGCTTCGGTGGTGGATGTTCCGGATCCTGAAAAGGCGGTAGAATTAGCTGTTCGGATGGTGCACGATGGTCGTGCCGATATTCTGATGAAGGGGAAGGTGCCTACACCTGTTTTGTTGAAGGGCGTTTTAAATCGCGATTGGGGCCTCCGCACCGGGCGACTTCTTTCTCATTTCTCCTTGTTTGAGGTGGATACCTACCACAAATTAATTGGGGTAACCGATGTGGCTATGAATATTGCGCCTGATTTGACCGATAAGATCGCCATTGTAAACAATGCTGTGGACTATATGCATAAATTGGGCGTGGCCTGTCCCAAGGTGGCGGTTTTGGGGGCTGTTGAAATGGTTAATGAGAATATGCAGGCTACGCTTGATGCGGCTTTGCTGAGTAAGATGAATCAGCGCGATCAGATTAGGGGCTGCTTAATTGACGGACCTTTGGCCTTTGATAATGCGGTCAGCGCCGAAAGTGCCTTGCATAAAGGCATTAGAAGTGAGGTGGCCGGGGATACGGACATTTTGCTTATGCCGGATATTGAGGTGGGCAATGTTTTGTATAAGAGTCTGGTTTGGTTCGCCAAGGCACGGGTGGCGTCCCTGGTTCTTGGGGCCAGCGCCCCAATTGTGCTGACTTCCCGTTCCGATTCGGAACAAAGTAAACTCGACAGTATTTTAATGGCAGCACTGGCTTAGTGCTGCTTTTTTTATTCTCTTATTTCATTTGTTATGAATCGTATTCTGGTGATTAACCCGGGTTCTACTTCTACTAAAATTGCGGTTTATGAAGAGGAGAAACCGCTTTTATTGAAAACGCTTCGGCACAGCGACGAGGAGCTGAAGGGCTATAGTGTCGTTGTTGATCAGTACAGTTTTCGTAAGCAGGTAATTCTGGATGAGCTTCAATCGGCCGGACTGGCTTTGGAGGGACTCACTGCTGTGGTGGGGCGAGGAGGACTGGTTAAACCGATTGAGTCGGGGGTCTACGCGGTTACGGAAAAATTAAAGCAGGATTTAAAAGTGGGGGTCATGGGCCAACATGCGAGCAATCTGGGTGGACTCATTGCCGATGAAATTGCCTCGGGGATAGCCGGTGCCCGTGCCTTTATTGCCGATCCTGTGGTGGTAGATGAATTGGAAGATGTGGCACGCATTACAGGGCATCCCTTATTGCCGCGCACCTCTGTTTTTCATGCCTTGAATCATAAGGCGGTTGGACGTCGTTTTGCGGCGCACGCTGAGAAGGCCTACGAAGAGCTTAATTTGATTGTGGCGCATATGGGTGGAGGCGTTTCAGTAGGGGCGCACCGTAAGGGACGTATAGTGGATGTCAACAATGCGCTGGATGGTTTTGGTCCCTTTTCTCCCGAACGGGCGGGTACTTTACCGGCCGGTAAGCTCATTGATCTCTGTTTTAGTGGTAAGTACAGCCAGGAAGAAGTGAGGGCTATGGTTACCGGTAAAGGAGGCTTAATGGCACATTTGGGCACCAATCAGGCCTATGAGGCCGCGCAAAAAGCCCTGTCTGGTGATGAACATGCGCAGCTTATTTTAAGGGCTATGGCCTATCAAATTGGCAAGGCTATTGGTGGAGCAATGGTGGTGTTGAAAGGCCAGGTAGACGGCATCATACTAACGGGCGGAATGGCCCATAATAAAGTGGTGTTGGGCTATTTGCGCGAATACATCGATTTTATGGGTAAGTTGACCATTTACCCGGGTGAGGATGAGATGGAGGCTTTGGCGGGCAATGCACTGATGGTTTTGCGTGGTGAAATGGCTTTGAAGACTTACGAATAGTCTTCGGGGACGCTGTGTTGCTTCCTCTGGAAAGCGCAATGGGACTGTAGTCTTTATGAAATAAAAAAAGCTCCGGGTTTTCATCCGGAGCTTTTCTTTTGAGCGGGAAACGGGACTCAAACCCGCGACCCTTAGCTTGGAAGGCTAATGCTCTATCAACTGAGCTATTCCCGCGTTAACTTGGTGGGGGGAGGAGGATTCGAACCTCCGAAGTCGTAAGACAACAGATTTACAGTCTGCCCCAGTTGGCCGCTTTGGTATCCCCCCGAAAACGACAGTGCAAAAGTAGTATTATTTGCGAAACCTGCAAGCAATGTCGGCCATTTTTATTGCCGTAATTGCGGCCTCATCCCCTTTGTTTCCGTGCTTTCCGCCGGCCCGGTCTTCTGCTTGTTGCTGATTAAGAGTAGTTAATACACCGTAGATAAATGGGATCTTAAATTTTACATTTAAGAGAGCAATGCCCTGGGTCACACCCTGGCAAACATAGTCGAAATGGGGGGTGTCTCCCTGAATTACACAACCCAGACAAATAACGGCATCTACATCGGTTCGTTTGGCCAGGGTACGTGCACCTGCCGTTAACTCAAAACTGCCGGGTACGCCAATGGTAACGATGTTATCGGGTAAGGTGCCATGTTTGATCAGGGTTTGGTAGGCACCTTGGTACAAAGCGTCGGTAATGGCCCGATTCCACTCAGATACTACAATACCAAACTTCATATTTTGCGCGGAGGGAACACTGTTCTCGTCGTAGGAGGATAAATTTTTTAAGCTGCTGGCCATATTCTTCTGTATTATGAACAAAGGAGATCATCCGTGAACCGGACAATCTCCTTTGTGTCTGGTTAATTCTTTATTATTACAAAGAAACTCTGGTAATGTATTTGTCGATTTGACGTGCTTCCACGCTCTCGCTGAAATCGTCTTTAATGGTTTGAAAGCTTTCCAAGGCACCTTCTTTGTCGCCGCCTGCTTCTAAAACCAGTCCCTTTTTCATCAGATAAAACGGAGCGGTAACGGCATTGTTCACGGCAATGGCCTTATTGTATTGCTTGAGGGCTTCGGCCTGATTGCCCAATTCCAAATAGGCATCTCCGATAGCTCCCTGAGCCAGGGATTTCAGCTCTTCGTTGCTGGTTTTAAATTGCTTCAGGTAGTCGATGGCCGACTCGTAATCACCCAAATGCAAATAGCTGATGCCTGCATAGTAGCGTGCCAGTTTTCCTGCCTGGGTACCGCCTGAGTTTTCAATTACATCCAGGAAGCCGGATTCCATACCGTCTCCTTCAAGAGCCAGTTGAAATTCTTCGTTGCCAAAATATTGTTGCGCCTGGAAAAGACTTTTTTGCGCCTCGGTATTTCGGGGTTCTTCGTAAAACTTTTTGTATGCCCAGTAGCCACCTACCAATACGATAAGGGCCAAAAGAATGATGGTCAGTGTTTTCTGATTGTCTTCAATGAACTTTTCGGTTCTGCCAAGAGCGTGCTCAACGTTCTCCAGGTTATTTTCTACAGTGGTTTCTTTTTTAGACATACTTCTAAGGTTTATTAAATACTCGGCAAATTTAATAAATTAGGGTAAATTAAAAACAGACCAAGGGTTTTTTCACGATAATATCTTTGCCTGCTTTGCTTTTGCTATTTTTGTGGGCGACTACAACAAACAATATATGTATATCAAGCACCTGAGTCTTCTCAATTACAAGAACCTGCAAGAGGCCGAGCTGTCTTTCAAAAATGGAATAAACTGCCTGGTGGGAAAGAATGGAGCGGGCAAAACCAATCTGCTGGATGCGCTCTATTATCTTTCTTTTTGTAAGAGTTATTTCAATGCCATTGACAGCCAGTTGGTTCGTCACGACCAGGAGTTTTTTATGATTCAGGGTCGTTACCATTATCAGGGGCAAGAGGAGGAGATTTATGCCGGATTAAAAAAGGGACAAAAGAAACAGTTCAAACGTAATAAAAAAGAGTACCAGCGTTTATCGGAGCATATAGGCCTTTTGCCTCTGGTTTTAATTTCACCGGGAGACGAGCGCCTGATTACCGAAGGCAGCGACCAGCGACGCAAATATCTTGATGGGGTGCTTTCGCAGTTTGATCGTTGGTACCTAACGGCTGTTTTACGCTACAACAGAGGCTTGAGTCAACGTAATACTCTGCTAAAAAGTGCCGGACGAAATTGGAGCAGTGTAGCCGGCCAGTTTGAAGTTTGGGACAGCTTGCTGGCCCAAACCGGTCTGCATATTTTTGAGGCCCGCACGCGTTTTATTACTGAACTGGAGCCTGTTTTTCAAAAATTCCATCGTTTTATTTCCGGAGGCGGAGAGGAGGTGCAAATGGTTTACCATTCGCACCATCAAAGAGGCGCACTGGAGGAGCTTTTGAGAGATAGTTTGGAGCGTGATGCAGCACTGGGCTATACTACTCGCGGTATTCATCGCGACGATTTGGAGTTGCTGCTCGATGGCCATCCTGTTCGTAAGGTGGGGTCGCAGGGACAAAAGAAGACTTTTTTTCTGGCCCTGAAGCTGGCTCAGTTTGAGTTTTTATCTAAGCACTTTGGATATGCGCCCATCTTGCTGCTCGACGATATGTTTGATAAGCTGGACGATGAGCGGGCTGAGCGCTTAATTGAGTTGGTGGGAAGACCCGAATTCGAACAGATCTTCATTACCCATACCCAAAAAGAACGTTTGATGGAGATTGTGCAAAAAACCGGGAAGTCTTATGACTTTTTTGTGGTAAATAATGGTGAAATTCAGCCCCATGAAGAAACGCTTTGACGAAAGGTATCAAAATACCCAGAGTATTCAGGATGTGCTTGAGAAAATCCTGAATAGTCCCGCTTTGGGAAAAGGCATTCGTGAAACCCGTGCCATAAATGCCTGGGAAAAAGTGCTGGGGCCCACGATAAGTCGCATCACTAAAAGCTTAAACATCAGAGGAGGGGTTTTGTATGTGCGTCTCAACTCCAGTGTAATTCGCAACGATCTGTTGATGCATAAAGACAAAATCATAGACGCACTTAACGCCGAGGCCGGCGGTAAAGTGGTCTATGATTTGGTGGTACAGTAATAATCGTTGGGATCAACAGCACTTGAATTCTTCCATAGAGCTGAAGAAAAAGCGACTCTCGCGCAGGGCATTCTCGTCACTGTCTGAGCCGTGGATGGCATTGCGGGTCATATCCTTGGCATACTTGCGCCGAATGGTGCCTTCTGCAGCTTTGGTCGGATCGGTGGATCCTATCAGGGCTCTAAAATCGGCTACAGCATTCTCCTTTTCGAGCAGCGCCGCAACAACGGGGCCCGACGACATAAAGGCGACCAATTCATTAAAAAATGGTTTTTCTTTGTGTTCTGCGTAGAACAATTCAGCTTTCTCAACCGGCAACTGTGTCATTTTAAGTGCCCGGATGTGAAAGCCAGCCTTTTCAATGTCCGACAGAATTTCGCCCACATGGTGCTGTTTAACAGCAAAAGGCTTGATCATGGTTAGTGTGATTTTTCCGTTCATAATAAAACTGGCTTGGTTAACAAAGAGTTTGAAGATAGTTATTTTTTAGATATGGACCTATGTGACTCCATATTTTGCTATATTTGCCGCATTAAGCATGTTGTATGAGCGATTTTTCGAAGCAGCTGGATGCTCTTTCCGAGCGGCTGTCCCAACCTCAAAATATAGTTGTAATTCCGCATAAGGACCCTGATGGAGATGCCATTGGTTCAAGCCTGGCCTGGTTCAGGGTGTTAAATGCTGCCGGACATAAAACTACGGTCGTACTTCCAGATGCTGCGCCATCCGCCCTGATGTGGATGGAGAGCAGTTCGGCGATGTTGGTTTATGCAGAGGATGCGGAGAAAGTGCTTGCATGTATTGCTGAGGCTACTTTGTTGTTTTTCCTTGATTTTAATACGCTGTCGCGTACCGGTAAACTGGCAGCTGTATTGCAGGAAAGCCCACTTCCGGTGGTGCTTATTGATCACCACCCCTTTCCGGATGAAGCATTGACGGAAATTATGTTTTCGGAAGTGAAGGTTTCCTCCACCTGCGAATTGAGTTATGTGCTGATGAAGGCCTTAAACTTTGTGCCCGACAAGGCGGCTGCAGAGTGTTTGTACACGGGTATTATGACAGATACCGGTATGCTCAATCACAACTCAGCGCATCCGGCCATTTATAAGACGGTTGCAGAGCTGCTGGAGTTGGGTGTGGACAAGGACAAAGTGCATCGCGAAGTGTTTCACAGTTCATCGGCCAGCAGAATGCGATTAATTGGGCACGCTTTATGTAATAAGATGCATTTGTTGTTTGGCGGACAGGTAGCCTATATTGCACTTTCGGACGAGGAGCTGCAGGGTTTTGATTACCAACCAGGCGACACTGAGGGCTTGGTGAACATGCCGCTTTCAATAGAAGGAGTAGAAATTGCTGCATTAATGACCGAAAAGGAGGGGGGCCAGATTAAGATGTCGTTCCGTTCGAAGGGGAAATTGGCAGTTAATACATTTTCGGAACAGTATTTTTCGGGAGGCGGACACCGTAATGCAGCAGGTGGTGAGTTTTGGGGCTTGCTGAGTGATGCAGAAGTGCGTTTTAAGGAAAGTATGAAGATTTATTTGCAGGAAGTACATTTGCAGGAAGTACAGCTTTAGCGGGTGACAAAACTTTCCATAAATAAAAGTAAGTATGAAATATTATTGGGGTTGGGCAAGGTTGAGTCTTCTTTTTCTGCTTTTGGCCGTAAGTGCTTGCAGCAATTCGCAAAACCGCAAATCTGCCGGAGTAAGGACTGAGGGTATAACGCGTGAAGACTATATTGAAATTAACCGGCAGCGGGTTAATCAGGAGCAAGATTTGATAGTACATTACCTGGATACTACCGGCTTGAAAATGCAGCGGACGGCTACCGGATTGTGGTATCGGATCACTGAAGAAGGCGAGGGAGAGAAAATTGTTACCGGAAAAATAGTTGCCCTGAATTATGAAATTCGTTTGCTGGATGGCACCCTTTGCTACAGCTCCGACGAGGATGGAAGAAAGGTGTTTTTGGTGGGACAGGGTGGTGTAGAGTCGGGTTTGGAAGAGGGGGTTTTACTCTTAAAGCAAGGGAGCAAAGCAACCTTTTTGATGCCACCGCATCTTGCACATGGCTTGATGGGGGATGACGACCGTATTCCGGCCCGTGCTATTTTAAGGTATGAAGTAGAAGTGGTTGAAGTAAAAAACAAAAACTAGATTAATATGATACGTGTTCTCTTAAGTGGATTTATTGCATTTTCCCTGCTCCTGTTTGCCTGTGATAAGGACGATGATGATGACGATAAGATTGAGATTGTTGATATTGAAGTTATGGACCTGGAAGAGTATGTGCGCTTGTATTTTCCGGATGCCACTCCTGTTGAGGGACTTGGAATGTATGTCATCGTAACCGAAGAAGGCGGTGGAGACTTGCCTGCCGATGGCGACATTATTTATGCTTATTACAAGGGTAAGCTGCTTAATGATGCCCCCGACAAAGCCACTCCTTTTGATACTGCTTATCAGCGTCCCACGACTGTAGATCCGGAGAAGGATAAGGTGATGGCTTTTAAGTTGGATATGAATGAGGATGAGGAGCATGTGCGTACTTATATTAAAGGCTGGTACCGTGGGTTTTCTCAGTTAAAACGGGGCAGTAAGGCAGTTTTCCTGATTCCCGATAGTCTGGCCTATGGCGATCAGCGCCGGGGAATAATTCCCCCCAATGCAGCCTTGATGTTTGAAGTAGAATCTTTGCGAATTAAATAAATATAAAAGCGATGACAGCATTATCAATGAAATATTTAAGCGGCTTTGTTGTGGCCTTGTTGCTGATGGGCGGTGGTTTTATTGCTTGTGACGACCCCTATGCCAACAGTGTTGACTATGCCAAGCTGGAGGCTGGTGAGACGGAGTTGCGAGAGATGTTTTATAACAGTGTAAAGGATACCATTCCTGCTGTTGAGACCATCGACCGGATGGAGACCGAGGGTTGGGTGGCTTTTATAATGGAAAAAGGCTCTGACGATCCCATTCAGGTGGGTCGACGGGTCTCCTTTCGCTACACCTATTCGACTGTTTTCAGAGATGTGGAGGATGGCTATACTACGGCGGTTGCCATTGTTCAGTACTCCAACTATAATTCACCAGAGCTTGTTGAATACACTGTGGGGGCTTTGTCTAACACTCAAAGTGAAGTTTTTCAGGGAGTCGATTTGGCCATGAGGCACATGAACCTTTATGGAAAGGCCTACATCATTATGGTTCATTCTCTGGCTCAGAACGACTATTACCCCTGGGTCGCCGAAATTGAAGTGGTGTCGACCCAACTTGATTAAGTGGTCAAGGCTGATTGAAGTAACAAACAAGGGGTTGCCTGCCAAAGCAGACAACCCCTTTCCTCTTTTGTTTTAAAACCAGGAAAAACAACGCAGAGGCTTTATCAAAAGTTGTAGGAGCTTTGTCCGTGCTCGTGGATGTCCAGTCCTTCTTCTTCTTCCTTGCGGGTAACGCGCAATCCCATAGTCTTCTTAAGGATGGTAAACAACAGGTAGGCGGCAGAAAAGGACCACAGGCCAACCACTGCAACGCCCAGTGCCTGAACGCCCAATAGACTCCAGCCGCCTCCGTAGAAAAGACCGCCTTCGGTGGCAAATAGTCCTACCATGAGTGTTCCCATCGCTCCTGTAATTCCGTGCACGGTAATGGCACCCACGGGGTCATCTACCCGCAGCACTTTGTCGATGAGCTCGATGCCAAAAACTATGACTACGCCGGCCAGGGCCCCAATAATAACTGCCCCTGTGGGGGAAACAATGTCGGTGCCTGCGGTAATGGCTACCAGTCCCCCCAGTGCCCCGTTCAAAGTCATACTTAAGTCTGGTTTTCCATAGCGCTTCCAGGTTACAAACATCGTTACCAGGGCAGCTGTAACGGCCGACAGGTTGGTGGTGATGAAGATGTGGGCCACGCTCAGCGCGTTGTCGCCCGAAACGCCCAGTGTAGAACCGGGGTTAAAGCCAAACCAGCCCAGCCATAGAATAAAAACTCCAAGTGCACCTATTACCATGTTGTGACCGGGTATGGCGTTGGTTTTACCGTTGTATTTTCCCAAACGGGGACCAATAATGGCTGCGCCTGCCAGAGCTGCCCAACCACCTACCGAGTGTACTACCGTTGAGCCGGCAAAGTCGTGGAAGCCCAATTCGCTGAGCCAGCCGCCGCCCCATACCCAGTGACCCGAAATGGGGTAGATGACCAGGGTGATGACCAAAGAAAAAATCAAATAGGTCGAAAACTTAGTCCTTTCGGCCATGGCACCAGACACGATGGTCGCTGCTGTGGCGGCAAATACTGTTTGAAACATCAGTATGGCCATGTCGGGCACGTTGTTGCCGTATTCGGCTGTGAAAAAGAAGTTGGGCAGTCCAATAAAACCACCTATTGAGGGGCCAAACATGATACTGAAGCCCACCGCCCAAAAGACCAGGGAACCGATGGAGAAGTCCATCACGTTTTTCATTATGATGTTACCCACGTTTTTGGCCCGGGTGAAGCCCGCTTCTACCATGGCAAAGCCTGCCTGCATAAAAAACACCAGAACTGCGGCCAGTAAAACCCAAATTGTATCTATAGCTCTTGCATCCATAATCGTAATGTTTAGTCAGGTTAATAAATCTTACTTGAGGTACAGGGTTTCCGGCCCCGATTCACCCGTCCGTATTTTGTAGGTTTCCTCTACATCGGAAATGAAGATGCGTCCATCTCCAATATCCCCGGTTCGTGCCGCTTTGGTGATGGCTTCAATGGTTCTCTCCACATTTTGATCGCGCACCACAATGGATATGAGGCGGCGTTCGATGATGCTGGTGTCGTATACCGTCCCGCGGTAAAGGTGCCCTTCAACAGCGGTGCCGACTCCACGCACATCCCAATAAGAGAAAAAGGTTATTTCCTGCTCTGCCAGTGCTTTCCGGACTTCTTCGTACCTGGTCAGGCGGATGATGGCTTCAATTTTTTTCATGGCTTAGTTTTTTAGTTTTGTTAAAAGGATAATCCAAAGACGAGGTGCAATTGCTCCGTATTGGGGTTTAGAATTACGGCACCCGATAAGGGGAGCGAAAACTGTTCGGTAAGGGCCAGCTCCTTAGTTGCGGCCACACCCACATTAACAACCTGGAAACTTCCTTCGGTAGTGTGCCAGCCATCTCCGGCGCCAACAAAGACATCGAACAAGGAGGCGCTGTAACCCACTTCAAAATAAAGATCCTGTCCTTCGGCGCCAGCACCGTCACGAGAATCGTTGATCATATAATTACCGGCAAAGGCAAATTGCCCTAATTCATAACCGAGGTTAAGCTCCAGGGCGTGACTGGAGCTGCCTTCAGCTGTTTCGAACCAGGAGGTGCCGGGGTAATAATAAGAGGTAAGGCCCAGACTCAAACCAAAATCGAAGGCGTAGGAGGTGTATAAATCGGCTTCGGCAAAGGCTCCGTCACCGCCAAATCCGGTTGAGTAGGCGCCCCAGGCACCCAGGGTGAAACCGCCGGCACTGAACTCCAGACTGGGCTGCAAACTGGGCGCGTTGCCAAAATCAACCCCTCTGAAAACATAGCGGTTGTAAAAATCCATACCAACACTTACTTCCTGGGCTTTCAGGCCGAGTGCGCTTAAGAGGAACAGCGCCGAAAAGACAAAATTTTTCATGACTACAGGTTTTAAATTAGTATTTAGGAAAAAAACATGCTTTTTTTGAGATGTACCCCTATCGTTTGAGGGGTGTGTTGAAACAAAAGTATGTAAAATTTAAAGCAGACCCCTATTTTTTGTGTGAAAAAATCTAAAATGACGTGTTTTTTGTGACGAACCCCTGTTTTTTTTGGGGGTGTGTGCTGCAAATTGTAGTTTTAAGGTGGGACGCAACCAAAATGGGTGACTTGCATCTTAGCATTAAATTGTTTTGAATTAGTTATCCATATTAAAAATGAATGCTCGTATGAAAAGAATGCTGTTTTTATTTAGCGCCTTGCTGGCTTTGGCTGCAGTCTCCTGTTCGGTGAATGATGACGAAGGAGAGTACTATCAGTATCGATTGGGGATTATTGAAGGCAGTAGTGCGGCCACTTTCACCATTCTCACGGATGATGGCTATCGTTTAAAACCTTCCGAATTTCTAAGTAGTGGTTATGAGATTGTTGATGGAAAGCGGGTCTTGGTTCAATTTGCAATAGTTTCTGAATCCGAATCTTCTGAAATTGATTATGAGGTAAAGGTGGCCATGATTGAGAATGTTCCTGTAAAAGACATCATTAGTGCCAATGAAGAGGTGCGCGACTCTTTGGGCAATGATCCGGTAACGATCAGTGCCCTTACTCTGGGTAATGGATATCTGAATGTGCAATTCAGCTTTTATGGTCAGGACGCCGACAAACACTATTTGTACATGGTGTACGATGAGGAAAAACAGGACAAAGAAGGTTTTATAGCACTCGATTTTCACCACAATGCGCACGACGATATCAAGGCCAGTCCCTACTCAGGTCTGTTCAGCTTTCCGGTGGCGCAATTTGAGGAAGGAGAAAGCGGAACCATTAAATTCTTATTCCGGTCGCGTAAGGAGGACAACAGCATTTTTACACACGAGTTGGAATATAAATATGGGGCAGTTGCTGAGGGAGAAGAGGAAGAGGAATAGAGTCAGGGAGTTGTAATACCGTTACAAAAGGGCCTTGGGGTCCAGTAAAATGCCTGCTGTCTGTAAGCGGACCTATACGAAGGTCTGTGTTACAGGCAGCATTTTTCTTGCTTTTATATAGGTTTCCTAAACCTGCATTATTCATTAATTGACTATTACTAAAGCTTATGAATAAAGCAGGTTAAAAGCATGAAGTTTTGTTTATAAGTAATTTTGTGCTGCTCTTTTGTGCTGCCGACTGGCAATTCCATACAGGAAAAGGGCTAAAAGTCGCCCGAAATTGGCTTTTAAGATGGGTAATACCGATATTTGTAAAATGTATAACCTTAATTTTTGAAACAGAATGGAAGATCTTATGAATGTTTTGCCCGAAACCGATGTGTTGGTTGAATTGGCAATGACTTATGGAGGCAAATTGTTGTTGGCCTTGTTGACACTTATTGTTGGTCTGTGGTTAATTGGAAAGCTGACCAAAGGCTTGAAAAAGTTGTTTAAGGCACGCGATTTTGACCAGACTTTACAGTCTTTTTTAAGCAGCTTGCTGGGCATCACACTAAAATCTTTGTTGTTGGTCAGTGTTATCTCTATGGTAGGGGTACAAATGACTTCCTTTATTGCGATTTTGGGTGCAGCCGGTTTGGCCGTGGGTATGGCTTTGTCGGGTACTATGCAAAATTTTGCTGGAGGGGTAATGTTGTTGATTTTTAAGCCCATTAAGGTCGGTGATTACATCGAGGCGCAAGGGCATTCCGGTACGGTTAAGGAAATCCAGATTTTTAATACCATTTTGAATACGCCCGATAAAAAGACCATTATTATTCCCAATGGCGGATTGAGTACGGGATCTATGATCAACTACTCTACCGAACCGGTGCGTCGACTCGACTGGACTTTCGGAATCAGTTACAACGACAGCATCGATAAGGCACGGGAAATTATTATGGAAATATTGAATGCAGAGGAGCGCATTCATCAGGACCCGGAGCCTTTTGTGGGATTGGTTAATTTGGGTGATAATTCGGTGGATCTGGCTACACGGGTATGGGTGGATGCCACCAATTACTGGCCTTTGTTTTTCGAGATCAACGAAAAAGTGAAGAAAGCCTTTGATGCCAAGGGGATTTCCATTCCTTTTCCGCAGCGCGATGTGCATATTCACCAGGTAAAGTAGGGGGTGAAAGCTATGAAGATGCAGATGAAATATGCTTTGTGGGCGGCTGTTTTGGTACTTCCTTTTGGTGTTCTCGCTCAAGAGGAGGCCGACAGTCTGTCTTTCTGGAAAAAAGGAGGTGACGCTTCCTTTACCTTTTCCCAGGTTTCCCTTAACAATTGGGCTGCCGGTGGACAAAATTCCATGACGGGCACCTTTATGCTCAATGCCTTTGCCAATTACGCTAAAAACAAAAGTGCCTGGGACAATAGTTTTACCCTGGGATATGGTTTAACGAAGCAGGGCAGTGATAACCTGATTAAGAGTGAAGACCGGCTTTTGTTGACTTCTAAGTATGGCTACAAGGCTGGAGGGAAATGGTTTTACAGTGGTTTGTTCGATTTTCGAACCCAAATGACCACCGGATATCAGGATCCACCAACCAACAGCAGTGTTATTTCTGAGTTTTTGGCACCAGCCTACATACAGTTTTCTTTGGGTATGGACTACAAACCCAACGATAATTTTTCACTCTACATTTCGCCCCTCACTTCAAAAAGCACCATTGTAATGGACGATAGTCTTTCTAATGTTGGGGCCTATGGCGTGGAAGCCGGTGAGAAATATCGTGGGGAGTTTGGTGCTTCGGTGAAATCGGTCTACAAGAAGGAAAACCTCCTTCAAAATGTTGATTTATTTACGCGTCTCGATCTGTTCTCGAATCTGGCCGAAGAGCCTCAGCACATTGATGTGGAGTGGGAGGGACGTTTGAATTTCAAGATAAATGACTATCTGACTGCCGTGGCTTCTCTGCATTTGGTGTACGATCATGATGTGAAGACCTCGGAAGAGGTGATGGTTGACGGTGTTAGCACAACGGTGGCGCGCGGACCAAAACTTCAATCAAAACAACTATTGGGCTTTGGGCTTAATTTTAAGTTCTAATGGGCAATTGTTTTTAAGTATTTATAAGAGGCGCTTCCTTCAGGGAAACGTCTCTTTTTAATTACTTAATGGTGTGCTTCTGGCAAGAACTGTTATTTTTGTTGATTGTGGTTTACTGTTGCGATAAGCATTGCTCATTTTTTAGTATTTATGAAGGAGAAACCGAAGCACTTCGATTGGGGGTTCTGGCTGTATCAGCCCTATAAGTATTTTGTTTTTTTGCCTTTGATGCTGGTGAACTCCATTGTCTTTGCGCTGTTGGCTGCCATTTGTGCTTTGCTTATATCGCCCAAGTCCGGAAGCTTTATGGGCAGTTGTTGGGCACGTGTTGCTTGCTGGATTACTCCGGTTAATGTCCGCGTGGAAGGTTTGGGTAACATTGATCCCCAAAAATCGTATGTAATTGTGGCCAATCACCAAACAGTTTGGGATATATTTCTTTTGTATGGTTATTTGCCTATTGATTTCCGGTGGATCATGAAAAAAGAATTGCGTGGTGTTCCGTTTATTGGTTTTGCCAGTGAAAAGGTGGGGCATATTTTTATAGACCGATCTTCGCCCAGGGCGGCCTTGCAATCGCTAGAAGAGGCTAAGTTAAAATTGGTTGACGGTATTTCGGTTTTGATTTTTCCGGAGGGAACACGTAGCCGTGGAACGCAAATGCGGGCTTTTAAAAAAGGCGCTTTTAAATTGGCTTTTGAACTTGACCTTGATATATTGCCCATAACCCTTGTTAATAGTGATAAAATACATCGGAAAGGCTTTTTCAATATCCGGCCCGGAAAAACAGGCCTGGTGGCGCACCCTGTCGTTAAAACCACTTTGTTTCACGATGATTTGAATGGTCTTATGGATTTTACGCGCAGCCAAATTGCATCTGCCTTATAACTTTGAGCGTTTATGTACAGATTGATTTTGTGGAGTTGGGTGTTTTTGAGCTGTGTTGCATTTAGTTTGCAGGCCCAGCAGCGTTCCCTCAGTTCGAAAAACCGGGGTGCCGTGCGCTTGTACGAAGAGGCCATTAGTGCCTACAGTGCAGGCAGAAGCAAGGAGGCCCTGGACTTACTAAATAAGGCGACCGAACGGGACCCTTACTTTGTCGAGGCCTTTTTGGTACAGGGCGATATTTATAATGAACAGGGCGAACATCTGAAGGAGATGGAACTGCTGAAGCAAGCTGTGGCGCTGGACTCCACTTTTCATCCCGTGGCGCTGTTTCACATTGGGGTAGCTGCGGTAAAATCGGGCCTTTATGAGGAGGGGCTGGAATGGCTGGAGCGATACAAGTGGCAATTTAGCGATGATCAGGATGCCGAACGAGTAGCTACATGGATGGAGCGGGCGCGTTTTGCTTTGAAAGTACGGGGCGAGACCTACGATGTGCAATTGCGTTCTCTGGGCGTGGGGGTAAACAGTGCTTACGACGAATACTGGCCGAGCTTAACGGCCGATGAACAAACCCTGGTTTTTACCGTACTTGTGCCCAGAGACGAAGCGCTGTTTAAGGAGCGTGTTTTACCTAAAACCTTTTTATATTTTCAGGAAGATTTTTATCAGGCCAGCCGCAACAACGATGGCAGCTGGTCGCAACGAGAACTCTTGGCGGGCAACATCAATACCGACGGCAATGAGGGGGCCCAAAGTCTTTCAGCCGATGGCAACTGGATGTTTTTTACCGCATGCGTACGGGACGATGGACGGGGGAGTTGCGACATCTATTTTGCGCAAAAAACTGGTGAAGGGTGGAGCGAACCTGTCAATCTGGGTATGCCGGTGAATTCGCCTTACTGGGAGACTCAGCCTTCCTTTTCTTCCGACGGCCAAACCTTGTATTTTGTGAGTACCCGACCGGGCGGCAGAGGCGGAAAGGACATTTGGCGGGCACGAATAATTCGTGTAACCAAGGAGGGCGTTCCGGTTTTTGGGGAGGTAAGTAATCTGGGTTCAGAAATCAACACCCCTGGCGACGAGGGTTCCCCTTTTATTCATCACGACAATAAAACCTTGTATTTTGCTTCGGATGGTCATCCGGGGATGGGAGGGATGGATTTGTTCTTCAGCAGACGAATGCCTAATGGGAACTGGCGCAAGGCGGTGACTCTGGGCTATCCCATCAATACGCCAGGGGATGAATCGGGCCTTGTTATTAACGCTCGTGGCAATAGGGCCTATTTTTCAAGTTCGGGCCGGGTGCCTGAGCGCGACGATGTGGATATTTATGTTTTTGATCTGCCCGGACCCTTACAGCCCGATCCGGTTTTATATGTGAAGGGGCGGGTTTACGATGTGGAAACCGGCGCGAACCTTCCGGCTGCCTTTGAACTGAAAAGTTTAGAAAGTGGGGAACTGATGGTGAGTACCAGGAGCAACCGTTTTTCGGGAGAGTTTTTGGTTTGTCTGCCGGTGGGAGGAAAGTATGCATTTAAAGCATCTCACCCGGGCTATATGTTTTATTCAGGCCATTTTGATTTGCCCAATGACCATCCGCTTGAGCGACCTTATCTTTTGGATATAGGTTTGCACCCGGTCCGAACAGGAGCAAAAATGACGCTCGAAAATATTTTCTTTGAAACCAATTCTTACGAATTGGAAGAACAATCAAAGGTAGAGTTGAATGGCTTGGTGGCCTTTATGGAGGAAAACCCCAACGTGCGCATCGAAATTGGCGGACATACCGATAACGTTGGACAGGCTGCGTACAACCAGGTCTTGTCCGAAAACCGTGCCCGTTCGGTGCGTGCGTACTTGATTCAAATGGGGGTTGATGAGGATCGCCTGCAATACAAGGGTTTTGGTATGACCCAGCCGGTGGCCGATAACGCTACTGAAGCGGGAAGAGCCAGGAACAGAAGAACGGAAATTACCGTTTTATAGAACGGAAAAGTGCTGAAATCAAACAAAAAAGACTGGCCACATCGGTGCCAGTCTTTTTAAAGATATTCCATTGTTGTTTCAGTCGTTCAGGTACTTGGAGAGGGTGTCGATAAGTATTTGCAAGCGAATGGGCTTGGCCAGATAGTCGTTGCAGCCGGCCTCCATGCACTTTTCCCTTTCGCCCGACATAACATGAGCAGTCTGGGCAATGATTGGAACATCCGGATTGATTTCCTTTATTGCTCTTGTAGCAGTGTAGCCGTCCATTATGGGCAATTGAAGGTCCATTAAAACCAAGTCGATTCGGTTGGCCTTAAACATATCAATGGCCTCCTGACCATCTTTTGCCCATAGAATCTTTGCTTTTGTTCGGCGCAAGGCAGCGTCGAAGAATATCTTATTGGTATCCACATCCTCAACTACCAGAATGTTTTTTGACTCCCAGTTCTGGTTTAAGGCATTGCTTAAATTTTCCGACATGGCTTATTGTTTCATTTCAACTCATTTCAACTCACATTTTCAAAAATAAGACTTCTTTTTGAAATTTTTAGCTTTAATAAAAAAAAAGTCCCTTTTTGCGCCAAAGACCTGCGCGACTCACATATATGTTCTATTTTTGTATGTGTTGATCAAAAAACTTCGAAATCATTAAGTCCGCGTTGGTATGAATCGAGTTTGCGGGGCTGTTCTGCTGTTTCTATTTTCCTTTTTTTTGGTGGGTGCTCAATCCTTAGAAAATGGGCGCTTTACCCGGGAGGCCAACCTATGGGCCGAATCGGTATATGGTGTACTCGATTTGGAGATGAAGCTGGCCCAGATAATGGTGGTACGCAACTATGAGGAGGGAAAAGGAGGTGGTGCGGAGCAAAGCCTGCCTCCCCCTGGTTTTATTTTGGCCGAAGCAGGTTCATACAATGATGCTGTGTCGGCTCATCCCATTCCTTTGGCGCCCCAGTATGTGGCGGATTTGCGTTCTGGTTTTCATTGCGCGCAATTTGCTTGGCCCTTTCCTGATGAAAAAACTATGCGTCTTTCCAGCAGGGCGGTTCAGCGTGAGCTGACCCGTTGTCTGGTACAGGCGTGGGGGCGCGAACACGGAGTGGCTGCTTTCTATAATTCCGATATATTTGAGGATTACCCCCTGGTATCGGCTGCCGGTTCAACGGTTCGGTCGGTATCGGTACATAAAATATGGACGCCCTTGTCGTTTCAGGGAGATTCGTTGCTGTTGATGCATTTGGGGGTGCATGGCATTCCACGGCAAATCGCCCGCTTATTGCCGGCTCGCCTGCCTCAAATGACGGATGGGAAAGGACAGTCACTTGTTCCGGCCACAGAAATGTCGCTAGAACAGGTGTTGAGTGATGGTTGGTTACTCGAAACCTCCTCTTATGCAAGCGATCATCAACGGCTTGTACAAGTGTTTAAAAACCGTTGGTTGAAGGAGGAACTGTTAGAAAAAGCAGCAAAAACCGCTTTGGCTTACAAATATATGTTGGTGAGGGAAGTAAGGGCCGATGAAGAGGGGTTTCGGGCTCCTTACACGCATTCGATAAGGCGGGCCTATGAGCAGAGTATATCTGCTTTTTCTGCGCCGGGTTCCACCTTGCTGCCTTTAACGCAGCTTGATTTGAATATGGGGTTTTATCATTTGGGCGATTCGCCACCGGCCAATTTTCGTGAGATGGTAGGTCGTTACCTAATCGAGGCACCCGAAACTCTTGATCCGAAGGCATTTGATCTTATTTTACTGACTGCAGATAAGCGAGGGGCTGAGCAAGGAAGTTTGAAAAAAGTATTGCGAGATTTGCGGCAGCACTATTCGCAGGCTGCTGTTGTTCTTTTTTGGACCGGAAAACCCTCCGAGCTGCCCTTTGATGAGTGGCCCAAGGAGCTGGATGCTTTTTTTACCGCCCCGGCCGATTTGCCCTTAACCTGGTCCCTGCTGGCACAGGCCCTTTTTAATGGCATTGCGGTAGGGGATGAGCGTTCGCTGCCTGACTTTTTTGGCTCTGCTGTGGCGGGAAAAAGGCGGGTTATGCCGGCCACTCGCCTCAAGTACGGATTGCCTGGGGAAGTCAATATGAATGCAGATTCGCTGAATAAAATTGACCATTTAATGGCTGACGCCATTAAAGAACAGGCCACACCTGGTGCGCAAATTCTGGTTGCCCGTAAAGGCGTGGTTGTTTTTCAGCGGAACTATGGCTGGCATCGTTACGACAAAGAACAGCCTGTAGGCGATAACGATTTGTACGATTTGGCTTCCATAAGCAAAATAGCAGCGACTCTGGCGGTAGCCATGAAAAATTACGATGCTGGACTTTGGCGTTTGGGCGAGCGCATTGGGAATATTTTAACAGAGGCAGATACCACCGATAAAAGAGACATTTTATTGCGGGATTTGTTGTTGCACGAGTCGGGCTTGCCCGCCTACCTCCCTTTTCATACCGCCACCTACGATTTAAGTCGGGTCAAGGGCGATCTGTACAGCGGACGACGCAGTCCTGTTTACAACAGGCGGGTAGATGAACGTCTTTACATGCATAGGGAGGTAAGACTACGCAGTGACTTGTTTCGCTCGCTACCCGATTTACAATATTCGGTAGCAGTGGCTCCTGATTTATACCTGCACTACAGTTATCCCGATTCGATGTATTATCGTATTTTGAATGCCGGACGGCATAAGCGGGGCTATGTATACAGCGATTTGAATTTTATTTTGCTGCAGCGCATACAGGAGCAACTCAGCGGGCAAACGCTGGATGAAGCAGCTGAGGCCTATTTTTACCGCCGCTTGGGCGCGCACCGGCTGTTGTTTAACCCCTGGCGCAGTCCCAACAGCTATTCTCTGGTCCCCACCGAAAACGATGTGGCCTTCAGGAGGCAGCTCTTGCAGGGGAGTGTGCACGATCAAGCTGCCGCTCTCTTAGGCGGAGTTGCCGGTCATGCCGGCCTCTTTGGTACGGCCAATGATCTGGCAAAAATGCTGCAAATGTATCTTAACGGTGGCAGTTATGGGGGATTACAATATCTTCATCCCGAAACGGTAGATTTTTTTACCCAGCGGCAAACGGAAGATAACCGAAGAGGCCTGGGGTTTGACAAACCGGAAATGGATCCGGAGAAGGAGACCCCCAGTTCCCGGCTGGCTTCTGCCTCATCTTATGGGCATTCGGGTTTCACAGGCACCCTGGTTTGGGTCGATCCCGAATACGATTTGGTTTATGTATTTTTAAGTAACCGCATTCACCCCGATTCTTTTAACCGGAAGCTTTTGCAAATGAATGTGCGAACGGAGGTGCAGGATGCTGTTTACCGTTCGCTGCTCGACCTGAAAGTGCAACCGGAAAATTGATTTATAGTGCAAAGAAAGCTTGCATGGCCCTGATCATATAAAGGTGATCGTCTACGCCGGCCAGCTCGCGCACCGAATGCATGGCCAGCATGGGGTTGCCTACATCCACACTGCGAATATCGAGTTGACCTGTGCTCAAATTTCCCAAGGTAGAGCCGCCAGCCATGTCGGAGCGATTGACAAATTTTTGACAGGGAACGCCGGCCTGTTCACAAAGTGCTTCAAAAACCGCAATGCTGTCGCCATCACTGGTATATTTTTGGTTGGCTGTAATCTTAATCACCGGTCCCTTATTCAGTAAGGGATGCAGATTGGGGTCGTGCTTTTCGGGATAATTGGGGTGGAGACTGTGCGCCATATCGGCCGACACCATAAAGGAGCGGTACACGGTTCGGTAAATTTCTTCCTGACTGAGTCCCAGTAAGGCCAAAATGCGTTTGAAAAGATTTTTGAATAAGGGCGAATCGGCCCCCTGTTTGGTCAGACTGCCCACTTCTTCATTGTCGAAGATACACAGCATTTGGGTGGCCTCGGAGGCCGGACTGTTAAGCAGTGCCATAAGACCGGCATGCGTCATGGCCAAATTGTCCAGTTTGGGACTGGATATGAACTCATTGTGAGCACCCATCAGGCAACCCTTGTGGATTTCATTGAGGGTCAGGTCGTAGTCGAGAACATCAACCGGATGTACGCCCAGTTCATCAGCGAGCAGCTTCTTCAAAAAGTCTTTTTCACTGCCTTTTTCAGGCAGCAGACCCAGCAAGGGCAAAACATCCTTCTGCCGGTTTATTTCCATCCCTTCATTTACACTGCGATTGAGGTGAATGGCCAATCCCGGAATGGTCAGCAAGGGCCGCTTAAAATTCACCAGGCGATTGTCGGGCCACAGCGGCTGGCTGCCTCGGAGACTTACTCTTCCGGCCATCGACAGGGGCCGGTCGATCCAGCTCATTAATACCGGTCCGCCATATACTTCGGTGTTGAGCTTGATGAAGTGGTCTTCGACCACCATTTCGGCTTGTGGTTTAATTTTAAAGCCGGGGGAGTCGCTGTGCGCCGAAACAACCCGAAACCCATGAGTCTGCGGTGCACCCAGTCCCACTACAAAGGCAAAAAGTGCCGAGCCGTTGCGTGTAAGATAGTATTTGCCGCCTTTTTTCAGGTTCCAGGCCTCTTCGAGCTTTAATTCGCTGAATCCAGCCTTGTCGAGCTGCATGGAAAGCTGCTCTACCGCATGAAAAGGACTGGCGCTTTCGTAAATAAAATCAATGAGGTCCTGTGCCGATTTTCGGGCTTGTTCCATAGGAGCCAAATTTTTATTGTTTGTCGATGTTTAAGGGCTAAGAAACAAAGATAGGCTAAATATAGTTTAAAAAAAGCGCAGATTGTGGTGTTGCTTGTGCATTGTTTTGCTTAATTTTGAACTTTGAAATGCAAGCACTCGCGAAAACATCTTGGGGCGCAAAGTCCGGAAAATTATTCTTCTGCCGGACCTCCTGCCAAACAGCAGGATTTCATTTATTTCCCTTTTTCTTTACCGAACATTACTACCGGCCTTTGAGACTGGTTGCATTGCTGTTGTTGTTTGCCCGATCGTTTCGATTGGGTATTTTTTTAAACCATTCCTGATTTATGAAGAACAAAAGTCTTGTTTCCATCAGCGATTATTCGCGCGACGAAATTCTGAAAGTGCTGGAGCTGGCGGCCCTTTTTGAGGCCCGGCCCAATCAGCCGCTTTTGCGCGATAAGGTTGTTGCTTCCTTGTTTTTTGAGCCTTCAACGAGAACCCGCCTGAGTTTCGAGACCGCCATTAACCGTTTGGGGGCACGGGTCATTGGTTTCACCGATGCCAGTTCCTCTTCCACCACCAAAGGGGAAACCCTCAAAGACACCATTAAAATGGTAAGTAATTACGCCGATCTTATTGTGATGCGTCATCCCCTTGAGGGCAGCGCCCGCTATGCTTCTGAACAGGCCAGGGTGCCGGTTATTAATGCCGGCGATGGGGCCAATCAGCATCCTACGCAAACCTTGCTCGATTTGTATTCCATTAAAAAGACCCAGGGCACCCTCGATAATCTCAATATTTACATGGTGGGCGACCTTAAATACGGTCGCACGGTGCATTCGCTGTTGATGGCCCTCTCTCATTTTAATCCCACCTTTTATTTTGTGGCGCCCAAAGAACTGGCGATGCCACGAGAGTACAAAATCTTTTTGAAGGAGCGGGGCATTCCTTTTTATGAGCTGTTTGAGATGGGCAAGCTGGATCAGGCCGACATCCTTTATATGACCCGGGTTCAAAAGGAGCGCTTCTCTGACCCGATGGAATACGAAAGGGTTAAGAATGCTTATGTGCTGCGTAACGCGATGCTGAATGGAACCCGCGATAATCTGCGTGTTTTGCATCCCCTGCCCAGGGTAAACGAGATTCATGTAGATGTAGACAGTAATCCCAAGGCCTATTACTTTGAGCAGGCCGAAAATGGGGTTTACACCCGAATGGGCATCATTGCAGCCATAATGGGGCTGGAGTCTGAGCTCACAAATAATTAGCCTACTTTGTCAATTACCAAAAAACATTCAGTCATGCCCAAACAAAAACAATTACAGGTAAGTGCCATCGAAAACGGAACCGTAATTGATCATATTCCGGCCGCATCCCTTTTTTATGTCATTGCCATTTTAGGACTCGATCAAATACCCAATCAAACTACCTTTGGGGCCAATCTGGACAGTCATAAGTTCGGAAAAAAGGCCATTATAAAGGTGGCCGATAAATTTTTCGAGCGGGATGAAATCAATAAAATATCTTTGGTGGCCCCCCATGCCAAACTCAATATCATTCGCGGTTACGAGGTGGTTGAAAAAAGAGATGTAACCATTCCCGACGAGGTGGTAGGGATTGTAAAATGTTTTAATCCCAAATGTGTGACCAATAACGAGGGGGTGCTCACCCGCTTTCGGGTGGAAGATAAGGAGGATTTGGCGCTGAAGTGCCACTATTGCGAAAAAATCACCTCGCGCGACGAGTTGCAAATGGTATAAACTATGGCAAAAACGGACTGGAAACCGGGTAATATGGTGTATCCGCTGCCGGCTGTAATGGTGTCGGTGGGAGGGAGCCCCGAGGAGTACAACATCATTACCATTGCGTGGACCGGAACCATTTGTTCCGATCCGCCGATGTGTTACATTTCGGTACGCAAGGGCAGACACTCCTATGAATTGCTGAAAAAGCACCGGGCTTTTGTTATAAACCTGACCACCAAAGACCTGGCTTTTGCCACCGACTGGTGTGGGGTGCGGTCGGGTCGGCGCTACAATAAATTTGAGGAGATGAAGCTCACACCGGGTAAAGCCAGGGTAATAAATGCGCCTACTATTGAGGAGGCGCCCATCAACATCGAGTGTGAAGTGACTGAAGTGCTGCCCTTAGGCAGTCACGATATGTTTATGGCTAAAATTGTGAATGTACGTGCCGAAGAGTCGTTGATCGACTCGGAAACAGGGGCCTTCTCAATAAAGAAGGCGGGTCTAATTGCCTATGCTCATGGCCAATACTACGAACTGGGTAAGGCCCTGGGTAAATTTGGTTTCTCGGTCGAAAAAAAGAAAACCCGACGCAAACGGCAGCAACGAAAGGGCGATTAAAACAGGCTGCCCTGGCCATTTACCTGCAGTACTTCATTGCTTTCGGCATACCACAGGTAGGCTTTTATTTTGGAATAACCCATGTTGTACAAAAGTTGCATATAGCTGCGCACCTGAGTATGGTGGGCGGGATTTTTTTGCTGACCAAACTTATAGTCGACCACCACAACTTCCCCTTCGCGAATCATAACCCGGTCGGGCCGCCGAATTTTAGCGGACAGAATGGCTGCTTCGGTCTTAATGGTGTACGTGCCATTGAACCAAGTCTGGACTTGTGGGTGTTGTAAAAAGTGTTGCACTTTTTGACGCAGTGCTTCTTCTTCTGCGCCTTCAATCCAACCTTCCAGTCGCATACGAGTGAGCGCCGGCTCCAGGTCAGCGCTGGTCTCTATTTGTTCGAACAGACGGTGCATTAGGGTGCCGTGATTGATGGGGCCATTTTCTTCCTTACTGAAATACGCCGAGCTGTCGAGGTGAATGCGTGCCCGCCTGCCTAAGGGCAGTCGCTGAAGGTTTTTTGCGGGTATGCTGTTCTCAGGACGGAAGTTGATGGTTTCTTCCTTGCTAGGTGGTGGCGGCAACTGCCGTTGGTCCAGTTCGTAACACTTGCTGTTTTCATCGTAATGATTTTTTCCCTCCTGTTCGACATAGGCCTGAAGCAAGTCACCCAGACTTTTGTAGGCGCGACTTCCCTTGTCTTTTTTCTCGGGGGACACTGAAGTGATGATGGTGAGACTTTCACGTGCTCTGGTGAAGGCTACGTAGGTCACATTAAGGTTGTCGACGTATTGGTGCAGAATTTCATCCAAATAGTCGGCTGCAAAATGGGTCTCGGTCAGTATTTTGCTGCTCATTACAGGCACCAGAGTAAGGGCATCAAAAGGAGGCGTTTGAGGCTTTAACCACAAGAGGTTACTGCGCGCATCTACATTGTCCCAGTCGGCATAGGGGAGCACCACCGCTCTGAATTCAAGGCCTTTTGACTTGTGGATGGACATGACTCGAATGGCTTCCTGCTTGTCGGGTATAGACAGGGATACTTTTACGCCCCGCAAATCCCAATACGCTATAAAAGGATTAATGTCGGCCGATTCCTGGTTGATGTAGTTGAGGCACAGACTCAAAAAAGACTGCAGGTAAACCGAGTGACTGTTGCGCAGTGATTCGGGCAAGAGGGCAGCCAGGGCCTCAACCAATTCGTAGAGGGGCAGCTCTCTAAGTTCGCTTAATTTCTTCAGGTAGGCCTCCCAATCTTCTTGTATTTCCTTGCTATGAAAGGGTAGGGAAAGGTCCAGGGCAGTACCTTTTTCTTTTTGTGATTTAAACAGGTGCAGACGAACGAAGGACTCGGCCAACTGGTTGTCGGGATTCTGGATGAAGCGCAACTGTTCTACAATCAGATTGACTGCTTCTGATTTGGACAGCAGCAGTGCTTCGTTGCTGATGACCGGGAGACCGGTACCCTGGGGGTGATAAAGGCCCGATAGGAGGGCATTGGTGATTTCGACGCCTTCTTTGTTCTTTCGAACCAAAACACAGATGTCGGACAGCGCATAGCCTTCGTCCAGTAATTTTACGATGCGTGCTACTGCGCTGGCACCCGCCAGCGCGTAAAAATCATCCTTGTTAGCGGCCTCGTGCAACTGAATGACGACCTGGCCGCCGGTTTGTTGTCCTTTGGATGCCACTTTTTGCTCTACGTCAAAATAAGCCTTGCTTATTTTGCTTTGCAGGGCCAGCAGAGCCTCGTCGTCCTTCAAGTCTTCCGGAACCAGTTGGTTGAATTGTTCCTGAAGCAGACCGGCAGCCTGGGTGAAGAAACCGTTGTTAAAGGCAATAACGTCTTTGCTGCTGCGCCAGTTGGTATCCAGGGTGTTCAAGTCCACCCCGTAGGCAGCATAATCCTTCTCCACTTCTTCGGCCAATAGATTCCAGTCCGAATTGCGCCAACGGTAAATGGCCTGCTTTACATCGCCTACCATAAGGGCATAGTGGCCACCTGCCAGGGCATCTTTAACCAGAGGAATAAAATTTTGGTATTGCAGCGATGAGGTGTCCTGAAACTCATCCATCATATAATGGGCATAGCGTGTACCGGTCTTTTCATAAATAAAAGGGGTGTCGTTATTGGCAATGATGCGGGTGAGTAGATGGTTGGTGCCCGAAATCATGAAGATGTTTTGTGCGCGACACAAAGCCATCATTTTTTCATATACATCGTTGATTAATCCCAGAGCATTCAGGTGTTTCAATACAACCTGAGCGGTGTAGTAATTGCGTCCTTCTTGGTGCAGGTAATCCACCGCCTGACGTACGATTTGAGCCAGGCCTTCGTTGTAGGCTGCTTCAATGGCTGCATTCTTTTCCGCTGAGTTTTCCTTCCGCTGCCATTCCTCAATGCCTTTAAGCAACTTTTCGTGGCGCTTTAAGTCGAGGTGTTCTTCGCCTCGGGCCATACGTTCAAACTGCAGCGCAGGAGCTCTGGTACGGCCCTTGAAATCTTCCCTTACATCCAGGTTGTACTTCGTTAACAAGGCCAGGGCTTTTTCTCCTAAGTCCCTCAAATGCCTGTCGGTATTACTCATTATTTCACGAAGGGCATTTTTATAAGTGGCCAGATAGTTTTTATTGCCGATTTGACGACTCAAGGCTACGGCATGCTCCTGGTATTTCTCTTTAAATATCTCATTGCTGATGGAGGCTATTTCTCCCGAAATGTTCCATTTGCTGTCTTCCTCCATACGTTCCCGCGCAAAATCGAGCAGCCATTGTTTAAGGTTTTGGTGCCTGGGCGCATTCATCTCCAAAATCAGTTGATCAATGGCCTGTTGCATTAAATGCTGGGTCTCCAACTCCAGTCTAAAACCAATAGGAAGGCCCATTTCCCGTGCAAAGGAACGGGTTACCTTTTGAAAAAAACTGTCGATGGTGCTGATGGAGAAACGCGAAAAGTCGTGCAGCAATAAGGCCAAAAGCAGACTGGCCCGCGCCTTTACCTCTTGCGTGCTCAGCTGGCTGTGTTTTTTTAGGTCAGACAGGTAGGGTGAGTTGGATTGTTCCGGAGCGGCCAATTGATTCAGGGCCGATAAAATGCGACTGCGCATTTCAGCCGTTGCTTTATTGGTAAAAGTAACCGCCAATATTTGTCTGTAGTTGAGCGGATCTTTAAACAAGAGCTGCAGGTACTCCCCCGTAAGTCGAAATGTCTTTCCTGAACCAGCGGAGGCTCTGTAAACCTTTAGTTGTGCCATTTTGTTGTTGTTTGGAGCAATGCAGCCACTAAAATACGCATAATAACTGCCGATAAATTGTTACTTTTGTCTAAAATTTTCTTTTAATGAAGTACATTGTTGTTTTGGCCGACGGAATGGCCGATGAGCCCATAAAAGCCTTTGGTGGAAAGACACCTGTAATGGCCGCCCATAACCCGGTTATGAACCATTTGTGTAGTCTCTCGGCTACCGGCTTGGTACATACTGTTCCCCAGGGCTTTCACCCAGGGAGCGAAATAGCCAACATGAATATTTTAGGCTATGCACCGGCCAAGTATTTTCAGGGCAGGGGCGTTATCGAAGCCGCAGCCCTGGGCCTCGATTTTGAACCCGATGAATTGGTTTTTCGCTGTAACCTGGTTTCGCTGGAAGACGGCATATTGTTGAATCACTCTGCAGGACACATCAGTACTGCCGAAGCCGATGAGTTGATTGCAGCCCTTAACAAGGAACTGGGCTCTGAAACGGTGCGTTGGCATACAGGTACCAGTTACCGACACGTAATGGTTATTAAAGGAGGCAATAAGGCGCTTAAATGCACGCCACCTCACGACCATCCCGGCAAGCCGGCAGCACCGCTTTACCCGGTAGCTGCTGATCCTGAAGCCAAAACCACGGAAGCGCAGCTCCATTCCCTTATGCAGAAGTCGATGCAGGTTTTGGCCGAGCATCCCGTAAACCAACGACGCCGTGCCCAAGGAAAAAAGGCGGCCGATTGCATCTGGCCCTGGTCGCCCGGTTATAAGCCCGAACTGCCCAGTTTTAAAGAGCGGTTTGGTATAGCTTCAGGAGCGGTGATTTCGGCCGTTGACCTTATTTTTGGTATTGGAAAACTGGCGGGACTGGAAATGATTCATGTGGAGGGGGCAACCGGTTTGCACGATACCAATTATGAAGGAAAAGCTGCAGCTGCTCTGGAAGCCCTGCAACGGCATCCTTTTGTTTTTTTACATGTGGAAGCAATGGATGAAGCCGGTCATGAAGGAGATGCGGAGTTAAAGAAGCGGGTGATTGAGGATTTTGATCGTCGTTTGTTGGCTCCACTTTGGGAAGGCCTTCAAAAAATGGATGAGCCCTTTGCACTGCTCCTTTTGCCCGATCATCCAACACCCTGTGATTTACGTACCCACACCATGTCTCCAGTGCCTTTTATGATGTTAAAGCCCGGCCTGGCAGCCGATCAGGTAACAAGCTTTGATGAGGAAACGGTGAAAATGGGCAGTATGGGAGAAATGGATGGCGCCCAATTACTGGATGTTTTTTTCAAATAAACCCAAGCTCAAAAAAGCAACTTAATATGCAATATCTTAGTCTTGCTTCCCCCGGGAAGCGTTATTCGTTAAAGGAAGTCTTGTTTAAAGGTCTGGCACCAGATGGCAGTCTCTTTATGCCCGAAGAAATACCGGCACTGGATCCGGATTTTATTCGTAATATCCAGGATTACAGTCTGCCCCAGCTGGCGTTTGAAGTGCTGAAGCCTTTTGTTACGCCAGATGTGCCCGAGCAAACACTTCAACAGATTGTGAACGATACCTTTTCGTTCGAAATTCCTTTGAAACCGGTAGAGGAGGCAATTCAAGTACTGGAGGTTTACCATGGTCCCACCCAGGCCTTTAAGGATGTAGGCGCACGGTTTTTGTCGCGCTTACTGGGGCATTTTAATCGGGGAGAGAGCCGCAAATTGTTGGTGCTCACCGCTACATCCGGAGATACCGGAGGCGCAGTAGCCCATGGTTTTCACCGCGTGCCCGGCATTGAGGTGGTGGTACTTTACCCCAACGGAAAAGTCAGTCCCTATCAGGAATACCAAATTACCAGTCCCGGCGACAATGTGCATGCCATTGCCGTAAACGGCAGTTTTGATGACTGTCAGCGTTTGGTAAAAGATGCCTTTAAGGACGATGCGCTCAGGCAGTTGGTGTATATGACCTCGGCCAACTCCATTAATATGGGACGCCTGCTGCCGCAAATGGTGTATTATTTTCATGCGCTGGCTCAATACCGGAGAGCCGGCTTTAATGATGCCCCCGTGGTAACTGTTCCCAGCGGTAACTTTGGCAACATAACGGCAGCAATGCTGGCTCATAAAATGGGCCTTCCTGTAAAGCGCTTTGTGGCCGCAACCAACGTCAACGATGTGGTTCCCCGCTTTTTGGCTTCCGGAGCCTATGCGCCGCATGCAACCATTGCAACCATTGCTAATGCTATGGATGTGGGCGACCCCAGTAACTTCCCGCGCATGTATGCACTTTATCACAACCAACTGAGTGAACTCAAAGCCGAGGTTACTTCTTTTGCGGTGAGCGATGAAGAAATTAAACAGACCATCAAAGCTGTTTTTGAGAAAGTGGGCTACCTTATGGATCCGCATACGGCAGCTGCCTATGTGGGTATTAAAAAAGAATTGAGACAAGGAGAGAACGGATTCTTTGTAAGTACGGCTCATCCTTTTAAGTTTGGAGAAGTCATTGATGAAGTGCTTCCTGGTGGATTGGCTAAGGCGGGGTACGAGATTGATTTTCCCAAACTCGACCGCACTCAGCTTAAGGCTATGGCTCCTGAATATGCGGAGTTGAGAAAAAGAATTAAAAAAATGGCATAACTATTGCATAGTGCTTAATAGATTTTAATGTTTCACAATCATTTTTCAGTTATTTGAAAATTGTTATTTTTGTGATTCAAATTTGCCAATTAATTATTTAAATAACTAAAGGACCATTGTTATGAAGTATTTTGCAGTAGTGGGAATGTTGATGTTGGCCTTGACGGGTTTTGCACAGGAAGAAACTGGATTTATTGAGTTGAAAAATGAAGGTAATGAAGCCTTGCGTAACAACGATTTTGCTGGCGCATTAAGTAAATATGAGGCTGCAATTGCTGTTTGGCCCGAAGAGGAAGCTATGGATGAAGCCATGGTTTTTAATATGGCAACCAGCGCTCGTCGCAGTAAAAATTATGAAAAGGCCCTGAAATATTACAAGCAGTCGGCTGACTTGGGTTACCGTGCTGATTTTTCTACTTATTACGTAGCTTCTTCGCTCAACAGCCTGGGGCGTGAGAGTGAAATGGAAGAGGTTTTGGTAAGTGCACTTGAAACCTACAAGAGCAGCTCAGTTTTAGGTCACATGAAAAAAATGTTGGTTACCTATTACCTGAAGCAAGGCGCAGAGCCATTTAATCGCGCAGCGCAAATTTTGGCTTCAGCGGCCAACGCCGATCCTTCGCAGTACGACGACATTACCGAGCGGGCCAATGCAGCTTTTGCAGAGTCTAAGCCCTGGTTCGAAAAGGTGATTGCCATTGATCCTGCCAACCAAAATGCCCAGGCTTCTTTGCGTGAAGTAGACAGCAGACTCTCTGCCAACTAGGAATTTTAAAAAATTGCTGATACCCAGCACAAAAAAACACCCGTCTGATCCATTCAGACGGGTGTTTTTTTGTTGATATAATGCTTCCCTTTTAAGGGGAAGCACCAGTGTTAGTTAACCGCTTCGTTATTCTGCGGAGGGAGTTTTGCGGAAGACCCCTTACTGTTGTGCGATATGATTTGGGTGGTAATTTTCTCTTCCTTTGTGTCAAAATCCACCAGAATCTCATCGCCCTCACTCACCGAAGCCTGAATAATTACCTCGGCCATTTCGTCTTCGAGATACTTTTGAATGGCACGCTTAAGTGGTCGGGCCCCATACTGTATGTCAAAACCCTTGGAGGCAATAAAGTTCTTTGCCTCTTCGGTCAGCCTCAGTTGATAGCCCAAACTCTCCACCCGGGCAAACAAGCCGGTCAGTTCAATATCAATAATTTTATGAATATCGGCTTCACTGAGGTTATTGAATATTATTACATCGTCAATACGATTTAAAAATTCAGGAGCAAAGGCTTTTTTCAAGGCTTTTTCAATAATTCCCTTGGCATAATCTCCATCGCTGTCGCTTTTTCCTCCCGGCGCAAAACCAATGCCTCTGCCAAAGTCCTTCAACTCGCGGGTGCCGATGTTGGAGGTCATTATAATAATGGTGTTTTTGAAATCAACCCTACGGCCAAGACTGTCGGTCAGTCGACCTTCATCCAAGACCTGCAGCATGAGGTTAAAAACATCCGGGTGGGCCTTTTCTATTTCGTCCAGCAAAACAACAGAGTAGGGGCGTCTGCGCACTTTCTCGGTCAGCTGCCCGCCTTCTTCATAGCCAATGTACCCGGGAGGGGCACCAACAAGACGGGAAACACTGAATTTCTCCATGTATTCGCTCATGTCAATCCGAATCAGCGCATCGGTGGTGTCAAACAGGTACTTCGCCAAAATCTTAGCCAGGTGCGTTTTGCCTACACCGGTGGGACCAAGAAACACGAAGGAGCCGATGGGGCGATTGGGGTCTTTCAGGCCGGCCCGATTACGTTGTATGGCTTTAACAATCTTTTGAATGGCATCTTCCTGGCCAATAACCTTTCCCTTAAGTTGTTCGCCCATTTGCAAAAGACGAAATCCTTCCGCCTGTGCCACACGCTGAACCGGTATGCCGGTCATCATAGCCACAACCTCAGCCACTTTTTCTTCATCAACCGTTTCCCGGTGTTGTTGCAGATCTTGTTCCCACTTTTCTTTGGAACGCTCCAACTCCTCCTGAAGATGCTTCTCCTTATCCCGAAAACTGGCGGCCAATTCAAAATTCTGGGCTTTAACTGCTTTGATCTTGTTTTCCCGAACCTCTTCTATTTGGGCCTCCAGTTTAACAATGGTTTCGGGCACCACAATATTGGAGATGTGTACGCGCGAACCGGCCTCATCCAAGGCGTCGATGGCCTTGTCGGGCAGGTGACGATCCGAAATGTATCTCTCGGTGAGTTTTACACAGGCCGAAATGGCTTCCGGGGTATAAATAACATTGTGGTGATCTTCGTAGCGCCCTTTGATGTTGTTTAATATGATTTCCGTCTCTTCGGGCGTGGTGGGGTCAACCATCACTTTTTGAAAACGCCGCTCCAGCGCACCATCTTTTTCGATGTGCTGGCGGTATTCGTCAAGTGTAGTGGCACCAATGCACTGAATTTCTCCTCTTGCCAAAGCCGGTTTCAGCATATTGGCGGCATCCAGTGAGCCGGTGGCTCCGCCTGCTCCAACAATGGTATGAATCTCGTCAATAAACAAGATAATTCCCGGATTTTTGGCCAGTTCATTAAGGATGGCTTTTATCCGTTCTTCAAACTGGCCCCGGTATTTGGTGCCCGCTACAATGGAGGCCAGGTCCAGGGTCACTACGCGCTTGTCGAACAATACACGCGACACCTTACGCTCTATGATGCGTAAAGCCAGTCCCTCAGCAATGGCAGATTTTCCTACTCCCGGTTCACCAATCAAAACAGGATTGTTTTTTTTACGGCGACTCAGAATTTGAGCGAGGCGCTCAATCTCCTTTTCCCGACCTACAATGGGATCCAGTCGTCCCTCTTCAGCAGCCTTGGTGATGTCGATGCCAAAATTATCCAGGACCGGTGTCTCACTGCTGCTTTTTGCCCCTCCCGATTTGGGCCCTTCGGGGCTTCCTCCAAAGGGACTGTCCTGATCGTCATCGTCGGGCATTTGCGACCGTGCTATCGGGTTTTGCTTTTGAAGCGCATGCTTCAAAGGCTGATATTTCACATTATAATCTTCCATAATCTGTGCTATTGTACTGTTGTTGTCTCTTAAAAGCCCTAACAAAAGATGCAAAGTAGTTATTTTTTCGCTTTTAAGCGACTTGGCTTCCAGATGTATCAGTTTTAAAATTTGTTCGGTTGACCGAAGCAGAGGCAGGGAAGTGGCAACGGGCGTTGTTTGCTCTCCTCTTATCTTTTCTTCAATGGTTTCGCGCAACTGCCCAAAATCCACTTTCAGTTTTTCGAGTATTCTTATCGCCTTACCTTCCCGCTGCAACAATAAGCCCAGCATAAGATGCTCGGGAGCAATGAACAAATTCCCCAAACGAACAGCTTCCTCCTTACTGTTTGAGAGGACATCTCTGACTCTTGATGAATAGTTTAATTCCATAATATATCGTGTACTTCTGTTCCTTTAATAAAGTCTGTAACAAACATTTTATTCTTCAAAAATAGTACAAATAATGCAATTATCACAGACAGAAAGTTAACATCAGAGCGCAAAGTCTGTTCAATAATACACCGAGGTAAAAAGGGTAGGCCCGATGTTCTGAAAATCCGCTCTGGTCGCGGAGAAAATTGTTCATAATAATTGAAAACTTTTTTCACAATTACGCTTTTAATGACTAATTTAGAGCGGTGAAAAAAGGGTCTTTTTGCAGGCCTTTTTTTGTGTTCCGGACTCATCAAAAGTTTTAATTAAATGATTGAAGGAGATAGAATAATTAAGATTAACATCGAAGAGGAAATGAAATCTGCCTACATCGATTATTCGATGTCGGTAATAGTTTCCCGGGCGCTGCCTGATGTAAGAGACGGTATGAAACCTGTTCACCGTCGGGTACTTTTTGGTATGAATGAGTTGGGCATAGCCTCCAATAAGCCCTACAAAAAATCGGCCCGTATTGTTGGTGAGGTACTTGGTAAGTACCACCCGCACGGCGACAGCTCCGTATATTATGCTATGGTGCGCATGGCGCAGCCGTGGTCGATGCGCTATCCTCTGGTCGATGGTCAGGGTAACTTTGGTTCGGTAGACGGCGACAGTCCCGCAGCCATGCGTTACACCGAGGCGCGTCTGCACCGCATGGCTGAAGAGGCCCTGCTGGATATCGATAAAGATACGGTAGACTTTCAGCTGAACTTTGACGACAGTCTTAAGGAGCCTACCGTTCTGCCCACCCGTATTCCGCTTTTGCTGGTCAACGGGGCTTCCGGTATTGCAGTAGGTATGGCCACTAATATGGCGCCTCATAACCTGGTAGATACGGTCGACGCCATTATCGCTTACATTGAAGACAATGAGATAAGCATAGACAGCTTGGTGGACATCATTAAGGCCCCTGATTTTCCGACAGGCGGATACATCTACGGCTACCAAGGTGTTAGAGACAGTTATGAAACGGGCAGAGGGCGTGTGATTATGCGTGCGAAGACCGATATCGAGACCGACAGCCACGGACGAGAAAAAATAATCGTTTCGGAGATTCCGTACTTGGTGAACAAGGCCGAGCTCATCATTAAAATAGCCGACCTGGTCAACGATAAGAAGATTGAAGGCATATCTAACGTGAACGATGAGTCGGATCGTGACGGTATGCGCATTGTTATTGATCTGAAGCGGGATGCCATTGCCAATGTCGTTCTGAATCATCTCTACAAATACACGCCGATGCAAACCTCTTTTGGGGTAAACAATATTGCATTGGTGAAAGGGCGTCCGGAACTTTTAAATCTTAAAGGACTCATCAGTAATTTTGTTGAGCACCGTCACGATGTGGTAACCCGCCGGACCCGCTACGAGTTGGATCAGGCAGAGAAGCGTGCCCATATTTTGGAAGGCCTCATCATTGCCAGCGACAATATCGACGAAGTCATCCGCATTATTCGTGCGGCGCAAACTCCGGATGAAGCCCGCGAGAACCTGATTGCTCGTTTTGAACTGACTGAAATTCAGGCCAGGGCCATTGTGGAAATGCGCTTGCGTCAGCTGACCGGTCTGGAGCAGGATAAGCTGCGTGCGGAGTATGAGAGTCTGATGAAAGAGATTCAGCGACTTAAAGACATCCTCGAACACCTGCACTTGCGAATGGAAATCATTAAGAATGAATTAATTGAAATCAAGACCAAGTACAACGAAGGACGAAGAACTGAGATCGTTTATTCTTCAGAAGAGTTTAATCCCGAAGATTTCTATGCAGATGATGAAATGATCATCACCATTTCACATTTGGGTTACATCAAGCGTACACCGCTGACCGAATTCAGAACCCAAAACAGGGGGGGAGTAGGCTCTAAAGGTTCTTCAACTAGGGATGAGGACTTTATTGAGCATATTTATCCCGCTTCGATGCACAACACCTTGATGTTCTTTACCAAAAAGGGACGTTGTTTTTGGCTAAAAGTTTATGAAATTCCCGAAGGCAATAAGAGCTCGAAGGGTCGAGCCATTCAAAACCTGTTGAATATTGATCCGGACGACACCGTTAAGGCCTTTATGAAGGTTAAGCGCCTGGGTGAGGATGTTGACTTTACCAATTCCCATTATATTGTAATGGGTACAAAGAAAGGGGTGATCAAGAAATCTCTGCTGGCCGAATATTCCCGTCCACGTCAAAATGGCGTTATTGCCCTCACTGTTAAGGAGGATGATGAACTCATTTCGGCCCGACTTACCAATGGCAGCAATGAAGTATTGTTGGCTACCCGTTCGGGACGCGCCATTCGATTCAACGAATCCATAGTTCGAACCATTGGTCGTACTGGCCAGGGAGTCAGAGGGATAACGCTGGCTTCTGACAAGGACGAGGTCGTTGGCATGGTTTGTGTGAAGAATATGGAGGAAGACATCCTGGTGGTTTCAGAAAAAGGTTTTGGGAAGCGTTCAAAAATTGAAGATTACCGGGTTACCAACCGTGGAGGTAAGGGTGTTAAAACCATGCGCATTACGGATAAAACCGGTGATCTGATTGCCATTAAGAGTGTTACGGATGAGCACGATCTTATGATCATCAATCGTTCAGGCATAACCCTGAGACTGTCTGTGGCTGACATGCGAACTACCGGAAGAGCAACACAGGGGGTTCGTTTGATCAATTTGGATAAGAAGCAGGATGCCATCGCCTCTGTTACAAGAGTAATGGCAGAGCAATTGGAGGAAGAACTGCTGGAAGGAGAGGGGCTTGATTTTACAGATCAGACTGAAAATCAATCCCCGGAAAATAGTGATAATTAATTTAAAAGCAATTAATTTTGGAATTACGAACAAAACAAAAATCAACAAAGATGAAAAGGATACTATTTTTATTCATGGCTGTGCTGGTGGTTGCAACCAGCTGTGCGCAAAAAGGTAAGGTAACAGCAGCCTCTGCTTTTATCGACAATGGAGATCTTGCTGCCGCCGAGGAGCGCATTAACGATGCTTTGGAGCACGACAAAACCAAAGCTTGGCCCAGAACTTATATTGTAGCTGCCAACCTGGCCACCGAACAGTTTAAGCAAGGGGCAGGCACGCCCAAAATCATCGAAGCGGCCGATCATTACTTTAAAGCAGCTGAGTTGGATCAGCAAGGTGATGAAAAAGGACGGGGAATAGGGCGCGCAGCAAAAGAAATCAAAGTGGCCCTGACCTTTTTTATGCCTGAGTTTCAGAATGCAGGTATCGAGGCCTTTAATGCCGATGACTTTGAAAATGCGCTGGCTGTGTTTGAAAGAGTAATTAACTTGAACAAACTGCCTCTTTATGAAGAGGACAACCTGCCTGTTGATTCTGTGTTTGTTTACTATTCCGGTTTGGCCGCGAATCGTTCGCAACAATTCGACAAAGCTGAAAAGTATTTTGAAGAGACCATCGAGTTGGGTTTCGCTGAAGGCGATGCGATATTGCTGATGCACGAGCTCTATGTAGAAAAGGGAGATTCCAGTAAAATGGCGTCGAATTTGCGTCGGGGCTTTGAACTTTATCCCGATGACGACCGTATTTTGACGACGCTCATCAATCATTATTTGAGCACAGAGCAGAATGAGGAGGCTTTAAACTACCTGAATGCTGCACTGGAGAAGGACCCTACCAATGCCAGTTTCTACAATGCGCGGGGTGTGCTTTTTGATTTAAGCAAGGAATACGAGAAGGCAGAAGCCGAGTACAAAAAGGCCTTGGAGTATCGGGAAGATTATTTTGAACCAACGCTGAATCTTGGTGTTATCTATTACAACAGGGCTGCTGAGGAAATGAATGCCGCTAATGATTTATCGGATAATCGTGCCTATGAAGCTGCACGTAAAAAGGCCGAGGAAACTTTCCGTCAATCCATGCCGTTTATGGAAAGAGCGCACGAATTGCGTCCTGATGATGTAATGGTTTTGGAAACCCTTAAGAATTTGTACTATCGCTTTGAAATGACCGATAAGTACAACGAGGTGGACAGCATACTTAAAGGACTCGAATAGGGGCTTTAAATAGACAATAAATCCGGGTAGAATACACCCGGATTTATTTACGTACATCCTATTTATCATAATAGCAATTATAAGACAAGCGAGGTTTTTTATTTAGGCAGGGATTCAGCTTCAACAATTTTCTGTACTGAAGATGAATCTTTGTACTGTTGAAAAATACAAGCATCTGTTCTGTAGATGATTCTTGTACTATAGAAAAAAGGACATTATATGCCCTGTAGATGATCTTGTACTATAGAAAAAAGACAAGCGCCTCTTAGGGCGCTTGTCTCTATAATGATCATCTCGTTGTTGTTTTAATCCTCGTGTACAGCAAGATCAAATAAATCGTAATCCGGCCAATTATCGGTTCTTGAAATTCCCCTTTGCATCATTATCCGAATGTCGTTGGCCAACATTGGGCCTTTCCAGGTACTGGTGTTAAAAAGAACCACGTAAGAGATGTCTCCGGGACGATTAACCATTAATACCGAAGTTCCAGCCAAAGTTCCTGTACGGTAACGTTCGCCACGACGAACGCCACGCCATCCTAAAGGATGAAAACCGCGACCAACAGGTGTCGTCATCGCTTCAATGCTTTCGGGCAACAGAATGTCTTCCGGAAATGGTTGCCCGTCAATAGCCAGCATAAAGCGCATCAAATCGGTTGCAGAGGCAATCCAACCTCCTGCTGCGCCCAAGGTATGGATGTCGTTTCCACCATAGCTGCGTGGAACAAGATCATCACTTCCCTGATGATCAGAAATTAAAAGGCTGTTCTCTTGTTCGTAATATTTGACCTCCAAATCTTTACGGTCTTCTTCGTAACTGCCTCCCAGGGTAGCATCAAAAATTCCTAAAGGATAAAAAACCTCACTTTTAATGTAGCTCTCGTAGGACTCGCCACTTACCGCTTCAATAATTTTGCCTAAAATGGCATAACCCAAATTGGAATAAGAAGACATTGTTCCTGGTCTGAAATGCAAACGTTTATCCAGCATGAAACAAATAATGTCCTCATCGCTGATGGGCAACTCCTTACCTGTATTTCGGGCAATTACTGTAGGCATAAACATGGGATCACCCCAACGGTTGGTCCACCCACCCGAATGATTCAAAAGGTGCAGCACTCTGATTTCTTCGACTTTTCGATCACGGTAAGTGTCGTAGGGTGCTTTACTTAAAATTCCTTCAGGGCCAAAAACCTTATCGTCCAGACTCAGTTGTCCGGCCTCAACCAGTTTCATGACACCCGCTGCAGTAATCAACTTGGAAATACTGGCTACTCGAAACAAGTGATAGGGTTCTACCTCAATGCCCTGCTCTTCGTCGGCATAGCCATATCCTTTGGCAAAAACCATCTGCCCTTCGCGGGCAACAGCAACCGAGGCCCCCTTCAGGTTCCATTGGCGCATAAAACGATTCATTTCCCTGTCAATATAGCTGAAGTCCTCTCCCTGCGCATAAGTGCCAGAAATTCTTACTGAGGTAGTAAGGGGTGCCGGGGGTAAAAAATCGGTACCAAAAGTCTGTATGGAAGGTCCTGTAAGGTATTTAACGGCCATCCCCACAATCAGTCCTGCCGTTATTAACCCTGGGATGTACTTAATTTGCATATGCTTCACTCAAAATTAATGCCGTCAAAAATACGGATAATTCATGAAAAAGTTATAAAAAACGGCATGAAGTCACTTAAGACTTCATGCCGTTCCGCTTTCTAAGGGCTTAATTATTATTCCTTAAACTTAATGGTACAGCCTATGGCACGGGTTTCGGTGGGACTCGGCTGCTCTCCTTTCAGTAGCGCCTCAATGGCGTTTGCCACATAGCGATCCTTTACATCTGAGGCATCCTGAGGATTGTCGTCAATGGCGCCAATATATGCCACGGTAAAGTGCTGTCCCTCGTTCTTCAACAAAAAAACATGGGGTGTACGCGTTGCACCATAAGCCTTAAAAACCTGCTTGTCGTCCAGCAAATAAGGAAAGTTAAAACCTTTCTCTGCCGCATTTTTCACCATATGTGAAAAGCCGTCTTCGGCAACAATGGTCGAATCATTTGAATTTATAGCTACGACCGGAAACTTTTTGGGACCAAATTCCTTTTGCAGCGCAACAATACGTTCTTCATAAAGCTTAACATAGGGACAATGGTTACAGCTGAAAATAAGCACTACACCTTCTTGGTCGCTGTAATCCTTAAGTGCCACCCAACTGTTGTCAACATTCTTCAGATTAAAGTCGGGCGCTTTGTCGCCAATTTTTAACTGGGCCTGCATGGTCGAAGCGAACATCAGCAGCAGCGCCGCCCCCGCAAATAAAACCTTCATCATCTTCATGGTGTTTGATTTATTGGTTTACATTAAATTTTTCATCCATTCTTCGAGTTGCTCATAAGTGGCCTCTCCTTCATAAAAAAAACGTTTGCCTTTATAGTGCATAATGGTCGCAGGGATTGCTCCCGACCAGGCCGGATCCAGCGCCTCAATCCAGGCTCCTCCTCTGGGTGTAAGCAGCATAAGCACTTCGTGACTGACTTCATGACGTTCTAAAAAGGGAAGCAGACGAGCTTCTTTTTGATTTGGAAAATCAAGGTTGGCCATCAACACCTTTACCGGAACACCTTCCAGTTCTGGGGCAATACGATTAAATTCAGGAATTTCTTTTACACAGGGTTGACACCAGGTGGCCCAGAAATTCACCACAAACAAGGTGTCCGATTCCGTCTCAATACGCTCCTGCAAATCAGCAACAGGAATGTTCTCAACAGGATGAGCTGCCTCAGCACCAAGAAGCGAAAACCACAAAATCAGAAGGAATAATTGTCGCATAACTGAATCTTTAATAATGCTAAAGAAACAGCTGAAAGCCGAAAATAGTTCAGCCGGCTACCAAATTAAACGAACAGCCATGAGCAACCACAAGGGCCATAAAGCCAGGGGCATATCCTGCGGTAAAAATGGAAAAAGCAGCAAAAGGAAGACCAAGGGTGCCAGGAGTAGCCAGCGAAGGCGTCGCTGGAACTTTAAGTTAATTTTTTTCGGGAAAAGCAGCAGTAAATATAAGGGATGTGCCCACAGCAGATGCCAGTTGGGACCGGTAACTGAATGCGAGGTGAAAAACCAAAGAAAAATAATCAAAAAGCCCAGCAAAATGGCCGGCACAAAGGTCACTATGTTCAGCCCATGCAAGGACCGCTTTCTTTTGACCCGCCAGCGAGTCAGACGCAATCCGATTAAAGCCAGGAGGCTGAATACAAGAAGCGGTGTCCAAAACATCCTTTCAGGACTGGTTTCAAACACCAGAAGTTCGTGAGCTTCACCTACTGCTGCCTTTCCATTGGCATCGTGGGCCCCGGCAAATTGCAGCATCAGGTGGTCGGGTAAAAACTGAATACTGAAGGCATCCACTGCTTCGTCGGTAGGTTGGCCCAGAATTAAATCGAGACCGAGTTTGGTCCAGGGTCTGTATTCCAGATAGTCGGACAGGGCCGTACGAAAGGTACTTTGCTCCTGGTTTTGTAAATCAGGAAATTCCAATCCTCCGGAATAATGAGCTGCAATGATGTCCCGCACCCGTGTCGCGCAATTGTCGTAAAAGAAATGATAAGGATAATACCTGTTTTCTGGTTGGTGGTTCAACATTAAGGCTTCAAGTAGAGCCGATTTTTCGGTCTCGCTTAAAAGCAATTCCTGTTCCCATACAGAACGACTGTCCATTTGGTATTCCCTCAGAAAACGATCAAAGGTGGTTACTGAGAGCATGTAGTCCAATTCCCCCCGCATAAACTTTAGATAGAAGTTGGGGGTCGAAAAATCAAAGGTGCCATAATTAAAAACATAATCGCTGCCGCTTTCTTTGTCCTGAACACGAATGGCGGTGTGTCCAAATAAACTGTAGAGTTCTTCACCAGGGGCACAGGTTAAAATGGTCATTCTACTGTTCTCCCAACGGTCGGCCTGTAGTGGGGTAAAACTGCTTAACAGAATTAAGACGAGTAGAATCGCATATTTACAAGCGCTTTTACCGTAGGCGGGGAACTCCTCAAAAGTCCCTTTGCGTAATAAAGTAAGGGAAATGGCCATAGAAATGATGCTGTTGATGGCGTAAATGAATGATTTGACTCTCGAAAGATACTGAAATTACTCAAACGGTGCCTGGCGTCGGTAAATGAATTACTCGTTACATTTGTATCGGGTCTTTTGTTTACGCTTGTCACAGACAGCACGTTTACTTCTGTATCGAAATCAGCAGGGAGTTTAATGAGGTGCAAAAACAGCTTCCCCAGCAAAACAGCAAGAAGATCGAGCAGCGCAGTTAAGCTTTTTATCTCGTCCGCATTATCTGCATCATTGGGGAGTTCGTGGGACTGGTAATCCGGATCACTAAAGAACTCACCCAGCAAATCGCTTAATTGCTCCAACAGGGAAGCGTGAGTGTGACGAAAAGAGCAGTTGTCGGCTTGTTCCATACTTAATAATTTATTTAATTAGTTGCTTAATCCCTTATTTTTCACCAGCACCTGTTGCTCTGAACAGCAAGACTGTATTTCGGTACAATATTAAACCTCATTCGCTCTTTATTGGAAATAAATTAAGCAGATTTTATTCCCTTAATTATTGGCTTAAGACTTAATTTAGCTTAAATTTGTGCTTAACTATTCACTTAATTGCATTGTGATTGCTGCCTATGCATCAGGTACCTCAACCAATATTGGCTCCGCGGGAGTTACTGCTTCGTGCCTGGCCGGATATCTTTCCGGGGCTCGACAGGGTGGTTGTATTATCTGTTGGTGCAGATGGAAGCAGCGATGGCCTGGAGTTGCTGAGAAAAGGGCAACAATACCAACTCAATGAATTAATGACCGCTGATTTAGCTGCCCAGTTGAGGCTGATAGCCAGAGAGCAGCCCGGCTACCTGTGGTTGACCCCCGGCCAGGTTCCTTTTGAAGAGGAAAGCAGGCAGCAGCGGCAATTGGATATTTTTTCGGAAGAACAACACGTAGTCATGCAGTTGCGTGTTAAGGCAGGACGACAAACCGATTGTTTCTATTTATACTTCAGAGGGGATCAAAGCAATTTTGGAGTCAGTCGTCTTCAAGGTCAGCTGGATACAGCACGAAAGGCCCTCATTGGTACTCTCCTCTTCCGCTTTACGCGTTTCTTTTATCAATCCTCTGGTCAGTTTAAAGACTACATCCAGCAGTTTACAGATGTAACAAAACAATTACTGTCCGGGCAAAATTCCGAAAGTCAAAACCCGCCCCTCAGCTGGGTGGACCAATGGTCGCAAGACCAGCTGAAGCAGTTGGGCGCAGCCCGGGGAGTTCAACTCCGCCTAAGTAAAGCTGCTTTAGAGCGCCTGGCAACAGCCCCCGATTACCGGGCAGCTAAGTCTGCTTTGGAGCAGGCCGCTCGTTTTGCATTGATGTTGAATCTGAGCAATGAAGAACAGGACGAGGTGCTGATTGAGGCCCCGTATTTGGTATTCCCTGCGGTGAGCGAGCCGGGTAGATTAGCTACAAATTCTTTGCCTGCTGCAGGCGGCCGTATGGAGAAAACCCGTAATTTTTTAGATCAACTGGAGGATGCAGCGGCAGAGTTGGCTCGTCAGGGGGAAGACCTGACTGGTGCTATGGTAGGGAAATTGATGGAGCGGCCGATAACTGCACCGGCCATTACAGATGCACTGCGTAAAAACAAAAAACGGATTTTGCTCTTATTGGAGCAAAATCCGCAAAACTGGCCGATAATCAGGCAATATTTCAGACCACTGATCAATCTCCTCGAAAGAGAGAAGGAACTGCGTCAAATAGGCTAAAACAGTGCTTTTTTAAGCTTGTAGTGCCCCCTTAAGTTCGGCAACAGAGGTCATGTTGTGACGAACCAGATAGTCTTCAATGCCCGCAATCACTTTTTCAGTTACTTTGGGATCGATAAAATTTGCAGTTCCAATTTGAACTGCACTGGCGCCGGCCAGCATAAAGGCGATGGCATCTTCTGCGTTGCTGATGCCACCCATTCCAACTACCGGTATTTTTACTGCCTGTGCCACCTGCCAAACCATGCGCAGTGCTACGGGCTTAACTGCCGCTCCCGACAAGCCTCCGGTTATGGTCGACAAAACCGGGCGCCGCTGCTCTACATCAATGGCCATACCCAGCAAAGTGTTGATGAGACTGACCGAATCGGCACCGGCGCTTTCTACGCCGAGGGCAATTTCTGCAATATTGGTTACATTCGGCGACAGTTTTACCATCATGTGTTTGTTGTAAACCTCTCTGACTGCTGCGGTTACAGCGATGGTTGAGGGACAGGAGGTTCCAAAAGCCATACCCCCTTCTTTCACATTGGGACAACTGATGTTTAATTCAATGCCCGGAATGTGGTCCAGAGCATTGATTTTGGCTGCTGTCTCCACATATTCTTCCACCGTTGATCCGGATACGTTAACCAGGATGTTGGTTCGGTATTTTTTGATACGAGGATAGATTTCGCTGATAAAACGGTCAACACCCACATTTTGCAAACCTACCGCATTAAGCATACCCATTGGCGTTTCGGCCATACGCGGGTAATCGTTGCCCTGACGGGGATGCAGCGTTGTTCCCTTTACCACTATCCCCCCCAAACGGTTGATGTCTACGAAATCTTCATATTCTTCGCCGTACCCGTAGGTACCCGAAGCGGTCATTACCGGATTTTGCAGCTCAAGGCTTCCCAGTTTTACTTTCAGATCTACCATTGTAAGTATTTTGAATCAAACACAGGACCATCGGTGCAAGTACACTTATGTCCGTCTTTGGTTGGGGTGATACAACATAAACAGGCCCCTATGCCGCAGGCCATATGGTTTTCGAGAGATACCTGGCAGCTTAGTCCGTGCTTGTTGGCATATTTAGCCAGAATACGCATCATGGCCTCTGGGCCACAGGTGTATATCCAGTCGAAATCTGGTGTTTCTGTTTTCATTACCGGGTGATGGATAACGTAGCCCTTTGTACCGGCGCTGCCGTCTTCGGTGGTTACCATCACCTCGCCCAGTTCACGATAGGCATCCAGTCGCACCAGTCCCGCCGCTGTACGGGTGCCAATTAAAAAGCGTGGTGTTATGCCATTCTTTTTTAAATAACGGCCCAAAAACAACAAGGGGGCCACACCGCAACCACCTCCTACCAGCAAAACTCGCTTGCTGTCGGGCAGCGAATAGCCCTTGCCCAGCGGGTAAAGCATGTTGATGGTACTGCCCAAAGCCAGGGCGGTAAGGGCGCGGGTTCCGGTACCCACTTCCTGTACCAAAAGCTTTATTTGTTGCTTATCGTAGTCAACATCGTGGATGGACAGTGGTCTGCGCAGATATGCTCCTGGCGCATCTACCCGCACTTCGGCAAATTGACCGGGCTGTAGCTCAGGGAGTGGCTCAGCTCCGCCCTGCAGCGTCAGCACAACAAAATCGTCGGTCTGCCTTTCGCTGTTGACCAGAGTGAAATCATGAAGATATTTCATGGAAGATTGTTTACAAATGTAATTAGAGGAAAACTGCACAAATTTAGTGTTTTTTACGCAGCCGGCATAATAATATTAGCCTTTCGGGAGGTAGCTGCGGAAGCTTTTGTCCTTATAAAACACGACAATTTGTTCAATTTCCGCTTCGGTGGCAGTTCCAATGGTCGCTGCAATGGTGGAAGCCGGTTCTTGTTTTAGCTCCGGAACAGCATTCTCTGTAGGACTGGCAGCAGAAAACAAGTCGGTTTGCCCCGCCTTTGGCGCCGAAAATGGAATGTTTGAGGCCTGATTAGGGACTGTATTGACAGAAGCCGACTGGTCCCTATAAACACTTCCCTTGCCGCTTATAAGCCAGTCGCTGCTCACCTTAGGGAAGGCCTCAAGGATCTTTTGTATGAAATCGAGGCTGGGATTGTTGCGTCCCGAAAGGATGTGGCTTACGCTGGATCGTTGTACACCTACGATTTCGGCAAAGCGGACAGGACTGAGACCTTCCTGCTCCAATAAAACTTGTAAACGCTGTTTCATCATGACGGTTTTGCAGAGGAAAATAGTTTACAAATATAACATGAAGTTTACAAAATACAAAACGCAATCTTCCATTCATTTTGTTACATATGTAACCTGCTGCGCACTATTTTCTGCATTCTTAAAAGAGCAGATTCACGCTTGGAAAAAATACTGGAGGTGTGGTGTTTTAATCTGCATATTATAAGCGTAATACAAATGTTCATGTTCTTGGCATAACTTAGATTGTCGGGGGGGGCAAACCTGCTTAAACGCCCTGCCCACATTAGGATATTGTCTTTATTTACCCCTCTCTTTCAGCATGCTGCGACCACTTGTCCCCCAGTCATAAAGGAATTGTTTATCTGGCATTATTAAAATACTGGTTTTTAATAAATTAACCCTATAGATTTGTTGCAGAATGACCGTGATTGAATAATTATTCATCTTCCCTCCCGATCTAATTAAACAAACGCTTCTCCTTATTATTGTAAATTACTGGTTATGTGATTTTTATAACCTATTATTGTTTGCTTTGTATGATGAAAGATAGCTAATTTCTCTTGTTTACAAGTGTATCACACCGCTGCATGCGCCTTTATAGTCCTCCCCTGTCCCCCGCCCGGCTCCAAATCACCAGGGAGTCCCATCTATAGGATCCTGGACTACTTTACCGATGCGCTATAAACTAAATGATTTATCATAACGAAGGCTCGCAGAACAAGGTGTATTCTCCGTCAATTAACCGTGGTAGGGAATTTGCCATTTGTCAGAAAAATCCGTTTCGGACTTATTTATGTACCTGAAATCAAAAAAAAAGGGGGTCAGTCTGCCGAAGCAGACTGACCCCCTTTAATAAGTATGTACTAAGGACTATTTCTTTTTAGAAAACTCCTTTTGGATATCGGTGATCCATTTTTCTATGCGTTCGTTGCTTAGCGCAGCCTGGTTTTCGATGTCCAGTGCCAAACCGCAAAACTGATCGCCCCGTTCCGCTCTGGATCCTTCGTAGCTGTATCCTTTGGTTGAAGTAAAACCAACAACTTTACCTCCGCGCCCTTCGATGAACTCGGCCATAATTCCTACACCGTCCACAAAGTTTTCGGGATAGTTCTTCTGGTCGCCTCCGCCAAAAATAGCGAATTTCTTGCCTTTGAACGACTCGTCCTCAATGGTGGGTAGGTACTCATCCCAATAGTTGGGTAACTCCCCGTCGAACCAGGTCGGAACAGCAAAAATGTAGTTGTCGTGCTTTTTGAAATCTTCCAAAGTAGCCACGTCGGCATCGACTTCCTCGCAATTGTCTGCACCCAGCAGTTTGATCATTTTCTTCACTTGCTGGTGGGTTTTTACCGAGCGAAAACTGTAAAATATGCCTACCTTCTTCATATTATTCTCTTCTGTGGTTTACGATTGATTTAGTATTCCAGCATTTCTTTGGCTGCCGTCAATATCTTGTCGGTATTGGGCAGTACCGCTGCCTCCAATATGCGGTTGAAACCAACTGGAGTAAAAGCTGAACCTACACGCTTGATGGGGGCGTCCAGGTATTCAAAAGCCACTTCAGAAATGGTTGCGGCAACTTCACCTCCAAAACCGGCAAAAACCTTGTCCTCATGCACGATCATGGCTCTTGAGGTCTTTTTAACCGAGGCTATGATGGCATCGGTATCCAGGGGCGAAATACTTCTCAAATCAAGTACTTCCACATCGGCAATGCCCTCTTTGGCCAACTTTTCAGCTGCTTCCAGACAAAAATGAGTGGTGTTGCCGTAAGTGATTATGGTCATATCCTTGCCTTCGCGACGAATGCGTGCCTTGCCAAAAGGCACTTCAAAATCATCGGGCACAGGGGTGGCGGCCTTAGGAGCGTTGTACAAGGCTTTGGGCTCTAAAAACAGTGTCATACCCTCTGAGCGCATAGACGTTCTCAGCAAACCGGCTGCATCATCGGCAAAAGAGGGATAAACGACCCTTACACCCGGGAAGGTGGCCAAGGCGCCTTCAATGGTTTGGGAATGGTACAAACCACCTCCAATGTATCCTCCGGAAGCCAAACGAACGGTAATGTTGGGCGAGTACTGTCCCTTGGTCCGCCAGTACTCATGGGTAGTTTCTACAAACTGCTCCATGGCCGGCCAAAAGTAGTCGGCAAATTCAGCCCCTTCTACTACTATTCGGATGTCCTTGTTGTAACGCGACATACCGTTGGCGGTACCCATAATGTAGTCTTCGGCAATGGGTGCGTTAAACACGCGTTTTTTACCGAATTCCTGCTGCAATCCTTTGGAAACGTTAAAGATGCCTCCCTTGTCCTTATTCGCAATATCCTGCCCCCAAATAAAGGTGTCGGGGTTGTGGCGGAATTCTGCCTTCAGGGTTTCGTTCAGGGCTTCGATAAACTTTTTGGCTTCACCTTCCGAATTGTGCAGGCCATCGGGATATTTGTCGGCTGCATAGGGCTCCGGAATTACAAAATCATAGATGGATTCGGGCGTGGGCTGCGGGGCGGTAATGCCCTTTTTATGGGCGGCTTTAACCTCAGCTGTAACCTTCTCCTCTATTTCTTTCAACTCCTCTTCGGTGGCCCGATTGTAACGCAACAACAAACGACGGTATTTGGCCAGGGGATCATACTCCCTTACGTAGCTGAGCTCATTCTCGTCGCGGTACAGCTCATGTCGGTCGCTGTTGCTGTGTGAGCCAATGCGCACACAGTTGGCATGCACCAATACGGGCTTTTGTTCGCGTTTTGCCCAGGCTACGGCTTCTTCCATGGTGTTCATGGAATCAAACACGTCCTTGCCGTTGCAATACAAAATATGCAGGTTTTTAAACCCTTCGAAGTTTTTGGCCACCTTACGGTTGGCCGTCTGGTCTTCCTTGGGTACCGAAATACCGTAACCGTTGTCCTGGAAGACAAAGACTACGGGCAATTCTTCGTTGGAGGCGCCGTTAATGGCTTCGTAAACGTAGCCTTCGGATACGGAGCTTTCGCCCTGACTGCTGATGACTACGGCATCTTTCTCGCCGTAAGCTTTGATGGCGCGTCCCACCCCGCTGGCGTGCAGGGTATGGTTACCCGTACAGCTGCTCACGTTGTGGATGTTCCACTCAGGCTTGGCAAAGTGGTTCGACATGTGTCGGCCACCACCAGCTACATCGGCGTCTCTCGAAATACCATTATAAATGATTTCCTCGGCAGTCATCCCTGCCGCCACACAGGTCTGCAGGTCGCGGTAGTAAGGAAACAAATGGTCTTTGTTTTTGCGGAACATCTGACCAATGGCCAGCTGAATGCCGTCGTGTCCGGCTGCCGGTGCGTGGTACGACCAGCCGATGGCTTGTTTTAGGTAGTTGGGGGCACGCTCATCGAGCGAGCGTCCCAAAAACAACAGGTGGTACCACTTCAACAGAAGGTCCTTATCGGTCTTTTTTATAGAATATTTTACAGGAACATTGCTCTTCATTTCTACAATATTTTAGTACAACCTTGATTACAATTCGGTGTTGATGTCCCACTCCTCGAGATAGTCGGCCACCTTACGCAGGAAAAATCCGCCCAGTGCCCCATCTACAATACGGTGGTCGTACGACAGCGACAGGAACATTTTGTGACGAATGGCAATAACATCCCCGGCCTCTGTTTCGAGCACGGCGGGTTTCTTCTCAATGGTTCCGGTGGCCAAAATGGCTACCTGGGGCTGATTGATGATGGGTGTACCAATGGCGTTTTTAAAGGAGCCAAAATTGGTAATGGTAAAGGTGCCTCCCTGAATGTCGTCGGGCGAAAGCTTATTGTTGCGTGCCTGATCGGCCAAACGGTTGATGTCGCTGGCCAAGCCTACTACATTCTTCTGGTCGGCCTGCTTAATTACCGGCACAATCAGGTTGCCCGAGGGCAGTGCCACGGCAATACCCACATTCACATTTTTACGGTAAATGATGTTGTTGCCGCTGACTGAGGCATTTACGCCGGGGTAATCGCGCAGGGCCTTGGCAACGGCCTGGGTGAAGATGGGCATAAAGGTGAGCTTTTCACCGTATTTTTTAAGGAAGGCATCTTTCTGCTTGTTGCGCCACAACACCAGGTTGGTTACGTCCGCCTCAACAATAGAAGTTACGTGCGGTGAAACCTGCTTCGACATTACCATATTGTCGGCAATCAGCTTACGCATGCGGTCCATTTCAACAATGTCGTCGTTGGCTCCGGCCTTAACCTCTGGCGCCTTAAAGGCTGGTTTTTCGGCGGCTTTTGGCGCTTCGGCCTTGGCGGCAGGCGCAGCTTTGGCTGCGGGTTGACTGCCACGATTCTTCAGGTAGTCGAGCACGTCTTCCTTGGTCACTCGGCCGTCCTTGCCTGAACCTTTAATGCCATCGAGTTCGGCCACAGAAATTTGTTCTTCCTTAGCAATGCTCTTTACCAGGGGGGAGTAAAAACGGTCGCTGTCCTTAAAATCGGCACTGCTTTCTGCGGGCGCTGCGGCAGCAGGCTCAGCGGCAGGCGCTTTGCTCTCTTCAGCCGGCTTTGCTTCTGCCTCGGCCGACTCGTCTCCGGCACCCTCTCCATCCATGGCAATAACTGCCACTACTTCACCTACCGGCACCAGGGCGTCGGTTTCAAATTTAATCTCCTTGATCACACCGGCAACGGGTGAAGGAATCTCAGAGTCAACCTTGTCGGTTGCAATCTCCAGCAAAACCTGGTCTTCTTCCACGGTATCACCAACTTTTACAAACCATTTGGTGATGGTGGCTTCTTCAACACTCTCACCCATTTTGGGCATAAGGATATCAAATGTAGACATATTGAAAAGATTTATTTTTTGTTGATTCTAATGCTTTTATTCCGTGTGTTTTAACGTTATTCTCTTACCTCTCAATAAATTGGTGCGCAAAAATAGCGCTTTGGGTTATATTAAACAAGTCTAAATAAAACAAAGCGCTTGTTTTGAAACTATCCTATTAACAGCGTTACAGGCTTTTTGTTTTTTACAGCCGAAAAATTTACAATTTTGGTCGAAGCACGGGAGTGCACTGTTTTTCAAGATAGCAATTACCCATAAAAAAAGCAAGGCTGTGAACTTGCGTTCATAGCCTTGCCCACTTTGGATAGAGGGGTAAAGAAGGTATTAGAGACTGTCTCCAAAATCCTGCTTAAACTTGGCCACCAGTTTTTCGGGCCAGTCGGAAACAGCATCCAGGCGTCCCATAAAGAAACGCAACACTTTAGGTTCTTCGGTAAATTTGAGTCCGCCAATAAGCTCCCGGTTGTTGTACAACCAGTGGATTCGGTCGATCAGGAACTTGGTTTGCGAAAGGGTGAACACTCTGCGCGGGAAAGCCAAACGCAAGAGTTCCATATCGGCCAACAAATCTTCTCCATTTTCGAGGCGAACACTCGAGATGGTGCCTCTTTCCATACCCCGGCAACCTGAAACAATGTACAAAGCTGCAGCCAGTGCTCCGGCAGGGTATTCACTTTGTGGTACGTGTGGTAAAAAGCTCATGGCATCCACGTGGGCGCCCAGGGCCCCGGCAGGTGTAATCACAGGAATGCCCAGGCGATCCATTTCATTTACTGCATATTCGATAAAACCGGGTGACTGACTGATCACGGTTTCGTCGGTGGTTTCGTACAAACCTACCGCCATCGCTTCAATTTCGCGTACCGACATTCCGCCATAAGTCAGAAATCCTTCGAAAAGCGGAATCAAATCCCGCATTTTCATATACAAATCCTTGTTGTTGGTACAAATGCCACCACCACGTGTCGAACTTACCTTGCGGCTCGAGAAATAAACAATGTCGCAGATACCGCACATGGTACGCAGAATCTCCTTGATGCTGGTCGTGGCAAACTCTGCTTCCCGCTGCTTAACAAACCATGCATTTTCGCCAATGAGACTGGCATCCAGTACCATCATTATGCCGAATTCATCGGCCACCTTACGCACTTCACGCATATTTGCAATCGAGAAGGGCTGACCACCAATCAGGTTGGTCGAGGCTTCCATGCGGATAAAGGGGATGTGTTCCTTGCCGAAACGCGCAATCAGCTCACGCAACTTTTGAATATCGATGTTGCCCTTAAACGGATGCTTGCTTTTTATTTTAAGTGCCTCATCGGTGAAAATTTCAAAGATCTCGCCACCATTAAGCTCCATATGCGCCTTGGTGGTGGTAAAGTGATAATTCATGGGAATGGCATCTCCCGGCTTGATAAAAGTCTTGGAAATAACGTTTTCAGCCGCCCTACCCTGGTGTACAGGTAATACCAGTTCTTTACCAAATACCTCCTTAATGGCTGCCTCCATCCGGTAAAAGCTTTGTGAACCTGCATAGGCATCGTCTGCCTGCAGCATCGAAGCCTGTTGGTTGTCGCTCATGGCGTTGGTGCCACTATCGGTGAGCATATCTAAAAAGATGTCTGCCGTATTCAGTAAAAAGGTGTTGAATCCTCCTTGTTTAATGGCCTTTAGGCGCTCGTCAATGGGCTTCAGGTGTAACTTTTGAACGATTCTGACTTTGTGTAATTCTACAGGGATTTGTTCTCCACTGAAAAATTTAACTTGGGGACTTGAATTCTGATCCATGGTTTAAGTGAAAAAGATGAATATAATTACAATGTGAATTTTCAACAACAGCTGTCAAAATAGTTAAAAGTGTTGGTGTTGTTCTGAAAAATGTTTAAAAAAAACTGCTGTTACCCCCTATTTTGTTTTGATTTTAAATTAGCCAGCGTTTTCTGACTTGTAGAAACAGTTTTATTGTTGTTTTTTTGTATGATTTTTTTGAATAGTTATGCAAATCATCCTTGGTTATCTGCTCACCCCACTCTACTACCTGTGGTTTGGCCTGGCTTTGGCCCTATTTCATCCCATTCAGGTATTGTCCTGGCATTTGGGGGGCTATAAGGCCCATAAAAAGAGTGTGGGCATACTTAATTATTTTTTGGTAAAAGGCTTGTTTTTGCTGGGTGCACGCATCCGCTTCAAAGGATTTGAGCTGCTGCCCAAAGACCGTCCTCTGGTAGTTGTAGCCAACCACCAGAGCATTTTCGACATCCAGGCTTTTGTCTATGGTTTCAATGCCTGGCATCCCAAATTTGTTTCGAAAATAGAGCTGGGCAAAGGTATTCCCAGCATATCTTACAATTTGCGCCGCAGCGGTTCGGCCCTCATAGATAGAAGCAAAGGCAGTCAGGCCATCCGTGAAATCGTTCGCCTGGGGCGCTACGTCGAAGCCCACAACTATGCCGTTTGCATCTACCCCGAGGGTACCCGAAGCCGCGACGGCCGGGTTAAACCCTTCCAGTCGGCCGGTGTAAAATCCCTCCTGAAAGCAGCGCCCTCTGCCCTTTTGGTTCCCTTTGTTATTGAGGGACATTCGGACTTAATGAAGAAAGGTTACTTTCCTCTGCTTTTTGGGCAAAAGCTGACCTACCGGGTGTTGCCGCCCCTTGAGCCCGGGAAGCGGGAAGCCGAAGAACTGGTGCAGGAGTGTGAGCTGAAAATAAAGCAGGCTCTGGGTCAGGCTTAATGATGCTCAAAAGCTGATTTGCCCCAACAAAAAAAGCTGCCCGAAGGCAGCTTTTTCTTTATAATGAGACCGAATATCCTTATCTGATATCCTTACTTCGCCATCTTCAACTCAAGATGTGACTTGATGGCAGCCATAAAGCCTTCGGTAGTCAGGTAATGTTCCGACTTCAAATCCTTACCATGAATGGTCAGTGCCAAGTCTTTGGTCATTTGACCGCTCTCTACCGTCTCTACACAAACGGCTTCCAGCTTCTCCGCAAAATCAATCAAAGCCTGATTGTTGTCGAGTTTGCCCCGGAAAGCCAGTCCCCGTGTCCATGCATAAATGCTGGCAATGGGATTGGTTGAGGTGGGCTTACCCTCCTGATGCTGACGGTAGTGACGGGTCACGGTTCCGTGCGCTGCCTCTGCCTCCATAGTCTTGCCATCGGGCGTTACCAGGGTCGAGGTCATCAGTCCCAAAGAACCAAAGCCCTGGGCCAGGGTGTCCGACTGTACATCGCCGTCGTAGTTTTTACAAGCCCAGACAAAGTTTCCGTTCCACTTAAGGGCCGCAGCCACCATGTCGTCGATCAAGCGGTGTTCATAGGTAATGCCCAACTGCTCAAACTTACCTTTGTAATGCTTCTCGTAAACATCCTGAAAGATGTCTTTGAAACGACCGTCGTACTTTTTAAGAATGGTGTTTTTGGTCGACAAGTAAAGGGGCCATTTTTTGTTGATGGCCTGGTTGAAACAGCTGTGGGCAAAACCGGTGATGCTCTCATCGGTATTGTACATGGCCAAAGCCACCCCGTCGCCCTCGAAATCGTAAACATCGTAGGACTGTACTTCGCCCCCGTCTTCAGGCGTAAAAGTAATGGTCAGCTTGCCCTTGCCCTTTACCAGGAAGTCGGTCGCTCTGTACTGGTCGCCAAAGGCATGACGGCCAATGCAAATGGGATGCTCCCAACCGGGAACCAGGCGTGGCACATTTTTGATGATGATGGGCTCGCGAAATACGGTACCGCCGAGGATGTTACGAATGGTTCCGTTGGGCGACTTCCACATCTTCTTCAATCCAAATTCCTCCACACGGTTTTCATCGGGCGTGATGGTGGCACACTTGATCCCGACATTATATTTTTGAATGGCGTGGGCTGCATCAATGGTCACCTGATCGTTGGTGGCATCGCGATGCTCCATCCCCAGGTCGTAGTACTTGATGTCCAAATCAACATAGGGAAGAATCAGCTCCTCCTTAATCATCTTCCAGATGATGCGGGTCATCTCATCCCCGTCCAGCTCCACCACCGGATTCAGCACTTTAATTTTGCTCATGGTATCAGAATTATATTATGATTTAGTTAGTTAATCGGATTCACATTTTGTAACAAACCGAAGGCTGAATTGTTGCAATAAAAAACAAAAATAATCAGTCGATATCCAAATTGAATTGCTGCCGAAGTAGCGCCAGGGCCGGATTCTTTTGCATCATGGCTTCCAACTTTTCTGTGGCAGTAAATGCTTTTCGTGGACCTTCCTCCTCTTCTGTTTTTATGGCTGTTTCCAATTCGAGAAAATCATTTTTGACTTCCTTTTTTAAAAACAACATCAACTGGGGCTTTACACGCAGCAAATCGTCCTGCTGGAGACTGCTGGTCAGTTCAACCCGGATGCGCTCCTTGTCTATAAGAACGGGCGGGTTGTTCGAAATGATGCTGAAAAGACGTGGATCGTTTTGCTCCAGCGTTTTACCATAAGCCCGCCAGGCCAGATCAAGTGCTTCCGGATCAACAGCTTCGCGAAGCCGGAGGCTGTTTCCTGCAGGGCTCTCCTGTGTATTTTCCGAATTTTGAGTGTCGCTGCCGTTCCCCGCGGCGCTTTTACCAGGTCCCTTTAACAGGGCCTTAACCGAAACACTGGAAATTCTTTGTTGGGGGGCACGTTGAACTGGCGAAGGACTGGCAACAGGAGTACCGGATGGGGTATTCGCTTTAACTGTGGCCGCCTTTTTTCTTTTCTCTGCTAATTCAAGTGCTTTTTTTTTTCAGCCAAAATGCGAGCCAAAGAAAGCAGGGCAAACTCAACATGCAGACGCTTATTGCGGGCTACTTTGTAGTTCAGTTCACAGGAGGTAGTGATTTTCAAAGCCTCAAACAAGAAGTCGTTGTCGCAGACCCGGGCCTGTTCCTGATACCTCAGTTTTATAGAAGCACCTACCTCAAGCAAATTAACGGTTTGCGGATCGCGGCACATCATCAAATCACGCAGGTGACTGGCCATCCCCTCTAAAAAGTGACTGCCATCGAAACCGTGATTCAATATTTCATTAAAAATCAAAAGCGCGGAGGTGGCATCTTCCTTCAAAAAGGCTTCGGTCAACCGAAAATAGTAATCGTAATCGAGTACGTTTAAGTTTTCGATGACCTGTTGGTAAGTGATGTTTTTACCGCTAAAGGCCACAATCTGGTCGAATATGGACAAGGCATCCCGCATGGCACCATCGGCCTTGGTGGCAATTACGTTAAGCGCCTCTTCCTCGATGGTAACACCTTCCTTGCCGGCCACATACTTCAAATGCGCCACCGCCGTTTCTACCGCTATCCTGTTGAAGTCGAAGGTCTGACAACGCGACAGAATGGTGGGTAAAATCTTGTGCTTTTCGGTGGTAGCCATGATAAACACCGCATGCCTGGGTGGCTCTTCCAGGGTTTTTAGAAAAGCATTAAAGGCCTGGGACGACAGCATGTGTACCTCGTCGATGATGTAAACGCTGTACTTGCCCATTTGTGGAGGGATGCGCACCTTATCGATAAGGAGGCGGATATCGTCTACCGAGTTGTTGCTCGCCGCATCCAGTTCGTGAATATTGAAGGACTTGTTCTCGTTAAAGGATTTGCAGGACGCACATTCGTTACAGGCCTCATAATCGGCCCCGATATTTTGGCAATTAATGGTTTTGGCAAAAATTCGTGCACAAGTGGTTTTGCCTACCCCGCGTGGACCGCAAAACAAATAGGCATGTGCCAGCTGCTCATTTTTTATGGCGTTTTTAAGGGTCGTGGTAATGTTCTCCTGCCCTTCCACCGAGGCAAAGGTGCCCGGCCGATATTTTCGTGCTGAAACAATGTATTCCATAGAAGCAAAAACTGCCTTCAATTGCAGTCACACAAAGATAAAAAAATACCCGGCTGCCGCAAACAAAATTAAACTGGGGCCACAGTATTGCGTAATTATTCGGGCATGGGCTCGTGGGCCTCCCGCATAAAAACCAGGCGGCCGAAGTTGGTGGCGCGACTGTTGATGATGCGCAATAAGTTTAAAAGCTCCATATGCACCTTGCTCGATTCGAGGGAGGTGGTATTGGGGGTGAGTAAGCGTTTGTAATGCTGGCGTTCGAAATCAAAAGCCATAAGGGCATATTTGCGGTATTTCCTTTTCATGCGCAGGGCCTGATCCGGGTCCCAGTGGTGCATCAATACCAGAGCCCGCTCCAATTGCTTGAGGCAGCGTGCGTGATAATCTTCCAATTCTTTCTTCCCGCTGGGCGAAAATTGTATGTTGTTCTGCAACCATTTTTCGGCTTGCCGCACCACGTTAACCGCCACAATATCGGCTATTTGTTCCAGCTCATTAACCACATGCAGCATCCGGTAATAGTCTTCCGACCAGTTCTCAATGGGGTGCTTCTGATTCATTTTCACCAGAAAATCATTGATGGCTTCCCGATAAAAATCGGCCTTTTCTTCCCATTTTTTTATTTGATCTACCGCCGCAGCATCCCGCTCAAAAAACGGACGCATGGAGGCTTTAACCATACTGTAAACCACTTCGCCCATATCCTGAACCTCTTTTTGCAAAAAGGGCAGCGATAAGTCGGGACTGCTCATCAAGTCCTTGTTTAAATATTGGAGCGAATGTACGGACTTCTTGCGCGGGGCTTTCACCAACTTGCCGGCCAGTGCACCTATGAGTCCGGTAAAGGGCAAAAAGACCAGGGCCATCATCAGATTAAACAGGGTATGCGCATTGGCCAAAAGACGGGCATTGGACGCAGCCTGACCGCTGATCCAATACGTGGCCTGGGCCCAATAACCCAAAAACCAGATTAATAAGAGGGCGCCTAAAAAACGAAAAAGTGCGTTGGCAACAGCCAGTTTTCGGCCCGGGTAAGAGGCGGTTAATGAGGCCAGAAGTGCCGTAACCGTGGTACCAATATTGGTGCCCAATATTAGGGGCAAAGCCGCCTCAAAGGTGATTAATCCACTGGTGGTGAGGGTAATCAATATGCCGATAAAGGCGGCACTGCTTTGTATCATGGCTGTCAGCACCATGCCTGTGAGTAAGCCGGCCCAGGGGCGTTCGAGATGCAGCAACAAATCAATGAAGCGCGGCATTTCACGCAAGGGCGCCATCCCGTCGGCCATCAGCTTCATCCCAAAAAAGAGAATGGCAAAGCCCAGGATGATTTGCCCCACATCGCTCCACCTGCCTTTGGCAAAGGCCTTTATAAAGAAGCCCAGTCCGACAAACAGCAAGGCGTAATCGCCCAGATTAAAGGAAATCAGCTGCGTGGTAATGGTGGTACCGATGCCGGTACCCAGGAGTACCGGTAAGGTTTGTGTAAAAGTAATGAGCGAGGCATCTACAAAGCCTACCAGCACCACCGAGGCGGCACTGCTGCTTTGGAAAAGCAGGGTCAGCAAAACGCCAAAGGCTACTCCGCCTGGTTTCGACCGCAGAAAACGGTCCAGAATGTAACGCAGTTTACCGCCGGCCAGCTTTTTGGATCCGGCGCTCAGCAACTCCATGCCCAGGAGAAAAATTCCCAGGCCGCCCAACAAATTTACCACCAGCATAAAAGTGTCCATAGGCCCTTGCTAAAAACGAGACTTGTATTACTCCGCCACTTCGGCAAATAAATCATAATCTTCTGCCCCGGTAATTCGTACTTTGTAGAAAGTACCGGGTGCTAATGCCCGGGTACTGCTGATCAGTACTTCGGGGTCTACTTCGGGACTGTCGAACTCACTGCGTCCCACATAATAGCCGTTTTCTTCCCGATCAACGATGACTTTGAGCACCTGTCCCACCTTGGCCTCGTTGTGGGCGCGACTGATGCCGTTTTGCAGCTCCATCAGTGCATCGGCACGTTCCTGCTTGAGTTCGGGATCTACATCGTCTTCATAATGACGGTAGGCATAAGTATCCTCTTCGTGCGAATAGGGAAACACCCCCAAACGCTCAAATTTCATTTCCTCCACAAAAGCCATCAGGTCCTGAAAATCGGCCTCTGTTTCACCGGGGTGTCCGGCAATAAGGGTGGTACGCAAATGAATACCCGGCACCGTTTCGCGCATTTTGTGCAGGAGCGCATAGGTCTGCTCCCGGGTCACCTTTCTGCGCATGGCGGTCAGCATAGGATCAGATATGTGCTGAAGGGCGATGTCCATGTACTTGCAAACCTTGGGGTTTTGAGCCATCTCATCCAGCACATCCATAGGAAAACCTGCCGGATAAGCGTAATGCAAGCGGATCCATTCAATGCCATCGACCTTGGAGAGTTCGCGAATCAGAGGAGCCAACATCTGTTTCTTATACAAGTCGACTCCATAGTAAGACAAGTCCTGGGCAATTACCTGCAACTCTTTAACCCCTTTTTTGGCCAGGCGCTCTGCTTCATCTACCAGACTTTCGATGCTGCGCGACTGGTGCTTACCGGTTATGATGGGAATGGCGCAATACGAGCAACTGCGGTTGCAACCCTCCGACACCTTTAAGTAAGCATAATGGCCCGGGGTGGTCAAACTGCGCTCATTCTTCAAGTCGGCCCGATACGCAATACCCATCTCCGATATGAGGTCCTTCCACTTGAACTTACCGTAAAACTTATCTACTTCCGGAATTTCTTTTCCCAGCTCATCGAAGTAGCGCTCAGAGAGGCAGCCCATTACAAAGAGCTTGGATATTTTACCCTGTTTGCGGGCTTCCACAAAGTTTAAAATGGTCTCGATCGATTCCTCTTTCGCATCTCCAATAAAGCCACAGGTATTGATGACGATTACTTCGCCCTGCGGGTTGGGCGAATCGTGCTCCACCAGATAGCCGTTTGCCTGAAACTGCTTAATCAACAACTCCGAATCCACCAGGTTTTTTGAGCAACCCAGGGTAATCACATCCACACGCTTTTTTATCATAGAGCTTATTTGCCAAAAAGAGAATCTACAAAGGCTGTGCGACTGAAAGGTTCCAAATCGTCGATGCCCTCACCTATGCCAATATATTTTACAGGAATTTGAAACTGGTCCGAAACCCCAATCACCACCCCGCCTTTTGCCGTACCATCAAGTTTGGTAATGGCCAGGGCATTGACTTCGGTGGCTTTGGTGAATTGGCGCGCCTGTTCAAAGGCATTCTGACCCGTAGAGCCATCCAGTACCAGAAGGATTTCGTGGGGGGCATCGCCCACCACTTTTTGCATAACCTTCTTGATCTTCGACAACTCATTCATCAGGTTGACTTTGTTGTGCAGGCGACCGGCGGTGTCAATGATAACCACATCGCTGTCCGCTGCATGAGCCGAAGCCAGGGTGTCGTAGGCTACAGAAGCCGGGTCGGAGCCCATCTTCTGCTTAACCAGGGGGACTTCTACGCGCTGGGCCCAAATCTCCAACTGCTCAATGGCAGCGGCCCTAAAGGTGTCTGCCGCCCCCAGCATCACCGATTTTCCGGCTGTTTTAAACTTGTGGGCCAATTTACCAATGGTAGTGGTTTTGCCTACTCCGTTAACGCCTACAACCATAATGACATAAGGTTTTTTGTCGGCAGGAAGTTCAAAATCCAGGCCCTCGTTTACCTGGTTTTCAGCCAGTAAACCGCTGATTTCTTCCCTGAGAATGCGATCCAGCTCATCGGCATTAACAAATTTGTCGCGGGCCACCCGCTTTTCAATGCGCTGGATAATTTTAAGGGTGGTCTCCACCCCCACATCTGAGCTGATGAGCATTTCTTCCAGTTCATCTAAAACATCATCGTCCACCCTGGATTTGCCAACAACCACTCGGGCCAGCTTTTGCAAAACACTTTCCTTGGTTTTAGACAAACCCTGGTCCAGCTTATCCTTCTTCGCTTTATTAAAAACACCAAATATTCCCATGATAGTTGTTTCTTATCTAAACAGCAAATATAACCATATTTAGTCAACCGGCATTTCAAAATGAAAAAAGCCCTCTTAATGCTAAGAAGGCTTCTTTTAATACAATTCCTGTAAGGAGATTCTTACTTGGCGAAAAAATCTTTTACCTTATCGTTGACAACCATTTCCTCCTGGAAAGAATAGGCGCCAGTCTTAGGTGATTTCACCATTTTGATAACACGGGTGTGTCCCTTTCCTGCTCCTTTGTTTTGCAGTGTTGCTACAACTTTCTTTGCCATGATTTATAGTTTACTTGATTTCACGATGAACGGTCATACGCTTCAAAATAGGATTGAATTTTTTCAATTCCATTCTGTCGGGCGTATTCTTCCTGTTTTTAACGGTAATGTACCTGGATGTTCCGGGTTGTCCGCTTTCTTTATGTTCGGTGCATTCCAGAATAACCTGGATGCGGTTGCCTTTACCTTTTTTAGCCATTTTTACTACCCTCCATCTTATATTTTAGCACTTAAGTAACCTTTCTCCTGTGCCGACTTGATAGCTGCCTGCACACCTACCTTGTTGATTACACGCAGTCCGGCAGCCGAAACTTTCAGCTTAACCCAGCGCTTATCTTCGGGCAGAAAAAATTTCTTATCAAAGAGGTTTATATCAAACCTTCTTTTTGTACGTCTTTTTGAGTGAGAAACATTATTTCCCACCATAAAGCGCTTTCCTGTTATTTCACAAACTTTTGACATTTCTCAACCGTTTTAATCTACGTTTTTCAAACAGAGCGCAAAATACGCGATTTTCTACCAAAAAAACAAATAGTTCTCTTTTTTATTTCTCTGTTTTTGAATTTTTTATTCCCTTTTCGCTGTCCCGGAAAACCAGACTGCTGTCCCATAGATTTAAACAAAGCATACATATGGGCAAATGTAAAGCACTGAATTTAAGTACATAAAAAACACAAAAAATCAGAGACTCTCTACAACTCCCCCTTTTCCAGCAAGCACTTCAAAACTATGATGCCTGCCTCTGCCGTGCGCAAAATATTCCGCTCCCGTTGCGGTCCAAATTGAAAAACCCGGCTTTGCACCTTCCCATTGCCGGCCCAGGCCAGCCAGACCGTTCCTACAGGTTTTTCGGCACTTCCTCCGGATGGACCGGCAATGCCGGAGCTGGCAATGGCGTAATCGCTTTCGAGGCAACGGCAAGCTCCCAGGGCCATTTGTTCAACCACTTCCTTACTCACTGCGCCATATCTCCTGATTACCTCCGGATCTACGCCCAGTTGCTTTATTTTAGCGGAATTTGAATACGCCACCACACTGCCATTGAACACGGCCGAAGCACCCGGTACCGCCGTCAACAAATGGGCCATATAACCACCCGAACAGCTCTCTGCAGTAGCCAGTTTGGCTCCTTTGGCTTCCAGCATGTTCAGCACCGATTCTTCCACCTTTTCGTTGTCGTAGGCAAAAATATGGGGACCAATAAGCGCCTGCAAGGGCGGTAAAACCGAAGCAATGGCGGCCGAAAGTACTGCCTCATCGCTTCCTCTGGCGCTCAGGCGCAAACGCAATTTGCCCGGAGCGGGCAAATAAGCCAACTTCAGGGGGGCTGGCAGTCCATCCTCCCAATCGCTCAACTTTTCGGCCAAAACAGCCTCCGGAACATTAAAAACATGTATGGTTTTATGTAATACTACTCCAGGCACAAAGCGTTCAGCCAAATAAGGTAAAATTTCCTTGCTCATGGCCGTCATCATCTCAGACGGCACCCCGGGCATGGCCACCAAAACCCCTTTGGGGTGATCAAAACGTAAGATTGGAGCGGTGCCTACCGGATTGCGTATCACGGTGCAATCTTCAGGAACCAGGGCCTGATCGAGGTTTAATTGGTTCAAATGCGTAACCCGTCCTTTAAGCAGGCGTTCCACATCTTCCAAAACCTGCGCGTTCCTCACCAGGCGCGTATTAAAGAAGCGACACAGTGCCAGTTTGGTCAGGTCGTCCCGGGTGGGTCCCAATCCCCCTGTTACCAACACCACTTCCGAACGCTCCGTGGCTTCCTTAAATGCAGCTAAAACGTCGCCCAGCTCATCGCTGATGGTCGTAATCCGGTACAACGAAATACCGATTTTATTGAGTTCCCGACCCATCCAGGCCGAATTGGTGTCTGTAACCTGGCCAATCAGCAACTCATCGCCAATGGTTATTATTTCTGCTTGCATAATGTTACAAATCAAGTGCTTCCAGTCGCTTCAACAGCGGAGGGTGCGAATAATGAAAAAACACATACCAGGGATGCGGTGTAGGATTACTCAAAGCCTCTGCAGAAATCTTCTTTAGCGCGGTTTGCAAGGCCGCTCCGCTTGCATATTGAGCGGCAAAGGCATCGGCCTGGTACTCGTGCCTGCGCGACAAAATGGTGGAAGCCAGTCCCATTACCCCACTGATGGGCGAAAACAATAAGCCAAAACCCAAGAGCCCAATATGAAAGGAGGCTGCAGCGGCGCCAAGGGCCTGAGCTATGGCAGGGTGCAAAATAAAAAGGCTCAACAACCAAAGGGTAAACCCGGTCTGCGCCAAACCAACAGCAGTTCCCTTATGAATGTGCTTCAAACGATAATGCCCAATTTCGTGGGCCAATACCGCTACTACTTCCTCCTCGTTAAGTTGTTCCAACAGCGTATCGAATAATACAATGCGCTTTTGTCGCCCCCAACCGCTGAAGAAGGCATTGGCCTTAGTGCTTCGGCGGGAACCATCCATAACATAAACCCGATCGAGCCGAAAACCAGCTGCTTTACTCATGCTTTCAATAGACTGCTTTAAACTACCCTCTTCCAGCGGCTTAAGCTTATTGAATAAGGGCAGAATTAAAGTGGTATAAAAGCGACCAAAAAACACGGCAAAAAGACTAGCCAATCCCCATGCCCACAGCCAGAACCAGGGCCCGGTCCACTCGAAGAACCAGCGGAACAAGCCCAACAGCAATCCTCCCAATAAGGCCCCCAACAACAAAGATTTAATGGTGTCGGCAACAAAGATACGGGGCGTTGCTTTATTAAAGCCAAAGCGCTCCTCAATAACAAAAGTATGGTAAATCGAAAAGGGAAGACTCAGTAAGGTGGACAGCAGTCCCACCACCCCCAAAAATACCAGCGAATGCCAAAACGGCGACAGGCCAAAGACTTGTAGCCTGGCCTCGAGCCAGCCAAATCCATGGAGCAACAGTACCATTAAAACCACCACCAGGGACACCGCCGAACTTATAAAAGAAAAACTATGATTAACTCGTCTGTAGTCCTTCTGCTTCTGAAACTTATCCTCAGGAAAAACATCCTTGAGGCGCTCGGGGACCTGGGCAGTCCAATGCCTGCGGTTGAGTGTCTCTAAAACTTGATCCCACCCCCACTCGAGCAGCAAAACAGCCACTATCACATACCACAATAATCCGTAATCCATAGCACTACTTCTCTACTCTTCGTCGTTCGTTTCGGGTAATATCCACTTCTATTGGTTCACGGGTCATACTGCGATAAATGAGGTAGATGGCACCAACAATAAAGGGAATACTCAACCATTGTCCCATATTCAGCATCATGCCTGCCTCAAAAGCTTCTTGATCTTCTTTTATAAATTCAATAAAAAAGCGGGTAGCAAATATGCCAATCAAGAATACACCGAAGATGAGGCCCTGACGACGGGCGGCATTGCGCTTCCAGTACATGTACATTAAAACGGCAAAAGTAATCAGATAGCTGAGGGCCTCGTACAATTGAGAAGGGTGTCGGGGCAACTCCGGGTTGGCAATGCCGTGGGCCTTAACAAAGGCAAAACCCCAGGGTAAGTCGGTGGGCATACCAACAATCTCAGAATTCATCAGGTTGCCCAAACGGATAAAAACGGCCGCTAATGCTACGGGAATCACCAACTTGTCCATGGTCCACAACATAGAGCGGCGCGTTACATTTTTAGAATAGAGCCACATGGCAATTAAAATACCAAAAGCACCACCGTGACTGGCCAGTCCCCCCTGCCAGATCTTCAAAATTTCACCGGGATGCTGCGAGTAATACTCCCAGCCATAGAAAAATACATGACCCAGGCGTGCCCCTACAACTGTGGCCACCATTACATAAACAAAAAGTTTATCGACCCAGGCTTCCGGCGCATTCTCGCGTCGAAACATGCGTTCTACAATATAGTAGCCCAACAAAAAGGCAATGGCAAAAAAGAGCCCGTAATACCGCACCGAAATTGGCCCAAAGGAAAACAATTCGGGATCGGCGGTCCATGTAATGTAGGAGAATAGTTGCATAATATTGCGTTTAATCCATTAATAACAAAAGTGAAAAGCTCGGCTGCAAAAGCAGAAAGTCCGCCCTGCGCAGGGCAGTAAACGGACTTTCATTATCTTTATTTACCGTGGCATTGTTTGTATTTTTTACCACTGCCACAGGGACAGGGATCGTTGCGCCCCACTTTTTTCTCGGTACGGATGGGCTGCACCGGTTGTGGTTTTTGGGGAGCCTGGGGCTCGCCTGGCATGGGGGGGCGACCAGCGGGAGCTCCGGCACCAGGATCGTCTTTTTGGGTGCGCAGTGCACTCAAATCGGGTCGTCTGCGTTGCTCCGCTTCTCTTACCTGACTGGCATCCCTAATGGGGATGTGAGCCTTGGCCAGAGAAGAGACTACCGATTTGTTGTTTTTATCGATCATTCCCTTGAAAAGGTTGAAAGACTCAAACTTGTAAATCAATAAGGGGTCTTTTTGCTCGTAAGAGGCATTTTGTACCGCCTGTTTCAGATCGTCCAGCTCGCGAAGATGCTCTTTCCAGGCCTCGTCAATGGTAATGAGCATAATGGCCTTTTCAAAAGACTTGGCCAGTTCCTTACCTTCCGTTTCATAAGCCTTTTTAAGATTGGTGGTGATTTGGAAAACCCGATGACCATCGGAGATGGGTACCACGATGTTCTGATAGATTTCGGCCTTGGTTTCAAAAACATTTTTCACTACCGGATAGGCCTGACGGGCCATATGCTCAATTTTCCTGAGGTACCCCTTCCAAATTTGATCGTGCAGCTTATCGGTCAGTTCCTCTGCCTTGCCCTTCATCAGGGTATCCTGATCGAAGGGACACTCGGCAGAGAAAATTCGAATCAACTCCATTTTGAAGGTTTCAAAGTCGTTGCTCTCCTGAGCGTCTTGTACCAGTCCTTCAATGGTATCGAACATCATATTGGAGATTTCGACCTGCATGCGCTCTCCGTACAAAGCTCTTCTGCGCTTGGTGTAGATCACCTCGCGCTGCGAATTCATCACATCGTCGTACTCCAACAAACGCTTACGAATACCGAAGTTGTTCTCTTCTACTTTTTTCTGGGCTCTTTCGATCGACTTGGTAATCATGCTGTGCTGAATCATCTCCCCGTCTTCCACGCCCAGGCGATCCATGTATTTCACCAGGCGGTCCGATCCGAACAAACGCATCAGGTCGTCTTCCAGAGAGACAAAGAATTGCGACGATCCGGGGTCGCCCTGGCGACCGGCACGTCCGCGCAACTGACGGTCGACCCGACGCGATTCATGCCTTTCGGTACCCACAATGGCCAAACCTCCGGCCGCCTTGACTTCGGCCGACAGTTTGATGTCGGTTCCCCTACCGGCCATGTTGGTGGCAATGGTTACAATGCCCTTCTTACCGGCCTCGGCAACAATGTCCGCTTCCCGCTGGTGCAGCTTGGCATTCAACACATTATGCTGAATTCCCCTTAATTTGAGCATGCGACTGAGCAGCTCGGAGACTTCCACCGAAGTCGTACCCACCAAAACGGGGCGTCCGGCATTCACCAGCTCCACAATCTCGTCGATTACGGCATTGTATTTTTCACGTTTGGTCTTATAAACCTTATCGTTCATGTCCTTACGCTGAATGGGACGGTTTGTGGGAATGACCACCACATCCAGCTTGTAGATGTTCCAGAGTTCACCGGCTTCGGTCTCCGCAGTACCGGTCATACCAGCCAGTTTGTTGTACATACGGAAGTAGTTCTGCAGGGTAATGGTGGCATAGGTCTGCGTAGCTGCTTCTACCTTCACCCTTTCCTTGGCCTCAATGGCCTGGTGCAGACCGTCGGAATAGCGACGGCCTTCCATAATACGTCCCGTTTGCTCATCTACAATTTTCACCTTGTTGTCCATCACCACATATTCCACATCCTTTTCGAACATGGCGTAGGCCTTAAGCAACTGGTTGATGGTATGCACGCGCTCCGACTTAACGGCGTAGCTCTGCATCAGTTCGTCTTTCTTCTGAAGTTTCTCTTCCTCTGAAAGACCAGCTTTTTCGAGAACCGCGATTTCCGATCCGATATCCGGTAAAACAAAAAACTGAGGATCTTCTGAGTCGCCGGTAATTAAATCAATTCCCTTGTCGGTAAGCTCCACCGAATTGGTTTTTTCGTCAATCACAAAAAGCAGGGGATCGGTGACCACATGCATGTTCTTATTGTTTTCCTGCATGTAGAAATTCTCGGTTTTAAGCATACTGGCCTTGATGCCCGGCTCGCTTAAAAACTTAATCAAAGGCTTGTTTTTGGGCATGCCCTTGAAAGCACGCAGCAACAGCAAGGCACCTTCCTCCTGCTCCTTGTTGTCCGAAGAGGCCATTTTTTGCTTGGCATCGGCCAACAAACGTGAAGTCATGGCACGCTGACTTTCAACCAGGCGTTCTACTTTGGGACGAAGCTCGGTAAAGAGCTGATCGTCGCCACGCGGTATGGGCCCCGAAATAATCAAAGGCGTACGAGCATCATCAATTAATACGGAATCCACTTCATCCACGATACCAAAGTTGTGCTTGCGCTGCACCAAATCATCGGGCGAAACCGCCATATTGTCGCGCAAATAGTCGAAGCCAAATTCATTGTTGGTACCATAGGTGATGTCGGCCTGATAGGCTTTTCGACGATCTGCCGAATTGGGCTGATGCTTATCGATACAATCGACACTCAGACCATGGAACATGAAAATGGGCCCCATCCACTCGGAGTCCCGCTTAGCCAGGTAGTCGTTAACGGTTACAACATGCACACCCCGTCCGGCTAAAGCATTGAGGAATACCGGCAACGTAGCTACCAATGTTTTACCTTCACCTGTTGCCATCTCGGCGATTTTCCCCTGATGCAGTACCACCCCGCCAATCAGCTGCACATCGTAGTGCACCATGTCCCAGGTTATTTCAGTACCGCCGGCCAGCCAGCTGTTGGCAAAGCGCGCTTTGTCGCCGGCAATTTCTACAAAATCGGCACGCGCAGCCAGGTCGCGGTCAAACTCGCTGGCCGTTACCTCCACCGAACTGTTTTCCTTAAAGCGACGCGCCGTTTCTTTAACAATGGAAAAAGCTTCGGGGAGTATTTCATCCAGGGTTTTCTCAATAATATCGGTAATGTCCTTTTCCAGGCGATCAATTTCTTCATACATTTTCTCCCGTTCATCTACTTCGGGATTATCGTGCTCTATGCTCTTCTTTAAAGCATCAATGCGTGCCTGTTGATCGGCATAACTGTCATAAATTCGCCGCTTTAACTCCTGGGTGCGCTCACGCAAACCATCGTTAGAGAGATTTGAGATTTCGGGATAGGCAGCCTTAATCCTTTCGAGATAAGGTTGCACCTCCTTCATATCACGTTTTGACTTATCGCCCAAAAAAAGGGCCAGTATATTATTTACTACACTCATATTAATCAAGGTGTTGAAAACCGTTGTTTTAACGGTTTATTAAAATAAAAGCATTACAGGGAAATGTCTTCCTCGATTTGGGAAAGACCTTAAGCAATAAATGCAGGACCAGCACGGGAGGGACGCACACTCCAGAGTAGTGAGCTGACGTGACCGGATTCAGGCGCTGAGCACGGCAGCACATTTGGGCGTATCCAAAAATCAGATTCGCCACCGGCAAGTCCAGCATCACAGAGCGGTTGATCAGAAAATTCCTGTTGGGAAGCAAAGGCTGACCTAGCAATGAGTGGTGCAGAAGGACAGCAATACAGTGCTTCAAGCACTTCTTTAACAGAAGCAGTTACATTGCCAGCTGCCAGGGGTCTGTGCTCAAAAATAAAAGAAGTATCCTGGGCAGCCAGCACTCTAAAGGCCTCCTGGATGTCCTGCACTTTGAGCAAGCAAATTTGCTGACCCCGAAGTCGGGCCGACTTAAATCCGCTTGCCTCCTCTTCAGTGCGACCATGTTGCATGGCAAGCACCATACTGAGTGAAAAACTCAATAGGGTCCAATAAGCCATGTCGGATCGCTGTTTCATTTGCTGTTGATTTGAAAACGTAAAGATGCCAAAAGATTTTCAAAAACCCGCGTCTCTATGTGCTAAAAAAATTGCAACTTTAGGATTCAAAAAATCAGATGGCGTGCCCCTGAGTGCCGTATTCATCAGCCATGACTACCTAGCGGCAAGGGGGACACGCCATCGTTCTTTTGCCTATATTAACAAGCAGCGCCCCATGTGGTTCAAAAAAGATATACTTTCCGGGCTGTTTTTTATGCCTATCCACGAAAAAAGCGTTGTACCTGCATCGATTTGGGAATGCCAGCCTGCCCCTGCTCCCAGCTGCGCAACAGCAAATCGGCACAGTAGGGTGCCCAAACAACGCCTCTGGAGCCAAAACCATTGAGCACATAAACTTCCTCCTGTCCAGGCAGTGCCCCAACCACCGGCATACGGTCACGCACCGCAGGCCGAACGCCTGCCCGGTGTTCCACCACCTCAAATTCGACCGTCAACATATTGCGCAGGCGTTCTTCCAGCCATTGGCGTCCTGTCACGCTGGGGACAGCATCCAGCGTTTCCCGCTTGTAAGTGGCCCCGGCCCTAAAGCGGCTTCCGCCCAAAGGCAGTACAAAAAGCTCATCCCGCCAAATAAAATCCTCTGCCAAGCCAGGGGCAACAAATTCGAACAATTCGCCCTTATTGGGCGTCCAGGGTATTTGGGTCAACCAGGCATTACCCCGAACCGCTGCACCCTCACAAAAAACGACCTTCCGAGCCTGAAGATGGCCTCCCTTCCACAGCCAGTTGTTGTTTTTTCGGCTTAAATCCTGCGGCTCCACTTTTGCATCAATCAGCCAATTTTTGCTGCGCAGGCGTGCTCCCGATACCTCCAACCAACGTGCAACATCCAGGTAGCCCGAACCACTGTAGCGGCCCCAACCGGCAGACGAACGCAAGCCAGGCAATTCTCCCTCCGTTTTAAGCTCGCCCAAAAACACTCCAAAATTCTTACTTCGACCTTGCTCCCATTCCTTTATTTCCTGATCATTCAGCAACTTAACACTGTCCTTCCAATGCAAAAATTGAAGTCCGTACAAGGCCTCTAATCGGCCGTATGCTTCTTTTAATAAAGGCCAGACTTCGGCTACCCCACGGGCTCCTCTAAGCTTTCGAAACATCAGGGGGTTGATTAAACCTCCCGCTACTTCCGAAGCACCAGGCTGCGTCATATCACTAACCACCCTGTAATCCATCCCTGCTTCCTCCAGACGATGCGCCAGCAACGATCCAGCTAATCCATAGCCCACAATCAAAACTTCCGTTTTTTCTTTTGTCATCTTCCTTTAAGGTGTTTCAGATAAATTTATCCTAAAATGCTTATCTTTGCAAAAAAAAAATCATGGCACTCTACAACAAACTCGGTCGCCCCCAACTCCTGGCCCGCTTGCAGGCAGAGGATTTTGAGCGACGCACCCTGTCGTTTTACCGCTATGTAAACATAGCGGATCCCGATATGTTTCGCGATGCATTGTATCTGGCCCTGGATGCCCTGCGCTGCAATGGCCGGATCTATGTCGCCCGGGAGGGCATTAATGCCCAGATGAATGTACCCGAGCACCACATCAAGGACTTCCTGGACTACATGGACTCGCTACCCGAATTGCGCGACATGCCGCTCAAATGGGCCATTGAAGATCAGCGAGAGTCCTTTTTGAAGTTGATTGTAAGGGTGCGTCCGAAAATTGTGGCCGACGGTCTCAACGATGGCGTTTTCGACACCACCAATGTAGGCAGCCACCTCTCGCCCCTTGAATTTCACGAACTCTCGCAAAAGGAGGACGTATTGGTGGTGGACATGCGCAATGCCTACGAAAGTGAAGTCGGTCACTTTGTCAATGCCTGGTGCCCCCCAGCCGACACTTTTCGGGAAGAAATTGAATTGGTGGTCGACAAATTGAAGGAGAAAAAGGACCAAAAGATTCTCCTGTATTGCACCGGAGGAGTGCGCTGCGAAAAGGCCAGCGCCTGGTTGCGCCACCATGGTTTTAAAGACGTGAACCAACTGCATGGCGGCATCATTGCCTATGCCGCTGAAATTAAGCAGCGGGGACTGGAACCTCGTTTCATTGGAAAGAATTTTGTGTTTGATGAGCGTCTGGGCGAACGCATAACGCCCCATGTATTGGGCAAATGCAGCAGCTGTGGTTGTGCCTGCGACACCCACACGAATTGCGCCTGGGACCCCTGTCACGAACTCATCATACTCTGCCCCTCGTGCAGCAAAAAGCACCAGGGCTGTTGCAGCAGCGCCTGCAGCGAAAAACTGCAAGCCCACAACAAAGCCGGGGAACCCATGGCCCAAACCCCGGAAAGCGTTCTCAGTCTATGAGCAGCACACAAACGCCCAACACCAATTTTTGGCAACGCGAAGCGGGTCCCCTGATGATGCTGGCCCCGATGGAAGATGTGACCGACACCGCGTTTCGGGAGCTGATTTTACGAAATACGCTCCCCGGTCAATTGCAACTTCTTTTCACCGAGTTTACTTCCACCGATGGCATGTGCCATCCGGTGGGACGCGAGCGGGTCAGTCACCGCTTAAAAGTCTCCCCTGCCGAAAAACAGCTCCTTAAAGAAAAGGGCGTGCGCCTCGTTGCCCAAATCTGGGGCAACAAACCGGAAAAATTTGCAGAGACAGTACGCATCATCCATGAAATGGACGTTTTCGATGGCATCGACATCAACATGGGCTGCCCCGTTAAAAATGTGGTGGCTCACGGCAGCTGCTCTGCCCTCATCGATCAGGAACCCCTGGCGGCTGAGCTCATCGCAGCCACCCGGGAAGCCAGTCCCCTGCCCCTGAGCGTAAAAACTCGTCTGGGCCTTAAAAAGATCGACACCGGGCGCTGGATGCAGTTTTTGTTGCAGCAACCCGTCGACGCCATCATTCTGCACGGACGCATACAAAAACAAATGTCGGAAGGCGCAGCCAACTGGGACGAGATTGCCAAGGCGGCAGCTCTGCGTAATGAGTTGGCTCCCACCCTGCCCATCATTGGCAATGGCGACGTAGACAGTCTCCCCGAAGCGCACCAAAAAATTGAAAACTATGGCGTGGATGGCGTGATGATTGGGCGCGGCATTTTTAAAAACCCCTGGATGTTTGGCCCCGAAAACCAGTCGCCCACGGTAGAACAGCGACTCGAAACTCTGCTTTTGCACCTGCAACTGTTTGAGGACAACTGGAAGAACGAACGCCCCTTTCCCATGCTGCGTCGCTTCTTTAAAATTTACTTGTCCGACTTTCCCGGTGCGGCAGAACTGCGTCATCAAATGATGCAGGTCAATGAATACGACGAAGCCCGACAAACCATTGAGCAATGGCAGCAGGCCAGAGACTTAAAACCCGTTTAAGTCTCCAGGATTTAACGCTGTTCAGCCTCCCGTGCCTTACTCTGATTCACCATATATACACCGGCCACCACCAGGAGTATGGCCAGGGCCTTCAGGCCATTGAACACATCGAGCTGCCAAAGCACAGCTACGACCGTTGCCACTATGGGCTGAACATTGTTGTACATGCTGGCCACAGTAGGCCGCAGGTATTTCTGACCGGTAGGCAACAGAAGGTAGGTCAACCAGGTACTGCCGAGTACAATAAAAATAATGTTCCCGTAGGTCGATGCTGGCAGGGCACTGTAATCAATCACCGACACCTGCTGCCACGAAAAAGGCAGGTAACAACAGGCAGCGAACAAAAACATCCACTTCATAAGGGTAACCGGCGAATAGCGCGAGACCAGTCCCTTAAACAAAACAAAGTACAAGGCATAACTGAACTGAGCCGCAAAGCAGAGCGTAATCCCCAAAAGATGCCGGTCGCCCACCACGCCACCGGCATTGAGTTGACTGTTCACAATAATGATGACTGCGCCGGCACCACCTATGGCGATGCCCAGAATCTTCTTCCAACTGATCGGCTCTTTCAGGTAGAAAAAGGCAATGAGCATGGTAATCAGCGGCAAGGTGGTGGTAACAATGGATGCGTTGATGGGACTGGTATGCGAAATACCCATCATAAAAACACCCTGATTAAAAACAATGGCGAAAAGGGCGGCTACAAAAAACAACAAGAGATCCTTTCGGGGCACCTTTTCACGCGGCAGCCACAAAGAGGTCAGCCAAAACACCCCTGCTGCGCCCACCATCCGAAAAGTCACCAGGGCCAAAGCACTCACCTCTCCCATCATGACCGATTTTGACATGGGCGACATCAAGCCCCACGCCACATTGGCCGTAAGCATAGCCAAATGACCCGCCAGCACCTTGTTGCTTCTATAATTCATTTTCGTTTTTATCCTTTGTCGTTTTGTCGTCGGCAGGCAACTTCCAAAAAGCTTCTGCCTCTTCCTCTTCTTCCTCCTGTTCCTCTAGAAAGGGCGAAGGCGGCTTTTGAGGGCCTTCCTTGCGATATACCACAGCTGCTGACAGTCCCGCCACAAAGCCCCACAAATGGCCCTCCCAGGAGTGCGGAAGACGTGGGGCCAGAGGGAACATGCCCCAGACCAGACTGCCGTACCAAAACACCACAATCAGGGCCAGCGCCATCAGCGGAATATGCCGCCTTATAATGCCACTCACAAATAAAAAGGAAGCCAAACCATAAACCAGTCCACTGGCCCCAATATGCCAGACATCGCGACCACCAAACCACAACCAAAGGCCGGCCAGAAGGTAAATAAGTGGAAAAACCCGGTAAGCAATCTCCCGATAAAAATAAAACAGCGCTACGCCCAGTACAAAAAGAGACGAAATATTGTTGCCCAGATGTTGCCAGCTCCCATGAATAAAAGGCGAAAGCAGGATGCCCGGCAAACCTTCCCAGGACAAAGGCTTCACGCCCAGAAAAACCAGATCCCAGTCTTCCAGCCAGCTCAGCAAATGCACCAAAAACATCAGCACCACGAGCGTAACCGGCACAAAAAGACTGTGCATCAGTCGCCTTTTTTCAGGCTTTTGATGGGGACCGGCCAATCTTATCATTATCTCAGGACTTGGGTGAAGCAATGCGACGCATCTCTGCCACAAATTCATGAATATCGGCCTCGGTGGTGTCGAAGGAAGTCATCCAACGCACCTCCGAACGATTTTCATCCCACACATAAAAAAAATAAGCGGCTTGTAAAGGAGCGATCCATTCTTTGGGGATAAGGGCAAAAACAGCATTTGACTCCACCTTTTGGGTAATTTGCACTTCCTTAATTGCCGCCACCTCGCGGGCCAGTAATTGGGCCATTTGATTGGCGTGTTGGGCCGACTTGCGCCACAGCTCATCTTTCAGGAAGGCGGTGTACTGGGCCGACAAGAAGCGCATTTTACTGAACAGTTGGGTGCTTTGCTTACGAATGTACTTAAGTGGGCCCTGCAGCTCAGGGTTAAAGACCAAAACCGCTTCACCAAACATCAAACCATTTTTTGTGGCTCCCAGCGACAACACATCTACACCAACCTTTACAGAAATATCGGCCAAAGAGCAATTTAAGGCTGCTGCGGCATTGGACAGGCGGGCCCCGTCCATGTGCACCAACAAGCCCCTTTCATGGGCATAAGTACACAAAGCACGCAATTCTTCTATGCTGTAAAGGGTACCCATTTCGCTGGCCTGTGTGAGCGACAGTACACGGGGTTGTACGTGGTGTTCAAAGCCAAAGCCATGCAATACCGGTGCAATCAACTCAGGACTCAGCTTCCCGTCGGGCGTAGGAACATCTATTAATTTGCAACCCGATAGCTTTTCAGGCGCCCCACACTCATCTACATTAATGTGTGCCGTTGCCGCACATACAACACCTTCGTACGAACGGGCCATGGCCTGAAGGGCCACAACATTGGCCCCGGTTCCGTTGAACACAAAATAACACTGGGTGGCTTCACCAAAAACCCTACGCAAAGCCGCTTCGGCCTCCCTCGTGTATTCGTCTCCCCCATAACCTATTGCGTGACCGCTGTTTGCATCGGCTATTGCCTGCATCACTTCAGGCAAAACGCCGGCGTTGTTGTCGCTGGCAAATCCTCTTTTCCCCATAATACAAAGGCTTTTGTACCTAAAAGCACCCCGGATTTGAGGTGCTTTTACAAAGGTAACAATTCCACCAGAAAGGAAAAACAGCCTTAGGCATGGAAAACCAGCATGGGCGTATTCGAATGGAACAGCATTTTTTTGCCCACGGAAGGATTAATCAGCCGGGCAATGAGGTTGCGGCGGCGGGTGGTGAGACTAATAATGTCGATTTTCTCTTTCTGAATAAAGCCTTCCAAACCCACCCAGAAGTCTTCATTTTCAATAAAATCACACATTATTTCGGTCTGCGGAAAGCGCTCCTCCATATGCTTTTTAAGTCCATCCAGCTTTAAGCGATCCCAGCGACTGTCGCTTTGCGGCCCCACATGCACAAAAAATATCCTGACCTCAAGCGGCTTAACGATGCGTTCCAATTTTTCAAGCGCGACAAAGTCGCTGTCCTCAAAATTGGTGGCATAAAGTACATTGTGGATTTTATCGACCCCGCGGTACTCAAAATCTTCTGGAATGGCCAAAACCGGAACCCGTGCCATCTCCATCACTTCAGCCGTTACACTACCTATTAAATCGGCAGCCTTACGGTCCTTTCCCCTCGTGCCCATAACGATGACCGTAGGATGATAGTCTTCACTGAATCGCAATATTTCTTCTTCGGCCACCCCACGCAACAGCTTATGCTTTATGCTCACCTTTTTCTCATAACCCAAGGTCCGCTTCCGTTCCTTAAAGCTTTTTAAAAAAGCCTGCATGTCTTGCTCTGCCTGCTCCTCCATATCCACCATCATCTCGTCCATGCTGGAGTCGTACACATAGGCTTCGGAAAAGGGCAGCGTATTAACGATGGGGTTGAAGTAAACATTAAGGACCGTGATTTCAGCTTCGAGACGCACGGCCCAATCCAGGGCCATGTGTGCAGCTTTTTCTGAATAATCACTGAAGTCAATAGGAAGCAAGATCCTAGGTTTAGCCGGTCTGCCTGGTTTCTTGTCCCCCATCTTTTCCAATCCGGGTTCCTCTATACGTTCCATAATTTTCATGGCCCGTTCCAGGTCGTTTTCTTTAATTCGAATTTTCACACTTGAATTAAAAGCACCCTGAATCAGGTTGGCATTTTGCAGAAAGCATTCAATGCCTTCCGATTCCAGTACACTCTTCAATACCTGAGCGTGCTGAAAGGTATGCGTTGCCAGTGTAATGATTTTTTCGTCCATGGCGGTTGGTTTAAAGTATGCTATAAGTTAGCACTTCAGCATTAATAAAACAAATATTTCCTGCTCAACTGCTCACGCCATCGATACGGCTGACCGACAAAACGCCTCTTATGCCTTTCACCTTCTTTATTAGTGAACTTAAAATCTGATTGTTATTAACAAACACTGTAACTGTTCCTTCAAACAAACCCTCGTGACTCTCCACCGAAATGGCCCGCATTTTCAGTTTCAGTTCCTTGCTCACGATTTGTGAAATATTGCTTACAATGCCGATATCGTCCTCGCCCACCACCTTAATGGCCGCCAGATAACTGCCTCCGGCTTCGCCGGTCCACTGCGCCTTAACTATGCGATAGCTGTATTTGCTGCGCATATCCGGGGCATTGGGACAAGAGGTTCGGTGTATGCGAATTCCACCCGAAACCGAAACAAAGCCAAAAATATCGTCCCCAAAAATGGGGTTGCAACACCGGGCCAGCTTGTAATCTACATTGGTCAGGTTTTTATCGATCAGCAAAACATCCCCATCGTTGTTTTCCTCGCTATCGGCCGGAGGAGTCACAAAATTTTCGGCGCTTCTCACAGCCGGGGCGTTTTCAGCCAGCTCCCGCTCCTGATCTTTGCGCGATTGGTTTAAAATGAACTCTTTTATTGCGACCACATCCAAACGCTCAATGGCAATATCCCGGAAGAAGTCGTGCACACTCTTGTACTTAAAGTGCTTCACCAATAAGCCCGTCAACTGATCATTCAGTTCCAGTTTCCAGTTTTTCAGGCGCCGTATCAATGTTTCGCGACCAATCTCCGATTCCTTGTATTGAATTTCTCGCAGGGCCTGCTTTAACTTGGTTTTCGCTCTTGATGTGGCCACTACATTGAGCCAATCCTGTTTGGGGGCCTGGTTTGAGGCGGTGAGGATTTCTACATGATCGCCGTTTTGCAAGGTATGCCTAATGGATACGTTTTTGTTGTTGACTTTAGCGCCCACGCATTTTTTCCCTACCTCGGAGTGTATATCAAAGGCGAAATCGAGCACAGTAGCTCCTTTGGGCAGACGGATTAAATCGCCTTTGGGAGTAAAAACAAATACCTCCTCATCATACAAATTCAGCTTAAAGTCGTCGATAAAGTCAATTGCGTTAAGCTCTGGATTTTCAAGAACTTCACGAATGCTCTCTAACCAAATATCTAAACCACGGTCGCCTTTCACCCCCTTATACTTCCAATGGGCAGCCAAGCCCTTCTCGGCCACCTCGTCCATCCGCCGGGTACGTATTTGCACCTCTACCCACTTATTTTCGGGACCCAGCACCGTCGTGTGCAGCGATTCGTAGCCGTTGCTTTTAGGCACCGACAGCCAATCCCGCATTCTGCGGGGGTTGGGCTGATACTTATCGGCTACTACCGAATACACCTTCCAGCAATCGGCTTTCTCGTTTTTCAGCTCGCTGTCGAGGATCACCCTAATGGCAAATAAGTCGTACACCTGCTCAAACTCCACCTTTTGCTTCTTCATCTTATTGTGGATGGAGTGGATGGTCTTGGTACGGCCCTTGATGTCAAACTTCAGATCCTGCTTTTTAAGCTCTTCTTTAATGGGCTCAATAAACTCGCGAATGTACTTATCCCGGGCACGCTTGGTTTCATTCAGTTTTTTAGCGATAAACTTATATAAATCGCGGTTGGTAAACTTCATCACCAAATCTTCCATTTCGGACTTGATGGAGTACAAACCCAGGCGGTGCGCCATAGGCGCGTAGAGGTACGACACCTCGGCGGAGATGGTTTCCTGCTCCTCCCTGGGGTAATGTTGCAACATCCGCATGGTATGCAGGCGATCTGCCACAATAATCAGAATCACGCGCACATCCTGGGCAAAGGTCAGCAAAAGCTTACGAAAATTCTCCGATTGAATAGAAGCATTGGTCTGGTACAGATCAAAAACCTTTACCAGTCCGTCCATTATATTGGCCTCCTGCTCTCCAAATTGCTTACGTATGTCGTCGATGCTCACGGCCGACTGTCGCACCGTTTCGTACAAAAGGGCACAAATCAGGGAGGTTTTTCCCAGGCCCACCTCCTCCACAGTAATGCGCGCCACCTCCAGGGAGTGCAATACAGAAGGTTTTCCGGAAGGAAGACGAAGCACTCCGTTTTTATCGAGCGTTGTTTCAATGGCTTTACGAATCTGGCGGACATCCTGACTTTGCAGCATTCCCGCAGCTGCGCGCAGCAGCTTGCGGTACGATCGCAGAATCTCGAGTCGTTCTTCAGGTGTTATGCTTGTGTTGGGCACATTCATATCCTCTTATTTGTTTACAGGTAAAGATAAACAAAGCGACCAAGTAAATAAATACCCTTCGCATAACCAGCGCGATAGCGGTGGTGTTTGTGGGGGTGGACTTTCAACCAAAAAATCAGAAAATAAACCGATTATGTCCCCAATAAAGAAAAACCCAACACATTTGCAGTTAATGTATTTTAGGCTTTGTTTGGGCTTTTTGTGAAACCCAAAACTGTTTGAGGCGCAGGACCTTTAAAGCATTTGGGGGACAAAACTCCTTTTTAAACGGCGCCGGCATTTGACTTTGTGACCAAGATTGACTATATTTATTAGTGTTTGATTTCAGGGCAATTAAGTACCCTGTTTTTTGTTGAACCTTAAAATATAGAATATTATGAAGACAGCAGGATCATTTGTTGGCGGACTTTTGGCAGGTGCAGCGCTGGGCGCAACCATAGCTTTATTGTATGCCCCTCAGAGCGGTGACGATACCCGCAAAGACATCAAAAAGAAGATCAATGAAATGGAAGACGAGCTCGACACCCTGCGGGCCAAATTGAAGGAAAAGGGCGGTGAACTCAAGGAAGACCTGAAAAAGAAGATTCAGGAAGTGGAAAACCGTATTGAGAAACTGGTTGAGGAGTATAAAAAACCGGCCGAAGCCAAAGCCAAATAAAGCCTTCATCCGCTTTAGATCACTAAACAGAAGTGCTGTTTCGGCAAGATTACGTCTTGTCGGGCAGCATTTTTTGTGCGCAAAGTACTATCTTAGTATTTTGCATTTACGCAATACTCACTTAAGATTTATGGTATGTTTCAGGACGATCTCAAAAACCATATCGACGAGGTAAAAAATGAGTTTGAGGATTATGTGGACAAACGCATATCCCTTTTAAAGCTCCACCTGGTTGAAGAACTCTCGCGCTTTACTGCCGGATTTGCTGTAAAGCTGGGTATTTTGTACCTGCTCTTTTTTGTTTTTATGTTTCTCTCCCTTGCCGCCGCCTTTTTTTTGGGCGACTTGCTGGGCTCTAACGGACTGGGCTTTACTTTGGTGGCCGGGTTTTATCTGCTGATGGCAGTAATTTTCTGGCTGTCTCGCCGCATCTGGGTCGAGAAACCCATTATCCAGGCCTTTATTAAGATATTCTTCCCAAAATTTGAAGACGATGAAGCATAGCACAGCCCGAGATTTCAGACACATCACCTCCTTCAAGCAATTGTCGGACGAGCGTACGCGGCTCAGCTTTGAGGTGCGCTTAAGTCGCAAAAAACTGGATATGGCGCTGATGGAATTCAACGAAATTTTTAGCCCGCTTCGCTTGGCAGGCACCCTGGCGCGGGAATGGATGAAACCCCTACTGGGCAGCATCCGAAAACGCATCCAGGATTACATCAGCGGAAAAACACAGCAAAACCGGGAGAAATAATTGTATTTTTGTGGTTCAATTGGCGAAAAACAAAAACATGGAAGCACAGAACCCCCGGGAACAGCTTCGACGCCTTCGCGACGAACTGCACCATCATAACTACCTCTATTACATTTTAAATCAACCTGAACTGTCCGACTTCGATTTCGACCAGAAAATGGCCGAGTTGCAAAGTCTTGAAGCAGCTCACCCCGAGCTGGACGACCCCAACAGTCCCACCAAACGCGTGGGCAGCGATCTGAGTCAGGATTTTGAGCAGGTTGCGCACCGCTACCCCATGCTTTCGTTGGGTAACACCTATTCTGAAAGCGAATTACAGGATTTTGTCAATCGGGTTATCAAACTGGCCGGTCAGGAAGTGGCCTTTGTCTGTGAACTTAAATACGACGGTACCGCCATCGCCCTCAGCTATCAAAACGGGCAGTTGGTGCGCGGCGTTACACGTGGCGACGGCACGGTCGGCGACGATGTAAGCCATAATGTGAAAACCATTCGCAGTATTCCTTTGCAATTAACGGGAGACTGTCCGAACGATCTGGAAGTAAGGGGCGAAATATTCATGTCCCGCGCTGGTTTCGAAAAACTTAACCAACAGCGTGAAGAAATGGGCGAAGCGCGCTTTGCCAATCCAAGAAATGCCGCCGCCGGCTCTCTTAAACTTCAAAACAGTTCCCTGGTGGCCAAACGTCCGCTGGAATGCTATCTCTATCACTTCCTGGGCGACAAGCTGCCCTTCGACAGTCATTTCGAAAACCTGAGAGCTGCTTCGGAATGGGGCCTGCGCATTTCGCCCCACTATAAGCTGTGCCGCAGTTTTGAAGAAATTCACGCCTTCGTAAAGCACTGGGATACTGCCCGCAACGAACTCCCTTTTGAGATTGACGGGGTAGTTATTAAAGTCGACAGTCTGACACTTCGCGAGGAACTGGGCTTTACTGCTAAAACACCCCGTTGGGCCATCAGCTACAAGTTTAAAGCCGAAAGCGCCTTCACCCGCTTGCGCTCGGTCGATTTTCAGGTGGGGCGCACGGGCGCTGTAACTCCCGTAGCCAACCTCGAACCGGTGCCTCTGGCCGGTACTACAGTCAAAAGAGCCTCCCTGCATAATGCCGACATCATTGCGGGACTCGATTTGCATCTGAACGATATGGTCAGCGTGGAAAAGGGCGGGGAAATCATTCCCAAAATAACCGGCGTTGATACCAGTGAACGGCTGCCCGGCAGTACGCCCCTGTCCTTCATCAGCAATTGTCCCGAATGTGGCACTCCTTTAATGCGCATTGAAGGAGAAGCCGCCCATTACTGTCCCAACACCGCCGCCTGCCCGCCTCAAATCAAAGGCCGCATAGAGCATTTCATTAGTCGCCGCGCCATGAATATTGATGGATTGGGAAGTGAAACCATCAATCTGCTGTACGAACAAAAGTTGGTCAACACCATAGCCGACCTCTATCGCTTGCAAGTGCAACAGCTGGTACAACTCGAACGTCTCGGCGAAAAGTCGGCCGCCAACATTGTTGCCGGTATCGAAGCTTCTAAGCAAGTCCCCTTTGCGCGTGTACTCTTTGCCTTGGGCATTCGCTTTGTTGGCGAAACGGTAGCTCGAAAACTGGCTGCTGCACTGGGCAATATCGATGCCCTTTTAGCGGCCGACAAGGATCAATTGCTGGCCATTGATGAAATTGGCGATAAAATTGCCACCAGTCTCCTGGCCTGGCTGGAGAGTGAAGACAACAGGAACCTGATTCAACAATTGCGCGATTTTGGATTGAAATTTGAAGAAGAAGAGCGTCCGGTGGCCCAATCGAACCGACTGGAAGGTTTATCTTTTGTGGTGAGCGGAGTTTTTGCCCGTTCACGTGACGAACTGAAAGGCCTCATTGAGACCCACGGGGGGAAAAACGTATCTTCCATTACCGCCAAAACCAACTATATTTTGGCCGGCGACAAAATGGGACCGGCCAAACTGGAAAAAGCACATAAACTGAATATCCCCATCCTTTCGGAGGAAGATTTTCTGAAAATGATACAGGCCTAAAACCGCTTCTATGAGCTTATTTGAAGGAACCCGGACCAAAATCGGTGCATTTTTGCTGCGTGCGGGTTTAAAAAAGAAAAAACGACAAATCACCGTCTGCGGACTCAGGCAGGCCGGCAGCATTGGCATTGTGTTTAATGCCGGCTCCAGGGAAAACTTCGAGGAGTTGCGTCGTTTGTTACGCAGTCTGCCCGCCAACATCGAAAAGCGGTCAGCTATAGGCTACCTTCCCGACCGAAAAATGGAACATTCGTACATCAGCGATAAGAACTGCTTTTTTCTGGATGCGGGAGAACTTGATTTCTTTTGTCGGCCCAATACCCCTGAGGTACTCGATTTTTGCCAGCAAAAATGGGATCTCCTACTGGTGATCGACAACAGTGGCCTCTTTCCTGTTGAATGGATTGCAGCCAGCTCTTCAGCCGGCTTTAAAGCCGGTCAGCAGGGCGCCTATGCCGAGCACCTTGATTTTATGATGGAACTGCACAGTGGAGGTGTAAAAGAGCTTATTGACAGTCTCTTACATTATTTGGGAGCACTGAATCAATCGAATGATGAAGTTTTGGAACCAAAATTGTAATCCTTTATAAATAACTTTAAAAATAAGCGATATGCGACATTTATTCATCGTTTTAGTTTTGTTGGCCGGCCTTTCCCTGTCGTCGTGCAACACCCGTAAAATTGAACGCATTGGCACCGAAGAGACCATTGACCTGAGCGGTCGGTGGAACGATTCGGATTCGCGCATGACTGCCGAAGCCATGGTAGAACAAATTCTGAACAGTGGCTGGCTCGACAATCACGTTCGAAAAACCGGGGAGCGTCCGGTGGTTATTGTGGGATTGGTTTACAACAAATCGCATGAGCACATCAGTGCTGAAACCTTTATTAAGGATATAGAGCGGGCTTTCATCAACAGCGGTCGCGTTCGCCTGGTCCAAGCCGGCGATAAGCGGGAAGAATTGCGACGGGAACGTGCCTCTCAGCAGGATTTTGCCTCTGTTGAGACCGCTAAGCGCTGGGGAATGGAGCTGGGAGCGGATTATATGCTCAACGGCGACATCAACTCCATAGTGGACAGTTACAAGCGTGAAAAAGTAACTTACTACCAGGTGAACCTCGAATTAACCGATGTAGAAAGCAGCGAAGTAGTGTGGATCGGCGACAAGAAAATTCGCAAATACATTCAGAACTAAAGACTCAAGACACCCAAGGCCATGCAAAAACGATACCTTTTGCTGATATCGCTTATTTTACTTCTGACGGGAGGTGGTTGTGCCACCTTCTATCAGAAGACCATGGCGGTACAAGAGGATATTGCAGGTGGTCATTTTGAGTCGGCACTTCAATCTCTCGAACGGGATAAAAAATGGCCCCAAAACAACCATCGTGTGTTGTATTTCATGAATAAAGGGGTGGTGCATTTTATGCTGGGCGAACACGAAGCCAGCAATACCTGGTTTGATCGGGCCGATTTTTACATCGAAGATTATCGAAAAAACATTGGATTTGAAGCGCTGGCACTCGTCTCAAACCCCATGGTACGTCCCTATCGGCCCGAGGATTTTGAGGCCATTATGGTGCACTACTATAAGGCTTTGAATTTTATTGCACTGGGCAATTTTGAAGGGGCTCTTGTTGAATGTCGCAGAGTTAACCTGCTGCTGTTGGCTTTCAACGAAAACTACAAGGAACATAAAAACAAATACACGCGGGACGCCTTTGCCCACAACCTAATGGGCATCGTTTTCCAAGCCGCGGGCGATTACAACAACGCCTTCATTGCCTACCGCAATGCCCTGGAGATTTACGAAAGCGACTACCAATCCTTGTTTGGCCTGCAGGCACCGCGGCAATTGAAACTGGATTTGCTCTACGCTGCCCGCATGACCGGCTTTCATGAGGAAGTTGCGCGCTACGAAAAGGCCTTTGGATTAAGGACTCCGGAAGTTAAGGAGGGCTATGGTGATTTGGTTTACTTGTGGATGAACGGACTGGGCCCCGTGAAATCAGAATGGAGTCTTAACCTGACAAATATGGGTGTTCGCAATGGAACCATGTTGTTTGGCAGCGATGAACTGGGCATAACCTATCCCTTGCAGCTGGGACAAAGTCAAGCCAACCAGGCAGCTGCCTTCAAAAACCTTTCCTTTATTCGTATGGCCTTTCCTCGCTATCTCGAACGCCAACCCCTTTATCACAGTGCTGTTCTTCGCAGTCAGCAAGAGGTTTACCCGCTCGAAATGGCACAAAACATCAACAAAATTGCCCATCAGTCGCTCAAGGACCGCATGCTGCGTGAAATGGGCAACAACCTCTTGCGTTTGGCCACCAAACAGGTTATGGAGCAAGCCACCAGAAGTGAAAATGAAAACCTGGGTGCTCTGGTCAGCATTGTAAACGCCATGACCGAAAAAGCAGATACCCGAAACTGGCAGTCGCTGCCCTATGCTTTGCACTACACACGTGTTCCCCTGCCAGCGGGAGAACAAAAACTGCTGTTGGAGCAACAAGGTCTCAGTGGCACCCAGCGCGACACCGTTAAGGTGAACATTGAGCCGGAGAGAACCACTTTTCAGATCTACCATCAGCTGGGAAGTTCCGCCCCCCGGCAATAAAAACCCAACATTGGTGCTTTAATCGTCCAGGGTGAGATAATCAATCTTTTCGAGACGCGTGCGCAGCTGCTCTGCCTTTGAAAGTCGCACGGCCAGCATCATAACACAGGATAAGTCAAAGGATTGCTCAATGATTTGTGGCTCCTCCTCCTTTACCACCCGCATTACATCGTTCATAGCCTCATAGGGAAAGCGCAAGGTAAACTGAGTATCCACTGTTTTCTCGACCACCACCGCCTGTGCCAGCGCATCGGCTGCTGCCGTTTTATAGGCGTGGATCAATCCACTTGTTCCGAGTTTGGTTCCGCCAAAATAGCGCACCACCACAATCAGCACGTTGGTCAGCTCATGCGAACGAATTTGACCGTGAATGGGCTTTCCGGCAGTGCCTGAAGGTTCTCCATCGTCGTTGGCCCTGAAGTTCATCCCATCGGTACCCAGTTGCCAGGCATAGCAATGATGCCGGGCATCGTAATACTTGGTTTTTAATTCGGATACATAGTTCTTAATGGCCTCCTCGGACTCTACCGGCCAGGCATATGCCAAAAACTTGCTCCCTTTTTCTTTATAGAGGCCTTCAGAAGGGCCCGCTATGGTAAGATAAATATCGTCTGCCAACATGAGCACTTTACTTTGCTTAAAGGCAAAGTTACCAAAAACAATGCAAAGGGCCGTCCTGCTTTACAATTCGGGATAAGCAGCCAGGGCTTTCTCAAGGAAATGATTGCGCTTTTCTTCGTCGGCCAGTGTTATTTGCGGATAAAACAAATGATTTTCTACGGTCATTCCGCAAAAACCAAAAACCTCGTCGCCCTGACTGGCTTTAAAAGCATCGATCAAGCCCTTGTCTTCGTACTCTTCCACGGTATTGCCCATGGTGGTATGCAGCACCACTCGTTTGCCTCCAAGCAGACCCTTAACACCTTCCGGACCATAGCTGTAGGCGAACCCATTGGTCAGCACCCGATCGATGTAACCCTTCAATACGGCCGGGAAACTGGCCCACCAAAGCGGATAAACAACTGTAACCAATTCTGCCTCTGCCATTTTTAACTGCTCCTTACGAATCTCCTCCGGGATGCTTCCTGCTTTCAATGTCTGCAGATCCAATCCCGACAAAACCGGGTCGAAACTGCCGTCGTACAAATTGCGCCACACAGTTTTCCAGCCGTTATTCTGGAAAAGTTCTGTGAGCTGTTGCGCCAAATAGTTGCTGAAGCTGTTCTCTGAGGGATGGGCCGATATAATTAAGTGCGTTTTCATCTGAAAAAAATATTTAAGTATAACTTCTGTTTGGATAATAACTGCTGCCTCTCCGCTTTGTTCAAGATTCAACAATTTTTAGGGGTCTTTGCCCCTTTTTTTACCCTGCTTATTTAATCACTTTGTAAACATAAATATTTCAACAGCAACAATAGCAAAACGCAGGATATACAACGAGAAAAGTACAAAACACTTATAAAACAAGACCTGAAAACCAGGGCTTTGTGCCAAATAGTACAAAAAAAAGCCCATTATGTGCATTTCATTAGCTTAAAATGTGTTATAAATTGCTAAACGAAGTTGAAAGAGGGGAAGGTTTTATTTATCAAAAAACAACCCTATGAAATTATTGTACAAATTTTTGCTGCTCTCAAGTCTTTTTGTCGCAGCAAGTCTGGCACCAGTTTGGGGCCAGGGCTCAGTCTCCCGATCAGGAAGTACATGGACCGCTAAAGTCAACGGCTCTACCGTTTACACAGGAACCAGGATGTTCGATGCCGTTACGGCCGCCTGCAACAACATGAGCGCAGGCACCATCGACATTTGGAATTCAGGTGATTCCGGTCCTGACGGAGGCAATGTTTACGCCATTAGGCCACGTGCCAATCAGGTTTTGGATTTTCATGACCACACGATTAACTGTAACGGTGGGGATTTGGTCGTTGGCATCTATGCCGACCGGCGTGACGGCATTACAATTAGAAACCTGCGCGTCACCGGGGCTCCTCGTTATGGGATGTGGTTTCGCGGTTGCTCGGGTGTAACTCTCCACAATATTACAATGGAGCTTAGTCACCCCGGTACCGTTGGTCTGGGCATTCGTGTAGATGCTTCTACTGGCGCAGCCAGCAATCTTACCATAAGTGGAAACATTTATATTAATGGATCTTTGGGCCACGGAATCGAAACTTACGGCATTAACGGCATTAATATTGGAGACGTTACAGTGAACAACTCAGGAGGTTGTGGACTCATACTTAACCAGTCCAGCAATGCAACAGTAGGCGTCGTTACCGGTACACGTAATTGTTATGGCGGAGGCTATGCCACCTTTCGTGTGGCCAACGACAATGGACCCAACATTCGGGTTAAGAAGGTTTATTCAAGAGAATCAGGTCGAGGATTTTTTAGTGTTTCTGGAAGCCACGGCTGCACCATCGACGAAGTAGATATCGCCAACAACAGCAGCCACGGTATTTTTCTGGAAGATGCAAGCGATACGCATGTACTGAGTGGCACCGTTTCTAATTGTAATCCCAACACCCAAATGGTGCGTACCAGCAACTGCAGCATCAATTTGGGGGCACCCTCCTCCGGTGCTACAACCACCAACGTTAGTGGCACCTACTCCATAATCGCCGTGCACAGCGGAAAGGCGCTGGATGTATACGACTGGGGCACTTCTGACGGAACCAATATTGTGCAATGGGACTCCTGGGGCGGAGAGGCACAACAGTTTAACATCAGCAATGTGGGTGGCGAATGGCATCGTATAACGCCGGTCATTGCCACCTCCAAGGCCTTGGATGTTGACGGTATTTCTACTTCCAATGGGGCCAATATTCATATTTGGAATTATTGGGGAGGAGAAGGCCAGCAATTCAAGTTTCAAAATGCGGGGACCGGACGCTACCGCATTATTCCCCGCAACAGCGGTAAATGCCTCGATGTTTCTAATGCTTCCAACGACAATGGCGCCAATGTTCTTCAATGGGATTGCATCAGTGGCGCCACCAATCAGATGTTTGAATTGGTTCGCCGGAAAAGCGCACACATGGAAGAACCTGAGGAGCAGGCAGGTGCCTTCACCGTTCAACCCAACCCATCCAATGGGCAATTTAGCGTGCGTATTCCTTCGGGATTTGCCGAAAATGGCGCCGCAGTTGAATGCATGGATCTTCAGGGACGTTTAATGTGGAAAGAAAACATTCAGAACCAGACTGTGCTTACCATCAATCGTTACATCCAACCAGGAATCTACCTGATCTTACTCAAGAACCAGTCGGAGACCCTTACCCAAAAGATTGTTATTCGCTAACAAGACCTTAAATCCGACAAAAAAAAGGCCGTTCATAGAACGGCCTTTTTGCATTTCCCTAAAGCTACATTTCGTATATTTGTAGGTTTAACAGTAATGCAAAGCCTCCAGATGGAACAACTCATCGTCGTTTTCACCAACAAGCGCCACCTTGGTTTAACCGTCATTCCTTATTTTGCCAGTTTTCATGAAAACCAACCCATATTACTTCATGAACATGCCACCCCACAACACATTAAAGATCAACCCGAACGTTTTTCCATTCAGGAGGAGGCCGTAATTCTTTTGCTGGCAAAAATCAGTGAGCAAAATTTGTTTAGGAAGTACGGACGTGAAGACACGCTTAAGGAATTCATGAGCAAATTGCAAACAAACCCCCTGCTCGAAAAAGAAATTCTACCCTTTATAGACAGAATCATCTACCAAGCCATTTGTCTGCTTGCCGGTGGGAAATTAAAGACTTATTACAAAGACGACACCTTCAGCAATTTGTACGAAAGTGACCGGATGTTTATCTACAATAAGGCCGCCCAGCCTCTTTTTGATTTCGAGCTTAAAGACAATGAGTTGCGCTACTCCTTGAAAATTGAGCAGGAATTGGATGAGGATCGTCCCCCAAAGATTTTTTCGTTGCTGGGCAGACCTGTTGAATTCCTTTGTACACACACTGCTGTGCTCAAAATCCACAATCGCATTTATTTCCTCGAAAACATCGACAGCAATAAATTCAAACCCTTTATCAACAAAGGCGTCATCATAGTTCCAGAGCGTCAGGTCCCCGCTTATATGGAGGGGTTCGTATCCAAATGTGTGCGTAACTTCAATATTGTTGCCAGAGGCTTTAGCATCCTTTATATTGACGAAGAACCCCTGCCGCATCTGGCCCTGCTGAAAAACCTGCACAACCAACCGGTGCTTGCCCTGCATTTTGCCTATCGCAACAAAACCTTTTTGGCCGACAGAAAAGCCCCGGTTTATGTGGATTGTGTTAACGAAAAAGGGACTTACACTTTCCACAAAATTCGCCGCGACTTTGGTAACGAGGAAGCCGTAAAACAGCAACTTAAGGAGCTGGGCCTAAAGCAAAATACCGACGCCCTGTTTTTACCTGTTGACTGTCCCCCAAACAGCAGTGAAAGCGCGACGCTGGCCCATATAGCCAGCTGGATAAGTGCACAAAGGGCAGCATTGAAAAAGCTGAAAGTAAGTGTGGATACGGCCTTCGATAACCGTGAAATATTTGTCGGTCAGCCTCGCCTGCAACTCGACAGCACAGAAAGCAACGACTGGTTTGAGATACGTGCAAGAGTCATCATTGGTGAATTCAGCATCCCCTTCATCAAATTCCGAAAGCACCTGATTGACGAAAATCCGGAATATGAACTCCCCAATGGCCAGCTGTTTATGATTCCGCCCGAATGGTTTTCCCGCTTCAGCGAACTGTTCGACTATGCCCGGGTAGACAAGCAAGTGTTGCGACTGCCGCGCACTCATTTTCAAATAATGGAAAGAGTACAACACGGCATCAAAAGCATCGATAAGCAGGCTGAAAATACCCCAATTGTTTTCTCCGAAACCCGAGTCCCGACGGGATTGCAAGCTGCACTCCGGCCTTATCAGCTGGAAGGTTTTGCCTGGCTCAATTTTCTTCGCGAGAACAACTATGGGGGCATTTTGGCCGACGATATGGGCCTGGGGAAAACCCTGCAAACCATTACCCTGCTGCTCAAAATATACCAAAATACAGCAAGCCAACCTGATGCAGAAGAAAGCCCTAAATCTGCGGCAGCGCAACTGTCTCTTTTTGCATCCCCTCAGCCCAAAAAGTTCAACCACAGCGGATGGGCCGCCAGCCTCATCGTTATGCCCACCTCGTTGGTACACAATTGGCAATCCGAATTTGAAAAATTTGCACCGTCCCTGCGAATATACAACTATACCGGAGGCAAGCGCTTAAAAAGTAAGGACATAGGGAAAATTCTCCGGCATTATCATGTGGTACTCACCTCTTACGGCATTCTGCGCAACGACATTGATTACCTGTCCACCTACCCCTTCCACTACTGTATACTCGATGAAAGTCAGTACGTTAAAAATCCAGGCTCCAAAATTTACGATGCTGTAAAGCAAATTGAAGCCCGGCACCGACTAACGCTGACCGGTACCCCCATCGAAAATTCCCTGGTCGATCTCTGGGCCCAAATGAACTTGGTTAATAAAGGTTTGCTGGGTACCCTTCCCTTTTTCAAACGACACTTTGTACAGCCCATTACCCGTCAGCAATCCGCCGAAAAGGAAGAAAAGCTTCAGAAACTCATCCAGCCCTTTTTATTGCGGCGCACCAAAGAAAAAGTGGCCCGCGATCTTCCGCCGGTTATGGAGCAGGTACAGTATTGTGAAATGAGCCCCGAACAGGCCAGTTACTATGAGCGGGAAAAATCGGGCATACGCAACAGCATCTACCAGGTTTTTGAACACAAAGACCCTAAGCAAAGCGCCATCATGGCCCTGCAGGCCCTCACCAAACTGCGTCAGATAGCCAATCACCCTAAAATGGCCGACCCCGATTATCGGGGGTCCTCCGGCAAATTCGACCAAATCGTGGATCAGCTCGAAAGCATTGTGGCAGAAGGCCACAATGTGTTGGTCTTCTCGTCCTTTACGACAGATCTGAAACTGTTGCAAATCGAACTCGATAGCAAGCAACTTCCCTATGCCGTATTAACAGGCGCCACCCGTGAACGCGCCAGGGTTATTGAGGATTTCAATAAAAACGCCTCCATATTTTTAATTTCTCTTAAAGCAGGGGGGGTGGGACTCAATCTCACGAAGGCCGACTATGTATTTTTGTTAAACCCTTGGTGGAATCCGGCCGCAGAATCCCAGGCCATTAATCGTGCCCACCGAATTGGTCAGACCAAAAACGTTTTTGTGTACCGTTTTTTATCAACCGGTACCATAGAAGAGAAAATCGCCCTGTTGCAACAGAAGAAAGCCCAATTGGCCGATGTTTTTGTCAACAACAACAATCCCCTGAACGACCTGAGTAAAGAGGAGATAATCGAACTCTTCTCTTAGGCTCTGGCTCAATTATTGTAACAACGGAATTATCTATTCTAAAATAACACATTATGAACAAACTATTGTTGACTTTCAGTTTCGTCCTTATCGGCGTGGGACTGCAAGCCCAATTCAATGCCGAGCCCGGCGTGGAGGTGGACTTAAGGACCCTGGCCCCCTTCGAAAACCTCCGTGTTAGCCGCGGCATAAATGTCACCCTTGTTGAAGGAGACGCCCCGAAGGCCGAAATTCACATCCGCAATACCCTCCCCGAAGATGTGCTTATTGAACAAAGTGGCAAAGACCTCACTATAAAAATGAAGGCCAGAATCTATCAGGACGTAGCAGTAAATGTTTACCTGTATTACCAAACGCTGCGCGAAATCAGTGTAGGAACGGGAGCAGCCGTCTATGCCGAAGCGCTGCTCGAGGCCGACTTTCTCAAATTGGAAACAGGTGCCGATGCCGCCATCCAACTCGAAGACATCGATGTGGCCCGCATTGAAGCCAACGTTTCGGCCTCCCGCACCGAACTGGCCGGGAAAGTGGAGGAACTCGACCTTGATGTCAGCACTGGCGGTCGCTTTGTAGGCCATGCTCTGTTGGCAGAAAGCGTAAAGGTGCGTGCAACCACCGGAGCCAATGTTCAATTACAGGTAAGTGGGAAACTGGAAGCCCGCTCTGCCACCGGAGCACGGATCGAATACAGTGGTGATCCCAGGGAAGTTGCTGTAAGCACCAGTCTGGGTGGCAGCATTGATGCAGCTCCCTAACACCCTATAACTGTACCACGAAGAAGGGGGATGGTCATATATACTGGTCATCCCCCTTCATTTTGGAACAGGTTAAGCTCTTAATATCGTACCAGCTTTCGGGTATAAACCTGGTTGTTTTGAATAATTTTCAACAAATAAACACCGGCAGGCAGAGCAATATTCTCCGCATTGTAGCTTCCCTCAACCAACGTCTCCAGCACCAACTGGCCTTGCAGGTTAAACAATTGCAATAGAGCGGCTTCCTGCCTGGTCAGCACCACCTGAAAACCTTCGTTAAAAGGATTGGGCCAAACGCTGAAACCCTCATCATCCAAAACGGTCACCTTGTCTGAGGTCACACGCCCATCGCTCATTTCTACCGCATCGAGGTAAACACATGCAGGATCATTGCCCAGATAGAACTTAAGTGCGGTTTGCGCATCCGAAACATCGGCAGTAAAGGACAGCTTGTAGGTTTCAGTTGTTGTCCCCAGTTGAAGGGTGGACTGATAAAAGGTCGTGTAGGGATTGCTGTCACGTTGTACAGCAATGTCTATGCTGCGCGCTTGGTCGGCCCGGGCCTGCAATTCAATCTCGTAACGAGTGCCTGCTTCAATGGGCACCCCTTGCCGCACCTGAATGTGCCAACCCTCGCTTCCGGCATTCTGGGGACAAACCCTGAGGGCTTGCTGCCCCGATAAACCGGCTCCGCCGACTACCTCCATGACCGAAGAAGCGCCACTGTTGTTTTGGAGACTCCAGCCGGTCGTGCCCAAATCAAACTCACCATTTACCAACAGAGAAGTAGCCTCTGGCGCCTCCACACCCACGTGGGGGTAGCCCACATTAACTTGCCCGGTCATATAGCTTTCCAACCATCGCATGGCTGCCCGCTTGCTTCCATCGTTATTGAAAATACCCGTTCCTGAGGCCCAAGTTTGTCCCTCAATGGTTCCCCAAAGCGTTATACCGGCCACCGCAGGGTGTTCCCAAAAAACAGGAAAAACACTTTTATACGAGGCTTCCTGACTGGCTTCATCTTGAGCACTCCCCTTTAAGTCCAGCTCCGTAATATATACCGGTACCCCTCCTGAAGCCATCAAATCTATACGCTGCTTTAAGGTCGCAGGGTTTGCGGCCATCTGATCCACATTAAAATAGTGCGCCTGACTGCCAAAGCCATCTATAAGTCCCCTGTCGCGCAAAACAGCCACCAGTCCAAGCATCTCAGTAATCGCTGTGGGGTCATTCTCCAAACCATAATCGTTTAACACCAACTTGCTGTCGGGAAAATAGGCGCGCGCCTTTTCAAAAATCCAGATTTGCCAATCGTAACCCGTTGTTCCTGTACCTCCAAGTTTATCTCTAAAATATTGAGTTCCCTCCGCATGTTCGCGCAGCTGTTCGTTCAACACATCCACCTGGTCGGTAAAAGGATAGCGCTCCGCCACATCGGCCATATAACCCTCCAGTGCTTCCTGAAAGGATTCGGGGCTCAGTTCCTTGATCCATTCGGGATATTGACTGCCCCATGCGAGGGCATGATAGCGGTACATCAAGTTATTCACACGCGCAAAATCATAAGCCATGTCTGCATCCCTCCAATTTTCCTGGTCGGGGGTTCGGGCAATACTGCCCCATTTGGCACCGTTTTCAGCAGTAACTCCATTCCAGTATTTCAGATAATCCCGCTCGGGTCCCCTAAAACTAATGATGTTTCCCAAATACTTGCCTTTTCCCGCACTGATGCCCTTCTGCACCGGTTCCTCTTCGCCCACCGTCAGCCAAACCCCGGCCGAGGTAAAGGACAGCCCTTGCTCATCGGTGGCCGTGGCCGTCAGTCGATAGGTGCCGGCAGGCACATTTTCCCACACATAATGATAGATATGGGCCTGATGCGCAGCAGCTTCATGTATCGGCTCATCATTGGCCATAAAAACAACTTTAGTTACACTTCCCGCATCAAAAGTGCCGCCTTTATCGCTGGCATAAACCCGAATATGAATATCCTTCCCAGTCTGATAATAGGCATTATTGTGCGGATAAGTCAGCACACAGGAGGGTGGTGTGTTTCCTGCCTTTGTAGGCAAGGCCCCTGAAAACAGAAATAAGATAACTAAAAGCAAGCACGAACTTTTCATAGAAAATTAATCAAATACATATTATAACAGAACAGAACAATACAGACCATTCTAAAGTACTCTTTTTAAATTAATTTTCCAATTCTTCACATTTGCCCTGGGCCAATGAATACCGAACCATCCGCAGTACAAAAAATTAGTCCCAAGTCTAAGCGACTTAGGACTAAAAGTTTCATCAAAAATTCCAGGTATCTGTGTGTACTATTTCGAAGCGGCCTTCAGGGTATTCAATAAAAGGGATACAATGGTCATGGGTCCCACACCACCAGGCACAGGTGTAATGTAACTGCATTTGGGTGCCACAGTCGAAAACTCCACATCGCCCTTCAAACGCCAGCCCCGCTTGGTGTCGGGCGCAGCTACACGAGTAGTTCCTACATCTATCACCACGGCGCCCTCCTTGACCATATCGGCCTTTAAAAATTCAGGTATGCCCAAGGCGGCAACAATAATATCGGCCTGCAGACAAAGTTCTTTCAGGTTGGCGGTCCTGCTGTGACAAACGGTAACGGTTGCATCGCCCGGATATCCCTTTAGCGAAAGCAAAATACTCATGGGGCGACCAACAATGTTGCTCCTTCCGATAACGACAACATGTTTCCCACTGGTCTCGATTTTATAACGCTTCAGGAGTTCCATTATGCCTTGGGGGGTAGCAGACACAAAAGCATCGCCACCGGTAATCATTCGGCCAAGGTTTTGAGGATGAAAACCATCCACATCTTTGGCCGGATCAATTGCTTCAGTAACCTTCTCCTCGGAAATATGTTTTGGTAAGGGCAATTGCACAATAAAACCGTCCACATCGGCATCTTTATTCAGACGCTCTACGGCAGCCAGTAATTCCTGCTCACTTACACTTGCATCAAAACGCACCAACGAGGAAGCAAAGCCCACCTCTTCACAAGCCTTAATTTTGGCTGCCACATAAGTTTCGCTACCCCCATCATTGCCCACCAAAACCGCAGCTAAATGCGGTTGCTTTCTGCCGGCCGCACGCAGCTTCTTAACTTCTTCTGCTATTTCCTGTTTTACCGCCTGAGCGGTCAATTTTCCGTCAATAAGTTGCATAAATTAGGTGTTTGGGGTTTTAAACTACTTGCTTAGCGACGACCACCCATAGACATGTTGGCCATCAACTTCGACAGGTTTTTGCCCTGCCCCATCATCTTCATTACTTTTCTGGTATCCTCAAACTGCTTAATCAGTCGGTTCACCTCCTGAATACTTGTGCCGCTACCGGCTGCAATTCGCTTTCTGCGACTGCCGTTCAAAACAGCAGGGTTTTCCCGTTCCTCGGGGGTCATGGAAAAAATAATGGCCTCCACCTCCTTAAAGGCATCGTCGTCAAAATCCATGTTTTTAATGGCCTTACCCATACCCGGAATCATCCCAGCCAGGTCTTTCAGGCTGCCCATTTTCTTGATTTGCTGGATCTGACTCAGGAAGTCGTTGAAGCTGAACTGGTTTTTGGCAATTTTACTTTGCAGCTTGCGGGCCTCATCGGCATCAAATTGCTCCTGGGCACGTTCCACCAACGAAACAATGTCGCCCATTCCCAAAATACGGTCGGCCATCCTGCTGGGGTGAAACACATCAAGTGCGTCCATTTTTTCACCCGTACCCACAAATTTAATGGGCTTGTTCACCACACTGCGAATCGACAACGCAGCACCACCACGAGTATCCCCGTCCAACTTGGTCAGCACCACCCCGTCAAAATCGAGTCGGTCGTTGAACTCCTTTGCGGTATTAACAGCATCCTGACCCGTCATCGAGTCTACCACAAAGAGTATCTCGTCGGGATCGATGGCCTTTTTCACCGCGGTAATCTCCTGCATCATTTCCTCATCTACGGCAAGGCGACCGGCGGTATCCACAATGACCAAATCGTAGCCCTTTTGTCGGGCTTCTTTTACTGCATCTTTGGCAATTTTGACAGGATCCTTACTGCCCTCCTGGGTAAATACAGGAACGCCAATCTGCTCGCCCAATACCTGCAACTGATTGATTGCAGCGGGACGATACACGTCGCCAGCCACCAACAAGGGGTTCTTAGAGCGCTTATTTTTAACTAAGGAGGCCAGCTTTCCCGAAAAGGTGGTTTTACCGGAACCTTGCAAACCCGCGATCAATATTACAGCAGGGTTGCCCTTGGTATTGATGTCGACCGAAGCACCTCCCATCAATTGAGTCAGCTCGTCGTGCACAATCTTTACCATCATTTGCTCCGGCTTAACTGCCGTAAGCACATTTTGGCCCAAGGCCTTTTCCTTCACCGTCTCGGTAAAGGTCTTCGCTGTTTTAAAGTTTACATCGGCATCCAATAGTGCACGGCGTACTTCCTTTAAAGTTTCAGCAACATTTATTTCGGTTATTTGACCCTGCCCTTTCAGCAGTTTAAACGATCGTTCCAGTTTTTCCGAGAGATTCTCAAACATCTTTTCTCCTTTTTATTTTGCCGCAAAAATAGCAAAAAAAGTGACACCAACAGAAGGAAATAGCCCCCTCAGTTCTTTAATTATGTCCCCGACTGTTAAGAGCGCCCTCCTACTTTCTCCCCAGAATTTTTTCCATCACCCGATTGGTTTCGGCTGCAGAAGCCCCCATACTCACACAACTGCCCTTACCCAATAAGGTCTGCACCACCTGTTCAATCAAATAATACTGAATATTTTCCGGATTGGTGAAGGGCAGGATTCGTTCTCCCTTTTCATTGAAAAGTGTAGGTGGGCGATGTCCAAATCCTGAAAAAACCACCTTGCCCTTAGTACCAATAAGCTCCATACTGTCCTCTTGGGCAGCATCCCCTGCAACAAAAGACCAGGCAGCACTTCCCATAACGCCACTTTCCGTCTCAAAACTGGCCACAACAGTGTCCTCTGCCGAATAGCGCCCTCCGAAGTTAGCGCTGCTGCCTCTGGCTTCTACAATACTCCCAAACAAAAAGGAAACCAGGTCCAGTTGATGCGAAGCCAAATCGTAAAAAAGGCCCCCACCAGCCACCTTTGGATCCACGCGCCATGAGTCACCTGCCCTTTCATTATCCAAGGCAGGCCGCAATAGCTTGATGTTAATCAAAAGAGGCCGGCCAATGGCCCCTTCGTCAAGGACCTTCTTCACCGCAAGAAATTCCGGTAAACTGCGTCTGTAGTAAGCTACAAATAAAGGGACAGCGGTTTCTTCAGACACTTGCAACATCTGTTGACATTCGGCATAAGTAGCGGCCATGGGTTTTTCGACATATACCGGTTTGCCGGCCCGCATGGCTCTGATGGCATATTCGGCATGCGTAGAAGGAGGTGTGGCTACATAAACTGCGTTCACCTCTTTATCATTTATCAAGGCATCGGCATCGGTATACCAACGCGGAACCTTATGTCGGGCGGCGTAATCCTTAGCCAATCCGGCATCTCGCCTCATTACCGCTACAAGCTCAGAATTAAGCACTTTTGAAAAAGCGGGACCGCTTTTTCTTTCTGTGACGTCGCCGCAGCCTATAATTCCCCATCTTATTTTTTTCATGGCATTGAATTTTACTTGATTTTTTTTCGCAATTTAGTTGATGCTGAACTACCAAACCCCAAACAGAGACCAAAATAATGAAAGGTTTATTTCATAAAGCAGAAAACCCCGGTACTGCGTCCGCTTACGACATCATTGGCGATGTGCATGGTCACTACAGCGAACTGACGACCCTGCTGTCGCAAATGGATTACAGCTGTATTGACGGGATATGGCAACACCCCCGGCGAAAAGCCATTTTTGTTGGAGATTTTGCCAACCGGGGGCCACAAACCCCGGAGGTAATACAAAGTATACGAGCAATGGTTCAAAACCATAAGGCCTACGCCATTCTTGGGAATCATGAAATCAATATGATGGCCTATTTTACCCACAACAAAAAGGCCTTATCCCTGGCAGAACCCTCCCCTGCCGGAAAGAAACAAATGGAGCAAATAAGGGCACAATACCAAGGCGATGAGGAGCAACTGCAGGGCGATGTAAAATGGCTGCGTACGCTGCCATTTTTCCTTTCGCTTGGTCATTTGCGCGTGGTTCATGCCTATTATAACCCCAAGCACATTCAGCTGATTGCCCAAAGCATCAGCGAAGGCAAAATTAGCAAGAAACAAATCAAAGAAATAATAAAGGGAAAGAGCGAGTTTGCCCAGGCAGTGAATGAAACCACCCGAGGGCTGGAACTGTCGCTGCCCCCGGATTTGATACTCAAAGACAGTAAAAATATCCGGCGCACGCGCTTTCGCATAAAATGGTGGGCCGATCCCCGGGGCCTCACCTTCAGGGACCTCAGTTTTGGCAATCGCTTTGTATTGCCCGACTATACCATCCCTGAGCAAATACTGCCTCTGCTAAGCCCTTATCCGGCGGAAGCACCGCTTGTGTTTTTTGGCCATTACTGCATTGGTGCGCAGCTGAACATACAAAGCCCCAACTTATGTTGCGTAGACGCGTGTGTTGCCGGACACGGACACCTGATGGCTTATCGGTGGGACGGAGAAACCGAGCTGATGAAGGAGAAAATTTTGGCCATTCCGGTTGGCTTTTCTTAAGTGGCAACTATTGTATATATTTGCAGGTATAGATAAAAGTACAAATACACCAAGCATTTTAACACATGAAGTTGAACAAAAAACTGGTTTTGGCCACGCTGTCTCTTGCTTTTTTGCAGGCGGGGTGGCAGCAAAGTAACGCCTGCACCAATGTCATTGTTACCAAAGGGGCCTCTGTCGACGGCTCCACCTTTGTTTCTTATGCCGCCGACTCTCACGATCTTTTTGGGGAGCTGTATTACTGGCCGGGTAAAGAATATCCCGAGGGGAGCATGCTGAACATACGGGAATGGGATACCGGAAAATATCTGGGAAAAATTGCTCAGGCACCGCAAACTTACACCGTTATTGGCAACATGAACGAGCACCAACTGGCCATAGCCGAAACCACCTTTGGTGGCCGATCCGAACTGCGCGACACCACCGGCATCATAGACTATGGCAGTCTCATTTACATTGCCCTGCAACGTGCACGCACTGCCCGCGAAGCCATTGAAGTAATGACCGGACTGGTAGAAGAATACGGTTATTACAGTTCCGGAGAGTCTTTTTCCGTTGTAGATCCGAACGAGGCCTGGATTATGGAGCTGATTGGTAAGGGACCCGACAACAAGGGCGCTGTATGGGTGGCCGTACGCATCCCCGACGGATACGTATCGGCGCATGCCAACCAGGCTCGTATTACCACCTTTGATCTCAACGATAAGGATAATGTACTTTACGCCAACGACGTTATATCCTTCGCACGCGAAATGGGCTATTTCAATGGCAAAAACAAGGACTTCAGTTTTGCCGATGCTTATGCGCCCCTGGATTTTGGAGCCATTCGTTTTTGCGAGGCACGCGTATGGAGCGCATTTCGCCTCATGAACCCCGAAATGGACAAGTATGTTGATTTTGTTCAGGGAAAAAGCGACGAGCGTATGCCACTTTTCATCCAACCCGAGAAAAAGGTCGGCGTACGCGACGTGCAAAATATCATGCGCGACTACTATGAGAACACCCCCCTTTCGATGACGCAAGATCCCGGTGCCGGTCCCTACGGCAAGCCCTACCGCTGGCGTCCGCTCACCTGGGAGGTAGATGGCGTAGAATATTTCAACGAGCGGGCCATTGCCACCCAGCAGACCGGCTTCTCCTTTGTAGCCCAAATGCGCAGTTGGTTGCCCAATGCCATCGGCGGCATTCTGTGGTTTGGCGTGGACGATGCCAACATGTCGGTTTACCTGCCCATTTACATGGGTATGAACGGTATTCCCCACGAACTGGCCCAGGGCAACGGCAATATGTTGGAGTTCTCATGGACCTCCGCCTTTTGGGTATTCAACTGGGTATCTAACCAGGCCTACCACCGTTACAGCCACATGATTGGCGACATTCGCAAGGTACAAAGCGAGCTGGAAGATAAATTTGCCGCCTACGGCCCCGTGATTGATGAAGCAGCTTTAGCGCTTCATCAGCAAGATCCGGCACTGGCCAGCGCCTTTCTCACAGAATATTCGCACAACCAGACCCGGCTGACCGTAGAACGATGGAAAAAGTTGGGTGAGTTTTTAACGGTGAAATACCTCGACGGTAACCTGCACGAGGAAGTAGATGGCGAGTTTCTGCGCAATGCGCACGGCAACCCAGCCCCTGCGAAGTTTCCAGGCTACGACGAAAATTATTATCGCCGCATTGTTGACGAAGCCGGCGATCGCCTGCGCATGATCGAAGTGCCGCAGGAATAAAAAACGACCATGCGCTGCTCAGCGCAGATTAAAGACATGGCCTGGCGGGGAGGACTTATTCATTGAGTCTTCCCCGCTTTTATTAAGTGCTTTTACTATTTTTGTAGTATGAAACTATCAGAGATCGGAGAATTTGGCTTCATCGAACGCTTTGCCCATCGCTTTGAAGACCTTCTGGCACCCAATGCCATGGGCATTGGGGACGATTGTGCCATATTGCCAGCCGGCGATCACGACCTCGTGATCACCACCGACATGCTGGTGGAGGACATCCACTTTATCCGCGAAAAAATGAGTGCCCGCGACCTGGGCCATAAGGCCCTGGCCGTCAATCTCAGCGATGTTGCCGCCATGGGCGCCCGTCCCACCGGCTCCTTTTTATCCATCGCCATACCTTCCGACGTTCCCGTAGAGTACCTCGACGAGCTGATGGAGGGCTATCACGAGCTGAGTGCGCAGCATCAGCTTCCCCTTATGGGTGGCGACACCACCCGCTCTCCACAAAAGCTCGTTCTCAACATCAGCGTTATCGGAACCATCGCCAAAGGGCAGGCCCGCTTGCGCTCCGGCGCGCAGGTGGGCGACCACCTTGTAGTGACCAGCACCCTGGGCGATTCGGCGGCCGGCTTGCAAGTGCTGCTGAACGACTGGCAGGGACAGGCCGACAGCGACTGGCTGCTTCAGCGCCACCTGCGCCCTCAGGCGCATGTGGCACAGGGACAGTGGCTGGCTCAACACAAAAGCGTGCATGCCATGATGGATGTCAGCGACGGCATTGCTTCCGATTTGCAACACATCCTCAAAGCCTCCAAAAAAGGAGCACACATCGACTTGGACCAGCTGCCCCTTTCGCCCCAGCTCCAAGCCTTCAGTCGGGCCCGAAAAATGGACGCCCACGAACTGGCCACCTCTGGCGGAGAAGATTACTGTTTGTTGCTTACTGTTGCCGGGGAACAACTGCCCAAACTCCGGGAGGCCTATAAAAAAGAGTTTGGCGAGGACCTCTATCCCATCGGACACATTACCGAAGCAGGCGGCCTGCAATGGCAGCAGGCAGGAAAACTGTTGAAGCAGGCCCCGCGGGGTGGTTTTAATCACTTTGTTTAAAACCTGGTCATGCCAAAAGACAAAAAACTACATATCCTGTTTTTAAGTTCTTGGTATCCCAATCAGGAGGCCCCTCTGGATGGCAACTTTGTCCTTAAGCACGCAGAAGCCGTAGCGCACTTTGCCAGGGTATCCTTTCTCCACGTCAGCAGTCTGCCCCTTACCAATAAGGCGGAGCTGGACCTGCAAGCCACCATTCATTTTTACGAAAGTCAGGTCCTTCCCCGAAAAGGACTGCGAAAAATATTTTTGGTACTCCAAAAGCTATGGCGCTACAGCCAACACTACCGCCAAGTTTGTCGCGAGCAGGGAAAACCCGATGTCATTCACGCCAACGTCGCCTACCCTTCTGGTTTGTACGCCCTGTTTTTTAAGCTTTTTACCCGCAGCCCTTATTTGATAACGGAACACTGGACCGGCTATCTGCCTGAAAAAAACACTCCTTTAAGTCCCTTTCAAAAAACAATGACAAAATGGGTGCTGCGCAAAGCCTCCTTCATTTGTCCGGTATCCGGGTACCTGGCCAGGTCCATGCGCAATCAGGACTTGAACGGTTGCTACCAGGTGGTGCCCAATGTGGTAGATACCGACTTGTATCTCCCCAAACATAAGGAAGACCACCCCGAAAAACTGCGCTTGATTCATATCTCCACCCTCAATAATCGGCAAAAAAACAGCGAAGGACTGTTCCGGGCCATGGAGGCTTTGCAAAACGAAGGCGTAGATTTTGAGTTGTTGGTCGTAACTTGTAACTCCGACAGATATTGGCAGAAGAATCTGAAGGGCACGCCACTCGAAGATGTGGTAAGCTTCCGCTACGCCCTAAAGCCCAAAGAGGTGGCCTTAGCCCTTCATCAAAGTGATGTACTCCTGCTCTTTAGTAATTACGAGACCTTTGGGGTAGTCATCGCAGAAGCCTTTGCAGCAGGGATCCCCGTTATTTCAACGGCAAGCGGTCCGGCCAAAGAACTCATTGCCCCGGAGCGGGGAATATTGATCCCCATTGGAGACGAAAAGGCCCTGGTTAAAGCCATTAAAGACTTCCCCTCCCAGAAAACACGTTTCCAAGCAGATAAAATCCAGACCTATGCCCGTGAACATTTCAGTTTTCAGGCAGTTGGTCAGCAATACATGGATCTGTACAGCCAAATGCTCAAGCCCATACCATGCTCAAAAAAATAAGCGCCACCTTCCTTACCAAAGTCCTCACCGCTTTCATCAACCTGGGGGTCGCCATCCTGCTGTCTCGTTGGCTGGGGGCTGAAGGGAAGGGTTTTCAGAGCTTGTTTATTGCGGGACTGGGACTAAGCACCGCCATTACAGGCGTTTTTGGCATCATTTCTCTCACTTATCTGGTTCCCAAAAGGCCTTCCGTGAACTATTTTTTTATAGCCAACGGCTGGGCCCTTGTGGCCAGCAGCCTTGTTTTCCTTGTTGTGTATCAGGGGCAATTTCTCAGTCTGGAAAACAGCCTGTGGCTCAGCTTCAGCACCTTGCTTTCCGCACTGGCAACCAACAACTTATCCATATATCTGATAAAAGAGCGCATTACCCGCTACAATCTCCTGTTATTTGTCCAACCCCTGTTCAACATACTCTTGATTGCTGCTTTCTATCATTGGGGTGGGGAATTTACCGTTGAAAGCTATATTCACACCCTCTCCATCAGCTATCTGGCCTTGTTTATTTTGAGCCTCCATGGCGCCAAATGCTACCTTAAAGGCATGCAAGGGATCGACAAAAGCACTTTTTGGAAAGATGTAAAAGCCATGTTTCGTTATGGTTTTCTCAACCAGACCGGCACTTTTATTCAGTTGCTCAGCTTTAGAGGAAGCTATTACCTGCTCGAACGCCTCGGTTCGCTGCAGGAAGTCGGCATCTTCTCCAACGCAGTATCCATTACCGAAGCCATATGGATCATCAACCGCAGTCTTTCCCTGGTATTCTACTCCCGCATCATCAATTCGACCAGTACCCGCTACCATCAAAAACTTTACCAGCGCTATGTTTTCTTCGCCTTTTGGAGTCAAACCGCAGCCCTCCTGGCCTTAGTACTGGTCCCGGCTCAGCTGTACACTTTCTTTTTTGGCGCAGAATTCAGCGGATTGAAACATTACATCGTGCTTATGCTGCCGGCCTCTTTTCTGTTTGGACAAAGCCTCCTTTCGAGCCACTATTTTTCGGGGACCGGCAGACACCAAATCAACCTCTGGGGCAGCATGGCCAATTTGTTCATTGTCCTCGTTGGTGGTTGGTTCTTAATCGGAGTATGGGGCGCTACCGGTGCCGCCTTGGCTACCAACTTTGGTTATCTGGCCCTGGTTGTCGTTCAGCATCATTATCTGAAGAAGCATCTGAGTCTGCCGCTTTGGAGTGGATTGTTGCAGATGGAAATGATTAAACGCCTCCTATACAGATCCAGGCATAAAGAATAAGCTCAGGAAAAACGCCCCCTACAAATCGTGCAGCGCCCTTCCCCGCTCCCGCCCCAACAAAAGGTGTTTGGGACTGCCGATGAGCTGACTGCCGTAAATGCCGGTGTGTCCCGAAAAAAGGTAGGCCATAACCACCGCCAGGGCAATGAATACGCCACTTTCTACCCCAAAGAGCTCTATCCCCATAAAAATACAGGCCAGCGGCGTATTGGTGGCACCGGCAAAAACAGCCACAAAACCCATTCCCGCCAACAGCGCCATAGGCAAAGGCACAAACAAAGCCAGTACATTGCCCAGGGTGGCTCCGACAAAAAACAGGGGGGTGACTTCCCCACCCTTGAAGCCGGCCCCCAGGGTAAAGGTGGTCAACAACAACTTCAGTGCAAAATCATAATAAGGGACTTCCAAGACAAAGCTTTCCTGAATCACCGGAATGCCCAAACCCATGTAGCGCGAATCGCCCAGGGCCCAAAAAGCCAAAGCCAGTACCAATCCACCCACCACAGGTCGTAAAGGCGCCCAACGCACCAGGCGCTTAAAAAACAGTACCCAATAATGGGCCAGGAAGGAAAAGCTGCGGGCAGTCAGACCAAAAACAATGCCTGCCAAAGCGGCCAGTAAGAGATGGATGGGCTGCAAATCGGGCACCAATGGAATGGTATAGACTGTGTGTCCTATGCCCCAGGCGTGACAGGCCCAATGAGCTACAAAAGCCGACAAAAAAGCAGGAAGAATGCCGTCGTAGCGCACCTTGCCTACCACAAAGACCTCCAGCGCAAAAACCGCACCGGCCAGGGGGGTGCCAAAAACCGAGGCAAAACCGGCACTCACCCCCATACTCAACAAAACCCGCCGGTCGCGGGGTCGCAACTTAAAAATTCTTGTAAACTGATCGGCAATGGCCCCGCCCATTTGCACCGCCGTACCCTCCCGGCCTGCCGAGCCGCCAAACAAATGCGTAGCCAGTGTGCCCCACAGCACCAAAGGGGCCATGCGTAAGGGAATCACTTTCTTGGGCGAATAAAACTCCTCCAGCAACTGGTTGTTCCCCTTCACTACGTCCTCACCCCAATAATGGTAAGTCAAACCAATCAGCAATCCGCCCAAAGGCAAAAGCCACACCAGCCAAAGATGTCCCTCTCGAAATACCGTCACCACATCCAAACTCCACAGAAAAAAAGCCGACGCCGATCCTGCCAGTCCCCCCACCACCAGACTTAAGCCCAGCCATTTGAGGAAATAAATAAAGAGATGACCGGTCGAAATCGGGCGCCAGGTTTTGCCTTGTGCGTGCATACTTTTCGGTAAATTGATGCCTTAAAGCGGCAAAAATAAACAAATACCACCAAAAGCAGCGGAAAATGTGCCGCCTGTTTATTTTGCCGGGCGGTACTTTGCAGCTATATTTGTTATTTGTTTGTTGTACATGCATGAAAAGCCCCAATACATCCATTTATCGTGAGGCACCGGCCTTGATGACCGACCTTTACCAGTTGACCATGGCACACGGCTACTGGAAGAAAGGGCTGCATCAAAAAAAGGCAGTTTTCAACCTGTTTTTTCGCAACATTCCCTTTAAGGGCGGTTATGCGGTGGCGGGGGGACTGGAACAAGCCTTGGCTTATCTGCAGGATTTCCGTTTCAGTGACTCGGATTTGTGTTATATGAGCGACTTCAGGGGCAACGACGAGCGCCCCATCTTTGATCCTGCCTTTCTGGACTTTTTAAGTAAGGAGCGCTTCAGCTGCGATGTGGCGGCCATACCCGAAGGTACGGTTGTCTTCGCCAACGAGCCCCTTTTGCGGGTCAGCGGCTCTGTTTTACAGGCCCAACTGGTGGAAACTGCCTTGCTCAACATCATCAACTTCCAGACCCTGGTAGCCACCAAGGCGGCCCGCATCTGCGATGCCGCCCAAGGCGATCCGGTCATGGAATTTGGCTTCCGGCGTGCCCAGGGACTTGATGGCGCTGTGTCGGCCAGTCGCGCCGCCTACATAGGCGGCTGCATAGGCACCTCCAATGTATATGCCGGAAAAATTTACAACATTCCCGTGCTGGGGACCCATGCCCACAGCTGGGTGCAGGCCTATAACGATGAGCTGCAAGCTTTTCGCGAGTTTGCCGACAGCATGCCCAACAATACGGTATTTCTGGTAGATACCTACCATACGCCTCAGGGCATAGACAACGCCATAACCGTGGCTCAGGAAATGCTGAAAAAGGGCTATAAAATGACCGGTCTACGCCTCGACTCGGGCGACCTGGCCTATTTGAGTCGCCTGGCCCGACAAAAACTTGAGTCGGCAGGTCTCGGTTTTATGAAAATTGTGGCCAGCAACGACCTGGACGAACACCTGATTGCCAGTCTCAAACAGCAGCAAGCCGCCATCGATATCTGGGGCATTGGCACCAAACTGGTGACCGCCTACGACCAGCCTGCCCTGGGCGGCGTGTACAAGCTGGCGGCCATGGAAAACGATATGGGCGACTTTGAAGACCGCATCAAGCTTTCTGAACAATCCATTAAGATAAACATACCGGGCATACAGCAGGTCAGAAGGTTCTACAAGAACAATAAGCTGGCCTGCGACATGATTTTTGACGAGCGTGACCGCCTTCCGGAGCTGCCCTTGCTCATTGACCCCGCCGACCCCACCCGGCGCAAGAGCGTGGCTAACTGCAACAGCCGCTATGAAGATCTTTTGCAGCCTGTGCTGCAAAAGGGTCAGCTGGTGTACGATTTGCCCGAGCTCAACAGCATCCGACAACGCCGGGCCCAACAACTCGAGCAGCTGGATGCCGGCATACGGCGACTCACCAATCCCCATCTCTATCCCGTGGGACTCGAAGCGCAGCTCTACAACAAACGGATGGACCTGATACTGAATTACCGGCAAAAATTTCAAGTGCAATAACCTCAAAACAACAGACCTATGAAGGCCTTACTCATCGTAGACGTACAAAACGACTTTTTACCCGGCGGTGCGCTGGCCGTACCCCAGGGCGATGCCATCATACCCGTCATCAACAACATTCAACAGCATTTTAAGCTGATTGTGGCTACGCGCGACTGGCATCCGGCCAACCATGGGAGCTTTGCCTCCAACCACGACAATCGCCAGGTAGGAGAAGTCATTCGACTCCACGGGCAGCAACAAGTGCTGTGGCCCGACCATTGCGTACAGGGGAGTCCCGGTGCCGAAATATCGCCTTTGCTCAACCAAGGCCTCATCAACAACGTTATTTTTAAAGGCAGCGACCCCGATATCGATTCGTACAGCGCCTTCTACGACAACGGTCACCTCAAGGAAACCGGTCTGCATGCCTACCTCAAGCGCAACGGCATTACGAGTTTATTTGTATGCGGACTGGCAGCCGATTATTGTGTGTACTACACGGTAAAAGATGCCTTATTACTGGGCTACGAAGCCAATCTGCTGACCGATGCCACACGGGGCGTTAACCTGCAGCCCGAGGATACCGATAAAGCCTTTAAGGATATGGAAAAACGAGGTGCCCGATTAATGACATCCACTGAGCTGTTGAAGTAATCTAATCTACAGGCCTAAAGTCTCAGGATTCATTTTGGTGCCCCTAAAACTGACCACTTCAATGCTTTCCCCTGAAAAACGGTAGTACATAATCGTTTGTGGACTCAGCACACAAGGCCTCAGATTATTTTTGTTTTCAAAAAGAGGATACAAATAAGCCCCAATAAATCAAGCCGGAAAGTACAAAAAACCTACTCCTCCAGCACCAGCTTGAAATCTGCGTCCCAGCTCAGCTTGCCGCTGTGCGCCTGCCCCTGGGCATCCACAAAACCTTTTAAGACCGAAGTCTTGCCCTTCAACACCAGGTCGCCCATTTGCTTTTCACTGATCTTTTTACCCATAAACTCAAAGGGAATCAACACCTTGCAACCCTTAGCGTAATCCTCACAGCCCCAGGCCAAACGCCCCTTCAACATTTTACCACTTTTACAGCGGGGACAGAACAAGGGCTCAGTCTGTTCCGGCTTAGGTGCCGGGGCACTCTTTTTAGGCGCTTCCTCCTCCACCGGGGCAATCATCGGAATACTGGGCTCGAGTCGCACCGTATGCACAATGTCCGACACCATTTGCTTCAATTCATTCATGAAGGCCCCGGGATCGTACTTTCCCTCCTCAATTTCACGCAATTTCTTTTCCCACTGGCCCGTCAGCTCGGGCGATTTAACCGCCTCATTGCGAATGGTATCAATCAGCTGGGTGCCAATGGGTGTAGGAGCAAGACTCTTGCGATTTCGGGTAATGTAGCGCCGCTTAAAGAGGGTCTCGATGATGGCGGCCCGCGTGGAGGGGCGACCAATGCCGTTTTCCTTCATCACATCGCGCAACTCCTCATCATCCACCTGTTTGCCCGCCGTTTCCATCGCCCGCAGCAAGGTAGCCTCCGTAAAAGGCTTGGGCGGCTGGGTTTCCTTCTGCTGCAAATCGGGCGTATGTTCCCCCTTTTCGCCCTTGGTAAATTCGGGCAATACGCCCTCCTCTCCTTTACCCTGACTCATTTTCAGCACCACCCGCCAACCCGGGTCCAGAATTTGTTTTCCGGTGGCCTTAAAATTGACATCCTCCACCCGTCCCTCCACGGTGGTGGTATTGATGATGGCATCGGGATAAAAGGCTGCGATAAAGCGCCGGGCCACCAAATCGAATACCAGCTTCTCGTCGCGACTCAGCGACGAAGGCGGATTTTGGCCTGTGGGAATAATGGCGTGGTGGTCGGTCACCTTGGTATCGTCGAAAACCTTCTTCGATTTCGGAATCTTTTTGGCCAAGACCGGAGCACAGAGCTGCTCATAAGGCTTGAGTCCCTTAAGTATGCCCCCGATTTTGGGATACATATCGTTACTCAGAAAGGTAGTATCTACCCTGGGATAGGTGGTCAGTTTTTTCTCATACAACTGCTGAATAAGCTTCAGCGTATCGTCGGCCGAAAAAGAGAATTTGCGGTTGCACTCCACCTGCAGCGAGGTCAGGTCGAACAAACGAGGCGCCGCCTCCTTGCCCTTTTTACGCCCGAAACCGGTCACTTCAAAGAGCTTGCCCTTAATGCGCTCCATAGCCTGCAGCGCCTCCTCCTGCTTCAGGTAGCGCCCCTCCGTGTTGTTAAAAACCACCTCCTTGTATGTGGTCTTCAATTCCCAATAGGGTTGCGGTACAAAATGATCAATCTCTTTCTGGCGTTCAACAATCAAAGCCAGCGTGGGCGTCTGCACACGACCAATCGACAAAACCTGGCCCTGGCCCCCAAATTTAAGCGTATACAGGCGTGTAGCGTTAATACCCAGCAGCCAGTCGCCAATGGCGCGCGCACTGCCCGCCGCGTAAAGCCGATCGAAGTCGCTCCCCGCATACAGCTTGTTAAAACCCTCGCGAATAGCCTCCTCCGTAAGCGAGGATATCCATAGTCGCCTAACGGGACAAGTGCAACCGGCCTTTTGCAGTACCCAGCGCTGTATCACCTCCCCTTCCTGACCGGCATCCCCGCAATTGATGACTTCCTCGGCCGATTTCATAAGTTGCTCGATCACCCGAAACTGCTTCAGCACCCCCTGGTCGTCGATCACCTTTATACCAAAACGGGAAGGAATAATCGGCAGGGTACCCAGCGACCAGCGTCTCCATTCGGCCAAATAGTCGTGCGGTTCCTTTAAGGTACACAAATGTCCAAAAGTCCAGGTCACCTGATAACCATTGCCCTCATAATAGCCGTCCTTGCGCGACTGGGCGCCAAGTATCTGGGCCAGTTCTCTGGCTACGCTGGGTTTCTCGGCTATACACACCTTCATAAAGCAGTTCTTCCTGTTTTGGGATTCGACCTACGAAGATACACAAATGCGGCGAGCAGGAAAACACCTTTTGGCCCTTGCTGCTTTCTTTTGTACTTTCGCAGCACAAAACAGAAGCATGAATTGGATCAGGCCTTCCGTTTCAGGAAATATTCCCCGTTTGTACATCATCAAGACCGCCAAATGGTTCATGTTGACCATGCCCATTCTGATGTTGTATTACAAGGACATGGGCTTCACTACCGAACAGGCCTTCCGCCTGAAAGCCATCTACTCCATAGCCATAGTGTTGTTCGAAATCCCCTCCGGCTATTTGGCCGATATTCTGGGACGCAAAACCACCCTGCTGGCAGGGAGCATCTTCGGCACCCTGGGTTTCGTTATTTATGCCACCACCGGCAGCTACCTCTGGTTCATCCTGGCCGAAGTTACCCTGGGCATTGGCCAGAGTCTCATTTCGGGGGCCGACTCCGCAATGCTCTACGACACGCTTCAGGCACAGAAGCGCCAAAATCAATACACCCGTTACGAAGGCATCAACACCTCGGTCGGCAATTTTGCAGAAGCCCTGGGCGCCATTCTTGGCGGCGCACTGGCCGAAGTCTCCCTGCGCCTCCCCTTTATAGGCCAAAGCTTCATCGCCTTCATGGCCATTCCCGCAGCTCTTACCCTGGTAGAGCCCGAGCGCTTGCAACGTCAGGTAAAAAGCGGATTTCGCGACATCCTGAAAATTGTGCACTACGCCTTGGTGGTGAATAAGGACCTGCGGTGGGGACTGGTTTACTCTTCCCTCATAGGTACCGCTACCCTCACCATGGCCTGGGTCTACCAGCTCGAACTGCACGCCTTTGGTTTTAGTGAGTTTTACATCGGGGTCACCGCAACGGGGCTCAATTTGGTGGTGGGATTTGTTACCCTTACGGCCTGGAAGGCAGAAAGAGACCTGCGTTCCCGCCTACTCATCCCCCTCATCACCCTGGTGATAACCGGAGGTTTTGTGGCGGGGGGACTCGCAGGCAGCTGGCTGCCTTTCATGCTGGTATTACTTGTATTCTACATGGCACGGGGCATAGCCACCCCGGTACTTAAAAACATCGTGAATGTGATGGCGCCCTCCGAAGTACGGGCCACCGTTCTGTCGATAAGGAGTCTCATAATAAGGGCCTTCTTTGCAGTCATTGCGCCCTTTTTTGGATGGACGGCCGACCTGTTGACACTGGGTCAGGCCCTCATCATTACGGGACTGGTCTTTGCCCTGGCTTGCGCCTTCATTATTCTGCTCTTTATAAAGAGTCTCGAAAACCCGCAGTCACCAAAAAAATAAGGCTGCCGCCTTATTTTTTGGGGCCATCACCGACCTAATTCTTATTGGCCCCCATCCAGGTCAGCCTATGCCAGAGCGCCTCCAGCGGTCCCCGTTTGTAACGTTTAAACCACCAGGTACTGTAAACTATTTGAAAGGCTGCCAAAAGTACGCCCACCAGGAGACTGGTAGTGGTTCCGGAATATTTGTAAAGAGCCAGCCCGTAACCATAGTAGATGCTGGCCCCCAATATCGATTGCACCAAATAGTTCGTCAGACTCATTCGACCCACCGGCGAAAGCTTATTGAGCCAGCTTCCGGCACGGGTTTTATGAAAAAGGAGGACAAAACCGCTGACCCAAATGGCCATCATTGACAAATTGGCCCATAAACCGAATATGCGCCCCAGCAAATCCACCCCATTGGGCGAAGCACTGAAAAAGGCAGCCTGCACCTTTAGTAAAAGCAAGGGACCAAAAGCCAGGGCAGCAATCAGCAAAACCCTGCGCCAGATGCGTAAATTGCCTTCAGTGGCCACAAACAGACCTTTGCGGCCAGCCCAAAAACCAACCAAAAACAAGCCCAGGGTTTGCGTAATGCGTCCATTCTCCCAAAACCAAAGTAAAGATCCCAAACGGCCCGAAAACAAATTGCTTTTCATAAGTCCCGGCAAGGAATCTCCCTTCAGAAACGCGCCCACGCCCTGGTAAAAAGGCATATAAACCGGTTCAAGCAAGGGCAAATCGGGTTGTCCCAAAGCCACAACAGCACGTACCCACAAAATGGGTTGCAGCAACAGAATACCTGCAGCCACCAACAAGCCCCTGTTACTCAAACGGGCAAAAGGCAACAACAAAATGCCCACAAGCGCATAAAGTACCAATATTTCGCCCTGATAAAAAAGCGTGTTCACAATTCCAAAAAGCAGAAGCCAAAACATCCGCCCCGCAAAACGCAAGCGAAAATCCTTTCCCTGTCTTTCCTGATTGTTCGTTTGAATGTAAAAGGTGAGTCCGAACAACAAAGCAAAAATGGCGTAGGACTTGCCCCCAAATAAAAAGAAAAAACTGTCCCACACCACCTTATCCAGTTGCTGCAGCCATAGGGGCAAATCGGGCAGACCATAAACCTCAAAGCGCTCCACATTATGCAGCAGCATAATGGAAATAAGCGCAAAGCCTCTGAGCGCATCCACCACCGTCAGGCGTTGCACCGCCTCCTTTACGGTTGTCATATCGTTCAGTTTTACAATTAAGACCTACTCTTCAAAGTCCTGCACCCTGGCCACCACCTGCTCAAAGCGATTGCGCTTTTTGTTGTCGCTGTCAAAGACCATAGGCACGTAATAGTCGTTGTAACCACTGGCCTTACCATCCGCCCACTTCTCCACCAAAACACGCTGCTCCGTCTGGTCAAAAGGGGCCCGGTAGGCCGCCTTCAGCTCCTCAGCCAGGGCGTGCATACGTTGACTGCGATCGGTCTTTACGGCATCCGGAATGTGATGCGGCATGCGCTCTGCACGGGTATTCTTTCGCACCGAGTACTTGAAAATGTGCATGTGGCCAAAGCCTACACGGCGGGCCACGTCCATGGTTTCCTCAAATTCTTCCTCCGTTTCGCCCGGAAAACCCACAATCACATCGGTGGTGAAATTGAAGCGGGGGTCGCGGGCCCGCACGCGGTCCACAATACTCATAAATTCCGAAACGGTGTACATGCGTCGCATCTGCAACAAAATGCGGTCGGAGCCGCTTTGGAGACAAAGATGCAAGTGGGGTGCCAACTTGGGGTGCCCCACCAGACTGAAAAAGTGATCGTCGAAACGATCTGGTTCAATCGATGAAATCCGTACCCTGAAATCGCCCTCCACGTTCAATATTTGATCAAGCAAGCCCGAAAACTTCAGTCCCTGATGGTCGTAGCGACTGATGTTGACCCCGGTCAGTACAATTTCCTTAGCCCCCTTGGCCACCACCTCACGCACATTTTGCAGCACCTGATTGGCTGGGCGACTGACAGCCCGTCCGCGCACAAAGGGAATGATGCAAAAAGTACAGAAATTGTCGCAGCCGTCCTGAATTTTCACCAGACTGCGTGTATGAAACATTTCGGTGAAGGACTGGTAGCTGAACAGGTCAAAATCTTTATTGGAAAGGACCGGATTGCCCGTCTTCAACAGCGCATCCACACTCTGAAAAATACCACTCTTCGCCTGGTTATTGATGATCGTAGCCCCCGGAAACTTCTGGTGCAGCTGATCGGCGTGACTCTCCGTCATACAACCCGTAATCACCATTTTTGCAGTGGGATTTACTTTACCGGCGTGACTGATCACGTGACGCGATTTTTGATTGCTTTGGTTGGTTACTGTACAGGTATTCACCACCACCACATCGGCGCCCTCTTCTTGCTCCGACACCTCATAGCCCTGCTCCCTGAATTGGGCCGCCAGGGCATCTGTTTCGTACTGATTCAGGCGACAGCCCAAGGTTTTAAATGCTACCCTCATGCTATATATTAATCCCCAACGGGATGTTATTTTATAATGTTACTGCTGCATTTACCAACTTACCCTCGGCACTGAAGGGACGTACCGATTCAATCTGCACATCCACAAACGAACCAATCAGACTATCGTCCTCGCTGGCAAAGCGTACAATTATTTTACCCTCGGTATGGCCACTCAAATAGCCCTCCTTACGGTCCTTCCCCCGCACCAACATGCGCACAGTCTTGCCTTCCAGCTCACGCGTATGCACCACAGCTTCCTTTTCCAGGTCCTCCGTCAAAACCGCATAACGTTCCTTCTTTACCGCATGGTCCACATCGTCCTGCCAAGCAAAGGAAGCCGCACCCGGTCGCGGCGAATACATCGCAATGTAAGCCATGTTGTACTTAAATTCCCGTACGGCCGCACGCGTATTTTCAAACTGCTCGTCGGTCTCCCCCGTAAACCCAACAATCACGTCGGTAAACAGGGTGGCTGTGGGCAACAAATCCCTGATCCAGCCCACCACCTCGCGGTAGCGTTCCATACTGTGCTTACGGTTCATGCGAATCAACACTTTGTCGTCGCCCGACTGCACCGGCAAATGCACCTGCTTGGCCAGCGAACGCCGCCGCGCCATCGCCTCAATCACATCGCGGGTCATGTCCCTCGGGTGCGGCGAAGTATAATAAATCCACACCTCCTTACCCGAAGCATCGGCCATGGCACCCAGGTGATCCAGCAAATCGGCAAAAGACAACTCCTCGCCCTTCTTATCCAGCCCGTACGAATTCACATTCTGCCCCAAAAGGGTAATGCTCTTGTAGCCCCTCTCGATCAGCTTGCCTGCCTCCTCCAGAATATCGGCAGAAGGGCGACTCACCTCACGGCCCCGGGTGTAAGGTACTGCACAAAAGGTGCAAAACTTATTGCAACCATTCTGTATGGGAATGAAAGCCTCAAAGGTACTGTTGTAGATGGGCTCCACCTCCCAGGTCTGCGGGGCCGCCTTCACCTTATTTTCTGCCGGCTTCAGGCTCGAAAAGTTGAGCTTTTCGGCCACCGTAGCGGGACGGGCAGCCTCCTGCAAGGCCTCATCGTGAATCAGCGCAGTATTCGAAATCGGCGTAGTTACCCCGTACTGACTCAGCATCGCCGGGAAAGAAGCCAGTTCCTTCATGTCAAACACCAAATCAAACAGCTTCAGAAACTTCTCCCGGTCGTCGGGCAACACGCAGCCCGACACAAAAGTCAACAAGTTCTTCTTATTCTTCCACTTGTTCCATTTGGCAATCTTCGAATAAACCTTGTCAATCGCCTTCTGCCGTACCGAACAGGCAATAATGCCAATCACATCGGCATCCTCTTCCCGTTCCGTTTCGGCATATCCCAACTTCGCCATAATGGCCTGCATCCGCTCCGCATCGGCATGGTTCATCTGACAACCCAGTACCACCAAATGATATTTCATCTGCTCAAAATTTTATCAACCAACCCATTAAAAATAAACCTCAGTAAAGATATTGTCCGACTTAACACCCTGTTCTTCAAGGATATCGAATACCTCATGGATCATATCACAATTGCCGCAAAGATAACACAAAGTATCGGGATTTACAGGGTTTTGGCGCAGGTAGTCGGTCACCCGGCCCTTGAAATCGCCCCCCGCATCCTGTGAGGTACAGGCCACATAGCGGCCCTCCGCGTAATCTTCGCGCTCATAAGCCTCCGAAGCGTAACGCACCCCGTGCAAGAGGCGGTAATTCAAGGCAGGCCTGTCCTTCACAAAACTGTGGAAGGGCGAAATGCCCGTACCACTGGCCACAAACAGCAAAGGCTGCTCCTCCGCCAAATCCCCCGGCAACGTAAAATAGCCCACCGCATCGTTAATCACCACTCCATCCTCGGGCTTCAACTTCTTTAAAGCCGGCGTAACCAAACCCGTTTCCACCTCACGAACCAGAATCTCCAAATCCTTGTCGCCCGGCGCACTGTAAATCGAATATTCCCGCGTATGTATCCCGTTGGGCGGTCCCACCTGAATGTGCTGTCCCGCCACAAATTCGAGTCCGTTGCGCTCCATACGGAGCACAAAAGTAGAAGGCGTCAAATCCCTCTTTTCAATGATTTTATGCAGATTAAATGAACGTTTGCGCATACCAAAAATTTTAGTCGGCAAAAATCGCAAAAATATGCGGGTGGGACAAGCAAAAAGTGAATTTTGTATCTTTTAGTCCTGTTTTATTATTCCCCGGAGTTTGTATCTTTGTCCTCTTACAATACTGAAGAAAGCAAGCATGGCAGGCAAACTCTTTTTAATACCCAACACCCTGGGCGACCCCAATACCCAAAACACCATCCCCACAGCAGTCGCACAAATCGCCGTCAACCTGCGCCATTTCATCGTCGAAGACCTGCGCACCGCCCGTCGCTACCTGCGCGTGCTCGACCGGCAAATGGACATCGACGGCTCGGTATTTTATCCCCTGAACAAACGCACCACCCCGGCCCAGTGGTCCGAGTACCTCAAACCCCTCAAAGCCGGGCACGACGTAGGCATCATCTCCGAAGCGGGCTGTCCCGGCGTGGCCGATCCCGGTGCCGAAGTCGTCAAACTGGCCCACCAGGCCGGCATCGAAGTCGTTCCCATGGTCGGTCCCTCCTCCATCCTCCTGGCCATGATGGCATCGGGCATGAACGGACAAAGCTTTGCCTTTGTAGGCTACATTCCCATCAAGAAGGACGAGCGCCTCAAAACCCTGCGCCAGCTCGAAAACCGTTCGCGCAACGAACAGCAGGCCCAACTCTTCATCGAAACCCCCTTCCGCAACAACCACCTGGCCCAGGACATCCTTCAAGCCTGCGCCCCCACCACCCGTTTGTGCATCGCCTGCAACCTCACCCTGCCCGACGCTTACGTAGTTACCAAAACCATTGCCCAATGGAAAGGCAAACTGCCCGAATTGCACAAAAAGCCCACCATTTTTATTATTCAGGCCTGAATGTGCGGCAGCCTCTTTGCGGATCATAAGCCTCTTATCTTGTCTTAACAAGTAAGCTCTTTTTCATGGGCAATTTGTCATTTTTTGGCTATCTTGCGCCTATCATTAAGATTTTATCCTGTTAAAACAACTGATTATGAAACGCATCCCTGCTTCTCTCTTAAACCTCGCTTTTTTGTTGATCTTTAGTGCCTGCAATACCGACCAGAAAGACCGCATTAAAAAAGGAGAACTGCTGTTTTCAGATGATTTCAGCGAGGGACTCAACCCGGACAACTGGGTCGTTGAAATGGATTCCACCCCAAAATCGCGGGTATATGTTGAGAACGGCACGCTCATTGCCGACACCGAAGGCGGCGTCACCATTTGGTACAAACACGAACTCGAAGGCAACTACCTCATAGAATACGAACGAACCGTTGTCATGGAAGAGGGAGTAAACGACCGGCTGTCCGACCTCAACCAATTTTGGTCTGCCTCGGACCCCAACAATCCCAACCTTTTTACCCGCTCGGGAAAATTTGAAGAATACCACGAACTGTCACAGTATTATGTCGGAGTAGGTGGCAATTACAATTCCACCACCCGTTTTCGTAAATACGAGGGAGCCGGGGAACGTATTATTATCGGCGAAAAAAATGAAGCCCCCTATTTACTTGAAGCCAACATCCCCTATAAGGTCCAAATTCTTGTAAAAGACGGCCTGGTCCGTTTTCGCATGAACGACATCGATTTCTTTGAATACCAGGATCCCAATCCCCTCACCAAAGGCTGTTTCGGCTTCCGCTCCACCTGGTCGCGCCATAAAATCGACCACATCCATATTTACCAGCTCAACAACTAAACAACCAGTATTTATGTTCTTCGGTCAACGACTCCTCAGTCTCCTGCTGCTCTTGTGGCCCACACTTATACTCAGCAGTCAACCCACCCCCGTCACCATCAACTGGCTTGATCAACAAGTCCCTACTCAGTTCAACGGCAACACTTTTGGCGTAGCCTGGCCCCGCGGCACGGTAAACCGCGACCAGTCCTTCCAGCTCCAAAACGAAGAAGGTCGGCCCCTTCCGGCCCAGACCTGGCCCCTTGCCTACTGGCCCGATGGCTCAGTAAAATGGACGGCCGTAGCCGCGGCACCCGACAGCAAGCTGCCCCGGCAAATGCAACTGCTGGCTGGTCCCACCCACACCGGCAACCATCCGCTGACCGTAGAAGACTACCCCGACAGCATCGTCATCAAAAATGGCACCCATCAAACCATTCTGGCCAAAAGCGGCAGTGAAATCATCCGCGCCATTTACCACAAGCAACACCTCACTGCCCGTAATGGCCACCTGGTCCTCCTCCTCCAAAACACCCCGGAAGCCTATGGTACACAAGCCGTAGTAACCACCCCCTTCCGCGGCCAAATAAAAAATATCGAACTGGAGCAAAGCGGACCCGTCCGTGCTCTGGTAAAAGTAGAAGGCACCCACTTTTCGGACACCGGCAAAACCCTGCTGCCCTTCGTCCTTCGACTCTACTTCTACGCCGGCAGCAACAACATCCGTATAATGCACACCATCATCTACGATGGAGATGAAGAACAAGACTTTATCCGGGGACTCGGCCTACGCATGGAAGTACCCATGCACCAAACAGAGCTGTACAACCGCCATGTTCGTTTCACCAGCGCCGATGGCGGTCTGTTTGGAGAAGCGGTACAAGGATTAACCGGGCTTCGCCGCGAAGCCGGCAAAGCAGTCACCACCGCCCAGCTTGAGGGGCGCCCCGTTCCTCCGCTCGAAGAATTTCCCGAGCGGACCAGGCGCGGCCTCCCCTACATCCCCGCCTTTGGCGACTACAGCCTGTTTCAGAGCACACCCGATGCCTTCTCCATAAAAAAAAGAACCAAGGCCGGACACAGCTGGCTCAAGGCAGGCCAGGGAAACAGAGCCAACGGCACCGCTTATATGGGCAGCACCCAGGGGGGCGCAGCCTTCTCGATACGCAACTTTTGGCAATCGTACCCCGCCCAAATCGACATCAAAAATGCCGCTGCAGAAAGCGCTGAAGTCACCCTTTGGCTTTGGGCACCGGAAGCGCCCGCTATGGACCTGCGCTTTTATCACGACGGCATGGGCATGGACAGCTATGAGAAGCAATGGGAAGGACTCGAAATCACCTATGAAGATTATGAGCCCGGCTACGGGCGGCCACTGGGCGTAGCCCGCACCAGTGAATTGCACATCCAAACCTACCCGCATACCCCCAGTCGCGAAGAAATCCTCGCCCACAGTCGCGCAGCAGCCACCCCTCCCGTATTGATGGCCGACCTGCAGCAGCTGCAGCAAACTGGCGTATTTGGTCAGACCTGGACCGTGCGACAAGCCGATGAACCTGAAAGTCCCGCCCGCCAAAAAATAGAAGAGCGGCTCGACTGGCTGTTCCATTTTTATCAGCTTCAGGTAGCGCAGCATCGCTGGTACGGATTTTGGGATTATGGCGACTTTATGCACACCTACGACAGCGACCGACACGTATGGCGTTACGATGTGGGCGGCTATGCCTGGGACAATTCCGAACTGGCAACCGACATCTGGCTTTGGAACTACTTTCTGCACTCCGGAAGAGCCGATGCTTTTCGTCTGGCCGAAGCCATGACCCGACACACCGGCGAAGTCGACGTGCACCACCAAGGCCCCTTTGCCCCCCTTGGTTCGCGCCACAACGTCCAACACTGGGGCTGCAGCGCCAAACAAATGCGCATCAGCACCGTTGCCAACCGACGCTATTATTATTACCTGACGGCCGACGAACGCGTGGGCGACTTAATGGACGAACAATTAAATGCACACCTGGCCCTGCTGAAAGTGCCCCCGCTGCGCAAACGAATGGACCTGGATTTGAGTGACACCACCCGTGTTACCATGAGCTTTGGTACCGACTGGGGCGCCATAGCCTCCGCCTGGCTCACCCATTGGGAGCGCACCGAAGATCCCCACAGTCTGGAACGCCTCAAAAACAGCATGCGCACCATTGCTGCTCAGCCCCAGGGCTTTTTCACCGGCTTGGGCAGTATGGATACCCACAGCGGAACCTTTGAACTGGAAGACCATACGAACATCAACGTATCGCATCTTAATGCCGTATTTGGATTAACCGAACTGAATGCCGAACTGATCGACCTCTTTGACATGCCCGAATTTGAAGCCGCCTGGTTGCGCTATTGCACCCTGTATAATGCCCCACAATCGGTTCAGAAAAAAGAGTTGGGTGCCACCTACCGCAACCATGTCCTTCACCAGGGGCATTCGCGCCTGAGCGCTTATGCCGCCTATAAAACAAACAATCCAAAGTTGGGACGGCGCGCCTGGCAGGAATTCAGCCTGCAAAACCCCGAAAAATCACTCAGCATCCCCAGCCTGCAACAAATTGAAGGGCCCAGAAGTCTGCGCCCCATCAATGAGAACCCTGAAATTTCAACCAATTATGCCGCTCAATGGGGACTGGCAGCACTTCAGCTGCTTCGGTATTTGGAGCAGCAGATGCCTAAAGATTTTTAATCCCTAAGCCCCAATAAACAACAGGATTTGTTGAAAAATTATAGCCCCCCCGCTGTAAAGGAGTTTATATTTGTACCTGAACCTATAAAATCTCAAAAATGGCGACTTCTAAATGGATAATTTTAACCCTCTTACTGCTTATAAGCAGTCCCGTTTTTAGTCAACAATACCAAATCCCGGCTGAAAGCTACACCCTCAGCGAAAGCGGAGCCTGGTGTTGGTTTGCCGATCCCAGAGCGCTTTATCATAAGAGCAGTGAAGGCCACTTCGAACGCACCTGGGTCGGCTACATCGACCCCCGTGGCAACATTAAAGCCCTGCAGCACGACCATCTCACTGGTTTTTCCGAAGAAGTACTGGTTCGGTCGTGGTTTCAGCCCGACGATCACAACAACCCCACTTTTTTGGTGCTGCCCGACGAACGGGTAATGATTCTGTATTCCCGCCATACCGACGAGGCCTGCTTTTATTATCGGATATCCAAACAAGCCGGCGACATCACCTCCCTGGGGCCCGAAAAGAAAATAATCACCAACCACAATACCACCTACCCCTCTGCCTTTTTAATGAGCGATGATCCCGAGCACATTTACCTGGCTTGGCGTGGACTCAACTGGCACCCCACCCTGGCCAAACTGAGCCTCCCCGACGAAAACGACGAAGTAGTCATTACCGAAGGCCCCTGGCAACTGGTTTCCTATCCCGGCCGGAGTTCACGGCCCTATGCCAAATACAACACCAACGGCAAAGATCAAATCATGATGACCTATACCACCACCCATCCCGACAACCAGGAAGTGAACTATGTATATTACAGCAGTATAGACATCAACACCCTACAACTTAAAGACATAAACGGCAGGGTAATACAAGACATCACCGAAGCACCACATCCCATAAAGGCAGACAGCAGCTACCTACAAAAATATCCCGCCATGGTGGTCGACCCCAGTCCCGCACGCAACTGGATTTGGCAAGTAGTGCCCGACAGCAATGGAAAACCGGTAATCGCTACCGTGCGTATTTCTGCCGATAAAACCCAACACGATTACTATCGCGCCTGGTGGGATGGAGAAAAATGGCAAAACACCTTTCTGGCCAATGCCGGAGGACACTTTCACCAGAGTCCCCACATCGAATTGTGTTACAGCGGAGGCATGACCATTCACCCCGAACACCCCGAGCTCATATATGCCTCCGTACCCATTTCAGGTACCCACGGTGAAGTATATGAAATCATAGAATACCGCTGCAATGCTGAAGGTCAGGTCACCACCCGTGCCATCACCGAAAACTCCAGGGAGAATAACGTTCGGCCCTATTTCATTAAAGGCAGCAATGAGGCCACAGGAACGCTTACCTGGATGCACGGCCAATACTTCGACTGGATCGTAAGCAGAGACCGTCCCCAAGGCTATCCAACCGCCATCTATGCCAACCGCCCCTTGCAGCAGGCCAAACCACAGTCGGCCAACATCAAAACCAGCCACCTGCAAGACTTCCCGCATTCGCTCAAACGCAGACAAAAAAACAGAGACTTTAAGCTGCAAATGCAGGTGACTACAAACCCTGGCGCGCCCGAAACCCTGCTTCTTGCAACCAATGCTTTCAGCTATGGCATAGATGCCAAAGGCCGCCCCTGGCTAAAAGTGGGCGACACGGTATATCCCAGCAACAACATCGCAGGCACTTCAGATCAATGGAAACACGAATCCAGATCTACCAACGGCAAATGGTACCCACCTGTGCTTCACGAGCAGTTCGATTTAAGCATCAGTTACCAGAACGGAGTTCTGACTACTCACATCAACGGTTTAATTGATCAACGCACAGTTGTTCCGGGTTTAAAACTACGTGAAATAGAAGTCAGCAACACTGCATTAAAATTCCAGTTGTTGTAAAATTATTCAGGGCCTGAGCATCTGCCCTGCCCCCGGCCCAAATAAAAGCCATTACGGCACCATTATAAGTCACTGAAGCGACGATATTTGGAAAGTGCAATATTTTTTCGTATCTTTAGAAAATTCGTTTATCCACTTTCTAAATAGAATAAAAATGCACGACAAAAAAGGAAATGTTATTAAGTCGCCCGACTTGACCAAAATGCAAGCCGTAGTTATCGACACCCGAACCACCATCTACATTCCTGCCGATGCCGACGCCGAAGAGGCACGCAGTCGTTACCTGGCCAGGAAAAATGAGGGGAAGAAGTAGCATTCCAACATCATCTGAATTATGAAAAAAGAATCATACCACAAACAAAATACCGGCCCCATCGGCCGGTATTTTATTTTCTTGAGCGTTCTTGTGCTGTCCTTTAGCCACTTTAACCTAAAGGCACAGGAGCAGTTGACTCCCCTTCCAACCCTCTACATCCAAACAGAGAACAATGCCCCCATTGTGTCGAAGGAGGTCTACCTTAACGCCACCTACACCCTTGTAGATGGTGGCAGCAGTGCAGAAGTAAACGCTCTGCCGGGACGCATTAAGGGTCGAGGCAACTCCACCTGGAGCATGGCAAAAAAGCCCTACAAACTTAAGTTTGATGAAAAAATCAATCTGCTTAATTTGCCCTCCCACGAAGACACCTGGGTTATCCTGAACAATTACGCAGATAAAACACTGATGCGAAATGCCCTTGCATTCAAAATCAGTGCAATAGTGGGTCTGGAATTTACACCTTCCGTGCAATTTCTGGATGTCGTATTAAACGACGAATACATCGGCAACTATTTTTTGACCGATCAGGTAGAAGTTGCGCACATGCGCGTACCGGTTGACAAACAAAGCACCGACGACACCAGTGAGCCCGCCATTACCGGAGGCTACCTGGTAGAGCTCGACGGTTTTGCCGATTCCGAACCCGTTTGGTTTGCAACCGACCAAGGCATGAAAGTCACCATTAAGTATCCTAAGGACGATAAAATCAATCCCGCGCAGCGCGACTACATCACCAACTACATCCGGGAGTTTGAAAGCAGGCTTTTCTCAGCAGGCTACCAAAACCCCGAAAACGGTTACCGCACAATGGTTGATGAAGCAAGTCTCATCAATTGGTACATCGCCTGTGAACTTACCGGAAACTCAGATGCTTTTTGGAGCACCTATATTTACAAGAAAAACAACGATCCCAGATTGTATTTCGGTCCCCTGTGGGATTTCGACATCGCCTTTAACAACGACAACCGTTTGGGCGATGCTGCCCAAAAACTCATGCGTGAGCATGCCCACAACCCCCGCCAATGGATTCAAAGAATGTGGACCGACCCCTGGTTTAAAGAAGCCGTGGCCATACGCTGGAAAGAATTAACCGAAAACGGAATTGCAGCGGAGCTTAACACCTACATACAGGAAACCAGCACACTCTTGGAAGAATCCCAACAACTGAACTTCCAGCGTTGGGACAACCTGGACACCCGCGTATATCTCGAAACCTATTTGTTTCCGACCTATGCACAAGGGGTGGATTATCTCAGCAGCTATGTGTCCGACCGCATAGCCTTTTTATCCGCAGTTTTTGAACCGGAACTGCCCACGAGCCTCGGAAACCAACGGATAACCAAGACTGCAGCCATTCATCCCACAGCAGTGGCCAATGATTTTACTGTTTTGTACAGTCGGCCCTGCGAAGTGATGATCTACAACATTCAGGGACAATTGGTGCAGCAAAACCACTCACCCGGCACCGGAACAAAGATTGATATCGGTCCCCTTCCCCAGGGCATTTATCTGGTAAAAACCGGGACGCAGGTAAGTCGCATCATTAAAGGTCATGCTGATGCCCGCTAATACCCCAAGGCCTTAAAAGAACAAGGGCTGTCGGCGCAATGCCGACAGCCCTTGTCAATTCATAAATACTTATAATGATATAACTTAAGCAAGCTTCACATTTACTGCATTTAATCCTTTGCGACCTTCAGTCAGGTCAAAAACTACTTCGTCGTTCTCATTGACAGAGTCAATCAGACCAGAAACGTGAACGAAATATTCCTCTGAAGAATTTTCGTCTTTGATGAAACCAAAACCTTTGGTTTCGTTGAAAAATTTAACTACTCCTTTGTTCATAAAAAATGATATAAAATTAATTGCTGCAAACCTACGGCTAATAATCCGATAAACCTATTTTTTTGAAAGATAATTACTTTCTGCCTCCCAAAAGCACACTTAACAGATATTTCCCTTACTTTTATTGTACCATTTGAAACAAAAGGACCAAGGGTCCACCAACAGCTATTCAAACCTTATCAGTTATGAAAAACAAAGTTTTGCTCACGACCTTCACCGCCCTCATGGCGCTGCTGTGGTCGTGCAACGAAGGTCCCTCTTTCGAAGAAGGACAAACGTACAACGGTTTCCGACTTATCGAAAGTCGTTTTGTACCCGAAGTAAACGCCCAATGCCTGTACTTTGAGCACGAAAAAAGCGGCGCCCGACTCATGAAAATCGCTGCCGAGGATGCCAACAAACTCTTTTCCGTATCGTTTAAAACCATTCCCGATAACGACTACGGCACCCCCCATATTATGGAACACGCCGTACTCAATGGTTCCGAGAGTTTCCCTGTAAAAAGTCCCTTCGACCTCCTCCTCAAAGGCTCGCTCAACACCTTTTTAAATGCCATGACCGGATCCGACTTTACCACCTACCCGGTAGCCAGCATGAACGATAAAGACTACTTTAACCTCATGCACGTATATATGGATGCCGTGTTTAAGCCGCTGATATATACCGATCCCAATATTCTGAAGCAGGAAGGCTGGCATTACGAGCTGGACGACATCGACGGCGAAATCGTTTACAAAGGGGTGGTTTATAACGAAATGAAAGGCGCCTATTCCAGTCCCCAGCGCGAACTCAGCTACCAGATAAATAAGCTGCTGTTCCCCGACAACACCTATGGGGTTTCGTCCGGTGGCTACCCTACTGCCATTCCCAAACTGACCAACGAGGACTTCATTGCCTTTCATCAAAAGTTTTACCACCCCTCCAACAGTTTTGTATTGCTTTATGGCGATGCCGACCTGAACGAGGAACTGGCCTTTTTGGACGAAAGCTACTTTTCGGGCTACGAACGCTCCGATGCAAAAATTGAAGTGCCCTTGCAGGCTCCCTTTAGTGAAAAGAAAACAGCCCAGGGCGTATACAGTGTGCCCGAAGGCAGCAGCACCGACGACAAGACCTTCCTGTCGTACAGCGTAGTAACAGGTCTCGGAACCGACCAAAGCCTGGTTATGGCCCTGGATGTTTTGACCGAAGCCCTCGTGAACCACGAATCGGCTCCTCTGCGACGGGCACTGCAAGACGCAGGTATAGGTAAGGACGTTTATGCCTGGGTCAGCAACAACCAGCAAAACGTAATGCAAATTACCGTTCAGAATGCCAATCCCGAAGACCAGGCCGCCTTCGATGCGCTGGTAGAAAGCACCCTGCAGCAAGTCGCCGAAGAAGGACTCGATACCCTTATGGTAGAAGGAATCATCAACCGTCAGGAATTCCGTTTGCGCGAAGGCAACAGCCCACAGAAGGGACTCATGCACCTCTTCTCCATGGTTTCGAGCATCAATTTTGGCGACGATGTTTTTGCAGGTTTGGAATACGAGAAGCCACTTGCCAAACTGAAGGAAGGCATTCGAAACGGAATGCTCGAGCAAATTATTCAGGAACAAATCCTTAACAATCCCCACCGCCTGGTAATGGCCCTGACTCCCCAACCCGGCCTGGAAAATCAACAGGCTCAAAAAACGCGTGAAGAACTGGCCGCCTACAAAGCCAGCCTCTCTGTTGAAGAGCTGGAAGCCCTGGTAGAAGAAACCAAGGCCCTGGTGGCCTATCAGCAAAAGGAAGACAGTCCCGAAGCCGTGGCCACCCTGCCCATGCTGCAACTCAGCGACATCAGTCCCGAAGTGCAATGGTACGAAACCACACCGAAAGAGGTGGCTGGTCTGCCTGTAATGCATTACAAGGAATTCACCAGCGACATCGTTTACAGTCACCTCTTTTTTGATTTACAAACCCTGCCCCAGGAGCTGTTACCCTACGGACGTTTGCTGGCCGAAGTATTGGGCAAACTCAATACCGAAAACTACAACTACGGCGAGCTCGACAACGCCTTAAACATCCACACCGGCGGTTTCAGCAGCTATCTGACCAGTTATCTGCCCAACGATAATGATGAGGAACTGCAGGGCAAACTTGTTATTTTTGGCAAAGCTACAGCCGATAAGGCAGACGAATTGTTACAACTGACCGAAGAGACTCTGCTCCGCTCCAAAATCAACGACCCAGAGCGCCTGAACGAAGTCCTTACCCGTCACCAATCGCAAGTTGAATCAGATGTCAAGAACAACGGCATTTCCTACGCCCTCGATAGACTCAGCTCCTATTACAGTCGTCGCGGGTCTTTTGGTGAGCTTACCGGGGGACTGAGTTACTATGATTTTCTGACGGAAATCACCGAAAACTTTGAGGCCCGCCAGCAAGAGCTTATTCAAAAACTTGAAGAAACCGCACGTTTAGTTCTCAACAGTCAGCAGCTCACAGGTGCCCTCACCGGATCCGAAGAAAACTTTCGGGCCTACGCAGCTGCCTTCGAAGTCCTTGCCGGAAACCTAAACAAAGAGGAAATTCCCCTACAAAGCTGGGCATTTACGCCCACTGTGGCCAACGAAGGATTCACATCCGCCTCCATGGTTCAATATGTAACCCAGGGCTACGATTTCCGCAAACTGGGCTATACCTGGAGCGGAAAAATGCAGGTGTTAAATCAGATTTTATCGCGCGACTATCTGCAGAATGTTATCCGTGTACAAGGTGGTGCCTACGGTGGTTTCGCCAACATCAGTTCCTCAGGCACCGTGTTTCTGGCTTCCTACCGCGATCCCAACCTTAAAGAAACACTGGAAAATTTTGCTGCGGCACCCGAGTTCTTCAACGAATTGGAATTAGACAGCGCCGCCATGACGCGCTTCATCATCGGCACCATTGCCGGTATCGACCGGGCCACTACCGCTTCGCAACGGGGCAGCATGGCCTACAGCAATTACTTTGGCAAAAAGACCAAAGAACAACTCGAAACCGAACGTCAGGAAATCCTGGCGACCACCGTCGATGACATCAAAGCCTTTGCGCCCATGCTCAAAGACATCATCGACCAACAGGTGATTTGCGTTTACGGCAACGACCAAAAGATTGAAGAAAATGCCGAACTGTTCGGCAGCATCCGGGCAGTTACGCGTTAACAACAGAATGAATCTTTGTCCCCAAGCCCAGGCTTGGGGACTTTTTTGAAACAGTGGTTAAAAGAAATCTTAATGAAAACAAATTTTCTTTGGCTCCTACTTCCAGGACTTTTTCTATCCAGCTTTTGTTCTTCACTATTGGCCAGTAACTATAAACCCAGGATAATAAATACAACTGATCTTGGTGCAGATCCCGATGACGAACAATCCTTGGTACGACAATTGGTCTGTGCCAATGAATTTGATATTGAAGGATTAATTGTATCCACCAGCTGCTGGAAGAAAACCCAAAGCGGCACCAAGATGCTCAACCTAATAGTAGATGCTTATGCACAAGTTTATTCCAACTTAAAAATTCACGCCAAAGGATACCCAAGTCCGGAGTATTTAAGATCTATCACTGTTATGGGGCAATCCAACTACGGCATGAACGATGTGGGCCCGGGAAAAGACAGTCCAGGTTCAGAACTTATCATAGCAGCGGCAGATAAAGAGGATCCTCGCCCCTTATGGGTAATGGGTTGGGGAGGTATGAATACGGTAGCTCAGGCCATTTGGAAAGTCAATAATACACGAACCCCTGAAGAAACGGCCCTATTTCTTAGCAAACTAAGACTTTACGATGTTCTGGGTCAGGACGATGCCGGCGCCTGGATTGCCAAAAATTTTCCTGAAGTTTTTTATATCCGTGCAACAGGAGTTTATGGTTGGCAACCCGAAAAAAACAGCAGTTATTACCGGGAGCACATCCAAACTCATGGCCCTCTGGGGGCCATATATCCCGATACGCAATGGGCTCCGGAAGGAGATACACCCTCCTTTCTGCACGTTTACCCCAATGGACTCAACGACCCCGAGAAGGTCAACCAGGGAGGCTGGGGAGGTCGATTCAGCATGGAAAAAATGAAGGGAATACGCAGCATGTCTGAGGTGGCCAAAATCGACCCTGAGGCAGAACCAAAGTACGATCCCTACTTTATGTATGGCAACAGCACAGAAGGTGCAATGGGCATAAAAAAATGGGAAGATGGCTACAACAATGATTTTCTAGCACGAATGGACTGGAGCATAAGCAACCACTACGAAGCAGCCAACCATCATCCTGTGGCCGTATTGAATGGCGACAAGTCCCGCCAGGTATTATATACAACGGCAAAGCCCGGCTCCATAATTTCGCTTAGTTCCGAGCACTCTTTTGACCCGGATGGTGACTCACTGTCTTATTTCTGGCACTTTTACAAGGAAGCCGGCACCTATACCGATTCCTTAGAACTTCAAAAGAGCGGGCCCTCTCTTTTTTTCGAAATTCCTGAAACGGCTTCCGGAAAAACAATTCATATTGTATTAGAAATCCACGACCATGGAACCCCAAAACTCTACGCTTACCGCCGCATGATCGTATCTGTAAAGTAGAAAGAACAAAAAAAATCCCCCGGCGTTTGGCCGGGGGATTTTTTTTAATCATCTTTTCCCGAATTGTCCCAGCAATGGGTACAAAGCTTTTCTTTGGGCAGACCGATGGCCTTAATCATATCCTCCAGCTTTAAAAACTTCAGTGAGGTAAGCCCCAGGTTTTTCCCCATCTGATTCACCATGCGCTGGTAGTTGCGGGAGCGACTGTCGCAATACGATGCATAATCGGGATCCTCTTCCCCATTCAAATCAAAAATGGCCTTGCGGGTGGCCAAATCAAGCTTGGCGCGTGAGCTGCTAAAATTCAGATACTTACAAGGGAATAACAAGGGTGGACAAGCAATACGCATGTGTATCTCCCGAATGCCCCCCTCCTGCAAGTCCTTCACATTGTCCTTCAACTGCGTTCCCCGAACTATGGAGTCGTCGATAAACACCCCGCTGTTGCCCTTGATCACTGCCTTATTAGGAATCAACTTCATGCGGGCCACCAATTCACGCGTTTCCTGATTTTGGGGCATAAAACTGCGTGGCCAGGTAGGCGTGTACTTCGAATACGGACGTTTTAGAGGGATACCTGTCTCGTTACTGTACCCCATGGCGTGTCCCACCCCCGAATCGGGAATGGCCGCTACAAAATCGGCTTTTACATCCTCCTCCCGGGCCATCGCTGCCCCGCATCGGTATCGGGTATCGTCCACATTAATGCCCTCATAAAAGGACGGTGGATAACCATAGTACACCCACAGAAAAGAACAGATCTTAAGTTCCTTTCCCGGGGCCTGCAACTGCTTGTAGCCCTCAGCGCTAAATTCGATGATTTCGCCCGGGCCCAGGTAATGCTCCACTTCAAAATCGAGATTGGGAAAAGCGCAGGTTTCAAAGGTCGCCGCATAAGCATCGCTGCGTTTGCCCAGCACAATGGGCGTACGGCCCACCTTATCGCGTGCCGCAATAATGCGGTCCTCCGTCAGCAACAGCAAAGAGCAGGAGCCCTTAATTTTTTCAAACACGTTGTTGATGCCCGACACAAAATCGTCGCACTCCGCAATGAGTTTGGCAATCATTTCGGTGGGATTGATGGCACCCTGACTGCTTTCAGCAAAAGTACAACGACGAGCCAGAAAATCTTTTTCCAACTCGTCGATGTTATTTATTTTGCTTACCGTAACCACCGCAAAACGCCCCAGGTGCGAAGTCACCAATATGGGCTGTGCCTCATGGTCGCTGATGACCCCAAAACCAATCTGGCCCTGAAAGTTTTTTATGTCGTCGTCGAACTTATTCCGAAAATACCCGTCCTCCAAACTGTGTATGGCCCGCTGAAAGCCCTTTTGCTTATTATAGAAGGCCATACCGGCACGCTTGGTGCCAAGGTGCGAATGGTAATCCGTTCCGTAAAAAACATCCATCACACAGTCGCGCTTAGCCACCATTCCGAAAAATCCACTCATAATTTCGTATTCCTAAGGTTTTGGAACAGCAAAAATAAAGGAATAATTCAGAATTATCTTCCAATCTGAAACAAAGCCTAAAAAAGTTTATTTTTGCACGCGATGAAAGAACAAATGATTGTTGGTGTAGGAAAAGGGGGACAACTGCTGGCTCCCGATGGCAAAACAGTGCTTCCCCCTTCCGGCTGGGTCTTTTTGCCTGCGGGCGACGCAGGTGTAACAAGGCGTGTGACCACTGCCGGAAAATTTTGGCGCGTTCAAGTACAAAAAGGGCGACGCAGCATTTCAAAAGGGGTATGGGCCCCAGCCGAAGTGGTTCAAAGGGCCCAAAAAGAAATGGAAGCCCTGCGCGCCACCGAAAGTCACCAAAAGAAACTGGCCGGCGCTGCGGAACGTCGACAAAAACAACAAAAGGCCTATGAGGCTGAATTTTATTTTTCCATCCGCCATTGGCTCAATTTCCATCCCGATTACGATGAGCTGGCACATCGCCTGGCCAAGGCCGTGACCTTACACGCCATCCCGGTGGGCAGTGGAACGGTAGCCCGTACCACCCGCATTCCCGTAGAAGAAAGAGCAGCCAAGGCGGTTATTGCCTGGATGCGGCATCAAACAACGGCCTACGACCGCCTGAATATTGCCCGAATCAAAGGGGAAAGGCGCAGGGTACGCCAGCTGTTGGCCCAAACCTCGCAACAAGTACTGAGTCGCTACCGGCAAGGGCAGGCGCTCCATCCCGATTGTCCCCTCCTACTGGCCCTCAACAAGCTTTAAGCACGCAAAACGGTACGATAGCGCTGGTATTCGTATTCAAAATTGGGGGTAAAAACGCCCTTCCCCAATTGAGCCTCAATTTCGTCAAAGGCCCATACCCGACCGCCATCCAATTCCTCCGGATGCGGTCGCAAAGGCCCCTCGTGCTTCAGTACAAAGGTATAAACCAGTTCACTTTCCAGTTCGCTCTGCCACTCGTAACGGCCCAGATGCTGTACTTCCGCTAAAGCCACCCCAATTTCTTCACTCGTTTCGCGCTGCAGCGACTTTTCCAGACTTTCCCCAGCCGCTACATGTCCCCCCACCGCCGTATCCCACTTACCGGGCTGCACCAACTTATGTGCAGGCCGCTTTTGCAGCCACAAACCGCCCTGGCGCAGGAGCTGCACATGCACCACCGGGTGCAACCAACGCTCCTTGCCGCGGTGGACCATCGAACGTGGTGCTGCATCCAGAATTTTTCCATCGGCAGCTACCAAAGGCAGCCATTCCTCCTTGCGCCAACGCCCCTGCTGGCGACGTTTAAAAAGCTGCTCCGCGACAAAAAAGCCCAGCAAAAAGGGCAGCCAGCCCCAGCTGGCGGTCCACCCTTCTGCCGGCGGCCCGTAAAGCAGAGCGGCCACCAATATCAGGGTGTAAACAGCCATCCAGACAAACATACGTTGCAGACTGGCACGCATAAGATAGGCGGCCCAGGGACCTATTGGGTTGACCTTCATAAAGCGACCGGTGGCTGCCAGCATCAAATTGTGCTTCGAGAAAGCCGAAACTCCCACCATCAGCAACAACAAACTCAAATAAATCAGGGGGCGCAAACGTTCCAGCAAGGGCCCTTCCAGCGCCAGGGCCACTACGCCCAGTACCAACAAGAGTCCCATATCCCACAAACTGCTTTTCTCCAGGCGGCGATGGCGCACACCGTAATACAAAAGTTCGCCCAATCCCCAGACTACCGCCAACCACAATCCGGCCACCATACCCCAAAGGGCTTCAGCCACTATCAAAATAAGCAGGGGCATCATAGCCCCCATTCGTCCCCATTTCACTCTTTTCATAAGGCAAAGGTCGCAAAAAAGCCCCGAAAAATAACTTCCGGGGCCTTTCCTTTCTCTGCTGAACCCTTACTTTTTCACAAACACGGCACGCTTAAGCAATCCCTCAGCTTCCAAGGTTATAACATAAGTTCCCGGAGCCAGGTCACCCACATTCGCCTCAAGATTTAATCCTCCTTGCTCAAAGCGACCTTTATTCAGGGCTTTCATTAGCTGACCCTGCAGATTATAAATCTGTAAAACAAGCTCTGAAGTGGAGGGAAGCATAATCTTTAACCTCAGAGCATCACCAGTCACCGGATTGGGAGAGACTTGCAGATCATCAGAAGTAGCGCTCACTTCCAACAGAAGTTCTTCGCTCAGGCTGGCCGACTTTAAGTCGCCCAGCCGGGTCATAATAAAACGTTGGTTGGCCCCACCGTTACAAGCCCACTGGATGATGTTGGCCCCATTCTGTGTAGACGCACCGGAAACATCGAGACAACGCCCGCTGTTTCGGGGCTTGATGACGTACCCATTGCCATTGGCCACCAATTCAAATTGCTGGTTATTGCCTCCCCAGTACGACCAGGAAGCCACATTGGCACCATTCTCAGTCGATTGCCCCGCAATATCCATAGATTGAGCCGGAGCATTTACCGGACGAATACTGTAATAGCCCCCACCCAAGTCATTCACGTTCCAACGCTGATTGGGACCACCCCAATACGACCAGGTGGCCACATTGGTACCGTTTTCAGTTCCATGATTGGCCATTTCAACAGCCTGGTTGCTGGCGTGAGCGGGAGAAATCCGGTATTCTCCCGAAGCAATGCCCGGCTTACGTTTCCATACCCGAACCCAATCACACTCAAAATAACAGGGAAATTGAGCGCCTGCAGGAGGTGCGCCTGCCCAACCGCCTACCGCCAGGTTTATCAGAATATACTGATTAACGGCCTGAGCCACCTCTGGTCGATTGTTGTAGCTGGCCACAAGCTGACCATCAAAATAGAAATGCATGTAGTTGGTGTCCCATTCTACACCATAGGTGTGAAAACCGGCCGATTTATCTACTCCGGTATGGGTGCCACCGAACGACTGTTCCTGGTCCCAGCTGGGACCGTAGTGATAATAATAATGATGCACATTTCTGGCATGGGGAATTTCCAGTATGTCAATTTCCGGCGGCCATCCGTCCCCCAGGGTCCAAAATGCTGGCCAAGTACCCAGGGTTGCCGGGGCTTTAAAACGCCCTTCAATAAAGCCGGCAGACACATGAAATTTGCCACTGGTGCTTACTACCCCTGAGGTCCAGTTATAGCCCTCGGGCGATGCGGGATGCTTTTCGCTCACTGCTTTGATGCGCAGCAAGCCGTTCTCCACGGTAACATTTTCAGGAATGCAATACGCCTCGTGGTTGTGCGTAGTTCCATCGCCCCAGGGGTAGCCTTTCGACCACTTGGAAGCATCCAGGGCAGAACCTGTAAATTGATCTTCGAATACCAGTTCCCAGGAACCGGATGCGCCGGCGGGTTGTGCCTTTAAAACAAAGGGACAAGCGGCCAGAAGCAGCAAAAATGAAATTTTTCTCATCAGTAAAAGATTAAAGGTTAAGTCTTTATTCACTTGCAAGTGAGACTGTAATGCTGCAATATTAGTCAACTCACTCTCCCTGAGCTGTAATAAATATTAAAAATTGTAACACATACTTAAAACATACTGATAAAAATTCGGCGCAAAAAAGCCGCTGAAAAACAAATCCTCAACGGCTTAAATATCAAAACAATCAGTAAAAACACGCAAAAAGCCCCGAAAAATAACTTCCGGGGCCTTTCTTAAAATCGATGGTGCTTCTATAAATTATTCAAATAGCTCACCACATTCTTTTCGATACGGGCTTGAACATCGGCCGCGGAAGCCTTTTCAAAAGCCTCGCCGGTAATCTTCTCGTACAATTCAATGTAACGTTCCGAAACCGAAGTTACAAAGGCGGCATCCATTTCCGGAATGCTTTGCCCCTCCTTACCCTGGAAACCGTTTTCGATCAGCCACTGACGCACAAACTCCTTACTCAGCTGGCGTTGCTGCTCTCCCTTATCGAGCCGCTCCTGGTAGCCTTCCTTGTAAAAATAGCGCGACGAATCGGGCGTATGTATTTCGTCAATCAGATAAATTTTACCGTCCTTTTTACCAAACTCGTACTTGGTATCTACCAAAATAAGGCCCATTTCCTCAGCCATTTCGGTACCGCGCGCAAAGAGGGCACGGGTATATTCTTCAAGTTGCAGGTAGTCGGCCTCCGACACCAGTCCCGAAGCAATAATCTCCTCACGGGAAATGTCCTCATCGTGTCCCTGATCGGCCTTGGTGGTGGGCGTAATCATGGGCTCGGCAAAACGCTGATTTTCTACCATGCCATCGGGCATGGGCACGCCGCAGAGGCTGCGCTTGCCCGACTTGTACTCGCGCCAGGCGTGACCGGTCAGGTAGCCACGGATCACCATCTCCACCTTAAAAGGTTCACAAAAGTGTCCCACGGTAACCATCGGATCGGGCGTGGCCAGCTTCCAGTTGGGCACAATATCGGCCGTTGCATCCAAAAATTTGGCGGCAATCTGGTTCAACACCTGTCCCTTGTAAGGAATGCCCTTGGGCAGCACCACATCAAAAGCCGAAATCCGGTCCGACACAATCATCACCAGATAGTCGTCGTTGATGTTGTAAACATCGCGTACCTTTCCCTCATACAAAGCTTTTTGCCCCGGAAACTGGTAGCTGGTCTTTACAATAGCGTTCTCCATGTTATGATATTTGTTGTTAATTGTTGGCTATTCCTTATCGTAGGCCTCCACAATGTCCTGCACCAAACGGTGCCGCACAATGTCCTTCACCCCAAACTTAATCCGCTCAATGCCCTTAATTCCCTTTAATATGCGCATGGCCTGCACCAGACCCGAAGTCTGCGGATTGGGCAAGTCAATCTGCGTAACATCGCCCGTAACCACAAACTTGGCATGATCGCCCATCCGCGTCAAAAACATCTTCAACTGATTGGTGGTGGTATTCTGCGCCTCATCCAAAATCACAAAAGCATTGTTGAGCGTACGGCCCCGCATAAAGGCCAGGGGCGCAATTTGTATGGTACCGTTTTCCATATACTCCTTCAGCTTGACGGCGGGAATCATATCCATCAGCGCATCATAAAGCGGCTGCAAATAAGGATCGATTTTCTCCTTCATATCTCCCGGCAAAAAGCCCAGCTTTTCGCCGGCCTCCACAGCGGGTCGACTTAAAATAATGCGCTTCACCGTTTTCCGTTTCAAGGCCCGCACCGCCAAAGCAATCGCCGTGTAAGTCTTTCCACTACCGGCCGGTCCCACCGCAAACAACAAATCGTTCTCGTCGTAAGCCTGCACCATTTTGCGCTGGTTCTCGGTCCGCCCTTTAATGGGCTTCCCGTTGACCCCGAACAAAATCAGATCGCCGTCCTCACGGGGCGTGCCATCGGCCTGTACCCCACTGCCCATCAGTATCTCAATAACCGACGACTCCTTTAAGACATTGTATTGGTGATAATGTTCAATCAGCTGGTTGATTTTTTCTTCAAATACGGCGATTTCTTCGGCATCGCCCATGGCCTTTAGCCAATTGCCGCGCGCCACAATCTTAAGTTTTGGAAAATGCGCCTTAATAATGTCGAGTTTCACATTACGCACCCCCAAAAACTCCATCAAGTCAATCGTTTCAAGATATATGAGTTTTTCTATCATAAACAGCAGGTAATTCCTATTTTTGTGCGTACAAATTAACGACAAATTTTGCAGAATAAAGGAAAAACACCCGCTATGCAGGCAAAAAAAGAGACTTTTGAACGGCTTCTGAACATCCTCGACGAGTTGCGCGAAAAATGCCCCTGGGACCGCGAGCAGACCAACGAATCGCTGCGCACCCATACCATTGAAGAAACCTACGAACTGGCCGAGGCGCTGCTTAAGAAGGACGACCAGGCCATCAGTAAGGAGCTGGGCGACTTGCTGCTGCATGTGGTGTTTTACGCCAAAATCGGAGAAGAAAAAGGCGCCTTCGACATCGGCACCGTGATGCAACAACTCATCGATAAGCTCATTTACCGCCATCCCCACATTTTTGGCGAAGTGGAAGTGAATAATTCCGCCGAAGTGGAACAAAACTGGGAACAGCTCAAACTGAAGGAAAAAGACGGCAACAAAACGGTGCTCTCCGGTGTGCCCGCCTCACTGCCGGCCCTGGTCAAAGCCAACCGCATTCAGGAAAAAGTGCGCAATGTGGGTTTCGACTGGGAAAAACGCGAGCAGGTTTGGGAAAAACTGCAGGAGGAAATAGCTGAAGTGCAGGCCGAAATCGAAGCCAAAAATGCCGACGCCCTCGAAGCCGAATTTGGTGACCTGTTTTTCTCTCTGGTCAACACCGCCCGGCTTTACGGCATCAATCCCGAGAACGCCCTGGAGCGCACCAATCAAAAGTTCACCCGCCGCTTCAACTACCTCGAAGCCCAAACCATACAGAAAGGGCGCTCCCTCAAGGACATGCGGCTGTCCGAGATGGACCAGATTTGGGAGGAAGCCAAAAAAGCCCTGAAGGAGTAGGTCCATTGTTTGAGGATTAAAAGGCGTTTGCTTATTTTAGCACAAACTAATGTTTGTGTATGAAAAACAGGACCGCTTCCTCATCCAAAGCCCTGGGCTTTGGAACCGCTCCGGTATTTTTTACCGCCATCTCCACCATTCTGGGAGCCATCCTTTTCCTGCGCTTTGGCTTTGCCGTCGGCACCCTGGGCTTTTGGGGCGCCATATTGATTGTACTCATTGGCCACCTTATTACCCTGCCAACCGCCCTGGCCATCAGCGAACTGGCCACCAATACCCGCGTGGAAGGCGGCGGCGAGTACTTCATCATCAGTCGCTCCTTCGGACTCAAAATCGGCAGCACCATAGGCATTGCCCTCTACTTTTCCCAGGCCATCAGCGTAGCCTTTTACGTCATAGCCTTTACCGAAGCCTTTGAACCCCTGTTCACCTGGTGGCAAAGCCATTTTGATTTTGAACTGCCCCGCCAGGCCATCAGTCTCCCGGCCTTGGGCATTCTGGCCTGGATCATTTTACGCAAAGGAGCCGGATTGGGCGTTAAGGCCCTCTATTTTGTCGTCGCCCTTCTCTTCATCGCCATCATCCTCTTTTTTGCCGGCAGCCCCATTCAAACCGAAGAAGCCCTGCGCCAACCCGGCAACAATTTTGGCTTTTTCAACCGCGAACAGTTTTTCATGGTTTTTGCCATCTGCTTTCCGGCCTTTACCGGAATGACGGCGGGGGTGGGACTGAGCGGCGACTTGAAAAATCCGGGAAAATCCATTCCGCTGGGCACTCTGGCGGCCACCGTAGCCGGCATGCTCATATATTTCGTGCTCATTTGGAAGTTTTCCGTCTCCGCCTCCCAGGCCGACTTGCTGGAGCACCAGCTGGTGATGTCGAAGATTGCCATTGGCGGTTTGCTCATCATCCCTTTGGGTCTGGCCGCCTCCACCATCTCTTCCGCCCTGGGCTCCGTATTGGTTGCCCCACGTACCCTGCAGGCCCTGGCCAGCGATAAAAGCATCCCCTTTCGCAAATTCAACTACCTCATGGCCAAAGGCAAGGGCAAATCGCGCGAGCCCTTCAACGCCTCCCTGCTCACCTTTGCCATCGCCTTTTTATTTGTCGCCCTGGGTAACGTAAACGTCGTTGCGGAAATCATCTCCATGTTTTTCCTCATCACCTACGGCACCCTCTGTCTCATTTCCTTTCTCAACCACTTTGGTTCGCCCCCGTCCTACCGCCCCAAATTCAAATCGCGCTGGTACTTTTCCCTCGCCGGCTTCCTCCTGTCGGTCTGGGTCATGTTCATGATCAATCCCCTCTACACCATATTGGCCTACCTGGTCATTGTGGTGCTGTATCTGGTCATTGAGCACTACAACAAAGACCAAAAGGGACTGGTCAACATCTTTAAAGGCGCCCTGTTCCAGCTCAACCGCAAAATTCAGGTGTACATGCAAAAGCACCAAAGCGATTTAGAGACGGAAGAATGGCGCCCGGCTGCCGTATGCATCTCGCCCCATTCCTTTGAGCGCGAAAAAGTGCTTGATTTGATGAACTGGATCTCGTACCAACACGGTTTTGGCACCTACTTCCATTTTATAGAAGGCTATTACAGCAAGCAGACCTACAGCGCCTCGCGCGACATTCTTAAGGAACTGGTCGATTTACAAAAAGAAGAAGACAACGCCCTCTACATCGACACCATGATTTCCCCATCCTACACCTCGGCCATAGCCCAGGTGATTCAGGCGCCCTCCATTTCGGGGATGGAAAACAACATGGTGGTATTTGAGTACGACCAGGAGCAACCTGAGGAGATCAACCGCATCATCGACAACATTAAGCTGACCAAGGCCGGCAACTTCGACGTTTGCATTTTTGCCGGCTCAAGCAGCATCATGCGTTATCACAACGGCATACACATTTGGATACGCTCTACCGACCTGATCAATACCAACCTGATGATTTTGCTCGGCTACATCATACTGGCCCACCCCGACTGGCATAAGAGTCACCTCAAAATTTTCAGCATTTGCGCCCCCGGCAAAAACGAGCAAACCCGCGAAGAGCTTGAAGAACTCATTGCCAGCGGTCGCCTGCCCATTACCCTCACCAACATCGAAATCATCACCTCCGAGGGCAACCAGAGCGTACCCGAAATCATCAGAACGCACTCCAAAAACGCCGCCCTTACCATCATGGGCTTCCGCGATGAAAAAATCAAGGAAAAAGGCGAGGAGTTTTTCTGCAGCTTCAAGGATTTGGGCGACATCCTGTTTGTAAACGCCGCCCAATCCAAAGAAATCAAATAATTCAACCTTTTCGGTCGAATTGCGTTTCTCTTTTTAGTCGTATGCCTTCCCTGGCCCAAACAGGAGCAACAACATAAATTGAGAACCATATGTACAGAAAATTATTGACCTTATTGGCAGCCGCCGCCTTTATGGGCATGGCCCGTGGCGAAGAAGCCCGCCTGCTGCGCTTTCCGGCGGTAGGCGAAAATCAAATCGCCTTCAGTTATGCCGGCAACCTCTACAGCGTGCCGCTGACGGGCGGCACCGCCCGTCAGCTGACCTCGCACGGGGGACAGGAAATCTTTCCCCGCTTTTCGTCCGACGGCAGCCAGCTGGCATTTACCGCCCAGTACGACGGCAATACCGAAGTGTACCTGATGCCTGCTGAAGGAGGTATTCCGCAACGCCTCACCCACACCGCCACCCTGGGGCGCGACGACCTGTCGGACCGTATGGGACCCAACAACATTGTTATGGGCTGGAGTCCCGACGGACAAATTGTGTACCGCTCGCGCCAACACAGCTTCAACTCCTTTAAAGGCCAACTCTTTAAAGTGCCCGCAGAAGGCGGCCTGTCGGCCCAAATCGAAGTGCCCGAAGGGGGCTTTCTGTCCTTTTCGCCCGACGGCAAAAAAATGGCCTACAACCGCGTATTTCGCGAGTTTCGTACCTGGAAGTACTACCAGGGCGGCATGGCCGACGACCTTTGGGTGCACGACTTTGAGACCAAAGAGACTGTGCGCATTACCGAGCATCCGGCTCAGGACCTGATGCCCATGTGGATAGGCGACGAAATCTTCTTTATTTCGGACCGCGACCGTACCATGAACCTCTTTGTGTACAATACCCAAACCCGGGAGACCGAGAAAGTGACCCACTTTGAGGATTACGACATCAAATTTCCCTCGCACAATCAAAGTCACATCGTGTTTGAAAAAGGCGGTTGGATTTACACCCTCGAGGCCCAAAGCCGCGAGGTACAAAAAGTGTCCGTGCAAATTCATAACGACCAGAACTTTGCACGCAGCCAACGCGTAGATGCCACCCAGCGCATCACCGGCATCGACCTCTCCCCCCAGGGTGAGCGCGCCCTCTTTTCGGCCCGTGGCGAAGTATTTTCAGTGCCTACCGAAAAAGGCATCACCTACAACCTCAGCCGCAGCTCCGGCATTCACGAGCGCGACGCCGCCTGGAGTCCCGATGGCAGCAAAGTAGCCTGGCTCAGCGATAAAAGCGGTGAATACGAAATATGGATCAGCGATGTTTTTGGAGAAGAACTGCCCCGCCAGCTCACCAGTGGTGCCGACACCTACAAATTCAACCTCAGCTGGAGTCCTGATGGGCAATGGCTCGCATGGAACGACCAGCACTTCGGGCTCTACCTCGCCAACAGCGAAAGCGGACAAAGTCGCAAAATAGCCCAGAGCAAGCTCACCCCCCTGAGCGATTTCAGCTGGAGTCCCGACAGCCGCTGGCTCACTTATACCGACTATGGCGACAACCGCATGGGCGTTATTCATGTGCTGAACATCGAAAGCGGCGAAAGCTTCCCCATAACCGATCCCTGGCACCATTCCTACAGCCCCTCCTTTTCGCGCGACGGCCTTTACCTCATATTTGCTTCCGATCGGACCTTTAATCCCATCTATGGAGAAACCGAGTGGAACCACGCCTATGTAAACATGGGTAAAATCTATCTGGTGTTGTTAAGCGAAGACACCCCCTCGCCCTTTGCTCCTGAAAATCAACTTGTAGCACAGGTGAGTAAAGATAAGGAAAAGGACAAGGACAAGGACAAGGATAAGGGAAAAGCCGACCAGAAAGACAAGGACCAGGCTGGTGACAGTCTCCCAACGGTGAGCATCAATTACACGGGGATTGCCCACCGTATTCTGGAAGTCCCCGTTGAACCCGGCTCCTTCTACAACCTCAATGTGATCGACAACAAGCTTTATTACAACCGCCGCATTCAAGGCAAGGAAGAGCAAAGTGGACTCACCATGTTCGACCTCAAGGAGCAAAAAGAGACCTTCCTGGGCGACTACCACTACACCCTTTCTGCCAAAGGCAATAAAATGCTGGTCGGTAAAGACCAGAAATGGGCCGTTATGGACCTGCCTTCGAGCAGCGTTCAAATCGACAAACCCATGGATTTGAGCAGCATGCAGGTGCAGGTAGCTTATGCCGAGGAATGGCAGCAAATCTACGACGAGGCCTGGCGACAAATGCGCGACTTCTTTTATGTGGACAATATGCATGGGGTCGACTGGCAGGGTATTTACGAAAAATACCAGCAATTGGTACCCCACGTGCAACACCGGGCCGACCTCAACTACATCATTGGTGAAATGATTGGCGAGCTCAATGCGGGTCACGCCTACGTGAATCCCGGCGACCAGCCCGGCACCCAACGCATTCCCACCGGTCTGCTCGGCGCCCGTCTCAGTGCCCACGAAAGCGGCTTTTTCCGCATCGACAAAGTACTGGAAGGCGCCCCCTGGAGTCCCACCCTGCAAGCCCCCCTCAACCAGCCGGGCCTTAAGGTACGCGAAGGCGAGTACCTGATCGCCGTAAACCGTGTGCCCGTCAACAGCGTGGCCGACCCCTACGAACTGCTCATCGGCACCGCAGGCAAAACCGTTGAGCTCACCATCAATGACCGTCCCACCACCCAGGGAGCCCGTCAGATACTGGTCACCCCGATAGCCGACGAGAGCAGCCTCTATTATTTTGAATGGGTACAAAACAACATGCGCAAAGTAGAAGAGGCCAGCGGCGGCCAAATCGGCTATTTGCACATCCCCGATATGGGTCCGGGGGGACTCAACGAATTTGTAAAATATTTCTACCCTCAGCTGAACAAAAAGGCACTGATTATCGACGACCGCGGCAACGGGGGCGGCAACGTATCGCCCATGATTCTCGAACGCCTCAGTCGCACCCCCTACCGCGTTAACATGCGCCGCAACTCCGATCAGGTTTCCACCATTCCCGCCCAAACCCTGGTGGGACCCAAAGTGGCTCTGATCGATAAGTATTCGGCATCGGACGGCGATCTCTTTGCCTTCGGTTTCAGGGAACTGGGCCTCGGAAAACTCATTGGCACCAAAACCTGGGGCGGCATCGTAGGCATTACCGGTCCCCTCCCCTTTATCGACGGCACTGACCTGCGCGTACCCCAGTTTACCTCCCTTTCGATGGAAGGCGAATGGATGATAGAAGGAGAAGGTGTGGCACCCGATATCGAAGTGGAGAACGACCCCTACAAGGAGTTTATGGGCGAGGACCAGCAGCTGAACAAGGCCATTGAGGTACTACTTGAAGAATTAAAAGAACGCAAAGACCTGCCGGGCATTCCTGCCCCGCCGGTTAAATAAGCAAGGAAGCATGCCCCAAACAGTAGGGGATAACAGCAGTGCTTCCTGCCAGACAAAGCACTTTCATTAAATAAAAAAGGAGCCCTGCGGCTCCTTTTTTTATGCGAAAACAAAGTTTATTCAAAAACAAAATCCTTAGGGGAAAACATTGCCCCGGTAATCGTTCACATTAACCAGGGGAATAGCAGCCTGGTATTTTGCATTAATGGCACGGATAAACTCATTGGCAATGATGGCGTAGCCCCGGGGCGTCGCATGAATCCCATCGAGCGAGAGCACCTGTCCCGAAATAAAAGTGCTGGAGTAGTTGTTGCCATCCACCACCATTCCGGTTTTTAGACGCTCCATCATTCCATGCATATCCACCAAAGCCAGATTGTGCTCCGCGGCAGCCTCAGCAATCGCTTCGTTGTAAGCGGCAATGGCTGTAGAAATCGCTTCCAGTTCGTCCCGACTCAGAAAGTATTGGGCAGGCAGGGGCTTTTCCAGCGTGCCATAACCAGCGCCCAGCAACTGCAAGGCAGGCAGCAAGACCTTCTCACCCGAAAGAAGAACCCTTAATCCAGCTTCTTCAGCAGGATCCTCCACCGCAATGGCTGTAGGCAACTGTGTGCCCACAAAACTGAAGTAAGGCAGGGCCTCAATAGAGGGAATGTTGGCTATGACGCCGGGGCGCCCTTCAGCAGCCAGTGCTTCCATTAGTAAGTTAATGTAAGCAGCGAATTCCTGCGGAGGCGTTATATCTTCGCTCCCACCGGCAATGGCAGAAGTCAATACATCGTTGCCCCCAATCCACAGACTGAAGAAAGTCGGTTGAGCACGCAAAGCATCACTCAAAACGGAAGACTGACCAGGGTTGCTGGCAAAACGTACAAAATAGGGATTGCCCACTTCTGGCGTGCTGAAAAGTGGCGTCAATAAATGACTCGCCTTAGCTCCCGGTACCGCCATATTGTTAAAAGGTCCCTGGTCGCCCACAATATCGCCAAAAACTTCCATGTCGCCCACCGTAGGTACCGGCGTCAACTGCTGATTCACCACCTGTAATTGAAAATAACCATTCAGGGTGCCCTGCTCATCAATGGCAGTACCCCCAATACTCTTGCCCTCGGGCATCAGCGGCTGCGTAAAGGCACCGCCACCCGCCAGAGCAAACTGCTGCGCCAAAATGGCCGGGAGCGACTCTACCTGGGTTTCCCTACCCAGTGCCCCATCCACATAACCTGCCGAATAGCTGTCGCCCAATGCTACGTACGACGACAAATCCAGCGAACCGGAGGAAGCTTCAAACTCATCTACTGAAATTTCGCATTGCCAAAAACCCAGGGCCAATAACAATGCAGCGGATATCTTAAACATCTTCATAATTCCAAACTTTTAAAATGCATAGTTTAAACCAATACTCAACAGCACTGCGTTGGTATTGTAGGTCCCATAATAATTGGCCGGGTCAAAACCGCCGCTGCGCTCCTCGGCCCAGATAAACTGGAAAGCAGCGTCCACCGACAGCTTAGACGAAGGCCTGAGGGTAAGTCCCGAAGTTACATTGGGCTTATTGGCACCCGGTGTTTCAGGGGTAAGCAAACCATCGGGAATGGGCGTGGGATCGTAAGCAAAACCCAGACGGGCAGTCAACAAATCACTGACCAGGTACTCCGCACCGACACGACCAATGGTCGTGTTTTCGTAGTTGCGCACGTTATAGGAATCGGGCACTTCGTCGGCCTCAAACTCAAAATTCAAGTCCTTGTACGACGACCACAGCACGTGCTGCACATCGGCCGCCAACAGGAGGCGCTCGTTGACCTGCCAGCCTGCCCCAAAGGTAATGCTGCCGGGCATGGGCATGGCTGCACTAAAAGTAGTATTCGGAAACTGACCCCGCAGCGAGGCAGGTACCGAAAACTTCGCCTCGCCCTCGTCCATTTCCATATTAACGGTAGAGCGGTAGCTTAAACCCAGACTCAGCGCTTCGCTGGCCTGAAAATAGATGCCTGCATTGGCTCCAAACGAAGTGGTTTTACCACTCAGTTCCACCTGTCCGTCTCCTTCGCCACCCTGCACCGGCAAAGCCTTGTTAAGCAGCACATCGCCATAGGCAAATACCAGACCGGCCCCCACACTCCACTTTTCGTTGAGTCGGAACGATACGGTAGGCTGCACAAAAATGGCTTTTAAGGCAATGTCCTGAATCAGGAAACGACCATCCCAATCGTCGCCCCATACCAGCGAGTTACCAAAGGGCGTAGTTACGGAAAGGCCTCCTACCAGACGCTCGTTGAAACGCTTGGCGCCATAAAGATAAAAAGGCGTAGAAACGGGATTATCACTCTCGAACACATAATCCGAACCCGCCTTTTGAAAGGTATTGTTTGAAAAAATAGCCGTTCCACCGCCCGAAAACTCGGTATCTGCAGTCATAAACGACAAGGCACCCGGATTAAAGTGAAGGGAGGCAGCGCCCAGATTTAAACCCGTTCCGGTGTGTCCCATTCCGTTTTGACGCGCACTCTGCAGGTTAACCTGATAACCTTCGGCGCGCATTGTACCGGCCATTAGGGCCAGCACAGAAATAATGAATAGACTTCTCATGTACTTACAGATTGATTTTGAAAGAGCGCGAAAATAAGTCAAAATTTCAGCACCGACAAACATACAAGACCCTAATTTACAAACCATTAAACCATTCACCTCTATTGGTCGAATAGTCGCCACAGGGCTGTTGGCACCCCTCTTCGATTAAATAAGCGGGAAGCCCCATTTTTAGGTGGATATTTGTATCTTTACAGAAATACAAAAGCAGTACATCATGATGACAAAAAAAGACCTGCACCTTTTGGAGCAAAAAGGCCTGTCGGAGGCCAGCGTTAAGGAACAAATCGAACGCTTTGTGAGCGGTTTTAAACCGCTGGAGGTCTTGCGCCCCGCCACACCGGGTGATGGCATCCTGCAACTGACTCCCGAAAACCTGAAAAAGAGCACAGACACTTATAAAAAGGCGAAGGAAGAAGGACTTCGCTTGTCGAAATTTGTACCTGCTTCGGGCGCTGCCACCCGCATGTTTAAGGACCTATACCAGTATTTGGAAGAACCGGTTCCACTTAAGGGACTCCCTTATGAGCATCCCGTTGTTCGCTTCTGCGAACAACTGCCACGCTTTGCCTTCTTCCCGCTGCTGGTCGAAAAGCTGCGAGAGCACAACCTCAATAATGTACACGTGCGCAAATCGCGCGCTGCCGCCATCATCTCCGCCCTTCTTTCCGAAGAAGGCCTCAATTATGGCTTTTTACCCAAGGGACTGGTACATTTTCACGCTTACCCCGATGCCCTGCGCACCGCTATGGAAGAGCATCTGGTGGAGGGCAGCCTTTTTGCCCTGGGCAGCGACGGACTGGTCAACATTCATTTTACCATCAGTCCCGAACACGAAGAACTGTTTAAAAAGCAACTTTACGAACACGGACCCGAAATTGAAAACCAGTTTGAATCGGGCCTGAATGTCGCTTTCAGCTTTCAAAAGTCCCATACCGACACCCTTGCCGTAGCACCCGACAACAGTCCCTTCCGCGACGAGAAGGGCCAGCTGCTTTTCCGCCCCGGCGGACACGGTGCCCTCATCGAAAATCTGAACGAGCAGGACAGCGAAATCATTTTCATCAAAAACATCGACAATGTGGTTCCCCTGCATCTGCTGCCCACCACCATCGACTATAAAATGGCACTGGGAGGCCTCCTGCTTGACTTGCGCCAGGAAGTATTTGGCTACCTGCAGGCCCTCGAGGCGGGCGGTGGTCCCGCCCTCATCGAAACCATAAGCAAATTTATTCGCGAACGCTTTTTTGCCGAACTGCCGCAAAGCTTTATTCAAAGCAGTCACGAAGCCCAGGCGGCCTACCTGCAGCACTACCTGAACCGCCCCATGCGTGTATGCGGTATGGTGCGCAACGAAGGCGAGCCCGGAGGCGGTCCTTTTTGGATACGCGAGGACTCCGGTCAGGAAAGTCTCCAGATTTTGGAAAGCTCGCAGATCGACACCAACGACCCGCATCAGGCGGCCCAATTGCAGGCAGCCACCCACTTTAATCCGGTCGACCTGGTTGCTTCGGTTTACGATTACAAAGGGAAAAAATTCGACCTCAGTCGTTTTACCGATCCCGAAACCGGCTTTATATCGAAAAAGACCTACAACGGAAAAGATTTGAAGGCACTGGAGTTGCCGGGTTTATGGAACGGAGCCATGGCCAATTGGCTGACCCTCTTTGTGGAAGTACCCATCGAGACCTTCAACCCCGTTAAAACCGTCAACGACCTCCTTAGGCCTCAGCATCAGCCTGAATAAAAGCCCCTTACAGTATTGCAGGCAAAGTCGAGGAAAACTCATTGTTTATGCGTATTTTTGTGGGTTAAAAAGTTGATTTTTTATGCAGGAATCCTGGCAGACCAATTATAACGACATCAAGGAAGAAATCGAAAGATTTGAGGAGATGGAGAACGGCGGTAAAAGCTGTTACTTTGATGTTCATACCCTCGAAGGCATCTTTGATTTTTACGCCGACAAATTTCAGTTCGATAAAGCAGAAAGAGTGATTCGTCTGGGCATACGTCAGCACCCAGATGCCACTTCGCTGCAAGCCAAGCACGCCATAGTACTTATTGAAAAAGGGGAAGATCAGGCGGCCCTCCGCCTGATGGAGCGCCTGACCAGTCTGGAACAATCCAACCCCGAAGTCTTTTTGAATCTGGGTTTGGTTTATCTGCGCAGCAGACGTACGGCAGAGGGCATACGCGCCTTTGGCAAAGCCCTGGAACTGACCTTTGAAGAACGGGAGGAAACCCTGCTCGACATTGCCGTTTACCTCAATCAGTACGACCAGTTTGCCGCCTGTATTGAAGTGCTGAGTGCCGCGGAGAACGACTATCCCGATAACGATGCCCTCTTGTTTGAATTGGCCTTTGCCTATGACAAGCTGAACCGTGTGGAAGAAGGGATGGAAACCTATCAGAAGCTGCTCGACATCGACCCCTTTTCGGAGAACGCCTGGTACAACCTGGGAATTCTCTACATCAAAAAAGAAGATTACAACAGTGCCATAGATTGTTACGACTATACCCTGGCCATTAATCCTTCGCATGCCGAAGCCCTGTTCAACAAGGCCAACTCCCTGGTCAACCTCAATCAACCTGCCGAAGCCATAGAACTGTACATCGAGTACATTTCCTTTGGTTACGACCAGCTCCTGCCTTTGTATTACATTGCCGACTGTTACGACCAAATGGGGCAACGCGACATGGCGCTGCGCTTTTACCGGCATACCATTGAGACCGATCCCTTCTATTTTCCGGCCTGGCTCAACTACCTGGCCCATTTAATCAACAACAATCTGGTTGACGAAGCCCTCGAAGCCTCCCAGGAGGCACTTGAATACCATAAGGATGTAGGCGAATTGTATTACTTACGGGCCAGGGTCCTGCTGTTGGCCGGAGATTTTAAGAAAGCACTTCCTGCCCTGGAATTTTGTGTGAAAGAAGACCCGGGCAACCTGCGCAACCTTTACGAGCTGTTTCAGGTGCAGCGCACCCTTTACCCCCGGCGAAAACCTTTAAAAATGCTGCAGACCTGGTTGCAGCGCTACCCCAACTCCGAAGCGGTGCACTACCTGTTGGCGGCCTACTTTCTGTTGGAAGAGCGCAGCCTGAAAACTGCGGCCCTGCACCTGGAACAGGCGCTGGCCGAAAACCCCGGTGATCTTGATTTGCTGCTTGATTTTTACCCCGAACTGGAGAAGATGATTCAGAAAAGCAAGAAACTGAGTCAGCTCCTCGAAATGCATACCAATTATGAATTTTGACTTAGCCTTTTTACCCCCGCGCAGCCAGAAGCCTCGCGAGAGCGGACTTACACTGATGACCGATCGGGGACTGAGTGTACGCGAAGCAGAGAATTTTTGTGAGGGCAGTGCGCCCTACACCGATTTTGTAAAAATGGCCTTCGGAACGAGTCTGCTCATCCCCTCCCTCGAAGCCAAACTCAATATTTACCACGAAGCCGGTATCCGCCCCTATTTTGGCGGCACCCTTTTCGAAGTGTTTGTCCGCCGCAATGCCCTCGACAGCTACCGCAGCTATCTCGATCGCTTTGGCATCGAATACCTCGAAATATCGGACAGTGTTATTGAGCTGTCGCGCCAACAAAAATGCGAGGAAATCAAAAGATTTGCCCAAGATTTTGAAGTCATCAGCGAAACCACCAATCAGCTGCGCGACCGCCATCTGAGTTTCGACGAGTACCTCGATTACATGCAAGAGGAGCTCGAAGCCGGCGCACGCTACGTGTTGGTGAAAGAAAGTCACCAAATGCCCCTTTACGGTCGCGATGGTTTGGCCTTTTACCTCAACTGTGGCGACGGCAAGGGCCGCATCGATCTCTCCAAAGTATTGTGGGATGCGCCCGCCCGGGAACAGCAAATTGAACTCATCAACGGATTGGGCAACGAAGTCAACCTGAGCAACATTGCTTTTGATGCCGTACTGGCTCTGGAAAGTAAACGCCTGGGTCTGCACAGCTCCACCTTGCTTCGTCTTATTCCGGAAGTCAACCATTAGAACACACTTATGCTCAAACAAAATTTAAGTCTGCTCCTGAAAGGTATGGCCATGGGCGCCGCCAATGTAATTCCCGGCGTTTCGGGGGGGACCATTGCGCTGATTACCGGCATCTTTGAGAGACTCATCAACGCCATAAAGCGCTTAAACGGCACTGCGGTCCGCCTGTTTTTTACCGGACAATGGCGGGCCTTTGCTGCCCACATCGACCTCACCTTTTTGCTGCTGGTCTTTGCCGGTATTGGTCTGGCCATCCTTTCCCTGGCCAAACTGCTCGACTACCTTTTTGTGCATTATCCCACCCTGGTATGGGCCTTCTTTTTTGGCCTGGTACTGGCCTCGGTGTACTTTGTTGGCAAAACAGTTAAAAAATGGCACAGCGCTTCGGTCCTCTCCCTTTTGGTCGGCGCCATCCTGGCCGGCTCCATCAGTGTATTGTCCCCCGCCTCTGAAAATTCCGAGACCTGGTACCTGCTGATTTGCGGGGTGGTGGCCATGTGCAGCATGATACTGCCGGGACTCAGCGGTTCCTTTGTTTTGGTTTTGCTGGGCAACTATCAACTGGTCATGATACAGGCTGTCAGCCAGTTTCAATTAGACATTCTGCTGCCGGTGGGTGCCGGTGCGGTGCTCGGACTCCTGGCTTTTTCGCACCTGCTGTCGTGGCTCTTGAAGCGCTTTCCCGACTCTACCATTGCCCTGCTTACCGGCTTTATTCTGGGTTCGCTGGGCGTACTATGGCCCTGGAAAAATGCCCTCACCGAACAGTTTGGCGATAAAATCAAGGTGGTGGGCTACGATTACTTTTTGCCCGAAGCAAACTTCGAATTTGCGCTGGCCCTGCTCTTGTTTGTCGCAGGCATTGCCCTCATTTGGCTCACCGAAAAATCGGCCCAACACAAATCTTAAAATCAAAGCATTATGCGTACTTTCGGTCTCATTGGCTATCCCCTCACCCATTCCTTTTCGCAGAAATACTTCAGCAAAAAATTTGAAGACGAAGGCATCGACGCACGTTACCTGAACTTTCCGCTCAACAACATCGGCGAACTTAAGGGACTGCTGGAACAGCATCCCTACCTGGCGGGACTCAATGTTACCATTCCCTATAAGGAGCAGGTGCTGCCCTTTTTGGATGAACTGGATACCGAAGCCGGCCATATTGGTGCCGTTAACGTCATTAAAATCACCTGGAACCAGGGCAAGGCCCATTTGAAAGGCTACAACAGCGACGTTAAAGGCTTCAGCGAAAGTCTGGCCCCCTTACTGAAGGACCACCACCGCAAGGCACTGATTTTAGGCACCGGTGGCGCTTCCAAAGCCGTAGCCCACGGTCTGCTCAAAGCCGGCATACTCTACCGCTTTGTCAGTCGCAGTCCCAAAGGTCCCGCCCAGGTCAGCTACGAGGCCCTCAGCCCCGAAATTTTGTCGGAATACAAGGTCATTGTCAACACCTCCCCCTTGGGCATGTCGCCCAACACCGATCAGTGCCCCCATTTACCCTACGAGGCATTGGGTGCCGATCATTTGTGCTACGATTTGATTTACAACCCCGAAACCACCCTGTTTTTGCAGAAGGCCGCCGAGCAGGGTGCCGTCATTAAAAACGGACTGGACATGCTGCACCTGCAGGCCGAAGCGGCCTGGCGCATCTGGAACAGCTGATGCTGCCCACCTTTTTCCTGCCGGTCTTCGGTGCTACGACACACTGCGCTTAAATACCGCCTCGGGATAGCGTACATCTACCAGATACAGGCCCTCGGCGGGTGCCGAGGTGCCAGCGGCACCGCGGTCGCACGCTGTTATAATGGCTGCAAAATCTTCCACACGCAATTTTCCGCGCCCTACATCCAACAGGGTGCCCACAAGGGCACGCACCATATTGCGCAAAAAGCGATCGGCTTCAATATGAAAGACCAGCAGGGTGCCGCGCTCTTCCCAATAGGCTTCCTGCACCTTACAAATATTGGTCTTGTTGTTGCCCCCCAACTTGCTGAAACTGGTAAAATCGCTGCATTGCGGCAACAAGGCAGCGGCTTCGTTCATGCGCTGAACATGCACGGAAAAACGCAGGCGCGTGGCCAGTAGTTGACTAAATGGGTCCTTTACGGTGCTGGCATGGTATTCGTAGCGACGAGCTACCGCATCGAAACGACTGTGTGCATCGGGTGGCACTTCGCTGGCCGAATATACGACGATGTCGCGGGGCAGAAAACGATTTAGTTTTTGGACCAGTTTTTGCATGGACATGAAAGGCCGGTCCCAATCAAAATGGGCCACCATGTAACGCGCATGTACTCCGGCGTCGGTACGTCCCGCGCCGGTAACCGCTACCTCCTGCTGCAGCAGGGTACTTAATCCTTCCTCCAAAACCTGTTGAACCGAAACGCCATTGGGTTGACGCTGCCAGCCGTGAAAGTTTGTACCCAAATAGGCGAGTTCTAAAAAATGTCGTGCCATGCCAGTTATTTACCGGCAAAGATAAAAATTTTGTACCTTCATCAAATCAAACAGAAACCGCATGAACATGCTGAACCAAAAACCTGAACTTAAAAGCCCTACCCGCTGCTTATGCAGCCTGGTGTTGCTGCTGCTTCTGCTTACGATTACCGGCCTTACTACAAATATGAAAGCACAAAACTGGGTACAAATGCGTGAAAAGATGGTGAGCGAGCAAATGCGCGGCCGCGATATCCGCTCGGCCAGCGTGCTCAATGCCATGCGTGAAGTACCCCGCCACCACTTTGTTCCCGAACAATACCAGCAACTGGCTTACGACGACCGCCCCCTGCCCATTGGTTGGGAGCAAACCATTTCGCAGCCCTACATGGTGGCTTTTATGACCGAGCAATTACAGCTAAAGCCCGGAATGAAGATACTGGAAATAGGTACGGGCTCTGGTTATCAGGCTGCTGTATTGGCCCATTTGGGCTGTTTGGTGTACAGCATTGAGGTCATTCCCGAGCTGGCCGACAAGGCCCGACAGGTTTTACAGCAACTCAACTACAACAATGTGGAGGTGCTCACCGGCAACGGCTACCTGGGCTGGGAAGAACATGCGCCCTACGACGCCATTATTGTAACCGCTGCCCCGGAAGAAATTCCCCAGGTGCTCATCGACCAATTGAAAGAAGGCGGCACCATGGTCATCCCCATTGGCGGCGTTAACGAATTGCAGTACCTGAAAATGGTCTATAAGCAAAACGGCCAAATCAGCAGCCAGTCCCTCATGCCTGTTCGATTTGTGCCCATGGTTGACGAGCCCTCAGCCGAGTAAGTTTATTTCACGAGCCACTCGGCGAAGCGGGCCTTAAACTTTTGCACCTTAGGCGCCACCACCACCTGACAGTAGGCTTTCTCCGAATTGTTGATGAAATAGTTTTGGTGGTAGTCCTCCGCCTTATAAAAAGGTGCTTCCTCTTCGAGCAGGGTAACCAAAGGCTTATCGTACACTTCTTCGGCCTCCAGTTGCGCCATCACCTTTCGGGCTGTTGCTGCCTGCTCCGCGCTGGTATAAAAAATAACCGAACGATACTGCGTACCCACATCGGCGCCCTGGCGGTTGAGACTGGTGGGGTCGTGGATAACAAAAAACACCGACAGCAAGACCTCGTAAGGCAGCACTTCCGGGTCAAAGGTAATGCGGACCACCTCGGCGTGACCGGTGCGACCGCTGACCACCTCGCGGTAGGCTGGATTTTTAACATAGCCTCCGCTGAAACCCGATTCCACCGAAAGCACTCCCTTCATTTGTTGATACACCGCTTCCAGACACCAGAAGCAGCCTCCGCCCAGCAGGGCGGTTTCTTTATTGTTATTGGCCATTAAAGCAGCATTAAATGATAGTAAATACAGCAGTAAGCCCAACACCCATTTCCCACTTTTCATACCTCTTGTTTTTAAGTTCTGTTTTAAGTTACAGCACCTACTGCAGTAGTTAAACAAAGCGCTGCTCCGGAAGTTTATCCTTCGCACAAAAAAAGCTACCTTTGTCGTACAGCAAGCAAGCAGCATTATGAGCACATTTCCCCCTTTGGCCGAACGCATGCGCCCCAAATCGCTCGACGATTACATCGGTCAGCAACATCTGGTTGGCCCCGATGCCGTTTTGCGTAAAATGCTCGAATCGGGACGCATATCCTCGCTCATCCTGTGGGGACCACCCGGTGTGGGCAAAACCACGCTGGCCAAAATCATTGCCCAGCAGCTCGAGCGCCCCTTCTTTGTACTGTCGGCCATCAGCTCCGGCGTAAAAGACGTCCGCGAAGCCATCGAAAAAGCCCGCAACTCGCGCTTTTTCAACAGCGCCGCCCCCATCCTCTTCATCGACGAGATTCACCGTTTCAGCAAGTCGCAGCAAGACAGCCTCCTGGGGGCTGTAGAAGAGGGCGTGGTCACCCTCATTGGTGCCACCACCGAAAATCCCTCCTTCGAGGTGATTTCGCCCCTGCTCTCGCGCTGCCAGGTTTACGTGCTGAAAGCCCTCGAAAGTGAAGACCTGCTGGGACTGTTTCGCCACATCAGCGCGAACGACCTGGTGCTGAAAAAGCGCCAAATTGAATTGAAGGAAGACGAAGCCCTGCTGCGTTATGCGGGCGGCGACGCCCGCAAATTCCTCAACATCATAGAGCTCGTGGTCAATGCCCACGACGAAGGCGAAACGGTGGTCTTCACCAACGAGCTCGTCGGCAAACTGCTTCAGCAAAACCCGGCGCAGTACGACAAAAACGGAGAGATGCACTACGACATCATCTCCGCCTTCATCAAATCCATTCGCGGCAGCGATCCCGATGCCGCTGTTTACTGGCTCGCCCGCATGGTGGAGGGTGGCGAAGACCCCAAATTCATTGCCCGTCGCCTGCTCATCTCCGCCGCCGAAGATGTGGGTCTGGCCAACCCCAATGCCCTGCTGCTGGCCACCAACGCCTTCCAGGCCATTCAGATGGTCGGCTGGCCCGAATCGCGCATCATTCTGAGCGAGGTCACCATTTATCTGGCCACCAGCGCCAAAAGCAACTCAGCCTATAAGGCCATCAACGAGGCCCAGGCCCTGGTACGGCAAAGCGGCAATCTGCCGGTGCCCCTGCACCTGCGCAACGCCCCGACCAAGCTCATGAAGGAGCTCTCTTACGGCGCCACTTACAAGTATTCGCACGATTATCCCCACAACTTTGCCGAGCAGGAATTTCTGCCCGAAAAACTCAGCAAGACCCGACTCTGGACACCGCAAGGCAACGCACAGGAAGCCAAACTGCGCGAACGCATGGAGTTTTTGTGGAAACGCAAATACCAGTAAGACCCGTACCAATAGAGCGGCCCCAAAAGCAGTTACTGAACCATTCAAGACCTACACAAAGTAATAACCATTAAGAGCAGACACCAATGATTGAACAACTCCCGAGAATAAAGCACAGCAACAGCGGTCAGTTTTTCCTCCTGGCCGGTCCCTGTGCCATCGAAGGCGAAGAAATGGCCCTGCGCATAGCCGAAGAAATCAAGCGCGTAACAGACAAGCTGCAAATCCCCTTTGTATTTAAAGGCTCGTACCGCAAGGCCAATCGCTCGCGCATCGATTCCTTTGCAGGCATTGGCGACGAAAAAGCGCTGAAAATTCTTCGGAAAGTCAGCGAAACCTTCGACGTACCCACCATCACCGACATCCATGCCGCCTCCGAAGCCGCCATGGCCGCCGAGTATGTAGATGTGCTGCAGATTCCCGCCTTTTTGTGTCGGCAGACCGACCTGCTGGTGGCTGCCGCCGAAACCGGCAAGCTCATCAACATAAAGAAAGGCCAGTTTCTGGCCCCCGAGGCCATGCGTTTTGCAGTAGATAAAGTGCGCGATGCCGGCAATCCCCAGGTGATGGTGACCGACCGCGGCACCATGTTTGGCTACCAGGATATGATCATCGACTACCGGGGCATTCCCGCCATGCAAGCCTTTCAGGTACCGGTGGTGCTCGACATTACCCACTCCTTGCAACAACCCAACCAAAGCAGTGGCGTAACCGGGGGCAAGCCCCAGCTGATTGAAACCGTAGCCCGTGCCGGTGCAGCTGTAGGTGTGGATGGCTTCTTCCTCGAAACCCACCACGACCCGGCCAATGCCAAAAGCGACGGCGCCAATATGCTGCGGCTCGACCTGCTCGAAGGCCTGCTGACCAAGCTCAGCGCCATCCGCAGTACCATCAATGGGTTTTAAGAAAAATGTCCCGGAAGGAAAATGCTTTCCTCCCGGGACAAACCCCACCCTAAAAATGATTTAGAAGTGATACAAAACGCCTACACCCAAATTCATGTAATCGAGCTCCCCAACAGTGTATTTCAACTCAGCAAGACCCGAAAAATTATCACTGAACTTGATACGAGCGCCAGCACCAAGGTTCAAGCCTATATAGGTTTCATTCACATCTAAATCGGCATACAGGCCCGGAAGCACATCGCTGTACAAATCACCCCAACCCTCATAATCTGAATACTCTGAATACTCCTCCTCTGGCTGATAAGCATTGCCGCCCATTTCCCACTTAAAGAAGGTCACATTTAATCCGCCAACAGCATAAAAAGCATTGGAACCATTGTTGCTGAATACATAATGACCATTCAAGTCAAGAGACGACAACTTGGTATAATCCTTTTCGAGAAAGAGGGTAAAACCGGGAGCCGCTTCCCATTGGTCGGTAAGGACATACAAGCCCAACAAAGAAATACCCACGTTATCAATCTCAGTACCATAATTCAGTCCGCCACCTAAGGCCAATTTCGATTCCTGAGCATCAACACCCAACGAAGTCATTAAGGCAGTCAGCACCACCAATACTGTAACAAACTTTTTCATAACGCTATAATTTAAAGATTAGTGTAAAGACTTATTCAAAAAACCCAAATTCATCGGGCATTTCTCGGTATTCGATGCCCGATACCGGCTCAAATTTTGATTTTGGAACAGAAATGTTCTCCCTTAATTCCTTTGCAGTAACATCGGCCTTTATGCCCATAATATCCACCGATGACTTTAAAGGGATATTGTTATAAATGTAGGTTTTAGCACCCATGACCTCCAGCACCTGGCATTTTCGGCCCAAAAAGGTTTCGGGCGGTAATTCCCTGCCCCCAAGGGCATCAAATAACTCACGCCCCAACTCCTCCTTGTCTTCTTCGTCCATTTCACTCAGCTCCAACTGAATATCTTCTACCGACTCAATGCCAGTCATTCCTGTTTGCTCCAACATATTGGCCGTCCAGAATCTGTCGTCTTTGGTTACGGTAATGGTATGGGTCTCCTCCTCCGAGGTAAAGCCGAAAACCTTCATTTTGGTTAAAGATTTCTCCTCCTCCCTCGTCCATCTTCCATAATTGTCCCACCAAATGGTGCGGGTTCCCGTAATACTTCCACTGAGCTCGTATTCAACATAGCCTGATTTTACCAAATAGATGTCGGCCTCCTTTTCCTGTGCCTTTACCCCCATTGTAAGGAGCAAGATGGCGCACATTAATACCAATGATTTCATAACAGCTAAAATTATTATTGTTATTATGCTTTACTATTGCTTCAGCAGCTTCTGCTTTATGACACTACCATCAGAAAAAGTAGCCTCAAGCACATAAATACCGCTACCCAGGTTCGACGTATTCAAGTGTTTTTGACCCAACAATTCCATGCTTACAACCGTTTGCCCCAAAGCATTAATTACCAATACTTTAACAACGTTATCCTGGAAATTCAACACCTCCTTAAAGGGGTTTGGAAATGCATACACACCGTACAATTTTGAACCAGAACCCACCTCAGGAGCTGCCAGCGAAGTGGTCAAAGGAGCAAAATATGGATAGCCATCATTCTCAGTGGGATCAATCTGCCACACAGCAGTAAAGTCCCAACCCAAGTAAGTCGCCTGGTCATGCATTTCGGCACTTGTCTTTGGCATAGCGCCCACGTTATCGTTCTGACCCGAAGCAGCAGCATCGTAAAAGTTGCGACTAAAGAGTCCACCAGAATTCTCTGCCAAACCCACAAAGCCTCCAGTGTGCCAAACATCAGATACCAATCCGGTGGAGTAGGAAAAAGCAATGTTGGAGTTGTTGTTATAGGCCACAAAGCCACCCGCAATTCCCTCTTGATAATCAACCACTTCAACATCACAACGACTGAAACAATTCTCGATGCGGGACGCCTTCAAATTTCTTCCAACAAAGCCACCTGCCTCTCCTCTTTGGCCCCAACACTCCACCGAGCCAAGCGTTGCACAGTTTTCCACCACGGAATTGTTTAAGGAACCACACAACATACCGGCAAGCATGCTGCCTCTAACACTTCCCTGTACGGTCAAATTTTTGATTAACGCATCATCGGTCTTTCCAAAAAAGCCTACACAATCAACATCCCTGTCGATAAAAACAAACGTTACTTTGTGGCCCTTGCCATCATAACTACCCGTAAAGGGAGTATTGGTGTTTCCAATGGGAATCATTCCCTTTTGTCGATCCCAGGTCACCACATCGCGTGGAAAAGTTATGTCTGCGGTTTGAATAAAATTGCTGCCCCATTTATCGGGGTTCTGACTCAACCAAAGCAGGTGCTCCCATTTTTCAATGCTGTAAGGAATGCGACCAAGGCCACCGGAAGGAACTTCTGCAGTCTGTGCCGATACTGTAAAGACGAAGACCACCGTAAACATCAGTGTAAAAAGAGTTTTCATATCAGCTAGTTTTTTGTGATGTTAAGTACAAACGATGTTTTTTGTACCAAATCATTATTTATCACAATTAAAATATCCTGCTCCTTAAACGAAAAGGTTATTTCTTCTGCCTCCAAGTCCGGATTGGTACTGTTGGTATAGTCGCTCCCCATATTTGAGCCGGAGCCCCTAACCAGAAACATGTCCAAATCGGTAGTAAAAGATTCCAGAGAAAGCGTATAGGAAGCCCCCAGCTCGTACTCAAACTCATAAATGGTGGAGTTAGCTGAAACCTCATGTTTGGTAGCTCCAAGCCCAATTTTATAGGGATTAATCCAGGTTCCCTCGCCCCCTTTTACGGAGCTCACCTTATCTGCATCGTCGTCTTTACTGCAGGACGAAAAAACAAACATAAACATCAACAATCCCATTGATAACAATCTTAAACTTTTCATAGTCTTATGTTTTAAATTGTGGTTAAAGAATTCTATTTATCGGCAGCAAGCACTTCTATTTGCAGACTGATCTTCCCGTAAGCTGTTGACACATCGTTTCCCGGACGCATCAAATAAACCTCAATCACATGGTGCCCGGCCGTTAAGGCTTCACCGGGGACTTCGCTGTAATATGGAGAGTAAAGATCTGTTCCGGCATACATTTCTTTCATTTCACCTTGTTGGGCCACCATCAGCCAGGCTCCGGTTTTTGACGCGGCCTCCTCATTAAAAGCCACAGCAAAAGGCAAGGTTGTTCCTTCAGTTAGCGTAAGGTTCGTTTCCAATGGATCCATCCATACTAAACCCCAGTCCACAGTCGATTCATCAAACGTTTCTTCCGGAATGGTTACAGCCAAATCATTGGAATAATAAATCGCCATCGGCTTGCCAACTTCATCTACTTCGACTCTGAAGCCTACAGGCTCACCAAAACTCAACTCACGCACAAAAAACCAGGAATTATACTGTTGAAAAACCCTTCGTTGCCGACGATCATAATCCACCAATTCGTCAAGAACAGCATCAAACAGTCGGGCTTTTTCAATATCGGAAAAGCAGAAGTCGTCCTTTATGGTCGACCTAAAGGCATCTGAGCTCAAGAGCTCGGTCATGGCATCAAAAAACAGCAATTGATCGCCTGCCGCCAATACCGGATATTCAAAAATACTGGTACTCTCATATTCGCCATATCCTTCCTCAAACACAGTCTCTGAAAAGGCATACTTTACACGGAATATTTTGGCATCTGAGAGGGGCAGCAATTGGTCTTCGGCCAGAGGCTCCACTTCTTGCGAAAAGGTGAGCTTTTCCTCAAAATAATCTTGCATGGACCTATGCAGATCAGCCGGAATATCGGTTTCCTCCACATATTTGCTTAAATCACTCCATTCAGCACCATCGGCAACATCGGGGAGGCTCACCTCCATTTCAGAACTATAGTCAATGTCCAAAACCTTCCCCTTTGCATCTACGGTGACTTTCCAGACTTCTATATCGTCAAAAAACACCTTCCGAATAAAATACCAGTCGCTGCCGACTTTAAAGTTATACCCTTCGGTAACCCGGCCGTCGATAAACGAAAGCAGATCCTGAAACAATAAAGCAGCCTTATCGTCCTTAAGCACAAACTTTTTACTCAGCGCAGATTGAAAATCCGCCGAAACCAGCATTTGATAATAGGTGTCGAAGGCCAGCAGCTGGTCGCCGGTTTTTAAGAATTGGTAAGTTCTGTCGATGGTCACATTTTCACTTAACGGACTGCGCCAGCTTATACCATATTCCAATACCTGAGCATCGGTTATCTGCGCAACAATTGCGTTTAAAGCAGGGTACTTTCCCGAAAAACTTTTCTCAAGATCAAAAAGAGTTTCATCATTCTGTGCCCGTGATCCGACACATAAAAGAAGCAATAATAAAAGCAGGTAAGTTTTCATAAGGTTTTGATTTTCGTTAATATGTTTGTTCATCGAGATCAAAATTAGCGCGGAAAACAATCCAATTAGACGAACACTTGAATGTGAGGGAAACGACTTTGAATTCGCAGGGCTAGAGATTTCTGCCTTCAATGATCTCTTCAACAGTGCGCCTTAAATGAGGGGCAAGCGGAATTCGTTTTCCATTTGAAAGGATAAGTAGTCGCGGCCATTTGGTACGCACCTCAACAATGTGCGCAGTATTCACCAAAAAACCAGGCCATGGCTTTACAAAGCGATGGCCTGTCAGCATCGCCTCGTAATAGGAAAACTCGGCCTCGCCCACCAGAGCCTGGCGATTGTTCAACGCAAAGAGTGTAGAAGACTTGCTTTTATGGAGGTAAACGACATCAGCCAGATAGACAAAATGCACATAATCGGCATTTTTTACGACAAGTTTGTTCATATCCGTTCAATTTTCAGCAAGGTAAAGCCATTAACCAGCTGAAAATTAAATGAACTTGAATCCGTGAGATTCCGGCTTGAATTTGCAGGCTTATACTTATAAGCCCTGAAGAATATTAAGAAAGGAGGGTTTTCTACGGGAAGAAATAGGTATTTCTGCACCATTTTCCATTACTACAAAGCCACCATCGCTTTTGTCAATTTTATTGATTTGATTGATGTTGACAAGGAAAGATTGATGGGGACGGTAAAAGCCGTAATCTTCCAAAATTTCAACATACTCGGTCATTCCCTTAGAGACCAGAATTTCTCTTTTATCGCTAAGAAAAAAGGTGGTATAGCTGTTGTCGCTCTTGCAATGTGAAATCTGATCTATTTTTATCACATAGAGCGCCTCAGAAGTGCGCAGCACCAGTTTGCCACTCTTTTGTGTGCCTTCATAATGATCAAGCAAGTTTTCAACCTGCGATTCAGAAGATGGGCAACAATTGAGCGCTTGCACAGCATTGGCCACTGCGTGCGTAAACTCAAATTCATTGACCGGTTTCATAATGTAATCAAAGGCACTAAACTTAATGGCTTTAATGGCATAATCATTGTATGCAGTAATAAAAATGATCTTAAAATTATACGGACGCAGATGCTGCAAAAGCTGAAAACTGTTGCCATCTTCAAGCTCGATATCCATTAATACAATATCCGGGTTCACTTCGCGTATCAAAGCCACGGCAGAACTTACATTTCCAGCTTCCCCGGCTACTTCGAGCTCGGTAAAATTTTGCGCCAACAAATGTTTATAGGTCTCTCGCGTTCGCGGCTCGTCTTCAATAATTACAATTTTTTTCATGGTTAAGGTTTTGGTTAGTAAGCAGTGGCAAGTGTATGATCACTCTTGAACCAGAACTCGATTCATCAGTTCGGTCCGACAGATCCACGACCTCAAAACTTATGGGACTGCCCAATCTTTTCTCTAAAATAAGTCTACGCTCATTAAAAATAGCCATGGACATAGATTTATGCTCAGTTGTTGACGCAAAACCAGCTTTTGCAAAACCAAGCCCGTTGTCTTCCACCACGACCACCAAATGGTTCTTCTCTTCGTGAAGACGGACAAATACAATTCCCTGATAAGTGATCCCGGTAAAGGCATGCTTAATGCAATTTTCAACAAAGGGCTGAATAACCAGAGGAGGTATGAGGTGTAAATCACAGTCGAGCTGCTCATCCACCTCTATTTGATAAGCCACCTTACCATCCAGTCGCATCACCTCCAACTCCAGATAATTCTCCAGCACCTTTAGTTCTGCACAGAGGGGGATAAAATCTCGTCGCGAATGTTCTAAGATACCACGTGTTAAAGCAGCAAAGTTGCCAAGATACCCGGCAGCCAACTCGGTATCCTTCTGATACATAAAACACTGAATACTGCTGAGCGCATTAAACAGGAAATGGGGATTCATCTGTGATCTCAACAACTTCTGCTGCAAATCAGTTTGTAACAGGAAAGCCTGCTGCTGTTTCATGCGATAAGTATAGAATCCAAATCCCCCAAGGACGCTAAACAGTACCAACAGCCCCATTCCCATCCTAATTCTTTGAGTTTTCACTTCATTTTCAGCCTCCAACAGCTCTATCTGCATTTCCTTCTGAGCCATTTGATATTGGGTTTCAAGATCCTCTACCATTCCCCGCACACGTTCGTCTCTGAAACGACTTTCGTTAACACGCAACGAATCATTCCATCGAAATGCTTCCTGGTACTGCCCCAGCAAATAATTCAACTCATAGCACAGCTCTATAGCCTTCAGTTTCTCTGTTGCATACCCCCCAATATCCTTGCGAGCAAGATTGGCCTCCACCAAATTGAGTGCTTCAGTATAGGAACCCAATTCCTTATGCAATAATGCTTTCCAATTATTGTTGTAAATGTGCTCGTAAGTATGATCTCCCAAATAAGCCTCGGCCTCTTCAGTCAGGGCCAGGGCTTTCTCCAGCTCCCCCAGGTCCTTATACACCGAAGCCATATTGGCAAAGGCTGTGGAAATTCCCTGCTGAAAATCATGCTCCCTACTAACCATCAGCAAAGTATCGAAATATCCCAAAGCAGCAGTTAAATCATTTTGCTCGTGCGCCAGAGACCCCAAACTGTTGTAAATCTTTGCCACATCCACAGCGGAGGCACAGCCCTCTACATCCTTTAATGCATAGGCCTTGAGAAGATACTCGCGCCATTTAACGGTGTTGCCACTTTCCCTGAAAATATTGGCAACATTAATGTAGTGGTAACAAATCATCTCCAAATGGCGATTGGATTCCTTAAGCTCAAGCGCCTTTAAAGCATGGGTAATCGCATTCTCGTAATCACCGCTTAAACTGTAATTACAGGCCAAATTCATTCCAATTTTAGCAATGGTCCCTACCCTGCCGCTCTTATGAGCAAAAGCAAGTGCCTCCAAATAAAAAGAAGTTGATTTTTCACATTCGCCCTGCTCCCAATACAAACTTGCCAGATAATTACCTACATCAGCAGCCCTTACAACATCATCATTTTCTTGCGCCAAGTTCCATGACGCTTCAAATTGTTCCACCGCCAATTCCGTTTCTCCAATATCGTCGAGCGACTCGCCATAGGCAAATAGAGCATCCATCAACAGCGTATCGTTTGACTCTGCCCCCTGAATTTGGGCACTATAATAACAATGAAGCGAATCAAGTTGTGCATCATTCGCCCAGACAGTATCGAGGAATGCACCTCCCCATGAGAGGCACAAAACCAGAATATAAAACCAAGTCAACTTTTTCATTTGCTCAGGACCAGGATAAGGAAATTCAGAATTGAATAACAGACTACATAAGTCGAATAATCAACCACATACCCGGCATTCAACAGATCAAATATAAGGCTAAACCAAAAAATCTCCCTCTGTTTTTGTATGAAATACCTTCCAGTGTTGATGAAATGAGCTATTGGTCACGTAAAAGAGCTCAGCGCCATCCGCAGTACCATCAATGGGTTTTAAGCGGCAGAATAAAAAAGAAGCGCCGCAAGATCAATTTGATCTTGCGGCGCTATTTTATGGTTTTAAGTCTTATAACAGGCCCTTACTGCAGCTGTCTACTCCGGCTGAACGGGCTCTTCCAGCTCCTTGCCCAATTCTTCGATCTGACGACGACGCTCACGCACCGTTTCGCGCATCTGCTCCATGCGCTCTTCGGCTTGCTGAATACGCTCGTTGCGTTCGGCCTCCTCTTCTGCTGAAATCTCGCCCTGCTCCCGCTGTTGCTTCACACGCTCGCGGGCTTCAGCAATACGCTCTTCGTTGCTTTGCACCTTCTGCTCCTGTTCTTCCAGTTTCTGCTTGGCTTCAGCACGACGCTGTTCGGCTCGCTGCCGGGCTTCGGCAGCACGCTGTTGACCAAACTCCCGACCCGTCATTTCCTTATCACGGCCTTTGCCTCCCTTCTCTTCCTTCTCTTCCTTTTCTTTTCCTTTTTCCTGGCCTTTATCCTTACCCTTCACCTTATCTTTTCCCCGCTCATACAGGTCCTCAGCTTCTTCAGCCACCACCTCGGCAGCCTCTTCGGCCTCTTCGGCCACCACCTCAGCAGCTTCTTTCACTTCCTCGGCAGCCTTTTCTGCAGCCTCTTCGGTTTTCTTCATCAAACCCTTGCCTTTTCCCTGGCCCTGACCCTGTGCAAAAGCAAAGGAGGCACCCAGAACAAGAGCCAACATCAATACAGATATCTTTTTCATAATAAATACTTTAAAGACCGTTCAACAAAGAATCAATTTCGCTTTGCGCCTCTTCCAGTTCTACTTCAGCCGACTCCAAAGCCTCCTCCAGCTTTTCGGTCGATTGCTCCAACTTTAAAACTTCCTGCGATTCTTCTTCCGCAGCCTTTTGGCCCCCACCGGCACAAGCCGACAGCATTGCCAGGGTAAATAATCCAAAAAACACTTTCTTCATAGCTGTAGATTTAAGGTTAACTATGCGCTAAAATTAAACGTTTCTAATTGCGGACACAACAATTCAGGCATTTTATTCCACCAATACTTTTTTGTCCTTCGGATAGCGCACCGAATACTTTAGAATGATTTCTTTTGTTTCATTGGCTTTTAAGGGCACCTTCCAGGTCAGTTTACCCGAAGCAGCATCCAAGCTGGCACCTGATAAATCCAGCCCTTCCACTTGAATGTCCTTATTGGTGGAAATGGGCAACTGGTCGTAAACCACCACTTCAACAGGGTAGGTCTTATTGTTTCGCAAAGTCAACTGAAAGGCCAGGGTTTCTTTACGATGGGCACCAATAAACTGATTCTCGCTGTACTCGGTCAGTTTTTCCCGCTTAATGCTTATGTTGTTATCGACCCCAAACGAAAGCGCTAAAGAATCGCTGAAGGCCTCGGTATCAATGACTGTGGTACCAACAAAGGCATTTTCGAGATAAACATTAGCTTCAGCATCCAACAAATCGGCCTTGTACCATTCTCCAATTTTTCCGATCAAGAACACATGCTGTGCCAATTTTGGTACCGACTGATAAGCAAAATCGGCCTTTAAATCAGCCTCCCGATAAGCGATGGTTGTGGCTTTATTTGTTGAAGCAATGGTTTGTAAAGCCTCTACTTTAAACTCGTTGGACGTCTCTCTTTTGGAAGTAACGGTTAAAGGAATGGACGCGTCCCCCTCACCCGTTTTGGTGGTAACAAGCACCACGCCATTGGCCCCACGTGAGCCATATACAGCCGTTGCTGAAGCATCCTTAAGCACCTCAATACTTTGAATTCCGTTGGGATCAAGATCGGAAATATCGTTGCGGGGCACCCCATCGACAATGTAAAGGGGGCTGTTTTTATCGAGACTGCCAAAACCTCTGATCCGAACCTCCGGAGCAGTATCATAAAGCTCCATCTCCTGCACCGCCACACCAGGCATCCTTCCACTCAGCGCCTTACGCAGTACCGGTTCATAAAAACGCAGGTGAAAGGGCAGCAATGCTGGAAGGGTAGCCGACACATCGGTCTGGGCAGTTGACAACACCAAATTCACATCCTTCCAGTCTACCCCCGTATTTTGGCTCACATTGGCCTTATGCGTCACTTTCAAGGGTTTATCCAAACCCAAAAAACGCATATCGTAGGAAGGCGACCACGATGCGTTGGCCACCATATAGCTGAACGACAGTTGAGCCGACCTGGGCACCTGTGACTCGACCGTAACCAAGATGGTGCCCGAAGGCAAATCGGCCTTATTATCCAAAGCCGCTTGCTGACTCCTGAGCTTTTCCATCTCCTTATTATGGGCCACAATTTTTCTATTGCGCGCCAACAAGTCAAGATTCAATTGCTCCAAATTGGCACCATAAATGGTGTTGAGTGATTTAAATGCCTCGGGACTGATGGTCTGTTCCTTGCCAGCCACCGCTTTGTTTGCCTGAAGAAAATCCAATTTTCCCGATATAATCTTTACCCAGGTCTCCTCTTCCTGAATTTTCAAACGAAGAGCATCCATTTTTTGGGTCAGTGCCTCCAATTCCGCACTCCTGCCCAACTCATTTAAAAAATCGTTCTGGTGCTGAACACTTAAAATGGTAAAGGAACCATCCCCCGCCATTCGAATACTCTCCTTTCTGATGTAGGGCGAGAGTCCGGTCAGCTTCACAAGCGTTTGGCCGGTGGTCAAACTTAGCGTCGCCTCCCGTTCAATTTGCGCCCCCTTAGTATATACGGTCACCCTTTTAATTCCCGAGCTGACTTCCTGCTCTTTTTGTGCAACAGAGGTCGCACTGACACAGAGCGCAAGTGCCAATAAAGCAATACTGGTTTTCATAGGTTTAAGTTAAAGTTAAAGTTAATTGATAGCTACTGTACTATTACTTCCAGGTCGGTAAATTCGAAGCGACCGTTGCTCTTGTAGCCTTCCACCACAAAAGCCACCTCGTTCATTTTACCCAACTCCATATCCAGCGATTCCCATTTGTCAAAATGTGCCGAAATATCAATACTTCCGCTGTTGCGAACGTCCCTTCTGATGCTGAAATACTGCTGAAAAGTAGTATTCCCGATAATTGAAGGCTGGTTGACCCGTGTACTTTCGTAAATGTCGTAAATGCTGCCATCAATTTCAAAGCTGTCCTTCAACACGCTGCCTTCGGCCATCGACGGAATCCACCGGCACCAGTCCTCCACCACATAAAACTCAATCAGCGGTTCCACGGTCCACTGAATAAAGCACCCTCGCCAATGGTCATACAGGCATCACCTGCCCCATTCTGGTTCCACAACTCATAAGCATAGCCATCCTGCTCCCCTTTAAACTGCTCATTTTCGGGATCAGAACAAAAGGTAAGCACCTTTGACGCTGCTGCGTCGTTTTCCGAGGCAGACATGCCGCCCCCTGCACAAGCGGTCGCCAAGACCGTCACCAATACAAAAAAAATCCATTTTTTCATTGTTGCTCATTTATTTAACCAGTTCTTTACACAGCGCACAGCAAAGCCGGAAGATTTTGTGTGTTTGTGCCCCCCCCTGCTATCGGGTTTGCTTTATCCAGGTTAACTTATGCCAAAGCTTCTCAAACGGCCCCCGTCCATACTTCTTAATCCAATATTTACAAAATTGAAATTGCAGCCAAAACAACAGCACCCCTACAAGCAAGCTTAAGGAACTGCCCAACTTAAGTCCCAACCCTAAACCGTATTGATAAAAGATAAAACCACCCACGATCGATTGCGTGATGTAAGCAGTCATGCTCATGCGTCCACAATACCTTAGACCACCCGCCATCTTTCTAAAAAAGCCCCACTGATACAGAAGTACAAAAGAAGCCAACAACACAAGCGTAAAGGCGAAATTTCCATACATATGCACCGCATGATAAACAGAAGCCTTCAATATCTCTGCATCAAAGAGCTTATCGAAACTCAACTTCAGCAAGTACAAAGGAATAAAAACCAATGCTGCAATAATTAAGGTCCTGCTCCAGATGCGGGCATTCTCCTTCGAATCGGAAAACAATTGTTTCTGATGTATCCAATAGCCCAACACAAACAAACCTGCAGTTTGTAACAAACGCCCCACATTATAAGCCCACATCAGGGAAGCTTTGTGTCCATACAACGTATTTGAAGTAATCAGTTCAAAAAAAGAACTGCTTTGCTGCCCTTGGGTCACCTGGCGCCAAAGGGCACCATCGTTAAAGAAGGCAGGAAAATAATCATTGTTGAACACATAATACACGTACCGGAACCATTCAATGGGCTGCAAAAGAAAAAACACGGCAACCAGCAGCAAGTACTTTGCACTCAAATTCCGCACAAAAAACAATACCACACCAAGAAGGGCATACATCATAAGCACCTCACCTGGAAAAAACAAACCATTAATCACTGCAAAACCGGCCAACAACAGCATCCGCCACAAAAAGCGAGGGCCAAAATCTTTCCCCAGCTTCTTCTGTTTGTTCATCATCAGGCCAAAAGTATAGCCAAAAAGCAGGGCAAAAATGGCATAGCCCTTACCGCCAAACAAAAAGAACAAAGCATCCCAAACAAATGAATCCAAACTGCTTAACCAAGCGGGTTGATCAGCGAGTTCCGGATAATTGAAAAAATTAAAATGCTCTATACTGTGTAAGAGCATTATCCCCATAATGGCAAAACCCCGAAGACTATCAACGACTTCTATGCGACTCTTACCCACAACTTTCTCCTCCATTGATTTTTCCTTCGTATTTGTTAAAATTCACACCAACTTCTATAACTTAATCCGATGTTTTTGGGGGCTGAAACATTACTCAACAACTTCTCCGTTAGTATGATACCTTACACTGCTAACAATTTGGTCGTTTTTATATTTTCCTTCTTCTCTTAATGAGCCATTTGAATAATAGTATTTAAATGGTCCATTTTTAGTTCCCTCATTATAAGTAACCATCTCTCTTGGTGTACCATCCGCATCCTGAATTATCCATTCACCGTCTTTTTTACCGTTCTTATAGAAGCCTTTTAAAATATATATTCCATCTTCAGTTTTCCTGGAGAATTCGCCAATCAATATCCCGTCTTTAAACTGGCTATACTCAATGTAATCAACTCTATTACCAGAAATGTGCTGTATCCAGGTGCCATCATTTTTACCGTTATTATAATAAGTCTCCGAGGTTCTTTTGCCAGTTTCTTTATCGTACCTATAGCAAAATCCATGTTCAATCCCCATTTTAAACTCCTGTTCGGTCTCAATCTTGCCATTTTGATAATACGTTGTGTAAACACCATTGAGTTTCCCGTCGGAAAATTCAGCAGAGGAAGTAATTAATCCTTGAAAATCATACTTTTTCTGAACCCCATCAATGCGGCCTTCATTGTAATTACTCTCTTCATGTAGGATATTATTTTTGAAATGCTTGTAATTACCATGATACATGCCGTCTTTAAAAGTGGCAAGAATATACTCAGACCTACGTCCATCAATAATTCGATTTTCTCCTTGCAGAAGTGTTTTTTCTTCGTTTAATTCCCTAAACAGAATTCTGTTATCACCATAGTTGATGTAGGAAATCTCCTCTATTTGATATTTTTTCTCTTGGGCAATAGCAGTAATGCTTAGCAGTAGCAAAGCAGCAATTAAGTTTCTTGTTTTCATGTTAGTTGGATTAGAGATAAATGTTAATAAATTAGCCCATGCCTAAAATAGCGTATGGTACTAAGTGCCAAATTAAGCAGTTTTCTTGTAAAGATGGGCCAAAATCATTCGATTTATTCCTTGATGTGTTTTTTTCATTATTTCCATTTTGAAATCATCGTTGGAGAGACTTCAAAGCGCTTGGATAGTCCGGCTAATGACTCACGCTCCTGGAGCTCAGCGATTGCAACTTGGGCCTTGAAGGCCCACCCATCCAATCTCTAATAATTTTCTTGATTCATTTATGAAATAACTATAGTCACGAATGAAAAAATGATTTATAGCAAGCCAGTTAAGCCCAAATACACTATTCAACAATATCCTCCATTTCTTCGGATCTTTTCAATAGATCCATCATTTCTCTGAAATCTTCCCTACGATCTTCATTGCTTTTTCTTATCTGACACCTTACACATCCACGAATCGAGATCATTAAGAAAATAACAAAAACGATTGCATAAAATGTCTGATTATTACGGTTAATTTTTCGATTCTTTTTATCGACGTTTGCATGATTCTTACCCCATTGACTTGGATTAGTATTAATTAGATTCTTACAAATGTTGCAAGTAATCTCATCAGTATCATTGCTAGCTTCGATTTCATTTCCACACTCATCACATATATAGATATACGTCTTTGACTGCATAAGGTGTACTTTTTATATTATTGGCAACGCCCGGCTGTATGCGGTCGGCCGGGGCATTTCTGCCAGTTACGAAATTTTCAGGCCAAACGCGGCTTACTGGGGAGAACGAGACCCACTATATGCTATGGAGCCCCGGCTGGCGTATACAGCTTTGTTATGGGCTTTTATTCAGTTATTATTGAATCTATTCCAACATAATCTGAACCATCATAAATTAATTGATAATCATTCCTAATATATATATCGTTCAAATTATCTTTGGCTGAGCCTAAATATAGTGTATCATTTGTCTTATTCAACATGTAATAACTTTCACTTTCCCATCTGCCATTTGTCCAATGTTTTGAAGTACTAGCAGTATAGTATTTTCCAATATCGTTTAAACCATAAATTGTTAAATTATACCACAAACCATCCAAATTCGTAAATCCTTTGATTTGGTAATTGTTTATAAATGATGTACTACCATAATATCCAGTACTCGTAAATATGACAAAACTACTATCAGCTTTGGGAGTGTCAATGTGTCGCCATGTTCCGAATAAATTTTCATCTCTTTGAGAATTAGGGTCTGGAAAAAATTCTTTTGGTTCACAGGAAGCAAAAAACAAAAGAAATAAGTATACAATACTAAATTTTTTCATAATCATATTTATTTGAGTTGGCGATGATTTTTTCATCGCCAACATAATAGTTTATTTTATCCTATGTTTTCTTTTTACATGAGAACTTAAATATACAGTAAGCATTCGGCCTAGTACGTATT
>NZ_MWUJ01000059.1 GCF_002210225.1 Geofilum rhodophaeum | reverse complement strand
TTTCTGCCAATCAATATTTTATCCGGGTCGGCAAGCAATCAATCCGAAGCCCATTGTTTGATGCAGGTCTCTGTTTGCGCTGAACTTGAAAATCGAATCCGGTTGTCCTTATGCACCCTTCACCGTGACCAATTCAACATTCAGGATGCCTTGTCATCCAAATCCCGAGAATCCAGTCATTTCATTAAAATCGGGCAGTTTCTACCGAAGCCCAACAACGGTCTGCCAAACTTCACTTTCCTACAACAACCGCAGGCTGCCCTAAGCCCTTCTCTGCACAAACCTTTAAAAAACCTACCAACTGTCTGACCACCACTTAAACTTCACGCAATCCTTGTCAAAGACGCTTGGATTTTATAATTCTGTCTCGCGAAATCCTTCCGGCTGGGCATCAAGATAAATACGTTCTGCGAATCAATTATACGTTCTGGGAATCCAGGGGCTTGGCGGTAACGGATGGCGGTATGAAACGTGCCGGATTGCGGGGCTGAGTCTGTATCCCCCGTGACAAACCAACGAGGCGGGACGAAACGATCGAGAACCCACTGAAACCGGCATGTTTTATGACCGCGTGTTGTGCACCGTAAATTATTCATTAGGGTTTTTTACTTTTGTATCATCGGTCAACACAATCAACAAGTCACCATCTTCATCCAATAAATATACTTCTTCGGTTTCAAGATATATTGACTTATTATTTGCTGTCATTTTAAAAGAAATCTTGTGACTACTTGGTAATTTCTCTTCATATTTATCAATTTTCAGTTTTTCAGATGTTTCACCGGGGAGTAATTCTGTTGCGATATAAATATCTCCCCATTTAACATCAACTATCTTTACCTGGGTAATGTTATTTTGTACTTGAATATCGCCTGGTTTATAGCAAGATTGAAAAATTACAGCAATACTTACTATCAATATTGATTTTATTGATTTTATAGTTTTCATTTAGTCAATTTTTATTTCAATTTCACCAACAAAGGCACTTCTTAAATTTTGTTCTACTTTAAATGTCGTGTATTCAAAAGGATAATACGTTTTAGTAGAATTATCGTTAAAAGTAATCTGAAATGATTCAATCAAACATGCATATTCACCCGGTTTAAGTTCATATGCTGCATTTAAATATTGAGCAAATTCTCCAGCTGTGTTATAATCAGGTTGCTCTATGTCTTGATTAGCAATTATTAGATAATTAATCTTGTTGTCAGTAATGTATTTATTGCCAACTAATTGTTTGTCTACTTTTGAGGTATCAAGTGTTTGAGAGTTAATTTGTGTCCAATAGTAGTTATTGATATAAATACTTACTGAATCCACAGATTTTACAACCAAATAAGTACTGTCAGTCGTTTTAATGTTGACCAAAATCAATAATTCTTCAAATGGTATAGAGCCGTCCTCTGAAACGACATTTCTATCCGCACTACTCAGTGAATCATCCTTATCGCAACTCACAACGAGTAGTCCTAAAAGTAAATAATAAATCAGTCTTTTCATATTATTTCTAATGTTAGTTATACTGTTTCGTGTTCTGTTTTATGGTGCACAACGGTCACGTATATGAAATGTT
>NZ_MWUJ01000058.1 GCF_002210225.1 Geofilum rhodophaeum | reverse complement strand
TTGTCCAATAAAGGGGAAGTCTACACCCCCGGTCGGTACGCAGGCAGTCGTGCTCAAAAACCGTAATATGTGAAAGGCGCTTACCCAAAGACTTACTTTCTTAAAAGTATATTAATGGCTGAGCTGAACTCTTCCTCATTCATTTTTACCACATCTTTTAGTCGGAGCACCCTGCGCTCAATCAAGGAACTGCTGTCGTATTCCGGATAATCCGCAAAAACATCCTCCTCCAAACCGTTTTGGACATCCTCCATAAAGCCTCTTCCCAGGATGAGCCCAATCTTCCCAAAATCACCGTAAAAGTACTCCTGAAGCAAGGGTAGAATTTTGTTCTGGAAAGCCTTCTTTAAATCAGACACAGTGTTGATGTTCATAAAATAGCTGTGCCCAATCATATGATCTTTGTCCATTAGTTGCTCAATGCGCCTATTGATCACCTTTAAAAGCACCGCCAAATCAATCCCGCCAATCACCCCCTCACTGGTCTTATCCACCGACTTAATCAGGTGTGGCTTCGGAGGCATCTCAATAAAACTAAATCGTCGGCGCAAAGCAGTATCCAGTGCCTCCACACTGCGATCAGCCGTATTCATCGTGCCAATAATGTATAAATTGTTTGGAATACTGAACTTGGTTTTTGAATACGGAAGCGTCACAAAAAGCGCATTCTCTTCCCCCTCCCTTTTGTCCTCCTCAATCAGCGTAATAAGCTCACCAAAAATCTGTGAAATATTACCCCGATTAATCTCATCAATAAACACCGCATAATTTTGATCCGGGTCCTTCCTCGCTTTTAGGCACATCTTTTTAAATACCCCATCTTCAATCTTGTAAGTGAGTTCGTTCTCCCCCTCATTAAAATTCGGTTTAATACCCTCCACAAAATCTTCATAAGTAAAGGACTGATGGAAAGTCACAAACTCATACCTTCTGATCTCATCCACCGCCTCCTGATTGAAACCCTTCACCGTATTATGATACTCCAGCAGTTCAGGAGCTTGTTGAGCAAGCTCCTCGTTAACAACCTCCCAAAGCTTATCGTCCGTCTTATTAAAAATAAGCGGCGCCCCCTTTTTGCTCACCTTCACGTTTTCGCAAGACTCCACCGTATGGCTTTGCAGCTGCCCCCAAATCGTTTGGGCAATAGTCGTTGAATTGGAGAGCGACGTTTTAAGTTGCAGCAACTCATGATTGTTGATATCCGAAACCCTGCACTTGCCAAGATCCAACAGCACCAGTGCAATAATCTCCCACCACGATTTGTCAGCGACAAACGACCTCAGAAACTTCTCCCGCGAAACCGACGCCTTTTTTGAAGTAAACTTGTTGAAATAGTAAGTGCTGAGCTCATAAGTCTTTCCCGTGCCCGGAGGGCCAAACAGAATCACGTTCAGATTCTCCGTCAATGATTCCGAAATCCCCTTTTGCACAGCGTCCATACTGTCTCCCTTTACATTTTTAGGAGAGTTGGCCAGCAAAAGAGGTTTTTCCGGCGCAAAGTAATTGATCATCTTTTGGTAATCAAACTCCGAAGACCTTAAGCTTACACGGTCCTTATAATAGGTCTTATGTAAGCATTCGGCCTAGTACGTATT
>NZ_MWUJ01000057.1 GCF_002210225.1 Geofilum rhodophaeum | reverse complement strand
GAATACACCACTTCCCTTCCAGAGTAGGAGAACAGAAAAGGCTCATTGAACTTTGGGAAGTTGAATGAGCCTTACTTTTTATAATCGTACTGTGTTAGCGGGAGGGGAGGGCATCGATGTACATGGTGCCGTGCAGGGGATCGGTAAAAGGTTGGACAGGCAGGGGTGCGATGCTGCCACTTTTGAGTGCTGCTGCTTTGAGCTTGTCGGCACTGATGCTGCCTGTGGTGATGTGTTCGATGGCAGCGGCCAGGAAGTTTTCTTCCGGGTCGCCCAGGTCGGCATTGTACCTGTTGTCGTCCATCTCGTAGTCGGCCGGGAGCCCTTTGGTGTAGTCGATGCTGTTGGTGGCGTTTTCCGACTTAATAACGATGGGTTGGATGGCCCAGTTGTGGGTACGCTTTTCTGGCTCCATATTGTCCGAAATGGTAATGGAAGCGTAGTATTTCCCGTGGGTTTCCGCGCCAATTTGGATGATGTCCATATAGGGCTCGAGTCCGTAAATGATCATTTCACTGGCCGAGGCGGTGTTTTCGGTGGTAAGTACATAAAGGCGGGAGAGGTTGAGGTTGGTTTCGTCCTTAATGTCGAAGGGGAGCAATTCGTTGTATTGACGTAAGGTGTTGTTGAAACGCTCGTAGATGAAGGTCTTTTTGTTGGCTGTTGCAGGGGCCAGCATGCTGCCCAGTTTGATGGCGGTGGAAACCGATCCGCCTCCGTTGTAGCGGAGGTCCAGCACGACCTCGTTGACGCCTGCTGCTTTAAAGTCCTTGAAAACGTCCTCCAGGGCCGTGTCGTAGTTGGCGATAAAGCTGGTATAGGCCAGGTAACCGATTTTTTTGTCGTCCACCTCAATAATATTGCTGGCTACAATGGGATGCTGGGCCAGATCTTCCTGAGCGGTAATGGAGATGCTGGGACTGAGCTCGGTGATGGATCTGTCATCGTTGAATTGACCCAGGGTGATTTCGGTCTGGTCGGCATTGATCAGCTCGCTGTAATTATTAATCGTTAAAACTTCTCCGTTGATTTTGTAAAACATGTCGCCTCTTTGCAGGCCAGCCTCGCTGGCCGGCGAATTGGCATAGACGTATTCGACAAAGAAAACGACCTGGTCGGAGCCTTCCTCTACCAAATAGCCGATGACGGAGTAACCCGGGCTCTTGGACACCCCGGAAAAGTAGGCTTCCAGTCCTGCGATGTCGTCGGTAATAAAGGACCAGCGGTCGTCGGGGGTTTTCAGTAACTTTTCAAAATACAACTGCGAATCGTCCTCTTTGCTTTGGTCGATGTCGGGCATTTCCGTATTCCAATAATAGTAGACCTCCATGTGGTCTTTAATGAAATTGTTTATTTTAAGAACGTCGGCGTCGATGGCAGGTTCGTCTTCTTGCTCCGGCTCGGGAGTGTTTTCGTCTTTGCAGGCGGCAAAAAATAAAACGGCGGTCAGTATCCACAGCCAGCTTATCTTGGAGAAAATTGAATGATTCATAGGAAGAAGATTATTTGTTTATAGGTATGTGAAAAGTCAAAGTTAGCGTTTTTGACTATTCAATGGCAAGACTGGGATAGAAAAATGAGGGCGGTAACGGTTTGTAAGTATGCGGACTGACATTTTTTAACATAACAACATCACTGATTCGTTTGGAAGGGGATAAAATTT
>NZ_MWUJ01000056.1 GCF_002210225.1 Geofilum rhodophaeum | reverse complement strand
TGCACAAATCTTTAAAATACCTACCCACTGTCTGAGCACCACCTTAACTTTGCGAAACCCTGGTCAGAGACGCTTGGAAATCAAGATTCCGTTTGCCAATCAATCTATTTTTTCATGCTATCGAGTGCAAAACCTTCTATCGGAAAATATGTGGTACGAGGTTAATAGGTGCCAACGTTGAGTATATGCAAAGTAGGCGATTGCGGACTTTAAACTTATCAAACTGTTACAGTTTTGAAGCGGGCTACAACCCTTGAATTTACTGCTATTTCGCCTATTTTGTATATACATTGTTGTGGTGTCGTTTTTTTGCCCTAGCCAAACATTCCCTTTCTTAAAGGAATACGATTCTGTTGCTTCTCCAATTGGCTCTTTAAACTTAGTCGTCCGATGTGGCTTTTTAAGCATTTTTGCATAATAACGCTTATCTTCCTCATAATCTGCAATTGATGCATATAAATCAGGACTCCCAGGTTCACTATTGTCAAAATGGTCTTCGTCAAGCCTATATTCCCATTCGAACTCACTTATTTGTTTTTCTAATTGTCCAAAGTTTTCAGGAAATAATTTTATAGAAAAATCTGGTTTATGAAAAGTATTCTCATAGAAATCAATGTATTCTCCAATCGCACAAACCACTTGAGAATTTGAAAATCTTTGGTCGAAAAGCCAAATCTTTAAATAGTATGGTTCTCCTAATTTATCAAGCGTAATTTTCCAAGAATCATAAATTTCAATCAATCCACTCGTAATTCGTTTTCTTGTCTCTCTTTTCGGTTCAGGGATAGTACTATTTGTCAAAGCAAGTCCACTCCACGGATGTACTCGAATTTTAGCGTAATCTCGTTTATAGTCTTTTAGATAATCAAGATTTAAATCTTTGTGGTTATTAATCCACTTCTCAATATCATTCCAGCGTCTTTTATGTCCTCTTATTTTTCTACTTCTCATTTAGTTTCTCGAATTTCGGTCTTGGCAAATGCACCACAACGCCCACATGTATGAAACGATAGGGGCTTGCGAGCGTCGTTATTGTCTGCCGTTAAGAAATTTGCTGCGGGGAATGGATTTACCCTATACACCTAAACCCCTATTGTTTTATACATGATGTTGGCACCTGTAGTTTATTCATACTCTTCTATTTCAATCAATAAAGAATCAGGTGGTGGTGGAATATCTTTCAAATAAAAACCTGTCCGGTCGCTAATGATACTATCAATTAAAATCTTTGAAATATCATCATAATCCATTGAAAATATCAAATCCAACCAACCGTCATTAAATCCAACAAGAAATCCGTAAGCTCTATGATAAAAAAAGCTTGATTCTTCATCAGATGAGTTTTCCTCGTCATAATAGTACTTAAAAATAGTAAAATCTTGATTATTGATTTTAAAAGTTTTGTTAGTAATGAGGGGACAGTTTTGTCCATAGAGGTAAATTGAAGAATCATTATCCACAGACTTTTTAAAGGAATATGCAAGGGTATCTTTTTTCACTCTGTATGTAAATCTTAATGTGTCACTTATTATCGTCCTATCTAATAATAAACTATCTGTTCTCCTTATTTCATTATATCCATAGTAATTAATCAAAACCAGTCTGTCTGTAAAATCAGTCTGTCTTGATGCACAGCCTATGAATGCAAAAAAAATAATTAATCCTATTGCAATGTTTCTTGTTCTCATACTATTGGTGCCAACGTGTGGCAATATAGTGCG
>NZ_MWUJ01000055.1 GCF_002210225.1 Geofilum rhodophaeum | reverse complement strand
TTGATTACGAGGACAGCAATGATTCGGATTATGCTTGGAACGGATATATTCCTACAGCCACGGCCTATGGGTCATCCGGATCCTCAGATACAGACAGCTCCCAAAACGACAATTCCGCTAACGATGACTTTGACACAGAAGAAGAGGATGATGATTGCACTGACCCCTGTATTTGCCATGGCGATTGTGATGAGGAAATATCTAATGGGACAACAAATAATCCTCCTGATGAAGACAAACCAACAGACAAACCAGAAGAAAAGGATTGTGATGAAGCCGATATTAAAAATGCCCAGAATGCTTCAAATAAGCTTGACGACCTTTTAAAACTACCCACCCTTAATCAGCTTGATGCCAAGATAAGTGCAAGTCAAGAAAGTCAAAATCATCAAACATTTTTTCTTGACAAAAATAGTGGCAAATTATTGAGAGAACCGTACCTTCCGTACATTTCCACAAGCTATCTGCCCACAATCAATCTGGTTATGAATAATATGAACCTATATGCAAGCGATCGATCTATTGAGGCGGGTTATACATTTGAATACAGGCCGAGCGGCTCCTTTGTATCTGACCTAATAACGGGTGATGCGGCTAGCATCTCATTTCCAGTGACCAATAGAACCAATGCCATCATTCACTCACATCCCATGCAGATTTCCGGTCAGCCGACGGCAGGACCTTCACCACAGGATTTTGTAGGTTTGCTGGAAGGTCGCTTTCAAAATGGCTGCGACATACTTAATGAAAGCTATGTGGTTGCACATGGTGGAGCGACATACGTACTTAGCATAACTGACACCGAAGCTGCCCAGTCTTTCTATAGCCAAAACAAGACGAACCTGGGTACGGAGAATGGCCACTTTTCACTAGGGACAACGTTCCGTTCAGAATATAATGCAATGCTAGATTATCTTCTGAAACAAGGCTTTTCCGCAGCTGATGCACACGATGCGGCAATGGCATACGTTTTGGATAAAAACACAACAGGTGTAACCCTTATGAAAAAAGAGAAGGGACAACCTGATTTTAAAGCGATGCATACAAAAGGAACAACAAAAGAAAATGGCGATATTGAAAGCGGAAAATCAACAAAATGTAAATAACCATGAAACATTTGAATATCATTATTATAGGCCTATTGTTTTTAGGTGGTTGTGCCTCAATAGGAAAAAATCAAAAACATGCAAGAAACCCTGACTATAAAGCATTAGCTGTATTTGATAACGACACTCTCGAATATGTCAAGTACAACTTCTTCGAGAATCAACAGTTCTTTGTAGGTAAACCTTTAAAGGTACTGTTTAAGGATTTGGAGGCGACCATTGTTACTTTTACCCCGAACTCCTTAATCAACCCGATGAATATGTCTGATGGCGTCTCTTTAACCTTTAGCTATAGCAGAAATGTTGAACAACCTGATAAAACAGTAATTGCAAAACCGGCTTATGCAGATTTGATTGTAACGTTTACGGAACTCTATCCGAGCTCTTATACAATGGGGCTAAAGAATTATGCTTTAGACATTAACTGGGGCAAAGCCCAGGAGGATTTTTATAAAGATTTTACTATAAAGGAAATATTTTTATACGTTCCCGAGATAGAGCCAATTGAATAAAGCTTTGAAAGGTCGGGACTGCTGTATAACATTGCAGTCCCGGTCTTTTCAATGGTACGCTAAAACTAAAACAACTTTGTGACTAATGCCTCAGACAATGCCGTAGACTCCT
>NZ_MWUJ01000054.1 GCF_002210225.1 Geofilum rhodophaeum | reverse complement strand
TCCCAATTTTAATGGGACACTAGTGATCTGCAGTAATAAATCAACCTGTGCTCTATATGCTGCCGTAATCATAATTCTGCAAGTTCTTTTGGTATGGATATTAGGTACTTGGCGTTGTAAACACCTTTCTCAGTAATCGTTCGTTTACCGTTTCCTAAATCAATCTTATCTGTTTTAATAAATTGAAACCATTGATGACCGGCTTTTTCTGCCATATATAAAAACAACCGTTTTACCTTAATAGATTTGCATTTTGAAAGCAGTTCGGTTACAAGTCCTGGTTTTAGGTTAACTAACCCTTCAAATACCTGAAAGCATTCAACGAGGTCGGTGTTTTGTGGAGCCAGATGCAAACATTCCATTATTGCCCTTTCAGGAGATGAAACAGCAACACTTATTCCTTTTATCTCCATTTCCTTTATGCCGTTATCATGGGGTAGCAAGGAGGTAGTTTTGTGAAATATTTCTACGCCCCAATTAACATTGGTAAACCATTTTGGAAGAGTGCTTTGTCGCGGTGAAAATAGGTATAACCTTGCTTTACTTAGTCTGAAATAGTGGCTGTAGCCATGTTGTTCCAATGCAGATAATCCTCCCACATGTACATTTATACCTGTTTGCTTTTGTAAAGCGTTTAATGCGCCCTGCCATCCAACTTTGTCTCCGGGCTTTTTGTAAGCACCACGGCCAAGTGATTCCAGCCAGCCGCTTTCCAAATAATACTTCCTTAGATCATCGGATATATCAAGACTATATAATAAAGGAATTGTAATCACATTACCCTGATGGAGTATTTTAAACAGCCTTCTTAATTTTGTGTCTTTATCCGTAGTCATACTACTGTTTTATTTACAAAAATAAGAATTTTAATGTGCATATCAATATTGATTGTATTAAAAAAAATGATATTTCAGTAGTTTGGCTACGGATATTCAGTTAAAACTAAACTGCTTTTTTATGTCTTTTCTGAGACCATCTCATAGATTAGACCATTAAAAGACTTAATTTCTTTATTCATCATGCACCATCAACAAAACATTGCCTGTGCCGCCAAAAAAAAGTTGCAGGCTATTTGCTTCAGGTTCACTTTTTAGTGCTTAAAATGATTTTGTGTATAGGTTGTATGCGTGCCAATTTGGGAGCTGCTGAGAAAGTCAGCGGACAAATTTCTTATTTTAATTGATGTTCTTTTTGGCATTGCCCCAAAAAGGAACCAAAAAGGTCTAGTCCGCTTAACCCTATCCCCCCGCGAAAGTCAAAATTTCCGGCCATTGCGCAAGGTTTTGAAAGTCGCCCATTTTGGCTTCCCGCCATCCGTCGGCCTGGAAAGCGAACAGGCCTCCACGCCTCTCAAAAAGTAAAACTCTTTCAGGGAAAAGAAGGTTTGGTTTCTCAAAGGTGCATAAATGTGATCGTAGGCCTGTCGTACAAAGGATTCTACCAAGCTTTTATCCTTGGGGTGCAAAGCCCTGGCTGGCAAGATGGCCGTATTATAATGGCTGGCAAAATCATTGAATGTCTCATTTGTTTCTGATTCATATTTATTTGCTTTGGTTACAGCCGATTTAAGGCAGTCAGGAACAATGGCTCTGGGAACCTCTCCAAAGAAGTGCAAAGCACTCTCATTTACACTGATAAAGTCGTGCTTCTGTTGCGTTGGTACGGCTTCTATATACGCCTTTTGACTTGCTCCGAGAACGGCAACAAACACCTCGCAGGTGACGACCTCTCCCGTAGTGGATGATACATAACTGAGCTTCTGACCCGCAAAATCAACAAACAGCTTGTCGCCTGCTTTGTGATCGTAAGCATTCGGCCTAGTACGT
>NZ_MWUJ01000053.1 GCF_002210225.1 Geofilum rhodophaeum | reverse complement strand
GTAAGCAGCAGGAATACACTACGACCGCACCCTGATTAAGGGCTCCCGCCCCTCCACCAGCACCCCAATGGGCTCAGTCGAAAAGCCATGCTGCCCCAACAAAGTCTCCACCTCTGGCGCAGCCGCCTCTTCCACGGCAATCAACAAGCCTCCACTCGTCTGTGCATCACAAAACAAAAGACGATCGGCATCGTTCTCCATCTCCACCAAGTGGCCATAACTGTCCCAGTTTCGGTGCGTACCACCCGGCACACAATTCAAGGCCAGGTACTCCGCCACCGCATTAAAGCGCGGCACCTTACTGGCCCACAGCTCAGCCGACACTCCGCTGCCCTCGCACATTTCGCTCAAATGCCCCAACAAACCAAAACCAGTTACATCGGTCAGGGCTTTTACTCCTGCAATGGCAGCCAAGTCCTGTCCAATCTTATTCAGTTTTGTCATCGACTCAGGTGCAAGTTGCGCATGTTCGGGCTTTAACAAGCCCTTTTTCTGCGCAGTAGTCAAAATCCCCACCCCGAGAGGCTTAGTCAGGTACAAACGACAACCGGCAGTTGCCTCATCGTTCCGCTTTAAGCGATCAATGGCCACACGACCGGTAACCGCCAAGCCAAATATGGGTTCCGGATTGTCGATACTGTGTCCACCAGCCAAAATAATACCCGCCTCCTTACAAGCCGCACGGCCACCCTCCAGCACCTGTCGGGCCACCTCAGGCGCCAGCTTATCAATGGGCCAGCCCAAAATAGCGATAGCCAGAAGTGGAGTGCCGCCCATAGCATAGACATCACTGATGGCATTCACCGCTGCAATACGACCAAAGGTGTAGGGATCATCTACAATGGGCATAAAAAAATCGGTGGTACTGATGATCGCCTCCCCATTGCCCAGATCGTAAACAGCCGCATCGTCGCGGCTGTCGTTACCCACCAACAGTCGCACATCGCTAAGCGGAGCACTTTGGCTCTCCAGGATGGTGGTTAATACCTTGGGTGCTATCTTACAGCCACAACCTGCACCGTGACTGTATTGTGTCATCTTTATATTATTCATAGTCATACAACATTAATCATCAAACAGCAAAATCAGCCTTTGCCGCTTCCTTCAACAACAATTCGGTATTTTCAAGAGAGTCGGTTGTTTTTGCAGGCAGCACAGTTACTTTAGCGGCATCCCGCATACTCAATCCCCGCCGATAAGTCTTATCGTAATAATGCAGCGTAAGCAGCGCCACTTCGTAAAAATCACGTGCATCAAGCAAATCCATACACTGCTGAGTGACCAGTCCCCCCAAACGCTTAGAAATGCGCGCCACCGCAGCCTTCAGTGGCGCCACGTCCTTGAAGGCATATTCCCGGGCCAGTAAAACAGCCCGCACCTCACGGGGAACATCCAGAAAAAAAACCGGTGCAGCCCGCATTCGTTGAAACAAGGGAATCGCAATATTAACTTTACCGATGTTGCAACTCTCATCCTCCAGCCAAACCGGCTTGCGAATATCAAAATGGCGCCATTGTTCAAACAGGTCGTTATTAAACTGCTCCGAGCTGGGCTGGGGGGTCTGACCAATAGCACCAAAGGCAGAGCCTTTGTGGTGCGCCAGGCCCTCCAGGTCCACCGCCTGATGACCTAATTCCATCAGACGCTCAATCACATGCGTCTTACCACTACCGGTATATCCACCTAAAATATGCAAAGACCAGTCGCGCGTAAAGGTATCCAGCACCAAAGTCCGGTAAGCCTTATAACCGCCCGTTATAGTTTGCACCTGCTTAAAGCCATTGTCGCGCAAATGTTGGGCAAAGGACTGACTGCGCATACCACCCCGCCAACAATGAACCACCAGCGGGCCACCTTGCGCAACCTTAGCGGCCTCCTCCACATACCACCGCAGCTTAGGCGCCACCAGCTCATAACCCAGGGCAATCGCCTTTTCTCGCGATTGCTGCTTGTAAACCGTACCCACCCGGGCACGCTCCTCATTATCGAAAAGAGGAATATTGACCGCACCTGGAATGTGCCCTTGCGCAAATTCACCAGGCGAACGTACATCAATCAAAGGCAGGGGCCTTCCCTGCTGGTAATATTCCTGAATGCTAATTTCCATAGACATGCCCGCAAAGTTAATGCTTTTTGCGGCTCATTGTCCTCCATCAACAATTCTTGCTTCACTCTGGAAGGGAAGTGGTGTAGAACAGCT
>NZ_MWUJ01000052.1 GCF_002210225.1 Geofilum rhodophaeum | reverse complement strand
GCCGTATACAGCTTTGTTATGCGCTTTTGCTTCTATGCTATTTCTGTTTTTCTCAATCTGAGTTTTGGTTTATTCAATTTATCAATGGACTCTTTGACTTTATCTCTTGTTTCAGATTGAAGATAAGTTGGGATTAATATTTTCAAACTTATCCCTAAAAGTCGATGGATTATTATCAAATCTTTCAAGGTGAATTGAGAAACACCATTTATTAATTCGCTCATATATGATTTTGGGTGACCCAGTATTTGTCCAAAATCCTGCTGAGTCAAATCAAATTCTTTGAGTTTTTTTCTGATGCTTTCTTTTCGTTTTTGTATGAATTTTTGCTCGTAATCAATGATTTCTTCTGCTTTGTCAGATTCTTCGATTTGGGAATCGGTTATGTTTTCAAAGTCTGACCATTTTTTATTTTCGTATTCTGCGATTAAGTCTCTTATCTTTTTTCGAATAGGTTTTAAGTCAGGGTTTTCTTTAATCATTAATCGCAATTTACGGTCAAGCAATGAAGCTTTTTGTAAATCATATTCATTTTCAATTCTTTCGATATTTTCAATTTCTTTTATGTCCTTAATTTCTTTCATCGTTCTTAGCTTTAAATCCAACCATTATTATTCAACCACTTTTTGATAACGTTTCGGTTGTTCTTGAAAGTCATTTCGTAATCATCGTGGTTTCCTGCCCAAACAATTGTTGCTTCTCCATTTTCTTCAAATTCAATTAGGATTAAAGTTCTGTGAATGTTGATATTGAAAAAATAGAATTCTCCGCCATAAACACAATCGGCGTCTGGTCTTTCTTGAGTCAAATCATGGGGTGTTTGCCAGTTGCTTTTCTCAATGTCGGAAATGAGCTGTTTAACTGCATTTACCAATTTTGAGTTTCCCTGATTTTTCTTAACCAGTTTGGCCAGAATGTGTTTGTTAGTAATTCTCAATTCGTTTGGGTTTAGTCATCTTACGTCAAAGATACGATTAAAGTTCGGAAATAGTAAGAACAATATGTGTTTTTTTCGTTGCAATTGCGCATNTAAGAACAATATGTGTTTTTTTCGTTGCAATTGCGCATAACGAGCACATGTATGAAATTGTTGGGGGCTTGCGAGCTTCGTTATTTTCTGCCGTTAGGAAACTTGCTACGTGAATTGGAGTTACCTATACACACATAACCCCCCAATATTTTATACATGATGTTACAGGGCGTTATTCTTTGTCTTCATATAATTCGATGGATTTCAAATAGTTCTCTGCTCCATTTTTAGTCATATCAAAATTAAATCCCGATAGTTCAGGGTGATAAGTTTCAATCCACTTTACCAATGTATCACGGCGACTTGACCATTGATATAAATCAAAATTTTTGTAATCCATTATTTCTATTGTGCAAATCTCTCCATCATCAAAAGACAATTTCTGGTTAGTAATCAATGGGTTATGCCTGAGAAATTCAAGTCTTTCAGAATAGGTGGTTACTGTAATATAAATGTCATTGTTTTTTTCTCGCAACTCTGATATTTTAATTTTAGGCTTAAAAACAGAATCCCATTGGAAAAATTCATAAAATTCCGAAGTCGTATATGTCTTACTGTAATCACCATCAATAATTGTCAAGCTATCGGATAAAAGCTCTTCAATTTCTAGGTACTCGCCATTTTCGTACACTTTAAAATACTTTTCTGTCAGTTCAATGTTGTCATGAAAGAAGCAAGATGTTAAAACTAAAGAAAACAGTATAATTAAAATTCGGACAATTCTCATGGTCAGGCCTTTATAATAATAAATCGCAATTTGATTCAACGCTATCAATAGATGCTCCTAGGCTTTTATAAAATTCAATCGCTGGTTTATTCCACTCTGATACTTGCCACTTTACCTTTTGGCAATTAGTTGTCTTCGCATATTCTATAACTTTGTTAATCAATTCTGTTCCAATACCATGACCACGGAATTCTTCTTTCACGTATAAATCATCCATGTAAAGGGATTTGCCAATCCACGTATAATAAGCAAAAAAGTGGGTTACATATCCAACTATTTCTTCAGAGTCATTTAGTGCTACAAATCCATTAAAAAATTCTTGCTCGACAGTCATTCTATCAACCGTATTAGTCATTTTCTCAAGAGTTTTCTCGAAAGTGGCAAACTCAGTGAATAACGAAATTAGCCCTGTAAAATCATCAGCTTTAATTTCTCTAATTGTAATGTTCATTATCTTCCGTACGGTTTTGTTTTTTTAATGCCCTGTAACGTTTGGCAATATAGTGCGTTGCGTCTTC
>NZ_MWUJ01000051.1 GCF_002210225.1 Geofilum rhodophaeum | reverse complement strand
CAGCCACTGGCCGACAGTTTTTTCCGATACAAAATGTATTAAGCGCTTAAAGACAGGGTTTTAGAAAACAAAGGTACAAATAGGGTACAATTTCACCGCATTTTTGATTTTTGGATAAAATTACCGGGGGAAGTTCGCGGTAATATTTTATTAAAATATTGTCCGGAACTTCATCAGTGTTTATATTCCCCATAATTTCTCTGTAAAAAGCGTAAAAAATATCACTGCGTATTAAAATCACTATTGTGAATAACCGATTACATCCTTTAGGTTTTTAACCATTTGTTCATGCTTTTGGGGATTATTCTCTTTGAGCTTAGCAATATTAATCAACTTCCATTGAATCGCAGGTAAATCTTTTAATACTGGGATTGGGAATAGTTTCCAATTCGGTTCTCCGCCTTCAAAACTCAATAAGAATTGCTTATCTTCACTTGTAAGACGTTCTCCAATTGTTTGGATTAACAAGGCTCTTGTAGTTTCATAATCATTGTATGAAAACTCAACAGCTGTCATTCCTGCAAACTGATTGTCAAATGCAGATTTCTGGTCTTTTAATATGGGGGAAAGTAATTCGCTTATAGGTTTGTAATGGCTAATCAATCCAATCTTAACACCTTCCCAAATTTCATTCGTGAATCCTTCGTTTTCAAGAAGTAATTTTACATCAAATAAATCACGTGGGTGTTGCCTGTCGATGGCTGCACAAATTTTACCTCCATATAGTTCAGCCATTGAAACAACTTTGGCAGCTGCGAACTTATCAAATTCATCCTGGACAGAATCAACCACCTGCATTAATTGGGTTGGAAAAACATTACCCCTGGTAATGGTATTTACCTCTATTTTTATCTGTGCACCTTTTCCCTGGCAGTTTAGCTTTACATCCGTTCCGCCGCTTAGAGGAACTGAATTTATTTTTACTCCGGAGAGATTTTTTTCAAGGTCAGTTTTTATCCTTCCTAAGCCATCTTGTATATTTTTCAAGGCATCAGACCTTGAATCCAGTGGCAAATAGGTTAAGTCAATATCTACAGACAGGCGTGGCATTTCTCTGATAAAAAGGTTTATTGCAGTACCACCTTTTAATGCAAATATTTCTTCTTTGGAAACGTAAGGTAATATCTGCAGTCATTACTGTCCCATTAAANCATTACTGTCCCATTAAAATCTAAAAAAGTTCTTTGAAATATTTGAAATTTAGTTAATTACAGAGGTTTTTAGAGCGAACGGACTTGAATTTTTAGTTTTGCATCAGATAAATCTGAATGCATATGTATCAAGACAAATACGTTTTCGCTCAACTGGTCTCGTTTCTAAATCGAAGCAAATTCAATCGTATTGTTGCCAAATACAATGGAGACAAATACGTGAAGCATTTCACTTGTTGGAATCAATTGCTTTCTTTGATGTTCGGGCAATTGTCAAATCGTGAAAGTCTTAGAGATTTGATTGTCGCACTTGATGCTCATCACTCCAAATCTTATCATCTGGGCTTGGGCAAGAATATATCAAAATCATCTCTGGCCAGAGCCAATCAAGACAGAGACTATCACATCTTTGAAGAGTATGCTTACTATCTGGTAAACGAAGCCAGACAGAAACGAGTTGCTGACATCTTCAAAATTGAAGGCAATGTCTATGCTTTTGATTCAACGACGATTGACTTGTGCCTTTCCGTATTCTGGTGGGCGAAGTTTCGTAAGAAAAAAGGCGGAATCAAAGTGCATACATTATATGATGTGGAGACACAGATACCAGCATTTTTCCATATCACGGAAGCTTCTGTTCACGACTCTACTGCAATGAAAGAAATCCCTTATGAATCAGGCTTATATTACATATTTGACCGTGCATATAATCACTTCAAAATGTTGTTTAAGATTCATCAGATAGGAGCTTTCTATGTTTTAAGAGCCAAAAAGAATCTACAATGCAAGATGATAAAATGGAAACGAAGATTGCCCAAGAACGTACTTTCAGACGTAACAATTGAATTGACAGGTTTTTATCCTAAACAATACTATCCAGAACATCTTAGATTGGTCAGATATTGGGATGAAGAACAAAAGCGTGAGCTTGTATTCTTAACCAATGCGATGCACATTTCTGCACTTCAAGTTGCTGACCTTTACAAGAACCGCTGGCAAGTCGAGCTTTTCTTCAAGTGGCTAAAGCAACATCTAAAAGTCAAGAAATTCTGGGGAACTACTGAAAATGCTGTTCGAATTCAAATCTACGCCGCGATGTGCACTTATTGCTTGGTGGCAATCGTCCAAAAAGACATGCAACTTGACAGAAGTACATATGAGGTTTTGCAGATACTGAGTATTTCTTTAACAGATAAAACTCATCTTCGAGACCTATTTGAGAGAACTAAATTTCAAAATGACAAAGAACGTTTTAGGCTTAGTGAGCCAAATTTGTTTGATTTTTAATACCGTCCCAATTTTAATGGGACACTAGTG
>NZ_MWUJ01000050.1 GCF_002210225.1 Geofilum rhodophaeum | reverse complement strand
TTGCAAATGAGACCTGAGTAGTTACTATAGACTTATACTCAAAACCAAAGCCTGCAATCTCATTTGGTTTAAAGAATTCAAAGCGACCGGTACCGTTTTCTCTAAATGTCAAAGTCGAATGAACCTGTTCCAGGTTTATACCAAACAGGATGAGCCCACCTGTATAACTATCGAATCTTGGGATCTTTATTTCCCCCGTTATTGTATCCGAACTGTACGAAACAATAAACCCAGACACCTTGGCAGCTGGCAAAAGGTTGAAATTTAATACCAACAAAGCAACAAAAAACACTAACCTAATTTTATTCATCCAATTCTTTTTCAAGCATCTAGAGGCTTCTAAGGTTTTATTCATTGGTACTGGTAATTCTTAAGCCATCCCCTTGTTACTGGGTTCAACTAATTTACTGCTAAGATCACATAACTGTTGGAATATTAAAAATAGGAAAAACAAAGTAATAACAGGGACAACTGCAGGAGAAAATTCAATGGTTTCCCAGGCAACCTTTTATCTAGTTGGTTCTGTGAATCAACTCGCCCATATTTAACGGGGCATTAGCGCCAATTCTAATGTCACAATCTCTTACCTGAACATCAGTAGCATTGTCAATATAAAAGGCAGAAGTTTTTGCTTTTACCAGTCCTTCCCCTTCGCATGGCCGACGATCATAAACGCCGCCTTCATAGTCGGTAACTCTGTTTAGGACAACAGAAACACCATCAAATAGAATATGGTTGATTTTCTCCCTGGATTCAGCACTTACGTAAATGCCGTTTTCTGAACGACACTGGATATTTCTGAATGTAATATCATTTACCTGACCCACAAAGCCTTCTGTTGCTCCTTCAGGGAATCTCCAGCTTGCATCTTTATGATCAATATTGGCTCTACGATAAGCAGTTACATAAATGGGCTCAGACTTACCCCACCAAACATCACTAAAAAATTTACTTTCAATTATGATATTTGAAAACAGCACATTTTGCACTACGCCCTCATCTCTGTTTTGAATACCAATACCTCTGTTACTGCCCAAAATAGTACAATTACTGACGGTTACATTTTGTATGGTATCCATATTTTCAGATCCAATTTTAAAGGCACATGATCTGGAGGACATCAGGCAATTGGTAATCACAATATTTTCACATTTCCCATATTCCTTGAACTCCCTTCTGTTTTTTAAGCAAATGCTATCATCGCCACTTTGTATGTAACAATCGCTAATTCGGATGTTTTTACAATGGTCCAAATCAATGCCGTCACTATTTCTGATCTTTAGACTATTATCAATGGTAATTCCCGTGATAACAGCATCATTACACCCAATTAAATGGACAGTCCAATAAGCAGAATTCCTGAATGTCACATTCTCAATTCTTAAGTTATGCACATTTTCAAGTGTCAGGATATGCGGACGCGGATCTTTCACCTTAAAAGGCAACAATTCATATGCGTCGCCAAGTTCCTCACCCATAAATTTCAAGCCATTGCCATCAATAACACCCAGACCTGTAATGGCAAGATCATGAAGATTTACTCCTCCGATCCAGATGGTGCCTTCACCCGGATTTTCTCTAAAGGCGCTTTTGGTATATACCGTAGTATCGGGATTTGCCAGCAAGGTAGCTCCACCCTCCACCTGTAATTCCATTTTTGATACTAAATCGAAGGGCCCGCTTACAAACACACCTTCACCCGGAATGACCACCTTACCACCACCTGCCAGAACACACGCTTCAACAGCTTGTTTAATGGCCAAAGAATTATCGGTAACTCCATCTGCCACAGCGCCATAATCGGTAATAATAAATACCCTTTCTGTATTTGTGTTACCCTGACAACTGACCAATAATATGAGGACACAAGTGACCAAAACAATCTTAAAATTTTTCATAAAATATAAATTCTACAACGTAAATATTTTCATTCACCTCACAGCAGGTTACTTGGAGGAAAACCAAACTGCTTCTTAAAACACCTACTAAAGTAATAGGGATCATTAAATCCAACCATATCAGACACTTCAGAAACATTGTTTCGTTTTGACTTTAATAACTGAACAGCCTTTTTTAATCGAATGGTTCTAATAAATTCATTGGGCGACAAATCGGTTAATTCTTTCACTTTTCGATACAGAGTAGATGAACTAATGCCTAACCCTGAACACAATATATGACCAGCCAAATTTGTATCACCGATGTTTTCCTCAATGATAGCAGACAACTTTTTCAAAAATTCTTCGTCAACGGGAGAATGCGTTAATACATCCACATTACTTTCCATATCCCCTGAAAATTGAGCTTTAAGCTCAGCTCTTGCCTTAATAATATTTTCGATACGCGTTTTTAACAAGGACGGGTCAAACGGTTTAGTTAAGTAACCATCGGCCCCCATTTTATAACCCTTTATCTGATTTTCATTATCGGATAAAGCCGTTAACAGGATCACCGAAATGTGACTGATTCTCACATCATTCGTAAGCATTCGGCCTAGTACGTA
>NZ_MWUJ01000005.1 GCF_002210225.1 Geofilum rhodophaeum | reverse complement strand
AAAACCTACCGTTAAGGCAATACGATGCCGAACCTCATGTCAATGAAGTTTTTTAAGGGGGTGTTTTGGCGGTTACTGCAACTTCGCAAAAAGCATAGATGGCAGATTTGCTGCGGGTGACCGTATCCTGGGCAAGGTCCTAATGGCAATCAGACGACCCTCTTTGCAATGCGGACATTTGGTTAGATCAAATCCAGTCAACCTTAAAATGCGCTCTGAGGCCGTTTCATCGTTTTGGTCAGCTGCCATCTGCTCAATGTCGGACTTTTCATCGGGCACAAATTGTAAATCCAGATGAAGCTTTGTAGAGTGATGATAAATGCCGAATCGACGAATACGCACATAACCATCGGGCATTACATGCAAAGAGAATCTACGCAGAAACTCTTCGCCGGTCAGTGATACCGGTTTCTTTTGTGCCCGGTCCCGGTAGTCTTTAGCTACGAAAGTTACGTGTGTTGGATCAACGTTCAAGATCCGCTGGTTGCTGATGGCAATGCGATGGGTGTATTGCCCCAGATACCTGATAACATGCTCGGCACCTGCCATAGAGGGCTCGTAATAGACCACCCACTTTTTTTGATGGGCCTTCTCTAAGCAGACTTTAAAGCCATCCATTGCAGAAAGTTTTCGCAGCTCCCTTTTTATGCTGTCCAGAAATTTGCCTTTAAAGGCAGCACTCAACTGGTGCACCGGATACAGATAATTATCATATTTGCCGATATGGCGCCATTTCCCCGACAAGGAATAACCGGCTGCCGGGACAATGCAGTGTAAATGCGGATGCAGAGAAAGGTTCTGCCCCCAAGTGTGCAACACCGCAACGGCTCCGGTTTCACAACCGTAATGTGTATAACCGAAGCTGTGCAGCGTACGGCTGGCAGCACGGAACAAGATGTTGCAATAAAGCCTTCTGTCCCACAGATAAATCTGGTTGAGCTCATGAGGTGCCGTGAAAATGATGTGGTAGTGTTTCACCGCAAGTGTTGATTTCATCAGCTTCTCAACCCAAAGGGACTGTTTGGTTCCCTGGCACTTGGGACAATGGCGTTGTTCCCCCTTGCGGAATAAACTCCGGAATGCCGTAAGGAATGGAGATTGACACTTTTGGCAATAGAGGTCTTTTTAAGGTTCTCCCGCATTACCCAGGATAATCCTTTAACGCTGTAGCGACCGTCAGGCTCTTTGCCATTGAACAGCCAAACATGCGGGTTCTCGGCTCTGAGATACTTCTCGAGTCCAATGGCCATAGTAGGGGACAAGGGAACTATTCGGTCTTTCTTGTATTTGCTCTGGCGAATGTGGATGACCATCCGCTCAAAGTCAGGACAATCGGTAACTTGGTGTCCTGCTTTAATGAAGGCAAGGCAATAGCCTTTTTGTTCATGCCCAACAAACGCTTGTTTTCTTTCTCATAACAGTATTGTTTTAAAGTGAATAATACAGTTATAACGGCTTGCGGCTAGAAAGATTTGTGTTATTTTTGAAAGGAGCTATCCCGTAGGGATTTAGTTCAACAATGTATAAAATATTGGGGGTTTTTGTGTGTATAGGCAACTCCACTCCCCGTAGCAAATTTATTAACGGCAGACAATAACGACGCTCGCAAGCCCCCAACAATTTCATACATGTGCTCGTTGGCAACAAGCCAGGAGAAAGAAAATCTTGCAAATGACGTATTGATTTATTATATTTGTACGTAATTCAATGTAATAGATTATGGAAACAAAATTGACATTGAGGCTAAATGATACTGTTATCGAAAGAGCTAAAAATTATGCACGCAGTCATAAGATTAGTCTTTCTAAGATGATTGAATCTTATCTTGACAGCATTACTAAACAAAAAGAAAAAGAGAAAAAGATTTCAATTACTCCTCTTGTTGAGAGCTTGAGCGGTGTGATTGATTTGCCTGCTAACTTTGATTACAAAAAAGAATATCGTGATTATTTAGACGAAAAGTATAAATGAAAAAACTATTCGTTGATACAAATATTGTGATTGATTTATTATCACGGAGAGAACCCTTTTTTGAAGAAGCAGCAGAATTATTTTCTCTTGCAGATAAAAAGCAGGTCGAATTATCAGTTTCATCTTTGACTATTGCCAATACAAGTTATGCATTGTTGAGACAAATGGATTCAAATAAAGCAAAATTGGTATTAAGGAAGCTTAGGTTGATTCTTAAAGTCTTACCATTAGATGATAAGATTATTGGATTGGCTTTAAATGACGAGACTTTTTCAGATTTTGAGGATGGACTTCAATACTTTACAGCAATTGAAGACGACCAAGAATTAATTATTACCAGAAACCTAAAGGATTTTAAAAATTCAAAATTGCCAACAATGACAGCTAAACAATTTATAGAAACGATTAAATAAGGCCAGTTGTGTTTATTTCAACCCAAAAGGGTACCAGTATTTCATTCCAAAAGGACATTACAACAAGCGGGACCGCCCTTTGAGGACGGTCCCGCTTCTTTTATAAACTTCAGCAGAACGCTGCGCCTTACTGCAAGCCGGCGATGCGTTCTTTCAGTACGGCAATTTTGGCTTCGGCATCGGCCTTTTTCTGTTGCTCATTGGCCACCACCTGTTCGGGCGCCCCGGCTACAAAACGCTCGTTGCCCAGCTTTTTCATAACCGTGTTTAAAAAGCCTTCGGTGTACTTGAGTTCGGCCTGTAATTTTTCGAGTTCTTCCTCCACATTCACTGTGGCGGCCAGGGGTACAAAAAATTCGGTCGATTTTACCATAAAGCTTTCGGCTCCGGCTTCCTTTTCCTTGACCACGGTTACCGACTCCAGATTTACCAACTTGGTGAGCACGGGGTTGTAGCGGGCTACGTAACCGTCTTCGCCGGTAAGCACCTTCAGTTCGAGGGCCTCGCGCATGGGCACATTGCGATTTTTGCGCAGGGTGCGAACGTGCTGTATGGCTTCTTTTACCAAATCGAAGCTTTGCAGCAATTCGCTGTCAAAGGCGCGCTGGGCGGGCATCTGACTCACCATGATGCTTTCTCCGCTTTTACGGGGACTCAGTTGCTGCCATATTTCTTCGCTGATGAAGGGCATGAAGGGATGCAGAAGGTGCATCATGTCGTCGAAATAAGCAACGGCTGCCGCATGGGTACGGGCATCGATGGGTTGCTGGTAGGCCGGCTTAATCATTTCGAGGAACCAGTTCGAGAACTCGTCCCAAAACAGAGTGTACACCGACATCAGGGCATCGGAAACGCGGTACTTCGAAAAATGATCGCTGATTACGGCCATTTCCTGCTGCAGGCGTTCGCCAAACCATTCGATGGCCAGACGGGCACTCTCGGGCTGTTCGGCGCTTTCACTCACATCCCAACCCTTAACCAGGCGGAAGGCGTTCCATATTTTGTTGGAGAAGTTGCGGCCCTGCTCAGGCAGACTCTCATCGAAGCGCAAATCGCCCCCGGCCGGTGAGCAAAGCAGCATACCCACACGTACCCCGTCGGCACCGTAGGTGGCTATCAGGTCAAGGGGGTCGGGACTGTTGCCCAGGGATTTGGACATCTTACGGCCCTGCTTGTCGCGCACCATGCCGGTAAAGTACACGTTTTTAAAGGGGAAGGTGCCTTTAAAGGCGTAACCGGCCATAATCATACGGGCCACCCAAAAGAAAATGATGTCGTGCCCGGTCACCAGGTCGCTGGTGGGATAATAATAGTCTATTTCCTTCTTATCGGGATTAAAACCGTCGAAGACGGTGATGGGCCAGAGCCAGGAAGAGGCCCAGGTATCGAGTACGTCTTCGTCCTGACGCAGTGCATCCAGCCCCAGGGCGGCGTTGCCGCTCTGGAGGCGGGCTGCCTCCAGGGCTTCGGCCTCGGTTTCGGCCACCACAAAACTGCCGTCGTTCAGGTACCAGACAGGTATGCGGTGTCCCCACCACAACTGCCGCGAAATGCACCAGTCCTTCACATTCTCCATCCAGTGCCGGTACAAGTTTTTAAACTTAGGCGGATGAAATTGTACCTCATCGCTCATCACGGCATCCAGGGCCGGCTTGGCCAGGTCGCCCATACGCAGGAACCACTGGGTGCTGAGCTTGGGCTCAATTACGGCATCGGTCCGCTCCGAAAAGCCCACCTTGTTTTTGTAGGGCTCTACTTTCAGCAGGTTGCCTGACTCAGCCAAAGCTTTTTCTATGTCCTTGCGCACGGCAAAACGGTCCTGCCCCACAAACAGGCCGGCGGCCTCGCTCAGGGTGCCGTCGTCGTTCAAGATATCGATGCTTTCCAAATTGTGGCGCATTCCAATTTCGTAGTCGTTGATGTCGTGGGCAGGCGTAATTTTAAGACAGCCGGTACCAAACTCCATATCTACATAACTGTCCTGAATAATGGGAATGGCTCGTCCCAGGAGGGGCACCAGCACGCGCTTTCCGGCCAGATGCCGGAAACGCTCGTCCTCAGGATTCACACAAACAGCGGTGTCGCCCAAAATGGTTTCGGGACGGGTGGTGGCTATGGTCACATAAGCACCGGGCTCCCCCTCCACCTCATAATTGAGGTAATAGAGTTTAGAATCCACCTCCTTATAAACGACTTCCTCGTCGGATACGGCGGTCAGCGCCTTGGGATCCCAGTTGACCATGCGCACTCCACGGTAGATCAAACCCTTGTTGTAGAGTTCCACAAAGGCTTTGATAACGCCCTGGCTGCGGACTTCGTCCATGGTGAAACAGGTGCGGTCCCAGTCGCAGGAGGCACCCAGCTTTTTCAACTGCTCCAAAATGATGCCGCCGTGCTTATCGGTCCATGCCCAGGCGTGCTTCAAAAAGTCGTCGCGCGTAAGCGAAGTCTTGACAATGCCCTCCTCGCGCAACTTATTCACCACCTTGGCTTCGGTGGCAATGGAAGCGTGGTCGGTGCCCGGTACCCAGCAAGCATTCTTTCCCAGCATGCGCGCACGGCGCACCAAGATGTCCTGAATGGTATTGTTGAGCATGTGCCCCATGTGCAACACGCCGGTAACGTTGGGCGGCGGAATCACCACCGTGTAGGGTTCACGCTCATCGGGCGATGATTGAAACAAACCCTGTTCCATCCAGTAAGAATACCACTTCCCCTCAGTTTGTGAGGGATCGTACTTGCTTGCTATCTCCATGACAAATATTTATGCGGTTCAGCTCCGTTTTTTTCGAATATTAAAGTGCAAAAATAGAAAAAATAAGGAAGTTATGGGCAGGCTTTCGCCCGCAATCGGGCGAAAGAAAAAACACCCGGAAAAGGATTCTCTGACAAAAATCATGTTTCTTCATTTCACCATCCCATTACTTATCAGTAAATTACCTGCTACAAGGCGGCGGATAAACCAAAGGAGTCCCGCAACGCATTGAAAAATTACTTAGTTTTGTGCTGAATAAACTTGAGAAGGAGCGCTTTTATGCCAAATATATCTGATCGCGGCACCCAAATGCCCTCATCGCCCATACGGCGACTGGTGCCCTTTGCCGAGGAGGCAAAAAATAAAGGGGTGAAGGTCTACCACCTGAACATTGGTCAACCCGATATTAAAACGCCCAAGGTGGCCATCGAAGCCATGCACCGGCTCGACTTGAATGTGGTGGAATACAGCCACTCTGCAGGCATCGAATCTTACCGTAAAAAGCTGGTAAAATACTACCACAACATCGGCATCCACATCGACATTTCGCAGCTGATGGTGACCACCGGCGGCTCCGAGGCCATTAGTCTGGCCTTTCTGAGTTGCCTGGACATGGGCGACGAGGTGATTGTGCCCGAGCCTTTCTACGCCAACTACTACGGCTTTGCCTCGTCCACCGGCGTAAGGGTTATTCCGCTGACCTCCGATCTCGACAGCGATTTTGCCCTGCCGGCCTTTTCCGAAATTGAAAAGCTGATTACCCCCCGCACCAAGGCCATCTTCATTTGCAACCCCAACAACCCTACCGGCTATTTGTACACCCGTGAGGAGCTGGAGCAGTTGAAAGAACTGGTTATTAAGCACAATCTTTACCTGCTGAGCGACGAGGTGTACCGGGAGTTTTGCTACGATCAGGCCGAGCATGTTTCGGTAATGGAACTCGAGGGACTGGAAGAGCACGCGGTAATGATCGATTCGGTATCGAAGCGCTACAGCGAATGCGGTCTGCGCATCGGCATGCTGGTCACCCGCAACCACCGCATCATCGAAACCGCCCTAAAATTTGCCCAGGCACGCCTGAGTCCCCCCTCTTTGGGACAAATAGCTGCCGAAGCTTCTCTGGAAACCCCCGACAGCTATTTTAAGGAGGTGAATGCCGAATACAATGCACGCAGAAACTTTTTGGTAGATCGCCTGAACCGCATTCCCGGTGTACGCACGCCCATGCCCAAAGGCGCCTTTTACACCGTGGCCAAATTGCCGGTGGACGACACCGACAAATTCTGCCAATGGATTTTGAGCGATTTCGACCACGAAGGAGAGACGGTGATGATGGCTCCGGCCAGCGGCTTCTACATTACTCCGGGCAAAGGCAAGCAGGAGGTACGCATCGCCTACGTGCTGAACATCCAGGATCTGGCACGGGCCATCGACATCCTCGAAAAAGCTTTGGAAGTCTACCCCGACCGCCGTTAAAGTCCAGTCCTATGCGCCTTTTGCTCCTATTGCTTTTGCTGCTGTGCGCTCCTCTTTCTCTGCTTCCGGCGCAAAGCCCGGAGACTCCGCGACTTTTACTTTACCTGGTGGTGGATGAACTCAGTGACGAGCAGTTGCTGCTGATGCAGCCCCATCTGGGAGAAAAGGGTTTCAAACGCCTGGCCCGGGAGGGACTGCGTTTCATGTCGGCCTACTCTGCCGACCATTCCGCTTATCCGGGAACACGACTGACCAGTCTGTACACGGGCTGTCCCCCCGCCGTACACGGCATCGTGGGGGAGCGATGGTACGATCAGAAAAGCGGTCGCTTTGTAGATGCTGCCGGTGGCCGACCCGAAAATTACCACCAACTGCGCTACCACAATCAGGCCCGCAGCATTACGGACTACCTCAAGGCATTTTACGGCCCCCAATCCCGTTCTGCAGTAGTATCGGCCGCCCACTCCTGGATGCTGCATACGGCCGGCTATGCACCCGATCACCTGGTGTTTTGGGACACCAAATCCGGCTATTTCCGAGACTATGCCGAAAACCCTCCGGACAGTCTCTGGCTGCAGCGCTTCAACAATAAGCGACAGCCCCGCAGAGCGCTTTCGCCCGGATATGCCAACGAACTCACCCGCGATGCGGCGGTGGCCCTGTTAGCTGAAGGGACACTAGGGCGCGACCCCCAGCCGGATGTGCTCTCCCTGGGCTTCAGCACAGGCGCCCTGGAAAGTGAATACGACTTGCTTTCAGAAGAAAAGAAAGCAACCTTGCTCCACCTCGATCAAGTGCTCGCTGCACTGCTGGAGTTTGCAGACCGTCAAGTGGGACGAAACAACTACCTGGTGGTATTGACCGCTGCGCGAACACCGGCTGCGGACATGGGGACATCGGGACGCATCGGACAAACTACCGGCATGGTGGATTTTTCAAAAACGAGTGCTCTGCTCAACCTCTTTTTAATGGCCAAACACGGCCAGGGCAAATGGGTGCTGGACATGCACGACAACAGTGTGTATCTCAACCGCGAACTCATTCGCCAAAAAGGACTGAGTCTCCAGGCCCTGCAAGAAGAAACAGCGGGTTTTTTAATGGAAGTGGCGGGTATCGACCGGGCCTGGCCCCTGCACCACTTGCTTTTTGGTCAGACCACAGACAGCAGCTGGAACAACAACCTCTACCCGAGTCGCAGCGGCGATCTCCTGCTGCGCCTACAGCAGGGCTGGCACGCGCGCCCCACGGCACAGGGAACAAGACCCTACGGCAACAACGGCAGCAGTCCCCTCCCCCTGCTGGTCTCCGGTTGGCAGGTGGCCCCCGGGGCCTGGCTCCAACCCTTTGAACACCGACACCTTAGCCCTTTACTGCTCAAACAATTAGGCATCATACATCCCCACATTCTGGAAGCACCCCTGATTCAAGTTTTTAAAAAACCCTGAGCACATTAAACAAGTCTGTGTATCTTTGCAGCATGTCAAGCATCAGCCAACTCATCGACCTCCACTATCCGGCACACCGAAAGGTCCGCAACATATTGCTGACCCACAGCCGACTGGTGGCCGACAAGGCGCTGTTTATTGCCCAAAAGCATCCGGAATTGAAAGCAGATGCTTTGTTGCTCGAACAAGGCGCCCTGGTGCACGACATCGGCATTGTATTTACTCAGGCACCCGACATCGATTGCCACGGCCCGGCCCCCTACCTTCAGCACGGCATAATCGGGGGCGAACTCTTGCGCCAAAACCAATTGGCTCACCTGGCAGGAATGGCTGAAAACCACACCGGAGCCGGGCTGTCCCAAAAAGAGATCATTGCTCAGGGCCTGCCCTTGCCACACAAGGACCTGCTCCCCACAAACATAGAAGAAAGCATTATCGCGTTTGCCGATAAATTTTATTCAAAGGGCAAAGATCTGCTGCACGAAAAACCGCTGCATAAGATCCGATCCGGACTCGAAAGGCACGGCCACGAACAGCTGAAACGCTTCGATGCCTGGTGCCAAATGTTTTTATAAAAGCAACCTTATGTATCCCAACGACCACTCCCTATCCTGCAAAGCCGCCTCTTACGACATGAATCCGGCGGGCCAATTGAGCTTACCTGCCCTCTTGCGCTACTATCAGCAGTCGGCCCACGAACACGCCAACCTCTTGGACATAGGCTTTAAAGACCTCGCGCAAAAAAACATCTACTGGGTGCTGTCGGCTCTCTTTGTAGAAGTCGGCACCCTCCCGGCCTTTGACCAGCATTTTGATATGCTCACCTGGCCCCGACACATCGAGGGCCTCCTCACATGCCGGGATGCCCAACTGGTGCAGGACCAAAAATCAGAGGCACAGCTCACCTCAAAATGGCTGATGGTAAACGCTGCCAACAAGCGCCTGGTCCGCCCCCAGGAATTGCTCCACAATGTTCCCTTTTCGGCCGACAGGCATGCTGTGCCAGAACTTCCACCTATGCAACTGAAGGCCAATTACAGCCAGCAAGCTCTGGAAGTACGATCGGCCCGCTTCTCCGATCTGGATGTAAACCGCCATGTAAACAACACCCGTTACCTGGAATGGATCCTGGATGCTCTGCATCAAACCCAATGGGCCAACCGCGATATAAAAACCCTTAACATACAATACAGCAGAGAGTTCAAGGAAGATGACCAGGCGCACATTTACTTTATGGAGGGCGAAAACAGGGTACGCATCGACCTCGTTCATAGCCAGGGCAAAACTGGCGTGGCTTGCGAAATGAGTTTTTAAGCACGAACAGTCCCCTCAATTCAAAAAAAAAGATCGACCTCAAACGAGGTCGATCTTGTGGTTTTTATCATCGGTAATTTTAAACTCCAAAAATGATAAAGAATCGGAGGGCAACACCCTTAGCCCAAAACCAAAACGCCAGCGCCATTGGAGCACTGTTGAAGGAAATCCCTTCTTAAGGTAGGCATAGAGGTAGGGGTGAACCCACAAGGTCATTTTCTTATTCTTATGCTTTTGCACGGCAAACCGGATTGCTTGCTCAATTTTATCGGTCAGCAGAATGGAGGGGGCCACCACTCCGGATCCCAAACAAGAGGGACAGGTTTCTGCTGTGTCAATATGCATTTCGGGACGCACACGTTGACGGGTAATTTGCATCAGACCAAACTTACTCAAAGGTAAAATATTGTGTTTGGTTCGGTCTGAGTCCATCGCCTCGCGCATTCGGTCAAAGACCTTTTGACGATGTTCAGGATCCTGCATATCAATAAAGTCAACAACTATGATTCCGCCCATATCGCGCAGGCGCAACTGACGGGCAATTTCATCAGCGGCAGCCAAATTCACATCCAGGGCATTGCCTTCCTGACTGGAGGCGGACTTGGAACGATTGCCACTGTTAACATCAATGACATGCAAGGCCTCCGTATGCTCAATAATCAGGTAGGCACCACTTCGAAACGAAACAGTCTTTCCAAAAGAGGCCTTAATCTGCTTTTCGATCCCAAACTGATCAAAGATGGGTAACGCACCATCGTGGTAGCGCACAATTCTTTCCCTTCCAGGGGCAATCAGTTCAACATAGTCCTTCATCTCCTTATAAACACTTTGATTGTTTACATAAATACTTTGGAAAGAAGGATTAAAAAGATCTCTCAAAAAAGCAGTTGTTCTGCCAATCTCTCCCATAACCAGCCCGGGCGCCTTGGTTTCCTTAATTCTGGGAGCAGCTTCCTCCCAACGCTTTACCAGGGTGCGCAATTCTTTATCCAGTTCGGCAACACGTTTGCCTTCTGCAACGGTACGGACAATTACGCCGTAATTCTTGGGCTTAATGCTGAGGAGCAAACGTTTGAGACGGCTGCGCTCCTCGGCCTGGGCAATTTTCTGACTCACCGAAACCCTGTCGGAGAAGGGAATCAAAATTAGGTTTCGTCCGGCAATGGAAATTTCTGAAGTCAACCGTGGCCCCTTGGTTGAAATGGGTTCTTTGGCTACCTGCACCAGTACTTCCTGGCCTGCAGATAAAACCTCCGAAATGGTCCCGTTTTTATTGATGTCGTTTTCCGGTTTGAGCTTATGCAAAGCAATTACTCCTTTTTTTGCAGAGGCCATGCTTACGTATTTCTGCAGGGTACGAATCTGAGGTCCCAGATCAAGGTAATGCAAAAAAGCATCCTTTTCATAACCCACATCTACAAAAGCAGCATTCAATCCGGGCATAATCTTCTTAACCTTACCCAGGTAAATGTCGCCAACAGCAAATTGAACATCACTTTGCTCTTTTCTCAGCTCGGCCAATCGCTTGTTCTCGAGCAACGCAATAGTAAGTTCATTAGGAGTAACATCAACAAATAGTTCTGCACTCACTACAATAAATTTGATTAAAACTCTGATTTCAAAGAACGTAAAATATGAAAACAAAAGAACAAACAGACACGTTTTCTGTTTGTTCTTTCTGTTTTTACAACAGACTATTTCTTCTTCTTATGTCTGTTTTTACGAAGTCTTTTTTTCCGCTTATGCGTGGCCATCTTATGCCGCTTTCTCTTTTTTCCACTTGGCATAGTGCAAATTTTTTAAAGTTATACGATTACTTAACAGTGTTCTTCACCTTTGTTACAAAGCTCTTAGAGGGCTTAAAAGATGGAATAAAGTGCTCAGGAATGATGATGGTGGTATTTCTTGAGATATTACGGGCAGTTTTCTCAGCTCTGCGCTTGATTACAAAACTACCGAACCCTCTGAGATAAACGTTCTTACCTCTCACCAGGTTGCCTTTCACGGTTTCCATGAAGGCCTCAACAGTTTTCTGAACTGTAACCTTCTCAATTCCAGTATTTTTCGAAATCTCGTTTACAATATCAGCCTTTGTCATTGCTTTTAAAATTATTTAATTATCAGTTATTTAGACGCTATTTTCCAAAATTCAGACTGCAAATATATATCCTTTTGCACTCAAAAAAAAACGAAAAGCTGTAATTTTGGATAATTTTTGAAAAATGACTGCTTTCACTACCAAGCTTCTAAGGTGGTACCAAGGGCACCAACGCGACCTGCCCTGGCGCCGACAAAACGACCCCTACAAAATCTGGGTCTCAGAGGTCATCCTGCAACAAACGCGGGTAGAGCAGGGTCTGCCCTACTACCAACGCTTCATTCATCGCTTCCCCGATGTGGGGAGCCTGGCCAACGCAGCGGAACAGGATGTACTGAAGCACTGGCAGGGACTGGGCTATTATTCCCGCGCTCGAAACATGCATGCAGCGGCCCGGCAACTGTGCAATCAATACGGAGGTGCACTGCCTAAAACCCCCGAAGCGTTGCGACAAATCAAGGGCATTGGTCCTTATACTGCAGCAGCCATTGCCTCCATAGCCTTTGGGCACCCGATTGCAGCCATCGATGGCAACGCCTACCGGGTGCTGTCCCGTTACTTTGCCTCCTCTCTGCCCATCGACAGCAGCGCAGGTCGCAAGTACTTTCAAGACCTGGGCAACCAGCTGTTAAGTGATGGTCCTTCGGGCGACTTCAACCAGGCCCTTATGGATGTAGGGGCGGGCATTTGCACCCCTCGCCAACCCCAATGCACCAACTGCCCCCTCATCGATGAATGTCGGGCCTACAGTTTAAGCATTCAGGATGCCTTTCCTGTAAAAAGCAAAAGTCTGCAACGTCGCGAACGCAGCTTTCATTTTCTGTGGGTAGAGGACGAGAACTGTGTTGCTTTTGAGCAAAGGCAGGCAGGCGACATTTGGCAGGGCCTGTATCAACTGCCCCTGATTGAACAGCGGCCCGCCGACAGCAAAAACGCCTGGCTCAAAACCTTAACCAAATTAACCGACACAAAAGTCGCACCTCAACTGGTTTGGCACACCCGCCATCTGCTTACCCACCAAAATCTTCACATCTATTTCTACAAGCTCAGGCTGACTCGCCAACAAACCCAGGCGCTCAGCAACAAAAGCATCCAATGGGTGCCGTTCAACAATATTGCGGCTTTGCCCGTTCCCCGCCCCCTGGAGCAACTGCTGCAACAAAAAGGACTGGCGCGACATTGAAGTGGTCGGCTCACGCTTTGATTAGCACGGGAAGTTTTGTAATTTAGCGCTATCAAAAAAACAACAAGCACATGATAAACAAAGTAATACTGGTAGGTAATGTGGGCAAAGATCCCGATATCCGCTATTTCGAAAACGACCAGGCAGTAGCTAATTTTACCCTGGCCACTACCGAAAGGGGCTTTACAGCCCGCAACGGACAAGAAATTCCGGAGCGAACCGAATGGCACAACATTGTGGCCTGGCGGGGACTGGCCAAACTTGCCGAAAACTACATCCGGAAAGGTTCGCAACTCTACATCGAAGGAAAGTTACGTACCCGCTCCTACGACGATGCCAACGGGGTAAAAAAATATACCACCGAGATTTTTGCCGATACCATTCAATTACTTGGCAGGCGAGGGGACAACCCGGCCGCTGCCCAGGGAGCAGCTCCCGCCCAGCCCCAGCAGAACCAAGCAAACAGTAGCCCTGCGAATAATCCTTCGCCCCAGCAGGACAACAATCAGGGAAGTTTCATCGGTGAAGACGAAGGCTCCGACGATCTGCCCTTCTAATAACAACGCGCTTAAATCTAAAAACAGCAACCTTTGGAAACAGACCTCGTCCACCAAGGCTGGCAATCGGCTTTATTGTTCATGCAATTCCAGCCCCTTACACCAGGCCTACTGACCGCCTTGGGAGTAACCGTCGTACTTCTTTTATTTTCGGCCCTGATTTCGGGCTCGGAAGTTGCCTATTTTTCTTTAAGACCCTCAGACATTGCCGAAATGAAGGACCAGGAAAGCAGGCCCTGCCAACAGGCTCTTCAACACCTCGAAAACCCGGAAAAGCTGCTGGCGACCATTCTGATCAGCAACAATTTTGTGAATGTAGGCATTGTCATTCTCTCCTCCTTCATTACATCCAACCTGATTCACTTTAACGAAGCAGGCATTGGGCCCTTTCTGTTTGAGGTAGTGATCATCACAGCCATGATCCTGTTCTTTGGTGAGATTCTGCCTAAGGTTTATGCCGGACAGTTTCCACGAAAATTTGCCCGATATATGGCCTTTCCCCTCCTGTTCCTTTCCCGCCTGTTCAGTCCGCTAAGCGTGCTGATGGTTAAAACCACCAACATTGTCAACAAGCGATTGGCCAAACGTATAAAGGGATTCTCGCTCGACGACATTTCCCAGGCCCTGGATTTGACCGACGACAACCACACCGAAGGGAAGGATATTTTAAGGGGCATCGTTACCTTTGGGAACATCACCGCGGAAGAAATTATGACGGCCAGGGTAGATGTGGTGGATGTGGACATTAAGAGTGAGCTCAGTAAAGTGATACAGGTGATTGTTGACTCGGGCTACTCGCGCATGCCGGTGTATGAAAACGGGCCCGACGATGTAAAAGGGATATTGTATGTGAAGGATCTGCTGCCCCACCTCGATAAAGACAACAGCTTTGCCTGGCAGAAACTGATCCGGCCAGCCTATTATGTGCCCGAAACCAAGAAAATTAATGACCTGCTGCAAGAGTTCAAGACCCATAAGATTCACATGGCCGTGGTTGTTGACGAATATGGAGGCACTTCAGGCATTGTTACGCTTGAAGACATCCTTGAAGAAATCGTGGGCGACATCAGTGACGAGCAGGACGATGAAGAACTCAACTTCTCCCGACTCCCCGATGGCGCCTTTGTCTTTGAGGGTAAGACGCTGCTGAAGGACTTCTTCAGGATTACTGAAGTGCCGGAAGACAGCTTCCAAAAACTGACCGATGAACCGGAAACCCTGGCGGGACTGCTCCTCGAACTAAAAGGAGAAATCCCTGTTAAACAAGAGATCGTCGACTACAACAATTATCAATTCACCATCCTGGCTGCCGATAACCGCAGGATTAAAAAAATAAAATTTGCAAAAAAACAAAAACTATAAAGGACTGCAACTGTTGGGTAAAACCTTGCTTTTTGCTGCAGTTATTATTGCGGGGGCAGCGTGCCAAAACCACGCCACGCCACGTCCGCGAGGCTACTTCCACATACAACTGCCCGAGAAAAACTATACCTTACTCGACTCCGTGCTGCCGTACAGTTTCGAGTACCCGGCCTTTGCACGTATTGAAAACGACCTTTCGCCACAGGCTGAACCCTACTGGATCAATGTCTTTTACCCAAAATTCAAGGCACGCTTACACCTCAGCTATAAGCAAGTGGATAATAATCTTTACGAATTGCTCGAAGACAACATACGCCTGGCCTTCAACCACAGTCTCAAAGCCGATGCCATCGACGAGCATCTTTTCGTGGACGAAGAGCGCCAAATGTATGCCATGATGTTTGAGATCAAGGGCAACGCAGCTTCTCCGCTGCAATTTTTAGCCACCGACAGCATCCGACACTTTTTAAGAGGCTCGCTCTATTTCCATACCCGTCCCAACCGCGACTCCCTGGCTCCGGTCATTGATTACATCACCGAAGATGTGGCCCATTTGATCGAAACCCTAAAGTGGAAAAACAACTGAGTTATGCCGCTGCTCTTTGAACAGGAAAAGAAGGGGGAAGGCCGACTGGCCGTGTGGCACATCAACGAAACGGAAAACGAACTGCTGCAACTGCTGCCTATGGAGCCCGACCTTGCGGGCCAACTCCAGGGCATAGGACACCCTGAAAAACGAAGGGAGTGGCTGGCTTCGAGGATTTTGTTGCACCAACTGACCGGCAACACGCAAGCCTTGGTTTACCTGCCGGGGGGACAGCCCTGCCTGCAACAAAAGGGCCCCCGAATCAGTCTTTCACATACCCACAATTATGCAGCGGCAGTAACCAGCGAACACTGCCAGCCCGGCGTGGATATTGAATATCGGGGCGAACGCGCCGGGCGACTGCTCAAGCGCTTTGCCAACGAAGAGGAGCTGAGCCAACTGAAGAAGCTGGAGCAACAATCAGCAGCCACCCTGCTGTGGTGCGCAAAAGAAACGGTGTATAAAGTACTGAACCGACCGGGACTCTTGTTTCGCGAGGAAATCAGGGTGAATGGATTCAGCCCCGCATCGCAAGGTCGTCTTCTGGCCGAAATAAGCGCTAAGCCCGCCTGTAGTCTCGATCTCCACTACTGGTCGCACCCTGCCTTTCAGCTTGTTTGGCATTGGTAATAGCCTTAACTTTATACCGCGAAACAAAGAACTCGGAATGATTTACCCCCAAATAATACAAGCCCGGCAGGAAAAGCGCAAATTGCTGGCCCTCCTACTCGATCCGGACAAATGTACCGAAGTGCAACTCGAAAAGCTGGGGACCGTTTTGAAGGACTTTCCACCCCAGCTCCTGCTGGTTGGGGGCAGTCTGATTTCTGCGCCCATTGCCCCCCTGGTGGAGCGACTCAAAAAAAAGTTCGGCCAGGAAGTCCTGCTCTACCCGGGCAGTCCCACCCACCTCTGTCCCAACGTTGATGCGGTGCTTTTTCTATCCATGCTTTCGGGACGTAATCCCGAATTACTGATAGGTCACCATGTGGTAGCCGCCCCCTACATTCGCAGGCATGGTATCGAGCCTATAGCCACCGGCTATTTACTCATTGATGGCGGGGTCAGCACCTCCGTGGAGTACATCAGTCAGACCCGTCCCATGCCGGCCGACAAAACCGACATCATTTGTGCCACAGCCATGGCCGGTGAAATGCTGGGCATGCAACTGCTTTACCTCGATGCCGGCAGCGGCGCCCTGAACCCGATAGCACCTGAAACCCTCAAGGCAGTGCGCAATTGCACCAGTCTGCCCCTTATGGCCGGTGGCGGCATTACCACCCCCGAACTGCTGCAGAAAGCCTTTTCGGCAGGTGCCGATGTGGTGGTGGTAGGCAACGTGCTCGAGAAAGCCCCCTTACTGCTTCGCGAACTATTAACTACCACGCAGAACTGCTCCTCCTTATAAACACTTTAACTTTTATTTAACAAGTCCAATTTGCCGACAGAAAAAGAGTGTTGTATATTTGTGGAGTTAAAGGTCTTTTAATCTAACACTAAAACAAACACCATGGAAATTACCACCAATACCAACGTTGGCCAACTGGTAGCCGCCAACTACAAAACCGCCGATGTATTTAAAAAATACGGGGTGGACTTTTGCTGCGGCGGAAACATCAGCATTACGCAGGCCGCAGAAAAATTCGGAGCCCCAGTCACCGCCTTACTTCAGGATCTGGAAAAAGTGAGCACCCGGGAAGATATGGAGTCCGTTTTACTTCAAAAGCTGCCGCTCGATGCCCTCATTGACCACATCGTAGAGCAGCACCATGCCTTTGTTCGGGAAAACGTAGAAAGTATTCCCCCTTACCTGGCCAAGCTGGCCGATGTACATGGAGGCAATCATCCCGAACTCATCGAGGTGGAAAAACTCTTTACCCAGGCGGCCGCAGCACTGACCCGTCACATTGAAGAAGAAGAACAAATTTTGTTCCCCTACATCAAGGAGCTGGTTAAGGCAAAGGCCAAAGGCGAAGCGCCCGTACGCAAAGGTTTCGGCACCATAGCCAACCCCATTGCGTCTATGCACGACGACCACGACGCCGAGGGGGAGCGCTTCCGCAGCATCTCAGCGCTCACAAAAGGCTACACCCTGCCCGAAGATGGCTGCAACACCTATCGGGTGGGACTGGCCAAACTCGAAGCCTTTGAAAACGACCTGCACCGCCACATCCACCTCGAAAACAACATCCTGTTTCCGAAAGCTCTGGACTTGGAGAAAAAATTAGTAAATTAGTCGCAAAAATAATACTATGCTATCGAAGGCATCGGAATACGCCATTCGCTCTTTGGTTTACGTAGCGCTGAGAAACCGCGAACAGGAACGTCCCGGTTATCGGGAGGTGGCCAGGGAGATTGAAGCGCCCGAACAGTTTACTGCCAAGATATTGCAGACCCTGGTGCGCCAGGGTCTGCTTTTATCCATACGCGGTCGGGGCGGCGGCTTCTTTTTCGACGACAAAGCCAAAGACCTGCCCCTGATTGAAGTCATTCATGCCATGGAGGGCTACAAACTGTTTACCCGTTGCGGCATCGGACTCAGTCAATGTTCCGATACGGCGCCCTGTCCCATTCACCATCAATACGCAAGCATACGCGATCAATACCAGCAACTGGCCACCCAAACCACCATTCAGATGTTGGCCGACCGCATTGCAGGGGGCGAAGCGGTGCTGAACAGACTGGCCCTTTAAAGCATCCGGCAAAAAAAACACAGACATCCGTCAAAAAACCTGCAGACCAGCTGGTTTTTTTATACTTTTGGGCAAAGCATAATTATTTTAACGTAAGCCCAAAAACATGTCCTTTTTAGAAAGTCAGCAAGTTGTTAAGCGCTATGCCGCCCACCTGGCCCTCGACAAGGTCAGCATCAGCGTCCCTGAAAACAGCATCTTTGGTCTGCTCGGGCCCAATGGCGCAGGCAAAACCACCCTCATCCGCATCATCAACCAGATTACTGGTCCCGACGAGGGACAAATACTCCTGAAAGGCCATCCTCTGGCCCCCGAAGACATTGCCCGCATAGGCTATCTGCCCGAAGAACGGGGCCTCTACAAAAAAATGAAGGTGGGCGAGCAAGCCCTCTACCTGGCCCGTCTTAAAGGCATGTCGCGTCCCGCAGCACTAAAAAGGCTCAAATACTGGTTCGAGAAATTTGAAATTCAGCCCTGGTGGGACAAAAAAGTGGAGGAGCTCTCGAAGGGGATGCAGCAGAAAGTGCAGTTTATTGTAACCATTTTGCACGAACCCGAGCTGCTCATTTTTGATGAACCTTTCAGCGGCTTCGACCCCATCAACGCCAACCTGCTGAAAGAAGAAATTCTGGAATTGAAGAAAAAAGGAAGCACCATCATTTTCTCCACCCACAACATGTCGTCGGTAGAAGAACTCTGCGACCACATTACCCTGGTCAACAATGGCAAAGCCATTCTTTCGGGACCGGTGCCGGAGGTGCGCCAACAATTCAGTCAAAACCTAATAGAACTGGAATTTTCGGGCAGCCTCGATGCCCTCGAGGGACGCCTGAGCGACCACTACAAGATTGAAACCCGACAGTCCCTGCAAGACCGGCACAAATTGCTGATCCGCATGCCCCAGGACGCTGCACCCAATGCCCTGCTGGCAGCACTTAGTCCCGAGGAACACCTACACGCCTACCACGAAGTACTGCCCGGCATGAACGAAGTCTTCATAACCGTAGTCAATCAAAACAAAACCAGCCGCTAAACTGCCTTACCATGAACAATAAAATATCCCTGATACTGCAACGTGAATATCTGACCCGCGTCCGTAAAAAGAGCTTCATCATCATGACCCTTCTGGGCCCCCTTCTTTTTGCGGCAATGATGTTGATACCAGCCTGGATCGGTTCGATGGAAGACGAAGAGGAAAAGAAAATAGCTGTATTTGACTACACTGGTCTGTACACCGACCAAATAGACAACACCAACCTGATGGTCTTCGACTACCTCGATCCGGAATCGGAACCCGCATTACGTGAGGACTTTTCCAACTCGGGCTACTTTGCCTACCTGGTCATCAGCGACAATCTGTTGGACAAACCCGATGCCCTCCGCCTGTTTTCCGACAAACAGATTACGATGGAAGTACGCCAACACATCAACGGACGTTTGCGGGACTATTTGCGGGGGGAGAAACTGCGCAGCTTTGAGATGGAGGGACTCGACGAAGTCATTGCAGCCATCAATCAGGTAGGCGTCAACATCACCACCATCAAACTGGGAGAGGACGGCAGCGAAAGGGAGACTTCCTCCGAAATGGCTATGGTTGTAAGTATGATTTTTGCTTTCGTAATGTACATGTTCGTCTTCATTTACGGCACTCAGGTGATGCGGGGCGTAATGGAAGAAAAAACGAGTCGCATTGTGGAGGTCATCGTATCTTCGGTAAAACCATTTCAACTGATGTTGGGCAAGATCATAGGCATTGCCTTGGTGGCGCTTACCCAGGTGGCCTTATGGGTGGGACTCACCCTGCTGATCGTGAGTGGCATGAAAATGGTTTTTCAGTCGGACAAGGTCGAAACCAGCCCACAGGGAACCGAAATGGTGAGTACAGCCACCGCCGAGCAGGCAGCCAGCGCAGGAAACTTTGATTTCAGCAAGGTGCTGAATATGGCTAAGAGTATGAATCCGGCTTTAACCCTCGGCTTGTTTTTAATCTACTTTTTGGGTGGCTACCTGCTTTACGCCTCCCTTTTTGCAGCCATTGGCGCAGCCATCGACAACGAAACAGATTCTCAACAATTCATGTTTCCCATTACCATCCCCATCATTATTGCCCTCTACGTGGCCATGGCCGCCTTCCGCAACCCCCACAGCGACATGGTGTTTTGGTTTTCGATGTTTCCGCTCACCTCTCCCATTGTTATGATGGCCCGGGCGCCCTTCGACGTTCCCTTTTGGCAATTGGGTCTGTCCATCGGACTCCTGGTAGCAGGCTTTCTGCTGAGCACCTGGTTTGCGGGACGCATCTACCGCACCGGCATACTGATGTATGGCAAAAAAGTCAACTACAAGGAATTGTGGAAATGGTTTCGCTATTCGGGTAAATAAGCGGGATGTAATCCGATTTTTAATACCTTTGAAGATTACCTAGTCGGACAAGTGATGGAAAAGACACGTGTAGCAATTATTGATCTGGGTACCAACACCTTTAACCTGCTTATAACAGAGGTAGAAGGCAGTTCGTACCACATACTGACCGAATCAAAATACCCGGCCAAACTCGGAAAGGGGGGCATACACAAAGCCACCATAACTCCGGAAGCGATGAAACGGGGACTGGAAGCCCTGACTTCGCACCTGATTACCATTTCGGAATACCAGGTGGAGAGCATTTTTTGCTTTGCCACCTCGGCCATAAGAAGTGCCACCAACGGGGCCGAGTTTGTAAAGAAGGTGAAACAGGAACTGGGGCTGACCATACGGGTGATTCCGGGCGATGAAGAAGCCCAAACCATCTTTGATGGCGTAAAACAGGTGGTGCCCCTGGGCAGCGCCTACGCACTGATTATGGACATTGGTGGCGGCAGTGTAGAATTCATCATTGCCAATAAAAACGGCATTGCCTGGAAGGACAGCTACAATCTGGGCGTGGCACGCCTGCTGGAGCAGTTTGCCCCCTCCGACCCCATCACAACCAAGGAAAGTGAGGCCATAGAAAAACACCTGGCGACGAACCTGAGTTCCCTCTTGGATGCCTGCGACCGCTTTCCCATTGCCAGACTTATTGGCTCGTCGGGCTCCTTCGATACTCTTGCCGCAGTAATTGCTCGCAAAGACTACCCCCTGATGGAGCTCTCCAAAATCACCTCTTTTAAACTGGAACCCGAGGCCCTGCTCGCCACCCACCGACTGTTGCTCACCAGCACCATCGAGGAGCGCCGAACCCTTCCGGGTATGGATCCCGATCGGGTAGAAAACATCGTTCCGGCCAGCATCATTGTTCAATGGGTACTGCAACAAATTAAACCTGCGGAAGTCTGGCAATGCTCTTTTGCGCTCAAGGAAGGCGCCATACTGCAGATCATCAACAGCGAATTATAACCCCTCTATTTCGAGAAGAAGAAGGCATATGTCGAAAATACTTGTCATTGACGATCAAAAAAGCATCAGGAACACCCTCCACGAAATACTGGAGTACGAAAAGCACGAAGTCAGTCTGGCAGCCACCGGCCCCGAAGGTCTGGAACTCTTTGCTGCCCACAAATTTGACATTGTTTTGTGCGACATTAAGATGCCCGGAATGGACGGCATGGAAGTGCTCCAGCACCTTATGGAAAAGAGCAACGACACGCCGGTCATCATGATTTCGGGCCACGGCAACATCGACACGGCCGTGGAAGCCATTAAAAAAGGGGCTTACGATTTTATCGAGAAACCCCTGGACCTGAATCGCTTACTGGTTACCATACGCAATGCCGTGGAGCGCAAAGATTTGGTTACTGAAACCAGGGTGCTGCGTAAAAAAGTTGCAAAGACCTTTGATATGGTGGGAGAATCACCCGCCATTACAGCGGTGAAAGAGATGATTGACAAGGTGGCCCCCACCGATGCCAGAGTGCTGATTACGGGGAGCAACGGCACAGGCAAGGAACTGGTGGCCCGTTGGCTGCATGAAAAGAGTCGGCGAGCGGACCAGCCCTTTGTGGAAGTCAACTGCGCAGCCATCCCTTCCGAATTGATTGAGAGCGAACTTTTTGGTCACGAAAAAGGCGCCTTTACCTCTGCCGTTAAACAACGCAAAGGAAAGTTTGAACAAGCCAACGGCGGCACCCTCTTTCTCGACGAAATCGGTGATATGAGTCTGGCTGCCCAGGCCAAAGTATTGCGTGCCTTGCAGGAGAACGTTATTTCGAGGGTAGGCAGCGATAAGGACATTAAAGTAGATGTAAGGGTACTGGCGGCCACCAATAAAAATTTACAGGACGAAATTAAGGCCGGCGCTTTCAGGGAGGACCTCTACCACCGTTTGAGTGTAATTCTGATTCATGTACCGGGGCTCAACGAACGCAAGGAGGACATTCCCTTGCTCACCGAGCACTTCAACCGCCTCATCAGTGAAGAGCTGGGCCTGGCACAGCACAGTTTTGACGACAGTGCCATTAAGGCTTTACAGGAACTATCGTGGACGGGCAACATTCGTGAATTCAGAAATGTTATAGAGCGCTTGCTGATCCTTTGCAACGACACCATCACCGCCAAGGAAGTAAAAGCCTATGCAACACCCGTTTGGTAGAATCATTTTTTTTGTACCTTAGCTTCTGTAAACCATTTACACAATCAATGGAAAAGGACTTCGGATTCACCTACAAATTGACCGAAACCGGGAAGGCTCAAGGCGTATTTTCGCTGGCAGGGCAAAAACTCCCTTTTGAAACCGTGAACGCCAGTAACCCCATTGGCGACCTGTTAAAAGCTATGGTTTCATTGATTCAGGAACCGGCTCACCTTTGGGATGAGGAAAATGCGGCAGCCGTGGAGTGGTACAGCGACAACCACCTGCTGGTGTTGGAATTCTCCTCGCAGGATGGCAAAGCCATTGACTTAAGCATTACACGCAACAGTGCCCCCTTTGGAGAGGAGTCAGAGCCCCTTAGTCTTTCAGGAACCATCGCCCTGGAAGATTTCTGCCTGGCCATCGTACAAGAACTGGACAGACTGATAAAAAACATCGGCCTGTTGAATTACGCCCAACAGTGGCAAAGCGACGAGTTCCCACTTACCTGGTTTCTCATCCTTAAAAAATACCTCATTGGATGGAAGCGTTGGAAACCCTCTCCGGAAGAAGCCGATGTACTGGAGAGTGAGTTTATGATGATTCTGCACTAGTCGCTGCCCGACTCAGCTGCATCCCCCTTGTACCACACGTACTTTCTTTTCGATGGGTTGGGCCCGGACCGAAACTGCCGCCTGTATCTCTTCCATCTTTCGGGCCGCTTCCTCACGAAATACCCGAACGGTTAATTGCTGTCGCGTAGGCTCCAGCGGCAAGGGCTCGGGAGCAAAGAAAAGTTGTTGAAACTCCGCTGCGCTCTCCCGCAAAGCCAGTCCCTGATCGTCGCCGTGAAACCGGGCCAGGAGACAAGCCCTCTTGGTGGTTTCAAAATCATTACCGTAAAACACATTGGCCTTAAGGCGCTGCCTGAACAAGGGACGGTATTCCAATTGATCCAAATCCTCCAGGGGAATATTGATGGCCGTAGCAATATGAAAAGCCTCATACTCTGCCCGACTGCGCACATCAATAATGTTGTAGGCAAAATAGTTGTTGATTAATTCATAGGCCAATTTATCGGCATCGATGATGCTGGGCTGGCACTCTCCCGAAGCAGCACGCTGTTCGAGGCGCGCCATTACATACTCATCGCGCGAAGGCGTCAACATCACCAGCAGCACCACGCCTATGGGCACGGCCACAGCAGTAAGCACACGCCGGCGCGAGAAGGCAAGCAGTTCGTTGGGCGCCGCAGTGACCCGGTGCTGTATCCAGGATACGGCGGCAAAAGCAGCCAGGGCCACTAAAGTCAACACCAGCGCCCATTGGGCCCGCGAAAGCCCCAGGGCTTCATTAATCAAAACGGCCCCCCTGCTGTCGGCCTTATAAAAATCCTCCAACCAGGTAAAACCTTCCATAAACAAAAAGATGCCCAAAACCGAGCCGCCAATGAAGGCCATGGCATCGACCTTGCCAATGGCCGCCGCACACACGCTGGTACCGGGACAAAAGCCGCCGATGATGAAACCCGCCCCCATAATGAGTCCCCCCACCAAAGCCGAACGCACAAAAAAGGGATTTACAAAAATGTATTCCAGATTGAGCAAGCCCAAATGACCCAGCAATAAAATGCCAATCATGGCGGTGACTCCGGCGGTAAAAAACACTTTGAGCACCGTAAAGTCGTAGCCATAAAACAAACCCACCAGCTTTCGGGTACTGGAAAACCCGGCCTGCTCGAGGGCAAAGCCAAAGCCTACGCCCATCACCAGGGCAACTACATACGAAAACTCATTACTCAACAAATCCGGTACTAAGGGTCCCATAATTCGAGTTTTTAAAAAAACACCAGCTTAACTAACGCAGCCACAGGCGACGAAAAAACCAGGCCAGGGCATAAGCCCCGCCAAAAATAGCCATCATAGTTACTATGCCGCCCAGCGACATAACGGCCATACCACTCAAGGCCGAACCACTGGTACAGCCCCTGCCCAACTGACTGCCAAAACCGAACAGCAAGCCGCCCAAAATGGCGGTAAGTATTCGGGTTTTATTGGTCACGCGCGGCCCCTTCTCCAGCTTAAGGCCAATCCGGTTGGACAGTAAACCGGAGATAAAAGCCCCAATAAGGACGCCCAGTACCTCGAAGACCAACCACGACTTCATGGGCCCGTCGGGATGCTCCGCTGCGTAGTCGCGATACACGGCAGCCGACTGGTAATGCGTCGGAGCTACAGCCTTTACACTGGTAGCCACCACACTCTTTACCGCACCACTGGCACCCAGTCCCCGCCCGGTTATGTAAACCGTTGCCAGCAAAACGAGGCCCAACAAAACGCCGGCCACATAGGGGTTCATATAACTTGTCGCTTTCATAAAGTCGATCTTATTCCGATTTATCTTCTTCCAACTCTTCATAACCCGTCAGCATGGCCTTAATATTGGCCAGGGGGGTAGCTCCGGTGGTGGTCATATACACATGAATAATCACAAACATGAGCAGCAGGTAGGCCCCCAGGGTATGCAACCAGGCCACCCACTCCAGCGGAATTTCACTGATCAGCACCATATCGTTGGCATCAATGCTTCGATGAAACATATAAAGAAGACCCGTGGACACCAACAAGGGCGCCATAAGCAATTTAAAACCCAAATAAGTGAGGGCCTGCAAGGGATTCAGCTTATTGCGCAGCGTTTTGTGGGTTGGATGCGGCTCACCCTTGAACATCCCATAAGTGTAATACCGCAACTGAGCTTGTAATTTACTGAGCTGGGGCCTATACTGACGCCATTCGCCGGTCGTGATGTGCCAAAAAATGGAAAAAACAATGAGTCCCAACAACAGCCAGGCTGCATAACGGTGATAAATCACCGCCTTTTCGAAACCAAAGAGGTAAATGCTGCCGTGTACTTCAAAGCCGGTGAGCGCCAAAAAAAGGATCAAAACGGCTTGCGACCAGTGCCAAAAGCGCTCAAATTGTTTGTAAACATAAACCAGTTGTGCCATAACCTACGCAATTTTCTTCGCTTATTGAATGTCTTCTGATTTCATTTTATTGTTGCGCAAGGCCGAAACAAAGCGCAGCAAGGCATGCACCAAAACGCCCAAAATTGCGCCCAACAAAAGCAGGCGACCCAGCACATGAATGCCTGCATGCTTGTCGCGCCCCGGCAGGTAAAAGTCATTCAGTCCCGCCAAACGCCCTCCTTCCCGTGTATGACATTCGGCACAAGTCAAAGACTCCCCCTTGGGCGCCACCATATGGTTGACCGGCCAATACATTTCTGTGGGAATAAAGCTGTACTCCCCGCTGTAGGGCAGACCCGCTTCCTGCATACCGGCAGCTGCCGCTGCATCCCAGTCGAGGTCCTGCCAAAAGGCGCTGTCGCCTTTGGCTTCGCTCCACAACTTGGGCTGAATCAGCATCTCCGTATTCGGATCATAAATTTGGTCGCCCCGGTGTACTTTAACGGGGATGATTTTCGACTCCCGATCACGGGCGATGCCCAGCAGCCGGTTCACCTGAAGCGGAATGCTGTCCACCTTATCGCCCAAAATGTAGTGGGTGGCGTGACCGTTGAACCAATAGTACTCGGGCTCCACATGGGTGGCCCATTCGAAGGAGCCTTTAATGGACAGGTAGATTTCACGCCCCATAGAATCGACTTCGGAGAAGGGTTGACCGTCTTTGAGCTGACCGGCCTCGGACCAGCGCCAGGCCATCTTGGTGGGGTTTTCCTTGGCGTAGGTGGGAATGTGACAGGTTTGACAGGCTATGCGTCCGGTATGCACATCGAGCATACGGTCGTTGTGGGGCGTGGTGGTGTGACATTCCTCACACGACAGGCGATTGACGTGGGTGGAAGACACCGAATACAAAGTCCCCTTCATTCGATGGTTTTCGGCGGTATGACAATCCACACAGGTCATATTGATGCCGTTGGCCGCCATGTGTACATCCACCGACCGGTCGGCAGTCAATAAAGCATCTTCCAAATCACCATGCTTCACGTTGTTGCCGCCGCCGCCATAAAAGTGGCAGGCTCCGCAGTTGATGTTTCCGGGGCGACCCACGCTTTGTGCTACCCGCGACAGATTGACCGAACGGTCGGGATAACCCGCCGTTGACGCACCCTTAATGTATTCCTCACTGTGGTCGTGACAAACCATACAATCGACATTGCGCGCATTTTCAAAATCGAAACGGTTGTTGCTCATCCCAAATCCGATGTGACAGCGGGCGCAGGATTGCTGGTTGGAGTTGGTGCCGATACAAAAATTATTGAGCACATTTTGCTTCCCCATACGTTCGATGCCCCTACCTTCCACATAGGAAATACGCTCCCAATTCCAATGGTTAGAAGCCATAACCTCTTTGTGTCGCTCATTGTGACAGGCAATACAGGCCTCAGTAACTTCCTGCGGCGTAGCAAACTCCTTTTGCAACTCTTCAAAACGGGTATGATCCACCGAAGCAATGGGCTTCACCGAATAGGTCTGCTGCAATTGCAACTGCGTAAGATTGGGCATGGGCGGCCTATGGAAAAGATGCACCGCCATTACAAAAAGCACCAACACCAAAGCTATGGGTAAAACAATCTTTTTCATCGGTCTCCTGATTACAACAACTCTATCTATACAGTTATCTAAATTTAAAAATACAAAACATTTTTTGCACAAACATCAACAGTGCTTGATTTACAGTTAGTTTGAATTTAATCTAAATTAACAACCCGCGATCGATAAAAAAAGATCATTTTTTTTGCCCTGCCGGTACGTGTGCAAGCCGACTGACTTGTCCTACTACAGATAACCCAAAAATTAAATTCATTATTTGGCCGGTACGGGACCCTCCCGCAGCCCGGCTTTTGTTGTTTAAACAATTCAAAGGAATGGAGCAGCAGATTTCACCGCGCGCGGAGATTCATCCCGAAGCTGTTTTGGGAAAAAACGTAACAGTAGAAGCATTTGCAAAAATTGACAAGGATGTGATTATTGGCGACGGCACCTGGATTGGAGCCAATGCCACCATTTATCCCGGCGCCCGAATCGGCAGGGATTGCAAGATATTTCCGGGAGCGGTAATTGCCGCCATCCCGCAGGATTTGAAATTCAAAGGCGAATACAGCACCGTTGAAATTGGCAACAACACCACGGTACGTGAGTACGTGACCATCAACCGCGGTACAGCCTCCAAGGGCTTTACCAAGGTGGGCGACAACACCCTGCTGATGGCCTACACGCACCTGGGACACGACACCGAAGTCGGCAACAATTGTGTCATTGCCAACAGTGTGCAAATTGCCGGCGAAGTAGAGGTGGAAGATTGGGCCGTGATTGGCGGCTCGAGTGCCATTCACCAGTTTGTGCGCATTGGCGCCCACGCCATGGTTTCGGGCATGGCGGGTGTACTGACCGACGTAGCCCCCTATACCAAAGTCTTTGGTTTACCGGCAGCCTATATGGGCATCAACTACACTGGTCTAAAACGCCGGGGTTACAGCCGCGAGCAGATTGAAGCCATCCACGACACCTACCGGGTTTTTTACCAAAGGGGCATGAATGCTTCCCAGGCGGTAGCCTACATGGCCGACTACCTGCCGGCAAGTGCCGAACGTGATCAAATCATGGATTTCATCAAGGCATCTAAGCGTGGCGTGATTCGCAACAGCTTTAAAAAATCTGCTGTTACCGAGGAGAGTATGTAGAAAAAACACAGACAGCAGTTTCCCAATAAAAAAACCGGAGGCCTGGGCCTCCGGTTTTTTATTTTCAGCTATTCTCCGCTTAGAATATTCCTATATAATAAGCATCTGCACCGGTCTGTATGGCTGCACCCTGCGTAAAGGCATCGGGACTGTCTGAGTCCACATCAAAAACATACACGTAACCTTGCTGCCCTACCGGAGCCAGGGCCATGTAGAACTTCCCGTCCTCCACCACACTGTATTGGTACTGCTGCAACCAAAGCCCATCGGGCACATTCAGCTCCACGGCAGTCTGCCCATACAAATCAACGCGGGCCAGTGACCAAACCGCGTCGCCAAGCGCTCCCGCTTCCAGGTCGGCAAAGGGCACATAGCCAATGCCGTTACCGGCATAAAACCAGCCGTTGGTTGTCACTTGCTTACCAAGCACTTCAGAGAGATTAAATGCGTAGCTCTCGTCGTAGGCGCCTTCCTTTATACGCAGAATAAAACAATCGTAACTGGCATCGGGCACCGAAAGCGCCTGGTAGATGTCGCCCAGCTCATCGGCGTGCGCCACCGGGGTGCGGTAGCCATTGGTTGCGCCCCTGGCACCATCGACCTGGGTGCTGATGAAGGAGGGATTGCTCATTTGCGGATAATCCACCACCAAAGTCTCCACGCTGCTGTACTGCGCCGTTTCGTTTTCTCCGGTTTCGGGGTTGTAGCGCCGCTTGGCCAAGCCGTAATAGGCCTTACCACCCGATACCACCGGGGCATCGATGCGAAAGATGTACTGATTCTTGGCCAGATCCTCTTCCGACTGTGGCAAGGGGAGTACCTCGTTACCGGTCATACCCATTCCCTCCAACTCCACCGAGACCAGGTGGGCATTGACCGAAGTGCGGATATAAGCTTCCTCCTCATCGTATACATGCTCGGTGGCAATGTGATGCAGCAGCGCATGCGCATCGTTCACCTTGGTCCACCTGGGATGGGTGGTCCCTACCGCATGTTGCACATTGGTCTCCTCTACCAACTCGTACTGTTGCGCACCTTTCACCGCATATTTAAAAACACGACCGCCGCCGTAATCGAGGTTGTACAAAAAGTGCCCATCCTGCGAGGCATAGATGCGTGCCGTACGGGTAGAGGGCACCTCAAAGCCAAAGCCATTGAAACTGATACTGCCCGTCTCCAGGTCGCTCACATTCTGCACATAGGTCTGCGAAGAACTGCCAGACCCCACGGCCAGGGCTACATGGAATATTTTCCCCTCAGGCGAAATGGCTTCGGTATTGGGGTCGTCGTCTTTATCACAAGCACTGAACACGGCGCCTACGGCAAGAAGGGCTGTCCATAAAACTGATTTTTGAAACATAATAATTGGTTTAAAGTAATGTATAAGTGATTTTTACATAAAAGGCTCTACCGGGTTTTTGCAGGGCCCAGTTGTCGAAAGCCTGTTGGTTAAAAATGTTTTTGGCATCGAGACTAAGCGCCAGGCGCTTGTCGCTCATTTGGTGGGTGATGCCCACATCCACCAGCGACTGGGTGGGCACCATGGCTTTATTGGCGCCGCCCAGACTGGCCCAATCGCGATAAAATTCGTGCACATAGGCCCAGTTGACCGAGAAGGTGGTGCGACTGTGGGGCTGCAACCCATCGTGCAGATGGTAATTAACCTGGGTGTTTATCGTAAAGAAGGGCTCATTGCGCAGGCGGTCGCCATAATAAATGTACTGCGCGCCATGCTGGTCGTACCGCTTATTAAAGCGAGCATTAAAACTGCTTACACCAACGACTGCATTCAGGTGACGCGCATAATCGTAGCCCAGCTCAGCATCAAAGCCCTTACTGAGCACCTCATCCTGGTTTTCGAAAGCAAAGGTCTCGGCATGTTGACTGGCGATGGCCTGACGGATCATATCGCGCGTTTCGCGATAAAAAAGATTGCCCTGCAAGTAGAGGCGGTGCGGACCCCAGGACAAACGCCCCAGATAAAAGCCCAGGTTGGCGTTCAAACTCCGTTCGGGTTTCAATTCGTAGGCGCTGTCGATGTTCTCCGCATCGTTCCCAAAAACCTCATTGTGCTCCGGCAGTCGCACCGCCTTCTCGGCTGAAGTCATTAAAGTCAGCCGCGGCCACAATTTGTAGGAGAATGCGGCCCCAAAGCCTCCCTCCCTGTTGCTTTTACTGTAATGAAAGGCACGCAGCACGCCCTCCTCCTTCAGGGGCTCTTCCAGAGCAATGTGCTGCTGGTAATGCTTATAGAACAAGGAACTCAAAAAACGCCCGTCGTTCCCCCAGGCACTTTCGAGGGTCAGTCCGTACACGTCCTTATCGAGACGCCGAACATCCTGAAACTGTCGTTCGGCCTGGGGACGCAGGGGATCGTCGGGCCTACGGGTAAAGTGACTGCGCAGGTAGTTGAAACTGAGGCTGTGCTGCCGCCAAAAAAGGTAGCGCACAGTACTGCGCAGTGAATAACGCGACTCGGGAGCTTCGGCCATCGTCGCTTGTCCACCCTCAGCACCCGATGCCCATTGGTCCCACTGACCATCGCCATTCAAATCCACAGGCGTTCCCAGCCAGTTGTAGATGTGAGCTACGGTATCGATGAGCACACGCGCCCGCCGCGAATAGCTTGCATTCAGAACCACATCCAGCCCCTCTGTAAACAAATCGGTCTTTTGATAACTGAGTTTACCCAGGGTGTTGTCCTGCTCACTGAAGCGATTCCCATACACCGTTTCCATTGTAGCCCCATGCTGCAACTGCTTATCGCCTGCAGACCGAACCAGTCCCACCAAAAACAAATCGGCCCAGTCCACCTCGCTGAAACCGGCATCCAGGGTAAGTCCCCCGGAACGGTAGCGATCGTGAAAACGTTCGGCCTCAACATAGTTGATTTTACCGTCGGAACCGGTCACATAAACCTTATCGCCCCAGACCTTGTAGTTGTTGTCGGAGTAATTGTAAAATCCGGAACCCCGCAGCACAAAGCCACTTTTATCGTGTCGGTAACTGCCGTTCAGGTTCCACTGATGGGTGTTGAAGGAACCAAAGCTGTAGGAGGTGGAGAGGCTGTTGCGGCCCTCCTTGCGCAGCACCATATTAATGGCACCCCCCAGGGCGTCGTCGCTCAGGTGAGCAGGCACCACGCCTTTATAGACCTCCACCCGCTCAATCATGGCAGGGGGAATGCTGCTGAGCGAAAAGGAAGAGCCGTAATTGGCCAGGGGCACCCCGTCGATGAATACCCTTACTGCGTTGCCCGACATCCCGTTGATGTTGTAGTCGACCCGCGAGCCAAGTCCCCCACCCTGCCTTATGCGTACACCTGCTGTGCGGTCCAACATCTCGTTGGCTTGCACGCTTTGAAAAGCCACATCCTTAGTTTCCACGGCGGCTACCGAAAAGCCCTGCGTTTCTATGCGGTTGCGCACAGATTGCCCGCTGACCACCACTTCGTTGAGGGCGTGGACCGAGCGATCGAGTACCACCTCGAGGGCCACCCGGTCGGTGTTGACCGCCAGCTCTAATTGCTTAGGCTCCGATTCCACAGAAGCAATTTCGAGGGTGTAGGACCCGTAGGGCAGGGCATCCAGCACAAAGGCGCCGTCCACATTGGTTACTGCATGGGCCTGCAACTCTTTCAACTGCACAATCGCGCTGATGGCAGGTTCCCCATCTGCAAAACGCACTTGTCCCACCAGGCGCCCTTGCGCTTGCGTGTGCATGATGTTGCAGCAAATAGTAAGGACCAGAAGTATAAAATAACTGCGCATAATTTCTTTTGTTTACGCTTTCGGCGATCGAACCGAAAAAGCACGCAACAAAAGTAGCTGTGAGGACTTATCCTGGCAATCCCCTATTATTAGGGTTTTAAAGCACCTGCCCAGGGCAGTCCTGAAAATAAAAAACCCGGAGCGGGGTCGCTCCGGGCCTTTATTTAAAAGGATTCTAAATAAGAAAGCTGAAAACTACGCGATATAGGTCCTCGTTTTCCTCTATGCCTACCACCACTTATGGGGATGCCGCCTACACAGCAGCCTTTCCGGCTTTGGCGGTTTCAATGAGTCCGATAAAGTCGTCGAACAGAAATTCCGTATCGGTGGGTCCGCTGGAAGCCTCGGGGTGAAACTGGGTGGAGAAAAAGGGCTTGTTCTTATGACGGATGCCCTCGTTGGTGCCGTCGTTCAAATTCACAAACAACGGCTCCCAGTCGCTTCCCAGCGAATCGGTATCCAACACAAAACCGTGGTTCTGACTGGTAATGTAGCAGGTGTCGGTGCCGACTTTTTGTACGGGGTGATTGTGGGCACGGTGACCGTATTTCAGCTTGTGGGTACCCCCTCCGGCTGCGATGCCCATCAGCTGGTTGCCCAGACAAATGCCAAAAATGGGCTTATCGCCCTGCAAAGCCTTACTGATTTGATCGATGGTGGCCTGGTACACAGCAGGGTTACCGGGACCGTTCGACAGCATAATGCCGTCGTAGTCCTCCATGCTGAAATCATGGTTCCAGGGCACCCTGATCACGGTGGTATCGCGACGCAGCAAGCAGCGCAAAATATTGTACTTGGCACCGGTATCTACCAACAAGATGCGGTGTTGGCCTTTGCCGTACTCCACTTTTGAGGGGGTACAAACCTGAGCAGCCAGATTGTCGTTGTCGGGATTGTAAAAATCCACATCCTGATTGTCCGCCACGATCTTACCCAGCAGCGGACCCTTATCGCGCAACAACTTGGTTAGCGCTCGGGTGTCGATGCCAAAGATGCCGGGAACATCTTCCTGCTTGAGCCAATCGGCCAGACTGTGCCCGGCATTCCAGTGACTGAATTCAAAAGAATAGTCAGACACCACCAGTCCGCTTACATGAATACGGTCCGATTCATAAAATTTCGGGATGCCGTTCTCCATTTCTTTGGAAGGCACCCCGTAATTACCAATGAGCGGATAAGTGGCCACCAGTATCTGGCCTTTGTAGGAGGGATCGGTGAGACTCTCCGGGTAGCCCGTCATGGCGGTATTAAAGACCACCTCTCCGGCTATGGATTTGTGACTCCCGAAGGATTTTCCGCTGAAGACGCTGCCGTCTTCCAAAACAAGTTTGATTTCTTTCGCTTCTGCCATACAGCAATCAGGTTTATCAGGAATTAGTGCACTTGTGTCGCTGACAAAGTTACGAAATACGCTGCACTTATAAAGTACCGAAAATCAAAAATGCATAATTATTCTCTTAAAAAATCAAAACAGCCCGATAATCGCATAATTATACCAGAGTGTTCGAAAAATACAAAAGCCGGTCTTCCTTAAGAAAACCGGCTTAAAAAAACAAGGCTCCATTCGATCAACTCCGCTTAGAAAGTGGCGTATAGCTCTTTTCTTCGACCACGCTCTTGTAGGCGGGACGAATAATGCGGGCGCTGGAGGAAGTTACTTCCTCAATGCGGTGAGCCGCCCAGCCCGCCACTCGAGCTATGGCAAAAATCGGCGTATACAGTTCCTCCGGAATACCCAGGCACTGATAAATAAAGCCCGAATAAAAATCCACATTGGCGGTAATCACCTTACTGTTGCTGCCCTTGTAACGGTAAAAGGCCTTGGGCGCCAGCTTTTCGATGGATTCGTACAGGTTGTACTCGTCCTCCCTGCCGGCCTGCTTGGCCAACTCCCTGGCCTGCTCCTTTAAAAGCACGCAACGCGGATCGGAAAGGGTGTAGATGGCGTGACCAATACCGTATATTTTTCCGGTACCATCAAAAGCCTTTTTGTTCAAAATCCGGTTCAGGTAGTCGTCCACCTCGTTTTCGTCGTCCCAGTTCTTCACATTCTCCTTGATGTTGTCCATCATGCGAATCACCTTGATGTTGGCTCCACCATGCAAACCTCCTTTGAGCGATCCTAAGGCAGCAGCAATGGCCGAATAAGTGTCGGTCTGCGCCGAGCTGACCACCCGGGTGGTAAAGGAAGAGTTGTTTCCCCCGCCGTGCTCGGCATGCAAAACCAGGGCCAGATCAAGGAGGTCGGCCTGCAACTTGGTGTAGCCGTTGCTTCCCTTAAGCATGTAGAGGAAGTTCTCGGCCAGACTTAAGCCGGGTTTGGGGTGACGAATAATGAGCGACTTGCGCTGAAAGGAGTGCCGCATCCCAAAGTAGGCATAGGCCACAATCACCGGAAAGCGGGCTATGAGACTGATCGACTGTCGTATCAGGTTTTCGGGGCTGTAATCTTCCGCCTTGTCGTCGTCGGTATACAAACCCAGTACGGTGCGCGCCAGCATATTCATGATGCATTTGCCCCGCAAGGAGAGAATGAGGTTCTTGGAAAGGGAGAAGTCGAGTTCCTGCTCGACTTTAATCATGTCGGTGAAGCTTTTCAGCTCCTCTTTATTGGGCAGTTTGCCCGCCAGCAGCAGGTAGGCCACTTCTTCAAACCCGTGGCGACCGTCGCTCTGAAAACCGTGTACCAGATCCTTTACCTCGTAACCCCTGTAGTAGAGTTCGCCGTTCATGGGAATGGACACCCCATTCACATCCTTAGAATAACCCACTACGTTACCAATGTTGGTGAGTCCCACCAACACGCCCGAAAAGTCGGCGTTGCGCAAACCGCGCTTTACATTGTATTGATTGTACAGTTCTTTATTGATTTCGCAGGACTGCACCGATGCTTTTGCAAGTTCTTCAAGTAAGGCCATAAACGCTGATTGTTATTGGTTCATTAAATTTTGGATGGCGGTATTTACTGTTTCAAAGTTGAAAGAGCGCTGCACGACTTCCATTTTCGCTTTGATTTGGGGAGTACACAAATTACCGAGACTGCCTGCGTGACTGTGGTGAATACTCTCAGGCACCTCAAAGTGGCCCTTTTCAATCTCTTGTCCCACCTCGCGATAGGCATCCCTAAAGGGCAGGCCCTCCAACACCCGGCGATTGACCTCCTCCACACTAAAGGCATAACGATAGCGCGGATCTTTCATCAGGTCCTTTTTCACCTCCATGTTGGCCACGGCAAAGGTGGTCAGGTCCAAACAGCTTTGCAGCTCGTCGAAGGCCGGTAAAAAAATCTCTTTAATAAGCTGCAGGTCGCGGAAGTAACCCGAGGGCAAATTGGCAGTGATCATCATAATTTGCTGCGGTAGGGCCTGCAACTTATTGCACTTGGCACGAATGAGTTCAAACACATCGGGATTTTTCTTGTGCGGCATGATGCTCGAACCGGTAGTCAGTTCGGCAGGCAAACCAATGAAGCCAAAGTTCTGACTCATATAAAGACAGGCGTCCATGGCCAGTTTTCCCACCGTAGCGGCTACCGAAGCCATGGCCATGGCCACGCTGCGCTCCATTTTGCCCCGCCCCATTTGGGCATACACCACGTTGTAACTCAGATCGTCAAAACCCAGGAGTTGCGTGGTCAGTTCGCGATCGAGCGGAAAACTGCTGCCGTAACCTGCTGCCGCACCCAATGGATTCTGATTAACAATGCGCCAGGCGGCCAGCAGCAGATGCATATCGTCGACCAGACTCTCGGCATAGGCACCAAACCAAAGTCCGAAAGAAGAAGGCATGGCCACCTGAAGGTGGGTATAGCCGGGCAACAAGTCGTCTTTATGGGCTTCACTGCGCTGTTGCAGCACCTCAAAAAGGTCGCTGATGCCAACGTTCAGCTGCATCAGTCGGTTCCGGGTGTACAACTTTAAGTCGAGCAGCACCTGATCGTTGCGCGAGCGGCCACTGTGCACCTTCTTACCCACATCGCCCAGGGCCTGAGTCAGCAGCAGCTCCACCTGGGAGTGCACATCTTCTATCCCCTCTTCAATGACAAAACCCTGCTCCTGTGTTTGCTGGTACAGCACCTTAAGCTGCGGCAGTAAAAGCGCCAATTCTTCGCGCTCAAGCAATCCTACCTTCTCCAACATAATGATGTGGGCCATGGTGCCCAGAATGTCGAAGGGGGCCAGTTCCACATCCAGTTCGCGGTCGCGCCCCACGGTAAAATCTTCTATCTTTTTATTTACGGCTGTGCCTTTATCCCAAAGCTTCATATCTTTCTGTCTTTTTACTTCAATTAAAAAACCAAACCATCCAAAAGACGGATGTAGGTGTTGATGCCATCGCGGATTTCGCTCAGGTAAATGTACTCATCGGCCGTATGTGAGCGGGCCGAATCGCCGGGTCCTATTTTCAGGGTTTCAAAGGGCAGGGTGGCCTGATCGGAGGTGGTGGGCGACCCAAAGGTCTGCAAGCCCAGGTCCTCACCCCTGCGCACCAGGGGGTGCTCACGGGATATGGAAGAGGAGTTCAATCGAAAACTGCGGGCCTTGAGCTTGCAGGGAACCTGGGCCTGCAAAAGCTCAAATACTTCCTGATTGCTGTAGCACTCATTAACGCGGACATCGACCATAAAGCTCAGCTTATCGGGCACCACATTGTGCTGCGAGCCGGCCTGTATGCCGGTGACCGTCATCTTAACCGGGCCCAGAAAAGGGGAGACTTTCTCAAATCGATAATCGCGAAAAAACTGCAAAACCGGCAGGGCCTCCATAATGGCGTTAACCCCCTCGTTGCGCGCGGCATGACCCGACTTTCCGGCGACTTCTCCATCGATCACCAGCAAGCCTTTTTCGGCTACCGCCATTTGCATTTGTGTGGGTTCCCCCACAATGCCTAAGGACAAGGGACCCAGTTCATCGAGCAGGGCAGCTACATTGTTGGGACCCGAAATTTCTTCTTCAGCTGTGGCGGCAAAAATCAGATTGTAGGCCTGGGGGCGCTGCGACAGATAGCGAAAAGCGGCCAACAAGGCCACCAAGGGGCCACCGGCATCGTTGCTGCCCAGTCCGCTCAGACGATCGCCTTCTACCACCGGAGTAAAGGGATCTTTCTGCCACTGCGCCGAAGCCTTTACGGTGTCGATGTGCGAATTGAGTAAAATGGTGGGGCGCGAAGCATCGTAGTCGGGTGCCACCACCCAACAATTGTTCATTTTCCGCCTGGGCTGCAGTCCCATCTCCTTCAAACGCAGTTCCACCAGATCTGCCGCCTGCTTCTCTTCCCTGCTGAGTGAGGGAATGGAAATGAGCATTTTGAGCAGTTCTACAGATTCATTAAACAATTCGTCGATCACCACCATATCTCATCCTTTTTTACTGAGTCCGGAAAGCCCTACAAACGGAGCAGGGTTCCGGAAAGACCACCTCCTGAAAGGCCCTCCACATTACTGATGCGCACCCGACTAACGCCCTGTTCAAGGGCCGCAAAACAATTATCGAGCTTGGGCACCATCCCATCGGCCACCACACCCTCGGCCTTCAATTGCTGGTAGTAGGCTGGTTGTATTTCCTTTATCAGCGAAGAGGGATCCTTCACATCGGTCAACACCCCCGGCAATTCAAAGCAATACACCAGAGTTACGTCATAAAAAGCCGAAAGCGCCACCGCCGTAGCCGAGGCCATGGTATCGGCATTGGTATTGAGCAGCTGGCCCGCTCCGTCGTGGGTCAGCGGCGCTATTACCGGCAGGGCTCCCGCCTGCAAAAGCGCATGCAATCCGGCCCCATCGACCTGTTCAATATCCCCTACAAAACCATAGTCCACAGCTCCCTTGGCCCGCCGTTTGGAACGAATGATGTTCATATCCGCACCGGTCATCCCCAAGGCATTGACTCCCCTGGCCTGTAAGCCCGCTACAATGTTCTTGTTCACCAGTCCCCCATACACCATGGTCACCACCTGCAACATTTCGGCATCGGTCACCCTGCGTCCTTCCACCATTTGGGTCTCCACGCCCAATCGGGCAGCCATGGCGGTGGCCGACCGGCCCCCGCCGTGTACCAACAGGCGTGCCCCTTCCATGGCAGCAAAATCATTCAGCAGGCGTGCCAGGGTTTCGGCTTCCTCCACCACTTTGCCCCCAACTTTTACCAGGGTGAGTGTTTGTTTCTTCGTCATCAACTGCTTCCTTACTTTGTTTCTAAAAATCTTCGTCTTCGGCAATGCTTTGCAGCATGCGCTTAAGCACCACCTGCATCGAGACCACCCGGTTGGCTGCTTCGGGGATAACAATGGAAGCCTCGCTGTCGATGACAGCGTCGCTCACAATCATGTTGCGCCTAACCGGCAGGCAGTGCATAAAGCGGGCCTTATTGGTCAGCGCCATCTTGGCCTCATCTACGGTCCACGAACGATCCTGACTCAATATTTGACCGTAAGAATTGTAGCTGGCCCAGTTCTTGGCGTAAATAAAATCGGCGCCCGCAAAGGCCTTCTTTTGATCGGCCTCGTAATGTACCCCGTCCATAAACTCCGGCGCCAGTTCGTAGCCGGCAGGATGGGTCACAGTCAGATCCACATCGGCCAGTTTCATCCATTCCACAAAGGAATTGGGCACAGCCTGCGGCAAGGCCCGGGGATGCGGCGCCCAGGTCAGGACCACCTTGGGTCGCTCTACCTGCTTGTACTCCTCAATGGTAAGAAGGTCGGCAAAACTCTGCAAGGGGTGACGGGTGGCCGATTCGAGACTGATGACAGGTACGCCGCTGTAGTCGATAAACTGCTGGAGAATGGGCTCGCTGTAATCGTCCTCCCGCTTTTCGAAGCGGGCAAAGGAGCGCACCCCAATGATGTCGCAATACTGACCCATTACCGGAACCGCCTCACGCAGGTGCTCCGGCTTATCGCCGTCCATAATCACGCCGAATTCGGTCTCCAATTGCCAGCCGTCCTTATTCACATCCAGCACAATCACATTCATCCCCAAATTATAAGCCGCACGTTGCGAACTCAAACGGGTACGGAGACTGGAATTAAAGAAAAGAAGGAGCAGGGTTTTGTTGCGACCCAGGGCCTGATCGGCGTAGGGATTGCTTTTCACGGCCTTGGCCTCTTCCAAAGCGGCCTTAAGGCTGCCCAAATCGGAAGGATATAAAAATCGTCTCATGCTTAAATGGTTTAATGTTGTTAGGACTGCAGCTTACTAGGGCCAGGGGTTTAGGGACGGCTCTTTCCGTCGCTTTCGACCAACCACTTGTAGCTGGTCAATTCGGGCAAAGCCATAGGACCACGTGCATGCAACTTCTGGGTACTGATGCCGATCTCGGCGCCCATGCCAAACTGCGCCCCGTCGGTAAAGGCCGTAGAAGTGTTGGCGTAAACGGCAGCAGCATCTACTTCCTTAAAAAAGCGGGCTTTGTTGGCGGCACTGGTCGTGAGAATGGCCTCACTGTGGCGGGTGCTGTAGGCGGCAATGTGGGCCAGGGCCTCATCCATATTGGCCACTGTCCGTACCGAGAGCACATAGGCCAGGTGCTCCTTGCCCCAGGACTGTTCGGTGGCTGCCTTCAGCAGCTCTTCGGGGTAAGTGCCCCGAAGTACCGCCAGCGCTGCCTCGTCGGCTTGCAACTGCACCTGCTTCTGCGCCAGGGGCGCTGCCAATTCGGGCAAATCTTTCAAGCGGTCCCGGTGCACCAGCAAGCACTCCAAGGCATTGCATACACTCACCCGGCGTGTTTTGGCATTAAAGACAATGGTCTTGCCCATTTCCAGGTCGGCCGTCTCATCGAAATAGGTATGCACCACCCCGGCACCGGTCTCAATCACCGGCACCCGGGAGTTTTCACGCACCGAGCTGATCAATCCCTGCGATCCCCTTGGAATCAAAACATCTACAAGTCCCACCGCATTCATCAACTCCGTAGCAGCCGAGCGATCGGCAGGCAAGAGCTGCATAACTTCCCGGGATATGCCGTTGTCGCGCAAGACCTCCCCAATAAGCTGTGCAATGGCCTGATTGGAATACCAGGCATCCTGTCCGCCCTTCAGCACGGCTACGTTGCCACTGCGAAAACAAAGGGCAAAGACATCGAAGGTAACGTTGGGGCGCGCTTCATAAATAACACCAACCACCCCCAGCGCCACCCGTACCTTCTGCAGTTGCAATCCATTGTCCTGCTTCCGTGCTTCGAGCACCTGTCCCAGGGGACTCTCCATACGGGCCACAGCACGCAGGTCGCCAGCGATGGCGCGAATACGCGCTTCGCTGAGCAGCAGCCGGTCGTAACGCGGATCGCTCTGCGGCATACGCTCCAGGTCCTTCGTATTGGCCTCCAACAAAGGAGCAATATTGGCTTCTGCCCGGTCGGCCAAATCCATGAGGACTTTGACATTCAGGGCTTCATCTACCTGTACCATGGCCGCCGTGGCGGCCCGTGCTTTTTCTATTTGTTCTCTGCAGGTCATAAGTCAGTAACGCTTTTGTTTGGGTTTTCTTCAGTGAAACAAAACCAGATAATCGTAATGCACCAAGGGCTTGTACTTGGTATCGAGCCGATGATCTTCAGCTCTTTTTCTGTCGTATTGGGCCTTGCCGATGCCTATCAACTGCCCCTTTTCATCCACAATCCGCAACAAATCGCCCTTTTTAAACTCGCCCTTAAATGCGGTGACACCGGCCAAAAGGAGACTGGTGGCGCGGGGCGAAAAAAGAGCGGTACGGGCTCCCGCATTGATGCTCACCTCAGCATGCGCAAAGCCGGCCGACGAGGCCATCCACTTCTTAACGGCAGGGCGCGGTTCCCCCGGCACGAAAAGGGTGTGCGGCACTTTGTTCCTGCCCAGGGCCAGATCGGTGATGATCTTGCTGCGCGTACCATTGGCAATATACACCGCAATGCCGGCTGCCGCCGTATTGCGGGCCACACGGCCCTTCGTGAGCATGCCGCCCCGCCCAAAATTACTCTTTTGCGTGGTGACGTAGGCCGACAAGTCGCCGCTGTCGGCATCAATGCGCTCGAGCAGCACGGCGCCGGGTTCTGTGGGGGGCCCGGTATACACGCCGTCCACATTGCTTAAAATAAACAAAGCCTCGGTATTCATCATTCCCGCCACCAGTCCCGCCAACTCATCGTTGTCGGTAAACATCAGCGCAGTAACCGATACCGCATCGTTCTCATTGATGATGGGCACAATGTCGTTGTCGAGCAGGACCGAAAGACAATTCTTCATATTCAAATAATGCTCTCGGGTACTGAAATCCTGCTTGGTCACCAATACCTGGGCACAAGTCATCCCGTGCGCCTCAAACAAAGCCGAGTAAGTCGTCAACAGCTTAACCTGTCCCACCGACGACAAAAGCTGCCGCTCCGACACCGGGTCTTTGGGACAGGGCGCACTGACCATACTGCGACCGGATGCCACCGCCCCGGAGGACACCAGAATAACCTTAACCCCAGCCCGATGCAACTCGGCCAATTCGGACGTAATGTGTGCCATACGCTCCCGATCGAGTCCCCCGTCGGCACGGGTCAACACATTGGACCCGATTTTTATGGTGAGGGAGCCCAGGGGCGCCTTACTTTCTGTCGTCATTGCTGTGCTTGTTCCATTTTATTACAGGCAGCCAACAGGCCCTGAATCACGGCGGGACTGAAACCCTGTTGTTCCATTTCATGGAGACCACGAATGGTTACTCCGCCGGGAGTGGCCACCTTGTCGATCTCCGTTTCGGGGTGGCTTCCTGCCTGCTCCAGCAACAGCGCTGCGCCCTTCACCGTTTGGGCCACCAATTGCTGGGCCTGGTCCGACTTAAAGCCCAATTCTACACCGCCTGTCATAGCGGCCCGGATATAGCGCAAGGCATAGGCGATGCCACAAGAAGTTAAGGCTGTAGCAGCAGCCAACTGCGACTCCGGCAACAAAAGCGCCTGTCCCACCTGACCAAACAGGTCCTGAATTACAGCTTCCTGGTGGGGACTGGCATTGAGCGAGGCGTAGCAGGTCATGGATTGCCCAACGGCTACCGCAGTATTGGGCATGGCCCGAAACAGGGGAAAACGTCCTCCACTAAGGGCTTGCAGGCGCTCCAGACCAAAGCCGGTTGCCAGGGAGACCAACAGGGCACCGGGTGCCAGTTCCGGCAAAATTTCAGCCAGCACCTCTTCCAATTGATAGGGCTTGACCACCAAAAGGACCACTGTGGCCTTACGTACGGCAGCGCAATTGTCGCTGCCGGTCTGCACCCCACGCGCAGCCAGGGCCGACAGTTTGTCGGCTTGCCTGCGGGTAACCCAGAGACTGGTGGGCTCTGCCCAGCCCGAGTTCAACAATCCTTCGGCTATGGCAGCGCCCAAATGGCCGCCGCCTATTATGGCTGTCTTATCCACTTTCATACTAAAACGATTATTTGGCTATCGAAAACGCCAGTCTAAAAAAGCGAAAAAAAACCGGTAACAGCAAAGTCAACGTGCGCTTTTTGCCGGCACTTCCACATGTCCCCAGTTTTCTCCTTTGCGAATGCGATGCAGCTGCATTTCGCTTACGCCAAATTGTTTGGCAATGATCCGCAACTTGGTCTTCCGATCCGGATCGAGCAATTTCTTTTTCAAACGCATCACCTGGGTGGCATTGAGCTTGGGACCGGCTTCGGGACAGCGCCCCTTGGCTTTACGGCGACTCTCCAAGACCAAGGGATTGTTTTGCTGATGCGCGAGCATTTCCTTACGGGTGGCCCATTTAAGGTTGGCTACATAGTTATTGCCCTTGTTGTAATCGAGATGAATCACAAAAGTCTCCTCCTCCTCTGTACGCTGTAAAAAGCACTCGGCCACCAATTTGTGGACGTAATAGGTGGTGGACTTGCCAAAAGGGCGCAGGGGCAGTGTTTTGTAGCCTTTGAGACAGCCGCCCTTCACGGGCTGGCCTTCCTCGATTCGTGTGGTATAACTGACCACGCGACCATAGTTGCTTACGGCATAGCGCTTTCGAAGCGCTCCGTTCGGAAAATCAATTTCCTTCCATTCTTCATTCCAATGCGATTGAATCATAATTAAGGGTAGGTAGGTAAAACAATAAATTAAGGGGTAAAGAGAACAGCCTTAAGACTGTCGATAAAATATTGCGCCTGTTCGCGCCGCAGGATCAACGGGGGTAAAAGCCGTATCACCTGCGTGCCCGACACGCCGGTAAATATATGGTACTTGTCGCGCAGGACCTGGCGCAGCGGCGCCACCTCCTGAGCGAATTCCAAACCAATCATGAGACCTCGTCCACGCACTTCACGGATTCCCGGAATGGCCTTCAAAGCATCCAGCAAAAACTGCCCCACCTCCCGGGCATTTTTCACCAGCTCTTCCTGCTCCATGACTTCGAGTACAGCCAGTGAAGCGGCACAGGCCAGGTAGTTGCCCCCAAAGGTGGTTCCCAGCATACCATGCGTGGCTTTAAAAGCAGGGGCAATCAGCAAGCCACCAACCGGAAAACCATTGCCCATGCCTTTGGCGGTGGTAATCAGGTCGGGACGAATGCCGGCGCTTTCAAAGGCGAAGAAGGACCCGGAGCGACCGTAGCCCGACTGAATTTCGTCGAGAATGAGAACGGCTTCTGCCTGTTGACAAGCCGCTTGCAGGCCTTGCAAAAAGTCGTCGTCTGGTTCATAAATACCGGCAATGCCCTGTATGCCTTCAATAATAACGGCACACACATCGCCTTTAGCCAATTCCGTTTCTACAGCAGCCAGGTCGTTCAGCGGCAGGAAGCTGACCTGCATACCCTTATTCACTCCAGCCTGAATCTTAGGATTGTCGGTCATGGCCACCGCAGCAGAGGTGCGCCCATGAAAGGCTTTTTTGAAAGCCAGTACGCGACTTTTTCCGGTATGAAAGGAGGCCAGCTTGATGGCGTTCTCATTGGCCTCTGCGCCTGAATTACAGAGAAACAACCGATAATCTTCCAGTCCGCATACCTGCCCCAGTTTGCTGGCCAACTCCTGCTGAAGCGGGTTTTGTACCGAGTTGGAATAAAATCCGATGCCTTGCACCTGCTCCGTAATTCGTCGGATGTAATGGGGGTGACTGTGGCCTATGCTGATCACGGCGTGGCCGCCATACAAATCGAGGTAACGGGTTCCCTTGTCGTCCCAAACATAACAGCCTTCGGCTTTTACGGGGGTAACAGGCATCAGGGGGTAAACATCAAATAATTCCATAATACGGGTTTTATAACGGGGGACTAAAAAGCAGAGGGTTTCATGTAAAGCCCAGAACCTTCTTCGAGTCCGAACATCAAATTCATATTTTGCACGGCCTGACCGGAGGCACCCTTGGTCAGATTATCGATAATACTGGTAATGTGCAGCTTGCCGTTGTACTTACCCAGATGCAACAGACATTTGTTGGTATTCACCACCTGCTTCAAATCAATGGGGGCCTTGCTGCGAAAGGTAAAGGGGGCGTCGGCATAATAGGTGTCGTAAGCGGCTTCGGCTTCTTCGAGACTCCAGTCGCAATCGAGATAAACCGAGGCGAGAATGCCTCGGGCAAAATCGCCGCGCAGGGGTACAAAGTTGACCGCAGCCTCAAAATCCGGCTGGAGTTGCTTCAGCGACTGACCTATTTCGCCCAGGTGCTGATGCGTAAAACTCTTGTACACCGAAATATTGCTGTTGCGCCAACTGAAGTGTGTGGTGCCCGAAGGGGCCTGACCGGCTCCGGTGGAGCCGGTGATGGCGTGAATGTGTACCTCTTTCAGACGACCGGCAGCTGCCAGGGGCAGCAGGGCCAACTGGATGGCGGTGGCAAAACAACCGGGGTTGGCCAGGTGTTGTGCCGACTTAATTTCAGCACGCTGCATCTCGGGCAGACCATAGACAAAATCGTTGCCCGGAGCTTCCAGGCGATAGTCGTTGCTCAAATCAATGATTTTTACATGGGCGGGAATATCAGATGCCTCTACAAAGGAGGCGGATTTCCCGTGGCCCATACACAAAAACACCACATCAACTGCAGCAAAATCCGGTGCCGCTGCAAAAACCAGGTCGGTATCGCCCACCAGGTCGCGGTGCACTTCGTGTACCGGCAGACCGGCCTGACTTCCGCTTAGGGCCCAAACGATTTCGGCCTGCGGATGCCCCAGCAATATGCGTATCAATTCTCCCGCGGTATAACCCGCTGCTCCTGCTATCCCTACTTTTACCATAAGTTAAATGTCGAGCTGTCCCTTATTGACGTTGTTAAAAATCTTGAGTGAATTGGAAATGATTTTGGTAAAGCCTTTCACATCGTCGCCGTCCCAGGCCTTGTTGACCTCTCCGTACTCCCCAAAATCGCTCTTCATCAAATCGTGGAGGGTAGCGACCCCGGCCAGTTGAAAATGATGGGGGAAGAGGTCGATGAACACTTTTCCGCTCACATTCTGCTGGGTACTCTCCAAAAAGGCTTCGATGTCGCGCAGGGTCGGCTCCAGATACATGGCCTCATGCAACATCATGCCGTACCAGTTGGCGATTTGCTCCTTCCAGTACATCTGCCATTTGGTCAGGGTATGCTTTTCAAGCAGGTGGTGTGCCTTCAAAATCAGCAGCGGGGCGGCGGCCTCAAAACCTACACGGCCCTTAATGCCAATGATGGTGTCGCCCACGTGTATGTCGCGCCCTATGGCATAGGCCGAACCCACGGCCTCTACGGCACGAATGGCATCCACCCGGTCGGCATAAGTCTTCCCATTTACGGTGGTCAATTCACCCTTTTCAAAAACCAGCTCCAAACGTTCGCTGCCTTCCTTGAGGGGCTGAGAGGGATAGGCCGAGGCAGGCAGGGCCTGATCGCTGGTTAGGGTTTCCTTGCCCCCGATGCTGGTTCCCCACAAACCCTTGTTGATCGAATAGGCCATCTTGGTCCAGTCCCGCTCTACACCGGCTGCCTTCAGGTAGTTGATTTCGGCTTCGCGGGTGAGCACCTGATCGCGGATGGGGGTTAAAATCTCTATCTCGGGGGCCAGAATCTGAAAGGTCAGATCGAAGCGCACCTGGTCGTTGCCGGCTCCGGTACTGCCGTGGGCAATGTATTTGGCACCGACCTCACGGGCGTATTTCACAATGGCCAGGGCCTGAAAAATACGCTCGCTCGATACCGAAAGCGGATAGGTATTGTTTTTGAGCACATTGCCAAATACCATGTAGCGAATACACTTCTGGTAATAAGTCGCGGTAACATCCAGGGTGATGTGCTTGCTTACGCCCAGGGCGTAAGCCTTTTCTTCGATGTCCCTGAGTTCTTCTTCCGAAAAGCCGCCGGTATTGGCAATGGCCGAATACACATCCAAATTCTTTTCGTTGGCCAGGTACTTTACACAATAAGAGGTGTCGAGTCCCCCGCTGTAGGCAATGACTACTTTTTCTTTCATTTTGAAGTTATTTTTCAATTCTCTAATGGGTTCCTAAAAATCTGTGTCTAAAAAAACAAGAAAGCAAAGAGCCGCTGAAATACATTTTTCCCTTCTCCCTTGCCGCCCCCCTCTTTCTTGGGATTACGCAAAAACACAAAACGCTTAAAACGCAACCAACGCTCGTACACCTTGAGGTTTTTCTGAGGTTCGGCAGCTGCGGGCTGCTTTTTCTCCTCCTTGGCCGGATCGTACAACATGCCGGTACACAGGCAGTGCTTGCGGTTGGTGCGCAACAAAATGTCGTAGTTGACGCAACTCTGACAGCCCTTCCAGAACTGCTCATCGTCGGTCAGCTCCGAAAAAGTCACGGGCTTATAGCCCAGTTCGGAGTTGATCTTCATAACCGCCAGTCCGGTGGTGAGTCCGAAGATTTTAGCCTGCGGATAACGTTCGCGCGACAACTCAAAGGCCTTCCGCTTAATGTCGCGCGCCAGTCCCCGCCCCCGAAAGGCATCGGCCACGATAAGTCCCGAGTTGGCCACAAACTTGTCGTGCCCCCAGGACTCGATGTAGCAAAAGCCGGCAAATTCATCGCCCGCCAGGGCGATGATGGCCTTGCGCTCGGTAATCTTTAATTTCACATAATCCGGATTCCGCTTGGCGATACCGGTGCCCCGGACCTTCGCAGCATCTGCAATGGTCTGCAGTATAACGTCCACATAAGGAAGATGTACTTCCGATGCAATATGTATGGTAATTTCCTTCTCCATTTACCTGACTCTCTTTCCTGGTTATTTCCTGGTTCTTTCCTAATGGTTTACAAAGACGCTTAAAGCTTGGTCGCTGCCACTTTATCCCTTATGCCCGGAATAAACAGGGACAGGGCAGCGATGACTTCACTGCGTGCCACACTTTCGCGGGCAATTAAAAGAATGGTATCGTCTCCGGCGATACTGCCCAGCACTTCAAAGGGACTGTGACTGTCGATGACCGAGGCGATGCCGTTGGCAAAACCGGGTCGGGTTTTGATCACCGCCATATTGCCCGAAAACTCCATGGACAAAATACCACTCAGGGGAAAATCGCCATACGCCGCGTCTGCCTCTTCAGGGCCATTGTCGTTATCGGGCATCACATACACATAACCGCCTTCGTGGTCGGGCTGCTTGGCCACCTTCAAGGCCTTCAGGTCGCGCGACAAAGTAGCCTGGGTGGTTGTAAAACCCGCCTTCTCCAAAAGGCCCAACAACTCTTCCTGACTCCCCACCCGATTGGTCTCAATCAACTGAATGATCGTATTGATTCTTTGCGTTTTAATCTTCATTTTGAAGATGATTTTAATTGGTACATTCCCGCTGTGCACGACCTTCCATTTGGCCGAATAATTATACAAGGAAACTGCAAAATTATACAAATATTCCCAAAGCCAAAAAGAAAAGGCTCTTTTTTTAAAACTGTTTAACAGCAGCTGCATTTATAGAATATACTGGCAAAAAATTCGAGTTGGAGTCGCCCGGACACGACGCAGATGTCCGAAGAAAATTATTCATAAAATATGCAAAAATCACCCCTTATGGTCTTAAATATTTGCCGCAGATGATGTAACTTTGCACAAACAAACTCGTTCCGTTATGAAGAAAAAAGTAAATAAGGTGGTGATCCTCGGCTCCGGGGCACTTAAAATCGGGGAAGCAGGAGAATTCGACTATTCCGGCTCCCAGGCCATTAAGGCCCTAAAAGAAGAAGGCATTTACACCGTACTCATCAATCCCAATATCGCCACGGTGCAGACCTCGGAAAAACTGGCGGACAAGATCTATTTTCTTCCCGTCACCCCTTATTTTGTGGAGCAAGTTTTGATCAAGGAGAAGCCCGATGGACTTCTCCTTGCTTTTGGGGGACAAACAGCCCTTAATTGCGGGGTGCAACTCTACGAGCAGGGCATCTTTGAAAAATACGGCGTAAAAGTACTGGGCACGCCGGTGCAGAGTATCATCGATACCGAAGACCGGGAAATCTTTGCCGGCAAACTGGCTGAGATCGATGTCAAAACCCCCAAGAGCATTGCGGTGACTTCGGTAGATGCAGCATTAAAGGCGGCCGAGGGCATCGGCTACCCCATTATAGTACGTGCCGCCTATACCCTGGGCGGGATGGGCAGTGGCTTTTGCTCCAACCCCAAGGAGTTGCGTATGCGGGCCGACAATGCTTTTTCGTACTCCGGACAGATTTTGGTGGAAGAATCGCTCAAGGGCTGGAAGGAAGTCGAATACGAGGTGGTGCGCGATGCCTACAACAATTGCATCACCGTCTGCAACATGGAAAACTTCGACCCCCTGGGCATCCACACCGGGGAGAGCATTGTGGTGGCGCCCTCACAGACCCTGAGCAATTCGGAATACCACAAATTGCGCGAACTGGCCATTAAAATTGTGCGCCACATCGGCATCGTGGGCGAATGTAATGTACAATATGCCTTGGACCCGGAGTCGGAGGATTATCGGGTCATTGAGGTCAATGCCCGCTTGTCGCGCTCCAGTGCCCTGGCCTCCAAGGCCACCGGCTACCCGCTGGCTTTTGTGGCGGCTAAACTGGGACTGGGTTATGGCCTGCATGAGCTAAAAAACTCGGTGACCAAGGTAACCTCCGCCTTCTTTGAGCCGGCGCTCGATTACATTGTGTGTAAGATTCCACGGTGGGACCTGGGCAAATTTACTGGAGTGTCGCGCAATATCGGGTCCAGCATGAAGAGTGTGGGCGAAATCATGGCCATCGGTCGCACCTTTGAAGAGGTGATACAAAAAGGCTTGCGCATGGTGGGCCAGGGCATGCACGGGTTTGTGGCCAATCAGCCGCTGAAAAACACCGATGTGCGCAAAGAGCTGAGCGAGCCCACCGACCAACGGATCTTCTCCATAGCCGAAGGTTTTGAGCAGGGCCTGGACGTGGAAGAAATTCATCAACTGAGTAAAATAGACCGCTGGTTTCTCGACAAACTGAAGAATATTCACGAGCTCAAAAACGAACTGAAAAACTTCAACAATCTGGAATCCCTGCCCGACGCGCTCCTGCTGCGGGCCAAGCAGATGGGCTACTCCGATTTTCAGCTGGCGCGACTGGTCCTTAAAACACCCGCCCTGCAAATGGAGGAAGGCATTACCAAGGTGCGCAGTCACCGTAAAAAGCGTGCCATCCTCCCGGTGGTGAAACAAATCGACACCCTGGCCGGCGAATTCCCGGCCAAAATCAACTACCTCTACCTGACCTACAACGGTAAGGAAAACGATGTGGAGTTTGAGCGCGACGGAAAGTCGGTGGTGGTACTGGGTTCCGGCGCCTACCGCATCGGCAGCAGTGTGGAGTTCGACTGGTGCAGTGTAAATGCCGTGGAGACGGTTAACCAGCAAGGCTTCCGCTCCGTGATGATCAATTACAATCCGGAGACCGTGAGTACCGATTACGATGTGTGCCACCGCCTATTTTTCGACGAGTTGACGCTCGAACGGGTGCTGGACATCACCGACCTGGAGGCACCCAAGGGGGTGGTGATTTCGGTGGGAGGGCAAATACCGAACAACCTGGCCATGCGCCTTCACCGCCAAAAAGTGCCCATTTTGGGCACTTCGCCGGAGGACATCGACCGGGCCGAGAACCGTCAGAAGTTTTCCTCCCTGCTGGATGAACTGAACATCGACCAGCCCCGCTGGAGTGAGCTGACCTCGGTGGAAGACATCTTTGCCTTTGTCGACCAGGTGGGATTTCCGGTCCTGGTGCGCCCATCCTACGTGCTTTCGGGCGCAGCAATGAATGTGGTAAGCAACCGCGACGAGCTGGAGCATTTCCTGCAGCTGGCGGCCAATGTATCGAAACAGTACCCCGTGGTGGTCTCCGAGTTTATTGAGCAGGCCAAGGAGATTGAGGTCGATGCCGTGGCCAACAAGGGCGAGGTAGTGGCCTACGCCATATCGGAGCACATCGAATTTGCCGGGGTGCACTCGGGCGATGCCACCATCGTATTCCCGCCCCAAAAGCTCTACGTTGAAACCATCCGTCGGGTCAAGCGCATCTCACGCCAGATAGCGGCAGCGCTTAACATCTCCGGCCCCTTTAACATGCAGCTGCTGGCCAAAGACAACGACATTAAGGTGATTGAGTGCAACCTTCGGGCCTCGCGCTCCTTCCCCTTTGTCTCCAAGGTGCTTAAAGTAAACCTCATCGACATGGCGACCCGCGTAATGCTCGACCTGCCGGTAGAAAAGCCGGGTAAGAGTTTCTTCGAGCTCGATTACGTAGGGATCAAGGCACCCCAGTTTTCCTTTGCGCGCCTGCAGCAGGCCGACCCGGTGCTGGGTGTGGACATGGCCTCAACCGGCGAGGTGGGCTGCATTGGCGAAAATTACTACGATGCCGTTCTTCAGGCGATGCTTTCGGTAGGCTACCGCATTCCCAAAAAGAGTGTGCTGATCTCTTCGGGACCGCTGCGCGACAAAATTGAACTCCTGGGCAGTGCCCGCATGCTGGAGCAAAAAGGCTACAAGCTTTTTGCCACCGAAGGCACCCACCGCTTCTTTGCCGAAAACGGCGTAGCCACCACGCTCTTGCACTGGCCCGATCAGCCCGATCTTCAGCCCAATACCATGGACTACATCCGCGAAAAGAAGATCGACCTGGTGGTCAACATCCCCAAAAACCTGAGCAAGGACGAATTGCGCAACGGTTACCAGATTCGCCGGAGCAGTGTGGACTTCAACATCCCCTTGATTACCAATGCGCGACTGGCCTCGGCCTTCATCGCCTCCTTCTGTAAAATGGGCATGGACGACATCTCCATCAAGAGCTGGGACGAGTACAAATAAAGGCCGTAAATTAAAAAGCCCTTGCGACTGCAGCCTGATTACAGGGCTTTAGCATAATAATAAAAAAGTCTGCCCAAATGCCGGGCAGACTTTTTTATTTTCTTAAAACATTAAACTATTTCTTTTTGCCCCAGTAAGTGCCGTTCAAGCTTTTCTCGGTACCGGCATATACCAAAGTGACTTTACGTGGACTGGCTTCCCAATCGACTTCACGCTCCACACAAACAATCACATTACCCAGCGTCAGTTGCTTTTTGGCTTCGTCGTAACTCCATGAACCGGAAAGCGCTCCGGACATAGTGCCATCGGCATTCAGCGTCAAAGACTTAGCAGTATTCTGCTGGGCATAGGTGTATTCGAGCTTCATGTGCTCCCAGGTTCCCACCAGCAAATCACTGGTAATGGGTTCATCGTCGGGTACCGCAGCATAGCGCTGAGGCAGGGCAAGCGGCCACAGGTTGTCGGGTTCGTCTATGGAAGCAGGACACCACACAATACGACGCACATGCCCCATCATCAAGGCATTGGAGTAGGGATTTCCGTTTACATTTGCTGGGAGTCGGCCCTGCGACATGTAAAACCAATCGCCACTGCCTTCCTCTTGAAAAATAGCACAGTGTGCAATACCCACCCATCCGTGATGAAGATTAAACTTATAGGGATGTGTTACAATCGGATAGCTGTCGCCCCGACCATTGGTGAAATTACGGCCTGTAATATCCAGATAGGGCCCTTCGATGTTTTCACTGCGAACCACCCGCGTATTATAGGGCACATCCAAACCATCATAAGCCATAAACAAATAATAGTAACCATCTTTGTAAATGATCTCAGGGGCTTCACTCCCCTGCCAACGAGAAGAAGCCGTACGAGTGCCTACTCTCAGACCATAGCGCTGAACCAGTTCGCTGGCACTATCTGCATAGGGTTCACCCAGTGTATTAAGCGGCTTACCCGTTGCGGCATCCACCTCCAGCAAAGCAAAACCACTGTGCCATGAGCCATGAATTAAGAAATGCTTGCCCTCAGGCGTAACAATGTAGGTGGGATCTATGGCGTTGTAGTAGAAATAGGCACTCCAATCGTTGGTCCCGGACCGACTGTAATCCAGTCCACGGTCGGACGACGAAGTGGTTACAAAACCTTTGTCCACCCACACTGCTCCGGCAGGGTCGGTCGATTCGCACACCCCAATAAAGGCCCGCTCGACCCAACTTCCATCAAAATTAGCTGGGGTATTGGCTTTGCCTGTTTCAATGTAATTATCGATGATGATGCTGTAATACATACGCAAGATCTCTTGCCCGTCAACATTCACTCTGCGTACCACCGGTGCCCAATAACCATAATTAATTTCATTCTCAGGAATGGTTTCGAGCCCCATTCGCGAGCGAATGGCATTCAGGGAGTCTGCCACCCAGGCAGGATCATCATAGAAGGGTCCCCCAACCCAATCCCAATTCACCAAATCCCTGGAGCGCTTACCCTGAAAGTGGCCGTGCCCCTCATGCTCATTGCCATACGAAGCATCGGTTCCGTACATGTAATAATACCCGTTGTAATAAGCTACCGAAGGATCGTGCACATTGGCCAGATTCCACTGGTTACGCAGCGACCAAGCTGCTATCGGCGAATAATCATCGGCATAGGTCGGTATGCTCCACTCCGTAGGCTCGGGCTCAGGTTCAGGCTCTTCTCCATTCGGTGTAATATCGTCGTCCTTACACCCTGCCAAAGTCAACATCATCAAAGCGACGATCCAAAACAACACATTTTTTAAACTCATGTCTGTTACATTTAGATAAGAAACTTCCTTATCAACATAAAACGAATACGTTGCTAAGGAAGTTTCAGAATTAGGCAATCAAATTCTTCTCTACAAATCTACCACGGGACGAATGTTGTACTTTTCGCGGAAAGCAGGACCATTGTCCTCATTTTTATTGGCCGAATTACCTTCCAAACTAGGATTGGCATTAAGCGTTCCCTGAAAGATGGGGAAATACTCATGTCCCTTATAAAAGTTCTGAAAAGTGGAGCCAGTAGCATTCTCAGCATTAAGCGGCTCAGAAATGGCAACAACGGCCTCATCTTCGCCAGGCAGTTTATAATAACCATGCGCCTTCAATTGGTTCAATCGACCCTCATCGTAGAAGAATCCCCAACGAATAAGATCAATCCCTCTTCCATTTTCACAACCAAATTCCTTAGGACGCTCCACATTCGCAATCTGCTCAAACAGATGATCGGCAGTGGGAAAATCAGCCAGCTCCAGATCGGGCAAAGCCACACGACGACGTACCTCATTGATGTAATCAATAGCCAACTGGGTGGGACCATTCAGTTCGTTTTCACACTCGGCAGCACGCAACAACACATCACTGTAACGCATCAATCGAAGGTTAACACCACACTGCAACCCGTTGGTAATTGAGCTGTAAATATTATTACGGGCATTGGTGAACTTAGCAATAGAAATTCCGCCCTGCGCATTATTTGAGAGGGGAGTATCTGTAAGTTCTTCTTGGTAAACCACATTGCTTCTGGGATCACCATTTGGGTAAGCGGCAGTATTCTGACCGGTATAACTGCCATACTCTGGCTCATAAGTCACCAAAGTCCAAAACAAACGAGGATCCAGACGGCCATCGGTGGACTTCTCTTCTTTAAACAGATAATACAACCAGGGAGCTCCGGCCAGGTCGCCCCAACTACCCAATTCCTGTGATGCAAAATTACTCTCTACGGCATGTCCCTGAGTGGCATCCGGACTGATATTCACAGGGGTCCACTCTTCATCAGTGCCTCCTGTTCCAAAATCCATAAACTGCACCTCAAAAAGACTCTCCACGTTATTCTCATATTCAGCGCCTTCTCTAAAGTTATCGCCATAATCAGCAGTCAGTTCATAATGACCATACTTGCCGGCTATAATGTCCTTCAGAATGGGATAAGCCTCGTCAAACTTATGTCGGAACATTAGTGCCCGAGCCATATATCCGGCAGCAGCACCACAAGTAGCGCGTCCCTTGGCCCATTCCCCACCTTCATCACGTGAAGGCAGCATCTTCATAGCTTCTCCCAAATCAGACTCAATCTGATCAAAGATGGCATCCTGAGTACTATTGGACGCATACAAGGTGGAGAGATCTGAATAAGCCGCGTAATCAACGATCAACGGAACATTTTGGTAATAGGTCGACAAATGATAGTATGCCAGGGCTCGAAGAAAGTATGCCTGCCCGGCAATTTGATTATAAGCATCCTCAGACATCTGAACACCATCAACCTTGGATAGAATAAAATTGGTACGGTTTACAACATGAAACCAATCGCGCCAAATCCACTGGTCTCCAATATCAATAGTTCCTGGTGAAGTCAGGTTGTCGTACTCAAGATACCACTGCTGAGAAGAGTTCCATACCTCATCGCCACGAACGGCATCCATCGTGTAACCCACGCGAGCAAAAGAACCCTCCAGACGAATGCGGTTGTAACTGGCAATAACAACCTCCTGGAGGTCGGCCTCAGTATCTCCAAAGCCAAAAGTTGTTTGCTGATTGGTGTTTACAACATTGAGTTCGTCCTCGCAGGAGCTTAGCCCCGCGATGAGCACCAACATTATAAATATTTTATTCAAATTTTTCATGTGTGTGTATTTTTATTTTTAAAATACTGACTTAGAATGAAAAGTTCATACCAAACAATACGGTACGGGGTGTTGGGTAAGAGGAATAGTTGTATCCTGGACTAAAGGTCCCTCCTGCAAAATCAACATTATAGCCTTTATACTTGGTAATGGTGGCCAGGTTTTGACCGGTTACATATGCGCGCACGTTGGTTACAACACCGCTGAACCATCTGTCGGGAAAATTGTAACCCAAGGTAACGTTTGCAATTTTAAGATAGGCTGCATCTTGTAAAAAGCGCTCGCTGAACATATCGTTATTGATGGAGCCGGGAGACTTATAAGCCACACGTGGCACATCGGTATTGGTATTGTCGGGTGTCCAGGCATTCAACAAGTCAACACTCTTATTAAGTGTCCCATAAGAATTAGTTAACATCACATCAACAAAATCAACTACTTGAAAACCTGCTGCACCGTAGGAGGCAATACTCAAATCAAAATTATTCCACTCTATCCCGGCATTCAACCCAAAGTGATAGTCCGGAATTCCACTGCCAAGATAAGTCTGATCCTCGTTAGTGATTTCTCCATCGTTATTAACGTCGGCATAAGCCACGTCACCAGGTTGGGCTCCGGGCTGATTGATGTATACACCTTCAGCATTTACACGGCTGTCAATTTCGGTCTGCGTTTGAAAAATCCCCTCATAAACATAACCGTAGAAGGCGCCGACCTCACGCCCAACCTCTGTACGGGTGTAAGCCTGAGTCACCGGAGTATTAAGTACTCCAAGCTTTTTCACCTCATTATTAAGGGTGGAGAAGTTCGCGGTTATATCGTACTTAACAGCATTGTTGCGATTGCGATAGGTCAATAAAAATTCCAGACCAGAATTCTCCAGAGTGGCTGCATTCATCGTCACTTCGGCGTTGGTTGCGCCGGCATTGGCAGGCACAGCAACACCGTAAAGCAAGTCCTCCGAAGTAGATCGATACCAATCAAAGTTGAACTCCAACTGGTTATTAAACATACCCAGGTCCAGACCAAAATCAAGCGTCTTCTTTCTCTCCCAACGAATGTATTCATTCACGTAATTTGAAATAGAGGAGCCGGTAACCTTAGTATTGCCAAAACTATAGGTATAATCGTTCCGAGCCATAACCGCCATATATTCGTTGGGGCCGATGGCCTGATTCCCTAATTCCCCGTAACTACCGCGCAGTTTCAAAAGATTAACAATAGAAGGGTCTACCGTGAAAAAGTTCTCCTTCTCTAAACGCCATCCTCCAGACACAGAACGGAACCATTCCCACCGATCGTCGGCTGACAGCCGACTGGATCCATCGTAACGAACCGTTGCCGAAACAAGGTACTTATCGTCATAATTATAATTGAGACGTCCGATGTAAGAAGCCAACACGCTTTCTTCCTCATAAGTTTCGGAATTGGTCTCCGCCGCGTTTTGCAGCTGCAAAAAATACGGTTCATTCAAATTAATACCATTACCGGTTAATCTGTGGTGCATATTCCGTTCAAAAGTCTGGCCCAGTACCACATCAAACTTATTGCGACCAAACTCTCCAGCGTAATTAAAAAGATTTTCGACCAGCAAATCACCATAAGTACGGTACTCCTGGGTCAAAATCTCGCCACTCTTGGCAAGATAGTTGGTCGTACTCTGAATAAAGGAAGGAACAAAAGTAAAACCCTTTACAGTTGTCTTATTGTACGACAAATTAAGCTTGTAATTGAAGGTATGATTATCGCTTCCCAATCCAAGCATCTTATTAAAGTCAACCGTTGCAGTACCTGTACCCACAATACGATCCACCACCGAATTTCTCTTCAACAGATTGTTGGTCAACAATACATTGGTGACCCTTAGGTCGCCATGTACATCGTCATAATAAGTACCATAACCATAGGAGTCGTAATTGTACTGAGAGGCTGACGAAATTTTATCGTCCAGAACCCAGGTCGACTCATCGTAGGCCTTTATCGTTGGCGGCAACAGCAATGCTGAGGCCATTACCGGAAACTGCTGACCATACAAACCCTGTACGTACTCGTTAGCGTTGCTGAGGGCCATATTATCCTGGTTGCTGTGACTGTAAACAATGCTGGTTTGAAGTTTAATGAATTTAACTTCCATAGTATTGTTTATCCGTGCCGTATAGCGCTCAAAATTGGGGCCAGCTCCCTCCATGGTACCTTCCTGATTATAATAATCCAGTCCAATATTATAGGTATTGTTTTCCCCACCTCCGGACAGACTCACGTTGTGATTCTGGCGAACGCCGATTTTAAATGCTTCCTCAAACCAATCGGTATTAACCACAGTGGGATCTACGTATTTTTGGCTGTTGGGATTGTATCCGGCCGGAACATCCATTTCGCTGTTTGCATAAGCCATACGTAAGTAATCTCCATATTGCTTAGAGTCCATTACATCGTACACACCCTTCCGAACTTCATCAAGACCATAATAACCACTGTAATCGATTTTCATTTTCTGGTTTTTGGATCCCTGTTTGGTGGTAATAATCACCACCCCATTGGCAGCTCGTGATCCGTAAATAGCGGCTGCAGAAGCATCCTTTAAGACCTGGAGACTTTCAATGTCGTTCGGTGAAAAATCACGAATGGTTGTTCCCATTGGCACGCCGTCAATAACATAGAGCGGATTGGAATCACGGAAAGTTCCAATTCCACGAATACGCACCGCTGGGTCGGCACCAGGCTGGCCGTCGGAAGTGATTTGCACACCGGCAACCTTTCCCTCCAACATAGTAGATATGTTCGAGTGGGACACCTTCTTCATTTCTTCGGTGTTTACTACAGCGACTGAACCGGTGAGGTCAACCTTACGCTGCGTACCGTAACCAATTACAACAACCTGGTCGAGTTCCATCAAGTCTGAAACCAAAGTAATCACGCCCAAGTCGGTACGTCCATCAACATTAATCTCAACGCTTTTTGAGCCGACAAAAGAAACTACCAGAACAGCGTCAGCAGGTACCGAAAGGGTAAACTTACCATCAATATCGGAAATACTTCCCTGAGTGGTGCCCACTTGCTGAATGGTAGCCCCAGGCAGGGGCGCTCCAAAATCGTCGATAACCATACCCTGAACAGTGATCTCGTCCGATTGCGCCAGCTGCAACTGTTCAGCTCGGTCGCTGGCTTCTGCATATGTTGCCGGTGCCAGCACCAGTAATCCCAACAGAGTTAAAAAAATATATTTCATAATTCTCCTGTTTTTATCTTTATGATTATTCTACATCTACAAGTACGAGGTAGGCTCCTTCGAGCACGAGTGCACAATTCAAATCAGAGCTGTCCACTGTAATGCCTTCGTACTTCTGGAAATGGGTTTCACCATTCACATAAGTAACATCGTAGTTGACATCGGCGGTGTCGTCCCCATTGTTGGTAACCGTTATGACTATTCTCGAACCGTTGATGTTGGCATTGAAATTATCAAAATCCCAATCATTGGTAGCAGTAGCGCTTGCGTAGCCATAATCTCCCCATCCGAAATTATCCATACGCACTACCGCATATTCCGACAAGTCGCCTGCACGAAGGATGGTTGAGGGACTGTGATAGGGATTCACGCCATTGGAATAGCAATACATGGTAAGTGTCTTACTCTCTCCTGCTGCCACCGCATAATCGTCGGAGAACTCCTGCCACCAACCAGTAGAAAAATCAACTGCACCTACCCGATCAATTCCCTCTGTCATGGTGATGGGGCAATCCACCGTTACGGTACTGACAGCTCCTTCAAAAGAAATCACAGCCTTTTGAACTCCTGCAACGGCAGGAATCTTACTAAACTTAAGACTTGAATTGGCTAAAACACCAGTTGTTTCATCCGAATAAGTAGCGGTAACCACCAGGCCTTTGGTGTTGAACAAAACCGAATCTTCGCCAAAGAAATGGTATTCGGTAAGCTCCGGCATAGAGGTAATTTCCATACTCGCGACAGGGTTGGTTACCTCAATAGTATAGAAAGTAGAAACTGCCGGACCATAGGCGCCTTTCTTAGTCTTACTGTAGGCAACGCTCACGGTTTTCTCACCCAGCGTACTCATATCAGGCACTACAGTAAAAGTAACATCGGCCGTATCCACAATGGCTGAAGAACCATCGGCATAAGTAACCGTAGCAACAGCATCTCCCCAAAAATCGTCATTTCCAAATTCTACAAATTCGGGAGCACCAGCAACAGAAATTGAAGAGGCAATCTGGTCTTCTACCACGGTAACTTTGGAAGGAATAAGATAGGCTTCCTTCATCTCAAAATGACTATGATCTGCGACTAAGAACGCAACAATATCCTCAGTAGCCGAGACCGGCTGTTGATAAGTCATCACCAATTCTGTTCCGTTGGTTCCCACGGCAGTCGCAGTAAGAAATACGTTTCCAGAAGCAGAGTGATCAATTTCTAAGGTAACAGTGGCTCCTTCCATAGTCGCACGAAAATCTACCCAGAAATCCTCATTAGCACTCACCTCCGCATAATTATGTGCAAGCAGCGCCAAGTCAAACGTATAGCCCTGATCGACCATCGTCCCTCCCCAACCATAGGCATCGGAGCGAAGAACAAAGTACTCTGCATAGCCATCAGCATCCCGGTCGGCAACCTCGTTGACAACAGCAAGGTTCCAATTTTCCCAGTTATTAACTCCTGTGCCATGATTGATGAACGTCAAACTCAACAGCTTGTTAGAGGGGATTACAAAATAATCAGAAAATGCCGTCCACCAGGCTGCACTGTTGTCTTCAGCGCCCACTAAAGCGGTTGCAATATCCAGATAGGTGGTATCGCCTGTTGACTGACTGGCCTTAACGGCAGCAATGGAATCGATCCTGCTCTGCAGGTCGTCTGGCGCATCAATGGAATAAGGTTCCAACTTTTCGCACCCAACTAAGGCAAATACTGCCAAAACTGCTGCGAACAAAGCGCCTCTAATCAGTTTTGTTGTTTTCATAGAATAAAATTTGATTAATTTCTTCTCTTTAAATTATTACATCAGATGCCCCTTCCGATGGGCATCACTACAGAGGCTAATGCCTATGTGTCGCAGACCATCAAACAGGACGCTGGTGGTCCCTTTTTCGAATCGTAAATAAAAGGTAAGTGCAACATTTCTCTCATTTAAGGTAGAACTTGATTGGCTATTTCAATTTAAACAATTATTAAACACATTGTGAAAAAACGTTACGAAATCTTTCACGGCGTAAAATTAAATTTAACCATTCTTAACACAGCGGACGCTTAGATATTTTAGGTGGACAAATTGATAAATGTGTTGAATCAGGAGAATAACCGCCGATGTACCAAGGCATACAGCCCACTCACAATCAAAAAGATTCACGAACCAAAAAAGGGTGACCCGAATTCGGGTCACCCTTTTTAATGTAAACAGACTTTGTTTATTATTCCACACCAAAAGTCATCACAGTAGTACTTTCATACTTTTCTCCGGGACGTAAAATGGTGGAAGGAAAGTTCGGTTGATTGGGTGCATCAGGAAAATGCTGGGTCTCGAGGCACAGCCCGGTATGGATGGTGTAGGACCGGTCGCCACGCGACTGGGTGCCATCCAAAAAGTTACCGGAATAAAACTGAAGACCGGGCTCGGTAGTGTGAATCTCCATAAAACGACCGCTTTGGGGATCCTTGAGCTTGGCAGCAAAACGCAGCCCTTCCCCTTCGGCCAAAACATAGTTGTGATCGTAACCTCCGGGAACATCAGCGATTCGAGCTCCAATGGCATAGGGACTGTTAAAATCGAAGGGAGTTCCGGCCACTTCTACCAATTCTCCGGTAGGAATAAGTGTCGAATCCACCGGGGTGTAATAAGGCGCGGCAATGGTCAATTCATGATTCAAAACATTTCCTTCCCCGGCCAGATTATAGAAGGTGTGGTTGGTCAGATTAACTGGCGTAGCCTTGTCGGTGGTGGCTTCATAAGCAATCTCCAGGGCATTGCCTTTAAGGGTGTAGGTTACGGTCACCTCAAGATTTCCGGGATAACCTTCCTCTCCGTCTGCGCTAAAATACGTCAGACGCAAGCCGGGCTCAGTTGCATGCGCTACCGGTTCGGCGGTCCACAGCACACGATCATAGCCCATTATACCGCCATGCAAATGATTGGGCCCATCGTTGGTAGCCAGCTGATAGTCTTCACCATCAATACTGAACTGTCCTTTGGCGATGCGGTTACCAAAACGACCAATAAGTGCACCAAAAAACACCCGGTGCTTCTCATAATCGGCCAGTTTATCAAAACCAAGGGTCACGTCGGTGAGCTCGCCCTGGGCATCGGGTACTTCCAGCGACACAATGGCGCCGCCATAATCCATAATGCGGGCCTTAAGACCGGTACTGCTGCTGAGGGTATAGATACTGACCTCCTCACCCGACGACAGTTGTCCAAAGGCTTCCTTTTGAATGTTGGATTCGACAGGTGCCGAACAGGATACAGCCAAAAAAGCCGCAGGCAACAGGCCCAGCACCAAAGTTTGAATAGCATTTTTTTTCATAGGTTCATATTTGCTTGTGACAGATTGCGATATTACAAAAAAATGTGGATTATTGCAGCTTTTTCCTCGAAATAGGCCAAGGCTTTTTGTTCAAAGATAAGGCGCTTATCGTTTTGGGGTGAGGATTTAGGCACAATTAGCGAAACTTCTGTTATTTTTACCCACATAAAGCAAAGGAGCTATGAAGAAAACTGTTATGTGGCTGCCGGTACTTGCCTTTTGGGTAGCTGTATCCCAGGCTCAGACCACCACGACTGAGATCAACTACCACATTCGCTACCTGACTATTGATGAGGGTCTTCCACAAAACACCGTAAACAGTATTCTTAAAGATAAAATGGGTTACCTGTGGCTGGCCACGGGCAACGGACTGAGCCGCTACGACGGCTACAGTTTTCAAAACTACTGGAAACCCCAGTTGCCCTCAAATCTGGTTAATGCTCTGGCACAGGATGAAGAAGACGCCATATGGATCGGAACCACCGAAGGATTAACCCGGTACTGCCAACGCAGTGGAACCTTTACCCCCTTTACCCTGAACCTGGACGACAAGGATCGCGTTGGTTTACGCCCCAACATCCAGGCCTTATATTTAGACACCCAAAGTCGTCTCTGGATAGGAACCTACGAGCACGGCCTATTTCTGCTTACTAAGGAAGGCGAACATTACCAACAACAACATTTCACCTACGAAACCAGCAGCTTACCAGGTAATCAGGTCACCACCTTCACCCAAACAAGGGATGGACGGCTTTTAATTGGCACCAATCACGGACTGGCTGTGGCCGACAAACAACGCAATACACTTCACGATTTTACCAGCGCCAATATGGGCGATGCCTTTATTTTGACGATTTGCGAAACGATGGAGGGCGACCTTTGGGTGGGGACCTATAACGGCCTTTGGGTTTTTAATCCTCTAAATGGGCGCAACGAGTGGTTTCAACACAACCCGGGTCAGCCTGCCAGTCTCAGCCACAACCGGGTCAATGAAATCGTTCAGGATTTCAAAGGGAATATTTATGTTGCCACCCTTGGCGGAGTGGATGTTTTTCAACCGGAAACCAAAACTTTCCAGTCGTTCCCGGTCAAAACAAAAAAAGACTTCTCGCTCAACAGTCTGTTTATAAACACCCTGGAAATCGACTCTGAGGGCAATGTGTGGATTGGAACCGAAAAAGGGGGAGTCAACCACTTTAATCTCTACCAAAAACCCTTTCATCATTTAATCCGAGAACCCAACAAAACCAACACCCTTAGTGAAAACACCATCAATTCTCTTTTTGTTGATGGCCCCTATGTATGGATTGGCACTGCCGGCGGGGGCCTCAATCGCTATCACCGACCTACAGGGGTGTACGAGCACTTTCGCCACCAACCCGGCAATCCCAGCTCCTTGCCCTCCGACTACCTGCCGGCTCTCACCAAAACACCAGACGGAACCCTTTGGGCCGGCACCTGGGGCAGCGGTCTGGCAAAAATGGAAGGCCGTCAGTTTAAAACCCTCATACCCAAGGTGGCGGATCCGGAAACCGGCTACGAAAATGCCTTTGTTTCCTCCTTGCTTTACGACGAAAGAGGCTTCCTCTTTATAGGAACCGAAGGAGGCCTATCCATACTCGACATGCAGTCGGAACAGTTTCTGGACCTGAACCAAAGCAACAACGCACTCAGCGGCATCAGCGAAATTGGCTGCATGTTGAAAGACCGCAACAACCTTTTGTGGATAGGCACACGCAACGGGCTCTACAACTTTCCGACCTCTGCCTTAAATTTACCCGAGGAAGCCTTATGCAAGGCTCACCAGCTGCAGGTTTACAAAAGCGCGCCCAACCCGGGCAGCAATGAATTACCGGGCAACTACATCACCGCCTTGCTGGAGGATGAAAAAGGCAATATTTGGATAGGCACCTATGGAGACGGTCTGGTTAGGGCCACGCTGAATCAAAATGGCGCTTTCAGCTTCCGGCACTTCACCAAAGAGGAGGGTCTCAGCAATCACGTCGTCTATGCTATGGAACAGGACGACACCGGCTACATCTGGATCAGCACCGACTATGGCTTATCACGTATTGATCCGGAAACGGAGCACATCGACAATTTTTTCACAGACGACGGCTTGCTGAGCAACCAGTTTTATTGGTCGGCTTCGGCAAAGACCGAAGACGGTGAATTACTTTTTGGCAGCATCAACGGCTTAAATCATTTTTATCCCTCCAACTTTCCGGTATACCCCCACGAGCCGCGGGTGAGTTTATCGGCGCTCAAAATCTTTAACCAAAGTGTTGAGATCAACGAACAAAGGCACGGACAGATCATCCTGGAACAGCCCCTGCCAAAGACCCGGGAGCTATCGCTCTCGTATAAGGACAATGTTTTCTCTTTGGAATTTACAGCCCTGGATTACTTTTTATCGCGAAAAACAAAATACGCTTACCAACTGGAAGGCATTGACAAAGACTGGGTGGAAACCAGCTCTGATCAACGTATTGCCTCCTACACCAACCTTAAAGGCGACAGCTACCTTTTTCGTGTTAAGGCCAGCAACAGCGAAGGAGTCTGGGGACCGGAAACCCACCTGCGTATAACCATACGTCCTCCGTTTTGGCAAACCAGCTGGTTTTTGGTGCTTTTAGTGCTTACCGTGATCACCTTTACGATCATATACATTAAACACCACACCAAACGCCTCCGTCTTGAAAAGGCAAAACTGGAACGAATGGTGGGCGAGCGCACAAAACGCATCGAAGAGCAGAACCAAATGATGCGGGAACAAGCAGAAACTTTGCAAGAGACAAACAGCGCACTGGAGAAGAAAAGCTTACAAATAGAGGGGCAAAAATTACAACTGGAAAAACAAAATCAAGAGATACTGGAACAGCGCGACCGGCTGATTCAACTGAATCAGGAAATAGAACACATCAATCAAAACAAACTGCGCTTCTTCACCAACATTTCTCATGAGTTCCGAACCCCTCTTACCCTCATCATCACTCCGATTGAGCGCCTGCTTCGCGAAGTTCACCTGCCAGATCTTGCCATTAACCTACTCAGCACCATTCAACGCAATGCCCGTCGCCTCAATATGTTGATTGATCAACTCTTGTTGTTCCGGAAAATTGAAAGTGGCAACCTGTCTGTCCGCATCAACAACAAAGATCTTCGTGGTTTTGTGGTGGAGATATTTCAGGCATTTAAACTACTGGCAGAGCAGAAAAACATTCGATACAAATTAATTGATCAGCTTGGAGAGGGGCCCTACTGGTACGATCGGGAAAAGCTGGAAAACATTCTTTACAACCTTTTGTCCAATGCCTTCAAGTACACGCCTGACAAAGGAGAAATAAGCCTTCATCTCCGCGAAGAAGAAATTAGAGGAAAAAGCTCCCTGGTCATTGAAGTAGGCGACAGCGGACCAGGTATTCCTGAACCGTTGCAAGACAAGGTCTTTCACCGCTTTTATCAAAACAACGAAGCAGCCGGGATTAAGGGAACCGGCATAGGTCTGGCACTGGCCAAGGAGCTGACGCAAGCGATGAATGGCTCCATCAGCGTTTTATCGAATGGGCACAATGGCAGCCGCTTCCTGGTTTATTTACCCTGGCAGGCTTCTGATTTCCAGGGAGCAGAAATCGATGAATTGGCTGTTTTCGACCCAGAGGAAATAAGCGGTAAAATACAGGCCTTATTGGAAGAGCCTGCCGATAAGAACTTTTTTCCTGAGGCCTCAGAACCACAGGAGGACTCCCCCAATATACTGATCGTAGAAGACAATCGGGAGTTGGCCCTGTTTATGGCCAATGCGTTGAGCGGCCCGTATGGGGTACTTACCGCAGAAAACGGAAGGGTGGGCTATGAGCTTGCACGCAAGCACCTGCCCGACTTAATCATTTCAGATGTTATGATGCCCGAAATGAATGGTATTGAAATGTGCAAAAGCATAAAAAGCAACCTGTACACCAGTCACATCCCGATACTTCTGCTCTCCGCTAAAGCCCTGCTTGAGGACCAACTGGAAGGCCTGGAGTTTGGGGCAGACGACTACATTCCCAAACCCTTTAATTTAAGCATCCTTAAGGCAAAGGTCCACAACATTATTGATGCCCGAAAGAAAATGAGAACCTTATTCACCAGTGAAGCGGAGCTTCCGTCGGTGAATCCCGACAGCAAATCGCTGGACGATAAATTTCTGGCAAAGACTTACGAAGCGATGGAAGCGCATTATGGCAACCCGGAATTCAATGTCGAGCTCTTTTCGGAAGTAATGTTTGTGAGTCGCTCTCTGCTCTATAAAAAACTGAAAGCCCTGGTTGATTTATCACCCAACGACTTCATAACAGTTTTCCGACTCAAAAAGGCACTACCGCTTTTACAATCCAAAGAGATGTCGGTGAATGAAGTGGCCTACACAGTAGGTTTCAACGACCCCAAATACTTCTCCCGGGTATTTAAAAAGTTCTACAAGAAAACACCAAGTGAGTATCTTTAACCTAAAAAAAGCCGGCTTGCGCCGGCTTTTTTGCATACTGCTTCTCGATCATCAAACATTTATTCCCCAGAAAAATACAGCACAAAGCCGCCATTGGGCTGCAGCTCTACTTCGAGAAGTCCCGACTGTACAGTTGTTGAGCTAAAAGTTCCCCAGGCCTCGCCATCGCCAACCCAAAGCCCCTCCACAGAATCACCAATAAAAGTCAAGTCCAGCTCCATGGTTTTAGCTTCCGCTTCACCATTGATTCCTGCCACATACCATCCGTCATCGGCTTTGCGGGCCAGAACCACATCTTTTCCCGGGTAACCGCCCAAAAAACGCAAATCGGTCCACCCCACTGGCAGCTGTTTCACGAGCTCACGAACATAAGCGGGCACAGCCTGCATCCCCTGCGGCGTCTCCGCCAAATGCTGAATACCCGAAGTGAAGAGAAAGGGCAGCGCAAGCTCGTGCGCGACGGTAGTCTTTCGCTCAACATGACCCAGACCACTGAAATTCATAGGTGTGTAATCCATAGGGTCAAAAACATTGCGGGTAAAGACCTGCATCACGTTATGAAAAGGAGCCTGATCGGCATTTTCCTGCTCAAAGGTAATGAACTCCATCCCCTTAACTGCTTCGTTGGTCAGGAAGTTCGGATAAGTGCGCTGCCAGCCACGGGGCAGGGTCGTTCCATGGGTGTTGACGGTGAGACCAAAATCTGCGGCATCCCGAAACAAATCATGATAGTAAGCAATAACCGGCTGGCCGTCACCGCCAAAAAAATCGACCTTGATGCCCTTTACGCCAATTTCCTGCAACCAGGCCATTTCGGCCCTGCGACTTTCCCGCGTCAACATACGATCGCGAGGCGTATAAGGCGTGGTGTTCCAATCGCCGGCAGAATTGTACCAAAGAATAAGACCTATGCCCTTACTTTGTGCATAGGCAGAGAGTGCGCCCATGCGGTCGCGACCAATCATCCGGTCCCAGGAAACATCTACCAGACAATATTCCCAGCCCATATCGGCAGCAAAATCAATGTAGGCCTTTTGAACATCCCAGGTAATCGACTCATCCTTAAGCATGATCCAGCTCCAGGAGGCCCGCCCGGGCTTTACCCACGAAAAATCTCCTTCAACAGCAGGAGCAGCCAGATCGGTACCCAGACTGGAAGTTAAGATGGTAGCCAAGTCGCCTACCGCCATCAAACGCCAGGGAGTGGTCAAGGGCAGAACGGTCCGGGGATTTACATAAGAATTGGTGAAAGTTTCCCGCTCATCGGGAAAACCCAAGCGGTACTCAAGCTCCCGCTCTCCGGGCACCAGACGCGTGCCGCAATAAGCGCGGTGCAAATCGGATTCAGCCACCAGCATCCACAAGTCTCCCTTCTGAAACAAAGCAGGATACACCCAACCATAGCCCAGTGGGGACGGCGTTCCGGGAACGACATCGGTGTAATAATTTTCCTCGTAGGAAGGGTTGGTGGCTTCCCAGCCGCTTTTGGGTACAGCAAGTGGAGAAAGAAAGCCCTTGGTACCCGCACTAAAACGGTATGAACTCAATTCTTGGAGAATTTCCACTTCTTCGGTCCCCGCCTCCGGAAACCGGTACCGATAGGCCAGACCGTCGTCGGCCAGACGCAGTTCCAGCTCGAGCAAAGCACCATCGCTGTTCTTTAAACGAAAAACCTGCTGATTAAACACCTGCTTATAGTCCAAATACTTACCGGCATGCAGTTGGTAACTTTCCTCGAGCACCTCCAAAGGCAGCACTTCCAACATCTGCAAATGATCCGAAAAATTGGCATCGCTTCTTTCCAAACCCATACGCCCTGCCTCAATCAAAGGCTCACCGCCATAAGCAACATCATAAAACAACTCGCCTGAGGCCGACAAATGCAGCTCTACGGCAAGTGCACCATCGGGACTTTCGACCAACCAACTGGACCGACTGCTGTTGCAGGACGAAAAAAGTCCGGCCAACATCAGGCCTGCAATAAACCCATTCAATATTTTCATACTTTCATATTTAGAACAAAATCACTAAGCAGCCCAAAATAAAGAAAAATATCCTTGGCCAACAAAGCCCCTCGTGAAAAACCATCATTAAGTTGACTCCCGGCCGGCTGCCAAAGAAGGAAAAATATTCTATTTAGGTATTTCATTACTGATTTATTTGTTTTCTTTGTGGTCGTTTTAAACAAAAACAAAAGCCTATTCCTTAATAAATGAGAAAATATTCTTATTTTTCTTGCTGCAACAAATAATTAAAACGAATACAAAATGCTAGAGAACATTGACTTTGCACTGGTCAATTGGTCAAGGGGACAATTTGCGCTTACCGCCTTGTTCCACTGGATCTTTGTTCCGCTAACGCTGGGACTGTCCTACATGCTGGCCTTTATGGAGACCATGTATTACCGCACCGGGGATCCCGAATGGAAGCGGATCACCAAATTCTGGATGAAACTCTTCGGCATCAACTTCGCCATTGGAATAGCCACGGGCATCATTCTTGAGTTTGAGTTCGGCACCAACTGGAGCAATTACTCTTGGTTTGTTGGAGATATTTTTGGCGCTCCGCTGGCAATTGAAGGCATTATGGCCTTTTTTCTGGAAAGCACCTTCATTGCCGTTATGTTCTTTGGCTGGGACAAGGTAAGCAAGCGCTTTCACCTCACCGCCACCTGGCTGGCGGCGGTTGGCGCCAGTCTTTCCGCTGTATGGATTCTGGTGGCCAATGCCTGGATGCAAAACCCCGTAGGCACCGTCTTCAATCCCGACACGGTCCGAAATGAGATGGTCAACTTTTGGGCGGTTCTGTTTTCCGAAACCGCGGTCAATAAATTTCTGCATACCCTAACCTCCGGCTTCGTTCTCTCAGCCCTGTTTGTAATGGGGGTCAGCAGCTGGTTTCTCCTTAAAAAGAGAGAGCTGCTCTTTGCCAAACGAAGCATTGTAATCGCCAGTGTTTTTGGTCTCATCAGTTCATTGGTATTGATCGGCACGGGCGACTCATCGGCCAAAGAGATTGTGAAAACGCAGCCGATGAAATTTGCCGCTATGGAGGCCCTGTATGAAGGGCAGACCGAAGCACCACTCATTGCCTGGGGTTTTTTAAAGGGCAAGGACCTGCATAAAAACATGGACGAGAATAGCGAGGCGGAGTTTTATATGAAGATTGAAATTCCAGCCATGCTCTCCATTCTGGCCCATATGGACCCCAAAGCCTACGTACCGGGCATCAAAGATCTGGTGCTGGGCAACGAGGAGCAGGGCATTATGTCCTATCCCGAGAAAATTGAACGCGGCTATTATGCGCAGCAACAACTGCTGGCCTATAAAGCGGCTCAGAAAGAAGATCCCAATGGGGCAGAGTTTCTGGCGCTGGAAGCCCAATTCAAGGACCCCGATTTCGTCGAAAACCATATGCGCTACTTCGGCTACGGCAATTTCTACGACCCCGATCCCGAACAACTGAAGAAGAATGCCTTTACACTCGTTCCGCCCATATCCCTAACTTTCTATGCCTTTCACATTATGGTGTTACTGGGTGGGTACTTCCTGATGCTCTTTGCCGTTTTCCTTTTCCTGGTTATGCGCAATCAGTTGCACAACAAGAAATGGCTGCTGTGGGCTGCGGTATGGACCATCCCCTTGGCTTTTGTGGCCTCTGAATCGGGATGGATAGTGGCAGAGATAGGTCGTCAGCCCTGGGTTATTCAGGACTTGATGCCTACCATGACCGCTGTTACCCACATCGACACCACCTCGGTAATCATGACCTTCGGCCTCTTCGCCCTGGTCTTTGTTGCCCTGTTCATAGCCGAAGTAAAAATTATGGTAAAGCAAATCAAGATCGGACCTAAAAAGAAGGAGGACCCAAGCAATGTTTGAAACCTTATCGCATTTGGCCCTGCAACAATACTGGTGGCTAATCATATCGGCACTGGGCGCGGCCCTGGTACTGTTGATGTTTGTTCAGGGAGGGCAAACCCTTTTTGCCACGCTCAGCAAAAATAAGGAAGAGCGCAGCATGCTGATCAACATCATGGGACGAAAGTGGGAATTCACCTTCACCACCCTGGTGGTGTTTGGGGGCGCCTTCTTTGCATCCTTCCCCCTCTTTTACAGCACCAGTTTTGGCGGTGCCTACTGGGCATGGATGATCTTGCTCTTCGCCTTCATCATACAGGCTGTATCGTACGAATACCGGTCCTGGCCCGACAATTTTTTGGGCAGCCGTACCTACGAGACTTTCTTGTTTATCAATGGTATGATTGGCACATTTCTGGTGGGTGTAGTTGTAGCCAGCTTCTTTACCGGCTCTTCCTTCTCCATCAACGACATGAATCAGTCCTTCTGGCAATCGCCCCTGCGGGGCATCGAATTGCTGTTTAATTTGCACAACCTGAGTCTGGGACTGGCCATTTTCTTTTTGGCCCGAGTGCTGGGCCTGCTGTATTTCATCAACAGTATTGAAGGAGAAGAGGAGCTGAGCGCACGCATGCGCAAGAGTCTGTTGCGGAATGCCGTCCCCTTCCTGGTCTTCTTCCTGGTCTTTGTGATTTGGCTGCTGCTGCGCGATGGCTATGCCGTAAACCCCGAAACGGGTGAAATATTTATGCAGGCCAACAAGTATTTCATCAATTTCATTGAAATGCCGGTGGTGCTCCTCCTTTTTGTGGCCGGTGTGGCCCTGGTTAAATGGGGTATTTTTATCAGCACTTTTAAGGCCGCCAACAACGGCATCTGGTTCAGTGGTAGCGGCGTGTTTTTAACCGTATTCTCGCTCCTATTGGTTGCTGGCTTCAACAATACCGCCTTTTACCCATCGAGCTACGATTTACAAAGCTCCATCACCATTATGAACGGCTCTTCGAGTCACTTCACCCTTACGGTAATGAGCTACGTGTCGCTGATGGTCCCCTTTGTAGTGGCCTACATCTGGTGCACCTGGCGCGCCATCAACCGGCACAAAATGAACCGCAAGGAGCTGGAGTCCAAGGATTCGCACATTTACTAACAAGAAAACTGAGAACTTATGAGTTATGCATTCGCCATACTGTGGTATTCCATTTGGTTCTTTGCCATAGGCGGGAGCTATTTTGCTTCTCGTTTTGCCATCCGGTATTTCGATAAAAATTGGAAGGCCGTTACCGAAGAAGAGGAGCGTGCTTTAGAAACCGCAGAAAAATAGAACCGGGCCAAGCCCTTTAAAAATAGAAAAGCGTTGGAGTCCGGCTCCAACGCTTTTTTTATATGCTTTAAACCCCGGTCTACCGAGACTTGGTTCCAGCACTCAAATAAAGTACAAGGGAGTAAACCACATAAGCAGGAACGATGAGCGCCAGAGCGCCGGCCTTTAAAAGCACTACAGCCACCAGGGAGATAAGCAAAAGCACGTAGCGATGCTGATTGCCCTTCCAGCGCAAATGCTTAATTTTTAACGAAAACATCGGGATTTCACTCACCAGCAGGGCCGAAAAAACAGCGACCAAACCCAGCACCACTCCCACACTGTTCCAACGCAGGGCATCGAGCTGACCGTGGTAAACCAAATAAACCAGCGAAACGGTAAACATGCCCGTTGCCGTAGTGGTCAAGCCAATAAAATTCTCAGTCTGCCGACTGTCGTTGTTAAACTTTGCCAGACGAAGGGCCGAAAAAACCACGAGGACAAAAGGCAGCAAAACCAGAACCTGCTGTCCCAGGGTCAGGGTCCAGAAATCGCCCCCCCATTGTCCGCTGAAACCCTGGTGCATCATACTCGAGAACACCGCTGCAGGCGCCACGCCAAAACTCACCAAATCGGCCAATGAATCCAAATCCTTACCTATGGCGCTGTAAGCATTCAGCATGCGGGCCGCAAAGCCATCCAGAAAATCGAGCAAGGCGGCCGCCAAAACACACCAGGCAGTAAGATCGGGTCTCCCGGCCAAAGCCAGATAAGTACCCACCGCACCCAAAAACAGGTTCCCGCTGGTCAAAGCGTTCGGGACGTGACGAAACAGAGACATCATAGACAGTATCGTTTTCTACAAAAGTAACCTTTTTTACCGATGTCTCAAGTCGTTGAGGCTGCGGAGAACCAAATCCGATTCAGTAAGCGCTTCCTCGCTGCGCAGAACAACGGTATGGGGCCTACCCGGCAACAAATCAAAATAGTTGTCGCTCAACACCACCTCCTTGCCGGGGACTTCAATGGCCACGCCTTTGACCACGACCCCGCTGACCAGCGTCAGCTCATAAGCCCCTTCCACAGTTTTCCAGCTGCTTTGCAGGCGTGCAGGATGCAGCGGCAAATCCTTGGGTTCAGCCATATACACAATATTATCGGCAATCACCTCTCCTTCACGTACCAATTCGAGCAAGGCCACCACATCCCGAACCTGAACCTCCGGAGTCATAAACTTACCAAAACGATCGTCCAGCACCAGGGTGGAAGTATTGGCCCCTACTTGTACCTGCATCGAATCGGCGAACATCCGTGTCCCGTTCATCCCCATCAGGGTGCCGCGCAAGGTGGCTTCAAAACCCGTCAGATGGTCGTTGACTACAAATACCTGCAGGCGATCGTCTTCAACAAGCGGCGCCAACAGAACCGGTGCGTTGGCCTTGCGCACGGCATAGTGCGAAGCCTTCCAGCGGCCATAATAATCTACCGTCGACCACGAAATGGTTGGCCAGCTGTCGTTCAACTGCCAATACAAAGATCCCATGGTGTGCGGCATGGAACGACGGTGCGCCTCAATGGCCGTCTTGTAGGCCTGAGCGTGCATCAGCTGACTCACATACACAAAATCTTCGAACTGCCCGGGCACCTGATAATAGCGTGCCATATAGCGTCTAATCATATCGTTTCCATCGAAACCGGGTGCCACATACGCCATGCGTCCCCTTTGCCGGTGTCGCATCAAGGGCGAATCCCACTCCTGCTGATCCTCCGGGGCAAAGGCCGCAATGGTGGCCATGTCAGGAAAAGATTGTAAACCGTACTCACTCACAAAACGAGGAACATTCTCACCATAGGCTGAAAAAGGCTGCTCCCCAAACCAGATGGTCCAGTCGTGCTCATCGCCCGACTTCCGATCGGCAGGTGCATCACCATAGGCACTGGGACTGGTCGACCAATAGGCCTGGCCTGGATGGTGCTTTTCTACCGCGGCGGGCAGAATGTCTAAAAAGATGCGTTCGTAGGTGGCCCACATAAAGGCTTCCACTTCGGGGGTAAACATATCGTTCCACCAATGCAGCAAACCGTGCAGGTTCTCGTTGTTGCCACACCAGAGGGCAATACTCGCATGATTGCGCAAACGCTTCACATTGTATTCGGCTTCGCGCCGAATGTTGTCCAAATGAGCCTCGTCGCCGGGCTGCAAAGCACAGGCAAACATAAAATCCTGCCAAACCAAAATACCGTTTTGGTCGCACAGCTCGTAAAAATAATCTTCTTCATAAATGGCACCGCCCCATACACGTACCATATTCATATTGGCGGCCACGGCATTGTCGATCAAGCGCTCATAATCGGCCTTACTCACCGAAGGCGTCAGCGTATGCGAGGGAATCACATTGGCCCCCTTCATAAATACGGGCACCCCATTGAGTTCAAAATAAAAACTGCGCCCCACCGAATCGGGCTCCTGAACCAAACGCAGGGTACGCACCCCAAAGGGCAAATGGTGGCGGTCCACCAGCTTGCCGGCCCGACGCAATTCAAAAACAAAATCGTACAAATAGGCTTCGCCCAGTCCGTTGCTCCACCACAAACGAGGCTGCTGCAGGTCAAAATTCAAGGGCAGCATCTGCACCCCAGCCTCCAATTGCAGTTCCTGTTTCAAAACTTGTTGCCCCTCGCCATAAGCCAGCGACAGGGTATAAGTGCCCGCTTCCAGCACCTGCACTTCCGCATGTCCCTCCAACTCAGCCACCCTTTCACTGGCCGAACGGGTATGCAAATAAACATCCTCCAAAACCGCGGCATCGGCAGCCCTTAAAATCACCGGTCGCCATACCCCGGAAGTAACCAGGCGGGGACCCCAGTCCCAGCCGTAATGAAAGGGCGCCTTACGGGTAAACACATTGGTGCGTTCCCCTTCCGGAGCCTGCTCATTCACAGCAGGAATAATGTAATCGAGCTGCTTCAACTTTTCCATACCCCGCCTTACCGGCGAGTGAAAATGAATGCGCAAGTCGTTGCGCCCTTCCTTCAAGACCTGCTTTACCTCAACCACTTCGGCCACAAACATATTGTCGGCACTCAATATTAATTGCTCATTGAGATAAACATCGGCATAAGTATCCAGCCCCTTAAACTCCAGTTCCACCAGCGCCTTCTCCAGCAAGTCGGCCTCCACCTCAAAGGCTGTCCGGTAAACCCAGTCGCGCTCTTCCACCCATTGCACCTCATCCTCATTGGTTCCCATGTAAGGATCGGGAATACGACCCGCCGCCATCAAATCGGCATGCACCGTACCCGGCACGGAAGCCGGCAACCATTCGTTGCTGCCCGCCTCTGAGAACTCCCAATGCGCACTGATCACCCGCTCAAGGGGTCCTTCCTGCGAATTGGAGCAAGCAGACCAACCAAAGACGGTCAACAGCGCCCCAAAAAATACTTTTACCCTTCTCATATAAAAACTTTTATTTATCCAGTTAGCTCAAAATATACCTTCACCTAACTCATTTTCTGAAAGCCGTCCATTCAGCCGCACCCGCCAAATGCATCAAAAACAAAGGTTCTGCATACAATTCGGGACGATGCCCCAGGGCAGTCTGAAAAACACGCCCACGACCCACCTCCCGGTACCAGACCAAAGGATGGTCGCCCATCCTTTGCTCCACCCCCTCAAACCAAGGGTTGTCGTCCACCTCATAGGAAGCCTCATCTATCGAAATCAAGACTTCCACATTGGAACGGGGATTGCGGTCGAAACTGTACCATTCGTCCTCGAGCCACCAAACCGAATCGGGCAAGAAGGAAGTCGCCGGATGCGAACGGTCCTCTATCACCAGTCGCCCCTCCTGCACCGGCGGATGCCCCGTAAACCGGGCACCTACAGCATCAACAAACCAGGGCCAATCCTTCTCCGTATCGGTGCCCGAATGCACCGTTAATAAGCCACCTCCCTTCCTAACCCAATGGCTTAAGGCTGCGCGACCGCCATCGTCCAAAACCGAGCCGGTGGTCAGCAAAAAAACCACCAAATCATAGTTTTTTAAAGTGTCGCTTCTGAAGACCTCCGGCTCCTCCCGAAAATCCACGACCCAATTGTGGCGCTGTGCCAATACCTCAAAACCCGCCTTCCCGGCTCCTATTGCCTCATGGCGAAAGCCTTCTGTTTTCGTATATACCAGCACCTTCATTGCTTCCTTATTGTGAGTTCTGCAAGCTGGCATGCCCGGGAACAGCGCCACCAACAAAACCAGGTAAAAAAAACGCAAACTCATTACAACTCAAGTTTTATCCAACAAATAAAGTTAAACCTTTTTTAAGCAAGCCAAAGCAGCAAAGGGCTAAAAGACCAAAAAGCACAAAAAAATGATGAATTATCATCAATGGGACGGACGCACGCCTGACAAATCGCAGCATTTTTAGCAGAAAAAATTTGAAACAAAAAGAAAATATCCTAGATTTGCAACGAACCAATTTCAGTCAAAATGCTTTTTATTCATCACAGCAACGCTCATCATCATCTCCTGGTATAAGGGGTGGGCTTGTTGTGTGCTATAGTATTCAAGAAGGCTTACCCTATGGTAAGCCTTTTTTTGTTCAGGCAGGAAACGTAACTTTAATCACAAAACAAAACAACCATGGATACAGAAACTACTTTAAAAATTGCCATGCAGAAAAAAGGTCGCCTGCACGACGACAGCATGGCCCTGATGAAAGAATCGGGCATCAAGTTCAACATAGGCAACGGCCGCCTGGTGGCCCAGTCGACCGGCTTCCCGGCCGAGGCCCTCTTCCTGCGTGACGACGACATCCCGCAAACCGTACACGAAGGCGTGGCCGACATCGGCGTGGTAGGAGAAAACGAGCTGCTCGAAAAAGGCTACGAGCTCAAAATCGTAAAACGCCTGGGTTTCAGCAAATGCCGCCTATCCCTGGCCATACCCAAGAGCGAGCACTACAGCGGAGTAGGCTGGTTCGACGGTAAAAAAGTAGCCACCTCCTACCCCAAAATTCTGAAGAAATTCTTCGACGAGAAAAAGATCAAAGCCGAGATTCACGAGATTGCCGGCTCCGTAGAAATTGCCCCCGGCATTGGCCTGGCCGACGCCATCTTCGACATCGTCAGCTCGGGCAGCACCCTTGTAGCCAACAGCCTCAAGGAAGTGGCCGTAGTCATGAAATCCGAAGCCCTTTTGGTCGCCAACAAAAACCTCGATGGCGAAAAGCAGGAAATTCTCGACCAGATGCTCTTCCGCTTCGATGCCGTTCAGGCCTCCAACTCCAACAAATACATTCTTCTGAACGCCCCCAACGACAAGGTGAAAGAGATTGTAAGCATCCTGCCCGGCATGAAGAGTCCCACCGTACTTCCCCTGGCCGAAGAAGGTTGGAGTTCGGTCCACTCCGTCATCCAGGAAGATAAATTCTGGGAAGTCATCGATCAACTGAAAGCCAACGGTGCCCAGGGCATTCTCATCATCCCCATCGAAAAAATGATTCTTTAAAATGCAAAGCTACATCAACCCCCCAAAGAGCGACTGGTCCGACCTCCTGCAGCGCCCCCGGGTGGACGTATCGGACTTGTACGAAAAAACGGAAGCCATTCTGGCTGAAATACAGCAGGAAGGCGACGCAGCCGTGCGCCGTTACTCGGAGCGCTTCGATGGCTACCGGGGCGCCGAGCTCGAAGTGACCCAGGCCGAAATAACCCAGGCCGAAACAGCCCTGCCGGAGGACCTAAAAGCAGCCATTCGTCGGGCCGCCGACAACATCGAAAAGTTCCATGCCAGTCAGTGGCAGCCCATGCAAAAAGTGGAAACCCAGACGGGGGTCACCTGCTGGCAGAAAAGCGTGCCCATCGAGAAAGTAGGTCTCTACATTCCCGGAGGCACCGCGCCGCTCTTCTCCACCGTACTCATGCTGGGCATACCTGCCCGTATTGCAGGCTGTAAAGAAATCGTACTCTGCACCCCGCCCGACGAGCAGGGAGGCATCCACCCCGCCATTTTGTTTGCCGCCCGCCTGGCCGGCGTGCAGCGCATCTTCCGCATAGGCGGCATTCAAGCCATTGGCGCCATGGCCTACGGCACCGAGACCGTACCCAAAATGTACAAAATATTTGGTCCCGGCAACCGCTTCGTCACCGCCGCCAAACAACTGGTTGGCCTTAAAAACACCGCCATCGACATGCCTGCCGGTCCCTCCGAAGTCCTGGTTATGGCCGACGACAGCGCCAACCCCGCCTTTGTAGCAGCCGATTTGCTTTCACAGGCCGAGCACGGCGCCGACAGTCAGGTGATTCTGCTCAGCACCAGCGACGAGGTACTCCAGGCCACCTTAGCGGAAGTGGACAAACAGGTGAAGCAACTGCCGCGTCAGGCAGGAGCCGAAGGGGCCCTATCCGACAGCCGCGCCTTTCTGCTGACCTCCCTCGACGAAATGATGGAGATGAGCAACTTCTATGCCCCCGAGCACCTTATCCTGTCGGTGCGCAACGCCTCCGAAGTGGCCGAAAAAGTAGTCAATGCCGGCTCGGTATTCATCGGACATTACACCCCCGAAAGTGCCGGCGACTATGCCTCAGGCACCAACCACACCCTACCCACCCACGGGCACGCCCGCAGCTATTCGGGCGTCAACCTCGACAGCTACATCCGCAAAATCACCTTCCAGGAAATCACGCCCGAGGGACTGCAGGAACTGGGACCCATAATAGAGATCATGGCCGAAGCAGAGCTGCTTCAGGCCCACAAAAACGCCGTAAGTCTGCGCTTAAAAAGTTTACAATAATCCGCCTATTCCACTCTGCTCATGAAGCCACTGCAACAACTGCTGCGCCCCAACATCCTCGCGCTCAAACCCTACTCTTCGGCCCGTGACGAATACACCGGCGAAGAAGGGGTGTTTTTGGATGCCAACGAAAACCCCTACAATGCCCCCTACAACCGCTATCCCGACCCGCATCAGCGTCGACTCAAGCGCCGCATTGCCGCGTTCAAAGGCTGTGAGAGCGACCAGCTTTTCCTGGGCAACGGTTCCGATGAGCCCATCGACCTGCTCTTTCGCGCATTTTGTCGCCCCGGTACCGACAATGTGGTGGCCATTGATCCCACCTACGGCATGTACCAGGTGGCTGCCGCCACCAACGACATAAAGGTGCAGCAAGTCTTACTGACCAAAGATTTCCAGCTGGATGTGGAGGCGGTTTTGGCCGCCGTGGATGAGCAGACCAAAATCATCTGGCTCTGCTCCCCCAACAACCCCACCGGAAACTGCCTGCGGAACGAAGACATAGAACGCGTCATCACAGGCTTTGAGGGCCTGGTGGTGGTGGATGAGGCCTACATCGATTTTGCACCGGGACGCAGCCTGCTGCCGCGCCTGCAGGAATTCCCCAACCTGGTTATTTTGCAGACCTTCTCCAAGGCCTGGGGCATGGCGGGACTGCGACTGGGAATGGCTTTTGCCCAGCCTGCAATCATCGAAGTACTCAGCCGCATCAAATACCCCTACAACCTGAATGTCCTTACCCAGCAAAAAGCCATGGACTTGCTGGAGAAAAACCAGCAAGAGGTGGCGAAATGGATCGAAGTACTTTTGGCCGAACGCAGTGCCCTCGCACAGGAACTGCAAAAGCTGCCCTTTGTGAATCTCATTCATCCTTCGGATGCCAATTTCTTATTGATCAGAACCCCGGATGCCAAAGCCGTTTACCAACATTTGATCAGCCAAAAAATAATTATCCGCGACCGCTCCTCCGTGTCCCTTTGTGCCGGTTGCCTGCGCATTACCGTAGGCAGTCCGGAAGAAAACAAGCAACTCATTCAGGCCCTTCAGGCCTATAAATAAACTCCTTATGCAACACCTATTCACCGCCCTTTTGCTTATGGCCAGCTTATCGCTTTACAGCCAATCCACCCTTGACCTCTATCCAGGGGAGGCACCCTACAACAAAAAAGGCATCCAAGTACCCGAAAGCAATGAAAACGACCGTGTGAGTGGCGTCACCAAGCCCCAATTGTACCATTATCCGGCACAAGACAGCAGCTCCGGTCCCCGTCCCGCCATCATCATTTGTCCCGGTGGCGGCTACGTACGCCAGGCCTTTGGTCACGAAGGCACCATGGTGGCCCAATGGATGGCCGAAAGGGGCTTCGAGGCCTTCATTCTGAAATACCGCCTGCCCGATGAAGACTTGTTTGACAAGGCCCATCTGGTACCCCTCATGGATGTGCAGGAAGCCGTCCACCTGGTACGTTCCCGCGCCGGTGAACTGGGCGTTATTCCCAGCCAGATTGGCGTGATGGGCTTCTCGGCAGGGGGCCACCTGGCCGCCTCAGCCGCCACCCTTTTTACCACGCCACTTAATGAGCAAAGAAGTCCTGAAGAGCTGCGCCCCGACTTCTCGGTTCTGATTTACCCGGTAATAACCATGGATACCGCCTACACCCACATGGGCAGTCGCCAAAACCTCATTGGTCGCCAACCCGGGGAGGACCTGGTGCAAAAGTTTTCCCTGGAGCAGCAGTGCAGTGCGCAAACGCCACCCACCTTTATCCTGCATGCGGCCGACGATCGCGCCGTTCCGGTTCAAAACACCGAAGCTTATGCCGGGGGACTGCAAAAACAGGGCGTTCCCTTTACCAAAATAATTCTGCCCGAAGGGGGCCACGGCTTTGGCTACCGGACCGAGGGTCCGGCTGCCTACTGGACCAGCTACCTCGACACCTGGCTCAAAGCCTTTATTCTGCCCGAATCCTTGAACACGAACTAAACTGCATTATTCATACATTATCGATTAAGAAAACTTATGAATAACGCAGGTAAAAACAAGCGCTCAATATCATGAAAAAGAAAAAAGTATTGTTCATCGATCGCGACGGAACCATCATCAATGAACCGCCGGTGGACTACCAGGTGGACAGTCTCGAAAAACTCGATTTCTACCCCAAAGTACTCCGCAACCTCTACTTGATTATCAGCAAACTCGACTTTGAGTTGGTGATGGTCACCAATCAGGACGGACTGGGCACAGCCTCCTTTCCGGAGGATACCTTTTGGCCTGCCCACAATAAAATGATGCAAACGCTCGAAGGGGAGGGCATCCATTTTGCCCAGGTGCACATCGACCGCTCCTTTCCGGCCGACAATGCCCCCACGCGCAAACCACGTACCGGCATGCTGGGCGAATATTTCAGCGAAGGCTACGATTTGGCCGGCTCGCTGGTCATAGGCGACCGTCTGACCGACATCGAGCTGGCCAAGAACCTCGGCTGCAAGGGCATACTGCTGCAAAGCGAGACTGCGCAAAAGGAGCTGGAGGCGTCCGGACTGGCCGAAGCCTGTGCGCTGCTGAGTACCGACTGGGATGAAATTGCAGCCTTTTTGTTCAAAACCGAACGGACGGCAGTCGTCGACCGAACTACGGCGGAGACGAGCATTCACATTGAGCTGGACCTCGACGGTACGGGGAAATGTGCCATAAGCACAGGCCTGCACTTTTTCGACCACATGCTGGAACAAATCGGGCGACATGCCGGGGTGGACTTAAACATTCAGGTAAAGGGCGATTTGCATGTGGACGAGCACCATACCATAGAAGATACCGGCCTGGCGCTGGGCGAAGCCTTCCGCAAGGCGTTGGGCGACAAGCGGGGCATTGACCGCTACGGCTTTTGCCTCCCCATGGACGACACGCTTGCACAGGTGGCCATCGACTTTGGGGGACGCCCCTGGCTGGTTTGGGAAGCCGAATTCAAGCGGGAAAAAGTAGGCGACATGCCCACCGAAATGTTCCAGCACTTTTTCAAGAGCTTCTCCGACGCGTCATTGAGCAACCTCAACATCAAGGCCGAAGGCGCCAACGAACACCACAAGATTGAGGGCATCTTTAAGGCCTTGGCCAAAGCCATCAAGGCCGCCATTCGCAAAGACCCCTTTAACCAACAGCTGCCCAGCACCAAAGGCGTATTGTAAAAGACCGCTAAACAGGCAGGACTTAGGCAAGTCGCAACTTTTGTGTATTTTAGTCCCTTCAAACCATTTTTGGAATATGGATTTTGCAGGAAAAACCATTTGGATAACCGGTGCCGCTTCCGGCATGGGGAGGGCCCTCGCCCTGGCCTTAAGTCCCTATAAGGGGCGCCTGATTTTGAGCGACCGCGATGCAGCCGGCCTCGCTGCCGTGGCAGCGGAGGTGCGACAAGCCGGAGCTCAGGCAGAAGAAGTCGCCCTCGACATGGCCGACAGTACAGCCATTGCACAGTCGGCCCAACAAATACTGGCCAAAGGCTTCCGCATCGATGCCCTTTACCATTTTGCCGGCATCAGTCAACGTTCTTTCGTGCACGAAACGCCCCTCGAAAACGACCGGCGCATCATGGAGGTCAACTTTTTTGGCGTGGTGGCGCTGACCAAGGCCCTGCTTCCGCACATGCTGGCCAATGGCGGGGGACAATTGGCAGCAGCTTCCAGTCTGGTCGGCAAATTCGGCTTTCCTTACCGCTCGGCCTATGCCGCCTCAAAGCACGCCCTGCACGGCTTTTTTGAATCGCTGGCGGTAGAAAACCACCCAAACAATATCCGGGTAAGTATGTTGATTGGCGGTCGCATACAGACCAACATCTCCAAATTCGCCATCAACAAGGAAGGACGGGAGCACGGACAAATGGATCCGGGTCAGGCCAACGGCATCAGCCCCGAAAAAGCGGCCCAACAGATACTGCGGGGACTGAAAAAGGAAAGGGCAGAGATTCCGGTAGGGGGCAGTGAATTGTTGATATTAAAAATACGGCGCTTTTTCCCGGCCCTGCACCGCCGCATTGTGCGCAAAATTAAACCTATGTAAAAACACCTATACTTATGGCAAAAAGAATCAACGGCATACAACAGCTTGGCGTGGGCGTCAGCGACGTTCAGGCGGCTTTCAAGTGGTACCGCGAACACTTTGGCATGGACATCAGAATGTTTGAGGAGGCGGCCACAGCTGAACTGATGCTGAAGCACACCGAGGGGAAACCCCGGGAACGTCACGCCATTCTGGCCCTCAACCTGGAGGGCGGTGGCGGCTTTGAAATTTGGCAGCACACCGGTAAAACACCGGTGGCGCCCACTTTTCAGTTGCAGTTGGGCGACTGGGGTATCGCCATCGGAAAGATGAAAACGGGAAATGCCAGCAAGGCCTACGAGCGCTTTAAGGAACAAGGTCTGAATCTGCTCAGTGCCCCCACCACAGACCCGGCCGGCCAAAGCCATTTTTACCTGAAGGACCCCTACAACAACATTTGGGAAGTGGTGGAGAACGACTTTGTCTACTTTCCGCAACAAGCCCCTACAGGGGGTGTGCTGGGTGTGGTCATCGGCGTAAAAAACATGGACGACAGCCTGAAAGTCTACCAAGACATCCTGGGCTACGACCAGGTGGTGTACGATAAAAGCGGCGTGTTCGACGACTGGCAGGGCGTGCCGGGTGCGGAAAGCAGTTGCCGACGCGTGCTGCTGCGCCATTCCGCCACCTACAAAGGCAGTTTCAGTCCCTTCTTTGGCCCCTCCACCATCGAGTTGGTAGAAAGCACCGAGCGACCGGCACGCGACATCTTCGAAGGGCGCATTTGGGGCGATCCGGGTTTCATTCACTTGTGCTACGACATCAACGGTATGGATGAACTGCGCGAAGAGGTGAAAGAAAAAGGCTTCCCCTTTACAGTGGACAGCGCACGCGCCATGGACAGTTTCGACATGGGCGAAGCCGCCGGCAACTTTGCCTACATACAGGCGCCCGAAAGCACCCTCATCGAATTTGTGGAGACGCACAAGATTCCCCTCGTCAAGAAAATTGGCTGGTTCCTGGATCTGCAAAAACGGGGCGAAAAGCCGCTTCCACGCTGGATGTTCCGCCTCTTTGGCGTAATGCGCGTAAAATAAAAAAAAGCCCCGAGGGGCTTTTTTTTATTGCTTTACTTTTACAGTCTTCCGCGCCGGGGATTCATCAGCGACTCACCCAGGGACTGCTTCTTTTCCTCCATATCTCCCAGCTGCAAGTCCAGCGCCTGGGAAGAAATCTGAATTTCCCGTATTGAAATAGCCAGGGAAAGAATCAGCATAATCAAGGCCACCCCAAACACCAGCTCTGCGAGAGTGGTCCACTCCACATAAATCAAAAACATAGTCACCACACAAAAAAGCAGACTGGAAATACCCAGAATCTGCATAGCACGGGTCAGCCGCAAGCGCCTTTTCATATTGATGATTTGTCGCAACAAAACGGCGTCGTGCGATTGCTTAAAACGGGCATGCAACTCGCGTACCAGCGAGGCATAGGCCAGAAAGCGGTTGGTATAGGCCAGCATTATCAGCGAAATGGCCGAGAATAAAACCGCCGGCGTAGTGAGTCCCAGTTGATTCATAAAACGTCCTCCTACCAAAGGTGATGCACCCCCTGTTGGATGTATTTCTTATAGATGTCGTTAATGGCCGCTGCCTCTGCCGTAGTCAGCGGGGGTTCCTGATACACCGCCAGATTCGCACGCAGCTGCTCTTCCCGCGAGGCACCGGGAATAATGCAACCCACCTCCTGGTACTGCAGAATCCATTGCAGGGCTACAGCAGCCAGATTGCTCCTGTTGGGCAAAGCCTCCCGAAGCGCGGCTACCGCCTTCAGGCCCAAATCGTAATCGATGCCCGAAAAGGTTTCCCCCTTATCAAAAGCTTCTCCTTTGCGATTGAAGTGGCGGTGATCGCCGGCATCAAACTTCGTGTCGGCACTGAACTTTCCGGTTAAAAGTCCACTGGCCAGCGGCACACGCACTATAATGCCGACCTCACGACGCTGCGCCTCCTTAAAAAAGAGTTCGGCAGGGCGCTGACGAAAGGCATTAAAAATAATCTGTACGGTAGAAACATTAGGATATTCAATGGCCTTAAGAGCTTCCTCCACTTTTTCGACACTCACGCCCAGATTACGGATTTTACCCTGCTGCTTTAATTTCTCGAAGCGCTCAAAAATCTCGGGCCGGTAATACACTTCCGTAGGGGGACAGTGCAACTGAATCAAATCCAGACGCTCCAGTCCGGTACGCCGCAAGCTGTCCTCCACGTAGCGCTGCAAGACATCGGGCGTGTAGCCGGCATTTACATGCGGCTGAATTTGTCGCCCACACTTGGTAGCCACATACAGCTCCTCTGAACGCGAGCGCACCACACGTCCCACAGCCTTCTCGCTCCTGCCGTCTTCATACACATCGGCGGTATCAATAAAATTGACCCCCTGATCGATGGCCGCATTTAAAATCCGATCGGCATTGGCATCGTCAAAACCCGATCCCCATTTGCCGCCTACCTGCCAGGTTCCCAAGGATAGTTCCGAAACCTTCATGCCCGATTTTCCAAGTTGTCTGTATTGCATTGCTCCTGATTTTAAGTGACTCTAAAGTCGGTTCAAGTCCGTCAAAAAGTCAAAATTATAAAATTCCTTGCGCATTCCAGTATTTTTGCCAATTTTAGCCCTTTCAAACAAACCAAACATGGAAAGAACTGCCATTTTCCCGGGTTCCTTCGACCCTTTTACTGTAGGACACGAAAACATCGTGACAAGGGGACTCAAACTCTACGATAAAATCATTATTGCCGTGGGGCACAACACAGCCAAGCGCTACTACTTTTCGCTGGACGAACGGGTAGAGTTTATCCGCGCCCAGTTTGCCAACGAACCCCGCATCAGCGTGGAAGCCTACGATTGCCTAACGGTAGATTTCGCCATTAAAAAGAAGGCCGACAGCATTCTGCGGGGACTGCGTACGGCGGCAGATTTTGAGTACGAACGAGCCATTGCCCAGGTGAACCGTCTGATGACCCACATCGACTCCGTATTTCTGCTCACCACCCCGGAGCACACCCCGGTCAACTCCTCCATCGTGCGCGACATACTTAAACACCGAGGCGATGCGTCCAAGTTTATCCCCAATACCATTTACCAACTGATTAAGCAAAAAGAAAAAGCCACTTGATAAACCGATCCAAAGCCATGCGCAAACTGGTCCTCGCTCTCAGTATCCTAATGCTGCTCAAGGTCACCGCCCAGGCTGACGACCTCCCGGTCGACAGCGTGCGCTTTTTCGGATCGGCACCTGCCTATGCCGGCATCAATCTGGTGTTTGAACAGACCACCAATCCACTGATTCCCACCAAAGAAACCCTTGTCTACCTGCCCATCGACGACCAAGGGCACTTCGACCTCAGCTTTCCGGTTTCCGAACCCCTCCAGGCCGAAGTCGATCTGGGCCGCTACCGGGGAAATATTTTTCTGGAACCCGGCAAAAGTTACCAATTGGTACTGCCACCCTTTGAGCCCCGAAGTGAAGTGGACCGATTCAATCCCCACTATCCTCAGGAAGAGCTGCCCTTGGGTATAGCCAACGCCGAAAGCAGGGAGCTGAATCGGAACATGGTTGAGTTCGATGCCGAGTTCGATTATTTCATGGCCAACCACGCCCGGCAGCTCTTTATGCACAGAGATACTATCCTGGCGGCAGAATTCCAAAAGCAACTGAACGAAAAATATTTCTTCAGTCACCCCTTGTTCGACCAGCACAAAGCCTGGTCCTTCGTTAAGCTTCAGCAGGCCTCCCGCCCGCAAAATGAAAGAGCGATATTGCAGCATTTGCCCCAGCCCGCCTGGGAACTGCCCGTTTTTTGGGAAGTGGTCCAAACCCTTTTCAAAGGTTTCTTTCCCGAGCGCTTTGCTCCGGACACACGCCAGGCCCTGGTTCAGGCCCTGGGGCAACAAGCCGCCTTCGACAGCCTCAGCACACTTGCCCTCACCGATCCCCTGATTCCCTCCCAAGAAGTGGGCGAACTTATTTTGCTTTACAACCTCTACGAGGCATGGTTCGACGAAACGCTTACAGAAGCAACAACAGACCGGCTTTTACAGGAAGCTGCTGAAACAGCCGCCACGCCGCGGTTGAGACAACTGGCAACGACCTTCTACCAAAGAATTGGGCGACTGCGTCCGGGCAGTGCGGCGCCCACCTTTGCCTTGCGCAATCGCAAAGGGCAGCTTAAAACGCTCGAGGACTACCAGGGCAAATTTGTTTATCTTAATTTCATTCACACCCAAAACTATGCCTGCATTCAGGACTTAATGCGAATGGAAAGTTTTCATCGCTTAATGCAGCGTGATCTGCATGTACTCACCATCGTTTTGGATGAGGATGCAACAGCCATGGATCGACTGCTCGACCGCTACAATTTCGACTGGGACTTTCTCCATTTTGGTGGTTCGGCCAGAGTAGTTGAAGACTACAGCATCGAAGTCCTGCCGGCCTATTTTTTGATACGACCCGACGGACAGCTGGTGCTCTCACCCGGTCCGGCACCCGGCGAAAACTTCCCCGAGCGCTTCACCCGGGAACTCCGCGCCTTCCGGCGGGAAGAATTACAAAGAAACCCACCACGTGAAGACAGCATTTTCAGGTAGTAAAACACACTTTTTATGTACAGGCCTTTTTTATTCTACTAAAATTCCTTAAAATTACCCTCTAATCCGCAAAACTATAGACCTTTAAAAGGTCCGAAAAGCGGAGCGCCCCTTAAAAGAACAACCAAAATGCACAAACGGCTGCTTTTCCCACTGATTACCTGCCTGCTAATCAGCACAATAAACCCCGCTGAGGGCCAAGAAGTACAAGCTGTTGCAGAACTGCTGACCCCCGATACAGACTTCTGTGAAAACGGAACCCTCAACATACAAATTCGCTTTGGCGACAGCTACGAAGCCCCCTTCGATGCCTGGCTAACCATTTACGACACAGAAACAGGCGTCATGCTCGAAGAAACCGAATTTATTACAGACTACTACCCTTCTGACTTCGACAACAACCATACTTACGCTGCGGAAAAACAGATAGATTATTCCGGGACCACCAAGCTGCGCATTATTGTTTCCAAAGCTCTAGACCGAAACGACGAGTACCTCTATTCACCCGAAAGTGGCCTCATAAAAGGAGAAACCCTGGTGAATCTGTACAAAATGCCAGGCGGCTACAGTGCCGGTGACGACCAAAGTCTTTGTGGCCTGAGTGCAGAGCTACAGGCTACTGTTGGCGGAGCCAGCACCGCCACATACTGGGAAGCAACAGAAGGACTGAGTTTTTCCGACCCGCAGACTGCTGCCACTCAAGTCAGCGCCAATCAGCCGGGAACCTACGACCTCACTTTTGTGCAGGAAAACGGCCCCTGTCGGGTCAGTGATGAAATGACTCTAACCCTGCTGGGCCAACCTTCGGCCACCTTATACAGCGACAGCGAAATTTGTGGCAGCGGCCAGGCAGAATTTACAGCCAGCCTGCAAGGCAACGGCCCCTGGAAGCTGGAGCTGAGTGACGACAGCAGCATCGATGCCATCCAAGACTCTGAACACCTGTTCAACAGAGCAATCGAAGGCCCATCCACCCTGAGCATCACGAAAGTCACCGACAGCAACAACTGCAACACGCTTTACAAGGGAGAAGAAGGAACTGTTGCCGAGGTGGTGGATCTGACCCCGGTGCTTGGTCCCGTAGTAGGAGAAAGCGAAATCTGTGGCTCGCAAATCACGCTCCATATCGAGGCCCATCCCGGATCGGGCAGCTGGGCGCTCCTCCCCGGCAGCGCAGGCACAGCTGATTTCTCCGCGATAAACGATCCTGGAACTCTGGTCAGCGTCGACACCCAGGGCAGCTATGTTTTTCGGTGGACCCAAAACAATAAGGGCTGCGAAAAGCTGGCGGACTTCGAAACGACTTTTTTCTTTCCCTTGCAAGCCACAGATTTTACCGCCGGGCCCGACACCACCCTGTATCAAAGAGACCAGTACCGCCTTCAGGCCACGCTTCCTGAATACGCGTCGGGACAATGGCACCTGCTGAGTGGCAGCGGTACAGTACTGCAACCCAACAACCCCCACAGCGAAATAAGCGATTTAAGTCCTGGCACCACCCAACTGGAATGGGAAGTACAGCGTGGCAACTGTCCCCCGGCATTTGCCCAAACCACCATTCGTGTGGCGGGACTTCAACATCCAACGGGCATCTCACCCAATGGGGATGGCAAAAACGATTACTTAATGATTCCGGGAGCACCCACCATCCCCCACAACCAATTACGGGTCTTTGATCAACAAGGCAAAATAGTCTTTCAAAAAACGGCCTATAACAACGATTGGGGAGGCACCGACCAGGAGGGGAAGGACCTGCCCGACGGCTATTATTACTACCTGTTTACCGGCGAAAACACCCACATTAAGGACTACCTCATCATAAATCGCACCCTACGCTAAAACCCGCCCTGTATGAAGCACCTCCTGACCATAATCATCCTGATGAGCTTGCTGAAAACTTCGGGTTTTGCGCAAAAGGAAATGCTGATGACCCAATATCAGGACAACCAGTTTGCCCTGAATCCGGCCTTTGCCGGCTCACGGGAGACCTTGTCGATGCTCGCCGCTTTTCGCCAACAATACAGCAATATTCCCGGTGCCCCACAGGCCCAGTTCTTTGCCTTGCATGCCCCCTTGCGCAACCCGCGAATTGGGGTGGGCCTGACCTTTTACAATGAAACTTTTAACATTGCCCGTAATACTGGCTTCACGGCGGCATACGCCCATCGCATTCCCTTAAGCCAACACCAGCGCCTGGCTTTTAGTCTCTCAGGTGGACTCTACAATGCCGAAGCCGGGTGGAACGAGCTGCAACTGACCGACCCGGACGACGAAGCTTTTGGGGAAAGGGAAGTGCACCTCCAAGCCGCTCTGGGTTTCGGTGCTGCCTGGTACGGAAAGCAATTTTTTGCGGGCTTCTCCGTTCCCGACTTTTTTTACCAGGCACCCTTTCAAAATGATGACGCAAGCTTCGAGCCCTTCAAAACCACCTGGTTGCTCACCGCCGGGTACCAGCACCTTCTTAATGCCTCCTGGTCGCTGCAACCGGCCACCCTGGTACGCCTGCGCCAAAACCAGAATGTACTGGCCGACCTTTCGTTGAGCACCTGGTACAACAACCGTTTTAAAGGAGGACTTACCTGGCGAACCAACCAGGAATTGATTGTAACGGCCGGCTGGCGCTTCACCAGGCAATGGATGCTGACCTACAGCTACGATGTACCGCTGGGCGACTTCAAAAAAACAAGCAACGGCAGTCATGAAATTTCGCTGCAGTTCGACTGGGGACAGCAAATACCAACGGAGAACCCCCGCTTTTTTTAATGTTTAAACAACGCTATCGCATGGCTGCAAAAATTTTACTTAGCCTCTTCCTCCTGCTTGCCGCAGTCCCCATACTACCGGCCCAGGAAATCAGCCTCCGAAAGCTGCCCGTCGGCACCCCCTGGTCCGACGAAATGGCACCGCTTGTGCAGGATTCCACCCTGTATTTTGTATCCAATCGAAAAAGCGCGTGGATGGTCAACCGCACCGACCAAAACGAACAACCGCTTTATAAAGTATATCGGGCGACCATAGACAAAAAGGGGCGAATAGGCCATCCTCAGCCCTATGAATTATTCAGCAGCGAACAACTCACTGTAGGTCCGCTCAGCTTTTCGGCCGACGGCCAAAAAGTCGTGGCCACCCTGAACACAGCCAGAACGCCGCACCAAGATCCGGAGCCCAATCGCCTGGGCCTCTTCGAAGCCCACAAACAAAATCAAAACTGGTCGTCCTTCAAAGCCATAGAAATGGCTGTCGGCTCCGCCTCCATCGGTCACCCCTGCCTCAGTCCCGATGGGCAGCAACTCTATTTCTCAGCCGAACTGCCGGGAGGCGAAGGCGGAAAAGATTTATGGGTGAGCCAACGCACCGAATCGGGCTGGGCAGCGCCCCAAAACCTGGGCCCTGCCATCAACACGCCGGGCGACGAGGTTTTTCCCCAGATGACGGCAGCTGGACGACTCTACTTCAGCTCCAACGGACATGCAGGTCTGGGCGGTATGGACCTCTACTACAGCGAAGAAAGTCGGGGGACCTGGGGTCGCCCCACCCCCCTGCCTGCCCCCATCAATTCGGCATTCGACGACTTCAGCGGCTTTGTGCTGAGCGGTGAAACCAGTGGCTATTTTGCCTCCAACCGGGAGGGCCGCGACCGGCTCTACCAATTTGAATACGAACTGTCCTTTTGTGAAAAAGCCCAGGAAGTCGTGGAGGACCAGTATTGCTTCACCTTTTTTGAAGACAGTCCCTTCGACAGCGACACCCTGCCGCATCGCTACATTTGGGAATTCAGTGATGGCGGTCGTGAAATTGGGGCCGAAGTCGATTATTGCTTCGCGGGACCCGGGTTCTACGAGATAATCCTAAGTGTTCAGGATTCGCTCAGTGGAGAAGAATTGTATGAAGTAGCCAGTTACGAATTGCTGCTTGAAGAAACACGGCAGGTTTACATTACAGTTCCTGCATCTCCAGACGCCCGTAGTGAAATTATTCTGCAAGCTGAGCTTCGCGGATTTGGTGATGTAAAAGACGTTCGATATTTTTGGGACTTTGGCCCGGGAACCAAAAAACAAACAGGAAGCACAATCCGGCACAGTTTTGGCAAGGGCACCCATACCATCCGCTGCGAAGCCTATTGGGACAACCAGCGTTGGTGTTCGTACCGGATTATTAATGTGGAGTAAAAACTTAATTAAATTACCTATGTCTGCGCGCCATCGTACTGCACTTCTACTCCTCCTGCTTTGGGTCCACCTGGGCATACAGGCACAGCCTGTTCCTGCCGTTGACGAAAACATTCCCGCTCTGGTTACCTTTGGCAAAAATGCTGAAACAGCCTGGGGAGACGACGACTTTATACAAATCATTTTCTTCAGTGTTCCGGAAACCTTTCAGGACCCCATTTTCATAAAGGTATACGACCCCGACACTGGTGGCGCCTTTGACGAAGAGCAGGGCAGCTGGGACACCCGCACCAATTTTGCGGTATTTGGTGGAACCGGCGCCTGCTCCAATACAGACGCCCAGCGCATTGAAAGAGATGGCAACTATAGGAGTGGAACGATGCTGGCATCACGCACCTTTGGCAACGACGCCCGCTACGACGAAAGCTGGCACACCTTTGGACCTTTTAATCCTACAGAGGGGGAGCTCTTGCCCGAATTTGGTGGCTATATATTCAAATTGGTGGTAGAGGGCATGGCCGGAGACGACGGAAATCTTTACCGTTTGTTTTTAAGCACCGACCAACAGGAAAACAGACCTGTAGAAGGCGCCTTCGCCTTCTACTTCAAGTACAAATTTCGTATGCACGATAATGTAGCGGAAGTGTCGCACATCTATCCTTACATCGACGAACGGGTCGTGGCCATTCAGCAAGGCAATTTCGATTGGGACAACGACGGCATCATCCGCATCATATCCCCATCCAAAAACGGAGAGCGCATGGCCATATCGGGCGATGATCACTGGTCGGCCAGCCGTCATGAAATAACCGCCGACGACATCAACTCCTCCCTCGACATTCAAATGATCAAAAACCGGAACAACCAGGTCCGCAACAACAATGTAGTGATATACCTCGAAAACCAATATGGCGAATTACTGCCCTTCTACAGCATCCCGATTGGCGGCATTCCCAAATACAAATACAGCATAGGCATTAAACCTAAAGCACCCATCCGATGAGCATAAAAGTCCCCAGACTACTCCTGCCCCTGTTGATTTTGCTGACCCTTACCCAGGTGTCGGCCCAGACCTTCCGGTTCAGGAATTTCGATGCCAATATGGGACTGCCGCAAAACTTCATCTATGCCATTGAACAAACCCCCGACGGTTTTCTGTGGATTGGGACGGGAGAAGGTTTGGTACGCTACGACGGCTTGCGTTTCCAATCCTTCAGCACCCGCGATTCCCTGGCCGACAATTTTGTTATGTCAATGCACGTTGCCAGCGACGGAACGCTTTGGGTAGGTCACAACAACGGTCAGCTCAGCTACTACCGCAACCAACAATTTCATACCCTCCAGGTGGAAGGCACCGCCAGTCCCGTTCGCGACCTGCATGAAGATGCCGAAGGCAACATTTGGTTCACCGTGCAAAACCATGGCTTTGCCAAGGTTGACCGCTACAACAACCTGACCACCTGGTTCGACAGCGGGAGCTTGGGCTACACCCTCTTTTATTCGATTCATCCCCTGGCCGACAATACCGTTTTATTGGGAACTTCCGAAGGGTTGATGCGGGTTAAGACCGGCAACAACGGAAAAATACAGGGCTTTGAACGCTTCGACCAAATGCCCATGAGCACCATCACCGCCATCAAAAAAAGGAAGGGCTTCGACGAAGAATTCTGGATTGCGACAGAAAGCGACGGTTTCTTTCGTTTTGCCCCCGAGCGCGACGAAGCAACACAGATTATTGACCACAGCCTTTGTCTCAGCTTCGACCTGCAATACGAGAACATCCAGGACATTGAGGAAGAAGAGGAGGGGCACCTGCTGCTGGCCACCTGGGGACAGGGTGTCATCAAACTATTCTACGACCAGCAGCTCCAGGATTTCACCGAATCTTTTACTTTTTCTACCGAAAACGGAATGAGCAACAACTTTATACGTGATTTGCTCACCGACAAAGAAAGCAATTACTGGTTTGCCACCTACGGAGGAGGGCTTTCGTGTCTCACCGATGAAAGCATGATTTTCTACGACCTGGACCTGATCGGTTTCCAGGACAACAAAGCCAGATCGGTACTGCACGACGGCAAAGATCTTTGGATTGGTCTTGAAAACGGCTTGATACGTGCCGATCCCTATTGCTTTACCGACTTCGAATTCTACGACCCGGCTATGGGTCTGCCCCAGGATGCAGTTACAGGACTGTACAGGGATCCCGACAGCACCCTTTGGGCAGCGACGCAGAATCACGGACTCTACTACAAAAAAAATAAGGAAGCCAACTTCCAAGCCTGGCTCTACACCCGCACCCAACCCGGTAAAAAAATCAACGACCTCAGTGGTCAGCAACATCTTTTATACTTAGCTACCGTAGGGGGCTATTATCAAATCAATTTAAAGACCAGGGAACAGCGGCACCTGACCACCGAAAACGGACTGCCCCACAACAACATCAACTTTGTTTATCCCGACGGCAACGGGGGCTTGTGGCTGGGGCCCAAGAACAGCGGCATCTGTCGCATTGAGGACAAGAGCATTGAAATTCACCGCATCACGGACACGCCGACCGATGTCAACGACATGACCGTGGATCAGGACGGGAACTTATGGCTGGCCACCCTGGGCAAGGGCGTTATACAATACCAGGAAGACTCCCTAAATGTAATGGACATCAGCAATGGACTGGCCCGTAATTTCGCCTACAGCATTGCAGGAGACAACCAGGGACGCCTTTGGGTGACCCATTTTCCGGGACTCAGCGCCATTGAACCGGCCAAAGACAGAATCCGCGTTTACGATTACGAACAAAACCTGGGGGTCGACTTCAATCAAATCAGTCGCGACCCTGAACAAGATTTATGGCTGGCCTCCAATGAAGGCGTAATCCGTTACCGACCCGACAAGGATGTGGAAAACAAGGTGCCCCCCCTGCTCAATTTCACTTCCATAAAAGTATCCGACGAGGAATTGGATGCCAACAAGGATCTGGTTCTGCCCTTCCCCTACAAAAACAGCTATAAGTTTCGCTTCGACTTTATCGGCATCAGTTTTAAAAACCCAAAGGCAGTCAGCTATCAATACCGCTTAACACGCAAAGGCGATAAGGCGCAGCAGGAGTGGGTCGACTTGGGAACGACCACCTTCAGAGAATACGACTTCTTGCCCGACGGGGATTACCTTTTGGAAGTAAGGGCAGCCAATGCCGACGGAATTTACAACCAAACGCCCCTGAGCATGGCCATCGTAATAGCTCCACCCATTTGGAAAAAGTGGTGGTTTTATTTAATACTCCTATCTGCAATGGTGCTGGCCGTATTCAGCCTTGTTCACCTGCGCGAACGCAAGCTCCGAAAGCAAAAAGAAGCCCTGCAAAGGGAGGTGGACAGCCAAACCGTAGTACTTCGGGAACAAAAAGCAGAAATTGAACGCAAAAACCGAGACATAACGGACAGCATTACCTATGCCAAACGCATACAATCGTCCATTCTGCCGCCCCAGGAAATGCTCTCCAGACAATTTCAGGAATCCTTCATTTTCTTTTTACCCCGTGACATCGTTAGTGGCGACTTTTACTGGTTCCATCCTTTTAACGGAAAAATGATGATCTGCGCAGCAGACTGCACCGGCCATGGTGTACCGGGCGCCTTTATGTCGATGATCGGGACCACCCTTTTGAACGATATTGTAAAGCACAACAAAGTCAACTCTCCGGCAGACATCCTGCACCGTCTCGATTTGGAAATAAAGATTCTGTTGCAAAAGAATGAGGGACATACCACGCGCGATGGCATGGACATCTCTATTGTAGAGATTGACCCGGAAAACAGATCGGTGCGCCTGGCCTCTGCCAAACGCCCCGTGTATTTGTTCATCAATGGAGAACTGAACATTTATAAGGGCATTCGCCGAAGCATTGGCGACAGCATCATGGAAGACGACAGTGCCTTTGTAAACATGAGTTACCAACTGAACAAGAACGACAGCATATACCTGTTCTCCGATGGCTATGCCGATCAGTTTGGGGGACCTGAGGGCAAGAAGTTTATGACCGGCAACATCCGTAAACTGCTGCTGGACATTCACCAATTGCCCATGGAGGAACAAGCCCGCCGTTTGCGCGACACCTTTATCGAATGGAAGGGGAACGAGGAACAGGTGGACGATGTGGTATTCCTGGGCCTTCGCGTGTAAACGCAGCAGGACTGCTTACAAGTGATAACCTCTGCTGGTCATCTCCATGGCTGAAAAATACGTATAAGCCTCTTGCTGCAGCGGATAGTCCCAACTGCCCATACGGTGGTACAATTGTCCTCCAAACCCGGTTTTAAAGCGATAAAGTCCGTACATGGGATGCTCCGGGTCGGCATTCGGCGCCACACCAAACATATCGTATTCGGTACAGCCCATGCGCTTCGCCTTTTGCACAGCTGCCCACTGCAGCGCATAGCTGCCCATCAGGGCCTTGTTTTCGGTAGCAGAAGCCCCGTACAAATAAGTCGCCCTGCTGCCACTCACCACCAGAAACATAGCCGCCAGCGGCAGCTCGTCCCGTCGGGCCAGGAGCAAAATCACCTCCGTGGGCTCCGCATTCCGACTCTTTCGTGCCGCCAAAACCGCTCTAAAGTAATCCAGGTCGTGCAGGTAAATACCGTTCCGCCTGGCTGTCTCACTGTAAAGGGCATACCAAAGATCCAGCTGATCCATCCCCAACTCTTCGACCACCACGCCCCTTCGTGCGGCCAGACGAATATTGTAGCGGGTTTTGGACTTCATTCCCGACAAAAGGGCCGATTCACTCTGCGACAGATCCAGAAACACCGTATTAGACGGTAAAAGATTGCTCTGTGCCTTTTTGAAACCCCAATGTTGCGTCCCAAAATTGAAACGCATTTCCTGAATCGGTGCATCGGGTGGACCCTGCCACTGTCCCCGCTCATCGTAAAAATCCTCTTCCCCCGACCAGAAAGACTCCCAACACAAATCGTAACGAAGCGCAATACAGGAGTCGGGTAAAAAGGAGCGCAGACTCTCTGAGAGCTCCTCTAAGAAAGGACCATGCATCCCGGCCACCGGCTCAATTTCGGGTCCGTAGGGCACATAGGCGATGGAATGTTGCGCATCGAGCGGCTGCTGAACCACCAGCACATCGGCCTCCTTCGAACCCGGCTGCCCACTGCATCCGGCTACATCCGATTTGAGCAACTTAAAATCATAAGCACGGGTACCCACCCCCAGGTTCTTTTTCACCTCCGACCAAAAGGCCGTTTGTTGAACAATGGGCGACTCCAATACTTCATCTACAGGTTTCCTCCTGACCCCTGTCAGCATAACAATTCAAATTATTATTTAAAACAAAACCACAAGGCGTGTTCCCCGATGGAACATCCCTTGTGGCAAAATCTTCTTAAAGAAACAGCGCTACTCGAGCCAGCCGATGATGGTTTGTCGACCCTTGACCTTTTGGCCAAGCTCTACATCAATACGTGCATCCAAGGGCAAATATATATCTACTCTGGACCCAAACTTAATAAACCCCATCTGTGCTCCCTGCTCCGCGGTGGCACCTTCTTCGGAATAACACACAATTCGGCGGGCAATGGCTCCGGCAATCTGCCGCACCACAATGGTTTTTCCACTGCTGTGCTCCAGGGCCACCGTGGTCCGTTCATTTTCCGTAGAAGCCTTGGGCAGATAAGCGCCCATAAAGCGGCCACTGTGATGGCGAAAATAACGCACGACACCAGCGAGAGGATACCAGTTGATGTGCACATTAAAAACATTCATAAACACCGAGACCTGTAGGGCTTTCCCTTTTAGAAATTCGGGCTCTTCCACCTCCTCTATCACCACAATTTTTCCATCCGCGGGCGCCACAATGGCCTTATCGTTTCTAAAAGGCTGGCGATTGGGACTACGGAAAAAATTGAGTACGGGCAAAAAAATCAGTGCAGAAAGGAGCACAGCCAGCAGGCAGGGGCCGATCAATAACGCCAGCACCACATTAATTCCTACCAGCACCAAAAGCAAAACAACCAGGATGCGATATCCTTCTTTGTGAATGGTCATAGCACGCAATTAATACAAAATTTTAAAACATGTACCTTATAAGAATCAGATAACCGCAAACCAGAGGCGCCGCAAAAACAACGGCATCAAAACGATCCAAAACGCCACCGTGACCGGGTAACAGCGAACCCGAATCCTTTACATTTACACTGCGCTTAAGCATAGATTCTACCAAATCGCCAAAGGTCCCCATAACCGAAACCAATACCCCTATGGCCAACCAGTGTCCCCAGGACAGTTGCTCAATAAACAGCGAAAGCACAAAGGCAATCCCCAGGGTAAAAACAAAACCGCCAACAGCTCCCTCCCAACTCTTTCGGGGAGAAATGCGTGGAAACAAGCGATGTTTTCCAAAACGAACCCCAATCAGATAAGCTCCGGAATCATTCGCCCAGATCAAGAGAAAAAAGCCCAACAAAAGAAGATAGTCGTAACTCCCGCCTTTAAACACCAAAAAGTGCAGAAAGGAAAAGGGTAAAGCCACATAAAAGGGTATAATCAGCGTACAGGCGATGTTCAGAAGCGGCGTATTCGATTTTCGGAAAAGCTCCGTAATGAAAACCGCCATAATCAGGGGAACCACAAACATCAGCCAACGCTCTGAAATGGCGCCGGATAAAACAAAGAAGGAGGCCAGGTACCAGAAAGATCCCAATACAACCGCCCATCCTATTTGTGCATGAACCGGTCGGGCCCGAACCAATTCAGCAAACTCCAACATACCCAGCAAAACAACGGTATAAAAAATGAGCAAATAAGAATATTGATGCCACCACATCCCGCCAATGATAGCTATAACAAATACAATTCCGGTCAGGATGCGTTGCCAAAAATTATTCACTCCACGTTGCTTTAATGTACACTATCCACCCTAAGGTAATGAGCCAAATTCAGCCGGCAAAATTAACACAAAGAATTTAATAAAAAAAGTTCTATTTTACATCCTCTCCAGGCGAAGCAGCATCTGCCTCGCCCTTGGGATCCGCAGGCCCTTCCTGAATAACGTGTCCTGCCGGCATACGTTTTCCAAAAATCTGCTCCAGATCTTCACTGAAAATAACCTCACGCTCCAACAACAACTCGGCCAATTGGGTATGCTTTTGGGCGTTGTCCCTTAAAATTTGCTTGGCTCTTTCGTACTGGTCTTCCACAATGCGCGACACCTCCTCATCAATCAACTGGGCGGTGCGTTCACTATAGGGCTTACTAAAGGCATAATCATTTTGGCCGGTAGAGTCAAAATAACTCAGGTTACCAATTTTGGGACTCATGCCAAAATAAGAAACCATGGCATAGGCCTGTCGGGTCACCTTTTCCAGGTCGTTCAGTGCACCGGTGCTTATGCGACCAAAAACCAGATCCTCCGCGGCCCTGCCGCCCAAGGTGGAGCACATCTCATCCAACATTTGCTCATAGGTATTGAGCGACCGCTCTTCGGGCAAATACCAGGCGGCACCCAGGGCTTTCCCCCGGGGCACGATGGTTACTTTAACCAGGGGATGAGCATGCTCCAACAGCCAGCTGATGGCTGCGTGGCCCGCCTCGTGAAAGGCTACAGCACGCTTCTCATCCTTCGAAATGATTTTATTCTTCTTCTCCAGTCCCCCCACAATACGATCCACCGCATCCAGGAAATCTTCCTTCTCGACCACCTTCTTAGTCTTCCGGGCGGCAATAAGGGCGGACTCGTTACATACATTGGCGATATCGGCCCCTGAAAAGCCAGGTGTTTGCCGGGCCAAAAACTCCGACTTCACATCTTCACCCAGTCGTAAAGGACGCAGGTGTACTTCAAAAATGGCTTTACGCTCATTCAAATCGGGCAGTTCCACACTAATTTGTCGATCAAAACGACCTGCGCGCATCAAAGCCCGATCCAGGATATCTGCCCGGTTGGTGGCAGCCAGAATAATTACACCACTGTTGGTGGCAAAACCATCCATCTCGGTCAGCAATTGGTTCAGGGTGTTTTCCCTTTCGTCGTTGCCACTGAAATTTACATTCTTTCCGCGGGCGCGACCAATGGCATCAATCTCGTCGATAAACACAATGCAAGGCGCCTTCTCCTTGGCCTTTTTAAACAAGTCGCGGACTCTGGAGGCGCCTACCCCTACAAACATTTCTACAAAATCGGAACCCGACATGCTAAAAAAAGGCACATTGGCCTCTCCGGCCACGGCCTTAGCCAACAAGGTTTTTCCTGTTCCGGGAGGGCCAACCAGCAAAGCCCCCTTGGGTATTTTGCCCCCCAGTTCGGTAAACTTCTCCGGCTTTCTTAAAAACTCCACAATCTCTTCAAGTTCGGTTTTCGCTTCTACCAAACCCGCCACATCGTCAAAGTTCACTTTAATGCCTGTTTCCTTATCGAACATACGGGCCTTGGATTTGCCCACATTAAAGATATTGCCACCGCCCCCGGCACCACCCTGGGAGCTCATCCTTCTGAACATAAAAATCCAAATGGCCACAATAAGCAGGATGGGCCACATCATCATAAAAAAGTCACGAAACAAGTTCGTGCGCTCCTCATACTCAATGGGAATCTTCGTACTTCCATCCTCTTCGGCCTTCTGGCGGGCTTCCTCCAGTTTATCCAGCGTAGGGATCCGCACCTCAAAATGGGGTCCGGTACGTGGCAAACTACTCTGATCCTTTAAGAGGTCGGCATAGCGATCCAGCGCTTCTTCCTTGAGCGTAATCTCGGCCTTGCCTTCGTTGGTTACCACCACCACACGGGTGATGTCGCCCCCCGGCAAAATTTTATCCTCAAAAACGCTCCAGGGAACCGTTTGGGGACTCTGTCCTACATTAAACAGACTAATGGCCACCAGCGACACCAAAATGATGCCGTATATCCAATAGGCGTTAAATGGCGGCATTTTAGGGCCACCGGGCTTATCGCCCTTCTGTCCGTCCATATTTTTTTTGTTTTCTGCCATGCTGTGCAAACAATTAAATTTCTTCTAAAACAAATCGGCCAGGTCTTTTCTTCCGGCATCTGCCCAAAGACCTTCCAGGTTATAAAACGACCTTATCGGTCGCTGAAAAACGTGTACCACCACATCCATATAGTCAATCAACACCCACTCGGCATTGCTTTTTCCCTCTACATGCAGGGGCTTATCTTCCAGCTTTTTCCGCACATAATCCTCCACCGAGTCGGCGATGGTATCCACATGCACATTACTGTCCCCGTCACATATAACAAAATAACTGGTGATAGTGTTCTCAATACCGGTCATATCCAGCACCGTGATGTTCTTTCCCTTCTTTTCCTGAATTCCTTCTACTACGGCATTTACCAACGCTTTTGTTGCTTTTGCCTGCTGCTTATCTGTCATTCGTTGTGGTTTTGCTGACTATAAATTATAATTTTGTCCAAAGATAATACTTAAAAAGCACATAAAGGCCTATTTCAAATGCGAATGGTCCCTGCTGTATGCCCTTACATTCTATGAAAAACAACGAACTTTTTCAGATTCATCATTTCAAAGCAGTCGACTCCACCAATGCCCGTTTACGCGACATGCAGACCCAAGAAGAGCTGCCTGAGTTTACGGTAGTGTGGTGCGACAAACAAACGGCCGGACGTGGCCAAATGGGCAACAGCTGGGAGAGCGAAGAAGGAAAAAACCTCACCTTTTCCCTCTTACTTCGGCCCGATTTTTTGCCGGCAAGCCAACAATTTCGCATCACCCAACTGGTTACCCTGGCCTTGATGGATGTACTGCATCCTTTCAGCAAAAACATTGCCATTAAGTGGCCCAACGACATTTATGCCGGAGATAAAAAGCTGGGGGGTATCCTCATCGAAAACAGTTTGAAAGGCAACAGTATCGACCAGTCCATAATAGGCATAGGCCTCAACCTCAACCAAATACACTTCACCTCAGGAGCCCCAAACCCCATCTCGCTCAGCCAGCTTACCGGACTTCAACACAGTCGCAAGAAGGTCCTGGGACAGTTTTTAAGAGCCCTGACAATCCGCTATGTAGATTGGTTGGAAAGCGGAAACAGCGACAAATTGGCAGACGAATACCTGCTCTACCTGTATCGCCGGGACGGCTGGCACCGCTATGCCGATGCGCAGGGTTCTTTTGAGGCTACTTTTGAGGGAATAGAGCCCGATGGACATCTGTTGCTGCGCGACAGCGGCGGGCGTGCCCGCCGCTACGCATTCAAAGAAGTCAGCTTTTTGCCCTAAAAAGATTCGTCCAGGGAGGCGGACGGCGCATCCAAAGGCGGGTAGTCGTAATTCGCGATGGCGGACGTCACCACGTCCAGAAATTTGCTGATCGCCGGACTCACCATCATTTTCAACATGGGGTTAAGCTCCGCTTTAATGGTCAGCTTTACCCGCGTGTCGCCCGGAGCCAGTTCTTTAAGCTGCACCCACAAATGAAAAAGAAAGGGTGTTTTGCCGTCGGCTGCAAACTTTATGGTCTTATCGGGTTCCCGGTCCACAATTCGCAGACCGATTTCCCCTACACCCTCCACACTAAAGCGACAGGCATCGCCGTCGCTTTCCCAGTCCTTGATGTATTGGGGAGGCAATAAAGCTTCAAAATGATTAAAATTGGACAAAAAATCAAAAACAACGCCCGCCGGCTGGGGCATCGCTTTAACCGGACCTTCAAATGTTGTCATTCCCTTCCAGGGTCTTTACAGTAAATACTTAGTCTAAAGCAGTTCGTCTCACACCCCCCAACTGCCCGGGGCCTTACGCCATTGAGCCAGCGTTTCGAGTTCATCTGCCGAAACCGCTCCCTCGGCCACCGCCACTTTCAACAGCGTTTCATAGTCACTCAGCGTGAACAAGGCGATGCCTGCCTGCTCAAAATTTTGCTCTGCAGTGGCAAAACCATAGGAAAAAATGGCCAGCATACCCAAGACCTCGCCACCCTGTGCACGCACGGCTTCGGCCGCTTTGAGACTGCTGCCACCGGTAGATATCAGGTCTTCAATAATGACCACTTTTTGTCCCGGTTCCAACACCCCTTCGACCAGATTCTCCAACCCGTGCCCCTTAGCAGCTGAGCGGATGTAAATAAAAGGCTTATTAAGCACATCGGCCACCAAAGCACCCTGTGCAATGGCTCCGGTAGCCACGCCGGCCACCACATCCACATCGGGGTAACGTTCCCTGATTTGCCCGGCAAAACAAGTCTTTATATAATCACGCACCTCCGGAAACGAGAGGGTCTTTCTATTGTCGCAATAGATGGGCGATTTCCAGCCAGAGGCCCAGGTAAAAGGGTTTGCGGGTTGCAATTTTATTGCCTTAATTTGCAACAATTGCGCAGCAACGGTTTCTTGAATATTCATAGCGCGATACAAAGTTTACTTATCCTAAAAGATTATTCCTGCAAATGTATAAAATCTTTTTTAAGGACCGGGTGCTGGTATTAACAGCCAATATCGAACGCGACTTGAGCCAGGGGGTGGGCAGCATACTGAAATACGCCAATCAGGGCGAGCTCCGCAATTTCATTATGGATTTTTCGGCCAACAGCCAACAAGTCCGGGCCTACATCTACCATCATCATTTGAACGAACTGTTGACCAAGGTGAAAGCGCTTTTCCGTTGTTTACCGGCGGCAGGTGGCCTGATCTGGCATGCCGAAACCGGTGCCTTCCTGGGGATGCATCGACTGGGGCATTTTGATTTGCCCAAAGGCAAGGTAGAGCAGGGAGAAAGCTTTGAAACGGCCGCCTTACGCGAAGTAGAAGAAGAATGTGCCTTAAAGGTCATGCTGCTTCACCCGCTTTGCACCACCTTCCACACCTATCGACTGGGCGAAGATTTCATTTTAAAAGAAACCCGCTGGTTCGAAATGGAGTACCGGGGCAGTGACTTGCCCCAACCGCAGAGCGAAGAAAATATCGAGCAGGTGTTCTGGGTAAAACCAGAGGAAGTAAAACATTACCTGCCGAAAACCTATTCCTCCATCAGGGAAGTACTCAAAAGCTCCGCCCAACTAAAAGCGCTCTAAGTCCCAGCTGAAACAGCACTGCGCAGCACCCGAAAAAGTCAATCGCGGTAAATGAATTCCATCCGCAAAACCCGCACATCCTTTACCGGACGGTCGGTCTGATAGGTCTCCAGCATCGAAATCCGGTCGACCAGCTCCATGCCTTCCAACACCTCCCCAAAAACCGTGTAATCCCAATCAAGATGGGGTGCACCACCCACCGTACGATAAACCTCGCGCTGTCGCGCACTGAACTTCCTCCCTTTTTGCGCTTCCAATTCATCCAATTCACGGTCCAGAAAAACCCTTCCGGCCACAATATAAAACTGAGAGCCATCCGATTCGTCTCTGGGATTCTTGGCATCGGGCAATTTGGAGGCCGCCAAAGCACCCCGCTTGTGGAAAATGCCCGGCACCACCTTCATCGGCAGAGTATAACCCGGTCCCTGCCAACCGACCACCTCATCGGGCCCGGCGTCGCGGGTGTCGGCCGCCCCGGTCTGTATTAAAAACCCGCGCAGCACCCGGTGAACGGTCAGACTGTCGTAAAACTGATCGCTCACCAGACGAATAAAATTATCGCGATACTCCGGGGTTTCGTCGTACAGGCGAAAAACAATATTGCCCATATTGGTCACCATGCGATAAGCCGCAATCCGCTCATGCGAAGGATACACTTTGTTGCTCTTAGCGCTCAGGTCAATCGGCGCCTGCACCCCTTGCTGCTGCTTCATCAATTCAGCTATCCATCGGGCCTTAAGCACCCGGGGACCTTCCTCGCCTTCCTGAACGATTCCGGCCAGGGCATGGTCCTCAAAAAAAGCAGGCTTCCCGGGCGCTAAGGCAGCCGCCAAGGGATATACACCCAAACTGTCCTCAGCCAAAGCGGGTCCCATGGGCACCTTCCTGACCTGCAAACGGCCCTCCGGCCGAAGCAGGGTGTACAAGGTGTCCGACTGCGCATCGGGCGATAAAATTTTCAGAAAATTCTTGTTGCTGCGCCCTACTTTCAATAGGACCAGGTCCCTATCAAGATCGTAGGCCGTATAACCCTGCACGGGGTAAGTCTGCGTAGTCTCCAGGGCAGTCAGCCGAATCCGGTAAGCCCCCTTAACCGCACTCAGATTGGCCACCACCAAATCCGGAGCCACATAAAACCCGTAAGTCCTCCCCAGCGAACGGGTGTAATGATCGGAGAGCAGCAACTCCGCCATCCCCAATACATTTTCGGAATAAGACCCACGCACGGAAGGCGTATCCGCCTCATTGGGACCGGCCGACCGGCCGCCACATGAGGTCAGCAGCACCAAGAGCAACAACAAAGACACTTTTCCAATCACTTCAGACATAAGCCAAAGAGTCTTATTCTATAGTAATTTTAACGTCGCTGAGGGGACGATCGTTCTTATCGGTAGGCAGGGCCGCAATGCGATTAAGCACATCCTTCCCTTCTACCACCTCGCCAAATACCGTATAATCCCCGTCCAAATCGGGCAAACCGCCAACAGTGGTATAAGCTTCGCGTTGGGCCTCGGTGAACTTCAGGTGGTCGGACACGCTGAACTCAAAATCAATCTTGGCGCGGATTTCGCGAATCAAGGCGTTGAAAGCATGTGGATCCTCCTCCCGCAAGCGATCCAGCTCCGGCTTATGGGGCACATAATACAATTCACGCAGCTCTCGCAAAATGGGATTATTCACCCGCTTCTCCAGAACATCCAACTCTTCATGCGTATAAACCCTTCCGTGCACAATATAAAACTGCGAAATGTCCGACATCCTGAAATGATTGATGGCCTCAGGCTGCCTGGGGGCGCAAAGCGCCCCTTTCTTATGAAAAAGATCCGATGAAAACTCAGAACTGATGTTTTGGGCCGTTCCGTAGCCAATGTGCTTGCCCGGGGGCGCGTTGCGCGAATCGGAAGAACCACCCTGAATGACAAAATGCTCAATGACCCGATAAAACAAAGTCCCGTTAAAGTGACCGGCATCCACCAATTTAATGAACTCATCCCGATGCTGGGGCGTTTCGTTGTACAACTTCACCCGCATGGTGCCCATGTTGGTTTTTATGCGCACGGTCACCTCCTGTGCCTCAAGGCCCTGACCCAACAAAAACCAAGCAAAAAAAATACCCAAAAGACTCTTGACCATCATTCGCATCATCCCCAACTACCTTTTTATAAGTCTCATCTGCATTTTCACATCCTCCACCGGACGATCCATCCGGTTGGTCGCCACCGAAGCAATGCTGTCGATGACCTCCAGGCCCTTCACCACCTCGCCAAACACCGTGTACTCCCCATCAAGGTGGGGCGCACCGCCCAGGGTCGTGTAAACCGCTTTGTGTTCCTCCGGCAGCACAAAAGGGGTCATCGCCTCCAATTCAGGGGCCGCTTCCTCTTGAATCTCCGCCATCAGGGCCTCCCAGCCGGCACGATCGCCTGCCTGTTGAAATCCCATCAGAGTAGCCCGGTGTGGCTCGGCATACTTCATGAAAATCTGCTGCTTCTTTCGCTCCGTATGCATCTGTTCCAACTGAGTCAATTCCCCTTCTTCAAAGACCTTACCCTGCACAATGTAAAACTGGGAACCGGACGATTTCTTCTCCGGATTTACCTGGTCGCCCTGACGAGCAGCCGAAAGCACCCCTTTTTTGTGAAAAAACTGCGGATATAAAATCTCCGCATCCAACTGGTAATCCGGTCCCCCAGCTCCCAGCATAGCCGCCGAATCGGCGCCCCTCGAATCCGGATCACCGCCCTGAATCATAAACTCAGGAATCACCCTGTGAAATAAAAGGTCGTCAAAAAAGCCTTCTTCCACCAGCTTAATAAAATTATCGCGATGCAAAGGCGTTTCATCGTAAAGCCTTACCTCCATCACCCCATAGTCGGTGGTGATTTCGACCAGCGTTTGCTTGGCCCCACAAAACACAAAAAGCTGACTCAAGGCCAATACAGCCAGAAAAAAAGAAGTTCGTTTCATAACAGCTTACTCAATTATTAAATCAGGCCTATTGTTGAATAGGTTCCAAAACCTCATCAAAATAAAGCACCATTTCCTGCTTCAACAAACGTTTTTGCAGGTTGGGACTCAGACTGCGCACGTTTTTTATGACCTCAAATTCGGGCCATCCTTCCCGGTCCTTGCCACTCTGCTGAAGATAGCCCAGGCGCTCCAGCAGGCGACACTTCCCCAGATTAATGATGTCCCACTTTTCATCCCGGGTATATTCCGTCATCCCGGTTCCCAACTCCTGAATACCTATGACAAAAAGCATAAAATCAAAATCGGCAGTAACTTTAAAATGCTTACTTACCCGTAATTCTGTCTCGTTCCAAATATCTTCACTAAATTCCATTGTTCTTCCTTTTAATGGTATGTGAGACAAACAAGTCAGGGCAACAAAAGTTGTGCCTCAACTTTTGAGCACCTCTCTAAAGGCCCTTACAAACACCTCCTCAGCGGTTTCCGAAAGAATCTCTTCCACAGCCGTCTCCTCCGTCAAATGAGTACCATCCCCCTTCCAGTAGCGCAAATGCCAGTCCCCCTCCTCATACTCCAAAGCCGTATTGTTTTCCACCCAGTCGCCCGAATTCAAATAGGTGGTTACCCCCGCCTGATTCATAATGCGTTTTTTTACTGGTCGGTGAATGTGCCCGCAAATCACGTAATGATAGCCTTTACGAATGGCCAGTCGCGCTACAGTCGCCTCAAACTGCGTCACCGCCTCCTTCTTACCCCCTTTCACCATATCCTTGATGCGGGCAGCCAGTGAAATCTTCTTGCCGCCAAAAAACACCAAAAAGGCATTTACAAAACGATTGAGGGCAATTAAAAAGCCAAAGCCCACCGAGCCCAGCTTAGCCATCCAACGGGAATGGTGCATAACCACATCAAACACATCGCCATGAAAAATCCAGGTCGTAGTATTATCGAGCGACAATACCAGTTTATTCGCCACCTTGAGCAAACCAAAATCAATACCGGCAAAGCGCCGGGCCACCTCATCGTGGTTTCCCGGGATATAGACCAGGCGTGTTCCCTCCTCGGCCATCTTAAAGAGATAACGAACCACTTTAAGGTGCTCGGGCGGAAAATACCGGGCAGAAAAACGCCAGGCATCGATAAAGTCGCCGTTAAGCACCAGCGTTTCGGGACGAATGGTCCGCAAATAGGCATGCAAGTCCGCAGCCTTACTCCCGTAAGTCCCCAAGTGTGCATCGGAAATCACCACCGCCTTAAGCGGACGTTTGGCCGGTTTTGCGTTCATGCTTTGGTTTTTGCAGATTCACTGCCAACAAATATAAGCAATCCCCCAAAAACAATCTTTCCCTAATGTTATCTTTCCAGAATGGAGGATTCCAAGGCCGACCAAAGCATATCTTTGAGCTCAGAAATGCCCGTACCGGTTACAGCAGAAATGAAAACATGCGGCAGCTCCGGCAACTCTTCTTCAAGCTCCTGCTGCAACTGCGCATCAATAAAGTCGGACTTGGTAATGGCCAGCAAGCGCTTTTTGTCGAGCAACTCCGGATTGTACTGCTCCAACTCATTAAGCAAAACGCCATATTCTTCCCTAATGCTTTTACTGTCCGAAGGAATCATAAACAACAAAACCGAATTGCGCTCAATGTGGCGCAAAAAGCGGTGACCAATGCCGCGCCCTTCGTGGGCACCCTCAATGATTCCGGGAATATCGGCCATCACAAAAGACTTGAAGTCACGGTACTCCACAATCCCCAGATTGGGGACAAGGGTAGTAAAGGGATAATCGGCAATTTCGGGTTTGGCCGCACTTACTGCAGCCAATAAGGTCGATTTACCCGCGTTGGGGAAACCCACCAGGCCCACATCGGCCAGCACTTTGAGTTCCATAATGGCTGCCAACTCAACCGAGGGTTCACCCGGTTGTGCAAAACGGGGCGTTTGGTGCGTAGAAGTTCTAAAGTGCCAGTTCCCGAGTCCACCCCGACCACCACGAGCCAATACCTGCTCCTCACCATTTTCGGTGATTTCGAACAAAACCTCTCCGGTTTCGGCATCCTTCACCACAGTGCCCAAAGGCACCTCTATATACTTGTCCTCCCCACTTACACCGGACGAACGCTGGCGACTGCCCGAAGCGCCATGCCCGGCAAAAATATGCCTTTGGTATTTGAGGTGAATAAGGGTCCAGTAATTCTGATTACCGCGCACAATCACGTGACCACCACGTCCGCCATCGCCTCCATCGGGCCCCCCTTTGGGCACAAACTTCTCACGACGCATGTGCGTTGATCCGGGTCCGCCTTTTCCCGAGCGACAAAAAATCTTGACGTAGTCAACAAAATTACCTCCTGCCATAAATCCTCTTTCCAAATAGTAAGACCGGAGATGAAAGGCCTCCTCCGGGGAAGCCGGCACCCTCCGGCGGGTGCAAAGTTATGCAAAAAAGATTGAAAGGGAACTACTTGTGCCGTGTCCCCTTCCAATCTATAAGTATTAAAAAATCTATAAACTACGCCGCGCAGGCCGAGATGGCCTCCTTAATCCGCTCAAAAATCTCGGACACACTACCCACGCCACGAATGCCGTGATACGAGCCCTCAGACTTGTAAAAATCAATCACAGGAGCAGTTTGCGCTTCATAAACGCCAATCCGCTTCTCAATGGTCTCCAGATTGTCGTCGCTGCGTCCCGAAGTTTCTCCCCGCTTCAGCAAGCGGGCTATCAGCTCCTGGCGCTCCACCTCCAGATTCAGCATTACATCGATGCTTTCCCCTCTTTTGGCCAGCATTTCTTTTAAAGCCTCGGCTTGTGCTACCGTTCTGGGAAAGCCATCAAAAATAACCCCCTTAGAAGACTTCAAAGCATTCAGCTTGTTTTCCAACATCCCAATGATGGTAGCATCGGGCACCAACTCGCCACGGTCGATAAAAGACGCCGCGATTTTGCCCAGCTCAGTACCTTCCTTAATTTCAGCACGCAAAATATCTCCGGTGGAAATGTGTCCCAACCCAAAATAGTCAATGATCTGTTCGCTCTGCGTACCTTTACCCGACCCCGGAGGGCCAAAAATTACAACATTAAGCATTGTGGTATATATAGTTTAAACTCAATAAAACCAAATTTGCATCAAGCACCCAAACACAAAAGTCGCCTTAGGCGCCCACTTGCAGGAAGCTCTTAAAAAAAACAGAAGAAAAAAAGTAATAGTTACTGTACCAGACTGTAAATATCCGGCAGATTACGGCCGTAGCCGTTGTAGTCGAGCCCGTAGCCCACAATGAAATCATTCGGAATTTCCAGTCCCACATAATCCAGCTTCACATCCCGCTTACAAGCCTCCGGCTTGAACAGAAGCGTGGCTACAATAACTTCGGCAGCCCCGGTCTCCTTCAACTGACGCACACTGTTTTCAACGGTAATACCCGTATCTACAATGTCCTCAAGCAAAACAACGGTACGTCCCTTCAACTCCTCATTAAAACCGATCAGCTCCTTCACCTTCCCGGTAGTCCCCAGTCCCTCATACGAAGCCAGTTTCACAAAACTGATCTGACAAGGAAAGCTGATGAGCTTCATCAGGTCGGCCGAAAACATGAAAGATCCGTTCAGGATGCAAACCATCAGCGGATTTTTGTCCTTCAAATCGCGGTTGATTTTCTCCGCCATTGTCCAAACCGCCCTTTTAATGTCACTGGCCGGTATCGAGAGGCCAAACTCCTTGTCCAATAGTTGAATGCGCTTCATTGCTGCTTTCTCAAAAAATAATTAAAGTGCAAAAGTACAAAAAAAGCCACACTCCCCTCCTAAAGCTATCTGTTTTTTAACAGTTCCACTAAATGTACCCAAGCCAAAACCTTCCCATCTATCTTAAGCCCTTGAAGATTCTGTGCCCGTCCCGGGGCGATTTTGAAAACAGCACCATCGAGGCCCTGCCGATCAACAAATCCTCACGTAAGGGTCCAAAATAACGCCCATCCTCACTATCGTGAAAATTATCACCCATCACAAAAAAATAGTCGTTCAGAAAGGTATGAACATTTCTGCCCCCATCCTTCTGCAAGTCCACACCCTCCTCGGACAAAAGGCGACCATAAACCAATGAATTGGTCTCCGTCAGGTTCATCTCCATACCCTTATAAGGAAGGGTCAGGGGCCCAAAATCGTCCAGCGTCCAACCCAGCGCCCTCTGTTTGGGATACACAGTCCATGCCGTGTCCGGACGCTCAGGATCGATCCCCGCCTCCAGCACCCCACTAAACTTCCTCAACCCACTCATCTGATCAGCAGTCAACAAACCATTGTACACTCCAGGCTCCTTCCCTGCCCACAATCTAAGTCCAAGACTGTCCCTTAAAAGCGCCAAATCGTCCTTGCCGGCAAGCCGGACTCTGGAATAGAACTGGACACCGGGAGCAAGGGACTGCTCCTCACCATTCACCATTAAACGCCCCGACACCAACTGCAAAGTATCGCCAGGCAAAGCAACCAGTCTTTTAATAAAAACCTCGCCCTTTCTCGGATGATTAAATACGACAACATCTCCCCGTCTGGGTGCCACATAGCCTTTCAAGCGCCGGTACGGCCACCACCGACGTTCCGCATCGGCATCTTCTCCTTCCCACAACCAAACCAACACATTTAGCCAGGACACCTCATAGGGCGAAGACGGCAGACGCGGGCCGTAGGCAAGGTTGTTTACCCATACCACGTCACCCGGCAACAGCGTCTGCTCCATCGATCCCGAGGGAATGGCATAAACCCCAAACACCAAAGTCTTAAAAAAGACTGCTGCGCCTACAGCACCAATAACATCCACGCCATTCAATCGACATTATTTCTGCATAGAATTCCTTAGATAAGCAATTCGAATAATAGGATTATCCAATTCTTCGACATTGAATACAAAATTTGGAATTACTTTATCTTTATGCATCTGAGAAAATTTTTCATATTCCTCAACAGCATTAAATATAACATCAGCATACAGCACACTAACCATTGAATTTGTGAATCCATTAAAATCAAAATATCTGTCGCCTTCATAAAAATCAATATCATTATACCTCCTATCAAAAATAAAATTTTCATCAGCTGCCTTGGAATAATACCCATAATAACAAGAGGCATCTTTCTTAATACAAACTCGATAAATGAGCCAGTCGTCTGTTTCTCGAAAAAATAAGACATTGACGTTGACTTTATCCATTTCATCGTTACTTTTAACATCCGCAAGGGATATATAATCCTGGAAGGCAAACGAGTACTTAATCGTCATTGTATCGGCACGATAAGCATAAATGTTATTATCGTGCCGCGATAAAAGATGAATTTCATCTTGGTAATCTGAAAAACCAGATTCAGAAAAATGCAATGAAATTCTGTTTGGAGTCAAGATAAATTGCTTTTTAAAAACACCTTTTTGATCAATTTCCCAAAGTCCTTGTCGCGTGTTAGTATCTTCATTGACGTTATAACATAAGAAAGAATGATTAGGTGTATAAGCAAGATCTCTATATAAGTCTGGGTAAACAGAAAACTGCTCTCTAAACGCACCATTAAATCCATAGGATAAAACCCTTCCAGAACTAATGTCATATATAATTATCTGTTCTAAATCATCATCAATGAAGAAATTAGAGATACTTAAAAATTCTCCTGGGCCTCTCCCAAAGTTTGCAATGGCATGGAGAAATATGCCATCCTGATTAAAAACAAAAATCTTTGAAGACCGCCTATCTAATACAAATAGAAAGCTCCCATCTTCACTAATGACAACTTTGTCTATTTTTCTTATCATGCAATCCTGACTTGTTTCAAGTACAATATATTCAACAGAATCCACTATTGTTGAGAGTCTAAGTGCATCATTTTTGAATTGCCTTGATTCAAGATTAATTACCTTATGACCAATGTCGTGCAAAGGTGTTGTATCATCTCCTTTATAAAAGGAGCAATTGGACAACAACAGTAAGCACAATACTGGCATTACCATAATAATTAATTTCGTTACGCTTTTCATAAATTATAAAATTAGATATCGATAAAGGGTCTGGTAGAATAAACTTGTTTTCCAGTTTCGTCAAAACCGGCGACACAGTTTTGCTGGGTATTATGAAAATAATACCGGCCATTGCGCACAATCATCTTTCTGGGACGACCTAAAATTGCATCACTATTGGTTTCCAGTGGAACGATCTCCATACCAGAAAAGAAAAGATTATGATCAAAGTCTTCTGAAGTCTGGTAATCCTCACCAAAAGAGATGTCAAAATCCGGATTCAATTCACTAAGAGAAACCCTTTCTTCTTGCCTGCAAGCTATTAGGCAGGTAAATAGCAATAAAAACCACCTTTTCATGATTTGCAAAATAAAAATTTAACCATTTCGACCTGAGCCGATACAAGAAATCACCTTTTTCTCTCGAAAAAGTAAAATACTATAGCTGCCAGAATTCCAGCAAATATCTTTGAAGCAAAAAACAAAAAATCAATTTGCTCATTAAAGATACTGAGTACAATTAACAGACTGGTAACTATTAAAAAAAACAACACATACCTATTCATATTCAAATAAATTTTAGAAAAAAATAATTACATAAAAAAGATGCCTAAGCGATCCTAAAGGGCTTTACCATTGGTAAAAATATTATACTTATCACGAACAAAACCAGGCCAGGAGAAATGTCCAAGAAGACATTCCTGGCTTGTTTCTAATTTGACGAGCTCCATATTCATTTAAAATAGAAGAGGCCCTCATAGCAACATTATTGCTGTTTTAATCAACTGGCACTGTAGACAGCTCATTCTCTTATCTTGGGGTGGTGCAAGCACAAAAAATCGCAGCCAATGAAACAACTATCCAAAACTTACAAGCACTTACGAGAAAACGAATCATAATCAAATTATTATTCGATAAAACAAATGGCCTCCTGCCATCCGGTCGAGGCCTGAAAAAAATCCGGCTGATACCTAATTAAAACCTTAGCTCTAACAACCATGGACTCCCCTACAGGATTTCAATATTCCCCTTCGACCCGGCGCCGTCCCCACATTCTTGAGGATGGTTAAATGTTGCCCTAAGGTATCACAAACCAATACAGTACCCTGCCTTCTGTCGAAGACAAGCAATGTGGTATCGGAAACAAGTCCTTTGTCAACGGATTGCAGTAATTGATCAGCACCATGCAACAGTGGAAGAACTCTGACGTCAGCAACAAACTCATCGCAGTTCATAGAAATATCACTGATATCAATCTCCACAGAAGTAAAGCCATCTGATTCGAAATCGGAAAGCGCTATCCTTTCAAGTTCATCAGAACCACTCCCTTTAACGGAGTCTGTTTTGCAGGCAAGCAAGAAGAAAACAGCGCAGGCGCAGCAGCATACAGTAAACCGGAAAACGAGAGGGGTTTGGGGATTGGTTTGCATAAGTCTTAAGGTTGTTTGTTCAGAAAAAAAGTGCGACTTAGTGGCCGTCCCCCGCAGCTTAGGCCCCATATTTTCAGGAGAAACTCGCCGGGGAGCAGAGAGGCGTCGAGCTCGAGGATCATTTCTCCCGCAGCATTCGGTGTCAAATTGGGATGCCAGTATAAAGTGGGGGCAAAAAACTGTTGGGAACTGCTGTGCACTACCGGGGGCTGATAAAACTCCCGGGCTTTTGTAAAGCCCAGCAAGCGGGTTTTAAACAAGCCACTGTTCCGCTCCGCATTTCCCAGGCCCATCCCGTCTTTGGTATGCACCGAAACAATAAGGCTGTTGGCTTGCAGGTGGGCTTCGGGACTGTTGTTCACGAAATAGGGCAAGAGGAAGTCGGGACAATAACATTCATTCGGCATTTTTGGCACCGCAATGGCCTCCCCCAATGGGGAGCGCGCCGGCCGACGAATGACACCTATACTGCTGATGTTGCTTAAGGAAAGATTTTGCAAGCCGCTCAAGGCCCAATCGAGGTGCCCCTTGTGGTTGGTGAAACCAGACAGTCGGCCGTCAACATAAATATACAGACGCGTATTGGGCGCACCTTCCAGACGAAAAGAATACAAATCTTCCAGATTCAAACGCTCGTCCACTGCCAGCATGTGCTCCGGCATCAAGGGCATCACGGGGTACTCCTCTTTCCTAAGGGAACCCCAGCGTCCGGACATAAGGCTTAAATCAGGAAGTATGTGTTCCAACACCGAGAAAAGACCAAAGTTCCAGGCCTCCGCCTCATTCACCTCCAACATTCGGTCCTCACCCACCGCATAATCTTCCTTCCCATACAGAGCATGCATCTTTTCAAGTGGCGACATACGCTTTCGGGCGATGATCTCCACCTCATCGAGCAACACATCGCCAGAGTCGGCCACCCCCTGCAGCATTTTCAGTCGCTCCTCCTCATAGCTAAGCGCTTGCACCAAAGCATTGTAAGCCTCCTGCTCCCCGGACAAACGCCCATTTGCTCCGGTCGCTTCCTTGGAATCACTCCCGACTGCCAGAGCCGGAGAAACCACATGACCGTAGACCAAAGGACCCATGTTGGTGTCTACTGAAAGATGAAAATCTTTCGTTTTTCCCTTCGTGTTCCGGGTTTGTACCACCACCTCAATGGTATCGACGAAATCCTCCACCTCAAACACAAAACGACCATCTTCTTCGGTAGTGGATGCACCCGCAAACACCCCGGCACCACTGCCCATCAACGTTACACCCACACCCGACACGGGCTTAGGGTTACGAATGGACTGCTTAACAGAGCCTGAAAGGTAGAAGCCGGTTTCCAATTGGTGTTCCAGCTCCGGCACCCTTCCCTTTAGAACCTCCTCCCATTTAAAGCGCCGCCAACCATTGGTCATCATCGCCAGGTCGGCCTGGCGATGCGAGGCAAAATCCTTTTCAAAAAAGTAGGAACAGTCCTGCTCCAGGCCGGGCAACTCGGAATGCAGGTAAAAATATTGTTCCATGTCCCAGGCATCCAGCTCAAGGGTATCAAGAGTTTCCTGTCGACCCAGGGAACTGAGTCCGACAGCAAAGCCGGAATCGAAGGCAGATTCTGCCGCCCTTCCCGGGTCCAGGCTAATCTTAAGCCGCTGCCCATCTGTCTCCAGCAAGGGGGGCTTGATAAAATGGTTTTCGGGTGCTATAAAAACAAGGCGTTCCAATTGGGGCTGTAAGCGGGCATTAAAAAGGGTCAGCTGTACAATCCCAGGCTGTAATTGTGCCTTGTCTATGGACAAGGCAAGCGGACTGTTTCCTTCGGGTATTTCATAGGCCTGAATAAGTTGCCCGCGTTGACTGAGCGCCAACAACAAGGCTTCGGTTTGCTTTGGGGAACGAAAAATGCTTACCTGGATTACCGTACTGTTGTAGGGGTGATCCACCCGAAGGCCGTAACCCTGGGCCTGCACTTCGGGCAAGGGATGACGGGTAGACTGGCCCTCCAGGCCCTTCAACAACAAAGCATAGGTCTGGTCGACTTCGGGCCTTATACTGAATAAGCCGCGCCCGCTGGCATCGCTGTGAACAAAGGCCAAAACGGAGTCGGACTGATCGACCAGCGTGCCACTGAGCGAAAGCGGCTGTCCCCCTGGAGAAACAGCCACGAAGGCCACTCTGGCAGGAAGTCCGACAGTCAGGGTGCCCCCTTCGGGCAAGAGGCTTACCACAGGAAGGTGCTCCTTTTGTTGCCGGCCGGAAGAAGGAGATACGGACTTGTCAGATGTAAAACGGTAGTTGGTGGCCCTGACACCCCCGGCGGCCGAACCGGCGCCTTCTTCACCGCCCAAAAGAAGGATCTCCTTTTTAAAATAAAAGTCGGACCCGGCATTTCGCATAAAATTGGTAAAGGCCTGTAAGCTTAGTGTTGCAGGATGGCCCAAATCGGGCAGGGCCAACTGTCCCTTAACACGCCCCTTTTCAATGGGAAAAAGCTGCCTGAGCAACAACTGATCGGCCGCATCGTACACCTCGACATAAAGAATACGCTCCAAATTATCGGGTTCATGCGTCGCTGCTTGAGTCAACCAGCCACTGAACCAAAGCGTATCGCCTTGAAAATAAATCTCCCGATCACTTGCCAAAAACAACTTCTGGGGATAGGTCAGGTCAACATAGCGGTTCAACTTCTCTGCCAAAACCGAAACCCCAGCCTCCCCTGTACCGGCCAACAACGTGGTTCCACTAAACAAAAGCAAAAGTTGGACCAACAAAAATCTGGAAACAATGGGGTTCAGGCGCATATAAAAATATCGAATCGGGGTGAATATGTTAAAAAATAACTACTTACAAAAATAAACCTTTACCTGTATATACAAAACAAAATCTTGCATAATTCTAAAAATAGCTGGAACTTGCTGCCTATCAACCCTATTTTGCCTTTAACCCATGCATGACCCTGATTCTACCCCCCAGCTGCACCCGGCTGAACGGCTAAGACTTAAACTCAAGCGCATCCTTTTGCTGGGCCTCCTCGCTCCCCACCTGTTGCTGTCCGCACAGAACTCCTTGTCCGACCATGCCGCCTATTGGGGCGGCACGGGCGCCACAGCGGTGGGGCTCCCCGCCCACCAGGGCAATCCGGCAGGCACTGCCTACAGTGAACACCGCTTCCTGGCTCTGGCTCATCAAAACAAGTATGGACTGCCGGAACTCAGCAGCAGAGACCTCTATTTTCTCCTGCCCACTTCGCTGTTGGTGCTCTCCGGCGGCTTTCAGCACAGCGGGCACAGTCCGCTGCAAGGCGAGACTTACAGTCTTGCTGCCGCTCGTACTCTGGCCCCCTGGCTGCGGATGGGACTCCGGGGAAACTACTGGGTGCAACGACAACAAGAAAAAGAAGCCCGTACCGCTTTTATTCTGGATGCCGGCGTGCAATACCAGCCCCGGCGCGACCTCTCTCTGGGCTTCTTCACCTGTAACCCGCTGCAAAAAAACTGGAGCGACAAGGACCCTTACCATCCGCTGCCGTCTTACACGGCAGCAGCTCTGAATTACCGGGTGGTGGAGGGACTGGAGCTGGAGGTCGGTGTGCTGAAGGAGGCGGACTTCGATGCAAGTTTTCATGGTGTTTTGCAGGTCGAACTCCACCCACGACTGGCCCTGCGCGGGGCACTGTCCGGCACCCCCCTGCGCCTTTCGCTGGGCACTCAATTACAAGTGCAGGCTTTTTATATCCACCTTCAACTGCAACACCATCAAGCCCTGGGCTGGTCGTCGGTGGTGGGACTGGCCTGGCGCTTGCCACATAAACCCCAACAAACGACCAGCAGCTAATGTCTGCTTTTACCACTATACCAAACAGAACCTTCCCTATGAAAAGACCAGCTGCCCTCCTCTTGCTTTTGCTTTTTGCGACCAGTCTCCACACCCAAAACCTGACCTCTGAACCGCAGCCCGACCAAGAACTCCTGAACGAATGGGCCGAGGCCCTGGCGGCCGAAATGGAAGAAGGTGCCGAGGAGGCACAACAGATCCTGATGGAACAGCTCCTCCATCTTTACCAAAACCCCATCAACATCAATACCGCCACACGGGAGGAGCTGCAAAGAATATTCTTTCTGAGCGACTTGCAAATCGAAGCCTTATTGTTCCAGCGCTTCCAGAACAAGGCCTTTTATTCTATTTACGAAATGCAGACCATCGAAGGCATGGATGCGGCAAGCCTCAAGATGTTGGCGCCCCTGCTGCGTTTCGACTGGGAAGCCCAAACCTCGAAAAAGACTTTTCGACCGCAGGCCGACCTCTTTATCAGGGGACAATCGCAGCTGCAAACCCAAAATGGATATCGGGCGCGCCCCGACGGCAGCATTCCCTTTCAAGGCTCACCCATCAAGGCTTATACGCGACTGGAAATAAAGGCGCTGAAGCAAGTCTCGCTGGGCCTCGTGGCAGAAAAAGACCAGGGCGAGCCCCTCTTTACCACCCAACAGCCCGGTCCCGATTACCTTTCGGGCTATCTCCAGTTTCAGACCGACCACATCCTCCGAAAAGTAATCGTGGGCAGCTACAAACTGAGCAGCGGTCAGGGCCTGGCCCTGCAAACCGGTCATGCCACGCTCAAAAGCAGTGCCACCACCTCCATCCGCAACCGGCAAGCATCTTACGCACCCTCCTTGTCGGTCAACGAAGGGGGCGGATGCTCGGGCGTACTGGTCGATCTGGGTGGGGAAGCCTGGCAGCTGCTGCCCTTTTTCTCCCGGGTGCAGCGCGACGGGAGACTCGACACCCTGGAACAAGACGGGGTGGTGCTGCGCAGCTTAAAGTCCGACGGCTACCACCGTACGGAAACCGAGCGGGCCCAAAGAAAGAATACGGAGGAGTGGGTGGTGGGACTCACCGGCAAATACCTGCTGCCCCGGATGACACTGGAAGCGGGTCTGCTGCACTACCAGCTGGAACACCCGCTACAGGCACTGCCCACGACCTACAATCAACATTACTGGCAGGGCAAAAGCACGCACAACTTTTGGCTGGCCGGTTCGGGCAGCGTGGCCAACATGCATTGGTTTGCAGAAACGGCCTTCAATGAAAGTAGCCATCCCGCCCTGTGGGCCGGCCTGCAAAGTCTGCTGAAACAAACGGCAGAGCTGGCACTGGGATTTCGCCACTTTCCGCTCGATTATTATGCCCCCCTGGGTGGGGCCCTGAGCGAGGCCTCCGTCCCCGCCGGCGAAACCGGATTCTACGTCGGTCTCGAACTGCCGCTGCCCGCTGCTTTAACCGCTTCGGGCTACCTCGATGCTTACAGCCATAGGGCAGCCCGCTATGGGGTAAGTGGACCGGCAAAAGGCTTTGACCTGCTGCTGACGCTGCACCACCAGACGAGCAGCGACTGGGAAAACACGCTGCGTTTCAGACACCGCACAAAGGGTGTGGACCGGGAAAGTGAGGAGCCGGAAACGGTCCTGGGGGAACAGAATCAAAATCAGCTGCGCTGGCAGAGTCGCTTTACACCGGGCAATAATTGGATGCTGACCCTGAGGGGCGACTGGCAAACGGTGCAGAAAAGTGGCGCGGACCGATTGGCTCCAGGCTTCTTTCTGTCGCAGGACCTGCGCTATACTTCCAACAGCAAAAAATGGAATGCTACACTGCGCTATGCCGTCTTTGATGCGGAAGAGTACGCCACCCGCATTTTTGCCTATGAGCCCGACGTGCTGTACAGCATGAGTACGCCTGCCCATTACGGCAAGGGCAATCGTTTGGTCGTTCTGGGAAAATGGACCCCGCTAAAGGGGCTCGACCTTTGGCTGCGTTTCAGCCGTTGGCACTATCCCGGACGCGAAAGCATCGGCAGCGGCTACGCCGAAATCCGGGGCGACAAAAACAGAGAAATAAAGCTGCAGCTGCGCAAGCGCTTTTGATCAGTTGCCCACCTCAGAAATGAATTTTATGCGCACCATGCGCACATCCTCCTCAGCGTACTCGTCCTCACCCAACTCCTCCAGAGCGGTGGCTATATCATCGGTCTCGGCGTCCTCCTTGAAATAAAGGAAGATATCGTCGCGGTGGTCCTCATCCATCACCTGATCAATATGGTAATCGATGTTTACACGCGTCCCGCTGTAAACGATGGACTCCAGCTCCTTCAGCAAATCGTTCATCTCTATGCCTTTGCTTTCGGCAATGTCGTCGAGCGGCACCTTGCGGTCGATGCTCTGTATGATGGAGATCTTCAACTTCGATTTATTGGCCACCGATTTCACCACCAAATCAATGGGGCGATCCAGCTCATTGTCGGACACATGCTGCTCAATCAGCTTCAGAAACTCGGCACCAAAACGCTTGGCCTTTCCGGCCCCCACACCCGGCATATTCTGCAACTCATCCATAGTAACCGGATAGTAAGTCGACATGGCCTCGAGCGAAGGATCCTGAAAAATAACGAAAGGCGGCAGGTTCATCTTTTTGGCAATCTTCCTGCGTAAATCCTTCAGCATCGTAAAGAGCTGGGGATCGACAGCCGCCGTAGTGGCTCCGGAGCGATTCTCCTCCTCCAGCTCATCGTAATCGTGATTGCGGGTCAACCAAATGGGGTAGGGCTCCTTCTGATAGGCCTGTCCCTTTTCACTGATGCGCAGCAAACCGTAGTTCTCAATTTCTTTGATGATGAGTCCCTCTACCAGACTGTGACGGATAACGGCATTCCAATACTTGGCATCCTCGTCCTTACCCACCCCAAACACATCGAGCTCTTCGTGGGTGTAGGCCTTCACCGAAGTAGTGGCTTTGCCCACCAGCACATCGACCACATGGTCGGCCTTAAATTTCTCCTTAATGGCCGCAACCACCTGCAACATTTTCACAATCGCTTCCTGTCCCTCAAATTGCTCCTTAGGGTGCAGACAGTTGTCGCACGAGTCGCAGTTGTCTTCCTTAAACTGCTCCCCGAAATAGTGCAAGAGCAGTTTGCGTCGACAAAGGGAGGTTTCGGCATAAGCCACCGTCTCGAACAGCAACTGGCGACCAATTTCCTGCTCGGCCAGGGGCTTACCCTGCATAAACTTCTCGAGCTTTTGAATGTCTTTGTAACTGTAAAAAGCGATGCAGCGTCCTTCGCCGCCATCGCGACCGGCGCGACCGGTCTCCTGGTAATAACCTTCGAGACTCTTGGGGATGTCGTAGTGCATCACTATGCGAACATCGGGCTTATCGATACCCATCCCAAAGGCAATGGTGGCTACAATAACATCTACCTCCTCATGCAAAAATTTATCCTGGTTGCCCGAACGGGTAGAAGCATCCATGCCCGCATGGTAGGCCAGGGCCTTGATGCCGTTCACCACGAGCATTTCGGCCAACTCCTCCACCTTTTTGCGACTCAGACAGTAAATGATGGCCGACTTGCCGGGACTGTCCTTTAAAATGCGAATGATTTCACGCGAAGCATTGACCTTGGGCCGCACTTCGTAATAAAGATTGGGCCGGTTAAAGGACGACTTAAACACGTGGGCCTGCAACATACCCAGAGTCTTTTGAATGTCGTGCTGCACCTTGGGTGTTGCCGTTGCGGTAAGCGCTATAACGGGGGCCTCCCCAATTTCATTAATAATGGGCCTGATGCGCCGGTATTCGGGACGAAAATCATGCCCCCACTCCGAAATACAGTGGGCCTCATCTACGGCGTAAAAGGATATCTTAACCTGTTTCAGAAACTGAATATTGTCCTCCTTGGTCAGGGATTCCGGTGCTACATACAAAAGGCGGGTCTTGCCCGACAGCACATCCTCCTTCACCTGGGTAACAGCGGCTTTGGTCAGCGAGGAATTCAGGAAATGGGCCACGCCCTCCTCTTCGCTAAAAGCCCGCATGGCATCCACCTGGTTCTTCATCAGGGCAATCAGCGGCGAAATAACAATGGCCGTACCCTCTAAGATAAGGGCCGGCAACTGGTAGCAAAGCGATTTCCCCCCACCGGTCGGCATAAGGACAAAAGTATCGTTACCCGCCAATACATTGCGGATAATGTCTTCCTGATTGCCCTTAAAGGTATCAAAACCAAAGTGCCGCTTCAGATACGCATTTAAATCAATGTGCTTTGTCATAACAGAACTTGCGTTGTTCCCAAATTATTAGTTCTTGCTCGCGCCATACACCATGGCATCGGACCGGAATAAACAAACAAAGATAGCAGAATTATGCATTTTTGTAAGCCCTGGATAACAATTCACCCCTCCCGGCAGTTGCAACAGATAAATATGAAGTTAGAAAAACTTTTAAGTAATCACAACAAGGCGACTGCTAAAAAAACTTTATTTTAGCCTCCGGCTAATGCTGCACCGACAAATAACATGACGTGGATTTAGATCGTTTCAAGGAACAGGCAAAAAATCAGGCCAGGGAAAACAAGCAGTTTTTAGAGAAACTGCGCAAACGCAAACCGGCCGATCTCGACCAGGTAACGCTGGACCTGCATCACGAGGCCTTTGCGCACATCGACTGCCTGACCTGTGCCAACTGCTGCAAAACAACCAGTCCCCTGCTCATCGACCGCGACATCGATCGCTTGGCCAGGCGCTTAAAAATGAAGCCCTCACAGGTAGTGGAGACCTATTTAAAAGTGGACGAGGAAGGGGATTACGTTTTCAGAGAAACCCCCTGCCCCTTTTTAATGGGCGACAATTATTGCATGGTGTACGAAGACCGCCCGCGGGCTTGCAGGGAGTACCCGCATACCGACCGCAAACGCTTTTATCAGCTCCTAAAACTGAGCTACAAAAACACCCTGGTTTGTCCAGCTGTACTGAAGGTGGTGGAGGGACTGAAGCAACATTACCGCCAATAAAAGCGTTGAGACTATGGTCGAATGACAAGGAAAGCTTATTTTTGACCTTTAAATATCATCAAGACAAAAGGCGTGGGGAGACTCTTAAAAAAATACGGCTGGCTGCTGGTGCTCCTTTTTATAAGTCAGTGGAGTTCGGCACAAAGAGGCGGGGAAAGTCTGTACGGACTGCTCCACCTGACGCAATCGGCCAGGGTCACTGCTCTGGGCGGCTCGCAGGCCGGCCTGCACGATCGCAATCTGAGTATTCTGCAGCACAATCCTGCCGTACTCGATTCCGTGCATACCCGGCAAGTCTCCCTTAGCTACGTCAACTACATGGCCGGAATCAATTATGGCTTTGGCGGCCTTGCCTGGCACTTTGAAGGCATAGGCACCATGGCCCTGGGCTTTCAGCACACCGCTTACGGCGACTTTATTGCGGCAGAAATCGACGGGACCCGCACGGGCTATTTCAATGCCGGGGAGACCGTGATTCAGGCGACTTACAGTCGCCCCCTTAGTGCGCGGTGGACCGCAGGCCTGTCGCTTAAACCGGTATTCAGTCGACTGGAAGCCTATAAGTCGTGGGGACTGGCTGCAGATGCCGGGGTATTTTATCGCAGCGACGATGGCTTGTTTAACGGGGGACTGGTTTACCGGAATTTTGGTCGTCAGTTTACCTCCTACAGCTCGGCCCCCACCGAATCCCTACCCGGCTATATACAACTGGGTATCTCGCAAAAACTGGCCCACGCCCCCTTTCGTGTTTCCCTTACGGCCCAGGACCTCTTTTCCGGCTCACTCAGCTATACCCTGCCCGAGTCGTCCGAAAGTGGCACCACCATGCACCAGGAGGAAGACAGCAATTTTGACAAAGTCATCAAACACTTTGTGCTGGGCGTAGAGTTTGTGCCGTCCGACAACTTTTATGTCGCCGGAGGTTTTAATCCGCGGCGACGCTCCGAACTCAAAATGAACAACAAGGCCTCCACTACGGGATTGTCCTGGGGTTTTGGTTTTCGCATTGCCCATTTCCATTTTGCCTACGGTTCGGCCCGCTACCATTTGGGCGGCACCTCCAATCATTTTTCCATTACCACCAACCTGCATTCGTACCGCTGATCATTATGCCAAAAGACTTACAAAAAATTACCATAGCCATTGACGGTCACTCTTCCTGTGGCAAAAGCACTGTCGCCAAAGATCTGGCCCAGGCTTTCGGACTGACCTACATCGATACCGGCGCCATGTACCGTGCCGTAACGCTCTACGCCATTGAACAGGGCCTCTACGGCCCAAATGGCCTGCTGGTTACCGAACTCGAAAAAGCACTGCCCCACATACAGATCGTCTTGCGCAAAGACAAGGAAAGCGGACAGGTAGAAACCTGGCTCAACCAGGAATTGGTCGAAGACCGCATCCGCAGCCTGGAAGTCAGCACTAAAGTCAGCGAGGTCAGTGCCCTGGCCTTTGTTCGAAAACGTATGGTGGAACTGCAACAGGAGATGGGAAAAAATGGTGGGGTGGTACTCGACGGCCGAGATATTGGTACCGTGGTTTTTCCGCAGGCCGACTTGAAGCTGTTCATGACCGCCTCCCCCGAAATTCGCGCACAACGGCGCTACGACGAAATGCGGGCCAAGGGCGAAAAAGTCAGTTTCGAAGCCGTACTCGAAAATGTAAAGTCTCGCGACCACATCGACAGCACCCGTGCCGAAAGCCCCCTGCGCAAAGCCGACGACGCTTTGGTGCTCGACAACAGTCGGCTCGACCGCCAGGCACAATTGGCTTGGGTAATGAAACAGTTGAAAGACAGATCTTGGGCCGTATGACCACTGCACAAGGCCCCCATATCGAAATTGACCAAAAATCGGGTTTTTGTTTTGGCGTTTCACGCGCCGTAAAACTGGCCGAGGAACATCTGGCGCAAGGCGGTGGCCTCACCAGTATTGGTGCCATCGTACACAACGAGGAAGAATTTAAGCGCCTCAAACAACTGGGGCTACATTCGACCCAACTCGACAAGCTGCCGGAGGACAAAGCACAAACCCTGCTCTTTAGAGCCCATGGAGAGCCACCCTCCTCCTACCAACAAGTAAAACGGGAAGGTCGCCAACTCATTGATGCCACCTGTCCCGTTGTACGCAAGCTCCAGGAAAGAGTACATAAGGCCTGGGAAGAAATGAAGGCCGAAGGAGGTCAGGTGCTTATTTACGGGAAAAAGGGGCATGCCGAAGTGGCAGGCTTGCTTGGCCAAACCAACAACGAAGCACTGGTGCTTCAGTTTCCCGAGGAGGTAAAGGTGGTGGACCGGCATAAAAAAACCGTACTGTTTTCGCAAACCACCATGAGTCGTTCAGGACTGGAGCAAATAGAAGCGGCTTTGCGCGAGCACCTGGAGCATCCGGACTTGCTGAAGAGTCACCGAACCATCTGTGCCCAGGTGGGGAATCGTGTTCCACATTTAAAAAAATTTGCAAATAAGCACGATCTGCTTATTTTTGTAGCCGGGAAAGAAAGCAGCAACGGAAAGGTTCTTTTCGAAGTCTGCCGTGCAAACAATCCCAGAACCTTCTTCATTTCGTCACCTGAAGAACTGCAAAAGCCCTGGTTTGAGCCACTTCCGGCTTCCATAGGGATTTGTGGTGCTACCTCTACGCCCCAGTGGCTGATGGAACAGGTAGCTGCCGCTACGGCAGCACTTTTCACCCGCTTTCCGTAACACAAACAGGGATTGTTTGTTGATTCAGCAAACAACTTAAATTTTATACCATGAGTCCAATAAAGAAAATTGCGATTCTGACTTCGGGCGGCGATGCCCCTGGGATGAATGCAGCCATACGGGCAGCCGTTCGCGGCGCCATCTTCAACAAACTCGAAGTTATGGGCAGCATCAGAGGCTACCAGGGACTGATTGACAACAATCTGGTACCTATGGATTCGCAGTCGGTCAGCAACATCATTCAACAAGGCGGCACCATTTTAAAGTCGGCCCGCAGCAAGCAATTTCTCACCCCGGAAGGGCGACAAATAGCCTACGACAACCTCAAAAAGAATAAAATTGACGCCCTGGTGGTTATCGGAGGAGACGGCACCTTTACCGGAGCCAGAGTTTTCAGTGGCGAGCACAACATCCCTATTGTGGGCATTCCGGGAACCATCGACAACGACCTTTATGGCACCGACTACACCATTGGTTACGACACGGCTTTAAACACCGTGGTGGAGGCCGTTGACAAAATCCGTGACACCGCCAGTGCCCACAGCCGCCTCTTCTTTATTGAGGTAATGGGCCGCGATGCCGGCTTCCTGGCCCTAAGCAGCGCCATTGCCTCCGGAGCCGAAACCGTTTTGGTTCCTGAAATCAACACCGGCTATAAAAAGCTCGACGATTTTCTCAAAAACAGCTTCAAGAAGCAAAAATCGTCAAGTATTGTGCTGGTGGCCGAGGGCGACAAACTCAGCGGCGGAGCCATCAAAATTGCAGAAAGGGTCAATAAGGAGCATCCCGATTACGATGCCCGGGTGACCATACTGGGACACATCCAAAGGGGCGGATCGCCCAGCGGTATGGACCGGGTAATGGCTTCTCGTATGGGCGTATCGGCCATTGAGGCCTTACTCGACGACCAAAAAAGCGTAATGATTGGAATGGTGAACGGAGAAATTGTTTATGTGCCCTTTAATCAGGCCTTGAAGAACAAGAAACCGCTGCCCCCTAAGCAATTAGAGCTTATAGATATCCTCTCCATTTAGCCCGGAATATTCATAAATGGTCTGTTACGAAGACCTGAGGAATAAAGCAGGCTGGGCGCCTCTTTATCCTCAGGTCCTATTTTATACAAGGCCCTCCTGCCTCAGGCAGGGGGCCTTGCTGTTTTACAACATAAAAATAGACCTCCACCGTGTTCGTTAACGAAACACTCGTGTTTACGCAATTACCTTATTTGTAGATAAATAGACAATTCTCAATATTTAAAAATCATTAAAGCACAAAAAACACACGGATAAAGCTTCCATTATCCATAAATCCACCCTATCTTTGCAGCGACGAAATGAAGCACAGAAAGCACTCAACCAAAGCCTTACACCCCAAAATCACCAACAAGCAACAAAACCGTTTTCGGTAACGGTAAAACACACGGTACCCAAACAAACCGCAGCAATCATCTCAACCACAAACCACAAGAACCATGAAACTGAACCGCGAGACAGCCAGTCAGGCCAAATCCTATCCCAGTAGAATCCTGCAATTTGGAGAGGGCAATTTCCTACGCGCCTTTACCGACTGGATTGTGAATAAGATGAACCAGGAGATCGACTTCAACAGCGGAATCGATGTGGTTCAACCCCTGGCCAATGGCATGGTAGATATGCTTAACGACCAGGATGGCCTTTACCATGTTTACCTCAAGGGCATTAAGGATGGCGAGCCCATACAGGAATACAGTCTCATCGACTGCATCAACAAAGGGATCAATCCTTACACCCACTACGAACAATACCAAAGCGCCATTCTCAATTCCGAGCTGCGCTTTGTGGTTTCCAACACCACCGAGGCGGGCATATCGTGGGACGAGAACGACCGCCTGGACATGAAGCCCCAAAACTCTTTTCCGGGAAAAGTAACAGCGCTCTTACATCAACGCTATAAGGCTTTCCAGGGCGACCCTTCCAAGGGCCTGATTTTCTTCCCCTGCGAACTCATCGACCGCAACGGGGACATTCTGAAGAAGTACGTGCTGCAGCATGCGCGCAAATGGGAACTGGAAGCAGACTTCCTCGATTGGATTGAAAACGCCTGCTGCTTTTGCAACACGCTGGTCGATCGCATTGTACCGGGCTTCCCCAAAGACGACATCCAGGCCATTCAGGAAGAATTGGGCTTTGAGGACAAGCTGGTCGTAGTAGGGGAATACTTCCACTTTTGGGTAATCGAAGCGCCCGAGTGGGTCGAAAAAGAATTTCCGGCGAAAAAAGCGGGCTTGGATGTTAAGTTTGTAAAGGACATGACCCGCTACCGCGAGCAAAAGGTGCAGGTACTCAACGGCTGTCACACCGGAAGCTACGCCGTTTCCTTTTTGAGCGGCATAGATACCGTTCGCGAAGCCTTTGAGAACCTGGAGACCGGAGAATTTATGCGCGATTTGGTTTACGATGAGGTGCTGCCGGTATTGGACGGACCGGACAAGGAGTTGAAAACCTTTGCCAAGAAAATTCTGGAGCGCTTCCGCAATCCCTACATCCGTCACCAATGGCAAAGCATTGCACTCAATGCCATGAGCAAATGGGAAACCCGCAACCTGCCCAGTCTGCTCCACTACTACGAAAACAACGGCATGCTGCCTCAAAAACTGGTTTTTTCGCTGGCGGCTATGATTGCCTATTTTAAAGGAGAGGCCAACGGCCAACATTACCAGATACAGGACGATAAATGGATCATGGATTTCTATAAAGAAGCCTGGGCCGAATGCGACGGTCGCCCCATTTCAATTTACCAGCTGGTAGAGAAAGTACTGCGCCTCGAAAAAGTTTGGAAACGCGACCTCAATGAAGTGCCCAACCTCACCATTTCGGTCAGCCATTACCTCTTCCTTATTCAGCAAGTGGGCATGCGCAAGGCAGTAAAAGCAGTCCTGCATAAGAACAACCCATTGATGCAAATGTCGTAACACCCCATAAACACAACACCATGTCAAAATTTTTATTGATTCACCCCGACGACAATGTGGCGGTCTGCCTCGAAGCCGCCAAAGCTGGCCAGCAAGTGGAAGTGGGCCCCTTCCGTTTGAGTCTGCTGAACGACGTGCCGGTGGGCCACAAAGTGGCGCTCAGGGACCTCAAAGCAGGGGAAAACATCATAAAATACGGCGCAGCCATTGGCCATGCGCTGAGCGACATAGCAACAGGCAGTCACGTACACACCCACAACCTGAAGACGAATCTGCACGACAACCTGTCCTACACTTTTGAGCAAAAGCTGCATGGCCCTCGCTTCGAAAAGCGGGACCTGACTTTTCAGGGCTATCGTCGCAGCAACGGAAAAACCGGCATTCGCAACGAGCTCTGGATAGTTCCTACCGTGGGTTGCGTCAACGGTCAGGCCCAGCAAATTGTAGATCGGTTTAAGCAGGAAATGCAGCCCGACGATATTGATGCCGTAGAAGTATTCAAGCACAGTTACGGCTGCTCACAGCTGGGCGACGACCATGTGAACACCCAAAAAGCACTGGCCGACCTCATCAACCATCCCAACGCCGGCGGCGTGCTGGTCATCGGCCTGGGCTGCGAAAACAACCAGATTGCCCACCTCAAAAAGTTCATTGGTTCGTACGACGAGCAACGCATCCGTTACCTGGTGGCCCAGGACGTAGAAGACGAGGTGGAAGCGGGTCTGGCCATGTTGAAGGAAATTTATGCCCTGATGCGTACCGACCGGCGTGAAGCGCTGCCGCTTTCGGAGTTGAAAGTGGGACTCAAGTGTGGCGGCTCGGATGGCTTCTCGGGCATCACAGCCAATCCCCTGGTGGGCGTATTCTCCGACTTCTTGGTGGCCCAGGGGGGCACCACCATCCTGACTGAGGTGCCGGAAATGTTTGGTGCAGAAACCCGCTTAATGGAGCGGGCCCAAAATCAGGAAGTGTTTGAAAAAACGGTGCACCTGATCAACGACTTCAAGGACTACTACAACAGGCACCAGTTGCCCATTTACGAGAATCCTTCACCGGGAAATAAGGACGGGGGTATTTCCACTTTGGAGGACAAATCGCTGGGTTGTACCCAAAAGGGGGGCACAGCTACGGTGGTAGATGTACTGCAATACGCCGAGCCCTTGAAAAAGAACGGCCTGAACCTGCTTTCTGCGCCGGGCAATGACCTGGTGGCAGCATCGGCCCTGGGCTTCAGCGGCTGTCAGCTGGTCCTCTTTACCACCGGAAGGGGCACACCCTTCGGAAGCTTTGTGCCGACCATGAAAATATCTACAAACAGCAGCTTATTCAACAAAAAGCGCAATTGGATCGATTTCAATGCCGGTCGGTTACTGGAAGGGAAAGATATGGACGCACTGCTCGAAGAATTCATCGCCTTTGTATGTGCTGTAGCCAGTGGAGAAAAACTGCAGCACGAGAAAAGCGGCTTCAAAGAAATTGCGATATTTAAAACAGGGGTTACCCTGTAAGAGGATAAAAATTGAGAGAGAGTCGAGTGAACCGGTCGCTTCCTTTTTTGGGAGCGACTGGTTTTTTTTGTACATTCAGGACTTATGAACTATCTGGCGCACTTATACCTGTCGGGCCCCAACGAAGAAGTCAGGGTGGGCAATTTCATTGGCGACCATGTAAAGGGGCGCCGCTACCAGCGCTTTGCACCGGATGTACAGAAAGGCATTTTGCTGCACCGCCAAATCGACAGCTTTATGGATGCCCACCCGCTGACCAGGGAGAGTGCAAGCCTTTTTAAGCCCTACTACGGCCGCTATGCAGGCGTGGTGATCGACATTGTGTACGACCATTTGCTGGCCTTGAACTGGAGCCGCCATGCCACCCAATCGCTGCATCGCTTTGTGTCGGCAGCGCACCACACCTTGTTGCAGCATTACTTTATTTTGCCACGCCCCGTAAAACAATTTCTGCCCTTCCTCATTAAGAGTCGCCGCATGGAACACTACCGCAGTCTCCAAGGCGTGGAACGCACCCTCCAAATTATGGCGCACTATTCTTCCCTGCCCGACCATGGCGGCTGGGCCGTGGTGCAAATCCAGGACCATTACGAGATCCTCACGCAACAATTCGAAAGTTTTTTCGAGGAGGTGCAGCACATGAGCAGCAGCTTCCTGGAGAACGAACAGGCCCCCAACCAAGAGGCGATTTAAGCACTCAGGGTTTCTGCGCCCGAAGCATCCGATCGCGCCCCGACAGGTCCTTCCGCAGACTCAAGGCCACAAAACCCATACTTGTAAGCAGGGCTGTTGTCTCGGCACCATAGGCCTCATTAATTTCGAAGTAAAGGCGACCTCCAGGCACCAGCTCCTGCAGCGCCACCTGCGCTATGCAGCGGTAAAACAAGAGCGGATCGTGATCGGCCACAAAAAGCGCCAAATGCGGCTCATACTGCAGCACATTGGCATCCATCAAAGCGGCCTCCTTGTGGGTCACATAAGGAGGATTGCTCACCACCACCTCCCAACGCGCTTTCTCGGCCTGATAAGTCAACACATCCTGCTGTCGAAAAGTCACCTCCACATTGTTTTTCCGGGCATTCCCGCGGGCCTGCTCAATGGCGATTTCCGACACGTCCCAGGCGGCGACTTCCCACCGGGGGCGTGCGTGCTTCAGCGCAATGGGAATACAGCCACTGCCTGTCCCCACCTCCAAAAGCCGCAGCCTTCGTTCCCCGTGTTCCTCCAAAATCCACTGTACCAACTCCTCTGTTTCGGGACGAGGAATCAGCACCCCGGGACCCACGTCCAGTTGAAGACCCAGAAACTCCGTGCTTCCCAGCACATACTGCAGCGGCTCGTGCCGCTGCAGGCGCGCCACGACCTCTTCCACAAAGTCGCTTTCTTCCGGCTGCAGCGGCTCCTCTCCCTTCAGCAGGAGCTCGGTCCAACTGTAGCCGCGCAGGTGTTCAAAAATCAGGCGGACAAATTGCTGCACCTCCTGCTCACCCACCACAGGGGTCAATCGCTCTCTGATGTACGCACGCACACTCTTTACCGTATCCATAAAATAGTCGCTGAGGGAAAAAAGAAAAATGTAGCCACAAAAATAAACATTATCTTAGCAACCACACAAGGACCAAAGGCATCATGAGTACAGTAAGCATAAGTCATGAACACTGGATGCGTCGCTGCCTGGAACTGGCACAGAGCGCTGAGGGACTCACCTACCCCAACCCCATGGTGGGTTCGGTGATTGTGCACCAGGGAAAAATCATCGGCGAAGGCTACCACAGACAGGCGGGCGGCCCCCATGCCGAAGTCCACGCCATCAACGCCGTTAAAAACCAGGACCTGCTGCGCGAAGCGACCCTCTATGTAAATCTGGAGCCCTGCGCTCATTTTGGCAAAACCCCGCCCTGCTCCCTGCTCATCAGTCAAAAGAAAATTCCACGCGTAGTGGTAGGCTGTGTCGACAGCTTTTCAGAGGTGGCCGGCAAGGGCATTGCGCATCTCAGGAGCACGGGCACCGAAGTCATCTCAGGTGTTCTGGAAAAAGAAAGTCGCGAACTCAACCGCCGCTTTTTCACCTTTCACGAGAAAAAACGCCCCTACATTCTGCTCAAGTGGGCCCAGACCACCGATGGCTTCATCGACATCGACCGGGAAGCACAAAAAGGCGGGCGTCCCACCTGGATCACCAACGCACATGCCCGCCGCGCCGTACACCTTTGGCGCAGTCGCGAACAAGCCATTTTAGTGGGTTCCGAAACGGCCCTTAAAGACAACCCCTCGCTGACGGTGCGCGACTGGCATGGGCCGCATCCCCTGCGCCTGGTGCTGGACCGTGGCGGGAGACTGCCCGACTACCTCGACCTCTTCGACGGGACTTGTCCCACCCTGCTCTATACGCAAAAGGAACAGCGCGACAACAAACAGGCCGAACGCATACTTTTTGCCGGGGCAGAGCCGCTGAGCGCCCTGCTTAAGGACCTCCATCAAAGAGACATTCAGTCCCTCATTGTGGAAGGCGGAGCCCGCTTGCTCCAGGCCTTTATTGATGCGGGCCTCTGGGATGAAGCCCGGGTGTTTACCGGCAAGACCTGGTTTCAAAAAGGCGTGCGCGCACCCCAATTGCAAGTTTTTCCTGCGCAACAACAGGATTTTGGCAACAGCACCCTCTACTACTTTCGGAATATTTAGTACCTTAATGCCACAAAGCCTTCAGAACTGCCCATGGATAGCCTGCAAGCCATAATCGACGTTGTCAACCCCCTGTTGTTGGTCGCCTACATCATCAGCATTCTGGTGGTGGTGGTTTTCACCGTGCTCGAAAACCGCAATCCGCTGAAAACCATATCCTGGGTCCTGGTGCTCCTGATGCTGCCGGTACTCGGCTTCGTCTTTTTCATCTTCTTCGGACAAAATTTTCGCAAGGAAAAAATCATTGCCCGCAAGGGGCTCCGCAATGTGGACCTGCTCTCCAATCTGGCCCACGCCCAGATTCACCGACTGTCGGAGGGGCAAATGTTCGACAATCAGGCGCTTGAAGAAAAGCGGACCCTCATCCAGCTGCTGCTCAACAACAGCAATGCCGTAGTTACCGTAGGCAACCAGCTTCAAATCCTCCAGAACGGGGGCCCCACTTTTCAGGCCATACTGGAAGCACTCGAGGCCGCCGAAAAGTTCATCCACCTCGAATACTACATCTTTGCCGACGACGAAATCGGTGGAAAAATAAAAGCCCTGCTCAAGCGCAAAGCTGCTCAGGGCGTGGAGGTTCGTCTGATTGTAGACGACGTAGGCAGCTGGGAGCTGAAGAAACCCTTTTTCCGGGAAATGTGGAACGCCGGCATCCAGGCCTATTCCTTTCTGCAAGTCCGCTTCCCCAACCTCACCAGCAAGGTCAACTACCGCAACCACCGAAAGATTGTGATCATCGACGGACATACCGGTTTCTTAGGCGGCATCAACATTGCCGACCGCTACGAAAAAGGAAGCAAGGACTACGGCATCTGGCGCGACACCCACATGCGCATCAGCGGAGATGCCGTAAAGACCCTCCAAACCGTATTCTTAACCGACTGGTTTTTTGTGAGTCAGCACGAGCTGCACGACCGCAAATACTTCCCCACTATGGAAGCACAAGGTCAAAAAATGGTGCAAATCGTAGCCAGCGGACCCGATTCCGATTGGCCCGGCATTATGATGGGCATATTTCACGCCATCGTTGCAGCCCGTCGCTATGTTTACATCGCCACCCCCTATTTTATGCCCAGCGAGAGCGTATTGATGGCACTGAAGACAGCCGCGCTGGGCGGAGTAGATGTGCGCATCCTCATTCCAGAACGCAGCGACGCCCACATCACCCTGCTCTCCTCCCGCTCCTTCATCCGCGAAATGCTCGATGCCCAGGTGCGCTTCTACTTTTACCAAAAAGGCTTCCTGCACTCCAAGGTCATGGTGGTCGACAGCCAGGTAGGCATCGTTGGCTCTGCCAACATGGACTTCCGCAGTTTTGAACAAAACTACGAAACAACCGCCTTTATTTTTGATGAAGAAACCGCTCAGGACTTGCAAAGCACCTTCCTCAACGACCTCAAAGACTCCCGGGAAATCACCCTCTACGACTGGCCCCAACGCCCCAAAACCGAAAAAATCAAAGAATCCTTCGCCCGCCTCGTCAGTCCCCTGCTATAAAAAAACCCAGGACTGAAGTCCTGGGCCATGATTAGGACAGGATGGTGTGCCCTAAAACAAGTGATACGACACCGCAACGCCCACCGTAACGACCGAAGCCATCACCATCAGTTTAATCAGAATGTTCAAACTCGGGCCGGAAGTATCCTTAAATGGATCGCCTACAGTGTCCCCAATAACCGTAGCTTTGTGTGTTTCGGAACCCTTGCCACCATGGTGACCTTCCTCCACGTACTTCTTGGCATTGTCCCAGGCGCCACCCGCATTGGCCATAAAAATAGCCAGGGCAAAACCACTGGTAATGGTACCCAAAAGCAGACCGGCAATACCCGGAACGCCAAATACCACGCCCACCACGACAGGGATCAACAGCGCCAACAAAGAAGGCGTCATCATTTCGCGCTGCGCCCCTTTGGTAGAGATCTCCACACAACGGGCATAATCGGGCTCAGAAGTACCTTCCATGATGCCGGGAATCGACTTAAACTGACGACGCACCTCATCCACCATCTGTTGTGCGGCTCTACCCACCGCATTCATGGTCATGCCACTGAAAACAAAGACCGACATCACCCCCAAAAACATACCCACAATCACCATGGGGTTCATCAGATGGATTTCGTAATGCTGTACAAAATCGTAAAAGGAAGCCTCAATAGCCGGCACATTATTGATCAATGTTTCCGGGGCATCCAAAATCTTCACAAACATCATGCGCACCTCCTCAAAGTAAGAAGCCAGAAGCGCCAGAGCCGTCAAGGCCGCACTACCAATGGCAAAACCCTTGCCGGTAGCTGCAGTCGTGTTACCCAAAGAGTCGAGCGCATCGGTACGTTGACGCACCTCGGCACCCAGACCACTCATCTCAGCATTTCCGCCGGCATTGTCGGCAATGGGGCCGTAAGCATCGGTGGCCAAGGTAATGCCCAGGGTAGAGAGCATGCCCACCGCAGAAATACCAATTCCATAGAGACCAATATTGAGACTGCCCATATCGAATTTAAAACCGGTAGCAAAGGCAAAGGAGAGCGTAATGGCCACCACGATAATAATCAGAGGAACAGCAGCCGAAATCAAGCCCGTACCCACACCACTGATGATAACGGTAGCGGGACCTGTCTCACCGGAACGCGCAATGTTCTGGGTGGGCTTGTACGCCGAAGCCGTAAAATACTCCGTAGACTGGCCAATACCAATACCTGCCAGCAGTCCCACCACAATAGAGCCCCAAATACCAACATAATTGGGCAGACCCAGATATTTTAGAATAAAGAAGGAAGCAACAACAATAAGCAGGGCACTTACATTAACCCCAAGGCCGAGTGATTTCAACAATTGCTTTTGCGTGGCCCCTTCCCGGGTACGCACCATAAACACTCCAGCAATCGAAAGGAGGGTACCCACAGCGGCAATGAGCATGGGTGCCAGCACGGCATTCAACTGCACCTCTTCCATGCTCATAAAGGCCGCAGCACCCAGCAGGGCAGAAGCCAGAATCGACGCAGCAAAAGACTCAAACAAGTCGGCCCCCATACCGGCCACATCACCTACATTGTCGCCCACATTATCGGCAATGGTGGCCGGATTGCGCGGATCGTCCTCAGGAATCCCCGCTTCAACCTTACCCACCAGGTCGGCCCCCACATCGGCAGCCTTGGTATAGATCCCCCCGCCCACACGAGCAAACAAGGCCTGGGTAGAAGCGCCCATCCCAAAGGTCAGCATAATGGCTGTGATGGTCATCAACTTATAGCCCCCGGCCATATCTTCAATAAAATGGTTCAGAATCAGGAACCAAATGGAAATATCCATAAGCACCAGGCCCACAACCACCAGGCCCATCACCGCTCCGCTGCGGAAAGCCAGCTTGAGTCCCCCATTAAGAGAGGTGCGGCAAGCATGGGCCACCCGTGCCGAGGCAAAGGTTGCCGCCTTCATACCAAAGAAACCGGCCAGTCCCGAAAAGGCACCCCCGGTAATAAAGGCAAAGGGGACCCACTTATTCTGCACCCCCAAACCGTAAGCCAAAATCGAAAAGATGATGGTAATGACAATAAAGACAACAATAACAATTTTGTATTGCTGACGCAAATAGGCACCGGCACCCGTACGCACATGTTGGGCTATCCGCTTCATGGTATCGGTACCTTCCGAACTTTTCATCATCTGCCTGAAAAAAATATAGGCAAATGTCAGGGCCAACAGCGATGTCAGAGGAACAATCGCAAAAATTGAGTTAAGCATAAGTGTTGAATTTAGGTTATTTTAGTCTTTTTTCTCAAAAATTCAGTTTTAAAATTAGCAAAAAAATAATGGTCGCTCCAAAGAAGCGACCGTTATTTACTTTTTACTGTTTGTTTATAGCGATTCCAGAAAAGAAGAAGGCCTTGCCATCAACCTGCTTTCAGCAGACCAATATTGGCCTTTTCCAACTTTTCCTTTGCCAGATCCAGCGTAATTTCCAATTTGCCCTTGTGCTTACCGGGACTTTCAAACATATAGTCCATCATAATGGTCTCGCAAATGGAACGCAGTCCACGTGCACCCAGCTTAAACTCTACCGCCTTATCAACGATGTACTCCAAAACCTCCTCAGTAAAGGCCAGCTCAATCTTGTCCATTTCGAACAACTTCTTGTACTGTCGCACAATGGAGTTCTTAGGCTCGGTAAGAATCAAACGCAAGGTCGACCGATCCAGCGGATTCAGATAAGTCAGGATGGGCAAACGACCAATGATCTCGGGAATGAGTCCGAAAGATTTCAAATCCTGTGGCGAAATGTACTGCAACAAATTGCTTGCATCAACAGCATCGCGTTGCTGAGAGGCCGAATAGCCCACCACACGGGTGTTCAAACGCTGACCAATCTTACGCTCAATACCATCAAAAGCACCACCGCAAATAAACAGCACATTCTTGGTATCCACGGGAATCATCTTCTGATCGGGATGCTTTCGGCCACCCTGCGGAGGCACATTTACCACCGCGCCTTCGAGCAGCTTGAGCAAGCCCTGCTGAACCCCTTCGCCCGACACATCACGGGTAATGGAAGGATTGTCGCCTTTACGTGCAATCTTATCAATTTCATCAATAAAAACGATCCCCTTTTGAGCCGCCTCCACATTGTAATCGGCTGCCTGCAAAAGACGCGTCAGGATGCTTTCAATGTCCTCACCCACATAACCCGCTTCGGTAAGTACCGTAGCGTCTACAATGGTAAAAGGGACGTGCAGCATACGGGCAATGGTACGGGCCAACAAGGTTTTGCCGGTACCGGTTTCGCCCACAAGAACAATGTTCGATTTTTCGATCTCCACCTCATCGGCAGAGGGCTGAGTCAGCCTTTTGTAGTGGTTATAAACCGCTACCGAAAGATACTTCTTAGCCTGATCCTGACCAATCACGTACTGATCCAGAAACTTCTTGATCTCGGCAGGCTTAAGCAGCTTCACCTCCTTCATATCGAAAGAAGACTTCTTCTTAAACTCCTCCTCCAAAATGCCGTGGGCCTGCTCAATGCAACTGTCACAGATGTGACCCGAAACACCGGCAATCAGCAAATTGGTATCCTTGCGACTTCTTCCGCAAAACGAACATTTATCCATATACAGCTTCCTCTATCCTTCCTATTTTTTCTTCTCGCGCACCAAAACCTCATCGATCATTCCGTAGGCCTTGGCCTCTTCGGCAGTCATCCAGAAGTCCCGGTCCGAGTCCTTTTCCACCTTCTTAAAGGTATTGCCCGAATGGTCGGCAATAATGGTGTACAACTCCTTACGCAACTTAACAATTTCGCGCGTGGTGATTTCAATATCGACCGACTGGCCCTGGGCACCGCCCATGGGCTGGTGAATCATTACCCTTGAATGACGCAGAGCCGATCGCTTGCCTTTGGCACCGGCCGTCAACAACACAGCACCCATAGAAGCAGCCATACCGGTACAAATGGTGGCCACATCGGAAGTGATGTACTGCATGGTATCGTATATCCCCAAACCGGCATAAACCGAACCCCCAGGGGTATTGAAATAAATCGAAATATCCTTGGAGGGATCGGTAGAATCGAGGTAGAGCAGCTGGGCCTGAATGATGTTGGCCACATAGTCGTCGATGGGCAAACCCAGAAAGATGATGCGGTCCATCATCAAACGGGAAAACACATCCATACTGGCAATGTTCAACTGACGCTCCTCAATAATTGTCGGCGAAATGTAGCTGTTGGCAACAGACATGTACTTATCCATTACCATACTGTTGATGCCTACGTGCTTGGTAGCGTATTTGTAAAAATCCTTGGGATCACTCATTTTTTCTATGTTTAAAAATTAGCAACCCTAAATTTAAGAAATAATCCGGGTTACAAAAGAGGGCCTTGCTTAATTATTCTCAAACATCTTGTTGAATTCCTCACGGCTCACCTCTTTCTCTTCCACCTTAACGGCTTCCTTAATAAAGGCCATCACCTTTTCAGAAACAGCTGCCTCGGCCATACGACGACCCTGGTCCTCGTTCTTCAACATGTCCATAGCGTACCCTTCGATGTGCTCATCGGGCAGATTGGTCAAGCCATACTGCATAAACTGCATGCGGGCAGATTTTTTAGCATAGTTGACCACATCTTCCTGTTCGATCTTGAGCTCATTGGCACGTACCACCTCATTTTTAATGAGCTGCCACTTCAAGTCTTCCAAAAACTTAGGCAAATCGTTCTCGATTTGCTCATCGGTCATTTTCTCTTCGCCCCGATCCGTCGCCTTGAGCCAACGCTTCAAAAAATCCTCAGGCAAGTTCACCTCCAGTTTCGACACCAGCTTCTCACGCGCATCCACTGAGAATTTGTATTCCGACTCCATTTCGAAATTGCGCGCCAGGTCTTCTTTCACCTTGGCCTTCATTTCCTCTTCCGACTGCACTACACCGGCACCAAATAACTGGTCGAACAGCTCCTGAGTCAACTCAGGATCGATGAACTCGGTGATTTCCTGAATGGTGAAACGGAAGGCACCTTTAACGGCAGCCGCTTCTTCCTTGGAGATCTTCAGGATGTAAGAAATTTCGGTATCGTTGGGGAAGGCCTTCTTCAAATCGAAATCAACAGTTTCGCCTACTTTCTTACCCAAAAGCTTCTTCTTTTCCTTCTCGTCTTTAACAATGGCCAGAGACATAACGGTGTCTTCAGCACTGATGCCGCCTTCGACCACATTGCCCGACTTATCGATTTGCACCACCGAACCTTTGGCCAGCGACTTATCGGTCACTGCTTCCACGGTTTCGTTTTTGCCAAAGCGTCCGGTCAGGTTACGGATTTGTCCGTCCACCATATCGTCGCTCACAGCAATCTTGTAATAGTTCAGCTTCTCACGCTTGGTCAGCTTAACCTCTACTTCAGGAGCCAAAGCGATATCAAAAGCAAACTCAAAACTGTCCTGGGTATCAAAATCAATGGTTTGCTGCTGCTCACTGGGCAGCGGCTCGCCCAAAATATTCAGCTTATTTTCGGTCAGGTATTTCGAAAGGTTTTCAGAAACCAATTTGTTTATCTCATCGGCCATCACCGCCTTGCCATACATCTTTTTAACGAGACCGGCAGGCACTTTTCCGGGACGAAAACCGGGCATATTGGCTTTCTTTTGGTAGGATTTAAGGACCTCAGCCACTTTAGGCTCGTAATCCTCCTTGGCAATGGTCAACTTAATGACTGCATTCAATTCGTCGTTGTTTTCCCTTGTGATGTTCATCAGCGTTCTGTTAAATAATAAATGAAATAAGAGAGCGCAAAGATAATGAAGCATTTAGAATGTAACAACATCCCGCGCAGCATTCTTTCCATCGGCGCCTCCAATACTTAAAAACCGCCTACTCGCGATCAAAATCGTTAGCAAGGCGGTTTTTCCTTCTTTTTTAGTGCGGACGAAGGGACTCGAACCCCCACGCCTTTCGGCACCAGATCCTAAGTCTGGCGCGGCTACCAATTACGCCACGTCCGCTGGAAATGCGGGGCAAAATTAAGCATAAAAATCTTCCCCTGCAACAAAAATCAAAGGGAAGGCAGCAAATATTTTGCTCCCTTCCCTTGAAGTACTTCGAATCTTTTAGTCCTTGCTCAGAAGGCCTAGGCCTCACGCATTTGCAGCAACAAATTCAAAATATCAACAGCTGCCTGGGCCACAGAGGTACCGGGACCAAAAATGCCCACTACGCCGGCATCGTACAGGAACTGGTAATCCTGATGAGGAATAACCCCTCCGGCAATCACCATAATGTCTTCGCGTCCCAGCTTCTTAAGCTCAGCAATCACCTGGGGGACCAGGGTCTTGTGGCCCGCAGCCAGGGAAGAAACACCCAATACGTGCACATCGTTTTCCACAGCCTGCTTGGCTGCTTCGGCAGGGGTTTGGAACAAGGGACCCATGTCCACGTCGAAACCAATGTCGGCATAACCTGTAGCCACCACTTTGGCTCCGCGGTCGTGTCCGTCCTGGCCCATCTTGGCCACCATAATGCGGGGCTGACGGCCTTCAACTTCGGCAAATTTGCGCGCCAGCGCCTGAGCTTGCTCAAACACATTGTCGTCTCCTGCCTCCGAGGAGTAAACTCCATTGATAGATCGTATCACAGCCTTGTATCTTCCTACTTCTTTTTCACATGCATAAGAAATCTCGCCCAAAGAGGCACGCTTTTGAGCGGCATCAACAGCCAGTTCAAGGAGGTTGCCTTTACCGGTTTTCACACACTCGGTAATGGCTTCCAAAGCAGCCTGCACCTCTGCCTCATTACGCTCAGCACGCAATTTTTTCAGGCGCTCAATCTGAGACTTACGCACCGCTGCGTTGTCCACATCCAAAATATCGATGGGGTCTTCCTTTTCCAGACGGTAACGGTTGGTACCCACGATAATTTGCTTGCCACTGTCGATCTTCGCCTGAGTACGGGCAGCCGCCTCTTCGATACGCATTTTGGGCAGACCGGTCTCTATGGCCTTGGCCATTCCACCCATTTCTTCCACTTCCTGAATCAACGCCCAGGCCTTATCGGCCAGTTCCTTGGTCAACGACTCCACATAATAAGAGCCGGCCCAGGGATCAATAGCCTTACAAATCTGGGTTTCCTCCTGAATGTAAATCTGGGTATTACGGGCAATACGCGCAGAGAAATCGGTGGGCAAAGCAATCGCCTCATCGAGGGCATTGGTGTGCAGCGACTGGGTGTGTCCCAGGGCAGCGGCCATCGCCTCAATACAGGTACGCCCTACGTTGTTGAAAGGATCCTGCTCGGTCAGCGACCAGCCCGAAGTCTGCGAGTGCGTGCGCAAAGCCAGCGACTTGGGATTTTTGGGACCAAACTGCTTCACAATCTTGGCCCACAGCATACGGGCAGCGCGCATCTTGGCAATTTCCATAAAGTGGTTCATGCCCACGGCCCAGAAAAAGGACAAGCGCGGTGCAAAAGCATCCACATTCATACCGGCATTAACACCGGCTCGCAGGTACTCCAAACCATCGGCCAGCGTATAAGCCAACTCAATGTCGGCAGTAGCTCCGGCCTCCTGCATGTGGTAACCCGAAATGGAGATGCTGTTGAACTTCGGCATATTCTTAGAGGTGTACTCAAAAATATCGGCGATGATCTTCATGGAGAACTCCGGAGGATAGATGTAGGTATTCCGCACCATAAACTCCTTCAGAATGTCGTTCTGAATGGTTCCGGCCATATCTTCCAGCTTACAACCCTGCTCCAATCCGGCCACAATGTAAAAAGCCATTACGGGCAACACGGCGCCGTTCATGGTCATAGACACCGACATTTTGTCGAGGGGAATGCCGTCGAAGAGCACCTTCATATCGAGGATGGAGTCGATGGCCACACCGGCCTTACCCACATCACCCACTACCCGCTCGTGGTCGGAGTCGTAGCCCCGGTGTGTAGCCAGGTCAAAAGCCACTGAAAGGCCTTTTTGACCCGCTGCCAGGTTGCGCCGGTAAAAGGCGTTCGACTCTTCAGCAGTAGAAAAGCCGGCATACTGACGGATGGTCCAGGGACGCATGGCGTACATGCCCGAATAGGGGCCGCGCAGGAAGGGGGGCAGACCGGCAGCATAATTCAAATGCTCCATGCCGGCCAAATCTTCCTTGGTATAAACAGGCTTAACGGGAATCTGTTCGGGGGTCACCCAGTCCTTCTTAATCCCGTTTTTCTTGGCCCAGTCGCCCGCCGAAGCAGCACAGGGCTCTTTTTTGAAAGTTATTTTTGAAAAATCCGGTTTCATAATCGTTTGTGTTTTTAGATTCCCAGTGCCTTGTTAAATCCCTGCAAAGTCTCCAGCACATTGCTGCGCACATGAATGAAGTGCTCAATGCCCTTAGCTTTGAGTTCCTCCATGCAGGCGGGAGCACCGGCCACCACCAGGTGGGCTTTACCTTTAAGCGCTTCGTAGGCTTCGGGAGCTGCAGTGCTGTATTCCTCGTCCGAGGAGCACAAGACCACAATATCGGCACCGGCTTTCAGTGCGGCATCTGTACCCTCTTTAACCGCAGCAAAACCAAGGTTGTCGATGATTTCGTAACCGGCACAGCCAAAGAAATTGCCCGAAAACTGCGAACGGGCCAAACGCATGGCCAGATTGCCGTAGGTGAGCATAAACACTTTGGGACGCTTGGCGGCCTTCTCGGTAGCCATACGCAAGTCCTCAAAAGCTTCAGCTCCCCGGAACAAACGCAGGGGTTCTACCTCCCCGGCTTCAGGTGCTATGGACCTCATTACCGCAGCATCCACCGAGTCGGCCATGCTGTCCGAAGCATTGGGATACTGGTTGGTCCCCAGGAAAATCTCCTTGCGAGCGGCCACCGCTTTGGCGCGCTGTTGCGCCGAAGCCTTAACCTCGCCTTGAATGAATCCGGCTTGCAAAGCCTTCAAATAACCACCCTTTTCTTCTACAGCCAGGAAGAGCTTCCAGGCCTCAGAAGCAATGCTGTCGGTCAGGTTTTCGATGTAATAGCTGCCCGCACCCGGATCAACAATCATACTCAGATACGATTCTTCCTTCAACAGCAATTGCTGGTTGCGGGCGATGCGCTCGCTGAACTCATTGGGGGTGCGGAACACCTTATCGAAGGGCTGCACCGTAAGCGAATGACAGGCGCCAATGGCGGCCGACATGGCTTCTGTTTGGGTACGCAGCATATTTACATAAGGATCGTAAACCGTCTTATTGAACTCGGAAGTCTCACAATGCACCAACATTTTGGCGGCCTCATTACCGGCAGGCTTAAAAGCGCTTACGATACTGGACCACAACAAACGACCGGCGCGAAGCTTGGCAATTTCCATAAAGTAATTGGACCCTACGCTTAAAGTGAAACGCAGACTCTTAGCGGCTTCGTTGACCGTCAATCCACGCTCAGTCAGTTGCGAAAGGTATTCGCTGCCGGCCGATAAGGCAAAGGCCAACTCCTGCACAATGGTGGCACCGGCGTTGCCAAAATGCTTACCATTAACGTTCACCACCTGAAAGGCGGGCAGTACTTTGGCTTCCTTCACCAGGTCAGCCACAAAGTCCATGGTTTTCTCGCTGCTTTCGCAAAGGCGCCCGTCGATGGTCAAAGCACCCAGCGGATCTATGTCGAAAGACCCCTGAACGGCAGCCAGGTCGCGATTCTGTGCCTTAAATGCAGCCACAACAGCTTTTAACAGCTTATCGTTGCCGTGCGCAGCGGAAAAATTCAGCTCCACCTCGTTCGACAGAATATTCTTCAGCAAAACTTGAAGATTGGCTTCGCTTATCAGCGCCTCGTCCTCGAAGCGAAAACCCAGTGAAGTCACGCCTTTGGTCAGCAAGGTCAGCGCCTTCTCATTGGCAACAGCCACATCGCTCACCACAAGGTCCTGACGAACCAGCCATTTGTTCGAAGTTTTGGTTCCCCGCACATAAGGGTATTCACCCGGAAGTGTATCCAGGTACTTCACCTGCTCCAGGTCTTCCTCACGGTAAAAAGGACGTACGCTGAACCCTTCGTTGGTTCTCCAAACGAGCTTCTTTTCAAAATCGGCCCCTTTGAGATCCGCTGTTATCTTGTCCATCCACTCCTGCGTTGTTACGGGAGCAAAATCGCTGAACAGCGGTTGATTTGATTTATCTGCCATAATGTAACTGTTTTATAATACAATTTACAGCCGGCAAAAGTACGGCTTTTGTTCCACATTAACAGCATCTTATTAGGTGTTTAAAAGCAGAGTACACAAGGAAAGCACCCGCCTGTGTACAACAAACACCACACTGTAATACAAATACTTAACAAGATAAGCCGCTGCCTCCGTGAAATCAAGCGCTTTGTGAAATTTTATTAAATCCCCGCAGGGTGCCGGAACATTTTTTGCTTCGAAATTAGGCCTTATCTTTGCACATTCACTATTTTAGCAAGGTTTTCCAACTCTGCAGCCGGTATGCCAGCGAACACCAACTCAGATATGTCCTTTCTCGACCACCTCGAAGAACTCAGGTGGCACCTCATCCGCTCCTTTATGGCGGTACTCGTCTTGGCGGTACTGGCCTTTGTTTTCAAGGATCTGGTGTTCGACACGGTACTCCTCGGCCCCAGTCGGCCCGACTTCCTGACCAACCGACTGTTGTGCCGTGTGGCCGAATGGGCGCAAATGCCGGCACTTTGCATCAATCCGGTTCAGTTGTCCTTCCAAAACATCCAGCTGGCCGGGCAGTTTACCATGCACATTTGGGTGGCCTTTCTGGCAGGAGCTACTCTGGCCTTCCCCTACATCTTCTACGAGTTCTGGCGTTTCATCCGTCCGGCACTCTACGAGAACGAGGTACGCCACAGTCGCGGCGCCATCCTGGCCGCCAGTCTGCTGTTCTCGGTGGGCATACTCTTTGCCTATTTCGTCATTGCCCCCCTGTCGGTTTACTTCCTGGGCAGCTACCAGGTGAGTGCCCGTGTCGAAAACATCATTAACTTTGGCTCCTACGTTTCCACCGTAAGTTCCATTGTACTGGCCACCGGCTTTATGTTTGAACTGCCGGTGTTCATTTATTTTTTGAGTAAGGTGGGACTCGTCAGCACCGGCTTCCTAAAAAAATACCGGCGGCACGCCATCGTGTTGACCCTGGCCCTGGCAGCCATTATTACGCCACCGGATGTCATCAGTCAGCTGCTGGTTTGCCTGCCCCTCCTGTTGCTGTACGAAGGTGGTATTATTATTGCAGCAAGAGTGGAACGTAAAAGAGCAAAAGAAAGCAACGCATAACACATATAAAATGGAGAAAGAAGAGGGTTTGCTGCTGCACACCAAAAACCTGGTAAAGCGATACAAAAACCGCACGGTGGTTAAAGGCGTGTCGGTAGAGGTGCGACAAGGAGAAATTGTGGGACTGCTGGGTCCCAACGGAGCGGGTAAAACCACGACTTTTTATATGATGGTGGGACTCATAGCACCCAACGAGGGGGAGATTTTCCTGAACGACCAGGTGATTACCAACGAACCGGTGTACCGGCGGGCCCAGAAAGGGGTCGGCTACCTGGCTCAGGAAGCCAGTGTTTTCCGTAATTTGAGTGTGGAAGACAACATTAAGGCGGTGTTGGAGATGACCAAATTCCCCAAAGAGTACCAAAAAAGGCGGACCGAAGAATTGCTTGAAGAGTTCAGTCTCACCCACATTCGCAAGAGCAAGGGCATACAGCTCTCCGGGGGAGAACGCCGGCGCACCGAAATTGCCCGCGCCCTGGCCATCAACCCAAAGTTTATTTTGCTCGATGAACCCTTTGCCGGGGTAGATCCCATTGCAGTGCGCGACATCCAGGAAATCGTTGCCAAGCTCAAATACAAGAACATCGGCATATTGATTACCGATCACAACGTACACGAAACCCTGTCGATTACCGACCGCGCCTACCTCCTGTTCGAGGGCAACATCATGAAAGCGGGCAGTGCCGAGGAGTTGGCCGAGGATCCGGATGTGCGACGGGTGTATCTGGGCGACGACTTTATTCTTCGCCGCAGAACCTTTGATGTGGGCCAGTAAGCACGAGACAGGCCCCTAACCAAAGCAGCACAAAAAAAACAGCGCCAGGCTTTGCCTGGCGCTGCTGGTAACAGAATGTTCGCTCAGAAGGCTTCGCCTCCTGAAAACAAACTACAATTTTTCCTGCTCGGTAAAAGCACCCAGCTTGGCGTACTTTTCATAAATGGCAGCATAAGCCTTTACACGCTCAGGATTGGGCGTATATTCCTTTTCAAAACCCTGCCCCATTGCCTTTTGGGCATCCTCTACACGCTGATGCACACCGGCAGCCACCGAAGCAAACATCGCGGCACCAAAGGCACAGGTCTCCACGGTGCGTGCCACCTTAATGGGCATGTTCAGCACATCGGCCAGGGTCTGCATGACAAAAGGCGACTTCTTGGCCACACCACCCAGACCAATGATGCCTTCGAGCAATACACCTTCCCGGGCAAAACGATCTACAATGGCTTTGGAACCAAAGGCAGTGGCTTCCACCAAGGCTCTGAAAATGCGCGGCGCATCGGTACCCAGTTTAAGTCCCGCAATGGTTCCGGTCACTTCCTGACTGGCATCCGGCGTGCGGCGACCATTCATCCAGTCGACCGCAAGAACGGTAGATTCTTCCATCGGAATTTGCATGGCGGCCTCCGAGAGCTGGGGAATGATTTTCGCTTCGGTTTCTTCAATCAGCTTGGCGCGCGTTTCCGCATCGACCAGAGTCGTGTTGGCCAAAATATTGTCCAAGGGCCAGGCAATTACCCGCTTGAACCAGGCATATAAGTCGCCAAAAGCCGACTGGCCAGCCTCCAGACCCACGTAGCCGGGAATAACCGAACCATCTACCTGACCACAAATACCGGCAATCAGCTTATCGCCAATCTGCTCATAAGGAGCAATCATTATGTCGCAGGTGGAAGTACCAATGGCACGTGCCAGAACGTTGGGGGTTACTTCCCCCCCTACGGCACCCATGTGACAGTCGAAAGCACCAACACCCACAGCCACCTCAGTGCTCAGACCCAGGCGCTGGGCCCATTCCTCAGTAAGGTGGCCCACCTTAACGTCGCTGGTATAAGTATCCTTATACAAGCGGTCGCGGTAGCCCTTCAACAAGGGATCCAGGGTCGTTAAAAACTCCTCCTCGGGCAAACCACCCCAGGCCTCCAGCCACATGGCTTTGTGCCCCGCTGCACAGCGACTGCGAACCACCTCAGCAGGCTTTTGTGTACCGGTAATCAAGGCGGGCATCCAATCGCAATGCTCTATCCACGAATAAGCAGCCTTTCGTACCGACTCGTCGCTGCGCAATACGTGTAAGGCCTTGGCCCACACCCATTCCGAAGAATAAATGCCGCCCTCGTACTGGGTATAGTCAATTTTATACTTTTGTGCCAGCTCGTTGATCTCAGCAGCTTCTTTTACCGCAGTATGGTCCTTCCACAACACAAACATGGCGTTGGGATTTTCGGCAAACTCAGGCAACATGGCCAGAGGCACCCCCTCTTCATTCACAAAAACAGGGGTGCTGCCCGTAGTGTCGAACGACATCCCTACGACATTTTTAGCCACCTCTGGTCCGGCTTGCGCCAGCGACTCCTTAATGATGTACTCCATTACATCAATGTAGTCCTGCGGATGTTGACGATATTGGTCCTTGGCGGGCACACAATACTTCCCCTCCATCCAGCGGGGATAGTGTTTCACTGCCGATGCGATTTCTTCGCCCGTAAGGGCTTCTACGATAACGGCCCGGGCAGAATCTGAGCCATAATCGAGTCCGATTACATATTTTTTTTCCGACATGGTATTTTATTTATGGGCACCCCAAAGGCCCCAGGTTAGTTTCTATTCCCAAAGGACGCTTATTGTCCGTAATAAGCATTGGCCCCATGTTTCCGCTCAAAATGCTTGGTGGTCAGGTGAGCGTTCATATCCATACCCGGGTTCAACATTTTGCCGATATAGGCCATTTTAGCCACCTGCTCCAGCACCACACTGTTGTGCACGGCATCGTGGGCATCCTTACCCCAGGTAAAAGGGGCATGGTTCTTCACCAGCACACCAGGAATGTGGTTGGGATTTAAGTCCTTGAAGCGCTCAATAATGACCGTACCGGTCTCTTTCTCATAAGCACCCTTCACCTCTTCTTCTGTCATATCGCGGGTACAGGGAATGTCGCTGGCAAAATAATCGGCATGGGTAGTGCCCACTATGGGCAAATCCAACCCGGCTTGCGCCCAGGCCGTACCATAGGTAGAATGGGTATGTACCACCCCTCCAATTTCCGGAAAGGCTTTGTAAAGCGCCACATGGGTGGGCATATCGGACGAAGGTTTCAACTTGCCTTCCACCACCTTGCCCTCGAGGTCCACCACCACCATTTGCTCGGCATGCATGCCGTCGTAAGCCACCCCGCTGGGTTTAATCACCACCAGACCGGAAGCCCGGTCGATGGCACTCACATTGCCCCAGGTAAAGATGACGAGTCCGTGCTTCACCAGGTCCAGATTGGCCTGACAGACTTCTGCTTTTAAAGATTCTAACATAACTTAACCAACTTAGAGTTTTGACACCAGAAAACAAACCGCAAAGAAAAGGGGTGCTGCCGACCATGGGGCCGACAGCACCCCTCACTTTTCAGGTCTACCAGAAATAGGCGTAAAGCGCTACTATAATAACTACAATACCCATAGCCCCGACTGCAAACTTGCCGTCGGTAGCAAAAATTTCGGGCTGAAAATCATAAGCCTTATCGTCCTGCTTATCGCTGTTGGCATTCGTATACAAAATAATAGATAGGAAAGTCAACAGAGCCGAGAACATGAAGATGGAATCGAAACCAAGGTTCAACAAATTAAAATCGAACAAGGGCGTACCCCAAATCAAACCGGCCACAAAAGTCACGCCAGCCAAAATTGCAAAGAAGAGACCGCCACGTTGCTGCATCTTACGATTGGCATCGGACAAGGGTTTGGCCGGCACCTTGTGGCTGTCGGTCAACACCAAAATAATGGCCAAGGCAATCAGTACGATACATACATAGCCCATGCGAATGATGAAAGGCAGATCGGGCAAGGCAATCTTCATAATGATGCCGGCCGGAATGGTTGCAATGGTGGTCCACAAGGCCGCACGGTTGGTCGCCCGTTTCCACAACAGTCCCATACCAAAGACCACTACCACACCCGGATAAATGAAGCCGGTGTACTCCTGAATGTACTGAAAGGCCTGATCCAGACCACCCAACAGGGGCTTAGCCGTAATAATGGCAATGATCAAGGATACAAAAGCCGTAATACGTCCCACTTTTACCAGGGTCCTTTCACTGGCCTGCTTGTTCAGCATATCGCGATAAATGTCCAGTGTAAAAATGGTGGAAGTAGAGTTCAGCATAGAAGCCAGCGAAGAAACCACCGCAGCTACCAGAGCCGCGAAAGCCAACCCGCGAATACCGGCCGGAGCAAAGTTCCTAAGCAACCAGGGATAAGCCTCATCGGCCACCTGGATGGTTCCATCGAGTCCGCTGACGGTATGCTGCAAATCGGGATGGTTGAACAAGACATAAGCAGTAATTCCCGGAATAATCACAATAATGGGAATCAAAATCTTCAAATAAGCCCCAAAAATCAGACCCTTTTTAGCTTCTTTCAGGTTCTTAGCGGCCAGACCCTTTTGAATGATGTACTGGTTAAAGCCCCAGTAACCCAGGTTGGTCAACCACATGGCACCAAAAATAACCGCCAGTCCCGGCAAGTCCTTAAACACCGTGGCATTAAGATCCCGGTCAATGATCATATTAAAGTGCAAATCCTCAGGCACCTCACGCACCTTTTGCAAAATGGTGACAAAACCCTGAACGGCGCCACCAGCATCGCCACCTACGGCGTCGAGCGCAAACCACGCGGTAATGAGTCCGCCACCAACCAGGAAAACAACTTGAATCACATCGGTCCAGGCTACCGCCTTCAAACCACCATAGATGGAGTAAACGCCGGCAAAAAGAAGCAGGGCCGGCACGCCGTATTCCTTGGGAAACCCAAGAATTTGCTCCATAGCCAAAGCACCCAGCCAGGCCACAGAGGTCAGGTTAACAAAGACATAAACCAACAGCCAGAAGAAAGAGAAGAAAAAGCTCACCCCTTTGCCGTAGCGTTCTTTGGCAAACTGAGGCATGGTAAAAATCTTCTTGTCGATCATCTGGGGCAACAAAAATTTAGCCACCAAAATAAGCGTGATGGCAGCAATCCATTCGTAGGCAGCAATCCCCAGTCCAACGCGGAAACCTGAACCCGACATACCAATGAAGTGCTCTGCCGAAATATTGGCGGCAATCAGAGAGGCTCCAATGGCCCACCAGGATAAGGTACCCCCGGCCAGGAAGTAATCCTTTGAGTTCTTCTCCTCCCCTTTTTTCGTTCTCGAAAGCCACAACCCCAGGGACATAATGACCAGGGCGTAAGCCACAAAGATCATATAGTCGAGGGTCGTAAATCCTGCATTCATAGTTTAATGTTTAGTGGTGAATATTAAAACAAAAGGCAAGCAGTTAGTTACAACCGCCTGCCTTTTTATAAATTTTAGAAGCCTTTATTTAAATGGTAGTACACATCGTTGAAGCGGAGTTCCTTTTTAAACTCCGGAATGGTGGTCTTCTCGTCAATCAACAAGAACTCAATTCCTGCCATCTCCGCAAAGTCCTCCAGGTACTCTGCTGTAAGATCGTAGGAGAAACTGGTATGGTGGGTTCCTCCGGCCAGAATCCATGCTGCAGCGCCGACTTCAAAATTAGGCTGCGGAATCCACAGCGCACTGGCCACCGGCAACTTGGGCAGCGGCTTGGAGTCGATACAATCCACTACATTGACAATCATGCGGAAGCGACTGCCCATGTCCACCACAGTGGCTGCAACACCCTGTCCGGGCTTGCTGGTAAACACCAAACGGGCGGGATCGTTTTTGCCACCAATACCCAGGGGATGAACCTCCAGGCGGGGTTTCTCAGCGGCGATAAGGGGACAAACCTCCAACATGTGCGCTTGCAAAATTGCACTCTTCTCGCCGTCGAAGTGCAGGGTATAATCTTCTAAGAAACTACAACCCTTGGGCATGCCGTAACCCATTACCCACATAGCACGGTAAAGGGCTGCGGTCTTCCAGTCGCCTTCGGCACCAAAACCGTAACCATCGGCCATCAGGCGCTGCGACGCCAGGCCAGGCAATTGATCCACGCCAGCCAAATCGTCAAAATTGGTGGTAAAAGCCTTCGCGCCTTTTTCTTCCAGGAAGCGGCGCAGTGCAATCTCAATGCGGGCAGCATGCTCTACTTGTCCACGGAAAGCACCACCTGCCTTGCAATTGTCTGCAAAATTGTAGTCCGACTCATATTGCTTCACCAAAGCCGCTACATCGGCAGCACTCACCTTATCCTGAACGGCCACCAAATCGGCAATGGGGAAATAATCTACGTGGTAACCCAGTTGCAACTCGGCATCAACTTTGTCGCCATCGGTTACAGCCACATTGTTCATTTGATCACCAAAGCGGATGATGCGCAAATCCTGAGCATCTGCCCAGGCTGCTGCTACGCGCATCCAAACAGAGATGCGCTCCTGCGCTTTGGGATCCTGCCAGTGCCCTACCACCACTTTGCGCGGACGACGCATGCGTGCGGTGATGTGTCCGAATTCCCGGTCGCCATGTGCACTCTGGTTCAGGTTCATGAAATCCATATCGATTTCGTTCCAGGGAATCTCCTTATTGAACTGAGTATGGAAATGCATCAAGGGCTTACGAAGTTCCTGCAGACCATGAATCCACATTTTTGCAGGCGAAAAAGTATGCATCCAGGTAATGATGCCGATACATTTGTCGTCGTTGTTGGCCGCCTTCATCGTAGCGGTAACTTCCTTAGCCGAGTTAACCGTACCTTTATAAACCACTTTAACCGGAAGATTTCCGGATGCATTCAAGCCGGCCACCATTTCATTGGAATGACCATCTACTGCAACCACTGCGTCGCCACCATAAAGGAGCTGAGCACCGGTAACAAACCAAACTTCATAATTTTCAAACATAATACTAAATTTTTAAGGACCTCAGACCGAGCACCTAACACCCTGAAAAGACCGCCCGTCGTCTGCAAATCACAACCTACGTTAGTGTATTAAAGTCATCATTCTTTTCTTTGAGAAGAGCGCCATAAAAGTACTGATTACTTTTATTAAAACAAAAATCAAAGTTAAAAAACGAATGTAAAACAAAAAAGCAATACCTGTGGATAATTTGAGTTCCTCAAAAAACCAACAATACTCAGCAAACAAAGCGCTTAGACGCTGCATTGCAGCCCCTGTAAACAGCGCAGCGGCAGGACAAAGAACCAGCACGCTGTATCTCAAAAGTACGATTTTAAAACTGAGGAATGGGGGATTCTGCGATAAAAATAGCGGATTATTGACTCCGTAGCAAGCAAAACAAGAGGGTGTTTAACAGAGTCTTACCCGACCTGTTCATAAATCAATTATTTTCGTTTTGTGCTTTTCGCTATATTTGGGAGGTTTTTACAAAACCGCCTCCCACCCACACAAAAACGGCAACAATTGTAGCGAACTATGATTCAGAACTATTCAGAAGACTCCATTCAAACGCTCGACTGGAAAGAGCACATTCGCAGGCGCCCCGGTATGTACATTGGTAAATTGGGCGACGGCACCTACGGCGACGACGGCATCTATGTCCTCTTAAAGGAAGTCATGGACAACTCGATCGACGAATACATGATGGGCTTCGGAAAAAAAATTGAAGTCCGTATAGACGAAAACCGGGTGAGCGTGCGCGACTATGGCCGTGGCATTCCACTGGGAAAGGTGGTGGATGTGGTTTCCAAAATGAACACGGGCGCCAAGTACGACAGTAAGGCTTTTAAAAAATCGGTGGGACTCAATGGTGTTGGGGTGAAGGCGGTAAATGCCTTGTCAGTCAACTTTAAGGTGCAGGCCTTTCGCGAAGGGGAAACCAAGCTGGTAAGCTTTTCACGCGGGGAGCTGGTGGCCGAAAACCCGATAGAATCTACCCAGGCCCCCAACGGCACCCTCATCGAATTTTGGCCCGACGACACCATCTTCGATGCCTTTACCTTTAAGGACGAATTCATTGAAGACCTGCTTAAGAATTACACCTACCTGAATGCCGGTCTTGCCATCCATTTCAACGGCCGCGTTTTTCAATCGAAACGGGGACTGCTCGATTTGCTGGAAGAGAACATGACCGAGCCGGGTCTTTATGCGCCCATTCAACTCAAGGACGACGACCTGGAGATTGCCTTGACCCACACCAACCAGTACGGTGAGGAGTACTATACCTTTGTCAACGGTCAGCACACCACCCAGGGCGGCACGCACCTGATTGCTTTTCGTGAATCGGTAGTCAAGACCATCCGCGAGTTTTACAACAAAAACTTTGATGTGGCCGACATTCGTCAGGGCATTGTGGCGGCCGTCAGCATCAAAATTGAGGAGCCGGTATTTGAATCACAAACCAAAACCAAGCTGGGCTCGAAAGATATGGGACCCGACGGCACTTCGGTACGCAATTACGTAGGCGACTTTTTAAAACAACAACTCGACAACTACCTGCACCGCCATGCCGAAACTGCGGAGATAATGCACAAGAAAATTCTGGAGTCGGAAAAGGAACGCAAAGCCATTTCGGGCATTCAGAAACTGGCCCGGGAAAGGGCCAAAAAGGTGAGTCTGCACAACAAAAAATTGCGCGACTGCCGGGTGCATTACAACTCCAATGCCGAGCGCAAAATGGAAACCATGATTTTCATTACCGAGGGCGACTCGGCCAGCGGTTCCATCACCAAGGCCAGGGATGTAGCTACCCAGGCGGTATTCTCGCTCAAGGGAAAGCCCCTGAACTCTTACGGCCTGAGCCGTAAGATTGTGTATGAAAACGAAGAGTTCAACCTCTTACAGGCGGCCCTCAACATCGAGGAAGGCATCGAAGCCTTGCGCTACAACCACGTCATCATCGCCACCGATGCCGACGTGGACGGCATGCACATTCGCCTGCTGCTGATCACCTTCTTTTTGCAGTTTTTTCCGGAACTGATCAAAAACGGACACCTCTACATTTTGCAAACGCCCTTATTTAGGGTACGCAACAAAAAGGAGACCCGTTATTGCTACTCCGAAGAGGAGCGCCTGCAGGCCCTGAAAGCCCTGGGGGCCAATCCGGAAATTACCCGCTTTAAGGGTTTGGGAGAGATTTCTCCCGATGAGTTCAGCGCCTTTATCAACAAGGACATCCGGCTGGACCGGGTGCGGATGAAAAAGGACGATGCGGCCAAGGAATTGCTCGACTTTTACATGGGCAAGAACACCCCCGACCGCCAGAACTTCATCATCGACAACCTGATTGTAGACGAGGAAATGTTGTAGGCGAAAAAAGGAAAAGAGACTTATGGACAAAGACGATATGCTGGACGAAAACGAGGCCTTACAACCCAACCCGGGCGATGGGTCGGCCCACGAAGATGCGCCGGTGATTACCCCTCTGCAGGGGATGTACCGCGAGTGGTTTCTCGACTATGCTTCCTATGTGATACTGGAGCGGGCCGTACCCCACATCAACGACGGACTGAAACCGGTGCAGCGCAGGATTTTGCACGCCATGAAGCGGCTCGACGACGGCCGCTACAATAAAGTGGCCAACATCATTGGTCACACCATGCAGTTTCACCCCCACGGCGACGCCTCCATCGGAGATGCCCTGGTGCAGCTGGGACAAAAAGACCTGCTGATCGACACCCAGGGAAACTGGGGAAACATCTTTACGGGCGACGGCAGTGCGGCGCCTCGTTACATAGAGGCACGCCTGACCAAGTTTGCCCAGGAGGTCGTTTTCAACCCCAAAACCACAGAGTGGAAACCCTCGTACGACGGCCGCAACAAGGAACCCATTACCCTGCCGGTAAAATTCCCCCTGCTGCTGGCTCAAGGCGTGGAGGGGATTGCGGTGGGACTGGCTTCCAAGATTTTGCCGCACAACATTCAGGAGTTGATTGATGCCTCCATTGCCCACCTTAAGGGCGAAGGCTTTGAATTGTATCCCGACTTCCCCACCGGAGGAATGTTGGATGTTTCGCGTTACAACGACGGCCTGCGGGGGGGACAGATAAAAGTACGGGCCAAAATCTCCAAGCTGGATGCCCGCACCCTGGTGATATCCGACATTCCCTTCAGCAGAAACACCACCTCGCTGATTGAGTCCATACTCAAGGCCGTAGAAAAGGGGAAGATTAAAATCCGAAAAATAGACGACAACACGGCCCAGAATGTAGAGATTCAGGTGCATTTGCCGGCTGGAGCTTCGCCCGACAAGACCATAGATGCCCTCTACGCCTTTACCGACTGTGAGTTGTCGCTGTCGCCCAACGCCTGCGTGATTCGCGACAACAAGCCCTGCTTTATAGGCGTTTCGGAAATTTTAAGAGCCAACACCGACCATACGGTGCACCTGCTGACCCGCGAACTGGAAATACGTCGCGATGAGCTGGAAGAGGCCTGGCACTACGCCTCCCTCGAAAAAATATTCATCGAGAATAAGATTTACCAGCGCATTGAAGAATGTGAGACTTTTGAAGCCATTATTCAGACGATTGATCACGGACTGGAGCCCTTTAAGCCGAAATTGAAGCGGGAGGTGACCCGCGACGACATTGTCCGACTCACCGAAATCAAAATCAAGCGGATTTCGCGTTTCGATGCTAAAAAGGCCGATGAATACATGGCGGCCATCGAGGAAGAACTGGAGCAGGTAGCCTACAACCTGGAGCACATTATCCCCTACTCCATCGACTATTACAAGCGCTTAAAAAAGGGGTACGCCAGTAAGTTTCCGCGTAAAACCGAATTGCGCAGCTTCGAAAGCATTGAAGCCAGCAAGGTGGTGGTCAAAAACGAGAAACTGTACATCAACCGCGAGGAGGGCTTCATCGGCACCTCGCTGCGCAAGGACGAGTACCTTTGTGATTGTTCCGACATCGACGACCTCATCCTCTTTTACAAGGACGGGCGCTACATCATTACCCGTGTGCAGGAAAAAGCCTTTGTGGGCAAGGACATCATCCATGCCGCCGTATTTAAGAGAAACGACGAGCGCACCATCTACAATGTGGCCTATCGCGACGGCAAGCACGGTGCGGCCTATGTAAAGCGTTTTGCCGTTACCGGCATAACGCGCGACAAGGAGTACAACCTGACCAAGGGGACCGAAGGCTCACAAATACTGTATTTCAGCGCCAATCCCAATGGGGAAGCGGAAATCGTAAAGGTAACCCTTCGCCCCAGAGCAAGAATCCGCAATCTGATCTTCGACTTCGACATGGGCGAACTGCTGGTGAAAGGTCGGGGCGCCCAGGGCAATATCCTCTCTAAGCACGAGGTCCAAAAGGTGGTGCTCAAACGCAAAGGCGAATCGACCCTGGGTGGCCGAAAAATCTGGTTCGAACCCGAAACCCTCCGCCTCAACGTGGACGGGCGTGGCACCTATCTGGGTGAATTCCATGGCGACGAGCAAATACTGGTAATGACGCGCGACGGGCAATTTTACCAAACCAGTTTCGACTTAAGTAACCACTACGAAGACCACATTCTGGTAATCGAAAAATACCGGCCCGACACCGTTTGGTCGGCCGTTTATTACGATGCCGAACAAAAGTTCTACTACATCAAGCGCTTCCAGGTCGAACCGGTACGCCAGGCTCAGCGTTTCATCGGCGACCATCCCAAATCGCATTTGGTACGCCTGACCAAAGTGGACTATCCCCGCCTCGAAATCAAATTTGGGGGAGAGGATAAGGAGAGGGAAAAAGAAATTGTAGAGGTGGCCGAATTTATTGGTGTTAAAGGATTCAAAGCCAGAGGTAAGCGCCTGACCACCTACCAGGTTTCAAAGGTTAATGAACTGGAGCCGCTCGTTCAGCCCGAACCAAGCAGGGAGGAGGAGCAGGAAAACGGGGATGACCCGGAGGAAGGGGAAGGAAACGATGGCCAAATGTCCATTTTTGATTAAGCACAGCGGATGGTAAACAGTGTATTTTTGACCGGATTCATGGGAAGTGGAAAAACCACGGTGGGACAAATGCTGGCGCGTGCGCTCCAGTGGCGCTTCATCGACCTGGACCATTATATTGAACAAAGCCAGGGTAAATCAATAGCTGCCCTGTTTAACGAGATTGGGGAAGCAGGCTTTCGCCTGCTGGAGCACGAAGCCCTGAAGGAAGTCGCAGCACTCAACCGGGTGGTCGTCTCCACCGGAGGCGGAGCTCCCTGTTTCCACAAAAACATGCAACTTATGCGCAGCAAGGGCCTCACCATCTACCTTCAACTGAGTCCCGAAGTGCTTTACGAACGGCTGCTGCCGGCCCGCAAAAGCCGCCCCCTGCTGGCCGGAAAGTCGGACGAGGAGTTACTCGGTTTTATTCGCCAAAAACTGGCCGAACGGGAGGATTACTACAAACAAGCCGCCGTTCATGCCGATGCTACGGCCGTTGGGGTAGCCCCCTACCTCAACATCATTGAACGCTACAACCAATTGGAAGGTTAGGCTGCTTCGTCAGCAAGCAAAAAGCCGGAGGCCCCTGCCCCCGGCTTTTTGCTTGTTGCGCTGCCATTCTATCCCAATCTTTAAAAATTCAACACAATATTAAACGCGGCTCGCGGACGAGCTGGCGCCGGCACCATCACATAACCATACTCCACCGGCAGGAAAAAATAACCGTTGTAATAAGGGTAACGATGCCCGTTGTACACCCTGACCTGGTAGCGAGCCGGCAAATAGCGTACACGCGTATAAGGCGCTTCTACCACTACATAGCCTCTGCCCGGATGGTAACGATAAAAGCGGTGGTTGGCATGGTAATAATCGTGCCCCCGGTGGTGAAAGCGATTCACTCTTTGAGCAGGTAAGTGCCGATGGTAGACCGGCGACCTGTGGTGTTGCGCAGGAGCATGATGCCCCCTGGCCCTGTGCTCCGGACGCTGATGTTGCGGTCGTTGATTTTGCGGATGTTGATACTCCCGACGCTGATGTTGGGGACGCTGATGCTGCGGATGTTGACGATCCCGACCCTGATGCTGCGGTCGTTGATGTTGCGGTCGTTGATTTTGCGTCCTGTGGGACTGAGGTCTGTTTTCCGGTTTACCGTGCCTTAGGGCAGGCTGTTCCTTCTTACGTTCCGGTCGCTGATGGCGGTCGCGTTGTGTAGCTTGGCCATAAGCAGTCGCTCCAATCAATAAAACAATAACCAGGGCGACAAAGCTGCGAATATGGGCTGTAGTTTTCATGGCTCTTCAGTTTTGGTAAAACACTCCGTGAACAAAACCGGTTTGATTTATACAACCCAAAACACGTGCCAAAAATTAAAAGCCGCTCTTATGCCCTATTTTTAAATGCTTTCACTATTTTTAAAGCGCCCAAGAAAAAGCAAGACAAAAGATGCATCAAACACCCGACCAGCACAAAAGCGAAGTAACCCGCATCCGTGCCTATGAAAAAGAGATTGCCCGCCTTAAGGCGGTCTCTGCGCGTCAATCGCAAAAATACAGCCGCCTCAAGAAATTCAGTTTTTTTCTGTTGATTTTCTTCCTGGTTCTTATGGTGATGATGGCCTTCTACGGCCTGCTCAGCTGGCCCTCCGGGGGGCAACACACAGCCGACTCCGTCGTGCCTGCCCCAAAAGCCGACAGCCTCACTTTGCCTGCCGACACGACCGGCACTTCTGGCGACAGCTTTCTCTCACACCCTCACGATGAGGAATGGCTGGTTTTCCCCATTCCGGAAAACGGCATCCTTTTTCAGGTACAGATTGGCGCATTCACAGGCATAGACCTGCAACCCTATGCCCTAAACATGCTTTCCCTGCACCAGTACCAATACGAAAACATCAATCAATTTACAGCTGGTCTGTTTGAGGATTTCGAAAAAGCCAGAAGTTTCAGGGATTTATTGCAACAAATGGGGTTTGCCGATGCCTATGTCACTGCGACCCTTCATGGCAAGCGCATTGCCGCCCATGAGGCACGCCGGCTTAAGGCAGACGCTCCAAAAAATATCCCCAAACCCGAAGCATCAGAATCCATCCAGGAAGCAGCGGCTTTGGCCAACGACAGCCTCTTCTACCAGGAAGTCTCACTGCCTTAGGCAAAGCCGTCGGTCAGCTTTTTAACCACCCTGTATTTGTAAAAGAATTCGCGGGCAATCACCCGTACTATGGTGTACACCGGAATCGCGAGGAACATCCCCAGGATGCCCGACAAATAGCCCGACATCAAAATCACTATAAAAATTTCCAGCGGATGCGCACGTACGCTGGTAGAAAAAATCAGCGGTTGAAAAAACAGGTTATCCATCAGCTGAACAACAACGTAGATGAGCAGTGCAAAACCCAAATAGGACAAAAATGGCAAATCAAAAGGCAGCTGCAGATAAATCACCGAAGCAGTCAAAATGCCAAAAGTCCCTCCCAATACCGGACCTACATAAGGAATAACATTAAACAAACCACTGATCAATCCGATGGTAAGGGCATGCTCAAACTGCAAGCCCAAAAACAAAAAACCCAGGGTAACAAAAAAGCAGATCAGAAAAATCTGTATCAATATGCCGATAAAATAACGGCGCAGCAAAATTTTTACCGAATGCAGCACGTGTCGCACCCCGTCTTCGTGCTCATCGGGAATAAGGATCATCAGCAGCCGCACAAAGAGCCCCTCCTCTTTCAGAAAGAAGAAGGTGATAAAAGTAACCGAGAAAGCAGTCACCGCGAGACTCCCCAAAAAATCAAACATCCCGGAAAAGGCACCCCTTAGGCGGGAAACATCCAACAAACCATTCACGGCCAGGGTTAACTGCATTTCCAGCTGTTCAAAAAAGTCGGCGTCAATACGATGCAGGGGCGCCAACACCTCCTGCAGCAGCAGCTGCGCCTGATCAAATAAAGCAGGATAGTCCACCTCCGAAAGGTAGCGCAATTCGCCCCCCAGCAAGGGCAAAGTAAAGCGAAAGAAGAGAACAATAAATACCCATATCACCAAAACAGTCAGCAAAGCAGCCACACCGTTTCCGGGTCGCACCCGTCCCAAATGCAGTTTTTTGAAGACCTCAAAGAGGGGGCGGGTAATGAGCGACAGCACCCCGGACAGCGCGATAAAAACAAATACCGAGCGAAAGTACCAGATAAGAAACAGTCCCACCAGCGCCAGAGCGCTCCACAGCAGGTAACGAACAAAAATTTGCATAGGCGTGCCATTCAATTTCCCACTAAATATAGCAAAAAGGCACACAAAATCCATCAGGCCACCCCTCCTTACCTTTTCCAACCGGGCCAAAAGTCAAGGGCTTTCATCAAAAACAGCCGGATAAAAATTTGTTTTTATGCCAAAAACTTAGAACTTCGTCCCCCAAGCGGAAACAATTATAAGGTATGAAGGGAGCAATTATCGGCGACATTATCGGCTCGTCTTTTGTCCACGAGCAAGTCGACTCAGTGGACTTTCAGTTATTTAAACCGACCTCAGCATTCACCGACGACACGGTACTTACGCTGGCTACAGCCGACTCCATTTTACATCAGAGACCTTATAAAGACAGCCTGATTGAATGGACTACCCGCTTTCCTAAGGCCGGTTACCGGAGCGATTTCCTGACCTGGGCCCAAAGTGGCGGAAAGGGCAGCTACGTAAGCGATGGAGACGGCGCCGCACGTCGCATCAGCCCTATTGGTTTTGCTGCTTCTTCCATCGAGGAAGCATTGGAAGAAGCCCGCCGCTCAACCCTCATCACACACAATGTACCTGTTCGTCTGGAAGCCGCCCGCGCCACTGCAGTGGCGGTGCACATGGCTAAAAACGGGGCCACCCGCAAAGAAATAAAAGCCTTTGTTTCGGTACATTTCGCCTACGACCTCAATCTAAAGACCGAACACTGGAAAGCACACATCCAGGCCGGCAAGCCCTTGCCCACACCGGTGCCCCCGGCCATTGCCGCCTTTCTCGAAGCTTCCGATTTTGAGGAAGCCATACGTTTGGCCATTTATATGGGCGGACCGGCCAACACCATTGCCTCCATTGCAGGGGCTCTGGCCGAAGCTTATTTCAAGCACATTCCCAAAGCCTTTATCAAAAGAGCCCTGGCGCGCCTGACGCCCGACATGGAACAACTGATGGATACTTTTGAGGCACGCTACCTCAGTGAGCGTGTCACCAAGGCCTGAAAAATCAGGCCTTGGGCATTAGTGCCAGATCCAGCACCTCCAAAACATTCTCCACAAAATGAAAGCTCAGACCCTGCAGGTAAAGGGCCTTGATTTCCTCTACATCTTTTCGATTCTCTTTGGAAAGAATGATGTCCACAATACCGGCACGCTTGGCAGCCAGAATTTTTTCCTTGATGCCTCCCACCGGAAGCACCTTCCCACGCAGGGTCAGCTCACCCGTCATGGCAAGTTGCGGTTTAACCGGGCGCTTCATCAACAAGGAAGCCATGGAAGTGACCATGGTTATACCTGCTGAAGGGCCATCCTTGGGAATGGCCCCTTCGGGAACATGCACGTGTATGTTGTGCTGCTCCATCCATTCGGGATCCAAATCCAGCTCGCCAGCATGCGATTTCAGGTACTCCAAAGCCAACACGGCCGATTCTTTCATCACTTCTCCAAGATTACCGGTCAGGGTCAGGTTGCCCTTGCCCTTGCTGAGACTGCTCTCCACAAACAGGATTTCTCCGCCAACAGCGGTCCAGGCCAGGCCGGTAACCACCCCGGGCTCAGTAAGCTTCTCCGAGCTTTCCTTGCTGAAACGTTCCACGCCAAGCAAGCCGCGGACATCCGACACTGAAAGGTTCTTTTTAACCGCTTCCTCTGAGGCCAACTTCAAGGCTATCTTCCTGAAAAGCTGGGCCAGAACCTTGTCCAGCTTCCGAACGCCCGACTCGCGTGTATAACTTTCTATGATGTAGGCCAACACCTTCTTCGAAAGGCTAACCGTACCTTTGGGAACACCATGCAGGTCCATTTGACGCGGCAATAAATGACGCCGGGCAATTTCTATCTTCTCATCCAAAATATAGCCGCTGACATCGATCAATTCCATGCGATCGAGCAAGGGCGCGGAAATGTTGCTCAGCGTATTGGCGGTAGCCACAAACATCACCTTCGACAGATCAAAATCCACCTCCAGAAAATTATCATGAAAAGTGCTGTTCTGCTCCGGATCCAACACCTCCAATAAGGCAGAAGCCGGATCACCATGAAAACTGTTGCCAATCTTATCCAGTTCGTCGAGTACAAACACCGGATTGGCCGCCCCGGCTTTTTTTATACTTTGAATGATGCGACCGGGCATAGCGCCAATGTATGTTTTTCGGTGCCCGCGGATTTCTGCCTCATCGTGCAAGCCGCCCAGCGAAACCCTGACATATTGACGGCCGAGTGCCTCAGCCACCGACTTACCCAGAGATGTTTTGCCCACTCCCGGAGGGCCATATAAGCACAAAATGGGCGATTTCAAATCACCTTTCAGTTTCAATACGGCCAAATGCTCCAGGATACGTTCCTTTACATTATCCAAACCATAATGATCACGGTCCAGAATCCTCCGGGCCCGGTTCATATCAAAATTATCCCGGGTATAAACATTCCAGGGCAGATCCAGCATGGTCTGCAAATAGTTGTGCTGAATGGAATACTCACCCGAGGCAGGATTAAGGCGCCTTAACTTATCCACCTCCTTTTTGAAAACCCCGGCCACCTCCTTACTCCACTTCTTTTGGGCAGCAGCCTGCTCCATTTCTTTTATTTCCTGCTCTACGGGACTGGCCCCCAGCTCATCCTGAATGGTCTTGATTTGCTGATGCAAGAAATACTCCCGCTGCTGTTGGTCGATATCCATCTTCACCTTCGATTGGATGTCGTTCTTGATTTCAAGCAGCTGCACAGCCTGCACCAAATGCTCCACAAGGGCCATCCCTCTTTCCTTCAAGCCCTCGGTCTCCAACAACTGTTGCTTCTCGCCCACCTTCAGCTCCGAATTAGAAGCAATATAATTAATCAAAAAAGAAGCACTGCTGATGTTCTTCAGGGCAAAAGATGCCTCCTGAGGAATATTCGAAGAACCCTTTATCAGCCGGAGAGACAAATCCTTCAGCGAACCAACCACCGCCTCAAATTCCCTTTTGTCGTCCCCTTCCGGCAACCGCTCTTCCAACAACCGATAACGGGCCTTAAAATAGGGCTCCTCTTCCACAATTTCCAGACGCCTAAAACGAGTACGCCCCTGAATAATAACGGTAGTTGAACCATCGGGCATCTCCAGAATTTTTAGTACCCGCGCCAGGGTTCCGGTAGCGTATAAGTCCGTCGTTGCAGGATCTTCAACCCCATCGTCGGTCTGCGCCAAAGCACCCAAATAGCCTTTCTGCTTTTGCACGTCCCGCACCAACTTGAGCGACTTCTCCCGCCCCACTGAAATGGGTACAATTACGCCGGGGAAAAGCACCGTGTTGCGCAAGGGCAAAAGCGGCAAGACCTCCGGCAAATCGGCGTCGTCCTTTCCCAGTTGAAAATCCTCTTCCTCCACAATCGGTATAAACTCTCCTTCTCCCTCCATGATATCACTCAGACCAATGGTCACTTTTACATTATCCATATTTCTTCCTTCCTTTCTCTGCCAATATGTCGCAATACGGCTCCGATGTATGCTAAAATGGAGCCATCCTTTAATGGTCAATACCCGTGCCAAGTGTACCCATGCCGCAAATATGTCGGTATAAATCAAAAAAAAGCTCCGGAATCCCGAAGCTTTCTATCTCTAAACCTAAAGCACAACCAAGAATTACTTCTTTCTGTTGTCGAAATGCTTCTGGTATCTGTTCATAAACTTATCCACACGTCCCGCAGTATCCACCAGCTTCATTTTACCGGTGTAAAACGGGTGTGAAGAGCTTGAAATTTCAAGCTTTACCACTGGATACTCTACACCATCGATCACTTCTGTCTCGCGGGTATTGGCGGTTGAACGGGTAATAAAGGTATCGCCGTTAGACATATCCTTAAAGGCGACCATACGATAATTATCCGGATGAATTCCCTGTTTCATTGTACTTATGATTAATTTTTTATGTTCCCGGGCACCCTACTTTTAGGGCGTTTCGGAAACGCTACAGTTAATTACACTCTTTTTTATTCCCTAAAACGGTTTGCAAAGGTAGAGATAAAGTCCAAAAACTCAAAGAAATTACTGCTTTTTATTCCTGAAAAACTTTTGGCCCGCCCCCCTTCCAAGAAAGCGGCCCAAGCAGCGCGACTACTCGGCCTTATACTTGGTATCCACCGGAATGCTTCCTGCGCGCTGCGCTGCACGCTTGGCCGCATCAAAAATATAGCGATAAGTAATGTGCCGTTTGCCGAGATCGGCACCCATCGATTCGTGCAAGGCACGCATTTTAGGGTTAAAATCGCCTACCCATGAGAGCTCCAGCTCCTTGTACCAAGGCTTACGGGCCACCACCTCCCTAAGGTGATAAAAAATCCCGGACTCAATACCCAGACGCTGATAACGGGGTTTCACCCCCATGATCACCACCCTGGCCCGGGTCATTTCATGACGCAACTTGTAATACACAAAACGCAACTTATTCACCAAATTCATCTTTCCCCTGAAGTGCCGTATGATCTGATTAACATCGGGAAACATTACAAAAAAGGCAATGGGCTCCTCCTTGTGGTAAACGTACCAGATGAATTCTTCGTCCATAAATGGTGCCGCCTCCCTCAACGACTTGCGCAGCGTGTCGGGATCCATGGGTGTAAAATTCTCGTGGTACTGCCAGGCATCGTTGTACACCTCCACAAAATCGGCCACATACTTCTCGGTTTCCTTTAAAGTCAAATGCTTAAAGGAATAGTCGGGGCGACTCACCACGCGACTGGCAATGGTCCAGAAACGCTCCGGAAAAGGCTTGGCCAAATTCAGATGATTGGTCACCTGCTCAAAATAATTATGAAAGCCATAGTCCTCAAAAAAGCCCTGATAATAGGGCGGGTTGTACTGCATACCAAAAGCAGGACTGGTAAAACCCTCAATCAACAAGCCCCAAAAATTATCGTTTTCACCAAAGTTAATGGGTCCATCCATCGCCTCCATGCCCTCGCCCTTCAGCCATTCTTTGGCCGCATCGAACAAGAGAAAAGCCGCATCACGATTGTCTATGCACTCAAAAAAACCCATCCCGCCGGTAGCCTGGGCAAAACCATAAGCCTTTTTCTCATTGATGAAAGCGGCCACACGACCCAGAGTAGTTCCATTATCGTCCTGAAGTAAAAACCGGCGGGCACGCCCATGCTTAAAAAAGTCGTTGCGGGCGGGATCAAAAATAGCCTCTACCTGCACATCCAGGGGGCGAACGTAATACGGATCGTTGGCATAGATACGCGCTACCACATCTAAAAATGCCCGCTTTTCACTGGCGCTGCTTACTGGTACTATATTCACGGAATGCTGTATTTATTGTAAGAAAATAATTGACTGCACAAAGTTAACTTTTCCCCAACTCGAACAAAATTTCGGCCCCGGCTTCCTGCAACACAGGCTCAACCCCTCCCTGCCATTTACGCGCCAAGGCCTCCACAGGCTCGGCCAGCTCTTCAGAAAAACGCCCCCCCATTTTTAAACAATGCACCACAGCCCGGCGTACCCCGCCGTCTGCTGCCAGTGCCTCAATGGTACTCAGGTTACTTTTAAAAACCGGCACCACCTCCATCCCCACAAAGCGCAACTGCCAGCCCAGGGCCATCAACGCGCTATAACGCACATATTGCCCGGGATGCAGCAACCACGCCTCCAGTAAAGCACCGGACCCGGGCCTTTTTCCTAAAAAATTAAAAGCCAACTGCTCAGCCAGCTCGATATGCTGCACCCCATCGGCCCACTGTGCCAGCAAAGCATCCGGAAAATCCTCCTTTGGGGCAAGCATGGTGGCCAAAATCATTGTTTCCCTTATATTTCGATGCCACAGCCGATCGGCCAGATCCTTTCCCGGCTTCAACTCCTGTGAAAACTGTCGCAGGTGCACCAGGGAAACGCCATAAAGCTTGGCATAATCCATGCCGGCGGCCCGAAGTTGTGCGGCAATTTCTCCGTTCATCAATTTTCTGATGCGTCGCTGCACCAGCTTCAACTGCTCATCCAGCGCGGCATCAAAAGCAAAAAACTTCATTCTCAAAAATTAAATGATTCATCCACAAAAATATCACAATAAAAGAAAGATCCTTTTCAAAATTCACTTGCAAATTTAGAATAAAAACCCTTATATTTGCACCGCTTTAAAATGGTGATTGTAGCTCAGTCGGTTAGAGCGCCAGATTGTGGCTCTGGAGGTCGCCGGTTCGAATCCGGTCTTTCACCCCAGCAAAACAGATGAAACCCGATGGTACGCCATCGGGTTTTTCTTTTACACCTCCACGACCCTCCGCCACCTACTCCGCAGACACATCCGTCAAATAAGTCGGCACAGCGCAACTGTTTTTCTCTAATTTTAGGGTATTAACCCGTTTACATGCAAGGTAAAAACAGTTTCTTTTACGTGTTTCTGGTCCTGTGGGGACTCCTGACCAGCCCCGGCTTACTGGCCCAAAGCAGCCTTCTGGAAGAAATCTCCAGAGCCGAGTCGGCCACCTTCAGTCTTACCGCACTCAGTAAACAACAGCTGCCTACCGATACGGCCAGGGGCTTCTTTATTGGTGCCAACGGCCTGGCCCTCACCTCTGCCTCCCTGCTGCGCAGTGCCGATTCGCTGGTGGTGAGCGATCACCGAAACAAAAACCTTGCGTTGGATCGGGTTATTGCCATTCACCCCTATGCCAACCTGGCGTTGGTGCGGCTGTCGGGCTACCGCAACCGCGACGATGGCTTTTTAACCCCGGAGCGAAGACCCTATAACCCCTGGGGAGAAGTACTGCACATCTCGCCCCGTGATGACCAGCAAAATTCGTCACGCGTCAGCAGGATTACACAAATGCTCCAAGTCTTTGAATTGGGGCGAAGTGCCCTGCTGCCGCTTCAGGCCGGCTACGGAGAACGCTGCGCGCCCTTGCTCAACGAAAGCGGTCACTTTATAGGCATCAGTTATCGTTTGCACACCAACGCGCAATGGGTCCTGCTCCCTGTATACCTACTGGGCGATAAAAACTGGCAGAACGTAGATCAGCAATGGGCTGCCTTCAGAAAGCGAAGCGACCGACTGCAGCTGTGCGACCCCAACTGCTGTGAGGGCCTGATTCTCCAGGCCATGGAAAAGTGGTCCGAATCGGCCCGTGCCTTCAGCACCGCCTTGCGCATCCAGTCGGCCCATCCCCGAATCCAGGCCTGGCGGGCACTCAGTCGCTGTCACTACGGCAACACCCTTGGCGCTCAGGAGGATTTAATCCTCAGCAGTCAGGACCCATCCAGCGCAGCCATGGCGGCCTACTCCCAAAGCCAGCTCCTTCTGTTGGATGGGCAAAGCGCCAAGGCACAAGAACTGCTGCTTACCACCTTGGGCAGCGACGACAATTTGGCCGAGGGCTTCCTCCTCCTGGGCCAAATCCAACAAAGCAGCAAAGAAATTCGTAAAGCCTATGCGAGTTTCTCCCACGCCCTGGAACTGGACAGTCTCCTGGCTATGGCTTGGTACGAAAGAGGCCGCTTAAGCATGCAATACGCCAGCGACCCACAAGTGGCGCTCAGCGATCTGGAGACCGCCGCCCGACTGAACCCCTTTCTGCCTGGCATTTACACCCTCATTGGAAGCATTCACTTTAAGCGCAACGATTACCTGAAGGCCATTGGGGACTTCGACCGTGCCCTGCGCATCCATCCTGCCGACGATCATGCCCTGATGCAACGGGGCATGGCCCGTTTCAACACGGGACTGACAGAAGGCGCCTGCAACGACTGGAGCGAAGCCGGACGCCTGGGCAACACCCAGGCTTTCAGACTCATATCCAGGCACTGCAACAACCACAGAAACAGGACTTTCTAGTCATTACAAAGCCGGCCTCCCCCCGGGTACGATATTTTTTCGTACTTTTGCAACCTAAAAACAACATATTTATGGTAACACCAGAGCAAATTAAAGACTTAAGCGTCCGCGAAGCGGCGCTGAGGAGGTATCTTTGACATCGATCGCAAGAAGATTGAAATAGAGGAAGAAGACCTGCGCTCTCAGGCTCCGGATTTTTGGGATGATGCCAAAAAAGCCGAGGAGCAGATGAAAAAACTAAAAGAACTCAAAAGTTGGGTAAATGGCTATGAGACCATAAAAACGGCCATTGCTGACCTGCAGGTATTGTACGACTTCTTTAAAGAAGGCGAAGCAGAAGAGGCAGATGTTCAGGAAGCCTACAAGCTGGCCCTCACCCAAACAGAAGATCTGGAATTACGCAACATGCTCCAGAAAGAGGAGGATAAACTGGGCGCCCTACTCAAGATCAATGCCGGCGCCGGCGGTACCGAAAGCCAGGACTGGGCGGAGATGCTGATGCGCATGTATGTGCGCTGGGGCGAACAAAACAAGTACAAAGTCTCGGTAAATCACATACTGGAAGGTGAGGAAGCCGGCATAAAAACCGTCACGCTGCAATTCGAGGGCGACTATGCCTACGGCTTCCTGAAAGGCGAAAACGGGGTACACCGGCTGGTGCGCCTCTCCCCCTTCAACTCGGCCAACAAGCGCATGACCTCTTTCACCTCAGTTTTTGTGATTCCGCTCATCGACGACTCCATCGAAGTCGACATCAATCCCGCCGACATCACCTGGGAAACCTTCCGGTCGAGCGGCGCAGGAGGCCAGAATGTCAACAAAGTTGAAACCGGGGTGCGTTTGCGCCACGCCCCAACCGGCATTGTCATTGAAAACACCGAGTCGCGTTCTCAGGGAGGCAACAAGGAAAACGCCCTGCGCAACCTCAAGTCGCAACTCTACGAAATGGAATTGCAAAAGCGCCTGGAGGAGCAAAACAAAATTGAATCCCAAAAGAAGAAAATCGAATGGGGCTCCCAAATCCGCTCCTACGTCTTGCAGCCCTACAAACTGGTAAAGGATGTGCGTACCGGTCACGAGACCAGCAACGTGCAGGCGGTGCTCGATGGGGAATTGGAGGGCTTTATCAAAGCCTGGCTGATGGAGTACGGCGCCAACGACGTATTTGAAAAGGAGGTTTAAAACAGAGGAAAGCGCATGCAGATACACCCTTCCATCGAAACCTACAGCGGGCCCCCGCCCGTGCTCACAATGGGCACCTTTGACGGGGTGCATCCGGGACACCATGCCCTCCTTCGGGAGCTGGTACGTCTGGCCAAAGCGCTGAACACCGTTTCAGTTGTGCTCACCTTTTGGCCACACCCGCGCCTGGTATTGGGACACGATCCGGAAAAGCTGCGCCTGCTCAATACCCTGGAAGAAAAGACCCGCATACTCAGCGAGACGGGCATCGATCACCTGGTTGTATTGCCCTTTACCACTGAGTTGGCCCAACTTTCAGCCAGTGAATTCACCACGCACATCCTGGCTGAACAACTAAGAACCCGCCACCTGCTGGTAGGCTTCAATCACCGTTTTGGCAAGGACGGCGTTCGTTCGGAAGAGCTGGACGCCCTGGCCACCAGGCTCGGCTTCGGACTCAGTCGCTACCAGCCGGTTGAAGTAGATGGCCAGAGACCCAGCTCTACCCGCATAAGACAGCTGCTGTTGGCAGGCAGAGTACCTGAGGCCAATGCGCTCCTGGGCTATGCTTACAGCATAACGGGACGCGTGGTCGGGGGCCAACAACTGGGGCGACGCATATCCTTTCCTACAGCCAATTTACAAGTGAACGAGAGGGCTAAGCTCCTGCCGCCCGACGGCGTTTACGCCTGCCGGGTACGCATTACCGGAAAGACTTTTGGGGGCATGGTCAACATTGGCGTTAAACCAACAGTAAACACCCAAATGGACCACCGATCGGTTGAAGTGCATATTCTGGACTTTGGGGAGGATATTTATTCCGAAGAAATAAGCCTGGAATTCTTGCACAAAACCCGGGAAGAAATGAAATTTGAGGGACTCGAAGCGCTGAAAGCACAATTGAGAAAAGACGAAACAGAAATCAGGAAGCTCCTGCAAAGGCATGGACTGCCCACCTGATAAATTCAAGTATGCTAACTAAAATAAAGCACCATGAATAAACCATCACAAGAACATAAAGTGGCCGACCTGAGTCTGGCCGACTATGGAAGAAAAGAAATCGCCCTGGCCGAAAAAGAAATGCCGGGTTTGATGGCCCTGCGCGAAAAATACGGGAAAGAACAACCACTGAAAGGGGCTAAAGTAATGGGCTCGCTGCACATGACCGTGCAGACCGCCGTGCTCATCGAAACCCTTGTGCACCTGGGGGCCGATGTGCGCTGGGCCAGCTGCAACATCTATTCGACCCAGGACCATGCCGCAGCGGCCATTGCCGCAGCCGGCGTACCCGTTTTTGCCTGGAAAGGAGAAACCCTGGCTGAGTACTGGTGGTGCACCGAGCGCGCCCTCGATTTCGGGGAAGGCAGTGGACCCGACCTCATTGTGGACGATGGCGGCGACGCCACCCTGATGATACACAAAGGGGTAGAGCTGGAAAAAGACCCTGCCGTATTGCAGAAGGACTACAGCCAGGAAGGTGAAGATTTTCGCGAGTTGATGGCACTGATGGCCAAACTCAATACCCAAAACAAGAATCGCTGGACCAAAGTCGCTGCCGGCATTAAGGGCGTAAGCGAGGAAACCACCACCGGGGTGCACCGTTTGTACCAAATGATGGAAAAAGGCGAACTGCTCTTCCCCGCCATCAATGTCAACGACTCGGTAACCAAGAGCAAGTTCGACAACCTTTACGGCTGTCGCGAAAGTCTGGCCGACGGCATCAAGCGGGGCACCGATGTAATGGTGGCCGGAAAAACCGTACTGGTTTGCGGCTATGGCGATGTGGGCAAAGGCTGCGCGCAAAGCATGCGAGGTTTCGGCGCCCGGGTACTCGTAACCGAAATCGACCCCATTTGTGCCCTGCAGGCCGCCATGGAAGGCTATGAAGTAACCACCATTGAAGAGGCCTTATCGCAAGCCGACATTTATGTCACCGCCACCGGCAACCGCGACGTAATTACCGTGGAGCACATGCAAAAAATGAAGGACACCGCCATTGTATGCAACATTGGCCACTTCGACAACGAAATTCAGGTAGAGAAACTGGAGAAAACCCCCGGCATTAAGGAGATCAACATCAAACCGCAGGTCGACCAGTTTGAATTTCCCGACGGACACTGCATCATACTGCTGTCGCGCGGTCGCCTCGTAAACCTGGGCAATGCCACCGGTCACCCCAGCTTTGTCATGAGCAACTCCTTTACCAACCAAACCCTGGCTCAGCTCGAGTTGTGGAAAAACAATTACGAATTGGGCGTATATACCCTGCCTAAGCACCTCGACGAGGAAGTGGCCCGCCTGCACCTGGCCAAACTGGGTGTGAAGCTCACCACCCTCACCGACGCCCAGGCAGCCTATATAGGGATTGCCAAAGAAGGCCCCTACAAGCCCGACCACTATCGTTACTAATAAAGGAGCAACAAAGGAACACAAGAAGAGGGGGTGGCACAAGCGGGAGGCCCCCTTTTCTTTTTTACTTCACCCCGAAAAACCCATCAAGTAATCTCCTTACATTCAGCCCTAGTTGTAGATGATCAAAGTGGAACCTTCCACCCGTGTCTTGTAGCGCTTTAGAGAATAGGCCGAAGGCCCCTCTACCACGTCCCCGATTTCGGACAACAATAAAAACTTGGAGCCACAGCAGGGACAAACAGCCAGGGTGGGATCTTCATCGGGCGCCACAGCACATTGCGGGTCCTTATCGTGGGGACAGTAGCGTTCAAAGGCGTAATACTCATCCATAGCCAGGCGATAAACAATGACCCCGGCTACGCCTACCCGGGCACCATAAGAATCTGTACGCAAAGTAAAAACCTGCTGGTTGTAATCGGGCAACATCAGATCAACATAGGCAGTAAACCGGTAGTTGGGCACCGGATGTTCTTCTTTTTTGCAACCAAAAAGAAAAAGCAACGTACCAACGACCAGAAGTGAATATTTCAACATAGCAAAAAGTAGGTTCAACATAAAACAAAACAGCAGCACGACTGTTTAACCTGCAGACTATCAGCGACCGAATGTTTTTCAGGTCGCTTTATTTGTTTATTTGTTTTGTTCGGGCTAAATTAGCTATTATTTATTTACCGCAATGGGAGATTTCGGAGACATATTATATATCCTCGTAATGATCGGAGCCCTGGTTTTGAGTGTATTCAAAAAATCCAGGAGCAAAGAGCAGCAGGGAGATGGTATGCCCGAAAATGAAGCCAGCCCCTTCCCTGAAGAAGCCTTCCCGCCCTTTGGGGATTGGCTGGAAGACGAAAGGCGCCCACAAACCCAACCCACGAGTAACAGTGAGGCCATCCCACAGCCCATGAAGGCAGAGAAACTGGAACCTCAAAAACTGAACTACAAAAAACCGGACTATCGGAGCATCAAAAAGTCAGACAATCTGAAACGCTCAGAAAGAATTACGAGGATTACCCGAAGACCGGAGACCAAAATCCTGGAAGACGAAGACGATACCTACAGCACGTCTTCCTGGTTGCAAGAGGAGCGCTTAGATTGGCGCAAAGCAGTAATTTTCTCAGAAGTACTGAAAAGGCCAATCATTTAATCCCGCACAACCCCTTTACAAACCAACGAAATTTTATTCAACGCACTTTTGCTGTCAACAATAAGACAGCAAAGAGTCCCGAAACATTCGGGATTCTGTATTTTATTAAACGTATCTATAACGAATAAGGAGGAAATGAACATGTCAAAAGTGAGCTACATCACAGAAGAGGGCCTGAAAAAACTGCGAGAAGAACTGGCTCATCTCGAATCGGTGGAAAGACCGAACATCTCGAAGCAAATTGCAGAGGCGCGCGACAAGGGCGACCTTTCGGAAAATGCCGAATACGATGCGGCCAAAGAGGCACAAGGTATGCTGGAAATGAAAATTGCCAAGCTGAAAGAAACCATTGCCGGAAGCCGCATCATTGACGAGTCCAAACTGGATACCTCCAAGGTACAAATCATGAATAAAGTGAAGATCAAGAACCTCAAAAACAATGCGGTAATGACCTACACTCTGGTTTCGGAAAGTGAAGCCGACCTCAAAGCCGGCAAGCTGTCCATTTCCACCCCCATTGCCAAAGGCTTGCTGGGACATAAGGTGGGCGACAAGGTCGATATTCAGGTTCCCTCAGGCATTATTCCTTTTGAAATTTTAGAAATAGCCTTGTAAATCAAAGCGAATGGTTACCGCCACAAGGGGCTGCTTCAACAAGCAGCCCCTTGTGGTTTTCTTCCCCAAAGCAAAATGGAAGAGCAACATTTTTTTTATCTTTGATGCTGGTCCAACAAAAACACAAAAGTAAATGGCAAGCATTTTTTCAAAAATAATAGCCGGAGAAATCCCCTGCTACAAAATTGCAGAAGACGAGCGCTTCTTTGCCTTTCTCGACATCAACCCGCTGGCCAAGGGACACACCCTGGTAGTGCCCAAACAGGAATGCGACTATGTTTTTGATTTGGACGATGAGCTGCTGGGGGGACTCAGTGTCTTTGCCAAAAAAGTGGCCAAAGCCATTGAGCAGGTTATTCCCTGCAAAAGAATTGGCGTAGCGGTGTTGGGACTGGAAGTTCCTCATGCCCATGTGCATTTGGTGCCGCTGCAAAGCGAAGCCGACATCAGCTTTGCCAAGCCCAAGCTGCAACTCGCAAAGGAAGAAATGGAAGCGGTGGCCGAAGCCATCCGGGCTCAACTTTAGATCAAGGCTATTTGGCCTTGCGCACCCGATCGGGATTTTGCGACATAAAGGCCTTCCAGCTTTTAGTACCACCACCTGCATCGGGTCTGTTGGCCTGAAAAAAATGACAAACCGCAGCAGCCAGTCCATCGGTGGCATCCAGGTACTTGTGCTCTTCTTTCAGGTTCAAATACTGCTTTAAAAATAAAGCCACCTGCTCCTTGCTGGCAGAGCCGCGCCCGGTAATGGCCTGCTTAATACGCAAGGGGGCATATTCGAAAATGGGCAGGGAACGCGACAAGGCCGCGGCCATAGCCACACCCTGCGCCCGGCCCAATTTGAGCATCGATTGCACATTTTTCCCAAAAAAAGGCGCTTCAATGGCCAGCTCGTCCGGGTGATAAGTATCAATAAGTTGCACCACCCGCTCAAATATCCGCTTTAATTTCAGGTAGTGATCGTTGTACTTCTTCAGTTCCAGCACCCCCATAGCTACCATGGAGGGCTTAGAGCCCACCACACGTAAAACCCCATAGCCCATGACTGTGGTGCCCGGGTCGATACCCAAAATAATGCGTTCCTTAGGGGCTTGTATCATCACCAGCTTTTCATAAGCGTACTGAAGTGCGTAGCCTTTTGTCCAAACCTTAAGGTACACTGCTCCAGTTGAGGCACCAACACCTCATCGAGCTGTGCCACCTGCTCATCGCTTCCGCAACGCCACTGCACCGAAAAAATACGGCTCTCCGCGTCGGGCACCGCAGAAACCACCTCAAAGACTTCCGCAGCCTGCGACCAGCCACCGGCAGCCAAAGCGGGCAGCATTTCCTGCTCTACCCATTGCCGCCATGCGCTGAACACGGTGTCCTGCACGTAAAAAGATGTATTAAAAATAAACATAGACTTAAGAAATCATATCGAAACCACAGAAGGGGACCAGCACTTCGGGCACCTTAATGCCCGCTTCGGACTGGTTGTTCTCCAGCAAGGCCGCCATAATCCGGGGCAGAGCCAGGGCACTGCCATTCAGGGTATGCGCCAGTTGGGTTTTCTTTTCCCCCTCCTCCTTAAAGCGGAGTTTCAACCGGTTGGCCTGAAAGCTCTCAAAATTGCTGACCGAGCTCACCTCCAGCCAGCGTTCCTGGGCGGCAGAATAGACTTCAAAATCGAAAGTCAGGGCCGAAGTAAAACTCATGTCTCCCCCACACAAACGCAGAATGCGCCAAGGCAGTCCCAGTTTTTCGACCAGCGATTGCACATGGGCCACCATGGTGTCGAGCACCTTGTACGAAGCATCGGGGTGGGCCACCTGAACAATTTCCACCTTGTCGAACTGATGCAGACGATTGAGTCCCCGTACATCCTTGCCATAGGAACCGGCCTCGCGGCGAAAACAAGCCGAATAGGCACAGTTGCGTATGGGCAACTGGGCCGCATTCAAAATGACATCACGATAAATATTGGTCACCGGCACCTCGGCAGTGGGAATCAGGTAAAGATTATCCACCCCCACATGATACATCTGGCCCTCCTTATCGGGCAACTGTCCCGTACCAAAACCGGAGTCCTCATTCACCAGCAGCGGCGGCAACACTTCTTCATAGCCGACCTTGGTAGCCTCGTCCAAAAAGAAGTTGATCAGGGCACGCTGCAGTCGGGCACCCTTCCCCTTATACACAGGAAATCCGGCACCGGTCAACTTCACACCCAATTCAAAGTCGATCAAATCGTACTTTCTGGCCAACTCCCAGTGCGGCAGGGCCTCCTTTAATTGCGGCAAATCCCCGCCCGAACGTACTTCCTCATTGTCCTCCGCCCCTTTTCCGGCAGGCACCGAAGCATGGGGCAGGTTGGGCAACTGCACCAACAATTGCTGCAGGGCCTGTTCCGTTTCTTCCAGGCCGGTGGTGAGGACTTTAATCTGCTCCTTCATGCCGCCGGTTTTTTCCTTGGCGGCATTGGCCTCTTCGGCCTTACCTTCCTTAAACAACTGACCTATGGCCCTCGAAAGCGCATTCATCTCGGCCTGCAGGCCGTCTGCCTCCGCCTGCTGCGCCTTTCGCCGCTGGTCCAAGGCAATAATTTCATCCACCAAGGCGGTGGCATCAAAATTTTTGATGCGGAGGCGCTCTATAACCTCTGCTTTATTCTCCTGAATTTGTCTGAGTGTGAGCATAACGTATGTATACTAAAAAGTCTTCTGAATTTGCTACGAAAGTAACAAAATCAGAAGACTTTTGGTCTTTTTTCAGTGCTTACTTATTCCGCAGCTACAGGCTCAACCGAAACAAAAGAACGATTGTCCTTACGCTTACGAAATACCACGTTGCCATCGGTCAGTGCAAAGAGGGTATGGTCTTTACCAACACCTACATTGTCACCGGGATGATGCTGTGTGCCACGCTGACGCACGATAATGTTTCCTGCTTTAGCGAACTGACCGCCAAAGATTTTCACTCCAAGTCGCTTGCTTTCTGATTCACGACCGTTTTTGGAACTACCTACACCTTTCTTATGTGCCATATCACTTAAATGTTTTTAATTAACCAATAACGATGTCCTCAATTTGAATCTGACTCAGGTACTGACGGTGTCCGTTCTTCTTCTTGTAGCCCTTACGCCGCTTCTTCTTGAAAACAATTACTTTATCGCCCTTAAGGTGCGACAAAACTTTGGCAGTTACTTTGGCTCCGGCCAAAACAGGGGCACCTACTTTAATGCCACTCTCATCCTCTACCAAAAGAACTTCATCAAATTCCACAGAGGCACCTTCTTCTGCCCCCAGACGGTGAACAAAAACCTTGCGGTCTTTTTCTACCTTAAATTGCTGACCTGCAATAGTTACAATTGCGTACATGCTGTCTTTATTTACTGTTTCTTTCCGGAGGTGGACAAAACCACTGCGTCTGTCGCTTCTGACCCCACGAAATTGATTTGGACTGCAAAAGTAGAGAAAATATTCATGGCCACCAACAAAGCGCTTAAAAATTTTACCTACTAAGGCCTCCCCCCTTACTGAAAGCAAGCACTTTCCGTTAACGGTCGGCAACTGTTCAAAAAGCGACCCAACATGAGGAAGACCCAAACTAAAACAGTCATTAATTTAAAACAATTCTAAATACTTTTGGTGGCGACCAAAAAAGCGCTTATTTTTGCAACATGGTTGCAAAAAACGACAGCATCGTCCAATTGTTGCGCAGCAAAAGGCTGAATGTTACCGACATTCGCCTGCAATTGCTGCAGCTGCTGCTGGAGCCGGGTACCGCACTCAGTCAAAAAGAACTGGAAGAGCGCCTGAGTTCCAAAGGCCATAATGTGGACCGGGTAACCCTCTATCGCAGCATACGCACCCTGCTCAACAAGCAGGTGATTCACCCCATTACCATCGATGCACAAACCGTAAAATACAAGCTGGCCGGCGGGCACAAAAAAAGTGATCATCCCCACTTCCTGTGCTCCCACTGCCAGCGCATGATTTGCATGCCACAACTGAGTCCCTCTACCGAGGATCTGCCCGAGGGCTTCACCCTGCAATCGGCCCAGTTGCTGCTGGAGGGCCTCTGTCCCCACTGCTCTCTGACCACCAAACAAAAAGATTCCGAAGGCGAATAATTAAGACACACACGAAACAAAAACCGCTCTTATAAAAGATCCTATGAATACAAAAAAACTTCTTTTGCTGCTGCCCCTATTGTATATTTTTTCGGCCTGTGCCGAAAAAAACAGCGACCCCAACCTGGTTTCGGTCAGCATCCTGCCTCAGAAATATTTTATCGACCAACTCACCGACGAACAGCTCCGGGTCAACGTGATGGTACCACCCGGCTCCAGTCACGCCACCTATTCGCCCACTCCACAGCAATTCCAACAGCTGAGCGCGTCGCCCCTTTACATGGGCATCGGTCACCTCGGCTATGAAACCACCTGGATGTCGCGCCTGGAAGAGCTCAATGCCGATATGCAAGTGATGATTTTGTCCGAACACACCAAGCTGATCGAAGGAGCCTGCGCGCACGACGAACACGCGGAGCACGATGGTCACGAAGACCACGAAGCCCCGGAGGCCCACCACCATGGCGTGGATCCGCACATTTGGATGTCGCCCAAGGTCATGCTGGAACTGCTTCCTCAAATAAAAACCAGTCTCCAGGCAAATTATCCCCACCTGGCCGACAGCATTGAAAACAACTACCCCCAGCTCCTGGAAAAACTCAACGACGCCCACAAACGCATGCAAGCCCTGGCCGCCTCGCTCGACAATCGTCAGTTTCTAATTTTTCACCCGGCCCTCACTTACCTGGCACGTGATTACGGACTCACCCAAATTGCTGTAGAGCAAGACGGAAAGGAACCCTCTCCGGCCTACCTGGCACGGCTTATCGACCAGGCACGTGAAGAAAACATACCGGTGATTTTCATCCAAAAGGAATACGACCTGCGCAACGCCGAAACCATCAGTCGCGAAGCAGGAATTGCCCTGGTGCAAATCGACCCCATGCGTTACGATTGGACCGACAGCATGAACGAACTGATGACTCAAATAGAGCAACACCTCAAAAGCACAGCCACACAACCATGAGCAAACTATTGGCCAACATAGAAAAGGTGAGCGCGGGCTACAACGGGGAGACTGTCTTACGCAACATCTCCCTGAAGATACATGACCACGACTTCATCGGCGTTATCGGTCCCAATGGTGGCGGAAAAACCACCATGGTAAAGGTCCTCCTGGGCCTCCTTGCCCCCTATAAGGGAAAGGTGAGTCACCCCAACGGTCCCATCCGCATCGGCTATCTGCCCCAGGCGGCTCACATCGACCGCAGCTTTCCCATTACCGTGCAGGAGGTTGTTGAGTCGGGCTTGCAAGGCAGACCATTTTGGCGACCGGGCCCCAGCAAAACGCAAAAACAGCAAATCGCCCAAATTTTGCACGAAACGGGCCTGAGCTCCTATGCCCACCGGCCCATTGGAGAACTGTCGGGCGGTCAGCTGCAACGCACGCTTTTGGGTCGGGCACTCATCAAAGAACCCGATTTACTGGTACTCGATGAGCCCAACACCTATGTCGATAAAACCTTTGAAGGGGAGCTCTATAAATGGCTGCAAGAACTCAATAAAAAAATGGCCATATTGCTGGTGTCTCACGATGTGGGGACCATTTCTTCAATGGTAAAGACCATTGCCTGTGTTAATCAGGAACTGCATTACCATCCCTCGAATGTACTCAGCGCCGAACTACTGAAAGTTTACAACTGTCCCATCGACGTTATTGCCCACGGTCCGGTTCCACACCGGGTATTGGGCGAACACCGTCACTGAGCCACTCACCTAAATCATCAACATGTCACAATTTTTCGACCTCTTTGCCTACAGCTTTTTTCAGAATGCCTTTGCGGCATCCATCCTCATCAGTCTGCTGTCGGCCCTCATCGGCACCTATATCGTGGCCCGAAAAAACGTCTTCATCAGCGGAGGCATCACCCATGCCTCCTTTGGGGGCATCGGCATTGCCTACTACCTGGGTCTGAACCCCTTTTTAGGAGCAGCGGTATTTGCTGTGCTGACCGGCACCAGTATTGAGTGGATTACCAATAAGGGCAAGATGCGCGAAGACAGTGCCATTGCCATCCTCTGGTCGCTGGGTATGGCCCTGGGCATCATTTTTGTTTTTCTGACCCCCGGCTACGCACCCAACTTAATGAGCTTCCTGTTCGGAAGTATTTTGTCGGTGGGACGCAGCGACGTGCTGCTTATTGGGGGGCTCACCCTGCTGACGGCGCTTTTCTTTTTGCTGGCTTACCGCCCCATCCTTTATACCGCATTCGACCCGGAATTTTCGAGCATCAATGGCATCAAGGTAACTTTTTATCGCTACAGCATGGCCGTATTGGTGGCCCTGGCCATCGTAGTCAGCATTCGCGCCATGGGCATCATTTTGGTGCTGAGTCTGTTTACCATCCCCCAAACCACTGCTTTGCTTTACACCCACTCCTTTAAACGAATTGTTGGTCTGGCTGCACTTTTTGCCCTGAGCGGCGCCCTAATCGGTCTTTACGTAGCCTACGCCATGAACATCCCTTCCGGAGCCGCCATCATTTTTGTCCTTACCCTCCAATACCTGCTGTTGAAGGGCATCGACCTCCTGCGCCTCCAGCGTCGGCGCAACACAGCCGAATAAGGGCGGCAAAGAAAAATGGACTGCGATTTTAAAAAGGGGGCGATTATTGCTATTTTTGTGGGTTAATTGAACAAAAATCAGACAAGATGCTCGACAAAATAGCGGCGTTACAGGACGAGATACGTAAGCTTACTGCAGAAAATGCGGCGCAAGCCGAAGAACTGCGCATCAAATACCTCAGCAAAAAGGGCTTGGTTTCTGTGCTCTTCGACGAATTCAAACAAGTAGCTCCTCCCAAAAAAAAGGCGGTAGGTATGGCCCTGAATCAACTAAAAAATGAAGCACAGTCGTCCATTCAAGCCCTCAAGGAACAATTCGAAAACAGTGAAACCAAGTCGACGCAGGTCGACCTAAGCGCACCGGGCAGCTCCTTTGCGCTGGGCAGTCGCCACCCCCTCTCGCTGGTACGCAACCAAATTGTCGATATTTTTGCGCGTTTGGGCTTCACCGTCGCTGAAGGTCCTGAAATTGAAGACGACTGGCATGTTTTCTCGGCCCTCAATTTTCCGCCCGAGCACCCGGCCCGCGATATGCAGGACACTTTCTTTATAAATAAGGATCCTGATGTGCTGCTGCGCACCCACACCTCATCGGTACAGGTACGGGTCATGGAGCAACAACAGCCGCCCATCCGGGCCATCTTTCCGGGAAGGGTATTCCGCAACGAAGCCATCTCGGCCAGGGCGCACTGTATTTTTCATCAGGTAGAAGGCCTTTACGTGGCCGAGGACGTGTCTTTTGCCGACCTCAAACAAACCCTCCTCTATTTTGCCCGTGAATTTTTTGGCGAAAACACCGACATCCGTCTGCGCCCCTCCTACTTCCCTTTTACCGAGCCTTCGGCAGAGATGGATGTAAGCTGCTCCATTTGTGGCGGCGAAGGCTGCAATGTTTGCAAGCACACCGGCTGGCTCGAAATCATGGGTTGTGGCATGGTCGACCCCAACGTACTCGATGCCTGTGGCATCGACAGTAACAAATACTCCGGCTTTGCCTTTGGCATGGGCATCGAGCGCATCGCCATGCTCAAATACCAGGTGAAGGACATCCGCCTCTTTTTCGAAAACGACGTACGTTTTCTGGAACAATTCACGGCAGCGGAATAAAACCCGGAGATCCACTACCAAAAAGAGGAGCGCAGCAGCGCTCCTCTTTTTTTTTGCATTACCTTTCCCGAGCCCCATCCACCCCTTTCCACAGGTGCTGCTGTAGAGCTTTTCCCCACAGCCACAGTCCCTGCCTAAAAAACTTCCACACCAACCACAAGTCGAACGCACTGCAAATCAATACCTTAAGCACACCCCTTCATTCTGGCACAATTATCCCTTTGGTTAGGGTACTCTCACAAGTAATAAACATTTGTTGTTCTAAAAAACGAAGTGTTATGAAAAAAAGAAATGTTTTAATGCTGACCCTGGCCCTGGCGGCCGGTTCGGTTTCAGTTGTGGCCAACCAGGCCAGAATGAATGAAGAAGTAGCAATTACTGCTGAACAGGAAGTATCCAAAACCAGCGTGGAGGCCACCGATTTGCCCGAGCCGGTTAAAAATGCACTTGCCGCCACCGAATTTGAAGGCTGGGCCATTGCCGAAGCAGCCTTGATTCAGGATGCCGAGAAAAGTCTTTACGTGATCAAACTTACCAAAGACGAAGAAACAAAAACCGTAAAATTCACGCCGGAAGGCGAAAAAGCCAATTAGTCTGACATTGGGGTAAATTCAAGTTTAGTTTTGGGGTAAAGCCGGAATAACGATTCCGGCTTTTTTCATGCTTCCTTTTTCCTATCTTAGCGTAAAATTAACCCGTGCATGAATAAATTACTCATAGTAGAAGACGACCTGGCCTTTTCACGCATACTCAAAGGCTTTCTCGAGAAAAAAGGATTCACTACCAATACCGCCTCCAATTTGAAGGAGGCGCGCAACCTTTTACTGGAAAACGTTTACAAGCATTGCCTGCTCGACTATCGGCTGCCCGACGGAACAGGACTGGAGCTGCTTCAGGAACTGCGTGATAAATCACCGGGACTGCAGATCATCATCATGACCGCCTTCAGCGATGTACGAACCGTAGTCAAGGCCATGAAAATGGGCGCCTCGGATTACATTACCAAGCCTGTTAATCCCGATGAATTGCTCATGTTGCTGCGCAACAGCACAAAGGAGGAGCAGACAGAGGTCCCCACCCCAACTGCGGCGCCACGTCCCCAACAAGCAAACCCACCCAGCAAATACATCACGGGCACCAGTCCCCGTGCCCAGCAGCTGCAGGAATTCATCAGCCTGGTGGCACCTACCGACATGTCCGTCATCATTCAAGGCGAAAGCGGAACAGGGAAAGAATATGCCGCCCGGGCCATCCATAATGCCAGCGCCCGAAGCCAAAAGCCCTTTGTGGCCATCGACTGTGGGGTACTGTCCCGCGATTTGGCCGCAGGCGAACTCTTCGGCTATGTAAAAGGAGCCTTTACCGGTGCACTGCAGGACAAGAAAGGCCAGTTTGAGCAAGCCTCAGGCGGCACCCTTTTCCTGGATGAAATCGGCAACCTCCCCTACGAAGTGCAAGTCAAACTTCTGCGTGCCTTACAGGAAAAAGTGATTCAACCCCTGGGCAGCGACAAACTGATTCGGGTGGACCTCCGTCTGTTGGTGGCCACCAACGACAATCTTGCAGAAAGTGTCGCCCAGGGAAAATTTCGGGAAGATCTCTATCACCGCCTCAACGAATTTAAAATAGCGGTGCCTCCTTTGCGACAACGACCGGAAGACCTGATGCTCTTCATCCACCACTTCATCAGCGAAGCCAACCGGGACCTCAAGCGTGGGGTCGAAGAAATCGCTCCGGAGGCCCTGCAGCTCTTCGAAAAATACGACTGGCCCGGCAACCTCCGTGAATTACGCAATACCATCCGGCGTATGGTGCTGCTGACGCCGGGCAAGTCGGCAGGACTACAGGCCCTGCCCGAAGAAATGCTCAGTGGTCTCTCCACCTCCCACAGCACTGCACGGGTGGGGTCGGACCTCAAAGCCCTACAAGAATTAAACGAAAAGGAGCAAATTGCCAAGGTACTGCAAGAAGCACGAGGCAACAAATCAAAGGCCGCCCGCTTACTCAACATCGACCGAAAAACCCTCTACAACAAAATGGAAAAATACGGCCTGAAAGACGACGGCCCGGAATAGGCCGCTATTGCTCCCGGCGCCTGGCCAGCAGATCGCCTATTTCCGCCATAAAAAGCACGCCCTGGTCCAAGAGGTAAGTAAGCTCCTCCCTGTCAATGTCCTCTTTCCACCTTCGCAATTCCAGCTCCATATCGCGCAGGGCACGGGCATAATCACTGGCCCCTGCCTGTCCCACGCGACCGGCCATCCGATGCACCAGCAAGGCCATCTCTTCCCATTCGGTACCGGGCAATAAAGCACGCAGGTCGTCCAGATCGTGACGCATCTCAACCAAAACACTTTCCAGTATTTCGGTCAACAATGCAAGGTCGCCGCCACTCATCTGCTCCAATACCGAAAGGTCAACCTCCATGTTGCCCGAAACCACTGGAGCCACCCTCAGACACGCAAGCAAATCAGCTTCCTTAAAGGGCTTGCGCACCACCCCGTTGAAACCGCCCGCCAAGAGCAGCTCCTCTTCCTCGGGCAAAACCTGAGCGGTTAGGGCGTAAATACGCAGCTCCCCACCCGCACGGTGCCGCAGACGCTCGCACACCTCCAAACCACTAAAACCAGGCATGCGCATATCCAGAAAAACGACTTCGGGGCGATCTTTATCAAAAGCCTTCAACAAGGCCATGCCATTGGGAAAGACTTCGTGGGCAAGCTGATGCTTAAGCAGCACTGCTGCCCCCAAATTCCGAATCAGGGCATCGTCATCGGCCAACCACACCAGTCTTGGCTTATCCAAATCAGAAAGGGGCGCTTCGGGCCGCTCCACTTCCTCAAGCTGTTGTTCCACAGCCAGCAATGGCAAATCCACCTTAAAAAGGGAGCCCTTCCCAACGGTACTTTCTACGGAAATATGGCCCCCCTGCAAATCGAGCATCTCTTTAACAATGCTCAGTCCCAAGCCCGTTCCCCCAAAGCGGGAGCTGGTAGCCGCATCGGCCTGCTCAAAAGGGCGAAACAAGCGTCCCATTTGCTCCGACGTCATACCTATACCACTGTCGGCCACTTCCAGCACCAGCTTATCGGCTTCGTCCTCCGACTCCCAACGAGCCCGCAAAGCCACAAAGCCCGTGTCGGTAAACTTCAGCGCATTCCCCAGCAGGTTGTACAACAACTGCCGCAGTCTGAACGCATCTCCCTTCACCTGCAGTTGTTCAGGCACAGACAGCTCCCTACACAAATCCAAATCCTTTTTCCTGGCTGCAGGCTCAAAGGCCTCAAGCACCTCAGTCAAAAGATCTTGCAAGACAAAAGCTTTGTGCTCAAAAGTCATTCGCCCCGAGGTTACCCGGGCATAATCGAGCACCTCGTCCACCACCTGAAGCAGGTGGGCTGCCGGGGGAAAAACATAAGCCACATCCACCTCGGCACGACCCGCCAAACGGGCTTGTTCGGCATAACCATAAATGGCCTGCAGGGGTGTCCTGATTTCGTGGCTCATATTCGACAGAAAGCGCTGCTTGGCAGCTGCTTCCTTACGTGCCTCCGCATGGGCCTTCTCCAATTGCTGCCGGTAACGATTGCTTTTAAACAAATCCAACAGCACCACCACAGTAAGCAACAACGACAGCCCGATAAAAACAACCGCAAGAATGTTCAACAAACGAATGGTCGCCCCCGCTGTACCAAAGGCAGCCTGAGTCTCCGCCTGAATCAAGGCCATTTCCTCTTGCTCCAGAGCATTAACCACCTGAAGCATCTGATGCACCAGGGCGTTGTTGACCGTCAGCAATTGGAACTCCTGCTGCTGCAAACGAGCGGCCTGTTTCAACTGGAAAGATTGCAGACTGTCCAGAGAACTTTCCAGGGCGTAAAAAAGAGAATCTGCCCTAAAAGAGCCGAGGGTATCCACCACGATCTCCACCTCCTCGTCGACCCGGGTAGCTGTCCGCACGACTTCCGCAGCAGCGGGGGCACTGCTGCTGCCAAACAGGCGACGGAAAAAGCCGCCGCGCTCCTCCCGCAGAGTATCCGACGATACGGTGGTGGTGACCCGATGCTCCTTCTGTACCACGCGGGCGGGTGCCTCGAGGCTGTCGCCATCCGCCCCCCCGCCGGTCATTTGACGTAAAAACTCACGCAAGTCGGGATGGGCATTCCGCCTTCTTTGCAAGCGAACATACTCTGCATACACCGCACTTCGCTGCTGCAATAAATCCTCCACCCGCTCCAGGCGCTGCAACTGAAGGCTGTCGCCGGAAAACAAAACCCTAAGGGTATCGATATTGGCCCTGACCTGTCGCGCTTCTGCAAGGGCTGCAGCACCTTCGCCCGAACGGGTGGCGAGCAAATCACGTTGCTGAAGGTGACCCAATTGAGCCACTCCCCTAAATAGTCTGTTCACTTCGATGAGTCGTGCATTGGGGCGTGCCAGCGCCTCCACATTTTGCCCTATCTGATGAAAGGCCTTGCCCACCAACAGATAAATCAATACAATGCCCAGCAAGCCCAATAAAGTAACAGCAAGAACTTTACCGGGCATACCGGGCAAATTTTTAAATCGGGAGCTTCTTTTATCGGACATAAGCAGCAAAAGATGCTCCCAAAGCTACAATAAAAAAGGCAACTTTTCCAGACCCCTATACCAGCCGAATTTCCGTTTTAATAGGGATGGCCTTTTTATAAAGCGCCGAAACACCACAATACTTATTCTCCGACAAAGACACGGCCTTCTCAATTTTGTCGAGCGGTAAATCTTTTCCCTTAAACTCATAAACCACAGTCATTCCCTCGAAAGTTTTGGGATGCTCTTCGGTCAGGTCGCCTTCCACCTTAATTTCCAGGCCTTCCAGCTCCACACGCATCTTCTTTAACATCGACACCACATCCATCCCTGTGCAACCGGCCAACGCCAATAAAACAAAGGGTTTTGGTCGGGGCCCCTTGTCCTGCCCGCCCACTTCGGGCCCTGCATCAATCACCATTTTATGACCACTGATTTCGGTCTCGAAGGACATGTCGCCCTGCCATTTAATGCTTACTTCACTTTTCATAGCACATTGTTTTATTTTATTATAAACATATATACATTTATACCGTCGTAATACAAATTTAATCTTTATTTCTATCTTTGTCGAGACCAGCAGGCAAAAGATTTGTTGGCCCCAGCAACTTATTACAGTTCAGCCCATGAAAAAGGAGGAGCAGCGCCCTGCATTCAACCAGGACGACCTAAAGGAGTACGCCATTTTTGGGGGACTCAGTAACGAGCAGGTACAGCGTGTGGCAGAAAACATGTTGTGCAGCATGCACAAAAAAGGCGCCATCATCTACAACGAGGGCAGTCGCATCAACGGCAGTTACATCGTTCACAGCGGCATCCTAAAAATTTACAAGACAGGTTTCGACGGTAAGGAACAGATCATTCGCTTTGCCAAGAAAGGCGACCTCATTGCCTTTCGTTCCGTCATCAGCGACGAGCTGGCCTGCACGACTGCCGAGGTTATCCAGGAAGCCAGCCTCTGTTACATTCCGGGCGACACCCTTACCGGCCTCATCAAGGCCAATCCCGACTTTGCCATGGACCTTATGAAACTGACCTGCAGGGAGCTGGGCGAAAGCAATAAATTCTTGACCGACATCGCACAAAAGACGGTACGTGAGCGCCTTGCAGAGATCCTGCTGCTGCTGATGGACACCTTTGAATTGGACGAAGACAACACCCTCCAAATCTCCCTGACGCGCGAAGAACTGGCCAACATGGCCGGCACAGCCACCGAATCGGTCATTCGATTGCTTTCAGAATTCAAGGCCGACCGGCTCATTGAACTGAACGGCCGTAAGATAAAACTGCTGAATATCCCCCAGTTGATTAAGACCGGCAACGTTTACGTTTAAAGCAGTACCACTTCGAGGGGCGGAATGGGCAGATCCTTGGTCCCGCGCGAATAACCGCGCGACCGAACGCGGCCTTGCGGCAGCTGTACGACCTCCCCAACGCCCAGGGCCGACAAGGCTGCGGCACCGGTAGGCGTGAACAATTCAATATCGATGGGACCTGCTGTTACCGGCAAACGGTTATTTTGAATCATCACTGCCGTTGCAGGCGCAGGAACTTTCATGCTGCCGTGCGAAAAACTGATGGATCCACCACCATAGGCCACCGGAGCCAACAACTTTGCCTGCGGGGGCACACCCAATGCTTGCAAACCACAAACGGCACCAACAATATCTATCAAAATATCCTGGGCTTCATGCAACCAGGCCTCGGGCAAATCCTTCATCCATTCGGCATGCTCATGGGCGTGATGATGGTCCTGGTCGTGGTGATGATCGTGGTGATGGTGATGTTCCATATCAAAATCGTGCGTTTCATGCGCGATCTTCTCTGCTTCTGCCAAAGCCTTCAGCATCCGAAAGCCAAAAGCAGCATAAACCGGTTCCACTTCCAAATCCGCCATGAGGTGCTCCAGCAAATGAGCGGCCTTGTGCACCGAAAGGTGACCGTGATGGTGTTCCACCCTAATGAGCATGCGACTGCTGCCGTCGGCAGTCCGGACATGCTTTACCGAAGCCTTTCCAAGCTTCTCTGCAGCCGCTTGCATCGCTGAACTTACCCGCTCTTCATCGGCTCCGGCGCTGATCAGCGCTGCCGCAAACATGTCTCCGGCAAAACCTCCGGATGGATTAACATACAACTCCATACCTATTGATTTATTTAATTATTCTGCACGACTTCCACGCACCGCCTCCCGATTCCTGGCAATCAGTCCCGCCACCACCGCAGCCCTTATGCCCCCATCGATATTGACTACCGTCAGATTGGGCGCACAGGAGGCCAGCATCGAAGTCAGCGCGGCCTCTTTCGCCCTGAAGCCATAGCCCACGGAAGTAGGCACCCCAATCACCGGTAGCGCCACCAGGGAGGCGACAAAAGGGGCCAAAGCACCTTCCATTCCTGCCACAACAACAACAGCAGCAGCATCTCCGGCCACTCCCTCTTTTACCGCCTCCAGCACTCTGGTAGGATGGGCAATGCCCCGATCCTCAAACACCAAGGGCTCCACACCCAAGGCACGCAGGGTAAAAGCACACTCCTCCAACACGGGATGATCGGCAGCTCCGGCGCTGACCAAAAGCACCTTTCCCCGGACTTCGGGCAAGCTGCCCAACACCAGCACCTGCTCACCGGCCAAAAGCACACAGCGACTCTCGTAATGGGCCACCAGGCGATCGTTGAAGGGACTTCTGGAAATAATGACACGACCGTGCCGTTCCAAAAACACATCGGCCAGCTCCAGCGTTTGCTCAAACTGCTTGTATTCGCCGTAAATGATCTCCGGAATATTGTTCCGGGCACCCCGGTTCACATCAGCAATATACGAACTGGCGGTTTCCAACCAGTCGAGGGAAAATTGCTGCCGGGCCTGATTCTTATCCAGTGAACCGGAGCGAATTTGATCGTAAAGTTCGTCGAAGGTCATACCTGCATGGGTTTACAAGGCCTAAATATAAACATTATTCACAAGGAGGAGGACACAAGTATCCCTTTTGAAGAACCAGCGTAAGAGAAAAAAGTGTAAATTTGTGTCTTTTGTTCAAAGATTATACCAACTAACTGAAGTTCCTATGCAGTCAAATGGTTATCTCTCAATGGTGCAAAACACCATTGAAAAGCACGCTGATTTATTGGCCTTTAGCGACTACCAGGGCACAGACTACAGCTTTCGTGAAGTAGGGAAAACCCTGCACCAGCTTCACCTCACCTTTCACGAGCTGGGCATCAAAAAAGGCGATAAAATTGCGCTGATCGGTCGAAATTCTTCCAACTGGGGCATCGCCTATCTGGCCACCATCACCTATGGGGCCATCATAGTGCCCATTCTTCCCGATTTTCACAGCAACGACATTCACCACATCATCAACCATTCGGAATCCGTTCTGTTGTTTTCGACTGCGCTGATGTACGATAAAATCGACGAGACCAAAATCCCTAAAGTAAAGGGCATTCTTTCGGTCAACGATTTCAAGGCCTTATGCGACCCGCACGACAAGCTGAAAAAGGCTGTGGATAAAGCGCATAAAAAGCTCGGCGATCCGAAGCAGCTTTTCGAGCCTTCCAGCATTCGCTACGCAGAGGTTCAGGCAGAGGAGCCCATGGTGCTTTCCTACACCTCAGGGACTTCCGGCTTTTCAAAGGGCGTATTGCTGCCCCACCGAAGCATCTGGTCCAACGTGAAATATGCCTCAGACACCTTCGATCTGGTGACCGGAGAGCGCATCGTTTCCTTTTTGCCCATGGCCCACGCCTACGGCTGTCTCTTCGAATTCCTGTGGCCTTTTATTACCGGTTGCCACATCACCTTTCTGACCCGTACCCCGTCGCCGCAAATCATTACCGAGGCCTTCCGCAAGGTACGTCCCCACCTGATATTATCGGTGCCACTGATTCTCGAAAAGATATTTAAGCGGCGCATCATGCCCAAACTCGAGAGCCCCACCCTGCGCACCCTCCTTAAAATTCCTTTCGCCAACAACCTGGTTTACGCCAAAGTGCGCAAAACACTCGTCGACACCTTTGGCGGCGAATTTAAAGAAATGGTGGTAGGCGGAGCGGCGTTGAACAAAGATGTGGAGCTCTTTCTGAAAAAAATCAATTTCCCCCTGACCGTGGGCTATGGCATGACCGAATGCGGTCCGCTGATCAGCTATGCCCACTGGGACAAAACCCGCCTGCATTCGGCCGGTAAAATTGTAGATCGCATGCAGGTGCGGATCGACAGCGAAGATCCCTTTAATGTAGTGGGCGAAATCCAGGTAAAGGGAGACAACACCCTCCTGGGCTATTACAAAAACGACAAAGCCACCAGCGAAATCTTCACCGACGACGGCTGGTTGCATACCGGCGACCTGGGCATCATCGACGCCGACAACTTCATTTACATTCGTGGGCGCAGTAAAAACATGATCCTGGGGGCTTCGGGCCAAAACATTTATCCAGAAGAAATAGAAACCGTACTCAACAGCCAGGAGCTGGTACAAGAGTGCCTGGTTCGTGAAAACGACGGCAAAATTGAGGCCCTGGTGTATCCCGATTACGAAGTGTGTGACCTCTCGAACTGCAGTTCAGAAAACATCGAAGAGGTGCTGCAAAAACTACGCAAGGAAGTCAACCAGGAACTGCCGGCTTTCATGGCCATTCACAAAATCATTCTCTTCCCCGAAGAATTTGAAAAAACGCCCAAAAAGAGCATCAAACGCTACAAATACATGAAATAGCACCCCTTAAAAAGCAAAACAGCAAGGGCCCGATGTTAAACATCGGGCCCTTGCTGTTTTCGTCTGCCCCCAAGTCCATTTAGGCTTCCAGCTTAAAATAGCTCACCACCTTGTATATGGCCTCCACCTCGGCATTAAACTGCTGCACCATGCCGTTGATGTCCTCTGCCGCCTGTGCATTTCCTTGCGACACACGATCCAATTCAAGCAAAGCGTTGTTGATCTGCTCGGCACCCACATTTTGCTCCTTAGAAGCAGCACTGATCTCCATAACCAGTTCGGCACTCTTCATAATCTTGGGCACCATTTCAGAAAAAATCTGCATCGCCCCACGGGCAATGTGCACACTATTGCCCGAAAGTTGAGAAATCTTGGCAGCATTGATACGACTTCGCTCAGCCAAACGACGCACCTCGCCGGCAACAACCGCAAAGCCCTTCCCGTGCTCACCAGCCCGGGCGGCCTCAATAGCGGCATTCAGCGCCAGTATATTGGTCTGTCGTGCTACCTCCTCAATCAAGACAACGCTCTCACTTATACTTTCGATCGCCACTACAGCCTCCTGCAGCATTTGTTCCCCGGAGGCGGCACGCTTAGCTGCATCCTGAACAATACCGGCCGTCTCACGGGCATTGTCCGCGTTCTGATTAATATTAGAGCCCATCTCCTCCATAGAAGCCGACAATTCCTCCGTAGAGGAAGCCTGCTCGGTAGCGCTTTCGGCCAAACGAGAAGCAGATCCGGTCATTTCCTCATTGCCGGCGGCAATGGTACCGGCAGCCCGGGCTGCCTGACCAATCAGGGCATTGATTTTCCTTTTTAAATCCTCAAAAGAACGCGCCAGCTGTCCCAGCTCATCGGGGCGCTCCAGTACACGCAAAGGAAGATTCCCACTTAAATCGCCCTGGGCAAAAGCATCGGAATGCAGAGTCAGCACATCCAGGGGTTCGGTTAAAGAGCGCGCCAGCACCAAAACAATGACCAGAGTAACAGACAAGAATACAATGCTCAACCAAAGGCTGTTCCAGGCAATGGGTCGAACTACCGCCATCAATTCGGACACCGGAGCCACCATGAGGGCAGACAAGCCGGTATCCCCCAACGGCAGAAGTGCAAAATCATAATCCTCGCCACCATAAGAGATACCAGGCAACACCCCCCGACCCTCTATAAGCCCCAGGGCCGAATAAATATCCTGCCCCACCACTTCGGCCAAAGGCGAACCAATCTCCTCCACATCCTCCGAAATCACCACCTGTCCGGCAGCATCAATCATCCACATGCGCGAACGCTCTGTCAACCTGCTCTCCGCAAATTGTTGAATCAGGCCACCCGGATCAATCCCAATGCCGGCCACCCCCACAGGAGCCTGCACATCGCCCATCAACACATTAAAGAAAAAGAAAGTCTGATCCAGCGCCTCATTGTAATCGTAATTCAATTCGAACCTTTGTCCCGATGCCATCAACTGGTAAAACCACTGATCACTTTCCCGGTCCGGAACCAGGGTGTTCGCATGCTGGTATCCCTGCGTATAAAAATGGTTGGTGGTGACGGACGCCGCAAAAACAGAAGGATAAGCCCTCTCGGTGTACAACTGATCCAGCTTCCCCAAGGCAAAAGAGGCCAGGTCCTGCTCCTCCTCACCCCCCTCAAACCAATGCAACAACAAGGGGTCGTTGGCCAGCGCCAGGGAGACTTCCAAGCCTTTCTCCAATCCCGTCCGAATCTCGGCTCCGGAAGCCTCCAAAAATGCAAGCAATTGATTTTCACGAACATCTCGAAGCAAGGTGCTTCGGACGGTAGTATAACTCACTAAGGCCTGAACGGCAATAATCACAAAAGTCAAAATGCCAAAATAAAACAACAGACGATTGCGCAATTTCGAAAACTTCATTCCCACTATTCTCATCCCTTCCTCGTTTTTCAAAATTCATCCTTATCAAAAGCTATCCTTTACGGGGATTACTTAACTTTGTTCAATCCCTTAACTTTTTTTTCGAAAACAAAATAACGGCGGTATAAAATGCAGGATTATCTGATTGTAGTAGCGGGCGGCAAGGGCTTACGCATGGGGCGGGATTTGCCCAAGCAATTCCTTGAATTACAAGGAAAGCCCCTTTTGATGCATACCCTGGAGACCTTTTACCGCCACAGGCCCGATCTGCAATTTATTCTGGCCCTGCCGGCCGACCAGCGCGAAGTATGGGAAGGATTGCGTCGCAAACATAAGTTTGAACTGCCCCTGCTCACTGTAAACGGAGGGGAAACACGCTTTCACAGTGTCTCTAATGCCTTGACCTGTGTTGAAAATGAAGACGGATGTACCGGGGTGCACGACGGCGTGCGCCCCTTTGTGGCTCCGGACACCATTGCTGCCAGCTATGAAGCTGCCCGCCAATACGGAGCAGCCATTCCCGTGGTCGCTCCGGTCGATTCCATCAGGGAAGTGCTGCCACAAGGCAGCACAGCACGCCCACGCGATCTGTATCGCCTGGTTCAGACCCCTCAGGTTTTTCATACCCGGCTGATTAAAAAAGCTTACCAACAAAACTATAAAGCAACATTCACCGACGATGCCTCCGTAGTAGAGGCCCTGGGACATCCCATTCACCTGGTCGATGGCAATCCCGAGAACATCAAGATAACCACCCCCTTCGATCTGTTGCTGGCCGAAGCCCTCCTGCGTCAAAAAGGATAACCCAAACCGATGTACCAACGCAAGCCGCCGGGCACATTACTGTCGGACACCCCTACCTGTACCGGGCCTAAAAAGCTGTCCATTTCCAGAATCAGACCATAGCCCAGGATGTACTCCTCATCTTCCATCACCACAGGCCGGTAAATTGTTTCCGAATCGGAAGCCGCAGCCAGACCGTTCACCACACCCGTAAGGTGAAAACTGCGCGAAAACCGGTAGCGCACATTAACTTGCGCCATCGCAAAATCCTGAACAATCTTCTCGCGCGACGATAAGCCTACAAAGCTCACCTCCCGGGTGCGTCGCTGAAAAGGCATACCCCCAATATAATTCATCGCCACCAGGGGAAGAGGACGATTCGAATAAGCGGCCTGAATGCGTGGACTCACCGCGAAGCGGGAACCCAGCGAAAAAACGCCCTGCCAACTTCCGCTCAGCTCAAAAAAACGTACCGCAGAACGAGCAATGGCCGGCTCAACCAAATCCCGCACACTTTCACTGCCCCTGTACACCTCCCGGTTATCCAGATAAAAGCGATAGCGTAAGTTCAACTCGTTGCCGCGCGTTGGAAAGAAACGACGGTTAAAAGTGTTGCGGTTGGCTGTAAAATTGGCCGACAGCAACTGGTTGCCAAAACGATCTACACCCGAAGCAAAGACCTCATACAAGCCACTCTGCTGCTTCAGAACCGAACGCTCCAGGGCCATAAAGCCATTCAACTCCCAACGGGTATCCAGAGAGGACATAAAGCCCAGCGACAAATCGGTCAAATTATGGGTAAAGCGCCCATACTCGGCACCGTCTTCCAGATAAACCGGAAAATTGCTGTTCTCCCAAACGCCCTCCAGCCGGGAAGCCGTACGGTGATTCTCCCCATAATAATTAATGAACGACAGGTTCAGCCGTGGCCGCTCCGACACATCCAACGTGGCAGCCAGGCGATTACCACGCAACAAAACATTCCTAAGCGTCAGGTTGGTCAGTATGCCCGCCTTGTTTTCATTGTCGTAATGCAAGGAAAATTTAAAGCGGGTACGTGCCGATTCGGTGGCATGTACCGTCAAGGCATAGCCCTCACGCAGGGGCTTTAAATCGTAGGCAACAGATTCAAAATACCGCGTACCCATTAAACGATTCATGCCCTTTTTCAAGTCTTCATTTCTTACCGTATCTCCCGGGGCGATGCCCAGACTCGACATAAAAAAACGGTGGCTGATGTGGTCCCCGCCCTTCAGATTAATGCTGCTGATCAGGTAGGACTCCGGACGATCCGGAAAATGTTTTTGCGCCTGAGCGCCCAAGGAATCGAGCCGCTGCGCCAGCCCTTGCAAGGCTTCCAACTGCAAGCTGGCCGCCTCTTCACCACGTTTAATAATGTCTGGTCCCTGAAAGAAACTGGCCGTGGAGAAGCCCTCCAAATCGGGCTCAATCAACACATCCACAAAAGGCACCTGCTGTTTAAAACTCAAGCTGTTGCCAATCATGGCAGAAGCAGCCAACACCGCCACCGGAGAGTTCAAATCCGACATTTCTGCCTTATCCGCTGTACCCACATTTACACCAATAATGATGTCCGCCCCCATATCCATACAAAGCTGTACCGGAAAATTATTGAGCACGCCCCCATCAATAAGCAACATACTGTCGAGCGCAACAGGGGCAAAAACCGAAGGTATGGACATGCTGGCCCGCAAGGCAGTGGTAAAACTGCCACTGTTAAAAACCACTTGTTCGCCACTGAGCAAATCAGCCGCCACACATTGAAAGGGTATGGGGTAGTCGGCAAAGGACTGCACCCCGGCCACCCCTGAGGACAGGCGCGACAACAATTCCGAAATGGCCTGTCCCCCCACCAATCCGGCAGGCACGCTCAGTCCCTCACGACTCAGATTCAATTCAACATGAAAACGCTGGTAATCGTATTTTTCTTCGGGAATGACATCGGACAAGGGAATGCGATCACTAAGGAGCTGGGCCCAATTGACTGCAGTAACGATAGAATCCAGCTCGTGGGCATCATATCCAATGGCATACAAGCCCCCTATAATGCTGCCCATGCTGGTGCCGGTAATGTAATCGGGACGAATGCCCGCCTCCTCCAGCACCTTCAGTGCACCGATGTGCGCAAGCCCCTTGGCCCCGCCCCCACTCAAAACGAGTCCCACCTTAGGCCGTTCCTGCCCCCTGAGTCCAGGCGGCAAAAGCAAAAGAACAAGGCAGAAAAAAACAAATAATATCCGATTCATAAAAGCGGGGAGAAAATGATTGTACCCAAAAGATAGACAAAATTAAGCATAGGATACAAACGCAGCGACTTAAAGAAACTTAATCGCAGAAAGGCAGGAGTCAAACAGCCAAAAAGCAGCTCCGGGTAGGAGCCGGCCAGGGGAAGGACTTAAACTGCTTCAGAGTAATCCGCGCGATTTATATTCCAGATAGCGGTTAACCGCAGCCACCGTCAACTTTTCGGGACTGGTCAACACCGCCGCAATCCCGCGCTGTTCAAGCGCCTTCACCAATTGCCTCTTTTCTCCGGCAGTCTTCTCAGCAAGGGCCTGCAGGTAGATCCCCTGGGTATCTGCAGCCTGAGTAAACCGAAGTGCCTCTAATTCATGATTCTCGAAAAAAACCACCATTAATAGGTGCCGGGCAGCTAAGGCAGAAAGAAGGGGGAATTGGCGACGGGCAGACTCCATGCTTTCGAAAGAAGTGAAAAGAACCAACAAACTTCTCTGGGGAATCTGCCGACGCACCTGGGTATAAAGTGCCTCCAAATTGTGTTCGCCATAACCCGGCTCCTGCTTATAGAGGAGTTCCATTAAGGCCTGCATCTGGCGGCCCTCCCGACGGGCAGGAAGGAAGGAACGCAGGCGATGGTCGAAAGTCAGCAAACCGGCCTTATCGTGCCTAAGCAGTGCAATATTGGCCAACACCAGACTGGTGTTGATGGCGTAATCAACCAGGGTCATCCCGGCAAAAGGCATCCGCATGGTGCGCCCCATATCTATTACGCAATAGACCTGCTGCGCCTTTTCATCCTGATACTGATTCACCATCAAATGCCCCTTGCGGGCCGTAGCCTTCCAGTTGAGGGTACGCACATCGTCGCCTTGTATGTAGTCTCTGATTTGATCAAACTCATTGTGCTGCCCCAGGCGACGAATTTTCTTAACCCCGACCTCACTCAAACGATTGCTGATGGCCATCAACTCGTAACGACGCATCTGCAAAAAAGAAGGATAGACCTTTACTTCGGCGGGGGCGGCCAGGCGGTGGCGGCGACTGAAAAAACCGAGACTGCTGCTGATATACACCAAAACATAACCAAAGCGATAGCCCCCGCGCTCAAGGGGCCGCAATACATAAGTGTGCTCGAAGGATCCCCGGGGGGCCAATTTGTCCCGCAGCACAAAATCACGTTTTTGAAACTGCTCCGGAAACTCTTCATACAATTCAAAACTCACCCCGTAATCGAGTTTACTTTTCAAACAAAGCCGAACAGGATTGTCGTCCCCATTCGAAAAGCGCTCGGGCAACAGACGTTCGGCTTCCAGGCCTGCTCCGGAAGCCCTGCCGTACAACAAAACCAGGTCGAGCAGAAACAACAAAGCGACCCCAACGGCCAGCACCTGAGCCGACAAGAGTAAAGAGGGCCAGAAAAAAGCCAGCACAAACAAACCACTGCAGGCCCAAAGCACCTGAAAAAACCGACTCCTGGTATAGAGATTTTGAAAAAAATGTTTCACAAGCATAAACAATAGGTGTGCATCAACGGGGGACTTCCACCGTTTCAACCAACTGACGCAGAACGACTTCGGGACTCACGCCTTCCATCTCCTTTTCGGGGCTCAGGATAACCCTGTGCGCCAAAACAGGGTAAAGCACCTCACGAATATCCTCCGGAGTAACAAAATCACGCCCTTCAAGTGCAGCAAAGGCTCGGGCTGCTTTAAGCAGGGCAAGAGAGGCACGGGGACTGGCCCCCAGACTCAGGGAACTGCTTTTCCGGGTCTTCTCCACAATGGCCGTGATGTAACGCAACAATTGTGGCTCTACGATGACCTCGTTAACCAACTTTTGAAACCCGGCCAGCTCCTCTTCACTTACCACAGGCTGCACCAGGGCAGGATCATAAATGGCCTGCCGCTCACAGGCTCTTTGCAAAAGCCGCAGCTCCTGCTCCTGGTCGGGGTAATCGACCTTAATCTTAAATAAAAAGCGATCGAGCTGTGCCTCAGGTAAGCGGTAAGTCCCCTCATGCTCAATGGGATTCTGGGTCGCAATAACCAAAAATGGGGCTTTCAACTGATGACTGTGTCCCTCCATGGTGACCTGCCGTTCTTCCATAACTTCAAATAAAGCGGACTGCGTTTTGGCCGGGGCACGGTTCACCTCATCAATGAGAACCATATTGGAAAAAATGGGTCCCTTCCGAAATTCAAAGTTCGAAGTAGCCGCATTGAACACACTGGTGCCCAGCACATCAGAAGGCATCAAATCGGGCGTAAACTGAATACGGGAAAACCCTGTATCCAGAGTTTTGGCCAGGAGACGCGCCATAAGGGTCTTGGCTACACCGGGAACCCCTTCGAGCAAAACATGACCATTGGACAACAGGGCGGTAAGCAACAAGTCAAGGACCTTTTCCTGACCCACCAAAACCTTTGCGATTTCATCCCTAATTCTAAAAGCCATATGATTGAGCTCCTGAACCTTTAGCCGACTCTCGAAAAGGTCGCTGGTATTTTCCTGATCATTCACTTCCATAACTATAAGGCATTAAGATAAAAATATTCGAGTTGACGATTGAAACGATGCAATTCCTCACGAGAGAGGTTCCCGAGCTGCTTCAATTGCCGGCCTTGCTTAATCAAGGCCAGCGTACTGCGGGAAGGCAAGCCCGATTTTGCAGCCAGCTCCTCACTGAGGAGTGCCGGCTCCAGATCCGTATCCAAAAAATAGCGCGAACGCAAATGGTCCAGAAAAGCGGCATAGCGCTTGCGCGCAATATCCAGATGATTGCCCTTACGGTAATACAAACGCGCCAGGGTATCTACAAACTGGAGACTGGTATTCTCCACCACGGGCAAGACCGGAATGGCTCTTTGCTTGCGCTTTCCGTGAAAAATGAAAAACAAAAGCAGACCCAAAACAGCCAACTGCCAAGCCCAACGTAAAGCGGGCTCCTGCAAAATGTAATGCAATTCACTTTGCACAACGGGTATCCCGGCTTTGTATTTTTCATCGAAGTAAGTGGCAGCTACCGGCAAGTACGACCAGGCTTTAAATATATAATCGGCATTATTGGCCCGTAAAAGAGCGTGGTTGGTAAACAGCTCGGGTTGGCAATGCACCAAAAAACATCCTGCTCCCCTTCGAATCCGCACATAGTTTGTCTGCCCCATATGATTTATGCCCAAAACAGTGGTATGGAGACTGTCGTAACTTTCAAAGTAATGCACCCCGCGTGGTCTCGGATACCAATAAGAGCCGGCCGATCGCAACTTCCGATTGGTAAAATTACAGCCCAGGGAATCGCCCCCACTCAAAAACCCCATACCCTCATAAGCCACGGAAAAGTCCAAGGCAACAAGAATCGAATCAGAAAAGTCCCGGGCCGCCATAAACACGGTGCTGCCGGCTTCCGCCATAGCCAATACCTGTTCCCAATCCGCCACATGAGGATCCAGTCGATTGTTCAGAAAAATAAGGTTCACCTTACCCGGAACCTCTTCCCCAAAATAAGTCGCCACCCCCCTTCGCAAGTCCCTGAGCGCCTGGTCGGGAAACAGCGTTGCTGCAGCCTGACGCACCAGTTTGGTGCCCATAGGCCTGTCGTGCTTCAAGGAATAACTCTCCCGCCAATCGACCTCCTTGGGCGACATGGACACCAAATACCCCAGCAACAAGAGACCCGCCACCAAAGAAGTCAGCCAAAAATAGCCCTTCCATTTATGCATTGTTCTCCATTTTTGTCAGCTTATTCAAATGCCTGGTAAAACTTTCCTCTATCCATTGGTAGTGTCGCTCATCGGGTTGAACCTGCCCAAACCACACGTAATCATATATTCGCACCAGTGGGGCCAGGTCATCATGCAGTCCGGCCATGCGCAGCTCCCTTAAGTACTCACGGTTGGTTTTCCCACTTTTCACGCGGATTAAACCTACCCGCTGCAGCTCCTGCAAAAGCCTTAGATACAACAAGCGCGTTGCTTCCCGGTAAGCCCCGGTAGAACGGCAGAGCAACCACCGCTCTTCCAGTCCCCCCTCCTCCTCTTCGAGTCCTGCCTCAGGAACAGCAACAAACTGCCCCCTATTCTTATGAATGGCCGTCAGGAGTCCCCCCAAAGGCACATTCAGCATTCGCAACACAAAATAAACAAACACCAAAGCCACCAGGCCCTTAAAAAAATAGTTGAGCCAGCCCAGGTTGGCGCCGTCCGGCGACAGCTTGCTGAGCAAGACCTCCCACAAGCGCTGCCACCAACCGGGGGCCTTATGCCTTTCATAATCGTAAGCAGGGTCCGTCTTCCATTGGTCGATGAGCTCCTCAGGTGCGGGACGATACTGCACCGCCCCATGCTCGTCCCAGGGGACCACAGGCGTGGTGTCCCCGGCTTGCACGCCAAGGAGGGACAAGTCCCACAACAAAACAACCAGGCAAAGAATCCGAATCCACATACTATTTTCCTATCAACCAATAGCCTCAACCTTACGCAACAAATCATCGTTGTCGCTCCCCGCCTTAAGAGAGAAATATTGCACCCCAACCCCAACAAGCAGAATGGGGTACAGCACAAAGCGTCCCAAAACAGAAAACACCGTTAAAGCGATAAAAGCAAAAGAGGCGGGCTCCACCATCCCTGCCCCCGATAACTCCTGAATAACCGGATAGGCCATCGTGGGAATGGAAAAAATAAAACCCAGCATCGAATAAATAATCGACAACACGAAAAGCACGCCAAAAGTCTGCCACCAGGCCCCTCTTACCAGCGTAAAAACACGGGCCAAAGCCTGAAAAGCAGACAATTTCTCATGAAAAACAACCATGTGCACCATGGACAATGGCACCCAGGCATAAATCATTAAACCTATGAACAAGAAAACCAGGAAGACAATAATGTACCAGGGCAAGGCATCGGCTGAGGCCAAAAAACCAACGACCACACCCACCACCAGCGCGATGGCGAAAAACAAGGCCCCGCCCAAAAGCAGAACACCCAACATCCTCCCCAAATTCTGAAGGAAGTGCGACCACACGTCCCTTCGTTGAAAATTACCTGCTCCTTCCTGAACATAAAGCGACATATAAGCCCCTGTAGTCCCGAACAACAGCGCAAAAACGAAGAAGGATAAAACCCCTAAAAATACAAATGCCCACCAAAACCCGGCTCCGGGCACTTCACCAGCCGACATATCCTGGGGCATCATATTAATAAACCAGACCGTTACCCCAGCCATCAATAAAAGTGGCACCCCGGTAAAAAGGGCAAACATGGCACCATAGGCTTTAAACTCCTGCGACAGAAAGGCAAAAGCAGCATTGATGACCCCGGAGAAGTCGCGCTTCTGCAACAAGTTCAATTTTTCAATCATTGGGCTTCGATTTTAAGGTTTTAAGATATACCCGTCTGGGCAACAACACAAAATAAAATAGAATAAGCATAAAAGAGGCGGCAATAACAAACAGGGTGAAACCCGGCGAAATTACCTGATAGTGCCGGGTAAGATAGGCCTCGATAAAGGCGGCCAACACAAAATAAGGCAAGAGCCCCAAAATAATTTTAACGCCTCGTCGTGCCGCCTTCCAAAAACTGTAAGCCCTGGGATAAGTGCCGGGGAAGAGCAGGCTGCGACCCAAAAGAATGCCTGCACCTCCAGCCAGTACAATGGCCGACAACTCAATGGTTCCGTGCAACAATATGGTGGGTAGGGAGACGAGCCCAAGCGACTGTTCAAAAAAGAAAGCCAGAAAGGCACCCACCATAATTCCGTTGCGCAACAAAATTACGCCGGTGCCCACCGGCGTAAACAGTCCAAACAGAAAAGCCATAAAAGACACCCTGATGTTGTTCACCGCAATCATAAAAAACATCGCAAAGGCATTCGGCTGGTCGTAAATGCCCATGGGGTTGCCCTGAGCAATGTTGTCCAGCGTTTGATCGACATAGGCATCGCCCAGAATGTAGCGTATGAAATCACTCTCATGAAAGACCGAGACCCAACCAATCAGCGCTGCGCCCAGAAACAAAAGCAGCGCCCACAAAAAGTCGTAGCGGCTGTGATAGAGCTCTAAAGGCAGTTCCCTTGTCCAAAAAGTAAGTAAACGAGCCACCGGCTCCTTTTTGCCTGCGTACAACAGCCCATGCGTACGCGCACTTAAAGCGTTGAGGTATTGCACCACGCCCGATTGGGGATAGAAGGTGCGCGCGTAAGACAAATCATCGGTCAGTAAAATGTACTGCGTGGCGAGTTCGTCGGGAGACAGCAAGCGCTCTTGCTTCAATTGCTGTTCAAAGGCAGACCAGCGGGCTTTGTTTTGATGGATGAAAGCAATTTCCTTCATTTTGGGCTCAAGAGGTTTTCAGGGGCAAATCTTTTATTAAATTTGAACAAATTTAGCACAATCTGCCACAATCAAAACCCAATATGGAAACTTTTCATCTGCAAACCAGTCAAAACGTCAGTCTGGAACACACCTTAGCCAGTGTAGGCGATCGCATTCTGGCCACCTTACTCGATTTTCTGTTTATGGGCAGCTACGCCCTGATACTGACCATCATACAAAATGCTGCAGCTTTTCCGAACACCTTCTTTTGGCTGTTGCTGCCCCTGCTTTTTTACCACCTTCTTTTCGAGCTGTTTTTTAACGGACAAAGTCCCGGGAAGAAAATAATGGGCATACGCGTGCTCAAGGCAGACGGGGGCAGACTGAGCCCCGGCGCCTGCATCATCCGTTGGATATTCCGCCTCATTGAGCTCACCGTTACTTCGGGGAGTCTGGCCTTGGCCACCATTATTTTAAACGGCAAGGGACAACGCCTCGGCGATCTGGCTGCCGGAACCACCGTACTGAAACTCCCTGGAAAAAAAATGCTGGAGCACAGTGCCTGGCAGGAGGTCGAGGCCGACTACAGTCCCCGCTTCACCCAGGCTGAGCTGCTGAACGACGGGGACATTCGCACCATACGGGAAGTGCTGCGCCATACCTCAAAAAGCACGAAGCAGCTCTCCAATGAAGAGCTGCTCCGAAAAACCAGAAAGGCCGTTGCCGAAAAAACCGGAATCAACACCGACCTGGGCGACCTTGAATTTTTACATACTGTGGTCAAGGACTACAATGCCTTGTTCCAGCAAGCCTATGCCGAAATATAATTAGTCCCTGCGGCCCAAAAACAACATCACGTAATACAGCAGAGTGGCCAGAGCCGAAAGAGCGGCCACCACATAGGTATAAGCAGCCCAGCGCAAGGCATCCTTTGCTTCCTGGTGACTGCGTCCACCGGTAATACCGCTGGTATTTAACCAGGCCAGGGCTCTTTGCGTAGCATCAATTTCTACCGGCAGCGTAATGAAGGCAAAGGCAGTAAAAATGCCGTAACAAGCAATGATTACCAGCAGGGCGGCATCAAAAGAAATGACCTGAGGCAACAAAAAGGCCCCAAAAAACATCGCAATAAAAATGGCATTCAGAATCCGGGCACTCACATTCTGCAAGGGCACCAGGGCCGACCTCAGCTTAAGCGGCGTGTAGGCGCGTGCATGCTGAATGGCGTGGCCGCATTCATGCGCCGCAACCGCAGCAGCAGCCACATTACGACCACCATACACTTCGGGGCTCAAATTAACTGTGCGGTTGGCCGGATTGTAATGATCGCTGAGCTGACCACCCACCGAGTTAACCGCCACATTCGTAATGCCATTGTCGCGCAACATCTTCTCCGCCACTTCCCGTCCGGAAAGCCCACTTGGGAGTGCCGTCTTCGAATATTGCTTAAACCGGCGTTTCAATTGCGAACTGACCAGCCAGCTGGCCAGGGCAAATACGATAAAAATAATCAGCAAAGGTGATGAAAACATAAGTCCTCCATTTTTAAATCCAACGCAAACAGATCAAAAACTCTGCCACAGGACGAGCGACTGACACAAAGACTTACCGAAGTCGCATTTTAGTTGTCCGACTTGATTTTAAGTCGCTGCCCGGGTTTCAACTTGCGCGCATCGCTGATGTTGTTCCAACGCATAATGTCGTCGTTACTTACGCCTGGAAACTGTCGGGCAATGGTCCACAAATTATCCCCTGAACGGACGGTATAATAAATGTAAGCACCATCCACTTCGGGAGCTGCTGTGGCATGGGCCGCGCCGGAAGCTGCAAGCTGGCGCGAACCATGCTGCTGGGCAACACTTCGATAATGCGCCTCCTGCGCCTTGGGCACATAAACCACAAGCTTTTGTCCCACCCGAATAATGTTGCGATTGATGTTGTTCCAATAACGCAAATCAGAAGCCCGAACATTAAACCACTCGGCTATGAGTCCCACCACATCACCCGATTTGACAGTATAATGAATGGCTGCGCTACCGGAAGGCGCCACCACCGGATGTGCTGTAACAGCCACCGGGGCAGCCAACTGATTATCGGGAAAATACTGCAGTCGACGATGGGCATAAATACTGTCCTCCACTCCGGCAAAAGCGGAACTCTGCTCGAAGGACAAACGCAAGGGGTAGGCTTTGGTTTTGGCGGGGACAAGATCCCGGCGATATTGCGGGTTCAGCTCCCGCAAATTTTCAAGTGGCAACTGCAATACCGCAGCGACCTGCTCAAAATGCAAGGGCTGGGTTACCATAATGGTATCGGTGGCTACCGGCAGGTTTATGGGCCGGGCTTGCAAGCCATGCTCGCGGGCATAAGTAAAGGTATAGGTGGCTGCGATAAAAGCAGGCACATAACCACGCGTTTCCCTGGGAAGACGGTAATAAATCTCCCAAAAATCACGCTTGCCTCCGGATCGGCGGATGGCCTTATTCACATTACCTGGCCCGCAATTATAGGCCGCAATAACCAACTGCCAGTCGCCATAAATGTCGTAGAGATCCGATAAAAAGGCCACTGCAGCACGACTCGCTTGTACCGGATCGCGCCGCTCATCCACATAGGAATCGACCTCCAAACCATAGCGCTTTCCGGTATAGTACATAAACTGCCAAAGTCCGGATGCCCCGGCGCGGGAAAGGGCGCGGGGATTAAGCGCAGATTCAATGACCGGAAGGTATTTCAGCTCATGCGGCAAACCGGCTGCATCCAGCGCCTCCTCGAAAACAGGGAAGTAAAAATGACTCAGACCCAGCATCGTCTCCACTTGGTCTCTGCGGCGCTGGGTATATAATTTGATGTAGGATTTGACCCGACTGTTAAAGGGAAATTGCATGGGCGAAGAAATCGCAGCCAAGCGAGCAATATAAACAGAATCGGGCAGCTCTTCGATCAGCTGTTCTGCCCGTTCATTGATGGAGTCGAGCACCAGACTTTCCATTTTGGGACGAACATGCCATACGTTAATCATACTGTCCAGGGAGCTCATATAGGCTTGAAAATCCTCCTCAACAGCCTCGGCCACCTCCGGTTCTTCTGCCTGCAAACCCATAAAAAACAGACCCAGCAGGCCCAGCCAAATCATTCGTTTTCCTGTCATACCATTTCTCTTAAAACTGTATTCGCATCTGCAAACCCAAGGCCGAACCCCGCTCATCAAAGGGCGACAACATGGCCGGCTCCACCCTGAAGGACAAGTCGTCCGAGATGTCAAAGTCGTAAAAATGGGCATCCACACTGGCATCAATAATACTGATAACATAGAGGCCGACCATAACAATGTAGCTCAAATCGCGGGAACGTTTGTAATAACGTCTTTTGTTCTGTAAGGAACGCTGAAACCATTCGGCATGTTGTCCATGCACATCGTCAAGGCTCAGCTGAGGGGGAATAAACTCCTCGTAACTGGTGTTGCCCGGATCCCGAATCAGAAAATCACGGTAAGCCGAACGGTATTTGTTGTAGTAATTCGAATTAAAACTGATGGCATATATCAAGCCGCCTATACCGCCATACAAGATGGGCAGCTTCCAGTATTTTTTGTTGTAGATTTGGCCCGCCCCCGGAAAAACCGCCGCATACACCGTGGCTTTGTGCGGCGAATGTACGTACTCATCTTCCAATAGCTCCACTTCAAGCGCTTCAGGTACCGAATCAAGAACCAGGCTGTCGACTGGCTCTGCCAACTGTACCAGACTGTCGGCTGGTTCAGCCAGCTGTACCAGACTGTCGGCTGGCTCAACCAGCTGTACCAGGCTGTCGATCCTGGCCACCAGAAAATCCCCAGGCCACGACATATAGGCTTCAGCCGACCGGAGCTCCACAAAGCCCAGGCCCGAGCCAAAAAGCAGCAGACCAGCCAAACAGATACTTTTCAGGTAGTAACGCACAGGCAACGGCAGTATTTTAGGATTTAACCTTGTCGAGAATAGCGACAATCTGCTCCAGCTCCTCGTCCGAACGAAAAGGAATCACAATCTTTCCCTTTCCTTTGGGATCACGGGAAAATTGAATATTGGTCTTAAAAAAGGAGGAGAGCTGATGTCGCAAAGCGCTGTAGGCTTCATTATTGTCCTCCCCAACAGGCTCTTTAGGTGCTTGCGGCTCAACCGGCTTATCCAAATCCCGGACCAAAGCCTCCACCTTACGCACCGATAAATCTTCTTTAATGGTCTGCGCAAAAAAAGCCAACTGCCGGGCAGGATCTTCTACATTGATGAGCGCACGGGCATGCCCCATCGAAATCTGCTTCTCCCGCAGTCCCAGTTGAATCTCAGCCGGCAGCTTCAACAAACGCAGGTAGTTGGAAATGGTCGAACGCTTTTTACCCACCCGGTCGGACATGCTTTCCTGCGTCAGCTTGCACTCTTCCATCAAACGCTGGTAACTGATGGCCACTTCGATGGGATCGAGATCTTCACGTTGAATGTTCTCCACCAAAGCCATTTCCAGCATCAGGTCGTCTTCAGCTTCGCGCACATAGGCCGGCACTTTGGTCAGTCCCGCCAGTTTAGACGCCCTGAAACGACGTTCCCCGGCAATGATCTGGTAGCGATCTGCTCCGATTTTTCGCAGGGTAAGAGGCTGTACAATGCCTACCGATTGAATAGACATAGACAATTCCTGAAGCCTTTCCTCATCAAAGCGGGATCGGGGCTGCCAGGGATTTACCTCTATTTGATTAATGTCTATCTCCATTATGGAGGCAGATGGCCGCGGCCGTCTGACCTCTTCGCTGTTTTCAATCAGTGCGCCAAGTCCTCTTCCTAATGCGTTTTTCTTTGCCATTTTAACGTTCCGGTATGCGGTTTATTAATCGATCACCTTATTGTCCTTATCCATCTTGGTCATATTGTTCTTTTGTAGCAACTCCCGTGCCAGATTCAGGTAGTTGGTCGCCCCCTTGGAGGCAGCATCGTACATGACCACCGCCTTACCATAACTAGGCGCCTCACTCAATTTGATGTTACGGGTAATGAGCGTTTCAAACACCATTTCCTGAAAGTGACTTTGTACCTCTTCCACCACCTGATTGGACAGACGCAAACGCGAATCGTACATGGTCAGCAAAAAGCCTTCAATCTCCAACTCGGGATTGAGCCGGTTTTGGATGATCTTTATGGTATTCAACAATTTCCCCAAACCTTCCAAAGCAAAATACTCGCATTGAACGGGAATAATCACGGAATCGGCTGCAGTTAGGGCGTTGACAGTAATCAGGCCCAAGGAAGGGGAGCAGTCAATCAATACAAAATCGTAGCGGTCACGCACTTTATCCAGCACCTCCTTAAGCACATACTCTCGCTGCGGCATATTCAACATCTCAATTTCCGCACCAACCAAATCGATATGAGAGGGCAACAGATCCAGATGTTCGATTTCTGCTTTTAGAATGGCTTTTTCGGTAGGGACCTTATCAACAATACATTCATAAATGCTGTTCTCAATGTTGTTCAAGTCAAAGCCCAAACCAGAGGTAGCATTGGCCTGGGGGTCCGCATCGACCACCAGCACGTTGTACTCAAGTACTGCCAGACTGGCTGCCAGGTTGATTGCTGTGGTGGTTTTTCCAACTCCTCCTTTTTGATTTGCCAGCGCGATAACTTTAGCCATAGAAATTCCAGTTTATTGATTTATCGTCAGAACCGAAAATAGCCAATTTCTGACGAAAGCCAAAGTTAAGCTTTTATTAAAAACAAAAGAGAATAAGACCGACAATTTTATCGGAACACGAAGCGTGTAAAGAAATAAACGCCTAACAACCAGGCTGTTTTACAAATCAGCTGCTACTTGCGGAACATCTCCATCTGATTGTCAAAATTCAAATAGTACCAACCCCTGTCCAGGCCATCGATCGAAAGCCGGTCGCCAAAGCCCTTTAGTACAATTCGGCCGTGACTGTCGTACAGCTCGTACATGGTGGCCTCGGAAAAAACAACTTCGTTGCCTCCCGATGCAACAGAAAAAGTCAAGGGTGCCCGGGAACTGCTGATGAGCAATTCGGCAGAATACTTACTCTTTCGGCGGGCATCGGTTTGGCGCAGACGAAAACGATTTTCGCCGGCATGCAGTCGTACAGGGGCGGAATAATGATGCTCTCCGGGTTGCCCCTTACCTTCAACCCGACCAACCGCCACCCACTTATTCCAACGAAACTGCTCAACCACAAAAGGCAGGGTGCCTGCTTCGTTTTTGGTGGTCCACATCACCTTGTCGCCTTCGAAACGAAGATTTACAATTTCAAAGGAGGCGCGTGCATTAAGCACATCCGGATTAAGCACTCGGGGCAAACACCCGTCCTTGTAATTAATGGCAACGCGAATGGGATCGCCCAGGGTAAAACCATAAACAGCCAGGTCTATTTCAAAGGCTGCGGAGTTGATCTCATCTGTTGTGGTCATTCCATTCACAGAGACTTCATACACACAAAAACCAACGCCCGCAGCGGCAAACGGATTCTTAACATACAAGTTCTCTCCCTGATAGGTTCCCCTGATTTCAATCTGACCGGCATAAAGAGCCGTTGCACTCAGGCAGAACATGACAAGTATAGGAAGAAGCTGTTTCATGGGGTGTTTGGGGACTATTAGTATGGGTTATTTCAAAATTTCACAGATTTATGTCCCGGCAATTTAAAAAAACCTTTAATCCTAAACAAAAAAAATAAATTACTTTCCATGATTGTAGCAGGATATTTGACCAACACTGAAAATCAGCATCCTGCAAGGCCCTAAAAAACTACTTTGGCTCCAGCCAATCGCCACTTTCCTTAATCAGCTCCACCAGTCGCTCTACCGCTTCGGCTTCAGGGAGTGTTTTCACCACCAGTTCGCGATTTTTAAAAAGCGAAACCTTGCCGGGACCGGCACCCACATAGCCGTAATCTGCATCGGCCATTTCCCCGATCCCGTTTACAATACAGCCCATAATGGCTATTTTTAAATCTTTAAGGTGCCCGGTACGGGCCTGTACCTTACGGGTGGTTTCCTGCAGATCGAAAAGCGTTCGCCCGCAACCGGGACAGGAAATAAACTCCGTTTTAGAAAATCGAACACGGGCGGCCTGCAAAACACCAAAATGGGTATCGAGCAGCACTTTGGGCGGAACGGCTGGGGCCGACAGCGACAGCCCATCGCCGTATCCATCGAGCAACAACAGTCCGGTATCGGCCGCAGCCTTTAACTGAAATTCGCCAGCCACCGCATCCGTGTAACTGCGATGAAGCACTACCGGATGACTTAAGCCGGCCTTATCCAAGGCGAAAAAACAAGCGCGCTGTTCAGCAGTGCCATTTTGGTGCCCGGTTTTCAGCAACAATACCACATCCTTATCGGTCTTTAAACGGCCCAACAGCTCTGGCTGCAGGTCCACATAGCTTATTTCAAGCACCTTGGGACCACTGGCCACCCGGTCGGCGAGATACGTTTTCACATCCAGCAAAGGCCATACTGCCTGAGTGGGCACAAAGCCTTCGTTGCCCGCAACAGGCACCCATCGTTGAACGCCGGACCAATCCTCGGGCAAGTTGCTGTCGACAGCATCCACAATCACCGCTTCGGGTCGCAACAAACCCGACATCAGTGCCCCACAGCCCCTCAGGTCGGGCACCACCCCCGCCGTTTGTCCACCCCCAAAAAGACCTATGGGGTGACTCTGCCTTTGTTGGTAGGCATAGGGACTGTAAGAAAAATCGACCACCGGCTTAATGGGTGCATGCCCCGCCCGACCACTTACATAATCGCGCAACAAGGCCGCTACAGGCACCTCCGCTTCCGGATCTTCGGTCAGGGACACCCGAATGGTGTCGCCCAATCCATCGGCCAACAAAGCCCCTATGCCAACGGCCGATTTAATGCGGCCGTCTTCACCGCTGCCGGCCTCGGTCACTCCCAAATGCAGCGGATAGGCCATCCCCTCGGCCTGCATGCTTGCGACCAGCAAGCGCACCGTGTGTACCATTACCCGGGTATTGCTCGATTTGATGCTGAGCACAATTTCATGAAAATCATACTTCCGACACAAGCGCAGGAATTCCATACACGAAGCCACCATGCCCTCAGGGGTATCGCCGTAGCGCGACATGATGCGGTCGGACAAGCTGCCGTGATTGGCGCCTATGCGCAAGGCCGTTCCGTGCTTTTTGCACAAATCCAGCAAGGGCACCAGCTTGTCCTCTATTTCGGCCAAATCGGCCGCATAGCTCTCCGCATCGTAGGCCACTTCACGAAATTTCTTGGCCCCATCGGCAAAATTGCCGGGATTGATGCGCACCTTTTCCACTCTTTCGGCCGCCAACAGCGCGGCATTGGGATTAAAATGGACATCGGCCACCAGGGGGAAATCCTGGCCTTTTTGCTTCAGCTCCGACTTAATGGCTTCCAAATTAATGGCTTCGCGTCGCCCCTGCGTAGTAATGCGCACCAGTTCACCCCCTGCCTGCACAATGCGCAGGCATTGGGCAGCCGTTGCCGCGGTGTCCATCGACGAAGTGGTGGTCATCGATTGCAAACGCAAAGGGTTGCTTCCCCCTATCCCAACTTCTCCCACCCGCACTTCACGGGTACTTCGGCGCTGGTAGTCAAACAAGGAAGCACAGTAAAAAGGAAGATCGGCCACTTTTTTCATAAGGCAACAATTCGTTTAGAAGCTGCTAAATTATCCCCTCTAAACCGAAAATTCATAACTTTAAGGCAAAATTGTTTGGTCTATGTCCATTTCCGTTTCGCAAATCAGCAAAAATTACGGTCGCCAAAAGGCCCTCGACAAAGTATCTTTCGAAATCTCCTCCGGTCAAATCGTCGGCTTTCTTGGCCCCAACGGAGCCGGAAAATCTACCATGATGAAAATCCTGACCGGCTACCTGCCGCCCTCCGAAGGCGAAGTAAAGGTTTGTGGCTACCCGGTGCGCGAAAACGCACTGGCCTTACGGCGAAAGGTGGGCTACCTACCCGAGCACAACCCCCTGTACCTGGATATGTACATTGCCGAGTACCTGCACTTTGTGGCGAAGGTGTACCAAATCGAACAGGCAGCCAAACGGGTGGCAGAGGTTATGGAAATGACGGGACTGGGTCCCGAACAGCATAAAAAAGCGGCTGCCCTCTCGAAAGGCTACCGTCAGAGGGTGGGACTGGCCCAGGCTTTGTTGCCCGACCCGGAGGTGCTGATTCTGGACGAGCCGACCTCGGGCCTGGACCCCAACCAGATCAGCGGAGTTCGGAAACTAATTGGAGATTTGGGCCAGTCTAAAACGGTTTTGCTGTCTACCCACATCATGCAGGAGGTAACGGCGCTGTGCGAGCGGGTCATCATTATTGACCAGGGGCGCATAGTGGCCGATGAGCGGGCCAATGCACTGGACAACACCACCGGACAACAGCAAATATGGATAGAAGTACTGTTCGACCGCGAACCAGATAAGGAACGCTTGCAGGCCTTGCCCGGCATTGTGCAACTGCGCCACGAAAACGGCAAGTGGCTCCTCGGCACCGAGGGCGACAAGGACTTGCGCCCTGAAGTATTTCGTTTTGCGGTACAAAACGACCTGGTAATACTGGAAATGCGGCAACACCAACCCTCCCTCGAGAACATATTCCGGCAACTGACGGCGCATTAATCAGGGTGCCAGCACAGCAAGCCGCCAGCCTGAAGGCGCCGACGGTACGTAACGGTAACGCTGGTGCAGACGACCGGGGCGCCCCTGCCAAAACTCATACCAGTCGGGCACTAAAAGGTAACCGCCCCAGTGGGGTGGACGCGGCACCGGGCGTCCCTTAAAACGTTCCTCCACTTCCCTGAAACGCTGCTCCAGCACCTCATAAGCGCTCACCTCCTCGCTCTGTGGCGAGGCCCAGGCCCCCAACTGACTGGCACGGGGTCGTGAAGCAAAATATGCATCAGAAAGCTCCGGAGACAACTGCTGCACCTTTCCCCCTACCCGGATCTGGCGCTCCAGCAGGGGCCAAAAAAACAGGACACTGACCCAGGGATTTTCCGCCATTTCCTGCCCCTTGGCACTCTGGTAATTGGTATAAAAAACCAAGCCGCCCTCCTCCAATCCCTTCAACAATACCACCCGGGCGTGGGGATGTCCGTCGGCACCGGCCGTTGCCAGAGTCATGGCATTGGGTTCAGGATGCTCTACAGCGATGGCCTCATCTAACCATAACTGCAATTGCTGCCGGGGATCGGCGGCCAAATTTTCCGGAGCCAAACCTCCCCGGGTAAACTCCTTACGCAATCCTGCCAAATCTTTAGTAGCCATATACAAGCCCTCCTTTTATTTAATGTATATCTAAAAACAACGCATCCTTCATCCCGGTTCCGAACAAAGCGACAAAATGGTTCAAAAAGCTATTATGCAACACATTTTCAGGGGATAAAAATACCATTTAAAACACTAATTTTGCAGCGTCTTAAAAACAGGTATTCTTTTAACAACCATAATATCTCATAAAACTAGCAAAAAATGGCTTACAAAACAGTTACAGCCGAAGAGGCGGTGAAGGTGATCAAGTCGGGCGACCGCATCCACCTGAGTAGTGTGGCGGTGACCCCTCATGCCTTGATCAGAGCGATGGTAGAAAGAGGTCGCAACAAAGAGTTTGAAAATGTTCGCATCCAGCACATTCACACCGAAGGTCCTGCCCCCTATGCAGAGGCCGAATTTGAAGGCATTTTTCAACTGGAATCCTTTTTCGTAGGCGGCAACGTGCGCAAAGCCACGCAGGCAGGCTATGCCGATTACATTCCTGTTTTCTTGAGCGAAACCCAGAAGCTGATTCGTCAGGGCTACCTGAAGGTAAACATCGCGATGGTTCAGGTTTCTCCGCCCGACAAGCACGGCTATGTATCGCTGGGCACCTCGGTAGATGCTACCCTGGCCGCTATTGAAACTGCCGATGTTGTTATTGCCCAGGTGAACAAATTTGTACCCCGTGCCTGGGGCGATGCCATGATCAGCATCAAAGAGATTGATTATTTTGTAGAGCACGACGAGCAGCTTTACATCCACAATAACGCACCCCTTTCCGAAACCGAAAGAGCCATCGGTCGCAATGTTGCCGCCCTGGTAGAAGACGGCGCCTGTTTGCAAATGGGTATTGGTGGTATTCCCAATGCCGTATTGGCCGAATTGGGCAACCACAAGGACCTGGGTGTACACACCGAAATGTTTTCGGACGGCATTCTTCCCCTGGTAGAAAAAGGCGTAGTCAACGGAAAAAGAAAGCAGATCGATAAAGGCAAAATGGTGGCCTCGTTTTTGATGGGCTCTCAGGCCTTGTACGATTTCATTGACGACAACCCCGAAGTAGCCATGATGGATGTGGGGCACACCAACGGCATTCAGGTGATTCGTAAAAACCACAAGGTGACCGCCATCAACTCGGCCCTTTCGGTTGACATAACCGGCCAGGTTTGTGCCGACTCCATTGGCACCACCCATTACTCGGGCGTAGGGGGCCAAATCGACTTTATCCGTGGTGCCGGTCACTCCGAAGGCGGAAAGCCCATCATCGCCATGCCTTCCATCACCTCAAAGGGCGTTTCCAAGATATCACCCACCCTTATGGAAGGGGCCGGAGTAGTAACTACCCGTTCGAACATGCACTGGCTGGTCACCGAGTACGGCGCCATCAATTTGTATGGAAAGACGCTGCAGGACCGTGCGCGCGCCATCATTTCAGTGGCCCACCCCGATCACCGCGAGATGCTGGACAAGGCGGCTTTCGAGCGCTTCGGATCGCACTATCACTTTGTAAGCGGAAAATAAACAGGTCGCAGCTGAGCTTAAGCGCCGGCTTATCCCAAACAAAAGCCCCGGACATCCGGGGCTTTTTTATTTCCAGGACCTGGCGGGGACCCTAATCCCAGTTCAATTCTTCTGCCACAAAGTCCTGCACCTTCAGCCCGCCAAAGTTGCCTGAAGTCATGATCAGCAGATTGGCTTCCTGCAAGGAGAAGCCCCTGAGGCGCTCCAGCAGGTCGGCGTTCGAAGTCACCACTGCCGTTTCCGGCAGACCAAAGGCCTGTGCCACCTCCGCAGCCGACACCTCAGGCAAACGCTTGTGCGCCAAAACCTGGGGATTAAAATACACCAGGGCCTCGTCGGCCAGAGCCATACTGCCCTGGTACTGGGGCAAAAAATCCTTGTTGAGACTGCTGAAAGTATGCAATTCCATGCAAGCCAGGAGCCGACGTCCGGGATACTGCTCCTTAACGGCGGCAATACTGGCCCTTAACTTAGAAGGCGCGTGCGCAAAATCATAAAAAACGGCGGCGTCTCCTTTTTCGCGCAACACTTGCAAACGGCGTGCAGCCCCCTTAAAGCTGGCCATAGCTTCCAAAAACTGTCCGGCACTCAGTCCCAGCTGTTGGCAGACTTTCAAGGCACCCGCCATATTCTGGCGGTTGTGGGCACCGAACACAGGCACCGGCCAGCTGCGCTCCCCGTACCAGATGCAGGACGGTCCCTCCGCCTCCCGCTGCGCCAGTTCCGAATAAGGCTCCACCCTAAAGGGCCAGGTGTTTTCAGCAAACAATTTTTGCAAAACAGAATCGCCACTAAACCAGGTTAGGTAGCCACTGTCATCAACAGTTTCTGCAAACAAACGAAACTGCTCATTGTACTTTTCCTGGGTGGGAAAAACATTGATATGATCCCAGGCCACCCCGGTCAACAAAGCCAAATGCGGACGGTACCACAAAAACTTGGGCCGCAAATCAATGGGCGACGACAAATACTCATCGCCTTCGAACACGGCAATTTTGGCTGTTTTGGACAAGCGCACCATGGTTTCGAAGCCCTCCAACTGCGCCCCCACCATGTAATCAAAGTCCACCCCCTGAAAACGCAGAGCGTGCATAATCATGGACGTAACGGTGGTTTTGCCGTGACTGCCCCCAATCACCACCCGGGTCTTGTCGCGACACTGCTCGTACAAATACTCGGGATAGGAATACACCTTGAGACCCAGCTCCTGCGCACGCAACAACTCCGGATTGTCCGGCCGGGCATGCATGCCCAATATAATGGCATCCAGCTCCCGGGTAATCAGCTCCGGCTGCCAACCCTCCCCGGCCGGCAAGAGTCCCCGCGCAGCCAGTCGGGAACGACTGGGCTCAAAAACCTCATCGTCGCTGCCACTCACCTCAAAACCATTTTCGTGAAGCGCCAAAGCCAAATTGTGCATGGCACTGCCCCCTATTGCTATAAAATGTACACGCATAAATTTTCTGATTGTTCTTTCAAAAATAAGGAATAAAGCGGGGCCACCGCTACCCGGCGACAAAAATTTATCGACCGCTTGCCCAAAAGGGCAAAATTGTGGAACTTGTCTGCTTCAAGCGCTAACCCGACAAACATGCCCAACTTAAAGCCGATAATACCGCGATGGCGCGACTGGTGGGACGGACTCCTAAGCCTGCTCTTCCCGGAATACTGTCGCCATTGTGGCCAGGCACTCAACCAATACGAAGATTTTCTTTGTCGACAGTGTCTCAGTCGCCTACCAGCCACCCACTACGAGTCCAATCCCGAAAACCCGGTGGTCCAATCCTTCTGGGGCAGGGTCCCGGTCGACTACGCCACCTCCCTCTATCACTTTCGCAAGGGAGAAGTCCTCCAAAACCTCTTGCACCAGCTCAAGTACCGCAATCAACCGGAGGTGGGACAGCTGCTGGGGCGCATCAGCGCCCAGCACCTGCTCCGGTGCAGGGATTTTCCGCAACCCGACTGCCTCATTCCCGTGCCCCTGCATCCCTTAAAGGAAAAGCAACGCGGCTACAACCAATCCCTCCTAATAGCCCGGGGCATGGCCGAAGTGCTGCAACTGCCCATCATGGATCAGGTGCTGATACGCCGACACTACAAGCCCTCACAAACCCGAAAAACGCGCTACGAAAGGTGGGAGAATGTGAAAGACGCCTTCGCACTCAGTCCGGCCCATCCGGACTACACCCACTTGATGCTGGTCGATGATGTGCTGACCACCGGGGCCACTCTCGAAGCCTGTTGCCGCACCCTGAACCAAATTCCAGGAGCCAAAATCAGCATCGTAACGGTAGGTTTTGCGTCAAAATAAACCTAAAAACCGGGCAGCATAGAAAAACAGGCCAGGCGACAAGAAAAGAATCTGTATGTATTCGGCCTGTAAACCCTCAACAAAAAGCCGAAATTGCGTTGCCAACTGTGCTTATTTTCTTATTTTTGCGACTATTGAAAGAAATTTTACACACAATGAGCGCAACTAAGAAAATAAAATCCGCCCTGATTTCTGTTTTTTATAAAGACGGACTCGACGAAATTGTTAAAACCCTTGATCAACAAGGCGTAAAAATATACTCCACCGGAGGAACGCAAACCTTTATTGAGCAGCTGGGCGTTACGGTAACGCCTGTGGAAAATCTCACCGGCTATCCCTCCATTTTGGGCGGTCGGGTAAAAACCCTCCACCCGGGTGTTTTTGGCGGCATTTTGGCCCGACGCGAAGAAACCACCCACCTGCAACAACTGGAGGAATACAAAATTCCCGAAATCGACCTGGTCATCGTGGACCTTTACCCCTTTGAGGAAACCGTAGCCTCCGGGGCCGACCACGCCAGCATCATCGAAAAAATTGACATTGGCGGCATTTCACTGATACGGGCAGCAGCCAAGAATTATAAAGATGTGGTGATTGTGCCCTCCCAAAAGCAGTACGAAACCTTGCTGGACCTGCTGAAAAAGCAAGACGGCGCCACTACCCTGGACGATCGACGCTGGTTCGCCACTGCCGCCTTTGCCGTATCTTCGGGTTACGACAGCGCCATCTACAATTATTTCAGCCACGAAGAATTCCCCGCCCACCGCGCTGCAGTGGACGAGCAGAAAAGTCTGCGCTACGGTGAAAACCCCCACCAAAAAGGCATTTTCTATGGCCGGCTCGACGATGTTTTTGAGCAGGTACACGGCAAGGAAATATCCTACAACAACCTGCTGGACATTGATGCAGCCGTTGCCTTAATTGCCGATTTTGATGAAACAACCGTAGCCATCCTCAAACACAACAATGCTTGCGGTTTGGCCTCCCGGCCCAACCTCACCGAGGCATGGAACGATGCCCTGGCCGGCGATCCGGTTTCGGCCTTTGGCGGCATCATCATCACCAACACTGCGGTAGACGCCGCTGCTGCTGCTGAAATGGACAAGATATTTTTTGAAGTTATACTGGCTCCGGCCTACGATGCAGCGGCTCTGGAAATTCTCAAAAAGAAAAAGAACCGCATCATTTTAATTCTGAAACAGCAAGCCCAGCCCGCGCTTCAATCGCGCACCCTGCTCAACGGCGTACTCATTCAGGAGCGCGACACCAAAACCGAAACTGCGGACGACCTGAAAAGTGTAACCCAGAGCGCGCCCAGCGCAAAAGAAATCGAAGATTTGCTGTTTGCCAACAAAATAGTGAAGCATTCCAAGTCCAACGCCATCGTACTGGCCAAAAACAAGCAGCTGATTGCCAGCGGGGTGGGACAAACATCCCGGGTAGATGCACTTAAACACGCCATCAGCAAAGCCGGATCCTTCGAATTTGACCTAAAAGGAGCAGTAATGGCCTCCGACGCCTTCTTTCCTTTTGCCGATTCGGTGGAGCTGGCCCAAAAAGCAGGCATCACCGCCGTTATACAACCCGGAGGTTCCATTCGCGACAACGAGACCATCACGTTTTGCGATCAAAACAACGTTTCCATGGTATTTACAGGAAACCGCCATTTCAAACATTAAAAAAACATCAGCATGGGATTGTTTTCCTTCCTCTCACAAGAATTGGCGATGGACCTGGGTACCGCCAATACCATCATCATCCACAACGACAAAATTGTAGTGGACGAACCCAGCATCGTAGCCCTCGACCGCCGCAGCGACAAGCTGGTGGCCATTGGAGAGAAGGCGCGGCAAATGCATGGGAAGACCCACGACAACATCTACACCATACGCCCCTTGCGCGACGGGGTAATTGCCGACTTTAACGCCGCCGAGCAAATGATTCGGGGGATGATTAAAATGATGGATCAGAACAAAAAGCGGCTGTTTACGCCCTCGTTGACCATCGTGGTCTGTATTCCCTCCGGCAGTACCGAAGTGGAAATCCGCGCCGTACGCGACTCTGCCGAGCATGCCGGCGGACGCGAAGTGTACATGATCTATGAGCCCATGGCTGCCGCCCTGGGCATCGGCTTGGATGTAGAAGCCCCCGAAGGACACATGGTGGTGGACATCGGTGGTGGTTCTACGGAGATTGCCGTTATTTCACTCGGAGGCATAGTCACCAACAAATCCATCCGCATTGCGGGCGACGACCTCACGGCCGACATTATGGAGTACATGCGCCGCCAACACAACATTAAAATTGGCGAGCGCACCGCCGAAGAAATCAAAATCCGCGTGGGCTCTGCCCTGCCCGAACTCGACGAGCCGCCGGCAGACTACATTGTAAACGGTCCAAACCAAATGACCGCCCTGCCTATTGAGGTGCCCGTATCCTATCAGGAAATCTCCCACTGTCTGGAAAAATCCATTTCCAAAATGGAGACCGCCATTCTAAATGCGCTGGAACAAACGCCCCCCGAATTGTATTCCGACATCGTAAACAAGGGCATTTACCTGGCTGGAGGAGGTGCCTTGCTGCGCGGACTCGACAAGCGTTTGACCAACAAACTGAACATCCCCTTCCACATTGCCGAAAACCCGCTGCACGCCGTAGCCAGAGGTACCGGCATCGCCCTCAAAAACAGGCACAAGTTTTCGTTCCTGTTGCGCTAAAAGATCCTCTTCGGACAGGCTCGCGGAGCCTGTCCGAAGTTTAAAGCTTTAAAAACGTTTCGGCTGTATGAGAAACTTCATCCGTTTCCTCCTCAGATACCACCTCTTTTTTCTGTTTCTTTTCCTCGAAACGATCAGTTTTTACCTGTTGGTGAATTACAATCACCATCACCGCCAGACCTTTCTCAACTCCTCGGGACGCTTTGCAGCCGGCGTGCTGCAAATTTCCTCCACCTTCAGCGACTATTTCAGTCTCAAGCGCGCCAACGAAGAGCTCTCCAGGGAGAACGCCTTTTTACGCAGTCAGCTCCCCAGTCCCGAACAATTTGAGGCCGACCGCCCCTTTGGACCGGGACAAACACCCGCCACCCTCAACTACCTTTTCAGGCCGGCGAGTGTCATCAACAACTCGGTCAACAAGCACCACAACTACCTCACCATCAATCGCGGAGAGAGCCACGGCATTGAAGCAGGAATGGGCGTAATTTCAGCCAGGGGACTGGTCGGTGTGGTACGCCACACCTCAAAAGGGTACGCCACCGTGATATCCCTCCTCAACACCCAGCTGAAAATATCGGCAAAACTGAGAGAAACCAACCACTTTGGCTCCCTGGAATGGGATGCCCGCTCGTACCAACACGTGCTGCTCAATGAAATTCCCGCCCACGCACCAGTGGCGGTAGGCGATGCCGTCGTTACCAGCGGCTTTTCCGCCATCTTTCCGGAGAACATCCTTATTGGCACCATCGAGGATTTTGAACTCAACCAGGGCGAAGGCTTTTATGTCATTCGGGTCAAGCTGTCGATCGACTTTAAAAACCTGACCCATGTCGAAGTGGTGGAAAAAATTGATCGCGAAGAAATCAACGAACTGGAAAAACTGACCGAAAATGATTAACTACCTGGGGCGCTACCTGCTAAGTTTTGCAGCCATCCTGCTGATTCAGATTCTGGTACTCAACAACCTGAATCTGGGCGGCTACGTCAACCCCTGGCTCTACGTGCTGTTCCTACTCATCCTGCCCGTAGAAATGCCGGGCTGGCTGCTGCTGATCATCGGGTTTTTTACGGGACTGCTGATGGACCTTTTTCTGAACACCATCGGCATGCATACCGCAGCCACCGTTTTTCTTTGCTTTTTGCGCCCCTCACTTTTGCGCATCTTCGCCCCCCGCGATGGTTACGAACCGGGCAGTCTGCCCACCCGCGCACATTTCGGACTCGCCTGGTTCATGAAATACGCCAGCCTGGCCGTAGTGGCCCATCACCTCTTCCTCTTCTTTACCGAAGCCTTTGGTTTTTCCAAGCCTGGAGCCACCCTCTCCAAAACCCTGCTCAGTTCCGCCGCCACCCTGGCGGTCATCCTCCTGGCCCAACTCTTCAGCAGTCAACAAAAAAGAATTTGATAAAACCAGATAAAACGTGGGAAACAGCAACCGAGCCATAATCATCAACATCGCCTTTGTGCTCATCGGACTGATCTACATCGTCCGCCTGTTTGTGCTGCAGGTGGTCGATCCCTCCTACAAGTTTTATGCAGAAAGCAACACCCAACGCCAGCTCACCCAATATCCCTCCCGGGGACTCATCTACGATCGTAACGGAAAGCTTCTGGTAGCCAACCAGCCGGTTTACGACCTCATGATCGTGCCCCGCGAAGTAACGCCTTTCGATACCCTGGCCTTCAGTCAGGCCCTGGGCCTGCCTCACGACCAGGTACGCGAGCTCTTTGCGGAAGTCCGCAACAACCTTCGCAGCCGGAAAATATCCAGCTTCAAACCTTCCGTATTCTACAAACAGCTGTCGGCCGAACAATACGCCGTATTGCAGGAACAGCTCTACCTGTTTAAGGGTTTCTTTGCGCAACGCCGTACCGTTCGCAAGTACGAATACCCCCTGGCCGCCCACGTTTTCGGTTATGTAGCCGAAACCAACGAAAACCACCTTAAAAACGATGCCTATTACAGTCTGGGCGACTACACCGGCATCAGCGGCATAGAGCGCACTTACGAAACTTTTCTTCGTGGCGAAAAAGGGGCACGCTACATCCTTGTAGACGTGCACGGCCGCGAAAAAGGGCCCATGCGCGGAGGGCGCCTCGACACCGCAGCGGTTGCCGGCAAAGATGTTACCCTGACCCTCGACATCGACCTGCAAGCCTATGGCGAGCTGCTCATGCAAAACAAAAGCGGCAGCGTGGTGGCCATAGAGCCCTCCACCGGAGAAATCCTCAGTCTGGTCAGCAGTCCCGGCTACGACCCGGCCCTGCTCGTAGGCCGCGAGCGTTCCCGAAACTTTCCGGCTTTGGTGACCGACAGCCTCTCCCCCCTGCTCAACCGGGCCATCATGTCGGGCTATCCGCCCGGCTCCACCTTTAAAACAGTAATGGCACTTATTGCCATGCAGGAAGGCGTATTGCGCAGCAACACCACCCACGTCTGCAACAACGGTTTTTATGCCCGCGGCGTCCACGTAGGTTGCCACCCCCACCGCAGTCCCCTCAGCCTGGTCCCCTCCCTGGCCAATTCGTGCAACGCCTATTATTGTTATGCCTTTCGCGATGTACTCGATAACCCCGCGCTCGGCTCGCCCAAGGAGGGACTCGATCACTGGAGCAATTACCTCCACAACTTTGGTTTTGGGCAAAGACTGGGCAGCGACTTTTTCAATGAAAACCCGGGCTTCGTGCCCAATTCCGAATATTTCAACCGCCTTTACCGCGGCAGCTGGGGTTCGCTCACCGTCATTTCCCTGTCCATTGGTCAGGGCGAATTGCTCACCACCCCCATCCAAATGGCCAACATGACCGCCGCCATAGCCAACCGGGGCTGGTACCACACCCCCCATGTGGTCAAAGCCATAGAAAACGACACCATCCCCTCACGTTTTAAAGAACGTCACAACACAGGAATCGATTCGATTCACTTTGAGCCGGTTATTGAGGGAATGGAACAAGCCATCCTGGGTGAAATCGGTGGTACCGCCCGCCTGGCCCGCATTCCCGGCATCGACATCTGCGGAAAGACCGGCACCGCCCAAAATCCCCACGGCGAGGACCACAGCATTTTCGTCGCTTTTGCCCCCAAAGACGATCCAAAAATCGCCATTGCCGTTTACGTAGAAAATGCCGGCTTCGGTTCCAGTTGGGCAGCCCCCATAGCCAGTCTGATGATTGAGAAATATTTAACCGAGAACATTCACCCCTCCCGCCACTGGCTGGAGCAACGAATGCTCAATGCCAATTTTATAGATGCACAGCAGGAATAGCAACACACAAAGTATCGATTGGGTCAGCATTGTACTGTACCTGCTTCTGGTTGGTTTTGGCTGGGTCAACATCTACGCCGCCAATACCGAAGCCGACAGTCCCGTATTTTGGATCGCCAACAAAGAGTATGTAAAACAATTGATCTGGATTGGATTTTCCTTGTTGACCGTTGGTATCCTGTTGCTCATCGACAGCAAATTCTACGTAGAATTTGCTTACCCCTCCTACATTCTGGGCATCCTCTTACTGCTGGCCGTCCTCATCGTTGGCGTGGAAGTCAATGGCGCCAAGTCCTGGTTTCAACTGGGGGCCTTCCGTTTTCAGCCCGTTGAACTGGCTAAGGTGGCAACCGCCCTTACCCTGGCACGTGTGCTCAGCCGCTTCCAATTTTCCTTTACCAGCTGGCAGGATCTGCTGTTACTGGGCTCCGTATGGTTGTTGCCGGCCATCATCCTGGTCCTTCAAAACGACCTGGGTTCCGGCCTGGTTTTCATGGCCTTTCTACTGCCCTTCTATCGCCAAGGCATGAGTCCCTACGTCCTGGTACTGGGTCTGCTGGCCGCCCTCATCTTCGTACTCACCCTCCTCCTCCCAAATTACAGCATTCTGTTGCTGATGGCAGGCACCTTCTTTGCCATCCTTCTGTTTCACAAATACCGAAAAGAAACGCTCATGGCCCTGGGGGCAGCAGCGGGGGTATACGGACTAATGGCCTTGTTGATGCAGGTTAACAGCGGCGCCGTCAACCACGATTTGGCCCTGCTTAGCGGCATGGGACTGGCCAGTCTTGGCTTGGGCTTTAAAGCCCTACTGCGACGTTTGCCCACCGTCGGCATTTATTTGCTGCTTTTTTGGTCGTCGGTAGGCTTCGCTTACAGTGCCGACTACTTTTATGAAAATATGCTGGGCGAGTACCAGCGCTCGCGCATTCTGGTACTGCTTAATCTGAAAAACGACCCGCAAGGAGCAGGCTACAACGTAAATCAATCCAAAATAGCCATCGGCTCAGGAGGCTTTTCCGGGAAAGGCTTTTTACAGGGAACCCAAACCAAGTTCAATTTCGTTCCCGAACAGAGCACCGATTTTATTTTCTGCACCGTTGGCGAAGAGTGGGGCTTTTTGGGAACCACCAGTGTCATCCTTCTGTTTCTGTTTTTGCTGATGCGACTCACCTACCTGGCCGAACGACAGCATTCCGCCTTCAGTCGCATCTACGGCTACGGCGTGGCAGCCATCTTCTTTTTTCACCTGGCTGTAAATGTCGGAATGACCATCGGACTGGCGCCAGTGATAGGAATTCCTTTGCCCTTTTTCAGTTACGGAGGCTCCTCCCTGTGGGGCTTCTCCATCCTGCTCTTCATCTTTTTGAAGCTCGACACCAATCGGGGACAAGTGCTGCGCTAGTCCCCGCCAGCTGGAAAATTCACTTGTCGGCCTCCCTGATTTTTCGTATATTTGAACGAAAATTGGGAAGAAGCGCCCAATACCTCACGATCATCCGATAACAACCGGCCTCTTACGTTCCATTGCGAGCCAATGGCAGCTTTGAAAACTGCCACAGATGAGACATCGACTCACATATTTATTTATATACATATAATTACGAGTATGCCTATGAAGTATCAGATTTATACCGCACGGAATTACCGTCAAATACCACAAATCAGTCAAGTGTCGCAGGAGGATTTGCGGAGCATAGAAATTGTGGCACACGTGCTGCCTTTCAAAACAAACAACTATGTAGTTAATGAGCTCATCGACTGGGACAACTATCAAAACGACCCCATTTTCATTCTCAACTTCCCGCAAAAAGGAATGCTCAGTCCCGAGCATTTTTCTAAAATGGCCAAAGCAGTCGACGCCGGAGCCGACACCGCCACCCTGCGTAAAACAGCCGACGAAATAAGACATCAGCTCAACCCCCATCCGGCGGGACAAACCCACAACGTACCCGAAGTTAACGGAGAAAAGCTCACAGGTGCTCAGCACAAATACAACGAAACCATGTTGTTTTTCCCCTCCCAGGGACAAACCTGCCACGCCTATTGTACCTTCTGCTTTCGCTGGCCCCAATTCACGGGCATGGACAACATGAAGTTTGCCATGAAAGAAATAGACAATGTCATTGCCTATCTGCGTCAACACAAAGAAATCTCCGATCTTCTTATAACGGGCGGCGACCCTATGGTAATGAAGGCATCGGTGCTCGACACCTACATCAGTCGCCTGCTTGAGGCCGACTTACCCCATTTGCAGACTATACGCATCGGCTCCAAATCGCTCTCCTTTTGGCCCTATCGTTATTTGAGCGACCCCGATGCCGAAGAAGTACTTCAAATATTTAAGAAAGTCAGCGACTCAGGAAAATCTCTGGCCTTCATGGCCCATTTTAACCATCCCCGGGAACTGGAAACAGAGGCGGTTCAAGAAGCCATAAAAAAAATACGGGCCACAGGAGCACAAATTCGCACCCAATCGCCCCTCCTTAACCACATCAACGCCAGCGCCCAGGTTTGGGCCGACATGTGGAAAAAGCAAGTTGGTCTGGGACTCATCCCCTACTATATGTTCATTGCCCGCGATACTGGTGCGCAGGAGTACTTTGGGGTAAGCCTGCACCGTGCCTGGGATATTTTTCAGCGCGCCTACACACGCGTTAGCGGTATTGCACGCACCGTCAGAGGTCCCAGCATGTCCTGTACCCCCGGAAAGGTTCGGGTTTGCGGCATCACAGAAATACATGGTGAGAAAGTCTTTGTGCTCGAGTTTATTCAGGGCCGAAACAACCAATGGGCCACCCGCCCCTTCTTTGCCAAATACGATCCCAACGCTTTATGGATGGACGATTTACAACCAGCCTTTGGAAAAACGGAATTCTTTTTTGAAGAAGAATTGGCCGAAATGCTGCTCGATTAAAAAAAACAGAGGGACAATCGGACAAAAAGTTTATTTTTGTGCTTGCAAGCGAGGTCAATGAAGCACCAGAAAACCATAAAACTCCTTTTGAAAATCATCATCAGCGGCTTTGCCCTGTACTATGTATTTTCGCACATTAACCTCCACAACATCGCCCGTGAACTGCGTGCGGCACACAGCCCCTGGCTGCTGGCTGCCCTCTGTTCCTATGCCCTTTCGCAAATTGCTGCAGCGTTCCGCTTAAAGGTTCTTTTCCAACGCATCCCCATACCCATCAATCACCTCGAAAACATCCGCCTCTACTGGCTGGGACTGTTTTACAACCTCTTTTTACCCGGGGGTGTAGGTGGGGATGGCTTCAAGGTCTATTTACTGGGCAAGCACCTCAACAGCAATTTGCGCAAAACACTGGGGGCCATACTTTCCGATCGCATCAGCGGCCTGACGGTAATTGTCGTGTTTCTATTGGTGCTTTTGCCCTTTTTAGACTATCCCCTGCCCTTAAAGGACTGGGCATGGACAGGCATTCCCATGGTGGTGGTGGCGTTCTGGCTCTTTCTGCGCCTCTTCAACGCATCCCTGCTGCCGGCTTGGGCCCCAACCCTGGGCTGGGCCTTGATGACACAGCTCCTGCAAATGCTGGCTGCCCTCCTCCTGCTGCAAGCGCTGCCCACCTCCGCAGGAGAACCCTTCAACGCCTATTTGTTCCTCTTCTTCCTCTCGGCCATCGCCGGCTCGGTACCCATCACCTTAGGAGGCATTGGTGCACGCGAACTCGTATTCTTATGGGGAGCACAATACCTGGGCATCAACGAAGACACAGCCGTTGCCCTGAGTCTGCTGTTCTATGTAGCCTCAGCCCTCACCGCCCTGCCGGGAATTGTATTTACCTTTCAACCCGGAAAAATTCTCCAACGCCATACTTAGCTGCGTAAACACCAATAAATATGGACAACCGTCCGGCTACAACAAACCTTCAGCTTTCAAACGATCAAGCACCGCAGCAATCTCCTCAAATGCAAAACCCCGGGAAGCCCCAAAGCGAAGCAAGGCCTGCTTTCTCTTGTAGGGATCATCCTGACGCAGCAAACGCAGCTTCTGGCGCAGCCCCTGCTCCAATTGACTGCCAAAAACATCTTCCTCCAACGTGGCCAATGCATCCTTTATCACCTCTTCAGACAAGCCCTTCTGGCGCAGATTCCAAATAATTTTTGTGGGTCCCCACTTATTAAAACGGGCCTTATCGCGCACATACACGCCGGCATAGCGCCCCTCATTAATAAAATCCTGCTGAATCAGCTGTTGCATCAATTGCTCTACCTCTCCGGCCTCCAGCTCCCACTTCAACAACTTAGCGCGAATGTCGGAACAGCAATACTCCCGACGCGCACAAAGCGCAGTAATCTTCTGATAAGCTTTCTCCAATTCCATCAGCGCAGCACCACAGTCTTGAGGTTCATAAATTCATGCAGGCCCCAAAGGCCAAGCTCACGCCCATAGCCACTTTCCTTGATTCCACCAAAGGGCAGGCGCGGATCGGAACGAACAAAATCATTAACAAAGCAACATCCTGCTTCCAATTCAAATTCGGCCAGCTTCCGCCCTTTTTCGGCATCAGCGGTAAAGACAGCGGCGCCCAAGCCAAAACTGGTGTCGTTGGCCAGACAAACGGCCTCATCCGCATCGCTTGCTTTTATAAGAACAGCCACGGGGCCAAACAGTTCTTCATGATAGGCTGGCATTCCGGGCTTAACATCGGCCAGCACCGTGGGCGGATAAAAAGCAGCAGGATAGGCTTCCGGATTGCCCCCCAATAAGAGTCGGGCACCCTTGTGCACACTGTTGTTCACCTGAGCCTCCAGATCAAGGCGCAGATTGTTCCGGGCCAGCGGTCCCACCTCCGTCCCCTCCTCCATGGGGTCGCCCACTACAGCAGCCCTCATCAAAGCACATACTTTCTCGGTAAAAGCTTCGTAAACAGGCGCCTCCACAATAAAACGCTTGGCCGAGATACAACTTTGTCCCGCATTGGCCAAACGCGCCTGCACACACAGGGCAGCAGCCCTGTCGAGGTCGGCATCTGCCAAAATCAAATAGGGGTCACTGCCCCCCAGTTCCAACACCGATTTCTTCAAATGTCGACCCGCCAGTTCGGCCACGCTGCGACCCGCCGGCGTGCTGCCGGTAAAAGTAACCGCCTGTACCCTGCGATCGCCAATGACCCGATCAATCTTTCTACTGCTGATCAATAAGGTTTGAAAGACTTTGGAAGGAAAACCTGCATCCAAAAACAGCTGTTCAATTGCCAAAGCACAGGCCGGCACGTTGGATGCATGTTTCAAAAGAACGGTGTTCCCGGCCAGAAGCGCCGGGGCAGCAAAGCGAAAGACCTGCCAAAAAGGATAATTCCAGGGCATAATGGCCAGTACGGGTCCCAGCGACTGAAAACTCACATAAGACCTGCTGTATTCGGTGGGGACGTCCATCGACCTCAAAAAGGCGGGACCATTATCCGCATAATAGCGACAGACCCAGGCACATTTTTCCAACTCGGCACGAGCCTCCTTCAGTGGCTTGCCCATCTCCAGCGCCATCGTAAAAGCCAGTCCCTCCTTCTGCTGCTCCAACTGCTGCGCTAAAGTTTGCAGCAAGTCCACCCTTTCTTCAACATTGCTGCGCCGCCATTGGTACCAGAGGGTTTGTGCATCGTCGAGCGCCTCATCCACAGCAGCCCATTCCCATTCTTCATAACTGCGCACCACCTCGCCAGTAGCTGGATTAATCGACTTCAACATCATTGGGAGCCTCCTTTCAATATATTTGCTCGGCCACCTTACGCACGCTCTGGGTGGCCATCATGGTATAAAAGTGCAACAATTTTACGCCATTGTCCAACAAATCCCTGGCCTGCATGGTGGTCCACTCCACACCCACACGAGCCGCCTCCTCATCGGTCTTGCAAGTCCGCAAAGCCTTGGCAAAGTCCTCCGGAATATCGGTATGGAAAATCTTGGGCAACACCGTCAGCTGATTCTTCAGGGTGATGGGCTTTAAGCCGGGCACAATCGGCACCGTAATCCCGGCTGCCCTGCACTTTTCCACAAAAGCAAAATACTTGCTGTTGTCAAAAAACATCTGGGTCACCACGTATTCGGCCCCTGCATCCACCTTCTTTTTCAACCAAAACAAGTCCGAATCCAAATTCGGTGCCTCCTCATGCTTCTCAGGGTAACCCGCCACCCCAAAACTGAAGGGCGTTTCAAAAGCCTCGGCCAGGGTCTCGTCTAAAAACACCCCCTTATTCAGGTTGTTGACTTGTTCTATCAATTCTATGGCATAGGCATTGCCTGCCTCAGCGGGTTCGTAAAAACGATCGCGCTGCGCCTTATCGCCACGCAGCAACAAGACATCGTGTATGCCCAAAAAATTAAGATCGATTAGGGCGTACTCCGTTTCACTGCGCGTAAAACCACTGCAAATGATGTGCGGCACCACCGGTATGCCGTAGCGGTGCTTAATGGAAGCCGCCACAGCGACAGTACCGGGTCGCTTACGCGTTACCTTGCGCTCATAAAGGCCTCCGTCCGCACTTCGAAAAACCACCTCATCACGATGCGAGGTGATGTTGACAAACAAAGGCTTAAAATCCTTTAGAGCATCGATGGTGCGGTACACCCGACTGATGCTGTTGCCCTTAAGCGGGGGCAACAATTCAAAGGAAAAAGCAGGAGCCTTAAGCTCCCTTATGCTTTGGGCTGCGGTGGTCATAAAAAACAATTTATCCGGGTTATGTATCTTTTAAGCAATTAACGATAGGCGAGATTGGACGGCATCCATTTTTCCACCTCCTGGGCGGGTACGCCCTTTCGACGCGCCAAATCCTCCACCTGATCGCGCTGAATATTGCCCACGCCAAAGTAAATGGCCTCAGGATGTGCCAGATAGATGCCACTGACGGCGGCATTGGGATACATACTAAAATGCTCGGTGAGCGAAATGCCCGCCTTTTCTTCAGCCTGTAACCACTTGAAAAGCGTGGCCTTTTCGCTGTGATCGGGGCAGGCCGGATAGCCCAGGGCGGGACGAATGCCCCGGTAGCGCTCGCGAATCAGGTTGTGGTGATCAAAAGCTTCATCGGGTGCATAAGCCCAAAACTCCTTACGCACCCTAAAGTGCAGCAGCTCCGCAAAAGCCTCCGCCAGACGGTCGGCCAGGGCCTTCAACAAAATGGCACTGTAATCGTCATCGTCGGCCTCAAATTGAGCAATCCAGGGCTCAATACCCTCTCCGGCACTCACGGCAAAACCGCCGATATAATCCTGTTTCCCACTCTCCTTTGGGGCCACAAAATCTGAGAGACAGTAATAATGTTCCTTGCCCGGCTTTTCCTGCTGTTCGCGAATATGATGAAAGGTAAATAAATGCTCTTGGGGCCGCTCAGGGTGGTAGACTTCAATGTCGTCGCCCACGCTGTTGGCGGGGTATAGGGCAAAAACGCCCCGTGCCTTCAGCATTTTATCTTTTTGTATGCGTTGCAACATAGCCTGGGCATCTCGCCAAAGCTTTACCGCCTCCCTGGCTCGTGCTTTGGCATCCTCACTACCAAAGCGCTTCAGCCACTCCTCTTCAGAGGCAGCATCCACCACGCCCTCAATCCCCTCATAACTTCCCGTCAGGCGCCAGGCATGGAAAAAGAAAGTCCAATCGATAAAGGGCAGCAATTCAGCAATCGGATAATCGTCCAGCACATGCAAACCGGGCTTTTTGGGGAGCACCGGAGCCGCCTTATCCCAGTCGATGACGTACTTACGCTTACGTGCCTCTTCGATGGCCAGATACTTCCGTTCTTTCTTTCCGGCATTGGCCACCCGAAGACGTTCGTACTCAGCAGCAACGCCTTTGGCATAGTTCTCCCGATCGCGCGACAAGAGGCCGCCAACCACCTGAGCGCTGGTCGAGGCATCCTTGACATACACCACCGGGCCCGAATACACCGGGTCAATTTTAACCGCAGTATGCACGCTGGAAGTCGTTGCCCCGCCAATCAACAACGGCAGCTTCATCCCGCGCCGCTCCATCTCCCGACCCACATTCACCATCTCTTCCAAAGAAGGCGTAATGAGTCCACTCAGTCCCACAACATCCACTTCCCTTTCAACCGCCTCCTGTAAAATACGATCGGCCGGTACCATCACGCCCAAATCAATGACATCGTAATTGTTGCAAGCCAGTATTACCCCCACGATGTTCTTTCCAATATCGTGCACATCGCCCTTTACGGTGGCCATCAAGATGCGACCGGCCTTGGTGGGTTCTGCACCGGAAGCCCGCTTTTCTTCTTCAATAAAGGGCTGCAACCAGGCCACGGCCTTTTTCATCACCCGGGCGGTTTTAACCACCTGGGGCAGGAACATTTTTCCTGCTCCAAAAAGGCCCCCTACGATGTTCATACCATCCATCAGAGGCTGTTCAATAATGTCGAGGGCAAAGGGGTACTTGGTCCGCGCCTCGGCCAGGTCTTCCTCAATGTAATCGGCTATCCCTTTAATAAGACTGTGGTGCAGACGCTTTTCGAGCGGCTCGTCGCGCCAGGCATCCCGGGCTGCAGCAACGCCTCCTTCTTTCGCCAGCTTGTAGGCCTCGGCCTTATCAATAAGACGCTCGGTAGCATCGGCGCGACGGTTCAACACCACATCCTCCACCAGCTCCAGCAAATCGGGTTCAATTTGGTCGTAAATCTGCAACATACCGGGATTCACAATTCCCATATCCATTCCCGCCTGAATGGCGTAGTACAGAAAAACCGAATGGATGGCCTCCCGAACGGTGTCGTTGCCCCTGAAGGAAAAGGACAGGTTGCTTACGCCGCCACTCACCCGGGCATAAGGCAGATTTTCTTTGATCCATCGGGTGGCTTTAATGTAGTCCACCGCATAATTGTTGTGCTCCTCAATCCCGGTAGCAATAGCCAGCACATTGGGATCGAAGATGATGTCCTGGGGCGGCAGTTTCACCGTCTCGGTAAGCAAGCGGTAGGCCCGCTCGCAAATCTCAATGCGGCGTTCAAAACTATCGGCCTGCCCCTTTTCATCAAAGGCCATCACCACCACGGCAGCGCCATAATCGCACAGCAAACGTGCCTGCTCCAAAAAGGGAGCTTCCCCTTCTTTGAGACTGATGGAATTGACCACACATTTGCCCTGCAGGCATTTGAGTCCCGCCTCCAAAACTTCCCAGCGCGAGGAGTCGATCATAACCGGGAGACGGGCAATTTCAGGTTCGGCAGCCATCAGATTCAAAAAGGTAACCATCTCCTTTCTGGCATCGAGCATGGCGTCGTCCATGTTCACATCGATGATTTGCGCACCCCCTTCTACCTGGTCGCGCGCCACCGAAAGTGCCTCCTCGTATTTTTCATCACGAATGAGCCGTGCAAATTTCTTCGACCCCGCCACATTGGTCCGCTCCCCCACGTTCACAAAGTTGGAAGTCTTATCGATACTCAAGGGCTCCAAACCACTCAAACGCGTGGTGACCTCCAGCTGAGGGGGGACGTGGGGCCGACCGTCCTTAAGTAAGGCAGCAAAGGCCGCAATGTGCCTGGGCGTTGTTCCGCAACAGCCGCCCACAATATTCACCAAACCCTGCTTCAGATAGTCCAGAATCTGGGGCGCCATTTGCTCGGGCGTTTCGTCGTATTCGCCAAACTGGTTGGGCAGACCGGCATTGGGATAGGCACTTACGTAAAAGGGGACCTTCCGTCCCAACTCCTCCACATACATGCGCAAATCCGAAGCCCCAAAGGAACAGTTCAGTCCAATGGAAAACAAGGGCTCGTGCGATACTGAAATGATAAAAGCCTCCAGGGTTTGTCCCGACAAGGTGCGCCCGCTGGCATCGGCCACGGTGACCGAAACCATAATCGGGAAGTCTTCGATATTGCGCTTACGCAGCTCCCGGCGGATACCAAAAAGAGCGGCCTTGGCGTTGAGGGTATCAAAAATGGTTTCGAGCAGTAAAATGTCGGCGCCCCCGTCGAGCAGGCCGGCGGCCTGCTCGGCATAAACTTCGGCCAAATCGTCGAAAGACACTGCCCGGTAACCGGGATTGTTCACATCGGGCGATAAGGAGGCGGTTTTATTGGTGGGACCCATGGAGCCCGCCACAAAGCGGGGACGCTCAGGGGTACTGAACTTTTTAGCCGCTTCGGCAGCCAGAGCTGCCGAAGTCTTATTGAGTTCGTACACCAAATCTTCCATGCCGTAATCGGCCTGCGAAATCCGATTGGCATTAAAGGTATTGGTCTCAATAATGTCGGACCCCGCCTCCAGATATTGCTCATGAATGCTGGAGATAATGTCGGGCCGGGTCAGCGACAACAAATCGTTGTTGCCCTGTACCGGAGAGTTATGTGCAGCAAAACGAGTTCCTCTGAAACCCTCTTCACTCAATTTGTATTGTTGAATAAGGCTGCCCATGGCGCCATCCAACAAGAGGATGCGCGCTGCAGCGGCCTTGTGCAGTAGTTCTGTGTTGTTCATGATCCTGGTATGTATTATCTGTCCAAAAAAGTGCAAAAAAAAAGCATCGACACTGCCAAACCACAAATATAAGCATTAATAGGCACAAATAAAGCCCTTGAAAATGACAGGATTAAGCCTCTTCACCGGGTGACTGAACCCCATTCTCCTGAAAGACAGCAAGGTACTCACGGGGACTCACCCCCATCCGGTTTTTAAAAAAGCGATTGAAATTGGATAAGTTGTTGAAACCACAGTCGTAACAGATCTGAGTGATGGACGGAGCACCCTCCTGCAACAACTTGCAAGCATAACCCACCCGCATCTCGTTGACATAGCGCACCAGGGTTTGACCGGTACGCTGCTTAAAATAGCGACTGAAGGCCGCCGGATTCATCCCCACATGGGCAGCCAGTTCCTCCAGCCGCAAGGTGCGGGTATAATTCAGGTGAATAAAGTTGAGCACCTTTTCGAGTCGATGTTCGCCCTGCAAAGAGGGTTGGACGGCGTATTCGGGGGAGGCCAACAAACGAAAATGTTTGCTGCGGGCCATTCTATTCAACAAATCCAAAAAGCACAACAAGCGCGCAAAACCCTTAAGATCGTAAAGTTTCTTCAAGAGCTGCCCCAGGTCCCTATTCTCGGGAAAAGGAAAATGAACCCCTCTTCCGGCACGCAGCCACAAATCACGAATGGCCGACATTTCGGGATAATTCTGAATGGCCTTCTCCATAAAATCGGGAGAAAACTGTACGACAATGGCCTGCACCCTTAAGCCGGAGTTTTCATTGTAATAAGCCTGATTGTTTTTCCAGTAATGGGGCAGGCGACTGCCCACCAGAACCAAATCGCCCTCTGTGAAGACTTCCATACTGTCGCCAACAAAACGGGTCCCCGAACTTTGCAGAACAAAAACCATCTCCATTTCGCCGTGGGCATGCCAGGGAAAGGTAAAGTGCGGAAAATCATTCCACTTGACTCTAAGGGGACTCTGATCGGGCAAAACCGATTGTTCGTGCAAAAGCGGGGGTGTTGCCGGGCTTTTCAAAATAAGCAAAGATAGTATTAAGGCAGGCAAAATAAGTATTTGTTGCCAAAACTCAAAGCCCCTAACTTTGTTGTTTCAATAAACCAAGGAGGCTGCCCCAAACACAGCCTCTTCTAAAAGAATGAGATCATGCCACAGGGAAAATTTGATTTGAACGGCCGTGTAGCCGTAGTAACCGGAGGAGGAGGCGTACTGGGAAGCAGTATTGCCAAGAGCTTACTCGAAGCAGGCGTTAAAGTGGTGATCCTCGACATTCGCCAGGAAGCCCTCGACAACAGAATGGCCGATTTGAAGAAAGCAGGCACTGTAAAAGGACTGGTTTGCAACGTGCTCGACCGGGAGAGTCTCACCGCCGTGCGCGAACAAATTGTAGCCGACTGGGGACGCATCGACATACTGGTGAATGCTGCAGGCGGAAATATGCCCGGCGCTACGCTTACCGAAGAACAAACCATCTTCGACATGAAGTTTGAAGATTTCAATAAGGTAAACGATCTGAACCTCAACGGAACGGTTTATCCCGCCATCGTTTTTGGCGAAGCCATGGCCAAACAAGGCAAGGGCAGCATCATCAATGTTTCGTCTATGGCCACCTATTCGGCCATCACAAGGGTTCCGGGCTACTCGGTAGCCAAGACCGGTGTAAACATCTGGACCCAATGGCTGGCGATGGAGATGGCGACCAAATTCGATGAGAAAATCCGGGTCAACGCCATTGCACCAGGCTTTTTCATCGGCGACCAAAACCGGGCTGTGCTGATCAACCCCGACGGCAGTTACACCGAGCGCAGTAAAAAGGTGCTGGCCCGCACCCCTATGAAACGCTTTGGCGACATCACCGAACTCAACGGCATTGTTCAGTTCCTTTGCAGCGACGACGCCAGTTTCATCACCGGTACCATTATTCCTGTAGATGGCGGCTTCAGTGCATTCAGTGGCGTATAAGAAAAAATTAAGGTATGGCATTTGAGAAAACCTGGCGCTGGTTTGGGCCCAAAGACGCACTTAGTCTGGCCGAACTCAGACAAATGGGCATAGAGGGCGTAGTAACCGCCCTCCACCACATTCCCAATGGCGAAGTGTGGCCGGTAGCAGAGATCATGAAGGTGAAGCGCGACATTGAAGCCCATGGGATGCGCTGGAGCGTAGTGGAGAGTCTCCCGGTTTCAGAAGGCATTAAAACCCAGTCGCCCGACTCCCCCCGCCTGATTAAAAACTACCAGCAATCGCTCCGCAATCTGGGCCAATGCGGCATCGACACGGTGGTCTACAATTTTATGCCGGTACTCGACTGGGTGCGGACCGACTTGCATTACCTGCTGCCTTCGGGGGGCGAGGTGATGTATTTCGACTTTCCGACCTTTGTGGCCTTCGACGCCTACATTTTAAAAAGGCCGGGTGCCGAGAAGGACTATCCGACAGAAATTGTGGAAAAGGCCAAAGAGCGCATGCAAAGCATGACGGAGGAAGAAGCCGAAAAACTGGCCTACAACATCATTGTGGTGACCCAGGGCTTTATCGACGGGGTAGTGGATGGTTCCACCCCCGATTACAAGAAAGTCTTTTTGAGTTTCATCGACACCTATCGCGAAATTGGTCGCGACAAGCTGCGCCAGCACCTGTCGGACTTCATTCAGGCGGTGGTCCCCGTTGCCGAGGAGGCCGGTATCAATATGGCCATTCACCCCGACGACCCGCCTTTTCCGGTACTGGGCCTGCCGCGTATTGTCAGCACAAAGGAAGACCTGGAATGGATTGTCGCCCAACATCCCTCTACGGCCAACGGCATCAACTTCTGCACCGGCTCGCTTTCGATACGCAGCAGCGAACAGCTCACGGCCATGGTTCAATCGGTAGGCCACCGCATCCATTTTCTGCACCTGCGCAACAACGTCTTGCTGCCCGACGGCTGCTTTCACGAATACGGCCACATCCATGGGGTGGTGGATATGTATGCAGTAATGAAAGCCCTCTTGCAGGAACAAAGGCGAAGAAAGCAAGCGGGAAGAAAAGACCATCGCATGCCGGTGCGACCCGACCATGGAATTAAATTACTGGACGACTTCAAGCGCCAGGCTAACCCGGGTTACCCGCTTGTTGGCAGACTCAAAGGACTGGCTGAACTCGCAGGTATGGAGATGGCCATTGAGCGACAATTGGACGAAAGCGGGCATTGATGCTGCAAGCAAAATGCAGGCTCCAGCTTTTAAGACGAGCGTACAAACAACTCCAACAAAAAAGTTTGCAGGCCCCCTTTTCGGGCCTGCAAACTTTTTTTGTATCTTCACCTCATCAAAGCAGCAGCCTCCCCCGGAGAAAACATGCTTCATCATTTACCTGAAAACGCGCCCGTCTTATGAGTGAAACCCTGCTGGAAGCCCTGATGCAATTGTTTGCCCTGCTGACCGATGTTCAGAAGGAAAGGCAGACAGGACGCGGCTACTCGCTGGTGCAGGATTTCCTGGCGCGACAGTTCAGTAAGGAGTATGTGGACCAGTACCTGGGGCGCTTTGAGGTTTATCTGAATCGCTATCACTCGGAGGTCAACAACAGCAATCAGGAACTGCGCGAGAAGCAATCGAACGACAACCTGAGTCGCATCCTCAACATTGCCGAAAAAATAAATGCCGAGCTGGAGCAGGAGCCCAAAATTGTGCTCTTTGTGCAGCTGCTCGACTTCCTTAAAAAAGACGAAGACATTGGCGAAGCAGAAATTGGCTTTGTGGACTTGCTGGCACGGAAATTTAAAATTGCCGAAAGCGACTACCACAATCTGAAGCGCTTTATCCTCGGCAATCCCCTGGAAGTGCCCGATAAGAATGCGATCCTGCTCATCAGCGGGGAAAACGAAAAGCCGCACCCTGAGGTGCGTCTGCTTTTTAACCCCAAACAGCAGGTGGTGGTTTGGGTGTTGCACGTAAGCAGCACCAACTCTTTCATCTTTCGCTACGACGGAGAACGCAACCTCTATCTGAACGGTCACAAGGTGGAGCGCAACAGAACCTATGCCCTGGCTGTTGGCTCGGTCATTAAGACCTCCCGCATGCCGCCGGTGTATTACAGCAGTGTAGCGCAAAAATTCATCCACCAAAAAGAAACAGGACGCATCGTTTATCGGGCCATAGATGTCTCCTACAAGTTCAGCAACAACCAAATGGGGATCCACCCCTTCAGCTTTACCGGTCGCTCCGGTCAGTTGGTCGGTATCATCGGCGGCAGCGGCACCGGAAAATCGACCCTCCTGAATGTGCTCAACGGCAACTTTAAACTCAGCTCGGGCCGCATCCTCATCAATGGTTACGATTTGCACAAGGATAAGGAGGACCTGCGGGGACTCATTGGCTATGTGCCGCAGGACGACTTGCTTAAAGAAGAACTCACCGTCTTCGAAAACCTGTGGTTCAATGCCAGGCTGTGCTTTTCAGAACTCAAGGAAGAAGAAATCAAGAAACTGGTGGAAGATGCCCTCCAGGATTTTGATTTGGTGGAGGCACGTGATCTTAAAGTGGGCACGCCTCTGAATAAAATCCTGAGCGGGGGGCAGCGTAAGCGTTTGAACATAGCCCTGGAACTGATTCGCGAACCCTCCATCCTCTTTGTCGATGAGCCCACCTCGGGCCTTTCTTCCATGGATTCGGAAAAAGTAATGCTCCTGCTCAAACGCCAGGTCCTTAAAGGGAAGCTGGTGGTCATCAACATTCACCAGCCCTCCTCCGATTTGTATAAGTTGCTCGATAAGCTGTTGATGATCGACAAGGGGGGACGCATCATCTACAGTGGCAATCCCATGGACGCCATTGCCTATTTCAAGCGGGAAGCCAATTACGTGAACCCCGAAGAGCGCGAGTGTTATGTTTGTGGCAGCGTTAAAACGGAACAACCCCTGCGCATTGTTGAAGCACGCATCGTTAACCCCTACGGCAAACTCATTCGTAAGCGTAAGGTGAGTCCCGAAGAATGGTACCAACTTTACATCGACAACTTTGAAAGTCAATTTGAGTGGAAAAAACGACGTGATCTCGACAAGAAGGAAGCGCTGCCCAAAAACTGGTTCAGCATTCCCAACCGTAAAAAGCAGTTCTGGATTTTTTCCATGCGCGATGCCCTATCAAAACTTAAGGACCACCAGTACCTGGCCATCAACATACTGGAAGCGCCCCTCCTGGCCCTCATCCTGGGCTTTTTTACCAAGTTTTTGATTGGTGGAGAAGGCGACCCCGACCTTTACCTCTTCTCCGAAAACGTGAACATACCGGCCTACCTTTTTATGAGTGTGGTCGTGTCCCTCTTCATCGGCCTCAATGTAAGCGCAGAGGAGATCATCCGGGACCGGAGACTGCGAAAACGAGAATCATTCCTCAACCTAAGTCGGTTCAGCTTTCTAAACAGCAAGGTCTTTGTCCTCTTTGTGATCTCGGCCATTCAATCTCTCAGTTTTGTCCTCATTGGCAACGGAATCCTGGAAATTGAAGGCATGACCCTGCGTTACTGGGCCATCCTCTTTTCCACAGCTTGTTTTGCCAACATGCTGGGCCTCAACATCAGCAGCGGACTCAATTCGGTGGTGGCCATTTATGTGCTCATCCCACTGATTCTGGTGCCCCACCTGCTGTTCAGCGGCGTCATTGTCAATTTCGACAAGCTGCACAATTCCATCAGCTCCAAAGAATTTACACCACGCATTGGCGACATCATGGTTACCCGCTGGTCGTACGAAGCCCTGGCGGTCAACCAATTTAAAAACAACCGCTACCAAAGGCACTTTTTTGAAGAAGAAAAGGAAATGAGCCAAAGCGCCTACTACGGCAGCACCCTCATTCCCGAACTCATCCGCCTCAACGATGCTTGTCTGTGGTCGGCCCAACGCAATGATTTTGCTGAAGTACAGCGCAACAGCACGCCCTTAGCAGCGGCCCTGCAACAACTGCGCAACGACCTACCACTGCTTATGCGGCAAAACATCCTTCCTCGTGCCACCCAAAGCTACAACGAGACCTTGCACCAAAGTATCGAAGAGGCACTGCTGCAAGCCCAAAGGCATTACAACCGGGCCTATCAGCAATACTCTCAACAAAAAGATCAGAAGGTGGAACAAATGGTGAGGGAACTGGGCTCCATTGATGCCCTGGTTCAACTTAAAGCACGCCATTACAATGAGGCCCTTGCCGAATGGTTGCTCGATCGCCGCGAAGTGCGCCAGTTTGAGTTTACCGGCGAACGCTACATCCAAAAAAAGCACCCCATATTCAAGAACCCGGACAGCCATTGGGGACGGGCTCATTTCTATGCGGCATCCAAGCGCCTGGGCCCCCTGAACATCCCGACCGGCGTCTTTAACCTGCTGGTCATCTGGCTCGGCGTAGCACTGCTTTACGTGACCCTCTATCTCGATATTTTACGTCGCATCATCCACTACTTCGAGACCTTCCGACTGAGACAGCTGAACAAGCGCCTGCAGCGTTTGGGCACCTAAGTCGACCAACAACCACCAAGGGCCAAGGGGCAGTGACGACCCAAATGCAAGCTGCCCTCCTTTAGTAGGAGGACAGGGCGTTGCGCAGCTTTTCGAAGCGTGCCTCGTAATCGACCATGGAATGACGGATCACCTCCCGCGCTTCCTCAGCATTGTACACGTGAGTAATTTCTGACTCACGACTCACACCAGGCATATCTTTATAGGTCAAAAAATAATGCTTGAGTCGCTCGAGCACGAGCTCGGGCAATTCGGTCACATCCTTAACGCCTCCGTACACCACATCGCCCTTGAGTACCGAAATGATTTTATCGTCGGCCGCATTGCCGTCGAGCATCCGAAAACCACCAATGGGAATAACTTCAGCAATAATGTCGCCGTGCATCACATCCTTTTCGGTGAGCACACATATATCCAGTGGGTCACCATCCCCTTTTATGTCCTTTTTCCCCGTCTTTTCCTCACAAAACTTACCCACATTAAGTCCACAATAGGTTTGCGGAATAAAGCCGTAGAGCGAGGGAACCACATTCGAGTATTTTTGGGGGCGGTCGATGCGCAGGTAGCCGCTGACTTTATCTATTTCGTACTTGATGGTATCGGTAGGAACCACCTCAATAAAGCACATCACACTCTCGGGGGCATTATCGCCAATATCAATCCCATGCCAGGGATGCGACTTGTACCGAAGGCCCATTAGGCGACCTATCGGGTCCATTAAACTGTTCGAAGACATTTCTTTTTGCGTATTTTTTTTAGTTTTAGCCATCTTTCCTGTTCTTAGCGCTACAAAATAAAGGGATTTTCCGCATTAATGCTAAGCTTTACCTAATTAAGGCTTCGTTAAATTTCTAGCCTGCCCATCCGGAACGGTCGAGACTCCGATATTGTATGGCCTCAGCCACATGGGCAGCCTGCACGCTGGGCGCGGCTTCAAGGTCGGCAATGGTACGGGCCACCTTCAAAATGCGGTCGTAGGCCCGGGCCGACAAGCCCAGGCGCTGCATGGCGGCACGCAAGAGCTGGCCCCCTGCAGCATCGGGCTGCGCATGCTGCCGCAGCAGGCGACTGCCCATTTGAGCGTTGCAATGAATGTAGTCCTCCTTTTCGAAACGACGGGCCTGCAAGTCCCGTGCAGCCACCACCCGCTCCCTGATTTGAGCACTGCTTTCACCCGGTGCTGCCCCACTCAACTTCTCAAAAGCAACCGGCACCACCTCCACATGCAGGTCGATGCGGTCGAGCAGGGGGCCCGAAATGCGACTCAGATAGCGCTGCACGGCACCGGGGGGACAAACACATTCTTTATCGGGATGATTGTAGAAACCACAGGGACAAGGGTTCATACTGGCCACCAACATGAATCCGGCCGGATACTCCAGGGCATAACGGGCCCGTGAAACCCTTATGCTGCGGTCCTCCAAAGGCTGCCGCAGCACCTCCAGCACCGAGCGCTTAAATTCGGGCAGCTCATCTAAAAACAATACCCCGTTGTGGGCCAGAGAAATTTCCCCGGGCTGGGGCACCGCTCCCCCACCTACCAACGCAATATTTGAAATCGTATGGTGGGGCGAACGAAAGGGCCGCTGAGTCAGCAAGGCGCTGCCGCCAGCCAAACTGCCGGCAACAGAGTGAATCTTTGTGGTTTCCAGGGCCTCGTCCAACACCATCGGCGGTAAAATGGAAGGTAAGCGTTTGGCCAGCATCGACTTTCCACTGCCGGGAGCGCCTACCATAATGAGGTTATGACCACCGGCCGCGGCGACTTCCAGGGCTCTTTTCACACTTTCCTGGCCCCGTACATCGGCAAAGTCGAGCGGCTCACCCAGTCCCGCCTTACCCAGTTCGGCCTTCAGGTCCACCTGCGTTTTAGTCGGCCCTTCTTCCCCATTCAAAAAACGCACCACCTCGCCCAAATCCCCGGCCCCATATACTTCCAGACCGGATACCACCGCAGCCTCCCGCGCATTCTCCATAGGAAGCACCAGGCCCTTAAAGCCCGCCTCCCGTGCGCGCAACGCAATGGGCAAGGCCCCTTTAATGGCTTTGAGACTGCCATCGAGCGACAGCTCTCCCATCAGCATATAATCCGACAGCCGTTCGGCCGACAACTGCTCGTCGCCCGCCAAAATACCAATGGCCAGCGGCAAATCGTAGGCCGAACCCTCCTTGCGGGTATCGGCCGGGGCCATATTAATGACGATGCGTCGGCCCGGCCAGTCGAAGCCCCACACCCTAAAGGCCGATTCGATGCGCTGCTGACTCTCCTTAACCGCATTATCGGGCAGGCCCACCATAAAAAAACGAATGCCCCGCGACAAATCCACTTCCATGGTTATCACGAGCGCATCAATACCGCTCACCGCGGCGCCAAAAGTCTTTACCAACATAGTAATCAGGTTAGAGTAATCCCGCTCAATTTAATAAAATTCCATATTTTTAAAAAGCCCGAGGGGATTTTGTATTTTTGTACAAACAAAAAGAAACTGTGCCATGAGGTTTACATTCGTGAAAGTACCCGAACACCGAAAGTTTAAGCACGACCCGATTTATTACGACGCCGATAAGGAAGAGCGGGAAGAAAGGGAGCGACGCATACGCCTCGAAATGGGTTTGAAAACCGAGGAAGACCACCGCAGCTTCGACACACGGATTCGGGGACAAATGCGTCGCCGCATCAAAACCCCTTTTGAGGTGACCCGCAGTGCCCGCAAGAAGTCGAACCTCCGCCTTATTGTTATTTTACTGGCACTCATGGCCCTGTTCTACTATTTGCTGCAGGCCGGGTACGAGTGGTACAGCCGCTTTCTATAAGCCAACCCAGTCCTAAACCACTGCAAAACAAAAGAAGAAGCGCTTTTCATGTCCGACATCATTCAATTATTACCCGATTCGGTAGCCAATCAAATTGCTGCCGGAGAGGTCATACAACGTCCCGCTTCGGTAGTTAAAGAACTGGTGGAAAACGCCATCGACGCCGGAGCCACCCAAATCAAAGTCCTCATTAAAGATGCCGGTCGCACCGCCATTCAGGTCATCGACAACGGCAAAGGAATGAGCGAGAGCGATGCGCGGTTGGCCTTTGAGCGCCACGCCACCTCCAAAATACGGGAAGCGGGCGATTTATTTGCCCTCAACACCATGGGCTTCCGTGGGGAAGCTCTGGCCTCGATTGCGGCCATTGCTCAGGTAGAACTGCGCACCCGGGAAGCGGGCGCCGATATCGGCACCCGCATCGAAACCGCCGCCTCCCGCATCGAGAAACAAGAGCCCGTTGCCTGCGACCAGGGCGCCAACTTCCTCATCAAAAACCTCTTCTACAACGTACCAGCCCGACGAAAATTCCTGAAATCCAACACCACGGAACTGCGCCACATTCTCACCGAATTTCAGCGCATCGCCCTGGCCCAGCCCCAGGTAGCCCTTTCGCTCTACCACAACGACCAGCCACTGATGAACCTGGCCACAGGCAACCACAGGCAACGCATTGCCGGCATCCTGGGCCGCCAGGTCAACCAACAATTGGTCCCTGTAAACACCGAAGCCACCGTTCTGCACATCCACGGCTTCATTGGCACCCCGCAGGGTGCCCGCAAAACAGCTGGCGATCAGTACTTCTTTGTCAACAACCGCTACATGCGTCACCCCTATCTCCACAAGGCGGTCATGGAGGCCTACGCCAACCTGATTGGGAGCGACCAGTACCCGGCCTACTTTCTGTATTTTGATGTAGATCCGGGCGACATAGACGTCAACATCCATCCCACCAAGACGGAAATCAAGTTTGAAGACGAAAAACTGGTGTGGAAAGTGCTCAACGCCGCCGTTCGCGAGAGTCTGGGTAAGCACAACATCGTGCCCTCCATCGATTTTGACACCGACAACCAATTGCAGATCCCGGTAGCCCGTGGCGGCGACGAAATAAAAACGCCCCAGGTCCATTTTAACCCCGACTACAATCCCTTTAACACCGGCAGCAGCTACCAGCGGAAAGATCCCCTGCCCCGCGACTGGGATCAACTCTACAGCGGTTTCGAAAGTGGTGACGAAGCCTTTCCGGCAGATGAAGGGCCCCGCGAGCCCGAAACCATCGTACTGCCTTCGCGGGGCAATGCAGCGCCCAGGCAACAGGAGTTGCACCCGCAACAAGAGGACCGCCCGGTACAGGACGCGGCTTTTTTTCAGCTCAAGAACAAATACATCCTTACACCTGTTAAATCGGGACTGATGGTGATTGACCAACGCAGGGCCCATGAGCGCATTCTCTACGAGCGCTTTATGGCACGCGTACAAAGTCGCCGCTCCACCACACAGCAGGTGCTTTTTACCCAAACCCTTTCCTTTGGTGCCGAGGACGCCGCACTGGTTCGCGACTTGCAGGAAGAACTCAGCGCCTTCGGCTTCGATTTGGTGGAGGAAGCTTCCGGACAGTTTTGTCTCCGGGGCATTCCTGCAGAAATGGAAAAGACCGACCATACCCAGCTGATTGAAGAACTGCTTCAGGCCTATAAAACCGGAGAAAAAAATGCCACCGAACATTTGCGCGAAGGCCTGGCCGGCATTATGGCCCGCAAGGCCCGGATGAGTAGTGGCGAACGCCTGACGCCCGAAGCCATGACGCTGCTCGTGGGGCAACTCTTCCAATGCAGCATGCCGGGCTTTTCGCCCCGCGGAAAGACCGTCTTTTTCATCATCGACAACGAAGAGTTCGAAAAACGATTCGGTAATTAAAACAACAGATGTGCAGCAACAGGCACTATATTTGTAAAAATATTTAGCATGAATTACGGAGCATCTCCCTTTGGCGGCTTACCCCCCGTGGTCAAGAATCTCTTGATCATTAACGTGCTGTTTTATTTGGCCAGCATTGTACTGAACAGCACCCTGGGATTGCCCCTCGAAAAATTTCTGGGGCTGCATGTGCCCATGGCCGGTGACTTTGGGGTGCACCAGCTCTTTACCTACATGTTTTTGCACGCCTACCCCGATCCCATGCACATCTTCTTCAACATGTTTGCCCTCTTCATGTTCGGCCGCATGCTGGAGCTGGTTTGGGGACCCAAACGCTTCCTGGTCTTTTACCTGGTGACCGGCGTAGGTGCCGCCTTCGTTCACCTGCTGACCCAATACATCGACATCCTGCCCGTGCTCAAGGGCATTACCCATTACATGAACAATGCCGGTCACGAAGAGCTGCAGCTCTTTTTAGACGAGCACCTGCAAATCCGCTCCATGGAGATGCAGCAAAAATTCAATGCCTTTGTGGCCTCCTACAACGAGCTATTGCACACCGACCCGGAGCTGGCAACGGGACTGGCACGGGAATATCTCTATGGTTTCCGCAGCGACTATCTAAACAGTCACGTAACCGTGGGCGCCTCGGGAGCCGTTTTCGGCATTCTCCTTGCCTTTGGCATGCTCTTCCCCAACACCCGATTGATGCTCCTCTTTCCGCCCATTCCCATTAAAGCCAAATACTTTGTTATCGGCTACGGCGCCATGGAGCTGTTTTTAGGCATCAGCGGCAGCATGACCAATGTGGCCCACTTTGCCCACCTTGGGGGCATGCTCTTTGGTTTCATCCTCATCAAATACTGGCGCAGCAAAGGCATATACTAAACTGGTAAACCGTATGAGTATTGTTCAGGAAATACGCAGTTCATTCAAGCAAGGAAGCATTTTAACGCGACTGATTTACATCAACATCGGCGTTTTTTTAATCTTTCGCTTCATTCAATTATTCATGGTGCTCGGAGGTGCCGGCGCCGATACCATCGTGGGCTGGCTCCACTTCTTGAGCGTGCCCTCCGAGCCGGCCCTCCTGCTGCGGCAACCCTGGACGCTGCTGACTTACATGTTCCTGCACTTCGACTTCCTGCACCTGCTTTTTAATGTGCTCTACCTCTACTGGTTTGGTCGCCTCTTTTTGCACTACATCGGCCCCGGTCCCTTTTTAAAGACCTATGTACTGGGAGGCTTGGCAGGAGCCGTATTCTACCTCTTAAGCTACAACTTCCTTCCAGCCTTTTCCTCCTACTTCGGCTCGTCCTTTCTGCTGGGCGCCTCGGCCTCGGCCATGGCCATTCTCTTTGCCCTAGCCCGCTACCGACCCGAAGCCACCATCACCCTCCTTTTCTTTGGGGAAGTCCGCCTGAAATACGTGGCCCTGGTGGCCCTGGTGATCGACCTCATCAGCATCCCCACCCTCAACAATACAGGCGGGCACCTGGCCCACCTGGGCGGCGCCGCAGCAGGCCTTTGGCTGGGCTATGTCTGGAGCCGAAAAGGCCTCCCGCCACAGGGTCGCCCCACCGCAACGACCTTTTCTAACGAGACTTACAGTCCCCCCCGAAAGTCCTCTTTCAGGTGGTCTTTCGGCAAAAAAAGTAAATTATCGGTAGCCCATAAGCGGCCCTTGAGCGACCTCGAATACAACGCCATAAAGGTTCAACGTCAACAGGAGCTCGACCGCATTCTGGAAAAAATAAAACAGAGCGGCTACGAGAGTCTCAGCAGCGCCGAAAAGAAAACCCTCTTCGAGGCCAGCAAGGAATAGCCCCTGCAAAACCCGTTTTTTTTATTTATTTTTGGATGTCCAACCAAAGCACCTCTGCACCTTGAAACGGCTTTTTTACTCCATATCGGTCCTCCTGATTTTAACACCGGCCCTGCTTCTACTGGGTTCCATCGGAACCGCCTATGTCAGTCCCGCCAAAATCAATGTACTGGCTTTTGCCGGCTTTGGCTTTACCCTGCTTTGGCTGGTAAACCTGTTTTTTGCACTATGGCTGTTGATTCGTCGCAGTTTTTGGATCATCATTCCCCTGCTGGCACTGGCCGCCTCGTGGTCGCACTGGAACAACACCTTTCAAATAAGCAGCCGAAGCACCAATCACCCCGAAGAACTGGGGAAAACACTGAAAGTAATGTCGTACAACACCCGCATGTTCGACTACTACGGACATTCGGGCCTCGAGGGAACGCCACAGCGCACCTACGAGGACTTGCTGCGCCAGGGCGCCGACCTCCTTTGTTTTCAGGAATACTACACCAATCTGAATAAAAAGGATTTCACCCCAACGGCCATCGCGGCCAAATTCAGGGGCTATCCCCACAAACACATTCACTACGCCACCACCCACCAGCAAAATACGGGCTACGGACTGGCCATTTTTTCCAAGTACCCGCTGGTCGACCAGGGCGTGATACCCTTTGAGCACTCGCGCAACATGGCCATTTACGCCGATGTAAAAGTAGGAGAGACCACCATCAGGGTCTTCAGTGTGCACCTCGAATCCATCGGCTTTCAGGACAACGATTTGAATGTGCTCGACAGTCTGGATTTCCGCATGACAGAAAGCCAGAAACAGGGCCTGGTCAACATCTCACGCAAGCTGACCCGCGCCTTTAAAATGCGCTCGAGTCAGGCCGAAACCCTGGCCCGACACATCAAAAACGCCCCCTACCCCGTTATTGTGTGTGGCGACTTCAACGACACGCCGGTGTCTTACGTCTACCGTACCATGCGGGGAAAATTGAAAGACGCCTTTGTGGAAAGCGGCAGTGGTTTTGGTGCGACTTACAACGGCCGACTGCCCTCCCTGCGCATCGACTACATTTTTCATGATCCGGCCTTTAAATCCTGGAACTTCGAAACCCTGCCCCTGCCCTATTCCGATCACCATCCCATCATGACCACCCTGGATTTGAAACCCCAATCCTGAATCTAAAGCAAGTAGAAACCATGCAGCAATACCTCTCACTCATACAGCGCGTACTCGACGAAGGTGTTTACAAAGCCGACCGAACCGGTACGGGGACGTACAGCGTATTTGGTCACCAAATGCGCTTTAATCTGGCCGAAGGCTTCCCTTTGGTCACCACCAAAAAACTGCACCTGAAATCCATCATCCACGAGCTCTTGTGGTTTTTGCAAGGCAGCACCAACGCCACCTACCTGCAGGAAAACGGAGTGCGCATCTGGAACGAGTGGGCCAAAGAAGACGGCGAACTCGGTCCCATCTACGGCTACCAATGGCGCAGCTGGCCCGATTACAAAGGGGGGCATATCGACCAGATTGCACAGGTGGTGGATGCGATCAGGAAGAACCCCGACTCGCGTCGCCATTTGGTCAGTGCCTGGAACGTGGGCCAGATCGACGACATGCAACTGCCGCCCTGCCACATTCTTTTTCAGTTTTATGTGGCTGAGGGCCGACTGAGCTGCCAGCTCTACCAACGCAGCGCCGACATCTTTCTGGGCGTGCCCTTCAACATTGCCTCCTACGCCCTGCTGCTGCTGATGGTGGCCCAGGTAACTGGATTGCAACCCGGGGATTTTGTGCATACCCTTGGCGATGCCCACATCTATACCAACCACCTCGAACAAGTCAAGCTGCAACTGAGTCGCTCCCCGCGTCCCCTGCCCAACATGACGCTCAATCCCGAGGTGAAAAGCATCAACGACTTTTCCTTTGAGGACTTCCAACTCAGCGGCTACGATCCCCATCCCCACATCAAAGGCAGTGTTGCCGTATAAACCCCCAGCCATGCAAATAGCCCTCATAGCAGTCGTCGATCAAAACCTGGCCATCGGGCGCGGGGGCGACCAGCTGGCCTACATCGGCGGCGATCTCCGGCGCTTCAAACAACTCACCACCGGACAGGCCATCGTGATGGGTCGTAAGACCTTTGCGGCCCTGCCCAAAGGGGCCCTGCCCAAGCGTCAGAACATTGTACTCACACGTGACGCCGGTCTGCAACTGCCCGGCTGCAGCATGGCCACCACCCCGGAGGCCGCCCTCCAGTCCGCCTCTGGTCAGGAGCAATGCTTCATCATAGGCGGTGGCGAAATCTATAAGGCCTTCCTGCCCCTGGCCCATCGCCTCTACCTCACCCACATCCACTACCGCTTTGAAGGAGCCGACACCTGGTTTCCCCAATGGTTGCCCGGGGACTGGCAAAGTGTAGAATGCGGACCCACGCAGGTCGACGAAAAAACCGGTCTCCACTACCACTACGAAACCCTCGAAAGACGGTAGCTCCGGTCGCGTCACTACTATTACACAATAACATCGCAAAAGCGCATTTCGGGTAAACACCACCAAGCCGTCCTTCGGTACGATACTTGCATAAATACAACTATGAACATTTTTAGATATTCATAGTTGTTACTTACGAAACCTCAAACAAGTTTGATCATGCAAGCATTCAAAATCCTGCTGGCAGCGACACTACTGCTCGGCACCGCTAAACTACAGGCCCAGACCGACACCCTCAGCATAAGCCTCTTACAAACCGCCGACATCCACGGTCAACTCGATGCCCACGACGAACTCTTTGTCGAAGACGGGCAACTGGTCTTCCGTGAGCGGGGCGGCTTGGCCCACATCAAAACCCTCTTCGACCGCGAAAGAGCGAAAAACCCGGGCCGCACCCTCATCGTCGATTCGGGCGACCTGATTCAGGGCAGCGGCTACGCTGCCCGCTCGCAAGGCCGCATCTTTCCGCCCATCGTACGGGAAATGGGCTACGACCTGCTGCAACCCGGTAACTGGGAGGTGGTTTATGGCAAGGACATCATGCTGGAAGTCATGAACGCCTACAACACCAACATCATTGTACAAAACATGAAGCACGAAGACAGCGGGGAACAGTTGTTTGCACCCTACTGGACCACCGAAATCGAAGGCATCAAACTGGCCTTCATCGGCATCAACGACCCCGATGTGCCGGTCCGCCAAAACCCCAGCTTCAGCGAAGGCATTGCCTTTAACCCCATCAATGAGGAAGTAAAAGCCCTCATCAGAGCAGTGCAGGAAAAAGAAAAACCTGCAGCGGTATTTCTCATGACCCACATCGGCATTTTTAAGCAAGTCGATTTGGCCAACAGCGAAGCAGCAAGCGGCGTAGATTACGTGCTGGGTTCAGACACCCATGAGCGCATCCGCAAGCCCATCCGGGGCAAGCACGCCAAAGTCACCGAACCCGGTGCCTTCGGCTCCTTTGTAGGCAAACTGACCCTGCACTTTGTAGGCGGAAAACTCGTGGGCGACGATTACGAACTGCTGGAAGTCGATCCGGAAGTCTACCCCGCCGACCCCAAGGCAGCTGCCCTGGTCGAACAGGCCAAGGCCCCCTGGAAGGAAGAAATGGAAACCGTTGTGGGACACAGCTCTACCCCGCTCTACCGCTACCTCACCGTAGAAAATCCCATGGACAATATGATTACCGATGCCTTGCGCTGGAAGACCGGTGCCGACATTGCCCTGTCCAACGGCTTCCGCTTCGGCAACCCCATTGTTCCGAAAAATGGAGCTGCAGCCCCCATCACGCGGGGCGACATCTACAACATGCTGCCCGTCAACGATTACGTTAAAACCGGAAAGGTAAGCGGACAGCAATTGCTCGACTGGCTGGAAAAAGAAATACACAACGTTTTTGCCGCCAACCCCATGGAACGCTTCGGCGGCTGGCTGGTGCGCTTCTCCGGCATGGAAGTCACTTTTGTCGCCAACGCCCCCCGTGGTCAGCGCGTCCAAGAAGTCCGCATCAACGGCGCAGCCCTGCAAAAACAAAAGACCTACAGTCTGGCCACCTGCGTGCGCCCCGGCGATCCCGATCATGCGCTTTGTCGCCTGCACCACGCCACCGATGTGGCCGTGGAAGACTACACCCTGCACCAGGCCCTCGAAGACTACCTGAAAGTCCACTCCCCCATTGACCCCCGCGTGGACGGTCGCGCCAGAGCGACCGACCTGGGCCCGTTGCCCTTCAGTACAGTGCCCGGAACCAACTACGAATTCCGCTAAAAAAACAGGGGACGGTCGACCCATCCGGCCAACCGTCCCCCAATACTTTTATATTCCCCGCCTAATTGGCCCTGCGCTTTTGAATGCTGCCCAATACATAGGCCAGAAATACAAAAACCGTCAGCACCAAAAAGCTGGCGTACAAGGTGTGCAGTTCCGCCACAAAACCCAGCACCACCGGTCCCGTTAAAAAACCCACGTTCGACGAAGCCGCAATCAGCGAAATACCATCAGCCGCCCGCACCCCCGGCACATTCGAAGCCAGACGATAAATCTCCGGCACCACAATAGAAAAGCCCAGTCCCACCACCAAAAAGCCGGCAAAGACCAAAACCGTTTGCACCGTCAGCACCAGGGCAAAGCCGACCAGACTCACCAAAATGGCCGAACGCAGCAAACGCCAGGAGCCAAAGCGAAGACTCAGTGCATCGCCGGTAAAACGTCCCACCGCCATGCCACCGGCAAACAAAGCATAACCCAGTCCCAACAGCTCCGGTTTCACTACCACCACCTGCTTTAAGTACAAGCCGCTCCAGTCGGCAATGGCGCCCTCCGAAGCCATCAAAATCATTCCTATGAGGGCAATCAGCAACATCGGCTTCCAGGGTGTACTGCGTTTCTCTCCCTTCTTTCGGGCTTCCCCTTTAATGTGGTAGTACTCCTTACGCAAAAAAGTCTGCGCCCCAATCAAAACCACCAGCAAAACACTCAGGTGCACCAAAGGCAGCTCAAAACGACCGGCCAAATAGCCCCCCAAAGAAGCTCCGATGATGCCGCCGATGCTCCAAAAACCATGACTGCCCGTCATGATGTACTTGCCCGCCTGCTTTTCCATCTCCGCAATGAGCGAATTAACGGCAATGGCAAAAACCGAACTGGTCATGCCGTAATAAAAAAGCGCCGCCAACAACCAATAATAACTGGGCGCCAGAAAAATCCCATAGAGCGAAGTCCCGTACAACACATAACCCCAGTAGGCCTGACGCCCTACGCCCAACACATCGGTGAGTCGATTGGCCAGGGGAATCATTACAAAGGAGCCCACCGAAGCAAAAAACAAGGCCGTGCCAATCTGTCCCTCCGTAATCTGAAGTTTTTCCGCTAAAAAGGGAATGTAAATGATCCAGGTGCTGAAGACCAGGGCAAAACAGGAATACAAAAATGCCGGCGCAAAATACTTACGCTCTTTAAAGAATATTTTCAACGACAACATGCGGATAGAAAAAAATGTGTGCAAAGCTAGGCATTTGTCCCCTAAGCCCGCTGCAAAAAAGACAAAAAATCCCTGAAAAATAGTATTTTAGCACCAGCAATAAGCAGCACACATGAAAAACATGACCATGAAAAATATTCATCACATTTTCAAGACCTTACTCTTCTCGACCCTTGTTGTACTCTGGGTAGGTTGCAAGGACAAAAAAGAAGAAATCTTCACACCCGAGGTCAGCCTCTCCCAGACCAGCTTTGATTTTACCCATGAAGGGGGCAGTATGCTCCTCAGTGCAAGCACCAACACCGAACTTGAACTGCAGGGACCGGAAGCCGACTGGTACAGCATAAGCAGCAGCGAAGGCAGCGAAAGCAAGCAGGTATTTACCATCACGACCTTGCCCAACAGCAGCGTCAACTCCCGGGAGGCCAAGCTGACCCTGCTGGGACGCGATTACGCCAGAGACCTTTGGCTGCGACAAGAGGGCACCAGCCTAAGCTACAAGCCCGAAGAAGCGCTGGAAGTAGCCCGCACGCTGGGCATGGGCTGGAACCTGGGCAATCAGCTCGACGCTCATGCCAACGGAACGGCCAACGAAACCATTTGGGGCAACCAGGCCGCAACGCAGGCCACCTTCGATAAACTGGCCGAAGCCGGCTTTGCCTCCGTGCGCATACCCGTCACCTGGCTGGGCAAGGTGGGTGCAGCTCCCGACTATGCCATCGACAGCGACTGGCTCAACCGCGTAGCCGAACTGGTGGACTATGCCGAGCATGCAGGTCTGAATGTCATCATCAACATTCACCACGACGGGGCCGACAGCAAATATTGGCTCAACATTAAAGACGCCGCCACCAACCCTCAGGTAAATCAGGCGGTAAAAGAACAACTGGCGGCCATGTGGACCCAGATTGCCGGGAAATTTAAGGACAAAGGAGACTTCCTTATTTTCGAAAGCATGAACGAGATCCACGACGGCGGATGGGGCTACGGTGCCAACCTCAAAGACAACGGCAAGCAGTACGCCACGCTCAACCAATGGAACCAGATTTTTGTGGATGCCGTACGTGCTACCGGCGGCAACAACAGCGAGCGCTATTTGGGCATACCCGGCTACGTTACCAGTCCCCAGCTGACCATCGATCACCTGGTTCTTCCCAGCGACCCGGCCACCAACCGCCTGCTGGTTTCAGCACATTATTACGACCCCCACCTCTTTACCCTGGAGGACCAGTTTCAGCAGTGGGGACACAGCGCAGCAGCCGACAAAAAAGCCGATTATGGTGATGAAGCCCATGTGCAGGAAATCTTTGGAAAGCTCAAAACCAAATTCATCGACAAAGGCATTCCGGTTTACATCGGCGAAATGGGCAGCGTGCACCGAAGCACCGAAGCGGCAGAGGCTTTTCGCAAGTACTACCTCGAATACATCTGTAAAGCGGCCCGAACCTACGGCATGGCCCCTTTCTACTGGGACAACGGCAGCACTGCTGCCGGTCGCGAAAGCTCAGGCATCATCAACCACGCTACGGGCGAGTTCCTTAACAACGGCGCCGATATCGCAGCCATCATGGTCACGGCTGTCAACAACGACGACCCTGCCTACACCCTCGAAGCGGTTTACCAGAAGGCGCCTTAGAAATTTCCCTCAAAGCCGAATTTCTTATTGGTACGAAGGAGGCGCATATCAAAAATATAGCTGTACGACAGATTGGCCGAATAAGAAGTGGAGTGGCCCCGCTTTGCCTGATTGTTGACCATCGCGAGACTCACATTAAAGTTGTGTCGCTTCTTAAGCGAGTAGCCCCCGGTCAATCTGAAATTCAGAATATCTGCTACTCCGCCATCATCATTAAACGTTGAACTGTAGGTGCCCGTAAATGCAGTCCTGAACTGCTCTGCAAAGACTTTTTGCAACGACAGATTATAACTCAAAACATGCATGTTCATCTCGGGCATATTGTTTTGATTGTGATTGACCGTTGCGGCTGCCGTAAAGCGTGTTGGGGTAAGCGAAAAAAGATACGACAGCATGGTGTTGTATATGCGACTGCCCACATAGCGACGATCGTCTTCCTGCTGCTCAGAGGCCTCCTGATACGAAAAGGCAAAATTCAAATTCTGACGTTGTTGCTCTGTAGTCCTTAGCACATAATTGGCATTTAACGAGGAGGATAGATTTAATTGTGTAAAACTAAGCGTATCCAAATTCTGGTATTGATTGCTGCGCGTTACCTCGTCGTAAATATCTCGTATATGCATATACGACTGCACATTAGAAAAAGACAAGCCCAAAGAAAGCCGGTCGGACACAGGCGCAGAAACATTTGCAGAATATATGGCGCGCTTACCAGTACTGGTCTTCTGCCCTTCCAGATTATCGCGTTGGTAACCCGCATCCAAAGCCACACTAATCCGCTTAAACAGCGTAGTAGCCAGGTTGGCCGTAATATTTTCAAAATCATTCGTAAAATAATACACCCCAAAGGTCTGGTAGTTGGGCTGCACCCTTTCGTAGGTGGCCCCTATACGTCCCAATGAGGTAGATTGCGCCACCGCCGCTTTAAAAGCGTGATGCACCGTAACATCGCCATGGGAGGTAAAAAAATGATCCCCAAAGTCCCCCGACAAACTATCGGCGCGCCCAATATCGTGATTTATGGCGCTAAGACCATATTCGCCCATTACCGAAAAGCCATTGGCCAGGCGATAGCTCAGAACCACGCTGCCAGCCACATTCTCTGCAGGGGCAGACATGGGCTGCTCCTGCTCTTCCCTCAAGTCCAGACTGCCAACCTGGTCGCTTGCCTTAAAAAGGTTGACCGACACATCCATATTATCCCCTTCATAGCCAACCAAAAAACCTCCTCCCATACGCCGATACATGGGCTCGTAAACCGATGAATCGGGCTCCAACGCTTTTCGAAAACGACCATACAAAGCAGCAAAACGAAAACCATTTTCAGGCTTAAGTTCCACTCCTCCACCAAAAAATTCGTGGCCCGATAAAGTATAGGGCGAGAAAGTCATTGAACCGTAACCCATATGGGTGGTAATCCACCGATAGCTGGGCGATAACGAGAAACGGTTAAAAGGCTGAGGCAGATTGGCTGTTACCTGATTATTGGTATAGGCAAAGGAAAGCGGCAGATTCACCACCCCAAAAAGCGTAGTATTAAAATTACCTGAAAGATAATAGGAATAGGGCTCCAGGCGCGACACCGAATCGGGAGAATAATTAAAAATATGGCTCATATTAAGTCCACCGTTAGCCACCAGAGGCGGAGCCTTAACAACTTGTTCCACATCCTGTGCAGCCATCAATTGTGGAAGAAAAGCCAGGGAAAATAGAATTAGGAAACGGCCAGGGTTGAGCATGAAAACAATACAAAAGGTTACAGTTTTACTTTTACAGGGGCGCTATAGGGAGAGACAGACCCATCTTCGTAGACCGCATGCGCCCGATAAACATAGGTCTTACCAGGACTAAGTTCCCGGTCTTCAAAACGATCCTCCACCGAATGACCATAAAGTCGCAGGGGCCCGTCGTCCACACTTCTAAAAACGACCACCCGCTCCACGAGCTTCAGTGATTGAATGTCCCACTCCAGCACGACATGATCAATACGCCGGGTCGTTCTAAGGCGAATGCCCTCCGGAATAGTTGAGCTTACACGTACAAAGCGTTGATTAGAAAAAGGGGACAACAAACCGGCATCATCTTCAGCTACAACACAATAAGAGTATCCAAGCCCACCAGAAATCAATGCATCCACAAAACTTAAGACTTCCCCGGCTTCGGGCACACTCGCCACCCTGACCAGGCTTGTATCTTTATCACTTCTGCGATAAACATGGTGTTGCACCACATCTGTACTGGAACTGGGCACCCATTCCAACTCAACACCTTTCCGGCCCTCCTTAACCGAAAGAAGACGAGGCGCTACTGGTGGTATAACATCCGGGCGTTGAAGAATCAAAACATCCGACATAGCCGATTGATTTTGTCGCACGTCCACAGCGGTAACTTTATAATACACCTTACTTGTCAGCGTTCGAATATTGATGGAATCGGCAAAAACAGTATCCCTTAAAACCGATGCTGTAGACAAAATGAATTCATGGTCAGGATGATTGGACACATAAACCCGATATCCCTCTAAATCCGACTCCCGATTGGGCAACCAGGAGATCTGCACCTGTCCCAGTGAATCTACCGAACCGGACAAACCCTTCGGCGGCAAGGGCGGAAAGCTATCCACTCGAGCGGCATAAGTCTCAATAAGGGAAATCTTTTCTTCCTGATTGTTGAAAGCAGACACCAAATAGTAATTGGTCATGTCTGGCACGGTATCCACAAAAGAGCGCTGTGCACCATCGTCTCCCTAATAAATCACCTCCTTACGCTGTTTGGGACCCGACGAACGGTATATTTTAAAGCCATTTACGTAGGGGTTCATTTCATCGGGATACTCCCAAGTGAGTTCCACCCGGCTATTGTCCACCACCTTTTTATCTATTAATACCGGCGCATGGGTCAGGGGCATAAGCCCCTGGCCAAATATCGAATCCGAAGGTGGCCCCATTTCTCCAAAAGCACTCCTTCCTCTAACCCGATAATAATAAACCTGCTGATTATTCGCCAAAGAATCACTGCGATACATGTATTCGGGACTGACCCCCTCGTCGGCCAGCTGAACCAAAGCATTGTCACTCACACGCTCAAAAGATGTGCCCCCATTCTCCGACCGCTCCAACACATAGCTGTTGTAAACGTGACTCAGATACAGCGTATTCCACGCCAAGGACACCGTTTTATCGCCCCACTCCGCCTCCGGAGCCTGAGGTTTTGGCAAAGGCCGATACTCCGACAAGCCGGTAAACACCGATCCGGTATCTACAGCCAGTGAATCGGGACAATTGATAAAAACACGATAGAGATACTTCTCCTCAGCACGTGCCGATTCATCCGTCAAAAACAAGCCCGACAACTCCGCAGCCCTTACCGACTGGTCGGCAGCATACACAGCAAAACTAAAACGATGCTGTTCTTCCTGATGCATTTTATACACCATGTGCGGATTACCCCCGGCGTCCAAACCCCTGAAAGTGGAAGAAAACAAACACTCTGCAGCAATGGCCACATACTTGTCCTCATCAATATACCTTTCCCAGGCTGCCTGCTCCATCGGACGCAACGGGGTCTGAAACAAACGTTCTCCTACAATACTATCCGGAATCTGTCCATTGCGCAGCACGGTAAAACGTTCCACCACATAGCCATACTCATTTCCCAAACGCCAAACCGCCGGAGACATGGGTGCCCAACGCAGCAGCACCGCATCCTGGCGCGGACTGCCCAGAAGCTGAACCCCCTCGGCATAAACAAAGGGACCCGACACAATCAAAAAACCAAGAACCAGGAAAGAAACTCTGAAATGGGACAATATAAGCTTAAGGGTTTTCAGTTTAGGGAACATAGCATGGGATTAAAAGGTGTACAATAATAACAAATTTTTTATTAATTCACCTCATAATCCACTCTACTGTTCTATGCTGTATAACAATAAAAATCAGCTTACAACAAGCCTTTTGAAAGGCGGGCAGAATTTTACCACCAATCATAAAAACTGCAAGCAATTTTTTTAGACGGGGATTACACGCAGAAACACACTTACAGTGTTGACATCCTTGTTATAACGAAGTATGAGGAAGTAAAAGTAAATCGAGGGAGTTAGTAGGCGAGCCTAACACAGCAACGGTTAGATGCGTGGCGGCTTGGGCCATGGCGTAGAGAGGAACAGCCTATCCCGCGGGGCGGGAAAGGGAGCTGTGGAACAAGTGGCCTAAGCAGACAAAGGAACTGCAGTGAGTATATTAGCCCTCAAATAAACCGAGCAGTAAATAAGCAATTATATTTGTACTGCTATGGAGAAAAAGACACGTTTTACGACAAAAATCAAGACAGAAATAGTTCTGACTTTGCTTAGAGGAGAAAGCATTGAGGCTTTGAGCCGCAAACATGGGGTAACAATCGCCGATTTGAGCCTTTGGCGGGACCAGTTTATTGAACAAGGCGCTCATGGGTTTAAGCGCAAACCAGAAGATTCAAGGCTTAAGGAAGCTGAGCGGATGATAGGCCGACTTCAAATGGAGCTGGAACTCACAAAAAAAAAGAACGAATTGGTAGCAAAACTAAGAAGGAGATAATCGCTTTGCTGATTGAAGAGACATGCACATTTACTCAAAAACCATATCCAAAAAGACTTATTTTCAAGGTGGTGGGCTACAGCAGCAGTACTTGGTACGAAAAGCCAAGCTCTAAAACGGGCAAGCGCGGTCGAAAACCAATTCATAGTGACGAGACTGTTTTACATGCAATCAAAACAGAAATAGCGAACAGCGTTTTTAAATCTGAAGGCTATTTTAAAGTTAAGAAGCGCATGCAAAGAAGGCCAGAGAACCCTATTAGGGCTGGAAAAGAACGAGTTAATAGGTTAATGCGTGAGCATGACTTACTCAGTCCGCATCGCAGGCCTCAAAAAGTTAAGAAAAACGAACATAAGGGGCGCATAATAACAGACAAACCAAACCTAATGTGGGCTACTGATGGGTAGAAGTTTTGGATTAATGGAAGTGGGTGGCATTGGTTTTTTGGCGTAATAGACCATTTCAATGATGAAATATTGGCCTGGCATATTGCAAAGATTGGAAGTCGATTTGCTGCTATGGAACCTATACGCTCTGCTGTTCGGAAACAATTTGGCTCTGTGAATAAAGATGTTTGCAAAGGGATGGAGCTGCAACTACGCAGTGACCATGGTTCACAATATGACTCCTCAGACTTTATGAATGAGATGAAATTTATTGGCCTGAATATGTCAAAGGCATACGTTAGGTCGCCGGAATGCAATGGCGTAATTGAGCGATTTCACCTAACGCTGGAGGAAGAACTCCTGCAAATCAAGTCATTCAATTCTTTAGAAGAAGCTCAAAGAGAAATAGCGGACTTTGTTGAAAAATACAATACGCATTGGATATTGCATAGGTTGGACCATTACTCCCCGTTGGAGTATAAACGTAGATATGTGGAAGAGCTGAAGAACACCCAGGCCAAAACTTCGGGTAATATTGAGCCAGAGAACCAGTTTGTCCTCCTTTTGAGTGGTTCGATACCACGAAAAAAAGGATCAAATAAACAAAGGGGCAAACCTTTCGGAAATGCCCCTTTCGTAGATCCTTCGGTATAATAAATCACCGTCGGACCAGTTTGTCCGACACAAAAATAGAAAAAAATCAAAAAAGTGCTCGGTTTTTAGAGGCCAAGACACCCTGGTTACACGCAATACCTCCGATTTTAAAAATATTGACGGTATTAAATTGCTTAACCCGTGGGAGCAATGAAAATTTATGTGATATTTTCGTCAATCCTTTTCTGTAAAAAATCTATAAAGTTATCAGCATAAATGGCATTGGTAACATTTAAATAAACAGGACAATCATTAAAATTATTCATCTCACTTGTTTTTAGATAGAAAATCTCTCCACGGTCTGTTGTCGATACAACAATTGAATCTTTATCAACCCCTCTTGTCCTGTATAGTTTAGTCATCTTAACAACATCTCCACCTACTACTTCTTCAAAATCCATCTCATATATGGAAAATATTTCCTCTCCTAATATTTCTCCTCCCCCATAATTTTTCAACCACCATTTGTAGGAAACAGGAAACTTAACCCCTAAAGCTAATTCTGCTTTTTTTATCCAATTATCTGTTGTCCCATCGCCAAAATCACGAAATTCAACAGTATCAGTATTTTGCTCTACTTTTTCTTTTATTTTATCAAATGCATCCATAAATCAAAAATTTGCCGCCCTATTTTTCCAATAGTTCGATTTGTATTGTAGACTTCCCCTTTATTGGACA
>NZ_MWUJ01000049.1 GCF_002210225.1 Geofilum rhodophaeum | reverse complement strand
CTTCGGTTTTTGCATGCGGTACAACGGATACGTGTATGAGTAGTGGCGGATTACGGGGCACTTTCCTGTCAAGATACGATGAACTTGATGCGAGGTAGAACGCGCGAATGCGCTACAACCCCCGCCATTACTTATACACGATGTTGGCAACTGGGCTTTTATCCCAATCTCTAATAACTTCACCTTCCAATAATTTTACATATTTTAGGAGGTGTGTTGTCATTCTTGGAGTTCCATCAAAACTAGTAAATCTTTTAATATCCGATTGTGAAACCTTGAAAAGCTCGTTCATTTCTTCTTTCGTCCATTTTATTTTGCTTAAAAAATCAACTTGAATTAATTCTGGAAAATAACTATATGTTTCTTTAGTATTATGAGTGATTCGTAATCCTATTAAGCTGTGCAACTTACTAATCCTTTTATCTGTGCTGACAAAAACTGGTATCATATCAGGAATTGGAGTCTTGTAATAAGCATTAGTTACCTTATTAATTATTGTTGGAAATACTAAGTCAATCGCTCCGTTAAATATCCTATGTAGTTTTTCATTTGTAGGGAGATTCTTTTTAGGGAAGAATATATTTTTGAATTCATCTGAGCCTCCAAATAGATTTACGCATAAAAAATACATTATGCCAGAAACTGAGTCAATATCCTCTCGCATAAATCTATTTAGTGCATCTATTGCTTCCTTCCCACTGATTTCATTGGACTCAAATCTATTAAATAGTAAAATGACTTTAAGACACAAAATGTACATTACAATCAATGGATGTTGATAAAAAGAGTCTTGCTCAAGGAATGGAAGCATACTCGATGGGTATTCTCCTTTATCAATAATAGGTTCTTGAACTCTTTTTAATTGAATGAATTTATCAAAATCTCTATAATCCAGATGTAGAAGAAACATGAGAGCTTCATGGGTTTGCTTCCGTTTCTCTTCATTTACAGAAAAGTCTGATTTACGTCTTGAGGATTCGTCAACTCCAAGTGTAGCTAAAACTTCCAAACTATAACGAGTAATCTGTTCGTTCAAGTACCTTATAGCATATACGGTCTCTTTGTTGTTTGGATTATCAACAAAACTCTTGGGGTTTAGATAAAAGTCACGATAATAAACAACAATATTCGAGTCAAAAACTAGTGCCACTTTCTTAGATGAAATATTTTGAAATAAATCTTCTAGAGATTGAAAGGTTTTATTCTGTAAATATGTTGATGAGAAATAAAGCATATATTTTTTAAATTCTATCAAATTAACTGGCACTACTTCGGATTAACAACAGGATTTTATTCTTATCTGATAATATCCAAATCATAAAAGAAATTATCAATAAATCTCCAAGTGCAATTATTGTCTCCAATCATTGAAATTTCACCATTGTTACCTTCACAAATAAACCTAAAAGTAATTGATTTTGTTACTGTTTCATTATTCAAAACATAGCTAACTTTTAGTGTTATTTCTGAAATAGCGGGGGACTTATCATCAACTTTAGTTATTTCAAAGTCAATTAATTGTTTATTATCGAGTAAATCCCTTATCCGTTTGGCTTCTTTTCCAAGACTAACTTCTCTCGAAGAAAATCGTTGAATTTGCCCAACAATTTTCCCGTAATTTTTCTTTTGCCAGTATGTTGCAAAAAGTATAGCTTCCTTTTCAGGATAAAAATCTGTATATTCTGAAACATCTCCTGTTTTTGGAATGTCTACTCCAATAACTATCTGCCTAGGTTTCCATTTTTCAACCTTTCTGGAAACTTCTGCACTTTTCTTTTTTATTTCGGAGTATTGGTCTAATGACCTTTTAAGTTCAGCCAAGTTATCTTTAAAACTTAGTTCCTTTTCAGGTTCAGGAATTTCCTTTTTCCCTTCTTTGATTGCTTTTGCCCAATCTTTAATTGCAATTAGTGTAGCCCAACATTTTGCAGCTACAATTTCATTTGCATAATTTAAATCTCGTCCATGTATTATTCCATTCCGATATGGCATGTCAATTGGTTCTGTTGTTGTCCTTTTTCTATTAGAATTAAAAACATCCCTTATAACACTTAATCCAGAACTATGCGCTGCAATTGAATCCCACGCAGTCAAATCCGTTGATTCAGTGAAAAAACCTTTGTTTTTATCTATGTCATTTACAGAGCCATCAATAATCATTAAAAGGATTGGAATGCAAGAGTAAAATTTTTTATCAATTGTGTCCTGATATGCTAATTTGATAAAATCATACCGTTTAGCAAATTCAGGTATACCTTTGAAATGCATTAATAACCACTCAATTTCTCCTGAACAATAATAATTGACAAGTTCGTGATTTGCTTCTACAATTTTCCCAGATTCAGCTAGTCCAACAGCCTTTTCCATTAAATCAGAATTCATTGATTCATGAGCAATCCAACCGCTTTGGGCAAAAATTTTATTGAATTTGTCTGGTAAGGTAGATAAATGAATAATCTGTTTTTTGAAATCAGGTATTTTATCTAAAGTCTCATTTAATCCCTTGTCTTTAAATCCAAAAAAAGAAATAAATTTCACGAATTTTCGCAAAGAATCTGCTCCTTCAATCTCATTTCTGAGTTTAGAGTAGGAAGGTATGTTTTCTATTTTATCGTCTTCTTTCATGTAGTGAGTGTCTTTTTAGCCTTGTTGCCAACGTGTGGCAATATAGTG
>NZ_MWUJ01000048.1 GCF_002210225.1 Geofilum rhodophaeum | reverse complement strand
TTGTCCAATAAAGGGGAAGTCTACATTTGTTGAGTCGAGAAATATTTTTATAAAGGTATCTGCTGGTATTTGATATTTTTCTTCTAGGTCTTGTTTCCATATACCAACTAACTCATTAATTTCCTTTTGCAAAAGCTTACCATGTTGCAATCCGTTTTCATAAGCTGTTCCATTTAAGTGCAAGATAGGTATAACAGCGTTGGTGGTGTCAAGGGCAACTTTATCCAATGTATTTGATTTGTTACCACAGGAAATGTACATGAATGGCATTAAAGCTATTATCAATATTTTAATCACTGTTTTCATCTATTATTTGCAGTCGTTCGTTTTAATTTTGCATAACGGTCACGTATATGAAATGTTTGGCAATTCGAAGCACTATTCTGTCCAACAACCACTACTTTACAAACCGGCAGAAATGACCAATAAGCCACTGACTGCCAAATATTTTATATACGATGTTGTAGTCTGGCCCCTTTTCTATTCTGTCCTCGCGCTTCCTTTTACGTTTCGGGAAGCAATAATCCCCGAATTTACTGCAAAAATTGCAACCCTGTCTGGACTCTACCCTTTTCTTATGAATCTTGCAATCCGTATGCAAACATTTGTCTCGGTGAAATCCTGGCTTTACATTTCTGCCAATCAATATTTTATCCGTGTCGCGAAGCAATCATTGCGCAACCCCTTGTTTGATGCAGGTCACTGTTTGCGCTGAACTTGAAAACCGAATCCGGTTGTCCTTATGCACACTTCACCGTGGCTAATTCAATATTCAGGATGCTTTGTCATGCAAATCACGGCAATCCTGTCGGTTCTATAAAATCGGGCAGTTTCTACCGAAGCCCAATAACGGGCTGCCAAACTTCACTTTCCTACGACAACCGCAGAATCCTGGTGTACTACTCTGCAGGTACCTTTAAAAGACCTACCCACTGTCTGACCACTACCTTTACTTCACGAATCCCTGGTCAAAGACGCTTGGATTTATAATTTTTGTCTCGCGGAATCCTTCCGGCTGGGAATCAAGAAAAACACGTTTTGCAAATCAGTTATACGTGCTGGGAATCCAAGGGCTAGACTACAACGTTTTGCGGTATGAAATCGTTGGGGATTGCGGGCTACTTTCCTATCCAGTTACACCGAACTTGATGCGTGGCTGAATACTTGTATAACCACCTAAACCCCAATGTTTTATACCGCGTGTTGGCGGTATGTACTTAATCATTCCATCCATAACTCCTCCATTTCTTAGTATCTGAATCATATCTTTCAGTTACCATAAATCCTCTTGAATATCGAATCTCATATTTATTATCTCTTTCTGATTTTTTGTATTCAATTCCAAATTTAGTATCGAAAGTGTCGGGAATTTTTCCTTCAACTTTTATTTTTTCCTCAACGGCTTTTATAATCTTTATACTGCGAATCAACTGAACTCTGTCAACTGAAAATGCAGAAAATAATTGAGTCAATATGAAAATTGGAATTATCAAGAAAAAGTAAAATGACTGCTTTGAATTCAACTTGTGATTAAATAAACTTACAATCCAGTAGATAAAACTTGCTCCAACAATTATTGCAAAAGGAATAAGTAAGAAGAACATTTCAATAATCGTCAAATAGTCGATAAATGGGAGTATGAGTCCAAATAAGACTAAAACAAGCAAAATATATTTTTTCCAATTTTTTATCATCACATCATTTTACTCGTTTTATTTGTCTGCAATAGTAACATCCAAAATTTTCATTGTCAATATTGTACCATTTATGGTTTGCTCCAACCTTTTCACAATCTTTTCCTTTTCCACATAATCCGATATTTATCAAAATCCAGGGAAGTCTCTCTCTGATTCGTAATCTAGTTTCGTATGGGTGTCTTTTTTTACTCAAAATATAGTAATTATTATTGTGAACTCTCATTTTGCATGTCAGCCAGTATTACCGCCAACGCCCGGCTGTATGCGGTCGGCCGGGGCATTTCTGCCAGTTACGAAAGTGACAGGTCAAACGCTGGTGACTAAGCAAAATGAAACCCATTATATGCTGTGGAGCCACGGCTGCCGTATACAGCTTTGTTGTGTGCTGCCATTTATCATCTACCCAAAGCACTAAATTCTTTTCTCAATAAGAATATCCCCAAAATTGATATTAATATTGCTCCGATAGTAATCAAAATCCAGTTTGTAAAACCACCATACGATTCTGTTAGTGATTCATTCATCATTGTTTCCGCATCCATAAAATACATTCCTAGAAAAGCAACAAGATTATTTACTAAATGAATCAAGATTGACAGTGATAATTTTTTTGTTCTGTAATAAACCCAACCAGAAAACATCCCAATTATTAAAGCACCAACAAACTGCCACGGATTTAAATGTACAATTCCAAAAAGAATACTGGATAGAATAATTGATTTAATAGGGGAATATCTTTGTAAAAGTCCATTTAAAATAATGCCTCTAAAAATCAATTCTTCTATTATAGGTGCTGCAATAACAATTGCGATAAAAGAAAAAACTCCGTTTTGATTTGCAAATTCAAGAAATATCTTTTGCATAAACTCCGGCATTGGCAAGGAATTAACAATTGGCGAAATTATTCCTGTCTGAATTGCAATTATGGAGATAGAGACAAAAGCCATTATCTTGAAAGAACTAAGGCTAAAATTATATGTGTTAATTCCTGTTCGTTTATTTCTTATCAAGTGAGCTATACCAAAAGGAACTCCCATCGCTAGTAAATAATAAACTAGAAAAGAAATCTCCTCTCCTAATACTTTGTTTAGTATCATGTTTACAGGACTAAACAACAACATTGCAAGTATTACTATTCCAACAATTCCCCAACTTTGTCCAATACTTGGGTAATAAATTTTCTTGTTCTCAATCATAATTATCTTATTTCTGGGTTTTTGTATTTTTTTTGGTTGCACACAACGTGTGGCAATATAGTG
>NZ_MWUJ01000047.1 GCF_002210225.1 Geofilum rhodophaeum | reverse complement strand
GTTGTTTTCATGGCCCAGGTGTACAGACTTTCAGGGATCATTTGCGTCAAGGTCAGCTGCATCAGGCCGCCCCTGACTTCATCCTGCGGCTCTCCTTTGGCATCTGAAGACTGAACAAAGCCAATATTGAAATGAGATACTTCATAGTCCTGACCATCGATGGTCATCCAAACCGTAATATTGCTGTCAATTCTATCAAAATTAATCATGACTGTTCCTTACTTTAAGTTTACCCAATTTTTCTCCAACGAAACACTGCCAACGGTCAATTTCCGGGCTTCTAATACCAGCGACGTAGTGATGTACCCATCACCTTCCTGCACATAGTCGATGTTCATCTGTATGCAAGCCGCACCCTCAAAATACACCTTCTCTATAGGCAGGTCATTGGCATCACAAATCACGATGGCACCATCCTCCAACTTAGAAGACTTCAACATCCAGGAAATAAAGTCATTGGTAGGAACATTGGGAAAAACAAGGTTCAGGGTACCCCCCTGAACTTCGGATTGGGTCTTGCCATTTCGGTCCACCGACTGGCCAAAACCGTAAGTACACGACAGCAATTCGTAACTGTACTTATAAAGGCCGCTTGCACTTGAGTCCTCAAGCTGGCCAATGCGTAAAAAACACTTATGTCCAAACATACTAAAACGGATTAAGGTAAAAGTTCTCTTTGAAGAGGCAATTTAGTGCATTTCGTCTTAACAAAAAACAAATCTAAAAACAAAATTTCACGAAATCAATTATCAAAAACAATTATTCTGATAAACAAAAGGCGAAACCCCTCAAATATAATGCAACTTTCAACCCCAAAACGCACCTGTCTAATCAGGAAACTTATATACTTACAAAAAGTGGGGCTCTCAACGTTCAAAGTCGGCATACTTGCAAAGAAGACTGCAAAGAAGAATCACCTAACCCCCTGATATTAAACACGCATTTTCTTTGCAACTACACTTTTAATCTGTACGTTCTTTGATTGTGTTTAGTCTCATCTGCTATTACGATTTGGCCTTTCTCCACCATCTCTGCAAACAGTCTTGATACATAGGACGCATTTGTATCTGGAATACTCAACAATTTACGAGCTGATTCATTATCAATCTCTTCAACCGTATCTAAATAACGAATAATGGCTTCTATTTGTCTTGCTTTTTCTTGTTTTTTAAGCTTGGCATAGCTTATTTTATCATCGGTAGTCGCCAATTTACTCCTATGGATAATATATTTGAGTCCTGAAGTCCTTCCAGTAGTTTCAATGAATTCAATCTCTTGCAATTCACTTAAAATCTTCCTTAGCTGATAGTTATTAACAAACGGTAATTTTTCTAATTGCTGAAACGTAAGCTTTTGCCCTGTATAAATGTGATTGAGAACAATGAGTTTCTCTAAATCAATATCCTTTTTTGTGGCCTGCTTATACAGCAAGCTCAATTCCGCAAGTTTCTCAGAATAAACATTGGCATCAACCCGTAATAAAACAGAATTGTCGGTTTGTAAGGGCTCTGGAAGCTTCTTCCCTTTGGAAAGCAAAGCTGTGAAAATTTTATCAAAACCACTGCCAGCCTTTTCAGCGTAGTTAATTTCACGCAGAACGTCCATAATTCCAGGGTTACGAGGATTTGTTTTTCGTAATAAGTTTGTTTCATTTATTCCTTGAGGGAAATGGCCAGGGCTTTCAAACTCCAAATAATCAGGATATTTTCGAATTTCTATAATCTGCTGGCGACTATAATCACGATGAGCAATGGCATTGATAAGGAGCTCTCTCAAAACGACCTCTGGATAATCCTCAATATACTCTCTAAACAAACCAAAATGAAACTCTTTCACCTTAGTCTCTGATTTTAATTGCTGAAAACAGGCATCTGCCATTTCGATCAAATTGCCGCTATATTCAAATGGCGTATATGTTCCGTCTTCGTAGTACCGTATGTATTTAATCTGGTTAAAAGGCACCTCTTTCAAGGCTTTGTGATTCCCTATGAAGAGAATCCCTGTCGTGGTTGGAAGTAACTTCCCAAAATCTTCCTTAATCAACCCGAGCGTTTCGGTAAACTCAGGAGAATTATTTTTGAGATAAGGACTTTGTGGTTTTTCCTTTTGTATGCGTAAAAAGAGATCTCTAGTTTTTGTGATATCCTGCCAACCAGGAATAGGGTTCCCTTGTTTATCAGTCCCGGTGCTGGCAAGCGGTAAATTCCACGTTTTTTGATCATAGACAATTAAGCCCTTCTCTGCTTGAACTGTAGCCATTTCATAAGTTTCAATAGGCCGATTACCATCGTTACTCCTTATAAGATATTCACCTTTAGAGGTACGGTGCAGTTGAGTAGTAAAAGGAACTTCAAGGACCAATATTTCAGTGCTCTTAACGTTTATCCTATGGGGTTTTACCGAGATAGAAGGCACGGTTCTATCTTGAATTTGACGAATTAACTCAAAAACTTTTGTATCCGTGTATTCAAACGCGGTATTGATTTCTTTGGTTTTATCTTCAATGCCAACAAATAAAAAGCCGCCCTTTTTATTTGAAAAAGCTACTACATCCTTGGCCAATTCATCATACTTGGATGCAAAATTCTTCAATGACCGTCCAAAAGCAATCTTATCCTCCAATTGAGCTTTAAAATCAAGGATATCACATTCTCCTTTAGCCAGAAGATTGTAGAACCATTGTATACTATGTCGGGTGAGCTTCTCCATAACCACTAAAATATCCGAATTAACAAACCACTTTTAAAGCAAGTCTGTGAATTCTCACATACTGTAAAACTAAGAAAAATCTTCAAGCCAGAAACACCAGTCTCAAAAGTCATATTTCTCTATAGCGAGACCAATCTATTGGAATTACCTGGAATTTTCTGACAAGCCTAACTTTTCCGCACCAAACATTCAAGTCTATGGCCGTTGCAAGATTTGACAATTAGCAGATGAACAAGAATATGCCACTCGACAAATAGAACTTAGACTCAGAATTGGTAGTATTTCAAGACAAGACACTCCAGAAATCAGCGCAAGTGAACAAAGGAATGCAAGGTCAAAACGCCTCACCAACTATAAGTAAAACACTTAAAAACAGCTGCCTTCAGAAAATTATTCGTCTGAGCGCAGATTCCTGTTGTTAAGCCTCTGATTATTT
>NZ_MWUJ01000046.1 GCF_002210225.1 Geofilum rhodophaeum | reverse complement strand
ACTTCGGTTTTTGCATGCGGTACAATGGTTTGGCTATGGCAAGTGCGGGATTTTTAAACCGAATCTTTGTCTGCCAAACCGAATGTTATTTAGTTACAATATCTTCATTTTTTAGCAGTCAGCCCGCATTTGCTATAGCCGATGTTGTGCAACGTTTTTTTTATTTTCAAATCTTTTCAAAATCAATCCGATTATTACAGAGCTTGGTGCAGTTATCCATCCGAAGAACATTAAACTGAAAAACGAAAACGCCAATCCATCAGTCAGCATTGATAATATACTTCCAGGTGGGTCACCAAGTGAACTGGTACATTCTCCTGTTGTCCAATAACAGATATTCATTCCTACACCTAGCAATAGGAAAGTTATGTAATGCGAAATTATTCCTGTCAGCAAACCGGCTATGAAAATTCTAATGCTGTCCCAATTTTGCTTTACAATCAGTTTCCAAAATAGTCCACCTGTAATAAATGCCGCAATTGGTGCTGCTATTCCGAATACGGAATATCCGTTTCCAGTCGCAGTAATGGCAATATATACTCCAATTACAAGTCCAATTAGGGAGTTCAGTAGTCCGTATTTAATCCAAGTTTTCAAGTTTGTTTTTAAATGTTGCACNTATTTAATCCAAGTTTTCAAGTTTGTTTTTAAATGTTGCACAACGTATAGCGATATGGTGCGTGGCTAATCTTATTGGTAGATGTTTTCTGGCCGCTAGGAATGCTCTTCAGTGAACGAAAATTGCTATAAATATGGCACTTAGCCATGCACTATAACGCGTGTTGTGGCCATTAGTTTTTTACCTTTCTATTATATATCTCTCTTTTTCAATTACTTCTCCGACTCTAAATAGGTCGACAGCCCAGTTTTCAAGGTCTTTGTTCAGCCAATTTATTCCTTCAATGAGTTCATTTATGTAGTTCTCAATCGCTTCAGTATTCCAAGCTATGGATTCATGATGAAATATTCGATTTCTTAGTTTTCTAATTCCATTCAATTTTGAACTTATATTCTTTCTTTGTCGTTGATTCTTAGGAAAGTTAGGAAAAGCATGTCTTAGATTTTTCCATAATGACTTCTCAAATTTCAAATCGAAAAGTGATGTCCAGAAACCGAATGCTAACTCAGAGACAACCCTACCTGGGGTAATTTCTTTCTTCTCTCGTAAAATCGAGCTTCTTGCTTCCGTTATTCTTGTCACCTGAAAAGATGACGTTATTTTCACAAATTCATGGTCTTCAAACCAATCAACACTATCAAACTGTCTTATTAATTGTTCGTTAATGTTATTTCTTAAGCCAATCTCAAAAATTGAAATCAATGGGTAAAATGCTTCGGATATTTCAATGTTTGCTTTATAATGAAGGATTGCTTTTTCAAAGTCATTTTCTTGTCTTTTCAGATATGGTGCTATTCTTTCAGTAGATAATATCTTTTCTATTGCTTTTCTATCCATTAGTTGTATCTTTGTGATGAAGTCCCGGTGATTCCTCTCCCAGTCCTTATGCTGGTGAAGAAGCCGGGTTTTTTGTTTCTTTCAATCTAAAGATTATATATATCTTTTAAGGTTCTACCTCCGGTTTTGTTTTTTCTACTATTGGCCACAACGGTACGCATATGGCCAGTGGCGCAATGCGGGTTTCGTCACTGTCCGATAACACAGACCTAAATGCGGTAAAGAATGCTTCAAATAGCCACATCCTGCTCCATTGGCTATATGCGATGTTAGCACCAGGCATTCTTTTATTTTTTTCAAATAAATGTTAATTTCAATAACATTTTTAATATTGATAATGGTCTACTTGAATATCACCATGTCCTAAACCAATAATTTTATAATTTGAATCTTGTAAAACGTAATACATTCTATAGATACCATTTTTAAAGGAGGATAGGTCAAACCTAAAATGACTGGCTTGTTCCCTTAGTTCAATTTTTTTCTCGAAAGTTTGGTCAACAATTACAATATTCTTTATCGTTCCATCATAAACGCTGAAATAAGCAAGAGAGTTTGCTGGATTTGGATAAAAGCAAGGGCTTCTTTTTACTTCAGGGATTCCGTTTGTATTTGATAATGTAGACTTTAAAAACATTGGATTGTCAAATTTCAAAGTGTCAAACAAGCTACGCTCAAGTTCTGTAAACTTATTATCAATACGCCAATCTGTTGGGTCAATAGAATATGGCTCACCATCTTCAGATTCCAATCTTGTTATTCCTTCAAAAGTAGGTATAGTTTCTTCTGAAAGCTTTTCTTTATTACATGACATAGCAAGCATTAGTGGAAGAAAATAAAATAAATTAATCGTTACTTTCATATTTCAAATTATGGTTAGGTTTTCTTTGTAGCTTGGTGCTAACGGTTGGCGCTATGAAACGTAGCGGATTGCGTGGCTGCGAACCTATCCCCCGTTGCTGATCTTGCCAGCGGGAACTGAGCTTGCAAATTACACTGAAACCGCTATGTTTTATGACCGCGTGTTAGGCATAGTGGTTATAAGTCATACTAGAACTTAATCCCTAATGTCAAGGTTAATAAATCAACCTTCCCTTCTCCATCAAAATCCTCTGAATATCCTGTTGTTTTTATCTCACCTTCAATATCATGTTTTCCTAATGCAAAATAGTCAATAGAAATTGATGTTTTCTGATTAATTAATATACCTCCACCAATTTTAAATCCAATGCTGTTGGCTAAATCCATTTCTTGTGTTACTGTCTGACCACTAACTTCTATTTCCATGTCTGTTATTTTCATGAAATTTAATGCCAAACCAGCATTTGCAAATACTCCAATTTTATCATCAGCCTGGTAAGAATAATTTAATCCTGCTGTTATAGGAATATTTATGTACTTATAAAATTTGTAATCAGCATTATTTATTCCCATAGATTCAAATAATTCCTCTACATCATCCTTAACATCTTTTTTTAATCCATTGTAATTAAAATCTATTCCACCAAATAATCCTAACCCACTTTCTGATAGAGGATAAATATATTGTAGTCCAAAATTTATTCCAACTGCAGCTCCACCTGCGTCTTCATCATCTATATCATCGGAGGCAAAATCTGAAACTGGGAAAGATGGTCCAAAATGAATTGTAACATTACCTTGTGAGTAGGTCTTAGCAGTATAACAAATTGATAATAACAGAAGTGCGATAATTTTAAAGTTTTTCATTTTTCAAAGTTTAATGTTAATATTTATTTTATTTCGTAGAATTCATCTCAGTATTTTTAAAATATTATTAGCTAGTTTGTAGTTTTTTCACCATTATGCCTAACGTTTGGCAATATGGCCAGTGGC
>NZ_MWUJ01000045.1:1393-3659 GCF_002210225.1 Geofilum rhodophaeum | reverse complement strand
AGACAAGATTGAAAAGCAAAGGCCAACGGGGTGCTGGAGACGAAAGTTTCGTTTTCAAAAACTGTAAGTCACTTAAAGGAAATCGATAAGTAACGAAAAAGTTTAAGCCCCGAAAAAACTTTCAAAAATTTTAAAGAAAAGATTTGGAGTTTGGCAAATAAATCACTTATCTTTGCACCCGCTTTCCGAAAGAGGTCAGCCGCCTGGAGCTTACGAGCAACGGGCAATAGATTGAAAAAAGTTCTTTGACAATATTGATGCAATACCAAAAAGAAAAAAGGTAAAAACAAGGCAACATCCCTGAGATTTTAAAAAACTTTGAGGAGCCACAGGAAATTTGGTTTGGTTGATTTTCGGATCAATACAGACCGGATTATATTTTTAAGATATAGTCCAACAATCTTTTCTACAACGAAGAGTTTGATCCTGGCTCAGGATGAACGCTAGCGACAGGCCTAACACATGCAAGTCGAGGGGTAACAGGGGCTTCGGCCCGCTGACGACCGGCGCACGGGTGAGTAACGCGTATGCAACCTACCTGTAACTGGGGGATAGCTCCCTGAAAGGGGAATTAACACCGCATAAGACCACGCTATCACATGGTAAAGTGGTAAAATATTTATAGGTTACAGATGGGCATGCGTGACATTAGTTAGTTGGCGGGGTAACGGCCCACCAAGACTACGATGTCTAGGGGTTCTGAGAGGAAGGTCCCCCACACTGGTACTGAGACACGGACCAGACTCCTACGGGAGGCAGCAGTGAGGAATATTGGTCAATGGACGCAAGTCTGAACCAGCCATGTCGCGTGCAGGAAGACGGCCCTATGGGTTGTAAACTGCTTTTGTACGGGAAGAAAATCAGCTACGTGTAGTTGTTTGCCGGTACCGTACGAATAAGGATCGGCTAACTCCGTGCCAGCAGCCGCGGTAATACGGAGGATCCGAGCGTTATCCGGATTTATTGGGTTTAAAGGGTGCGTAGGCGGACTAGTAAGTCAGTGGTGAAATCCTGCAGCTTAACTGTAGAATTGCCGTTGATACTGTTAGTCTTGAGTACATTTGAGGTAGGCGGAATGTGGTGTGTAGCGGTGAAATGCATAGATATACCACAGAACACCGATTGCGAAGGCAGCTTACTAAACTGTAACTGACGCTGAGGCACGAAAGCGTGGGTATCAAACAGGATTAGATACCCTGGTAGTCCACGCTGTAAACGATGATTACTGGTTGTTTGCGATACACAGCAAGTGACTGAGCGAAAGCATTAAGTAATCCACCTGGGGAGTACGTCGGCAACGATGAAACTCAAAGGAATTGACGGGGGCCCGCACAAGCGGAGGAACATGTGGTTTAATTCGATGATACGCGAGGAACCTTACCTGGGTTTAAATGGGAAGTGACAGGCTTGGAAACAGGCCCTTCTTCGGACACTTTTCAAGGTGCTGCATGGTTGTCGTCAGCTCGTGCCGTGAGGTGTCGGGTTAAGTCCCATAACGAGCGCAACCCCTATCGATAGTTACCAGCACGTAATGGTGGGGACTCTATCGAGACTGCCGGTGTAAACCGTGAGGAAGGTGGGGATGACGTCAAATCAGCACGGCCCTTACATCCAGGGCTACACACGTGTTACAATGGCCGGTACAAAGGGCAGCTACACAGCGATGTGATGCTAATCTCGAAAGCCGGTCTCAGTTCGGATCGAAGTCTGCAACCCGACTTCGTGAAGCTGGATTCGCTAGTAATCGCGCATCAGCCATGGCGCGGTGAATACGTTCCCGGGCCTTGTACACACCGCCCGTCAAGCCATGGAAGCCGGGGGTACCTGAAGTATGTAACCGCAAGGAGCGTCCTAGGGTAAAACTGGTGACTGGGGCTAAGTCGTAACAAGGTAGCCGTACCGGAAGGTGTGGCTGGAACACCTCCTTTCTGGAGAGTTCTTCTAAGTTTTTTAGACTCAGACCAAAGGGTGTCGTCAAGGGATTACCGATTTTTTTAGCGGTATTGCATCATTATTTTATATCATCACTCTTCCACCGAGCAAGAGACAAGCAGGAAAACCACTTTTACCTGAAGTAACAACAAAGGAAAAAGAAAGGTGGGAGCAGGGTAAAACACCCAGTCCTGTAGCTCAGTTGGTTAGAGCACTACACTGATAATGTAGGGGTCCGCAGTTCAAATCTGCGCAGGACTACCACGATGAGATTAAACACAAGGAAAGCAAGCAGCAAAGGCCGCCTGCTTTTCACACTGACCAAACAAGGTCA
>NZ_MWUJ01000045.1:0-1386 GCF_002210225.1 Geofilum rhodophaeum | reverse complement strand
TAAGCAAGGGCGCATGGAGGATGCCTAGGCTCTCAGAGGCGAAGAAAGACGTGATAAGCTGCGAAAAGTTGTGGGGAGGTGCAAATAACCAATGATCCGCAAATATCTGAATGGGGCAACCCACTTGGTTGAAGACCAAGTATCCAGCAATGGAGGCAAACCCGCCGAACTGAAACATCTAAGTAAGCGGAGGAAGAGAAAACAAGAGTGATTCCCTAAGTAGTGGCGAGCGAACGGGGACGAGCCCAAACCAAAGTTGTTTAGGCAATTTTGGGGTTGTAGGACTGCCATCACTTATTATTAATACGAAGTGGAAGCATCTGGAAAGTTGCATCACAGAGGGTGACAATCCCGTACACGCAAGTATGATAATAAAGGCAGTATCCTGAGTAGCGCGGGACACGAGAAATCCTGTGTGAATCTGCCGGGACCATCCGGTAAGGCTAAATACTCCTGAGAGACCAATAGTGAACCAGTACCGTGAGGGAAAGGTGAAAAGCACCCCGAACAGGGGAGTGAAAAAGTACCTGAAACCGTGCGCCTACAATCGGTCGGAGCTTCTTTATGGAGTGACGGCGTGCCTTTTGCATAATGAGCCTACGAGTTATTCCTTACCAGCGAGGTTAAGTGGTTTATAGCCACGGAGCCGAAGCGAAAGCGAGTCTTAATAGGGCGCGATAGTTGGTAGGGATAGACGCGAAACCTTGTGATCTACCCATGGTCAGGTTGAAGTTTCGGTAACACGAAATGGAGGACCGAACCAGTAAACGTTGAAAAGTTTTTGGATGAACTGTGGGTAGGGGTGAAAGGCCAATCAAACTGGGAAATAGCTCGTACTCCCCGAAATGCATTTAGGTGCAGCCTTATTAAAGTTTTACAGAGGTAGAGCTACTGATAGGACGCGAGGGCTTCACCGCCTATCAACTCCTGACAAACTCCGAATGCTGTAAAATGATTAATAGGAGTGAGGGCATGGGTGCTAAGGTCCATGTCCGAGAGGGAAAGAACCCAGACCATCAGCTAAGGTCCCCAAATGTATGCTAAGTTGAACAAACGCGGTATGGTTGCACAGACAGCTAGGATGTTGGCTTGGAAGCAGCCATTCATTTAAAGAGTGCGTAACAGCTCACTAGTCGAGCGACCGTGCATGGATAATAATCGGGCATAAGCATACTACCGAAGCTATGGATTGTTAATTTATTAACAGTGGTAGGGGAGCATTCCAAACCTGCGCCGAAGCAGTATCGTGAGGTATTGTGGAGCGTTTGGAAAAGCAAATGTAGGCATAAGTAACGATAATGAGAGTGAGAAACTCTCACGCCGAAAGACCAAGGTTTCCTGATCAACGCTAATCGGATCAGGGTTAGTCGGGACCTAACGCGAACC
>NZ_MWUJ01000044.1 GCF_002210225.1 Geofilum rhodophaeum | reverse complement strand
TTCCTACGACAACCGCAGGAATCCCTGAATCCTACTCTGCACAAACCTTTAAAATACCAAGCCACTGAATGAGCACCACCTTAATTTTACAAAACCCTGGTCAAAGGCGAATGGATTTCATTATTACGTTTCGCACCGATTTATTCATAAAAGTCTACCAGCGTATTCAGTCTGCTGATTATCCGGTTTTATCTATTCTACCGAGTGCAAATCCATTAAACGCATGGGATGGGTTCTCTGTAATTGGCGGCAACGCCCACATGTATGAAATTGTTGGGGGCTTGCGAGCTACGTTATTGTCTGCCGTTAAGACACTTGCTACGTGGAGTGAAGTTGCTTGTGCACACATAAACCCCCAATATTTTATACATGATGTTAGGCATAGTATTTATTTCACTTTTCCCATTAAGAAGTCAGAAAGATTCTTTGAAACTTCCTTATTAATCTCAATAGGGATATTATTCTTTTTAGTAAATTTATTTAAATCAGTATACATTTCTTCAAGAAATGGAATTCCACTAACCAAATCAATATCCAGCTGTTTTTGACCTTTTTTGTCAATGAACTGTTTATATTCCATAATGCATAATTGCATTACCCTAAGAAATTGAGCGTGTTTTCCTTTCGTTAAAAAATACGCCCACCCGTTACCCCTTTTAAAAATAGATTTTACCCACTTCCTAACTTCTGGGATATCTATCAATTCTCTAGGGTCATCATTATACCCATTAATTAAGATGTCTACTTTTTCTTTACTTTCTTTTGTAATTTCTGGACTAACAAATAACCTCTCAACACCTAACAAAAGCCTTTCATAACTATTTTCTTCGATATCTTCTCTTTCTACTATGAACAAAATTATTCCTGCATCTCTAATAGCCTTGTTGACTTTCCAGAAATCATCCAATTGAGAAGCGTAATCTTTTACAGGACTGACATATTGGATTAATTCTTTCTTTGATTTAAGTTTCAACTCTTGATTAAATGGCATAGTAATCTTCCAACTTGAACCCGCTTTTTCAGTTTTATTTGGGTCACAATGAGTCCAATAGATTTTACTTGTCGATTCATTTACAAGAACAATTATTACCGGAATATCGTGATTCAAATAGTAATTAAGGTGGCTCATCTCCCCCCTATAAATCCAACCAAATTCATTTTTTTCTGTAAAAAACGATGCTCCAGTTTTCACCTGTACCGCAATCGTTTTTCCAGTGACATTACCATAGTCTGTGATTATGTCAAAGTAAGCATCAATGCCAAAATCGTATTCTTTATGATTAGGTCTGAAAATCCAATTTAGTTCAGTCTCCACAAAGCGTTTTAAGATGGTAATTCCCTCTTCACCGGTCTTTGATGATTTATGATACTTCGGTAGTCTCATTTTGTTAATATTATGCCTAACGAGCACGTATATGAAATGTTTGGCAATTCGAAGCACTATTCTGTCCAACCACCACTACTTTACAAACCGGCAGAAATGACCAATAAGCCACTGTCTGCCAAATATTATATATACGATGTTGTAGTCTGGCCCCTTTTCTATTCTTTCCTCGCGCTTCCTTTACGTTTCGGGAAGCAATAATCTCCGAATTTACTGCAAAAATTGCAACCCTGTCTGGACTCTACCCTTTTCTTATGAAACTTGCAATCTGTATGCAAACATTTGTCTCGGTGAAATCCTGGCTTTACGTTTCTGCCAATCAATATTTTATCCGTGTCGGGAAGCAATCATTGCGCAACCCCTTGTTTGATGCAGGTCACTGTTTGCGCTGAACTAGAAAATCGAATCCGGTTGTCCTTATGCACCCTTCACCGTGGCCAATTCAATATTCAGGATGCTTTGTCATGCAAATCACGGCAATCCTGTCAGTTCTATAAAATAGGGCAGTTTCTACCGAAGCCCAATAACGGGCTGCCAAACTTCACTTTCCTACGACAACCGCAGAATCCTGGTGTACTACTCTGCAGGTACCTTTAAAAGACCTACCCACTGTCTGACCACGACCTTTACTTCACGAATACCTGGTCAAAGACGCTTGGATTTATATTTATTGTCTCGCGAAATCCTTCCGGCTGGGAATCAAGAAAAACACGTTCTGCGAATCAATTATACGTGCTGGGAATCCAAGGGCTAGACTACAACGCCCACATGTATGAAATGTTTGGGGTTTGCGGGCGTTGTAACTGTCTGCCGTTAGAAAAGCTGATGCGGGGCAGAATGTTTCATGTAACCACTAAACCCCCAAATATTTTATACATGATGTTACCTGCTGGTTTTTATTCAAAGTCATTCCAACTTGCATTATCTTTTAGGTGTCGAATTTTCATCTTTCCAAAAAGTTTTTTTTCAATCTTATATAAATCATGCTGTGTCTCTGAATGCTGACGACCACAATGTGGACAAACATATTTAGCTCTCACAAAATCATAAATTTCAATTCCTAATCTTTTATATTCACCATTTAACCAATCCCGATAAAAATTTATAGTTGGACTACCATAAGATTCAATCGGTTCTAGTATCTTAATCAACTGTCCTTTGTTATAATAATCGGCAGTTCTTTTCGTATAAAAATCCAATGCAATATGAGATTCAAATACCGATGGATGTTGATAACGCCCATTACAATCGACACACCTTAAAACTTGGATTTTATGGCTATTTGCAATTGACTTGAAGTCTTTCAGAGATTCAGGTCGCAAATTTTTATCATATAGATACCTCATTATCCTATAAAAATGAGAATACCAATCGTGTTGAAGCTTATCAGTATAGGATGGTCCCCAATCATTTAGTGAACCTGCACCTCCGCCTGGTAAATATCCACCATTTCTTAAATTTTTAAATGTCAAAGTCCAAGTTTCGTCGCTATTTAATTCAACAAGCTTTATTAATGTTTCAATATATTGTGTTTTATCCATCATTTCTTTAATGTACGCATTCCTTAAACTTGCAGGTAACGCTACGCATATACCTAGTGGCGGATTGCGGGCGATTCAACTGTCAAACCGTGCTGAAGTTTGAGCGGGCGAAAAGCCTTACAAAGTGCAGTAAAACCGCCATTAGGTATATGCGATGTTATGCCCCGTTTTTAATTATCATCAGGTTGATTTTCATGTCTTTTACAATCAAAAAGTAAACAGCCACATGGTTCAATCCAAATATTTTTACTTATTTCTACTTCAGGTTTTGAAATCCCTTTTAAAATCAACTCATTTATGTTTTTAATCTCGTTTTTTAGCTCGCTTAATCTTTCATTCCGGTCTTGCTCTGAATCAAAATCCCATTCATCAGGTTCTGTATTAATTTCAGTAATCCAGTTTTCTCTTTCCGAAATCATTTTCTTGTGTTGAGAAATCCACCTTTTATTATCGCTTATAAATAGAGAATAAGACAATTCTTTCCAATCAGTCAAATCAACTCCGTCGATTCCTTGTTTTATTAGCGATTCTGTTGCTTTGTCATAATCTCCTAGTAGATAATATAGAAATCCTATTTCGTAGCCACCAATCATTGAAACTGAATTTTGCTCAATATTTTGGAAAAGTCTATCAGCAATTTCCCTTGTACTTTCTGAGTCATGTAATTGAAAATCCAAAACTGCCTGATTAAAAGCACTTCTATATTCTAAATCAAATTCTGTATTTGCTATGCTAAAGTATTCTCGTGAGGTATTTAAATCGCCTAATTTGAAATAACAAAATCCAATATTGTGTAAAATATCTCTACGGTTGGATTTTTCCTTTGCAATCTGTAAGTATTCTAAAGCTTTTTTTAAGTCCTCTTTTTCCAGTAACATGAATCCAAGCAAATAATATGGCAAATAAGATTTAGGCTTTTGTTCTATTAGTTCTTTTTGAATTCCTATCGCTCTGTTTTCTTTACCACATTCAAAGTAAAGATACCACGCTAAGTTATGAGATGATTTAATTGTCTTTTTTATTGAATAAGCCAATTCAAAATATTTCAAATCCTCATCGTCAGTCAGCATAGAGGGATTTTCAAAATATCCAAGTGCTATCTCATTTATCAAGTCAAGATTTTGTGGATTGTCCTTGAGTTTGTCAATCAATTCTCTAAGTTCTATTTCAGTTGTAGCTATCATTTTGTTATAGAATGGGGCATAACGTGTGGCAATATAGTGCGTTGCGTTTTCTTTGTTAGTGATTATTCTTTCCACATAGGGCCACTACCCTGAAACCAATTTGTTATCTATA
>NZ_MWUJ01000043.1 GCF_002210225.1 Geofilum rhodophaeum | reverse complement strand
CACTATATTGCCACACGTTGTGTGCCATATTAAATACCGAACAGCAATGAAAATAAAAACGTCATTTTTGATAACTTTTCTGTTACTCTTTAACACAGTTTTTGGACAAAAAGAGCCGATAATCAACATCACTTTTTCAAAGTTGTTGGCGACTTACGACTTTATACAGAAACTTTCAGACAATTACCCTGACAACGAGTATAAACAGACATTTCAATCTTCAGAATTTTCCACACAGCATTATTCGGAATTGGTCAACCAACTTGACACATTAAACATTTATGAATCGTATGACTTTCAAGGCTACCCGACAGGACAAAAAATACCTTTTACAACAACTTTTCTAATCAAGAAAAATTTAATCACCTCTTTATCAATTCAAGAGTTTAAAAAACAAACTTTTGGGATTATCCCAAATACAGAACTATTTGCCTTTTCCTATATCCTCTCTGAATTTGAGCCAATTTATGACAGCCTAATTTACAATCCTAACAAGGATAATTTTGAAAAGCAACTAAACGAACTCAAGGATTTTGTTCAAAAATCTAACCTTTCAGACTACTTTCAAACAGGATTGACTTTCTATGGCTCACCCTGGGACTATTCCATTCCGATTGACATTGCCATTATCCCATCAATCAAAAAACGTGGATTTACGGCAACAGCGTTTTTAAACAATGCCGTCAGTGAAGTACCTATTGATTTTAAGGGAAACGATATTTTGTTCAGCGTATTAATGCACGAGATCTATCACAACATATACGATGGGCAGCCATTAGAATTAAAACAAAAAATTCAATTTTGGTTTAAAAACAACAATTCCCAAAATAGCCAATACGCATTACTTCTTCTAAATGAAGCATTGGCAACTGCGTTGGGCAATGGCTATGTATATGAACAACTGAACGGAAAGCCCGATGAAAGCGATTGGTACAATATGAAATATATCAACTTAATGGCAAAGCAAATGTACCCTCTCGTAAAAGAGTACATTTCCCAAAAAAAATCAATGGATGAGAATTTCGTTGACCAATACATTGCCTTGTACGACAATCATTTTTCTGATTGGATTAACGAGTTGGACAATCTATTTTCCAATCGCTTTGTAATTGCGGATAACAGGGAAGAGTTGTCCTTTTTTAATAAAAACTACCGCCCTGCAGGATTCGTTTCTTCAATGACACCTGTAAATCAAAATAGTTTGGAAAGAATGAAAGAAACCCCTTATACAAAAGTAATTGTAATTTCATCCGACCATAACAACACTTTGAATATAATAAAAACTATATTTCCTGAACTAAAAGAATGGAAGTACAAAGTAAAGAATGAGTTTGTTTATACAACAGACTTACAAGACAAGACTAAGTTGATAATTGTAAATAAACACTCATCAACTCTTGACGAATTATTTGACAAAAACCTTAAAAACGGGAGAATTAAATAAATACGGCACACAACATCATGTGTAAAACACTGGGGTTTAGGTGGTTAATTAAAGTGTTCTGCCCCGCATCAGCTTTTTCAACGGCAGACAGTGACGAAGTCCGCAATCCCCAACGTTTCACACATGTGACCGTTGTGTGGCATTTAAAAAGACACAGTACCATTGATAAAACATGAAAGTATTTAGTATAATTATATTTTTATTATTTATTCTTGACACTCACGGACAATTCATATCCGGTAGAGTAACCTATACTGATGGAAAACCCGCCATAGGTGCTTCTGTCTGGATAAAAGAGAAAGGTGGAGTAGTTGGTGCCGTTACTGATATAAATGGAAATTACCATTTTGAGATTGATACTACATGCCTGACATTATGCGTTTCTTATATTGATTGTTTTCCAGAGAGTTTAGAAATTAACAATAGAAATGTAATAAATTTCATTCTAAGAGAAAGACCTGTTGAGCTAATTAACATAGAAGTGATTGCTTTAATTGATAAAGATTTTGAGAATTTAAGAATTGACAAAATAGTGAGGGATTCAACTCATTTACTTTTTAAATATTTTTGTGACAATATTGATTATCCAATAAAAGCGATAAAATCAGAGATACAAGGAAAAGTATTGGTGAAATTTAAGATTGATAGCACTGACTTATCATGTAATGTAAATATAGTTCGTGGGATTGATAGCTTGATTGATAACAATGTCAAGGAAACTATACAATCATATCCAGACTGGAAATCATTGATTCTAACAGATGAAATGATTGAAAAGGCAATAAGTCCAGATATTTATGGATTTTCATTTTGGTTAAGGACTGAAAAAGAATATATACTACCAGTTATTTTTACAATTAAAGAAATGAATGATAGATAAACGCCACACAACACACAATATAAAACAGTTGGGGTTCAGTGGTTTGCGAGCATTTGTTCTCGCATCAACTTTCTGTAACGGTGGATACGAACGCGCCCCGAAAACCCAACCGTTTCATATTGTCAACCGTTATGCGGCAGCTAAAAAAACAGACAACGACATTAAAACATCAAGATTGGAAAAGGCATTTTATTACATAACGTTGATTATAGCTGTATTTGGAATTCCACTATTTGTATTTGGAATAATAAATACAATGGTAAGCCTAAAGTATGAGACAGAGCATCCAACTGACTGTATCTCTTCTGTCACAGGACAAGATTTATGTCTGACAATTAATGTGTTCAAAAGATTGATTTTGATTTGTGTTGTAATCCTTATCCTTCTATTTGTGTTCAGAAAACGTTTATTAGGAAAAAACTTATAAGCCTACATAATGGATTTAGAAACCAAGGACATATTAATAATTTCTCTCGGACTTCTCGGATGGATTTGGGCAGTTATTCAGCACATTCTTAATAGAATAAATCAAAAGAAAGATAAAGCTATTGAAAAAAAATTTGAGGTATATTCAAATTTCATGGATAAAGCAGATGAAATAAGTCAAAATATGCGGTCAGACCCTAAAATGATTTATGGAATTGCCACAGAATTCTATTCTAAAATAATTAATGGAAACGAAGAGGAAATGAACCAAGCACTGATTGATTTCAATTCTGAATTAATTGAGTTCACAAGGAAATCTGTTCAACCATTAATGATACTTAATCAAGAATTAAATAGGCTCAAACTTGTTTGTAGTGATAAATTATTGCCTAAAATTGAGGATTATAAAACATTAGCGAATGATTTTAATGACGAATTTCAGCTTGTTTTAAATACTATTTCTTTAAAGAAGGATATTGAATTAACAGCGAAACAACTTGAAAATATTGGACATAGTAAAAGGACAATATTAATGGCAGAGTTATGGAAAGAAATGGAAACTTTAATGAGAAACGAAATAGGATATTATAAACAAAAATAAAAGCCGACCGCATAACATCATATATAAAACATTTGGCAGTCAGTGAGTTATCGAGCGTTTCAGCCCGTATCAAAAGTAGTTGTAACTTGACAGGAAAGTGCTTCGAAATGCCAAACATTTCATATACGCAACCGTTAGCACTCATATTATGAAACAGATACAAACAATCATATTATTGCTATGGATTTCAATCCAACTACATGGACAAGAGAGCTTTTACGACAGATTATCGGTATCTGCTATAGAATTGACAAAACAGAATGTAGATTATGATGCGAGTTATTTTACAATTGGATATCCAAATGGAGATGTCCCGAGTAATAAAGGAGTATGTACGGATGTTGTAATAAGAGCTTATCGAAAATTAGGTATCGATTTGCAGAAGGAAGTTCATGAAGATATGAAAGCTAATTTCAGTATGTATCCAAAGATTTGGGGGTTAAAGCGACCCGATAGGAATATCGATCACCGGAGAGTCCCTAATCTCATGGTATTCTTTGAAAGGTATGGAATTGTTAAACCAATTACTAATAATCCAACTGATTATCTTCCAGGTGATTTGGTTTGCTGGAACCTCGGAGGTGCAGTTACACATATCGGCATTGTTATAAATAATAAATCCAGAGATGGAAAAAGATATCAGATAGTTCATAACATTGGAAGAGGACAAATGATGGAGGATTGCTTATTTGATTTTAAAATCATAGGCCATTATAGATATCAAAAATAATAAATACGAGTGCTAACAGCCGGTCATACGCAATTGCCGGGTTGTGCGAGTGCTAATGTCAGTTCAAGTGGCAACCTTAGTGGTAACTCGACAAGTTAACGCCCAGAAACGGCAACTGCGCATACCGGCGGGTGTTGTACCGCATGCAAAAACCGAAG
>NZ_MWUJ01000042.1 GCF_002210225.1 Geofilum rhodophaeum | reverse complement strand
GTATGAAACGTTGGGGATTGCGGGCTTCGTCACTGTCTGCCGTTGCAAAAGCTGATGCGGGGCAGAACACTTCAAGTAACAACTTAAACCCCAATGTTTTATACATGATGTTGGCACTAGTTTTTCTTTGTTTTTGTCTTCATTTGTAACTGATATAGAATTAATTGAGGCAAAATAAAAATCAACATCAATAAATGTTTTGAATCAAATCCTTTCGTAACAATAAAAACAATCATAATCAGTATTCCCAATACTAGAATTGTCGTATTAATTCTTAATGCCCAAATTAGATAGCCTTTCTCAGCCCAAACATCCCAACTGTCTTTGATTTTCAAATTCTTTATCTCACTGGTCAAGAAACTAATAAATTTTTGAGAATCACTTTTAAACAATTTACTAGGATTTCCATGACCTAATACTATTTCATTATTATCAGTTAAAATCTTACGAAGTATTTGTCCTTGATTGTCAAGTACAATACTTTTTATCTCTGAAATCTCAATTGTCGGGATGTCTTTATATTTGAAAATCAACTTATTTTCCCAATCAAATTTTAGTTTGTTATTTTCAAAAGTCACTAAAAGTCTACCCACTGTAAAATATCTCAGTAACAGAATTAATCCGATAAATCCGCTAATCGTGATTGTTAATTGAAAAAATGAATTGTCAATATGTGAAGGTAGTAGTAAAATCGGAAACATTAATGTTATGAAAATCAGAACACTTAAAAGCACTCTGTTCTGTCTATAAATCAATATATTAAAGGTTTTCATTCTTGTAGGTGGTCTTTTTAAAATTAGTGCCAACGGTGGCAATATGACCAGTGGCGGTTTACGGGCGACATCCCTGTCAACCGTTACAAACCTCTATGCGGGGCAGACACTTTCAAGTCACTACTGCGCCCGCTATTGGTTATATTGCGTGTTGTGCGTAGAATCTATTTTGCTAAAATATCTGTCCAATTTTGTTTCATAGGAATCTTCAACTCTTAATATATACACCGCAGCAAGAAATCTATCTTCAACTTTGCCAAAATCAAATTCATCATGGACCATCCATAAACCAACACTTGTAGAAAGGTCTCCCATTCCAACTATATGTTCATGTAATTCTGTATATCTTTTGTCATTATTCCCAACTTGTTCCATGTAATCAATATAGCGCCCGAAAGGATTTATTGATAAACACTTAATATAATCAATATTAGTCAGGATAGTGTCTCTATAATTTAGCCTGTCTATATGAGTATCGAAGATCCAAATGGCGTCAAAAGCACCTTTATCTAGGCTTTCCAGGAAATCGAATTTCTCTTTTTCCGAAAAAGGACTAATCCGCTTGTTTTCACGTATTCCTTTACCATAAATTTCAAAAAAGTCATGATAAGCCTCTGCTTCATTTTTGTTGTTAGTTATTGCCACAACAGCACTATCAACAAAATCAATCATTAATGCGAAACTTTCAATTTCTGTAGGACTAAATATGTTGGATAAATACTTATCGGTACTTAAGTCAATTTTATGGTGATTGATATTTTCACAAGAAAACAGACCTATTAGAACCCAAAAAACCAATACCATTCTTGAATTTTCCATAAAGCTATAATTATTGTAGTTTTTTTATTTTCGGACTAACACAAAATTAAACGTCAGTAAATCAATGATATATACTTTAATAATTTTCTTCAATTTTCATTCATTTTTTTGAACATTCATTTACGTTAGCTTTAGTAGTCAATGTCTCTGGAATAGGGTGAATTACGCACAACACCCACATGTATGAAACGATGGGGGCTTGCGAGGGTCGTTATTGTCTGCTGTTAGTTAACCTGCTACGGGGAATGGATTTACACTGAACACAAAAACCCCCATTGTTTTATACATGATGTTGGGGGCATGTGCATTTTTTCCACAAATCAAATTTTCAGTTCTCAATAAAAAGGGGCTTAGTATCGTTTGTGTTTTCTGTCTCAAATTCAGTTCCTCTTCTTATGAATATTGTATTCATTTTCAGGTTCATTATAAGATGGTCCTTTTCTGGTTGATGGTTGTATTTTATATTGTTAAAAATCAACACCTTGCTTTCGCTGAAAAGTTGATAAGACAAAGTGTCTTTATAATGGTCGATATAAGTATTCAACGAATCATTATAACTCCATCTTATACAATAATCACAGTCAGTTAAAAACATAGAAATATAATACTTATTCTCTTTTCTTGAAATGAGTCCAGCATAATGATAGAACCCATAATCTGATATTGAATTGATTGTGTCATTTGAGGTTATCATAATTGCTCTTTTAAACAAATAAGCTGAATCATTGCGGATGGATAGAGAATTTAAAAAATACCATTGTCCTTCAGAGCTTGAATCGGTGATTTGTTCAAGTCCTTCATAATAACCATTTACAATCTGAGAAAAGGAATTATTAGAAAGAAACAATAATCCTATAATAATCAGTTTACGCATATTTTGTTTTTTTTCTTTGCATTGCCCCCCAACGAGCACATGTATGAAATTGTTGGGGGCTTGCGAGCCTCGCTATTGTCTGCCGTTAATTAATTTGCTACGGGGAATGGATTTACACTGAACTCATAAACCCCCAATATTTTATACATGATGTTAGCAACTGGGTATTTTAGTTTTCCTTAATTAAATTCTAGTCGTAATTTCTAAATTCTGCCAAACCAATCATATAAATCATGTATGGCCACATTTCTGTTCCTATTGCTCCAGGATGAGTGCCGACATTGGAAGTTACTTCAAATACACCATCTTCTTCTCGTTGTATCTCAGAAGTATACTTAAGTGCCAACTTAGAATAGTTTTTCATAATGAGTAAGACTTTCAAATTATCTTCTTTTTCATCTTCAGCTTCACCAAAAGTTCCTAAACAAAAATAGAAAGTCAAAGTACTGTCCTTTCCCGCCGATTCAAATAAGTTGTCATTTTCCATAATATCAACAATTTCATCGAACGGCTCAAAAGCAATTATTGAATAGTCATAGTTTACAGAGTCAACAGCGGACAATTTGATCGTAAACTTACTCCCAAGGGGAAATGCAAATCCATTCGAAGGAATTGTTGGAAGCTCTTGAGCATTAATCAGTAGACTAATACTTAAAATTGATAACAATAGTATCCTTTTCATTTGTAAATTAGTGTTATAGTAGAATAGTTGCATACATTGAGAGGGGATTATTTGCCTTGTTGCTAACGGTAAATTGTAAGTTGTCGTTGCGGATTTCGGAGCTCGTTCCTGTCTGGTAGGACGGAACGATGTTGCGAGAATCTAGCGAACGACACCGCACGAACCCCGCAATGCAATTTACAAAGTGTTATCGGCTGTTTTTGTTATTCTGCTTGTCAATTCTTGTATTTCCTTGAACGCCTTTTCTGCTAACTTTTTATTATTCTCTGAATTTATTAAGCTAAAAGTCAGATTTTTATTAAAGTCGTTAAACTTTATATCATCATCGAAAATCTTCAATAGAAGCATCCATTTAGTTTGCTTGTATTCTTCATAGGCAGAAGTTAAACTTGCGATTGTTTTAGAAAATTCAAAATCTGCATTTTCTTTTACTGGAATGCCAAAGTAAAAATGGTCATAGTTTGCAGAGAATGTTAAACTAATAAAAATTTCTTCTTTGGTTTTAAAGATTATGTTGCATTTTTGTTTGTTTTTTTGTCCTTTTCTATACGTCTCATAATGCGTTAGCTCTGAAATACAATTATTTTTCTTTTGACTTGTAATATTATCTCGGTCGAACGGTTTTACAAGTTCGTAATTATCATCAGCAATTATCAGGTTTTGTAGATTATTCCAAAAGTCAAAGACAGAATGCCATTTTACATGCTTAAAATTCTCTATTATTTTTTTTGCGGAGTCCATATTATCCTTTGAACTACCAATTAATTCTTTGTAGGCAATTCGTTCTTCTATGCTTGAACTATTTCCTGTCATATTGTTTATTAATTTTTGATACTGGATTATTGATTCTCTTAAAAATGGCTCAGATACAACGTATTTTAAACATTCGTTTAACCAAGGCAATATTAAATACTCGTAGCTGTAGATATATAAATTTTCAAAGTCTTTATACTTACCGATACTTTCAATTGAAGGTTCATGTCCATCTATTGTCAAATAAATCACATAGATACTTTTATTGGGTATCTCTTCGTTAATTATCGCATGGTTGATATATCTTTCCAATTGACCGCCTGAAGATAGATTGCTATCGCCTGCATATATTTTATTCTCGATAATAATGCATTGTTTTTCCTTTCTGTTGAGGATTAATATGTCAATATTATTGTTTTCTTTTTTGTCATTTTCTCGCGGAAATACTTGTGTATTCTCATTTATGACAAATTTGTTTAAATCCTCAATTTGTGAAATGAATTCTACTAAGAAATTTGTTTTGTGTCCGTGTCTGCCATTTGGTTGTAGTAGAACAGATATAAAGCGTGAATGAAGTCTTCTTTCATCATGAGTTTTATGTAAAGCAGAAAATATGTTGAATTTTTCTTCTCTGTCAGCAATTGCCTGATATTTTTTTCTGATAATGCTTAATTCCTTTAGGAAATATTCCATGATACTTGGTTTTGTTAAAATTGCCGATAACGGACGGCGGTAAGAAATCGTTGCGCACTTAAATGCGCTTCAGTATCAAGCCGCTAAGCCGTTTATTATTTGTTAGATTGTTCAAAATTAGCACTATCTGCGCAATGTTTTTTACCGCGTGTTGTAGTGCGTTTATTGTTCATTATTAAGTCATAAATGTCAGTTATAAATAATCCAAATACCCCAATCAATAAAAATGGTACAACTAAGCTCCAATCATAATAGACTTTTAAGGGAATTGAAATCAAGATAAGTATTAACAATAATTTATAATACTTTCTACTATATATCAAAGCACCTGCAGTCGCATAAATAAATAACTTATAAACACAAGAAATCAAGAACAATGCGGTTATTTGAAAAAACAATTTATCAACTATATATTTAGGAATTATTTTCTGAAAGAAAAATAGTAACCCAATCATGGTTAAGACTAAAATATCTTGAATTATTGCTGTTTTTAACCCTTGAATAAAGTTTCGGTGTGCAATGCTGTAAAAAATCAAAGTGATAACAAACACTGTTAATAGAAAGATTGAGAAAATGTTTATTGTATCAGAATCATACAACTGACCATACTTTGCACTAGATACAATAACATCCTGCGTGCTATTGTCTGGAATCAAGTGTGATAGTTTACTAATTAACATCCTTTCAATTGTAGAATCAGCTATTTCAACATGAGAATTAAACTCAATTTTGAAATATTGAATACCTTCTAGTGTTGCAGCTCCATACTTCTGAACTCTCAGCAAATCGCAATCTATTGAACTTTCAATTATTTTAGACATATCAAATTCTGATGTTTTGGCATCACTTGCTACTATTATCACATTAGAACCTGTGAAATGAAAATCCTTTAGTTTCTCGGTTGTAAAGCCAAATACTGCAATAATAATGACAATCAAAATGGACAACAATCTTAAACGTCGCATTTTTCCTGTAGGAAAATTAGGGTCATCACTAGTGTTAACTTTTTGTTCCGCTTTAATAAAGAATAAAATAATCAGGTTAAAAGATAATGATACAATAATCACTATTCCATGAATAAATTGGCTTGTTATTTGAATTTGAGTCTCTAATAATCCTAAAATCAGCCATGCCATTAAATAAAAAACAATAAGCTTTTTGCTATACTGTCTTTTTAAATCTAAATCAAATAATTCTTTGTATTGAAATCTATAAATAATTGAGTCGAGAATAATCATTAAGAAAAATGCTATCTCGATAATAATCGGTGGAGTTAACCAAATACTCATCTTTTCCTTTGCTTAATATTCATTTCTAAACTACTCGCTGATTCAATGCTGCAAATGCACTACAACGGTCACGTATATGAAATGTT
>NZ_MWUJ01000041.1 GCF_002210225.1 Geofilum rhodophaeum | reverse complement strand
ACGACACCGACGGGGCCGAGAAAATCCACATCCGCGACAACGGCGGCTCCATCATCACCTTCGACACGCAGGAGAAGTCGCTGCTCATCAGTTCCATGGAAACCCTGAACCTGAGTGCCAAGAATGTGAATATTGCCGCAGAGGAAAATGTGACCATTGGGGCGCAGAAGGACATGAATCTCAGCTCCGAAGGCAACATGCAAGCCGTCAGTAAGGGCGAACTGGCCCTGCAGAGCGACAGCGATACCTCGGTCAGCAGCAAGGGCGCAGTAGCCATTGAGGCCACCAGCGATGCCACCCTCAGCGGTGCCAATGCTATTGTGGAAGGTAAGGCCGCCGCCGAACTCAACGGCACCCAGGCCAAAGTCAACGGAAAAGCCATGGCCGAAGTGGCCGGGGGAATAGTAAAAGTAAACTAAGGAGGAAAAGTTATGCCAGGACCAGCAGCCACAGTAGGAAGTATGCACGTTTGCCCCATGTTGAATCCCGGAACACCCCCGCCACCACATGTGGGCGGACCGGTATCGGGCCCGGGTGTGCCCACCGTATTGATAGGCGGAAAGCCCGCTGCCGTAATGGGCGATATGTGTGTTTGTGCCGGACCTCCGGACACCATTGTTCAAGGAGAAGCCACTGTATTGATAGGCGGCAAACCCGCCGCTACCGTAGGCTGCATGACGGCGCACGGCGGCTCCATCACCGTTGGCGAACCCACCGTTCTGATTGGCACCGGCTGCAGTGGCGCCACGGCCATTACTCCCGTCAAAAGAATTCCCTTTCCAAAAATCTCGCCCCTTTTGAAGGCCGTTGCCGCTGTCAGCGGACGCGGTGCCAGCTTGAAAGAGGCGGAAGCCAATCAAAAGAAGTTAAAGGAAGAAGCAGAACAATGTGAGGGTGAACCCAGGATTTATAATGTGAGGTGGGTAAAAGAGAATACCAACATCATTAATTCAAAAGAACTGAAAGAAGTAGAGATTGTCGCATCGGTTATGAATATTGAAGACGGAGAAAATATTGACTTTTCCATCGAAAGAAAACAAGCCAACGGCGAAATAATCAAGAAAGATTTGTCAGGGAAAGTCGAAAATGGAGAAGTAAGGGTAAGCTGGCAGATAGAAAAAGAAGAATAATCAATCAAAAGCGCATCAAATGAGTAATTTGCCGGATATAGCCACTTGTAGTGTAACCGCCAGCTATCAAACCAACAAAGCCACTGCTGCCGGAGATGATTTAATCATCAAGCCCACAGAAGTTAGTTTGAGTTTCATGAGGTATATACCCGTGAAAGACGACCGTAAGAAGTTCTTTGTTTGGCCACAGCGTGAAAAAGAGACCCGGTATGCGGTTGAAAATGTGCCTCCCATACAGGGGTGGAGCTATCGTCCCACCGTGGTGAGAGAAGGATACATCTATGTTTACTTCGAGACCAATGTTGACCTGTTTAAGGAGTTTAAGATTGAAGCCTTAGGTGGTTTAACCAACATTGTTTCAGATCTGTCGGAAGACATCCGCCTGCCCCAGGAGGAAAGAAGCACCAGATATCTATGCCTTTCTATTGATGATGTTGTTTGGATAGCCTATTCCGAATACCAATTCAGTGCCAGCTACATACAAAAATTACGAAGCGATCAGACGCTGAGAGAGCGGCGAATGCAAAAATTTGATGCAACTGCCTGGGCAGATAATCGTACCGCGCCGGACTGTTATACGGTTGATGAAATCGATGCTTACTTCCCCCTTGCCGACTATGCAACTCCCCCTGAAAAAAAGGATGCCTATGGATCTTACTATTTGGCCCCTGGCATGGATATGGAGATTGAAGATCAAATCAATATTCAACAATGGGTCTCCTATTTTAACAACGTAGAAGCCATTGAAGAAAACCCCGATGAACATGATGAAGTATTTTTCTGTTTGCACGACCCATTGGGCTGTGCCGACGAATTGACGGTAGAGCTTCAGAACAAGTGGGACTTTATGGATGCTCTAATTATATCAATGCAAACTGGTCTTGATAGGCATCGAACGTACAAAGAGATAGTTAAAGGGAATAAGGGACCCGTGAATCTTAGCGATAAGGCTCTTCTCGAGAAGTCGGAGTTATTACATAAATCATTGCTTTTATTGTATCAGGCAGCCTTTTGTTCTGAGGAGAATATTGATAAGTATGGCAAGCATCTTGATCGGGAAAGAATGGAGTCAATGCTGGCAAAGGAGGAGCGTCAGCAGTGCAGAGCCGACATTTTGGAGGCAAAAGAACAACTCACCTCATTTTTGAAAAGCGATTATTATCAAAATGGTGTACTTGAATACAATGCCCATACTCCAGAAATAAAACTGAACGGCAAAGCCAGATTTTCATTGCATTTGAGCAATCTTCAATACCGCGTTAATGCGAAGGATCATGTGTACAATTTAAGCGAAGATAATGAAGCAATTAGCAGGCAAAGTGACAGTGGCTATAATTATGCAAAAGACACCTTTGAGAAGGGGCAGGGGATTTTGTTCGAGAAGGTGGATATTGACCTTAAAAAAGGAGGGGACAATCTGATCAGGGTTGCCCTTGCATGGAATACTATGATTGGTGGCATAGCAGACTTTGCCAGAAAGTATCCGAAATTTTTAACCACCCAAATAAAAATGCTGAATGGGATAAGAGTATTCAGGAACGGTGAATTGATCGTCGATGAATGCTTTGATATTGTTACAATTCAAAAAGTGGTAAAAAACAAAAAGCCTTTTTTGGATGCAGGAAAGCAAATGGTAAATATTACCGATGATTTATTGGAGGACCTTCGATTCTTAAGAGCTGTAGATGGCAGTGTCATTAACATTGAACAAGTCAGTATTTCTCAGAAATTCAATTCTGCTTTTCAAAGAGAGGGAAAATTGTATGATCTGGCAGACCATTTATCCAATTCTCTGGTCTGGAATAGGCTTGTGGCACAGGTGGCTATAATAAATCTTGGTAGTGCCACCTTTCAACTGTTTAGAGAATCCGATAAAAATCTTGAATTATTTAGGAACGCATTAACAACACTTTCATCAATTGCAGGAGTTGTTGAAACACACTCAACTTATAGGATTTTATCAAAACAATTGAATGGAGTATTTTCTAAGAAAGTTGCAGATGATTTATTGAAAGGGCTCCCTGCAAAAGCATGCGCAGTGGGGGCCTGGCTAACTGCCGCCACAGACGTCATTGATGGAGGAGTTAATTTATACAAGGGAGATATAGATGCTGCAGCTATGCAAGGGCTTGCGGCTATTTTGGGAACTGTAGCGGGCATTGGAATCTGGAACGGGTGGAACCCAGCCGGTTGGGTTGCCCTACTCGCTGCAGGAACAGCTTTCTCAATTCTATCTGTCTTTTTTGAAGATGGCCCATTGGAAGAATTATCCAAATGTTGTCAATTCAGACAAAAAAAGATTCTCGTTTTCTTTGATAGTGACGAATTTGATTTAGCGGGTTCTTTTGAAGAATCAATCAGGCACCATCGAACAATGGCCCACACCATGGTAAAACGAGGTTATGAGGAATGGACTGATTATAAGTTTTTTTATGAGCGTCTGTCCGATGTTTTATTTGGAGGTGTAGTGATAATTGAAAATAAGCCCAACGTGATATCGTCAAGGGTAATTGGTTCAACCACCATTCGCGAACATTTTAAAAAGGAGATGTATGTGAATATCCACTTCAACATGGCAAAAATGTGTGTGGCAGATATTGAATTAGAAATCTATTTATACCCAAATGGCATTCTGGTTGGCGAAAGCGGCATTTTGCTTACAGAAGATCCCGATAAAGGTAACGTGCGTATTATTGAACAAACAGATCTTGAGGCTGAGTACTTTGTAGCTTTGTTTGATATCCCAGAGGCCTATTTGCCAGATCCTCAACACAGAATATTTCATAAACAGGCTGAAGTTTTAATCTTATGTCGTTGTCAGGATCATGCACATTCCTTTCCAATTAACCGAGATGGACAACCACGCTTCATTGCCGTCCGCGAAAAACTGTATCACGAAGAAACTATTGTTCAACAGGCAAGAACACCATTTAATTCTCGTTTATTGGATAAAGAAGAAAATGAGAGGGAGCAGAGACTGGTAAAGTCAGTTTTTGCCGGAGATCAAATCAGGAGAGGTTTTAAAAATGAGCTGAAATCACCAATTAATTAAGAAAAGACATGTTTGATATAAATAAATATTACAATCCAAACAGGAGGATTGAGCCAAAAGTACCAAGGGACTGGAAAAAGAAGTATGTAGATCTTTGCATTTCTGAGTTGCCGGGACCGGCTGCGGTTAATAGGGACGATATTGAACCAGGGGCGATTTGTGCATTTGAATACGCAAACGATAATTTTATAGTAAAAGATGTTTCAGACACCAGAAAGATGGAGCTATACTGGGCCTGGGGGTTTGTGGGAGCTTTTATCTTTGTTCTGAGTGTACCTTTAATTGGCGGAAGGAAGTTTGATTCAGGCTTTCTTCTGATAAGTTTATTCATAGGTCTATTTACAATATTGCCAGCTCTTTGGTCCTTTTATAAAGCATATTTTATAAACAAAGAGCGCAAATTAATATTTGATCGTCAACGTGGCCTTGTTCAAGTTCCTGGTTCATTGAATGAACCTCCTCAATTAATGAGGTTTGAGGACTTGCATGTTGTTGTAGCACTGGCGACTCGCTTCCAAGGGGGGATTTATTTACGTTTGTTTAAAAATAAATCACTGGCAGACAAGCTGGAAGGAGGCGTATTGTTTTCATTTGCTTATGGAACCTATTTGCAGTCTTGGAGTTATTTTGTTTGGTATATGGATAGAAACCGCCCCTTACCACCCGGTGACGCACTAGATCCTTATCGACAAAGAGATTATGAACGTCGCAAGGCTGAGGGCTTTCCACCACCCATATATCCCTCTGCCTTTGAAACCCCTGAGCATTTCACGAAAGAATTTCAGCTCATGAATGAAAGAAACAAAATGGTCCCTGGGAGATTCAATATCTCATTGAATAATGAACAGAAGATAGAGGTTGCACCAGTCAAAACTGACTACTACAATACTTAAAGTTCATTCTAATGGTGGCGAGGCGCTGAATGAAAGTTTGCAACAGATGCCCTATATTAATCAAAAATGGATTATACTAAAATACCCATTGACAGAAGAAATCTGGAACGGATAATCGTTTCTCATCCAGGAAAATCAGTGATTACAAAGGAAAGACTCCTAATACGAGATGAAACACTTTTAGACAAAGGGGTATTCACAAAAATGCCAGCAGCAATCAAAGATGGCCGGACCGTTGATGAAATAGATATATATCAAATCAGACTTAATCAGACAAATTTTAATCCAATGCTGAAAAAGATTGGAGTTGTTCTGTTCGCTTTTGGTATTTTCTTTTTTTTTATTGGCGGTGGAGTTTGGGTTCCTTTGGTAATCGGTATTATACCCGCGATTATTTCTCTAATCCTCGGGTACATCTTGCCCAAAGACAAACAGATCGTTTTTCACCGGCACAATGACATATTGGAATTGCATGGGGCATTCTTTGATAAGCCTCACCGCATCCCCTTTAATGATGTGCCGGCTTTCTTCGCCCCTAATGGTACCGCAGGTTTATTTCATTGGACCTTAAAAGTGAAACGCTCCTTTAAGCCTTTAAGTATTAAAGACTACTTCCCAATAGACTTAGATATTTTTATGGAGGGCGGTTGGCAAGCCTGGTCGTATTGGGTGTGGTACATGGATCGCAACCGACCATTGCCTCCTGGAGATGCAATGGATGAATTCCGCGAAGCTGATTTTCAGCGCCGCAAAGCAGAAGGTTTCCCGCCCCCTCTTTACAAAAGCCGGATACCTACGCCTGAGGCAACTACCGCACAGCAGATCGAGAGAGAAAGATACTGGAGAGATGAGGAGTATTTGGTGTAAAACAATTAGTAATATAAGATCAATTTAACAGGCTTTAAAATACATTTGTGAGTACAGGTCCTATGGAAAATTGGAAAAAAGTTGCTTTGGTCATTCTTGTTTTATTGTTTGGGTTAGGAGCAGGAATTGGGTTGATTTATTTGCCCCTTGAATATGTTGATTTCGATTCTTTTTTTTTAGGTAAGAAGGGCGGATTAGGCTTTTTTGCAATAGCAATTAGCATTAATCTTAGCTGCCTCGTTTTATTTCTTGCGGGAAAGAAGGTTGTTGAAATTGCCGATGGTAGTTTAAACATCAAACATAAAGTGTACACATGGCCGGAGAAGGTCGATTTAAAGGAGATCAACAGGATTAACGTTGGGGATGAACGAGTCGTGTTAACCAGAGCAGATGACGACTTTTTTGATTTCTATGTTAGGGGCAGTTGGAAATATGCTTTAGCTGGTTTTGTTGTGGCGGTTGCTTTCTTAGGATTTGTTGTTTCTCATTTCACCTCTGATGACGAAATAGACGTTGCTAATGCTGTTTTTACTCCCCCTATCCTTGCCGGCTTTGTTTTCATGTTGATGAATGCGTTTAAGGGTAAGCATTCGGCCTAGTACGTATT
>NZ_MWUJ01000040.1 GCF_002210225.1 Geofilum rhodophaeum | reverse complement strand
CAAACACCCGGCGCCGGTACCAGCGAAGTCATAGAAAAGAACCGGGGACTCTGGTTCATCCCCGAAATCGGCGACCAGGTCATGGTCGCCTTCGAGCAGGGCGATCCCTCCCGGCCCTTCGTGGCCGGCAGCCTCTTCCACATGAACAACACCAGCGGCATGGTGGCCGACAACAACATCAAAGCCATCACCACCCGCAGCGGCCACACCATCGAGTTCGACGACACCGACGGGGCCGAGAAAATTCACATCCGCGACAACGGCGGCTCAGTCATTACCTTCGACACCCAGGAGAAGTCGCTGCTCCTTTCCTCCGTCGAGAACATCGCCCTCAGCGCCAAGAACATTACTCTGAATGCCGAAGAAAACATCACCCTCGGTGCCCAACAAAACGTTGAACTGGCCGCAGAAGCAGACGTCTCTGCTGTAGCCAAAGGCAACGTGGCCCTGCAAAGCGACGGCGATTCCACGCTGGCCGCCAAAGGTGCCGTAAACATCGAAGCCAAGCAAGATGTGGCCATCAACGGCATGAACGCTGCCGTGGAAGGCAAACAGAATGTAGATATGAAAGGCGGCGTGCAGGCCAATGTGAGCGGCTCCATGACCTGCGTAAAAGGTGCCGCCTTTAAAATAGATGTAATGTAGTAAGCAGTAATAATCCAAAGCAATAAACCACACAGCTATGGCAGGAAAACCAGTAGCCACCATCGGCAGCATGCACGTCTGTCCCATGGTCACAGGATACATCCCCCACGTAGGCGGTCCCGTAAGCGGACCCGGCATGCCCGGTGTCACCGTTAATGGTCAACCCATCGCCGTTATGGGCGACATGTGCACCTGCGTAGGGCCCCCGGACACCATCGTTCAAGGCTGTCCCGGCGTCACCGTAAACGGCAAACCCGTAGCCACCATGGGCAGCATGACGGCCCACGGGGGACAAATTACCGTCGGCGTCCCCGGCGTTACCGTTGGCCCCAACACTCCCACACCCGATGCCGTAATGCCCCTCAAAAAAATCCCCTTCCCAAAAATCTCGCTGCTCGACATTGTTGGGGCTGCCGTTAAAGGCAAGGGTAAGGATTTGAAACAGGCCAGGAAAAATCAGGAAGCAATCAAAAAGGCCGCGGAAGAAGGGGACAAGGATGCCCCACCAAGAATTTTAGATGTACAAATGGTGGACGAGAACAGGCATAAAAAAAGAGGCGTAAAACTTGACGAGAAGACCTATATCCTGGCGACATTTCAGAATGTTAAAGATGGAGAAACTGCGACCATAGTTCTTCGTCACGACACACAGGATGGAGAAGAAATCACCAAACTAAAAGGGGAAGTTAAAGACGGTGAACTAATGGTGGAATGGACAGCGGATAGTAACTATTATAAAGAGAAGGACAATGAGCAATAGCAGCGAGATATTTCAACGAGATGTTTTCATCGAAGTTGAAGTTCCCGGAGCAGAAAAAGCAACATCAAATGATCAATATGTTTTTGATGGCGTGCGCATCTTCCCGCTCAGGTTTGGAATTTTTGATGCGAACAGAGAAAGTGAACTCACATTTATCACAAACAGTTCAAAAAAGTGCGAAGGACTTGCTGAAGTGGAAGGCTTTCCAAAACTCAGCTCCGCATCTCCGTCAAAAGAACAAAAGCTTCACCCGCAGCAGGCTGCGGCAGCCGTTGCAGATGCAACCGCGATAGCAAGCCCAGCAGTAAAGCCCTTATTGCCGGTCTCAAGAGGAGTTCAGTCACCGCAATCCTTCGAATACAAATACTATCCCGTTCCGCTCAATGAAGGTTATGTGTACATTACAAGCAAACTGGCTAAAGGGGTTTATGAGTTTGATTATCTTTGGAATGCAGGGCTTGTTTTTTCCCAATTCATCACCGAAAAAGAAGCTGGAAATCGTACCGCCCGAAATGCCTTCTACTTTGACGCTAACATCAACGACGAAATCAGATTGTTTTACTCTCCCACACCCTTAACCAAGTCCATTGTATTGGAAGAGTTGTATAAAAAAACACATCCCCATCAAACCATCATCAACTGTAGCGAATGGAGCAGCAACGGGAAAGGGGCGTCGGATCTCGGTAAAGGCATTCTTGAGGATGTTGATGCCTGGATGGCCATTCCTAAAACGAGTGACAAGCGTATAAACACTGCCGTTCAAAAGCATGTCTTCGAAGAACAACTGGTTTACACCATCCAAAACAACGAGAAAGAAAGCAGAGACAACACAACCAGAGATGTTTTTGTGATGCTGCATGACCCTTTTGGCATAACAGCGCAGGTCAATGAGGATTTAGTCAATGCACATTTAGAGCATGAAGCCTTGGTTCGATCCATCCGAACAGGAATAGACCCGAAGCAAATTTTATCCATTCTTAAGAACAACGAGGAGGGCAAGGCATTAACCGACCAGGAGTTGGTTCAGAAAATAAAACTGGATGCGGACCATAAAAAAAACCTGAAGCAAATATTCTACATTCACTCACTTGCAAGTGGACTATACAGAGCGATATACGACAATAATCACAAATTCCCCAAAGCAGAGAAAGCAGAAAACGACATAGATAAGGAGCGCTTGCTGAAGGTGCTTGCAGTGGACGAACGCATAACATGTCACAGGAAAATTGAAGGGCTTAGACACGTTTTAAAAACCGTTATTGAGGCAGATGGTTTTCAATCGTTTTGTAAATTTCATAATACCATTAAGGAGCCCACAGCGCCGGAGGAGCAAAGTGCTTTTTGGGATGCATTGATCGAAATAAAAGCCTGTATTGGGACATTTTACTCAAGCATTGCCCAGCGACCGTTTGATAAAGACCAAATATTGAATCTTTCAACCTTGTATGGCGATTCTGCAAAATATGCTGCTGATGATCCAGGTTTCCTCGCAATAAAAGCTTTTAATAGTGAAGAAAATGAAGCGGGTAAATTAATTAACCGGGTTATTAGAGTCGAAGACTACCTGGACAGCAATCACGGGAAAAAGTCAGCCACCAAACCCTCTGAAGAGAAAACAAATATCAATGCTTCGCTCATAAGTAAATACATCACGACCACCCATCAGGTATTAACAGCCATAACCAAAGTAGGATTCACGCCCATAGAGATTAAGTTCTGTAAAACCGTTAATACCGAACTGGGGCGTACTGTAATTCCCTTAACTCAGGACGAGGTTGTAGAAAGACTCAACAAAATTGCCAAACAACAGGGTGGGATGCGGTATGAAGCAGTAACCGGTTCCTGGAAGAGAACCATTGATGGGGAAAAAGGAACTGTAACCATCGACATCAAGCGTGCACGGATTTCAAAACTTGAAAGGGTGGCGCATGCGGTTGCAACCAATCCGCTCTTCACCCTTGTTATTGACCTGCTGGCCATCAAAGGGGCCACAAATATTGCAAAATCTCATCCCATCAGAAACACATTAGATGTGGCAGCGTTGGTTGTTACCGTACAAAACACCTATGCAAAGTACAGCCAGATGGTGGCCGGCACCAAACCTCCACTCATACATACGGGTACCAAAGCACTTCGGGTATCGTGGGGCACAGCAGGGGCATACATCGGTATAGCTATTGATGTGTATGACGGGGTTGAAACCTGGAGCACCAGAGATTACGATGCCATGGCCTGCAGTATTGTGAGTGCCTCCACCGGCTTATCCAGTCTTGCCATTACGGCCTTCTATGCCAAGGCCTCATGGGCAGGCTGGGCAGGCTTTGCTACGATTACCATTGCCATTGGCACAAAATTCTTGTACGCCTATTTTAAAGATACGCCCTTTGAAGAGTTTGTGAAAAAGACCATGTTTTACGATTGGTTTAGGTATAAGACGAACTCCGAAGCATATGCAAACCTGCTAGAACTTGGGAATGAAGAGTTTCGAAAGAAATCAACAAAAGCGAAGACGAACGCAAACGAGTTGTATATTGACGTCAGTTACTTGTTAGAAGAGTTCATTTATATACACAGCTTTCTTTTTTACTTTAAACCAGAACTATCCTTTATAAAAAAGAATGTACATGTAATTAATAAGTACGGGCAAGTGCTTGGCACCCGACCAGTAATAACCGAATTGATGCTGAATGTCAGCAGCGATCTTTCATTACTGGCTGCGGATGTTCAGGAAATAGAAATAGAGTGCTTTTTTGTAAAAGACCAGCTTGATCTTTGGTTTGGTTACCAGGAGCAACCGACTCCACTTTTTAAGAACAAGGACTTTGAAGGCCTGTTTGTTTCGAGAAACCTTAGTGAGAAAATCAACAGCCACTTGCCATTGACGAATGATGAGCGTAAATTCTTGAGTGAGCAGTTACGGTTCAGGGGTATTGAAGATACAACGCTTGAAAACAGTCGATTTAAGTTTTGCTATCGAAGAAAACTGGGGCGTGTTGAGAATTTTGATGGAAAGCGTTTAGAGTTTATTGGTACGGAGCCAATAGCTGCTGAACACGGTGATGGCAACCATTTACTTGTGCTGATGGCAAGAATGAAAACTTCGGATGGGCACTACATACCCATGCCACACAATACAACCAAGGAGGAAAGGTGGCTTTGTTATACTTACACATCCACATTGCCCGCCAGGGCAAATGAAGCCAAGTTAACTCTGACAAAGAGCAATATAAGCACCAAAGCGGAGTACTGGAGAAAAACGATATAAACCGATTTAATATGAAAATAAGTAAGTCTGCCCAAATCTCACTGGCCATTACAACCGGAGTGTTAACCATCGCACTCAGCTCGATGTTGTTTATGGGCGCCTTTTTTGTAAATGACCGATTAGAGCCTGCGCTTGAAAGGCCAGGAAGCGATAGTATTCATAGACAATTATTGGTTGAAGATAATCGACAAGTCAGAGATGCTTTGATTAAGAAGCTAAACCATCTTGAAGAAAGAGAACTCACCATCTTCGAAAAAGCCTTCTTAGGCCTGCTCCAAGGATCAGTTTTTCTTCTTGCCATAGCGGTTCTGCCCTTTGGGTTTGCACTCATATTTAAAATTGGGCCTTCTAAGGATTTGTTTTACAGAGGCATCCAAAGTCGTAAATTTAGCTTGGATAAGCAGATGTTGGCCGAAGCGGAGAATCCCGGGATTTACAAATTTCATCGGGTCGATGATGAATACTTTATTTTCAGTAAGCCCAAACTGCGCAGGAAATTAATCAGAACCTTCGTAATCTGGACCCTAATCACCACAGTGGCCTTTGTCGGTCTCTACGATCCCAACACCGTAGAAATTCTCGGCTTACCAGTAGCAGCACTCTTAATAACTCTGGCCATATTCTTAAGAATGGTATTGCCGGCTCCCCGACTGGTTTTTAATCGTTTAAAAGGGCAGGTGAGTTTAAAAGGCAACATAGTTAACCCCGGATTTACTGCCAGCTTTGATAAAATAGACCCTTCTATGATGTATGGTGAATTAATGGCTATAGCACATCCTCAATTGGCTTATGGAATACTTGCCTTTGGGGCTTACGACCAAAGTACATGGAGTTTTTACACCCAATACATGGATAAAAATCGTCCGCTTCCTTTGGGTTCTGCCCTGGACGACTATCGTGAAAAAGATTTTGAGCGAAGAAAACAAATAGGCTACAAAGCCCCCCTGTATCCCTCAGCCATGTACATCTGCGATGCCAACAGTGGCCATGTAAATGGCACAGCCGATTTTAAGAAGGAAATAAAATCTTTCAAACTAAAAATTGAAGACGCACACAGCAAGGTGCTTAGTTATATGGAGAAGGATGGCAACATCATTATGGAGCCCTACAAGTTATGCTTTTTAGGTTTGTACCGCGACTTTATGGTTTTTAAGTTTATGGATGCGCCAGTCTACGAGGACCTACAAGTATTTTACAATGAAAATGAAATTAAGGGATGCTATCTAATTCATAAGAAGACAATGCGAGTAGAGGAGTATTGATCGTCATGAGTATACTTTTAGAATGAAATACTGGTACCCTTTTGGGTTGAAATAAACAGGCGGTAACGTTTTTATATTTGAAAATGAGGGGTCAGCATGCTCCGGAATACATCATCAGCTATTTTGGCCTGCCACAGCTTAATATCCTCCATTACCCCAATAGAAATCAAGCTGCAGGAGTTGTCGCTTAATCCCGAACCGGACTCATGGTAGAAAAGGCCCGATTGCTGGCTTGAGTCGGCGTTGGGAAACACCAACGCCACGTGTTTGGCGTTATAGTACTTCAGGTACACGTACATCTGCCTCAAATCATGAGGCGAAGGATTCCCTTTTGTGAGATTTTTCCATTTTGTATCCAGAACAATGCAGTCGTCTCGATCCATGTTGATGACGATGTCGGGTTGCATTCTGGAACTGTAGCCAGCAGCCGGTTTCCAAAAGCTTTTTGTGTTCTGCGCAGTTATCGTGCAGCCATGAGCCAAATGCTTTCTCAGACTGGCGAAGACAAAACGCTCCCATAAATGATTCATATCAAACATAAGGGCCAACACATCATTTAATCCCACTCTTACATCCGGATGATGATTCAGCAGCAACAGCTTCGCAATCTCCATTGCGTTTTTGTATTTGTTGGTTTTTCGGTCGTAAACAATACGGCCAAAGGTGCTTTTCGAAATTCTTAAGTCTTGCGACTCAGGAAAGTCGAGTAGGAGGGAAGTAATTCTGCTTTGAAGCTGCACATTGTTATTAATCCTTTGTAAGAGCCTGAGCGCCTTATACAAGACCTGATGAAAAACATGCTCCCTATAGTAGCTTGAGTAGTTTACAAAGAAGCGCTCCTTATGAGTCAAGTTGGTACTGATCTGTTTAGGAAAATTAATACTCCCCTTTAAAGCATTTAAGTTTCCGGTAGTTCTTCGGTACTTTTTAATCAAGCCCCTATGCAGCAAATATTCCAACTCTGCCACAAAGCGCTCAAAATACAAATCGAGAATCGAATTGGACCTTAGCTGAAGAAAGCTTGAGCTGGGCGTATGAACATCAAACAAACCAACGGCCCTAAGCATTCCAATTAAAACCCCACGCCAATCCTGCGATTGCAATTGTTTATCTGCCTTAGGTAAAACCTCAATGCTGGTATTGCCAACCATCAATGCCCCCACATATTCTTTAAACTTGACCCCATTATGAATGAGGTCAAAATACGGAACCCCATTTTCGCCATAAAAGCGCTGTAAAGCCGTTAGTTGGTCGGGCAAAATCCTTTGTTCCCCCTGTAGCCTTCCCCAAAAATAGGAC
>NZ_MWUJ01000004.1 GCF_002210225.1 Geofilum rhodophaeum | reverse complement strand
CGTGGCAGACCGAATGCTTACGTTTTATCGGCTATGGGTACTGACCGGTTCCGATTGATGTTCCCTGCGGAGGAAAAGTTCCCTACCGGTACATTGATTGAATTCTCGCCTTTAAAAACTTCTATAAGTATTACCCCTAAAACATCTTCAATTTTAGCGATGGTTTCAAGTGTCAGATTTTCTTGACCTTTTACCACTTTGTTGATATACTGAGGAGATACACCCATCTTTTCAGCAAGGCTTTTCTGAGTCATTCCATTCAGGGGTTTTTGCTTTCTTATTTCGCGCAAAATCCTTACAGCAATCTGAAAAGAACGTTTCGCCCATGTTTTATTTGTTTGCCTTTTTTTTGCATCATCAATCCATTTTGAGGATTCTTCTGATGCAATCTGTGTGATGTTTTCTATTGACTTGGTCATGACTTTAAATTTCGGTTTCTTCTATTAAACTCTCAACTTCAACAATCCCTTTACTGAGAAGAAATTTCCTGCAGTGATTAATTTTATCCAGTTCCTGCATTGTGTGGGCCCGTTCCTGCATGGTTCTTGTTAATTTGATGGTCCCACCAGTGATGATGTAAACATTTTTGTCAACTCTGAGCGCATATAGTCTGAGCCAGTTTTGCCGTGCTTTACATTTATTTAATTGAAGTATTTTTGTTTGTGAATTGTGCAAAGGTTTGAAAATTTGTTCCAATCCCTTTAACTGTTCTGATGAGCTTTGTTCTGATAGTAAGAGTAATCTTTGTTCAAGATATTCAGCATCTTCGTATGTTTCAAATATTGCGCCCTCAACACTGAATGTACCATAATAGCCATCTGTAAGATCTGACTTATTGTTTTCAAAAAATGCTTCCAGGTGTTCAGGGTCGGCCCATAAATTAAAAATGCGCCTAAATTCATCTTCTGATTCACCATTATATTTAAAAGCAAATAATTTTTCTCCAAAGATACGGACTATTTCCATAAAATCAACCTGTAGGTTTATTTTTTTTGTGGACAAGATTAAAGGAATTATGTATGTGTCTAATTTACATATTTGAACAATAGCATCAAAACACAAAAACTCCGTCACAGTTTTTTGCTAAAAGTTCATGAAATGAACCTCTGTTACCCCCGCCCCTCAAACTGGAGGGTTTCCCTCATTGTTAATGGTTAAAAGAGTATTAGAATGGTATACTTTTGGGTTGAAATAAACAGTCTTTTGCAATTGACATTTTTTGGGTGTTTTTATCGAATTCAATCGACAAAAATGTTTGAGTTTTTGGAAACCAGAATGCCCGGCAAAAGAATTTTGTATGGACAGGATGTAAGGTTGCTGCAGATGATATGTCAACAGATTTGCTTATTTGGTCAAAAAGCACCAACCTCTCTGGGGTCGGGCCGTAGCTGTTTGGGTGGAAGCCTTTATTTTTGTGGCTTCATCTACTATAACCAAAACCAAAAATTATGACCAGTTTTTTAGTGAGCAATGGCATCAGCATTGCTCTTGCCTGTACGGCTGCAGGACTTCTGTTGAATCGTTTTTTCAGGAAGTCGGTCTTTGTGCGTGTAGGCATAGTGTGGTGTTTTAATTTGCTTTTCCTGATGTTTATGACCGGGGTAAAGTACAAGTTTTTTGAGGAGAACACCCTTGTAAGTGCTTCCATTACTTTTATCAACATTTTTGTGAGCGTGCTGTGCTTTTACTATGCTTCCAATTGGGTGGTTAGGCCTCTGGGTGCTGCCATTACCAAGCTGAATCAGTTGGCCGAGGGCGATCTGGAACTGGAGTTGGATGAGCGACAAATGCACGACAAACACGATTTGGGCATCTTATTGCTGTCGATCGCCAAGCTGAAAAACAATCTCTCGGAGATAATGACGGCGGTTCAACAGCGCAGTATGTTGTTGTTTGCCTCTGGCAAGGACTTAAAGGAGGTAGCGGGACAGTTGTCCGAGGGGGCGAGCGAGCAGGCGGCCAGTGCCGAAGAGGTGGGTTCTTCGATGCAGGAGATGGCTGCCAATATTCATCAGAATACCGATAATGCGCAGACTGCCCGTAAGATTTCTGAGGAAATTCAGGCGGGCATCGGTGAAATGGAGCAGGCCTCTCGCATCAATCTGGAGGCTTTGCGTACCATTAATGATAAAATAAAGGTGATCAACGATATTGCTTTCCAGACCAACATATTGGCCCTTAATGCTTCGGTGGAGGCTGCACGTGCTGCGGAGCACGGTAAGGGCTTTTCGGTGGTGGCCCAGGAGGTGCGCAAATTGGCTGAGTTGAGTAAGCAATCGGCCGACGAGATCACTGCTTTGGCTGCTTCTACTTTGTCGTCGACGGAACAGGCGGCGGTGTTGATGGAGGCTTTGTTTCCGGAGATTGAAAAGAGTGGAGTTTTGGTTCAGGAAATTGCGGCCGGGAGTATGGAGCAGGCTGCAGGTGCCGACCAGATCAACACTTCGGTTCAGCATTTGAATAAGATTACGCAACAAAATGCGGCGGCCAGTATTCAAATGGCGACCGGGGCCGAAGGCTTGAATGTGCATGCTCAGGAGCTTCGTGCCTTGTTGGCGCTATACAAGTTTGGAGGCGTGACCGAAGATTTGTCGGTGGCGAGCCAGGAAGTTCCATCGGAAAAGGCAAGCATTAAGAGGGAGAAACAGAAGTCTGTTGCTCTTAAGCCTGGCTCTACTGCGGCTGTAAAGCCGGTTGTGGAGAAGAAAAAAGGCTTGCAAGAATTGGAAATGGAGTTGGCCGAGTATGAATCTTTTTAAGCCTTGGATTTGAGGAAGAAGCTTAAAAAGGCCCTGCAACAAAAGTAAATGTTGCAGGGGCTTTATTTTGATCTGATTTACGCTGTAGCTGGGATCCCATTGTATCATTGGCTATTCTTTTTCGTTGAAATCCGCATACTTCTGGTCAACGCCTTTGATGTGGTTGATCAGCCAGGTCTTTAAGAAGTTGGTTACTTCCAGTGATAATACCATCTTGTCGTCCTTAATTCGTTGATGGTATTCGGTGATCTTAGCTTCGTAGAAACGGTGCTTTTCCTGGTGCTCTGCCAGATTGGGGTAGTTGATGCTTTTCATATACTTTTCCTCGCTGGCAAAGTGGTACTTGGTATAGTCCAGCATGGCGGTAACCAGCTCCAAAAGTTTTTCTTTTGGCTTTTTGTCCATTAGTCCCTGATAGAAATTATTCAGGATCTCGATCCATTTTTGATGTTCGGCATCGAGGGTTTCGTTTTTAACCGATAAGTCGGCGGTCCATTTTACAGGCATTGTCCTAGATTTTTGTGGTTAATAATTGATGTGAATATACGTGTTCTGTTGAGTGCTTGTTGCTGTTTTGATTATTTTTTGTTGCTGTTTTGAATCATCAGCGGATGTTCGAACAGTTGCGTTCCATTATCGGAGTGTATGATGTGGAGCAATTGGATGAAAGGTCACGCGCAAAAGCTCGATGCTGAGCTTGGTGAGTTTTTGAGGGCGCAGAACTTTAATGGATTTTAATAGACTATTGTTGAACCTGCTTTAAAAAGCCTGCCGGGGTGCATCCCGGCAGGCTTTTTAAGTATTGAGGTTTGCTGATGATCAGCGGTTGGGACTGTCCCACTTATGGGTGGTGGTGCAGCTGAGTGCCAGCTGCTGGTCGCCCACGTTGATGTGGAAGTCGCCCGCTTCCAGTACCCATTTGTTGTCGGGACCCACAAAGGCCAGGTCGGCGCCCTTCAGTTTAAGGGTGAGCGTTTTGGTCTCCCCGGGTGCCAGTTCAACTTTGTCGAAGGCACGGAGGCGGCGCACATCGGGGGTAAGTGAGGCCACAAGGTCGCTGCTGAACAACAACACGCTTTCTTTGCCTGCTACTTTGCCGGTGTTGCTTACGTCGACAGAGAACTCGAGGATGTCGCCAGCTGTAAAGGTGTTTTGGTTGACTTTCAAATTGCTGTAGCTGAATGTGGTGTAGCTGAGGCCGTGTCCAAAGGGCCATTGCAGCGAGCGGGCTGCGGTGTAATTGTAGGCCCCTTCCATGGTTGCCGACTCTTCGCTGGGCTTGTAGTCGTAAGTGGTCAGTGAATTGACTTCGAGCGGATAGGTGAAGGGCAGCTTGCCACTGAAATTGGCATCACCGCTGATGAGCTTGGCCAGGGCATCTCCGCCGGCGTTGCCGGGCAGCAGGGTATGCACCACGGCACTGGCCAGGGGCTCAATGTCTTTGATGATGCGGGGGCGTCCCTGATTCAGAATCAGCACGATGGGTTTGCCTGTTTTGGCGAGGGCTTTGACCAAATCGAGCTGGTTGGCAGAGAGGGTCAGGTCGGTCAGGTTGCCGGGTGTCTCGCAGTAGGAGTTCTCGCCGATGCAGGCGAAAATTACGTCGGCAGCCCTTGCTGCGGCAACGGCTTTGGCAATTTCCGGGGTGTTTTCTTCCCACCAGTTGCCCTGGTGGTTGTAGGTCACGCCCGGCTCGTAAATCACGTTGGCGGCACCAAATTTATTGGTGAGTCCCTCCAGAATGGTGTTGTGTTCGGTAGCAAACTCATCGGTCCGATGCCCTTGCCAGGTGTAAGTCCACCCACCATTGAGGGTGCGCATGGAGTTGGCGTTGGGACCGGTGACCAAAATCTTTTTGCCTTGGCCGAGGGGAAGTATCTGGTTCTCGTTTTTGAGCAGCACCATTGATTCTTCTGCGGCCTGTACCGCTACCTGGTAGTGCTCTTCACTGGCAAAGAGGGGGAAGTCCTCATGGTTGTACACCGGTGTTTCGAACAGGCCAAGACGGTATTTGAGGCGCAGTACGCGACGAACGGCGTCGTCGATGCGACTCATAGGTACTTCGCCTTCTTCTACCAGCTCTTTGAGCAGGATGCAGTAGTCCCAGTTGTAGGGCTCCATAGCCATGTCGATGCCGGCATTGATGGCCATTTTGATGGCCTCTTTTTTGTCGGCCGCCACCTTCTCTCGGGTGTAGAGGTTGTTGATGTCGGCCCAGTCGGTAACAATCATACCGTCCCAGCCGAGGTCTTCCTTGAGCCATTGGGTCAGCAGCTCGTAGCTGGCGTGCACGGGCATGCCGTTGACCGATCCCGAGTTGACCATGATGGTGAGGGCGCCGGCTTTAACGGCCTCCAGGAAGGGGGCAAAGTGCTTTTCGCGCAAGTCCTGCTCGCTGATGATGGAAGGGGTCCGGTCTTTACCGGACACCGGTACGCCGTAGCCCATGTAGTGCTTCATCGATACGGCAATTTTTTCTTTGCCGATGTTGTTGGGGTCTTCGCCCTGAAAACCCAGGACGGCCTGGCGACCCATTTCGGCATTCAGATAGGCGTCTTCGCCATAGGCTTCCCACATGCGGGGCCAGCGGGGATCGCGTCCCAGGTCCACCGTCGGGTTGTAGGTCCAGGGTACACTGCTGGCCTTGGTCTCGTAGGCGGTGATACTGGCGGCCCGGTGCACCAGGTCGCGGTTAAAGGCTGCAGCCATATTGATGGGCTGGGGAAAGATGGTGCCGCCCATGGTGTAGGTGGTGCCGTGATTCTGGTCGAGACCGTAAATGCAGGGAATGCCGATTTCGTCCATGGATTTTTGCTGGATCACGGTGATGATTTCCTGCCATTGCTCTTTGGTTTTGGCTACGGTGCCGGGGGCATTGAGGATGGAGCCGACCTTGTACTTTCCGATAACGGTGTCCAGCAGGGCCTCGTTGAAGGTAAAGGTGTCGGTGCCGCGGGTGGCGGGATCCCACATTACGTCGATTACCAATTCGGTCATCTGGCCGATTTTTTCTTCCAAAGTCATTTCTTTAAGCAGGGCTTCTACCTTCTGCTCAATTTCGGCATTGGCCGGAATGACCGGATCTGTCTTGGGCGGAGTTCCGCAGGCAGCCAACAGCAAGGCTGCTGCGCTTGAAAACAGTAACTGTTTGATCTTCATGGTGTGAAAATGTTAAGTGGTTGTGTTAGTCAACCTGTTTTTAATACTTCAATGCCCGCAAGATAATTAATTAGTGTAAAATACACAATAAGTAAATTGGGGCCAAAGTCCTACAGCAAGACGGTCGGGTTTTGGTTGTGGGAGGAAGGGGGGAGGAACTACATCCCGGCCAGTGTGTTCAGTCGCTGCAGCAGCAGGCTGGCTTTAACCGGTTTGGTGAGGTATTCGTTGCAGCCGGCATCCAATGCCGCCTGCTCGTCGCCCGCCATGGCGTAGGCCGACTGGCCAATGATCCATACCTGGTTGCCCGAGGCCCTGATTTGTCGTGCCACTTCCAGTCCGTTGAGGTCGGGCAGGCGGATGTCGAGCAAAATGACATCGGGTCGATGTTTTTCGTTCATTTTCAGGGCTTCACGTCCATTGGTGGCCTGGAACAGGTTAAAGTTGGGCTCGTTCAGTACTTCGCGGTAAAAGAGTTGGTTCACCGGATCGTCTTCAACCAGCAGGATGTTGAGTTCACCGGGTGCTCGCTCTTCTTTTTCGGAATCGGCTGTTTGCTGATCGGAGGAGGCGGCACTGACTTGCGCCGGGATGGAAAATTCGAAGCAGGCGCCCTGGCCCTGTTCTGAATGCAGGGTGATTTCTCCCTGCATCAGCTCCATCAGTCGCTTTACTATGGCCAAACCAAGACCGGTCCCCCCGTAGTGTTGGGAAATGCTGTCGTCTTCCTGGGCAAAGCGGTCGAAGATCTGTGCCTGCCGATCGGGGGCTATGCCTTTGCCGGTATCGGAGACAAAGAAGGTGATGCTTGCCTCCGTGATTTTTCTAATGCCGAAAGCGATTTCTCCCTGATTGGTAAATTTGATGGCATTGTCGAGCAGGTTGGTGAAGATTTGCGTGAGCCGGTTTTCGTCGCCCTTCATCAACATATTCTGCGGCGGAAATTCTGCGCGCAGCTTAATCTGATCTTTTTGCACATCCACCAGACGTTTTTGGTAAAGAATGTCGAGCGAGTTGAGGGTGTGCAAGAGATTGAACTCGCGGTGTTCAATGGTCAGCTGACCGGCATCCATTTTGGATATGTCCAAAATGTCGTTGATCAGTTGCATCAGACTGTCGGCACTGCGGTTGATGATGGCCGCATAGTCTTTTCGCTTGTCGGGAGGTGGCAGTTCTTCGCCGGTAAGGAGACTGGTAAAGCCCAGTATGCCGTTGAGGGGGGTACGTATTTCGTGACTCATATTGGCCATGAAGGCCGATTTCAGGAGGTCGCTCTCTTCGGCTCTTTCCTTGGCTTTCACCAAATCTTTCAACAAGCGCTTTTTGTCGGTAATGTCGTGAATAATGGCGTAGAGGTAGGCCACTTCGAATACATCTACTCTGCTGGTGAAAATCTCTACATCGCGCACCTGACCGTTGGCCAGTCGGTGTTGTACCTCAAAGTGCATGCTGCTGCCTTGTTTAACACTCTGCATGATCTCCGCGACTTCTTCGGGCGCCATGGTGTTGATCTCTCGAATGTTCATATTCTCCAGCTCTTCCATGCTCCAGCCATAAAAATTGGCAGCCGCTTTGTTGGCCGATATGATTTGTCCCGTATCAGGATTTAGCAGCATGTGAATGGCCGAATGGTTTTCGAAGAGCTTACGGAATTTTTCTTCACTTTTCTTTAAGCGCTCACGGGCCTCCACGGCTTCGGTGACATCCTGAATGGTGCCGATCATTTTAAGGGGGTGGCCGGCAGCATCGAGTTCCAGCTCTCCGTGGCCGTGCACCCAGCGTATGGTTTCATCCGATTGGCGAATGATGCGGTATTCCTTGTTAAAGGGCTTGCCTTTTTCTATAACTTCCTGCATCAAATGGGCTTGCATTTCCTCCTGCTGATCGGGATGCACCAGCTTTAGCCACGATTCGGCATTTTTGGTGAAGTTTTCATCCACTCCAAAAATCTGATTCAGAGCAGGAGAAGCCGTCCACAAGTTGTTTTTGATGTCGAACAAATAGGAGCCCACCTTCCCGGCTTTCTGCGATTCGCGCAAAAAGTACTCCTTTTCGCGCAATTCTTTTTCGTAACGATGGGCTTCGCTTTGATCGCGGAATACCAGGACCACCCCGGAGGTGTTTCCCTGCTCGTCTGCGATGGGTGCTCCGCTGTCGGCAATGGGCAGTTCTCTGCCGTCGCGCGCCAGAAGTAGGGTGTGGTTGGCCAGACCGACAATTACGCCTTCTTCAAGCACTCTTCGGACGGGTGATTCGACTTGCTTGCGGGTATCTTCGTTCACTATAGCGAAGACTTCCTCTATGTCCTTGCCAAGGGCATCTTGCTCACTCCAGCCGGTCAGTTCCTCGGCCACCATGTTCATCATGGTGATGTGCCCCAGATGATCGGTGGTTATCACGCCGTCGCCTATGCTGTAGAGGGTGGTTCTTATCTTCTGCTCGGAAACCTTTAGTTCTTTTTCACCGATGATTCGTTGTTCTTCCCGTATAAGCATGGCTGCGATAAGCATGAAAGCGGTGGGAAAGAGCAGCAGAACAGGAAACCAAATGTGATGGAGGGCCTGCAGGGCCTGCGTCCAGGGGTTCAGCAGCTGGCTGACCAGCATGGCCAGGGAGACGAGCAGACCGATGAGGAAGAGGCGGGATAATTTCAGCTGCAGGACCTGGGAACGGTAGTAGTGGCGCAAAGCCAAGCCGGTGAGTGCACACAGTATTACGGTGCTGACCCCGGCATAAACGCCCGGTCCGCCCAGGTAAATACGGTAGGCGCCAGACAGTAGGGCAGAAAGGAGGGCGGGCAGCCATCCACCAAACAGACCGATCAGGCCCAGTATAATGGAACGGCCATCGTAAAAAATGCCTTTTTGAAATTCAAAGGGCAGCATCATACCGGCAATGGCTGCCAGACCGAACCACAGTCCGATGACCACCTTAAAGCTGCGTGGTTTGTTTTGCAGTTGCTGCAAAAAGAAGCCGTAAAAGCTGGTAAGGGCAATTAGTAATACCAGGTTGTGGATTAAACTGATAGGCATGGGGTATGGCAGTTGGTTTAAGGCAAGCAAGTTAAAGAAAAAAGTTCAGTCTCGTTTTTTTTTTAACTAAATATTAAGGGTGGTAAGTCGGTCTTGTTCGAAGGGTTATCTTAAAACGGGGACACTTTACAGCACCAGATTGTAGAGGCCTGCGGTAAGGAATTGCCCCTGGACAGGGCCGTCCAGTATTTCGGTGTGGCTTTTGTATTGTCGCCCGGTTTTTATGGGTGTGGGGACAAAGTGGTAGCCTTCATCGTCCTGCTTTTGCAGCAGAAGAACGACGGGGCCTGCTTCCGTTTGTAGAATGGCTTCGGAAGGCAGGGCTTGAATGCTGTCGCTTTGGGTGACAATGGTGGCGCTGATGAACTGGTCGGCAATGGCCCCTTCGGGGAGCGGACCGCTGAGGGTGGCATAACAGTCCACCGCCCTGGATGCCTGATTAACGGCCGATCCGATGGCGTGGAGCCGGGCCTGGTAAAGCAAGTCGCTGTGGGCCAATCGATAGCGCACGCTTTGTCCCTCGCGCAAGTCCGCCAGGTCCTTGGGGAAGATGTTCAGCTGCAGTTGCATGCGCTCAGCGTCTATTACGGTGGCCAGCGCTGTGCTGCCGTCGGTATGGGTGCCAATATTGGCTTGGAGTCCCGACACCCTGCCACCGATGGGGCTTTTTACCGGGTAGCTGGCATAAAATTCGCCTGCTTCAATTTTTTGGGGGGAGAGGCCCAGGGTTTCTATCTTTAATTTTAGTCCCTGATAATGAGCGCGCGCCACCAGGTAGGCGCTTTGGGTAGCTCGGTATTCTTTTTCGGCACTGACCTGTTCCTGAAAGAGGGTTTGTGCGCGTTCAAATTCACTTTTTAGTCGACCATATTCGGCCGCTGCTTCGGCAAAGTCTTTTTGCAGATCAATAACGGGCGTGCCACCCACTTCGAAAAGGCTTTGTCCGCCCCTTACTGTTTGACCGTTTTGACAGGAGATGCTTTGAATGATGCCGGGCAGGGGGGCATTCAATAAGGCTTTTCCATTGGGCCGGGCTTGCAGACTGCCGTTGCAATCGAGGTTCTGTTCAAAAGCGATGGTTTGGATCCGACCGATTTGCATCCCTTCCTGGGCAAATTGTTGGGGGGCAATGCGCAGCTCTTCCTCTTCCTGACTTGTTGTGGAAGGGGCCGCAGATGGACCGTTGCAGGCGGTTATAATAAGGTGGGCGATGCCCAAAAGGGCTATTGTTTTTAGTGTATTCATGGTGCTTTATTTGTTGAGGTAGTTGAGTTCGAGTGTCAGACTGTTGTAGTGCAAAAGCTGGTCGAGGTAATCGAGTTGCAGTTGCAGGGCCGTTTCTGTGCTGGCGGTCCATTGATAGTAATCCAGTTCTCCGTTTTCGAAACCGACCTGAGCACTGCGCAGTAATTCCTGGTAAAGGTTCAGCCCTTCTTTTTGGTAATACTCGATTTGCGCTTTTACTTGTAGTTGGGTGTTGCGCAGCTCTTGTTGTTTGGTTTTCAGGGCTTCGCTTAGGTAGGCGCCTTGTTGCAGGCTGGCATCGTGGGTGAGTCGGGCCGACTTTATGCGTGCCTTTTGGGCATGGAAAAAGAGGGGCAGGGCCACACCTACTTCAAAACCGTGATAATTCTCGGCGCCTTCGAAGGCATTGCTGCCTATGAAATATTGCAGGGAAAAATCGGGCAGGAGTTTGTTCCTTTCAATGCGCAACTCGTTACGGGCAAGGTTTTGTTGACTTTGCATCAGTTGGTAGGTGGGACTGGTTTCGGGGTCACGGGGACTGTACTCAAGTAGGGGGATTTGTGCGCTTACGGTATAGTCTTCGGCATAGGCGGTGAGCAGGTTTAACTGTCTGCGCGCGGCTTGTTGCTGATTTTGTATGCTTTGAAGGCGGGTTTGGAGTTGTTGCTGACGTGCCTTAAGGTTGAGCAGGGTCAGGCGATTGATGTCTCCCTGTTGATGTCTCAGTTCCATCCCATTGAGCAGTTGGCGGTACATGCTGTCGATTTGGAGGTAAATGGCTGCTTTTTGATCCAGTACCTGTACGCTCATGTAGGTCTGACTCACTTCTCGAATTATTTGCTCTTTTTGCAGACTCAGTCGATGCAGGGCCATACTGTGGGCCGTTTGTCTGGCGCTGCGTTCGGCGCTGTAAAGACTTGGGAAACTCAGTTCCTGCGAAAGGCCCCATACCTGCAGGGGGTGCCCGTTTTCGGCAATGTTGTTTTGGTCGCTGCCGTAACTGAGGGTGGTGCTTCCCAGGTCCCACCCTGTAGCAATAAGTGCTTCTTTTGCTGCCGTATTCAGACTTTGTGCTTTTAGTTCGAGGTTGTTCTCCAGAGCCAGTTCCACGGCACGCTCCATACTCAATTCAGTGGGTGCTTCCTGCGCCCGGCTCGTAACGGCCGGAAGGAGCAGCAAGAGCAGCAGAGCTGACGATTTGCTGCGGATGATGCGGAAGGGGAACAGTTGTATGCCTTTTATTTTGTAGAATATCTCAAACAGCAAAGGCAGGGCAATCATGGTCAGCAGGGTAGAGGTGAAGAGTCCCCCAATAACGACCGTGGCCAGTGGCCGCTGCACTTCGGCACCGGCACCGGTCGACAGGGCCATGGGTAGGAAGCCCATGGCTGCCGCTCCGGCGGTCAGCATTACCGGTCGCAGGCGGTCGCGGGTCCCCTGAATAATCAGTTCCCGCATACTCAGCTCCTTGCTTTCCTTCAGCTCTTTTAAATGCTCAATAAGCACTATGCCGTTGAGTACGGCAATACCAAAGAGGGCAATGAAACCCACTCCGGCCGATACGCTGAAGGGCAGGCCGCGCAACCAAAGCAGCACTACACCACCTACGGTGGCCAGGGGGATGGCAGAGAAGATCATGAGGGCGTCTTTCATAGATTTAAAGGCAAAGTGCAGGAAAATGAAAATCAGGAGGAGGGCCACGGGGACTGCTATGAGCAGGCGATTGGTCGCATTTTCAAGGTTCTCGAACTGGCCGCCATAGGCAATGTAGGTGCCGGGTTCCAGCTTTATGTGGGTGTCGATGCTGCTGCGGATGTCTTCCACTACGGATTGCAGGTCGCGGTTACGCACGTTAACGGCTACCACTACGCGGCGGTGGGTGTTTTCTCGCGATATTTTGGCGGGTCCTTCGGTGTAGTGGATGTCGGCCAACTCAGAAAGGGGCAGCAGGGAGCCGTTGGGCAAGGGCACTTGCAGGCGACGAATGTCCTCAATGTCGGTTCGACTTTGTTGGTCAAAGCGAAGCACCAGGTCGAAGCGTCGTTCGCCCTCGAACACCACGCCGGCTGCTTCTCCGCCAAAGGCGGTGGCTACGTAGCGGTTGAGCGTGGAGAGGTCCACCCCGTGCCAGGCAATCTTGCTGCGGTCGTAGTCGATTTTTATCTGGGGAAGGCCCGCTGTTTTTTCCAGAATAACATCCCCGGCACCGGGGATGCCGGTAATCAGATCTTTGATTTCATTGGCTTTTTGGTCGATGTATTCCAGATCCTCCCCAAATACTTTAATGGCAATGTCGGATCGTACTCCGGTAATTAATTCGTTAAAGCGCATTTCAATGGGTTGGGTAAACTCGTACTCGATGCCGGGAATGACCATGAGCGCTTCTTTGAAGCGCTCGGCCAGTTCCTCTTTGTCGCTGGCCGTGGCCCATGTACTTCGGGGCTTGAGCTTGATGATCATATCGATCTCTTCCATCGACATGGGGTCGGTGGGCACTTCGGCGGCGCCGATGCGACTGACGATTTTTTCCACTTCCGGAAATTTTTCCAGAAGGATCTGCTCCATGCGGGTTGTAGTCTCTATGGTCTTGGTCAGGGAGGTGCCTGTTTTTAACACGGGTTGAATCACAAAGTCGCCCTCATCGAGGGTGGGCACAAACTCGCCGCCCATGCGACTGAAAAGAAAGCCGGTCAGGAGTAGCGACACCAGGGCGGCGCCCAGCACAATGCGTTTGTGGTCGTAGGCCCAGTGAATGGCCGGCGAATAGGATCGGTGGGCCAGACCCATAAACCAGTCCGACAACCCCCGCTTTTTAGAAGCCGAAGGTTTTAAAAATAGGGAGGCCGCCACCGGCACCCAGGTAAGCCCCATAATCATGGCGCCAATGATGGCAAAGCTGAAGGCCATAGCCATGGGTTTAAACATTTTTCCCTCTACGCCCGTCAGGGATAAAATGGGGATGAAGACAATCAAAATGATGATTTGCCCAAAAATGGCCGACTTCATCATTTTGGTAGCGCCCTCGGCAGCCACCTTGTCCATAAGACTCTGGCGCTGGTCGGGGCTGCCCACGCTCAGTTCTTTTTGTCGCAGGGCCATGCGCAGCACAATGTATTCTACAATGATTACGGCTCCGTCGATGATGATGCCAAAGTCGAGCGCGCCCAGACTCATCAGGTTGGCATCGATGCCGAAGAGGTACATCATGGAGATGGTAAAGAGCAGGGCCAGGGGAATGACCGAGGTGATGACCAGGGCCGAGCGCCAATTGCCCAGGAGCAGCAGCACTGTGAGCATAACAATGAGGGCCCCCAACAGTAAGTTTTCAATTACGGTGAGCGAGGTCTTGGCCACCAGGTCGCTGCGGTCCACAATCGGGTTGATGTAAACGCCGTCGGGCAGGTTTTTCTGGAGTTCGGCTACCCTGCTTTTTACTTCGTTGATGACCTGGCGGGAGTCGGCATCCTTCAGCATCATGACCTGACCCAATATGGTTTCTCCCTTGCCGTCGGCGGTAATGGCGCCGTAGCGGTTGGCGTGGCCGATTTGCACCCTGGCTACATCCTTGAGCAGAATGGGCGTGTTGTCGGCATTTTTTACCACCATATTTTCGATGTCCTGTATCGACTTGACCTGACCGTCGCCCCGGATGAAGTAGCTTTGGTTGGTCTTTTCGATGTAGGAGCCGCCCGAAATGCTGTTGTTGGCTTTCAGGGCTTCAAAGACTTCCATCAGGGTCAGGTTCATGGCCGAGAGTTGCACCGGGTCTATGGCTACCTCGTATTGTTTCAGAAAGCCGCCCCAACTGTTGATCTCTACTACACCGTGGATGCCCGAGAGCCTGCGCTTGATGACCCAGTCCTGAATGGTTCGTAAATCGGACGCCGTGTACTGGTCCTCATAACCTTCGCGCACATCCAGGGTGTATTGGTAAATTTCGCCCAGACCAGTGGTGATGGGCCCCATTTCGGGCTCGCCAAAACCTTCGGGAATGCTGGCTGCGGCGCTTTTTATTTTTTCGGCAATGAGTTGTCGGGGCAGGTAGGTGCCCATATTTTCGTCAAAGACAATGGTTACGAGCGAGATGCCGAATTTCGACACCGAGCGTATTTCCTCGACACCCGGAAGGTTGGCCATCTCCATTTCAACCGGAGCGGTGATGAATTGCTCAATTTCCTGAGTAGAAAGGTTTTGTGAGGTGGTGATGACCTGCACTTGGTTGTTGGTGATGTCGGGGACGGCACCTACCGGAATGCGGGTGATGGCATAGAGTCCAAACCCCACAATGGTAAGGGTGAAGAGCGCAATGATCAGCTTGTTTTTGATGCTGAAATCGATGATTTTCTCCAACATAGCTTCAGGTTGTTCGATGAAATTCAAAGTTACAGAAATTAATTTAATCGAACAATTTAGATATTTGTATATGAATTGTGTTTTACAACACACCGGGGAGCTGCAAGTCTGGACTTGCTGCTCCCCGCTGTCTCCTTCTAACGCAAAGCGTTAGGTTATTTTGTTTAACGCCCCTTACGCTGACTTCCAGCCGGCTGTCTTTGACCGTCTCCGGCCGGAGTTTGTGGACGGGCCTGTTGACGCTCCCGAACGCTCTCCCGCATGCCTTCGTTTTGTCTGCGTGCCTCATTTCTGGCCTTAGCGGCAGCTCGCCGTTCTGTAGCGCGGTTGCGGTTTTCTATGGCTCTTTCATTTCGGTTGCGGGCCTCAACTGCTTTTTCACTCCTATTGTCACCTCTCTGTGCTGCGGCAGCTTCACCGTCCATTTTTCGTTCCCGGGCCTGTTCGGCAGTCTGGGTGCCCTCAGCCTGTCCTGCGTTTTCTTGTTGCTGCAGGCGCTGCCGGGCCTGAGTGGCGGTCTCACTCCCATCGGCTTCTCCGGCTTGCAAGGCTTCCTGATTTTGAGTCCGGTTTTCAATGCGGTTGCGGGTCTGCTCCTGAACCGGTTCGCTTTCCTGTGCCATGGCGTTTGCGCTTATCAGTGCAAAGGCTGCCAAAAAGACTAATTTTTTCATGGTGTATGGTTTTTAAGTACAGATCAAAGATGCACCCGCGATTATGAAATTATGATGAAAATGAGGGTTTTATGTGAAAAAAATCCGGGGGAAGAACAAGATGGTCTTGTCTTCCCCCGGAACCCTTCTCTACCCAAAAACTGTTTTTGTGTACGGTAAGGAACTAAGTAATGGGTTTTGCTTCGGTTTATTCTTCTGTAGCGGTGCCCGCTTCAATTTCGACCTCAACTTCTACACCCAAAACAATATCGTAGTTGGTGTTTTGTCTGCTTTCTACACCTACCTGTTCTTCAATACTCAGCACGGAAACGCCGTTCTCGTTGGCGCCTACTACCACCAGGTCGTAACTGCCTGGGGCAAGATAGGCCAGATGGTAGTAGCCTTCTTCATCTACCACATCGCTGCTGATGGCATTGGGGAAGCGGGCTTGCTCCTCGGCCGGATCAGCCGCTTCTTCCTCGGTGAACGTACCTGCTTCATAGGCATACACCACAGTGGTGGCGTCCGTATCGTACCCACTTACAGTACCGCTTATGCTTCCGGCCTGATTGTTGGCTACCAGACGAATGGTGGGTTTTAAGATGAGTTTTCCGCTGTTGCCGGCTACTACAACTGATTTTCGTACATCAAAATCGGCCGTCAAGTCTACCGTGCCGTTTACCGGAATGTGAAAGGCGCCAACGGCTTTGTAACCCGATTGGGCACCGGAGGGGACAAACAAAGGCTGGGTGCTGCCGTCGGCCCACTCGAGGTAGCAGCCCGGGTTCGCCACAACACCTTGGTCCTGGTTGGGCTGGTCCAGATGGAAACGAATTTGGCTGTAGGTGCCTGTCGGCAGTTCGTAGCTGCCCAATAATTCGGCCGTGCCACGAGTCAGTTCGAGCAGATTAAAACTCAGCGGGGTGGCAAAAGTATCCAAATCTACCCAGCCCTCAGCGGCGCTGTGGTATTCGATGCGGTTAATGGCTATGTAAACACCCGTTACGCCTGCCGAATCGATGGGTGCATCGGTTATCGACAAATTAAGGGTTCCACTGCCGGTTTCTGATTTTTCGCAGGCTCCATAGAGCAATATGCTGCCCGCGGTAGCCAATAAGAAAAGAATTTTTTTCATGGTCGCTTTGTTTTAAGTTCTCAACAAAGATGGCTTCCCAATTATGAATAAAGGATGAAGAATGGGCTTGAGTCCCCAAAAAAACACCAGAAAATTGTCAAGATTTCTTCTGAGAAGCTCAAAGGGCGGGAAGGGCAAAAATGAAACGGGAGCCTTCACCTACGGCAGATTCCACCTTTAAATCGATCTGGTGAAAGTCGGCAATGGCTTTGGTAATGGCCAGTCCCAGTCCACTGCCACTGTGGTCGGCAGGGTTTTGCTTTTTAAAGCGGGTGAATAAGTGGGGCAGCAGGTCGGCCGGTATACCCGGACCGTTGTCGCCGATGCAGATGGCTTGGCTGGTTGTGCTGTGAAGGCCTTCAATAATGACCCGGCCGTATTCCGGGGTGTTTTTTATGGCGTTGTTTACGACGTTATAAAACATGGAAAAGAGCAGGGGAGAATTGCCTTCTTTCAACTCCAGGTTTTCCAGATTCAGGACTTGTACATCGATGTGCTTGTCTTTGGCCAGATGATCCAGCTCCTCCACCACCTGGTGGAGGAGGGTGCCGAGCTCTATGCGCTCGTTTTTCAAGTACTGGCTGCTTTCAATCCGGGCGATTTTCAGCAGGGTGTTGACCAGGGTTTTCAAGCGATAAAGGGTTTGCAGGGCGTCTTCGATTTTGGCTATTTGCTTGTTTGGTAGCCTGGGATCCTGCAATACATTTTCCAGTTTTATGCGCAGGGTGCTGACGGGCGTCAACAATTCGTGAGAAATGTTTTGGGTGATTTGCTTTTCGTTGCGAATCTGGGTGTTGATTTTTTCCATCAGCGCATGGAGTGTCTTATCCAGTACTTGAAAGTCGCTGGTGGTAGTGGATAGTGGACGGGCGTCAAATTTTTCGGGGTCGTTGGTTTGACTGATTTTTTTGGTCAGGATTTTAAACGGACGTAAAATGGCTCCGGTATAAAGCAGTTCGAAGAGGGAGGAAATGACCAGAAAGGCAAGCAGGAAAAACCAGGTGATGCGTCGCACGTTGGCTTCTGTATTGGCTATGCTGGTAAGACTCTTTCCGATCTCCAGCAAGTAACTTTGTCCATCTACCAAAAAGCCGTAATTGAGCACGCGGTAATCGATGGTTTCGTCGCCCAATTGGCGGGGACTTACCTCAATGTAGTTCCAGTACTCTTCCAGCGGGGTTTGCTCCAAAACGATGTATTCTTCTTTAAGAATGTTGTAGCTGGCAAAAAGGTTTTCGGAGTCGGCGGTAATAAAGGGCTCCACGCCATATTGGGCAATCAGGTCGATCACAGCCTCCCGCTTTGCGATCAATTCATTGTCGGTCTGGTACAGGTTAATGCGTTGCGACAGCCAGGGGGTGACCGCCACAAAAATGCTGATGAACAGTATTTTGAACAGGAGGTTGGCCAGGGTGAGTTTGGTGCGGAGTTTCATGGGCAGGCGGTGGATTTTATTCGAGGTCGGCCTTGTAGCCCACACCCCTAACGGTGGTGAGCCAGTCGACCTGGTCGTATTCTTTTAATTTTTTGCGCAGGTTTTTGATGTGTACATCTATAAAGTTACTGTCGTACTGGTCGTCGAGCATATTTCCCCAAATGTGCTCATAAAGCTGAATGCGCGAAAGGGCTTTGTTTTTGTTGAGCACCAGGTATTCGAGCAGGTCAAATTGTTTTTTGGTGAGTGTTACCGGCTGGTCCTTATGCAACAGTGTGCGGGCATTCAAATCGAGGGTGAAGCTCCCTGCCTGAAGCAGGGAGGATGCTGTGCCAAATTTGCGGCGTGCCACGGCCTTCATACGCGACAGCAACTCCATTAAGGCAAAGGGCTTAGGCAAATAGTCGTCGGCCCCCAGATCCAGACCTTTCACCTTATCTTCTACCGCCCCCCGGGCGGTGGTAATCAGAAGCGCGGCATCGGCATTCCCCACTCTTATTTCGGCAATCAGGTCGAGGCCTTCGTAATCGGGCAATCCCAGGTCGAGCAGCACAAAATCGTAACGATTTACGGCAATCTGCTCCGACGCGGATGCACCCGTAAGGGCCACTTCACAAAGGAAACCTTCCTTACTCAGGTAGGCGGCCATTTCTTCGGCCAGTTGCTGTTCGTCCTCTACAATTAGTACGTTCATGCTACAGTATTTTGAAGTAGAGATTGATAAAGAGCAGCAGTCCCTCACGTGCCGGGAAGTCCGGGTCTTTGTACACTGGTAAGTTGTACAGTGGTTCAACTTCGAGGGTAAATTGGCTGTAATTGAAGGAAACGGGCAGAGAAAACTCCGCATCGAGCAGGCCAAAAGAAGTACCGTAGGTGTAGTAGTCAACAGGTCCTGCTTCGGTTTCTTCGGTGTAGGTGTCGGTAATGGTGTATTGCTTTCCCCACAATAAATTGGCGGTGGGATTGAAGTCGATGTAAGCCTTATCTTTCCAGAAGTCGCGGGTGCTGAAGTAGCGACTGTTTTTTAGTTGAAAATAGCGGGTGTTGCTGTCGTCCAAAATGGTGCTGAAAACGGCCCGGGTATAGAGTATTCGCCAATCGAAGCCCCCCGAAACACTCAAATAGGCAAAGTTGCTGAAATACTGATCCTTTAATTCCTTAGCCGTAAAATATGCCGCCAGGGATGCACTCACATCCCACCATGAGTTGAAGGTTTTTCGGTAACCCAGGGAAAAGTCGTAGAAGGCTATGGTGGGTTTTGTATCGGCCAGGTGATAGGCCATAAAGGCTGCCGTCCATGTTCGATTGTAACTGTACAGCAGATCGGCCGAATAGTAGGGTTGGGTGCCCGAGAGGGAATAGCCCGAGTAGGTCATGTCGCTCCCAAAACCCAGTCCCCCATACAAGGCATGTCTGGCGGTCTGACGGGTAGAGTCGCTCTCCTGAGCCTGCGTCCGGGTCAGAGACATCAGCAAGAGAACAAGCAGCACGAAACGCTCCGGGCGTATAATATAGGTCATTACCAAATGTGGTTTAGAGGTGAGCCTTTATCTTCTTCCCGGGTTTTCGGGTCTGCCTGGACGTTCCGGGCGATCGGGGCGTCTGGCGCCTTCCGGGCGACCAGCTCCGGCGGGACGACCGGCCCCAGCCGGGCGTTCAATGTTCGGTCGGGCACCCCGGTTGCTGCGTTCCATGTTGGGACGGGCAGATTTTAAACCCTTTTCTTTTGCGGCTGCACCGTTTTGTCGGACCGATGCATCGGCCTTCTCCCTTTGCACAGATTGGGAGTCTTGTGCTTTTTCTTTTGCCGCATCTGAAGGGCCCTCGCCGGGAGCATCCGGCTCCCTTTGTCCGGTGGTCTCCTCTTTAACTGGTTTTTCCGGCTCTTGAATGGCCGCTGCTGCCTGGGCGAGGCCAAAAATAAGGAGGAGACTGGTGAGCAGTAGTTTAAGTTTCATGTTGTCTGCGTTTTGGGGGTTGCAAGAACAAAGGTAGGGGCAATTTATGAATTTTTGATGAAAGGCAGAGGATCCTAAAGATGTCCGTAATTAAAGGAGATTTGTCTGAAAGTGAAAATTGGGATCGCTTGAAAGCGATAGTTTTGAGTGATTGAAAATAAGTCTTAATGAAAGTGATAAAGCTATGTTGAAAAAATCTTTGGTTTTGGGGTGGGCTGTCGCCCTTTCTTTTTTGTTTCTGAGTTGTAAAACCGGCAAGCCTCAGGAGGGCCCGGTGCCCGTTGCGGAGCGTTTTGTTCATTATGGTGCCGGAAATCCTTACTTGCCCCTTTGGGAGCACTTGCCCGATGGAGAGCCCCGGGTTTTTGAAGACCCCGATAATCCCGGCAAATTCAGGGCCTACATTATAGGTTCCCACGATCTGCGGTTTACCAGCTATTGTGGACCCGACATCAGAATTTGGTCGGCCCCGGTGGAAGACCTTTCGCAATGGAGAGATGAGGGTCCTGTTTTCACCTATGAGATCGAAGGTGAATGGGACGTTATGTATGCGCCTGATCTGGTAGAAGTGAATAGAAAAGACGGCAGTAGGGAGTATTATTTGTATCCGCACAGTCGCGGCCCAAATCGAGAAGCGATGGTTGCCAAAGGGAGTCGCCCCGATGGCCCTTTTACACCCGTTAACCTGACTGCCGACGGCAAAAGCACGCTACCCGGAAGTATTCTGGGTTTCGATCCTGCCGTTTATATTGAATACATCGACGATCCCAATGACCCCGATTTCGAGATTGGTTTTAGGGCTTATGGTTATTGGGGTTTTCAAAGGTCACTGGCGGCTGAGTTGGATCAGACCACCATGTACACCCTGCGTCCAGGAACCGAGGTGATTGATTATTTCCTGCCCGCCAGTTCGAGATATGGCGTTGTGAGAGACCCGGAGGGGACGGAGTATCCGGCCATTTACCCCGGTGAGGACCTGGGGGGCTTTAATTTCTTTGAAGCTTCTTCCATTCGTAAAATTGGGAATAAGTACGTAACTGTTTTCAGTGGTTATTCCGGTCCTGAGTATGGCGTAAGCAGCACCAACTCCACTTTGCGTTACGCCGTGGGTGATTCTCCGTTGGGGCCTTGGCGCGCGGGTGGTGTTCTCGTTGATTCACGAGGCATCGTTTTAAATGAAGACGGCTCAGGAATGCAGGTTACCAATGGCGGACATAATACGCACGGCAGTCTGGAAGAGATCAATGGCCAATGGTATGTTTTTTATCACCGACCGCCACGCGGCTTTGGTTTTGCCCGTCAACCGGTGGTGGCTCCTGTTATGGTCAAGTGGGATGAAGCACCTGTTTCTAAAGGCGGAACGGTTACCATCAGAGCTTACGATCCTTATGCCGAGGATAATGTCTGGGAAGTTGTCGATAACCAAGGTCGGGCTTATACCGGTGCTGAGGTGACTTCTGAAGGCTTTCATATTTATGGATTGGATCCCTATCAATATTATTCAGCCGGTTATGCCGCCTATCTTTCCGATATCAGCATTCAGCAGGATGCCTGGGACATCTGGGACAACCACATGCCTGTTGAAAAGGTGAGAAATGGGCACATTATAGGTTACAAGTATTTTGGTTTTGGGGGACTAAAAGAAGACACTAAAGGCATTAAAGCCTTCGCGGCCAGCCAACCTGGAAATCAAACTGCTTTCAATTTGTTTTTGAAGCCCCTAGCTTTAGAATCCTTTAAAGTGAGTGTATGGCTCGATGGTCCCTGGGACAATGCCACCTGGAAAGGGACAAAGATTGGTGAGATTGTGGTACCTGCCAATTCCAAGCAGGAAGTTACACGGTTTACCGTTGATGTGGCCAACTTTGTTGACCACCTGGATAAGAAGCACGCTGTTTTTCTGGTTGCTGAGGGGGGCTCTGAAGCAGCGCTTTTTGATCTTATTGGGCTTGGTTTCAGCGCTAAGGATAAAGCTATTGAGCGGCCGATGGTTCCTCAGGTTAGTGTTTTGGTTGATGGCGAGGAGATCAGTTTGCCTCAAACTCCTGTCAGGTCTACCGACACCAATGGAATAGTTGGGTATGATCTGTATCGGGCCAAGGTGGATGGTGCAGCAGGTGTAGTTACTGCTTCCAGCGATCACCCGGATGTGCAGGTTGCTGTTGTTCAGGCTAAGAAGTCAACCGGAACTGCCGAAGTTGCTTTTGACTTTAATGGGGTTGTGAAAACCTACCAGCTTGTGTTTGAAACAGAATAGAAGGAGACAAACCCCTTAATATGCTGATTCGTTTTGGCGTATGCAGTTGAGCACTGGAGCTTGAATTAGAGAAGAATCGATGAGGGGTGGAGTCGCAATGCATCTCTGGGTGGTCTGTATCACCCGGGATGCATTTTATAGATATTAAAAAATTGAACTATGCCTTTCAAAAAGATGATTTTATTGTTGGCGGTTTCTGCTGTGTTGGGTTTGCAGGCGCAGAATCCCATTGTACAGACCTACTATACGGCCGATCCGGCGCCGATGGTTCATGAGGGTCGGGTGTATGTGTACACCACCCACGACGAGGACGAGACCATTGATAATTTTTTTACCATGCACAATTGGCGTGCTTATTCTTCGGCCGATATGGTCAACTGGACCGACCATGGTGTAGTAGCCTCGTTGAAGAATTTCGCCTGGAGCGATAAGGACAATGGCGCCTGGGCGCCACAAGCCATCGAGCGCAACGGAAAGTTTTATCTCTATTGCCCCATCCACGGTGATGGTGTGGCGGTGTTGGTTGCCGATTCGCCGACCGGTCCCTTTCACGATCCCCTTGGGAAGCGTCTGATAGAAGACACCCCGGATATTTGGCACGACATTGATCCAACGGTTTTTATCGACGACGATGGACAGGCTTATCTGTTCTGGGGAAATCCCAAAGTTTTCTATGTGAAATTGAATGAGGACATGACTTCTTACGACCGCAGTGTAGGGGAAAAAGGCATTATGGCGCTCGACATGAGCGTGGAAGCTTTTGGTAGTCAGAAGGACGAGAACGGCGTTCTTCGTAGCAACTACACCGAGGGTCCCTGGGTGTACAAGCGCAAGGATCTTTACTACCTGGTTTATGCCGCTGCAGGCATTCCCGAGTACATTGCTTACTCCACTGCGCCCTCCATCGAGGGGCCATGGACCTACCAGGGCTATATCATGGAAAGGGCTCCTCACCTGGCTTTTACCAACCATCCAGGCATCATTGACTTTAAGGGCAACTCTTACTTCTTTTACCATACGCATGAGCTGTCCAATGGCGAAGGATTTAAACGCTCGGTAAGTGTAGAGCCTTTTACTTATAACGAAGATGGATCCATTCCCTTGTTGAAGCCTACCAAAGCGGGTGTTACAGAAAGCTTATCTCCTCTGAATCCTTTTCAACGTGTTGAGGCCGAAACCATGGCCTGGTCCGAAAGACTAAAGACCACCAAGAGCAGCAAAACTGGCGTTTATGTCAGCAGCATTAACAACGGCGACTACCTTATGGTAAGGGATGTAGACTTTGGGGACGGTGCAAAGCGCTTTTTGGCAGGTGTTGCCTCAGGAGCAGTAGGTGGAAGTATAGAACTCCGTCTGGGTGCCCTCGACGGAAAATTGCTGGGCGTATGCACCGTAAGCAATACCGGTGGATGGAACACCTGGGAAGTTCAAGCCGCCAAGATTTCAAAAGCCAAAGAAGTACATGATCTTTACTTTGTGTTTAAAGGCGGCGAAGGCGACCTGTTCAATTTTGACTGGTGGACCTTAGAATAAGCAAAGGGGGCTCAGGCCCCCTTTGTTGTTTAAAATTCCTTGTGCAGCTGAAGAGCCCATTGCTTCAAGCGTTCCTTTGTCAGGTGCCCTTCGTTCTCTTCGTCGATGGGCAGACCAACAAAGCTCCCGTTGCGCAGGGCTTTTGACTCATCAAAATCGTAGCCTTTAATGGCCACTTTTCCCACCACCTCAGCTCCGCAGGCGCTGACCAGGTCGTAGAGGATGCCGATGCTGTCTACAAAATTTTCCGGGTAAGCCGAAGCGTCGCCCAGGCCCAGGAGCGCCACTTTTTTCCCTTTTAAGTTTAAGCCTTCCAGAACCGCTTTCCGATCCATCCAGTCGTCCTGCAAATCCCCAAAGTTCCAGGTGGAGGAGGCCAGAATGAGGTAGTCGAAATCTTCCAGCAGTCGGACATTCTTTACTCTTGCAATATCGGCCAAATGCACATCGTAGTCGCCCAGCTCCTTCACCAGCAGTTTGGCCACGTATTCGGTGTTGCCCGTAGATGTACCGTAAAATATACCCAGTTTTTTCATGTTTATTTATTTAGAATAATTCTAAACAAAGAAAATGGATTTTTTTCAGCTGTGCAATAACCACTTTTGGGGGTTGTGTTCAGGAACCCGCCAGCTTCTTCCGAATTCTAAAATAGAACAGCAGCGCACAAACACCCAGTCCCACCGGAAAACCCAGCCAAATGCCGGCGGGACCCAGGTCCAGATGAAAGGCGCTGAGGTAACTCAAAGGAATGGCTACCCCAAAATAGGAGAAGATGGTGAGAAGGCCCGGTATACGTGCATCGGCCAGGCCCCGGAGTATTCCGGAAAAAATGATCTGCAGGGCATCGAACAATTGATAGATGATCAGGATAAGGATGAGGTCCGTTGCCAAGCGTGCCACTTCTGCTTCGGGTGTAAATAGAAAGGGGAGTTGAACCCTGAAAATAAGGAAGAAGAGGCTGATGAGCAGGACCATCAGCAAAACAATGTGGATCGATGCCCTGGCAGCAGCTTGTAGCAAAAGCGGCTGCTGGTGCGCCGAGAGCTGGCTGATGCGTATGGTGCTGCTGACACCGATGCCCTGATAGAGCATGAAGCCCAGCGTACTCAGACTCATCACAATTTGATGGGCAGCCAGGGCGGTTTCGCCCAACCAGCCCATCATAATTCCTGAAACAATGAAGGCCGAGGACTCAGAGAAGAGGTGCAGTCCCATAGGAAGCCCCAGGCGATACAAACGCTGCACTTCTTTTCGGGAAAAGTACAGTCCCGCCCGGATGCCCTGTCGCAGTGCACGATGTCGTACCACCAGAAGCAGCATGACTGTCGCCATTGCCAGGCGCGCCAGCAGAGTGGAAATGCCCGCTCCGTTGAGGCCCAGTTCAGGAAAGCCCGCCTTGCCGTATATCAAGAGATAATTGCCCAGGATGTTAAGCAGATTGCCCAGCAAGGTAATGATCATGGCGATGCGGGTGTTCGACAGCCCTTCGAGCAACTGTTTTCCACTGAAGAACACCATGAGGGGCAACAGCGAGGAGGCCAGGATAAGAAAGTAGCTTTGCGCCGGCGCCACCAGGTGGAGGGGCTGCTGCATCAGCGGCATAGCCAGATACAAACCTGCAGCCACCAGCAGCAATACAAACGCCATAAGCAGGTTCGCAAGCAGTCCGTTTTTCCACAAAGTCTGTATGCTTGCATAATCTTTACGCGCCCAGGCACGCCCGGTAAAAGGGGTGAGCGACATGGCGAAGCCCATCCCAAAAATCAGGGGAAGCGAAAACAAAGTGTTGGCGAAAGCTGCGGTAGCCAGTTCGGTGGCGCCCAAACGACCAATCATAATGCTGTCGGCCAGTCCCACCGTTATCTGACCCAGTTGTGAAATAACCACCGGCACACCCAGTCGTAAAGTCTCCCGGTAATGTCCCCTGTGCAGTCTCCAATATCTTTCCATTCTCCTCCTTGCGCTACAAAATGCTGCAAATGTACCGCTTAAAGGATATGCAACTTGTTAAATATTGTGAAAGATCAGAAAAAGCGGAACCTTAAGACGTGGTTTCGAGTAAACAAAAGCATTGCTAAAACACAGCCGATAATGAATTGGACCGTAACATATTTGGTAGGCGTACCCCAGCTTGACAAGGATCACGAGGTGATTTTTGAGGAGTTGGAGAAGTTGTACTATCTGCTCAAAGAAGGCGGTTTGCACGAGGACATGCTGGAACAGGCGCTCTTGATTCGTAAGGAAGCCAGGCTTCATTTTGCCGGTGAGGAAGCTTTGATGGAGTGGCTCGGTTATCACGAAATAGATTTGCACATAGCCGAGCATAAAATTTTAATGGAGCACATTAACGGTTTTATTGACGAAATAAGAGAAGGGCTCATTCCTTCCGAAAAAGAGCTGCAGTCCTTTGTGGAGGATTGGCTGTACCGTCACATTAGGGATGAGGACATGCAGTATGCACACATGGTGGAGCAATTACAGCGTAAATCATTAGTGGGTTAAATTGGGAATATAGAGAAAGAGGTGACGGTGGCTGAGCTTATGCTCGTCACCGTCTTTTTTTGTTTCAACAGCATTTTGGTCTGATTTATCAAATGCAGCCGTTTTTATTTAAACTATTCGTAGCCATTGCCTTAAATTTAGTTGGAATTTGAAAGGCAATGCATATGTTTTCTTATCCTAAAATCCGACCGGATTTATTTTGCTTTGTTTTGTGGGTGATTGGTTCCTCGTTTTTTTCCTCCTGTTTAACCCAACGGCAGGTGGAGTATTTGCAGGATAAAAGTTCCACGGTCATTTATTTTGAACAACCGGGCATTGAAGTCTACCGCTTGCAGCCCAACGACGATGTACTCATTCAGATCAGCAGTCTCGATGATCTTTCATCCAATGTTTTTGCCGGCACCAATGCCCAGCAGTCGCCCCAGGTCGGCGCCATGCAGGCCTATGGCGCTTCATTGGTCGCCTATACGGTAGATAAGCACGGTTTTTTGCATCTCCCGGTGGTTGGTCGCTTGAATGTGCTCGATCTCAGTTTGAACGAGGTAGGCGCAGCAGTTGAGGAAGCCCTGCAGAATGTGCTGAATCAGCCGGTAGTCACCGTAAAGCTGGTGAATCGTTATGTTTCGGTGCTGGGCGAAGTGCAGACTCCGGGACATTTTCCCTATGCCCAGGAAAAGCTGACCATTTACGATGCGCTGGGACTGGCAGGAGACATTACCCACTACGGCGATCGCCGGGAAGTGATCTTGACACGCAATGAGGGTGGGAAGAACAGTCGTATTTGCATCGATTTGACTCAGTCTGAGATGCTGTCGTCGGAGTATTACTATCTGCGACCCAACGACATGGTCTACGTTAAGCCCATGCGTCGTCGTTTCTGGGGACTCAGAGAGTTTCCTTATGCTGTTATTTTATCCACCATTACAACGGGCTTGCTGATTTACAACGTCAGCCGCTGAGACCATTAATCGATTTGCCATGGCAACAGGTTCATCTCCAAAACGGTACCAGGACGACAGTGACTTGCGTCGGCTTTGGGAGCTGGTGGTCGGTCACTATCGGGTCTATGTGGTGGCTTTATTGCTGGCACTGGCCTACGCCTGGGTTCAGAATAGGGTGGCCGTGCCTATGTACCGTGTTTCGGCTTCTATGCTTATTAAGGAGCGGCCTGTTCAGGGGCAAAATATGAACGATTTTCTCAACAGCAACCTGCTGGGTGTCGACCAGAATTTTCAGAATGAACTATGGGTCCTGAAATCTTCCCCGGTGATCGCGCAAGCTGTGGAAAACCTTGGCTTGTCGGTGAGCTGGTGCCGGGAAAGCGGTTACCGTCAGATCGACGCCTATAAAAACACCCCCTTCCGGGTTCTGCGTGCCCGTGGCCATGTTCAGCCCATAAATGAATGGTTTTACATCAGCTGGATCGATTCTTCCCGTTTTCTCATCCAGTCCCGTTCCAAACGGGCCACCTTCAGAGAGCCCGACGTTTTGCAGCCTACTTTCCAGAAGGAAAAATGGAGCTTTGAGCAGGAGGCTCGTTTTGGGGAGCTGATTGAGAATGAGGAGATGGCTTTTGTGGTGGAATTGGATTCGGCTTTTAGGCAGCTGTATCGTCCTGATCTTACCTTTGGTTTTCTTTTTTCAGAGGTGACGGCCCTGACCAACAGCTATAAGCAGCAAATTGAATTCAATATTGTTCAACGCGATGCCACCATTGTAGAGTTGGTGTTGCGCTCAACTTCCGTGGCCAAAGCAGAGGATTTACTCAATGAAATCATGGCGGTTTACGCCCAGCAGAACCTGGAGCGGAAAAACTACATTGCCGACATTACCATTGCCTACATTGATGCACAGCTGGCCGAAATTTCCGACTCGCTCAGCGAAACAGAGCACAGTCTGCAAAGTTTTAGGTCCTCCTCCCAGTTGCTCAATATTCCCGCACAAACCAATGAACTGTCGGGCCAATACCGCGACCTGCAAAACCAGAAGGCAGAATTGTTGACCAGTAAGCGCTATTATGACTATTTGTCGGATTATATGTCGGCCGCCAACGACGATTATTCTGAGTTGATTCTGCCCTCGTCGATGGGGATTAGCGATCAGTTGCTTAATAATTTGATGTCGGAGCTTATTGCTGCACATGCACAACGCTCCGCCCTGATTCAAAACAGACAGGAGAAAAATCCAATGGTTCAGCGTCTGGGGCAGCAAATAGAGAGTCTGCGTCGTACCATCTACGAGAATGTATCGGCAGTGAACCGAACCACCGACATCGCCCTTGATGAGATGGATAAGCGGATTCGTCGCATCGAAGGGGAGATGGCCCGTTTGCCGCGCAACGAATTGCGTTTGGGGGGCATTGAGCGGCAGTACCGCCTGAACGATGCCATTTACAATTATTTACTCGAAAAGCGTGCTGAAGCACGCATTTCCCAGGCCTCTAACCTGCCCGACAATCAGGTGATAGAACCCGCAAAAATGATGGGGACAGGTCCCTTTTCTCCCAATCGCCGTAAAAACTATCTTTTTGCCGTGGTGCTGGGCCTGGGTTTCCCTTTTGCCTTTTTGCTTTTGCGCAGCATTCTTAACAATAAATTGGTCCCGCAGGACGCCATAGGTGAATTGACCGATGCTCCGGTCTTGGGCAAAATTATGCGCAACCGCAAGGGCATAAGTAATGTGATGCAGGATTTGCCACGGTCCGGGATTGCCGAAGCCTACCGGGCTTTGCGCACCAATATTGAGTTCAGTTATAAACACATTAACCGCAAGGTGATTTTGGTGACCTCTGCTTTTGAGGGGGAGGGCAAGTCGTTTAATGCCCTTAATCTGGCCATGTGTTATGCCCAGTTGAATAAGAAAACCCTTTTGTTGAACCTCGACTTGCGAAAACATTCTGCCTACTTTTCAAAGCAGGAAAAAGATTTGCCAGGAGTAAGTTCCTGGCTGTCGGGACTGTCGACCTTTGAGGAGGTGTGTCGGAAAACCGGGCATGAACGTCTCGATTTTGTGCCTGCCGGAGTATTGCCGCCCAATCCGGTAGAGTTGTTGGCTCAGATCAATTACAATGAGCTGTTTGGGCACCTGCGTAAGCAGTACGATTGCGTGGTGGTAGATGCGACCCCTTTGGCACAGGTAAGTGATGCCTATTTGTATATTTCTCAGGTCGATGTGGTCATGGTGGTTGTCCGATACCATCATACTCCCAAAAGGGTTTTTGTCGGGATAATGGAAGAACTGCGCCTCAAAGAGGTGCCCAATGTTGGTGTTTTACTTAACGACGCAAGCAGCGACCAGAGCCCCTATGGCTATGGTAACCGCAAGAGGATTTGGCGTTAAGCAGATGGTTTTTTATAGGGTGGTGCGTGGCCGGTATGTGACTGACCGGGCGGAGCTTTGCCCAAGCAATAGGAAAATGAGAGCATCGTCGTACAATCTTTATCTATGGATTTTCTTGTCGCTGAACTTTCTGCAATGGATTGCCATTGTAGAACCTGAGTATGGCCTGCCTCAGGCGTTTAAGTATATATTTTCGGTTTTTGCCTTGGGGAGTATGCTATGGTATCGCTTTCGTTTCCCGGTTAAAAGCGCCGAGACCATCACCTTTGAGCCCCTGATTTTGTTTTTTGTTGCCTGGTCGCTGTTCCTTTTAGGGCAGGCTGCACTGGGGTTCGACGGTCTGTTCAGCATTCAGCGTGTCTTGGGTCAGCGCTATTTTTTTCTGCCTTATTTGTTGCCACTTATTGTTTTGTACACCCGCTACGAAGCTTCTTTTTTTGCTCGTTTGCTTAAAGTGGGTGTGCCTTTGTTGGCTTTGTCTGTTCTGGTGCAGTTTTATGTTCTGGCTTTTAATTTGGGCGGTGGAATGTATGAAGCCTTGCACCGAATATTGTTATTCGATACCGGAAGTGCCTTGTTTTTGCTCACCGCACATCTTTCGCAAAACAAGTGGGCCACCTGGCTCACCCTGGCTTATTTTATTTTGGCCATAGTTTTGTACGCGCAATTTGGACGCAGAGGTTTGTTTCTCGAATCCCTTCTTCTGCTTTTAGCCATGTTGGTGCTTCGTTTACGCAGTCCCCTCAGTGGCGTGCGCGACCGTATGGTGCTTTATTTTGGAATAGTTGTGTTGGGTCTGCTGGTCATGGTATCTTTTGAGCCAGTGTTGAGTCGTGCCTTTATTTTTCAGCGGGGCTTTGATCAGGGCGCCATCGATGCCTCGCGCGGGCAAGTGTTTGCAGACTTTTTCCTGGATTTTGGGAAGCCCGGCGACTGGCTCTTTGGTCGGGGACTAGACGGTCATATCCTTCGGACCATTGCGGAGGATGAAAGCGAGCAGTTGATAGAAAACGGTTTTTTGACTGTTTTACTTAAGGGTGGCCTCCTTTATCTGATTCCCATGCTTTTGCTTATGTTGCGGTCCGCCTGGCTGGGATTGGTACGCAGCCGCAACGATCTGGCTCGTGCTCTGGCTTTGTTGGTGTTGGTGCAGATTGTGGGTATGGTTTTATTTGGACTGCCCGATTATGCCACCCAGTATTTGTGGGTTTGGATTGCGATGGCCGGCTGCCACTCTCTTGCCTTGCGCCGATTGAGCAATCAAGAATTGTACCTCATTTATCAGCAACAAGAACGTTTATGACTTCTGGTTTTTGGAGAACGGCTGGAAATACCCTGGCCAATTTGAGCGACAAACTGCTGCGCAACCTGCAAAGGCACCTTTGTGGAGGTCTTATGCGCATGAATATGTGTCTTAGAGGGATTCGTTACGGCAAAGGACTCCGGTTTTACGGACTGGCTCGTTTTAAACGAGCCAATAAGGCACGGATGCAGATAGGCCGCGCCTGTGTTTTTCATTCCTCCCCCGCTTCCAACCTTATCGGCGTCAACCGTCCCTGCATCCTCACGGCACTTCAGCCTGGGAGCCGTCTGGTCATTGGCGACCATTGCGGTTTCAGCGGAACCGTAATAGGCTGTTTCCAGGAAATTCATATTGGTCATTTTGTGCGCTGTGGGGCAAATACTCTTATTACCGACAGCGACTGGCACCTCGACGATCCACGTTCGGGCAGTCCCGCTCCAGTGATTATCGAAGATAATGTGTGGTTGGGAGTGAACGTTACCGTGCTAAAAGGTGTGCGGATAGGCGCCAATTCGGTGATAGGCGCCAACAGTCTGGTCGTTAAAGATGTGCCGACCAACGTAGTGGCGGCGGGCAATCCTTGTAAAGTGCTGCGACAGCTGCCTGTTTTTTCTTCTTCTCCCTCATGAAAGTGCTCTTTTTTTACAACGGTTCTTATCCCCGGGGGATGGCCATGACCCGGCGACTGCAGCTCTATGCCAAAGCGCTGCAAGAATCGGGCAGTCAGGTAGAAGTTGTGGTGCCTGGTCGCCGAGGCAGCAATAACCAGCAGTACGAAGGTGTGCCTTATCGGGTGTTGGCCTCACCTGTGGTGGGCCGCTCGTATTGGATGCGTCAGGTGCTTGGTGCTTTTTGGGCTGTGATGTATGCCCGCACCTGCAGGCGCTGGAGTCGTCAGGGAAAGCTGATTTTTCTATGTGGCTTTGGGTGGTGGAGCAGTCTCTGTATGCTGACAAGCTTACGTTTTTCAGGAGGAAAAAGCATTCTGGAGGTCAACGAGAATCCCTATGCGCCCGAGGGAGGGCGTCTGGATCCACTCTGGTTACGAATAATTCGGCGCTGGCTGGTTTTGCACCTGGTCTTTCCCCTGGCCAATGGTTTTGTGGTTATTTCCGAAAAGCTGGAGACCCTTGTTCGTCGCTATAAAAGAAGTGCCGCACAAATCTTGCGCGTGCCGGTTTTGGCCAATTGCGACGAGACTTTTGAGCAGGGCGCTGATTGTCCTCCCGACACGGTGTTGACCAACGGCAACCCCTATATGTTGCATGCCGGTGCTTTAAGTGAGACCAAAGACGGGGTGATGGCTGTTTTTGAAGCTTTTACGCAGGTAAATACAGTTGTTCGGTTCGACTTTTATCTCACCAGTTCTGCTATGGCGCCCGCACTGTCGAGGCGGGTTGAAGCCCTAATCGAAAGGAGCGGACTGAGGCAAAGGGTACATTTTACCGGATTGCTGTCGCCCCAGGCCTTGGCTCTTTTACGCAAGGGCAGCGCCCTGGCCGTAGTCAACAAGCCCATGAACCGCCAGAATGCTTACAATTTTCCCACTAAGCTGGCGGAGTACTTAAGCGACGGCATTCCGCTGGTTGTTTCCTCTGGTGGCGAAATGGCCCGCTACCTTGAGCATGGAAAACAGGCACTGGTTGCCCGGCCTAATGATGCTGCCGATTTGGCAGCCTGTATGTTGCGTATTTTAAAGGAGCCTGAGCTGGCTGCTTCCTTATCGCTCGGAGGCAAAGCCTTGGCAAAGGAAAGCTTGCATTATCAGCAGCACAGTCCGGCCCTTTTTGCTTTTTTTCGGCGTGTAGCCCACCCTAAAGTTTTTGTGCTGTGAAAGTTTCCCCCATTGTTACAAAAGTGCTGCGTCATGCAAGCAATATCCCGGGCTGGCGCAGCTCCCGTAAAATTATGGTTCTGGAGAGCGACGACTGGGGCAGTATCCGTATGCCCTCATTGAAGGCTTATGAAGCCGCACAACGGGGGGGATTGAATTTGGGTCTGGCGGGGCAGCCTTCCTACAATCGTTACGATACCCTTGCGGGGGTGGCAGACCTGGATGCACTGTTTTCGGTATTGCAGGCGCATTCCGATTGCAAAGGGCAATGTTGCATCATGACGCCGCTCTGTTTGGTGGCCAATCCCGATTTTGAGCGCATTGCCCGGGAGCAGTTTCAGCAGTATTATTTTGAGCCGGTAACCACTACTTTGGCGCGCTATTATCCCGGTGAAAAGGTGTTTGCCAAATGGCAAAGTGGAATTGCCGGAGGGTGGTTTGTTCCTCAGTTTCACGGTCGGGAGCACTTGAATGTGCCCCAATGGATGCGCGCCCTTCAACAAGAAGACCAGGATGCGCACCAAGCTTTTAATGGGGGCTTTTGGGGCTATGTTCGTAAGCAGGGCGCTGCATCGGCGTCCTTTCAGGCTGCCTTTGATTTGCAGGATCCTGCGGATTTGTCCCTCCAGTCCCAGGCCATTCGGGAAGGCCTCGAACTCTTTGCGCATTTGATGGGCTATAAAGCCAATTTTTTTGTCCCCCCGAACGGTCCCTTTAACCGGACCCTGGAAGCTGTTGCAGCAGAGTGCGGTATTCGCTATATGTCGACGGCAAAAATCCAACACGAACCCCTGGGGAAGGGGCGCAATCGCCGTGTGTTGCACTGGTTGGGCCAGCGCAATAAGCTGGGCCAGCGTTATTTGGTGCGCAACTGTTTTTTTGAGCCCTGGCAGGGGGGCGACTGGGTCAACAGCTGTCTGCAGCAAATGGCTGTAGCCTTTGCGTGGCACAAACCGGCCGTCATCAGCTCCCACCGGGTATCTTATGTAGGGGCACTGGATGTCGCCAATCGAGAGCGGGGACTAACAGCATTGGATGCTTTGTTGAGGGCCGCGTTGAAACGTTGGCCCGATTTGGAATTTATGAGCTCCCCCGAATTGGGGGCATTAATAGAATCTTCCCATGATGAATAATTGGAAAGAGGGCTTGCGCAGGCATTGGGTCAATGTGCGCGGTCAAAAATTGAGTCGTCGTTTTTTGGTGCTGGAAAGCGACGACTGGGGCAGTGTTCGCATGCCCGACCGGACCAGTTACAAGGCCCTGCTTAAGGGTGGTTTGCGTGTAGATGCCTGTCCCTACCTGCGCTACGACACGCTGGCTACGGAAGAGGACCTGGAGGCTTTGTTTGAGGTGCTCGCTTCCTTTCGCGACCACAGGCACCAACATCCTGTGCTCACGGCCAATTGTGTGCTTGCCAATCCCGACTTTGAGGCCATTCGGGCAAACGGTTTTCAGCATTATCACTTCGAAAGTATGACAAAAACCCTGGCCGCCTACCCCGGCAGGGAAGGCGCCTTCGCCCTTTGGAACCAAGGCCGGCGAGAAGGCTTGTTTCAGCCTCAGTTTCACGGACGTGAGCATTTGAATGTAGCCCGATGGATGCGGGCCTTACAAGGTGGGCTGCCGGTGGTCAGACAAGCCTTTGATTTGCGGCTTTTTGGCATCAGTCGCACCGTTTGCAAGGAGCTGCCAAACAGCTTGCTGGAGGCTTGGGCCGTGGACCGGCCCGAAGATGAGGCAGGGGTGAACCAAAGTATTACAGAAGGCCTGCAAATGTTTCATCAAGTATTTGGGGAGCCGGCCCAGAGCATGATCGCCCCGAACTATTGCTGGTCGCCCCGCCACGAAGAATTGGCCGCAGCCGCCGGAGTCCGCTTTATACAGGGCCAGCGCCGGCAGTTGCCGGCCATTGCAGGGGAGCCGGCGCTGACCCATCATCAGGGGCAGCGCAATGCACTGGGGCAAGTTTACCTGGTTCGCAACGCCTATTTTGAACCCAGTCTTTATCCCCACAGCGATGCCGTAGCCACCTGTTTGGCCCGCATATCTGCTGCTTTTGCCTGGAACCGGCCCGCAGTGGTTGGGGTGCATCGCCTGAATTTTATTGGCGCATTGGATGAGGAAAACCGCCGTCGCAATTTGCGTCAGCTGCGCGCCTTGTTGCATGCTGTTTTAAAACGTTGGCCCGATGTGGAATTTGTCACCAGCGATGAATTGGGGCGCTGCATGACCCACCACGCCGCCTTTCTTACTGCCTGAATATTGTATATGTCGCACGACCTGCTTATAGCCGGGGATTTTTGTCCCCAAAACCGCTTGGCTCCTGTTCTGAAATCGCAGTCGGGCGCCGAAATATTTGGTGCTGCGCTGCCGCTCATTCAAGCAGCCCGTTTGTCCATTGTCAACCTCGAATGCCCCCTTACTTCGGCCTCAGTCGGGCTCGCGAAAATTGGTCCCATCTTGCAGGCCGATCCCGCTGCTGCCCAAGTTTTGGTGGAGGCTGGTTTTGGCCTGGCTACCCTGGCCAACAACCACATCATGGACTATGGTCGGGCCGGCCTTGAATCCACCCTTGTGCATTGCAGGGAGGCGGGCTTGACTACCGTAGGGGCTGGTTTCAATCTGGAGGAAGCAGAAAGCACCAACTTTTTTCAATTGGCCGGTAAGGAAGTTGCCCTTGTTAACCTTACCGAAAACGAATTTTCTACCGTTCAGAATAATGGTGTCGGAGCCCATCCCCTGAATCCCATTCGTAATTTCGCAGCCATTAAAGCTGCTGCTGCAAGGGCTCGTTACGTGGTGGTTGTTTTTCACGGCGGACACGAGATGTATGCCTTACCCAGTCCCCGCATACAACAACTGTTTCGTTTTTTTGCCGATGCCGGCGCCTGTGCCGTTGTCGGTCACCATCCGCATGTGTCCAGCGGTTATGAGTACTATCACGGGGTACCATTGGTTTACAGCCTGGGAAACTTCTTATTTGATGATCCGCGGGTGCAAAGGGCCGATTGGCATTTGGGTTTTATGGTGGGACTGGATTTGGGTGAGCGAGTGGAAATCAAATGCTACCCTTATGCACAGTGCCGGCAGAAGCCGGGACTGCAACTTCTCGAGAAAGAGGAACTGGCGGCTTTTGAGGAGAATTTGGCACGATTGAATCAAATAATAGCTGATTCGAACTTGCTGGAGGCAGCTTTCGATGAATTTTGCGCTCAGGTGGCCCGGCGTTATCGGGCCTTCCTTGAACCCCTTTCCGGCACCTGGTTGGGAATTTTACAAAGGCAAAAACTATTTCCCTCCCTTTTGTCGCCCCGTAAAAAGCGATTGTACCACAATTTATTGCGTTGCGAGTCACACCACGAGGTTTTGCTTCGACTTTTTCAAAATTCTCAATTATGATAGCCATTCACAATACAAAGGGCGATTTTGGCAGCCGGTGGGCGGCCTATTGCCGCGACAACAAACTGCCCTTTGTTGAAGTAGATTGTTACAGCAGCGATATTGTGGAGCAATTGCGCTCTTGTCGGGTCCTGCTGTGGCAGGTACATCAGAATAAGGTGGCCGACCGACTGATGGCCAAGCAGTTGTTGTTTGCTCTGGAAGGTTTGCCCATTCGTGTATTCCCCAACCCTCAAACAGTATGGCATTTCGACGATAAGGTGGCTCAGAAGTATCTTTTTGAGGCTGTTGGTGCACCGCTGGTCCCCAGTACTGTTTTTTATCGCAAGCAGGAGGCTCTCCGTTGGCTCAGGGCCTGCAGTTACCCGAAGGTGTTCAAATTGCGGGGAGGAGCCGGCTCGCTCAATGTGCGACTGGTAAAAAATGAACGGCAGGGCCGTCGTCTGGTGAAAAGGGCCTTTGGTCGTGGCTTTTCGCCCTATAATGGATGGCGCAGTTTGGTGGAGCGCTGGCGGCATTTTCGTCAGGGGAAGGATCGTTTTTCTCAGGTGCTCGCCGGGGTCTTGCGTTTGTTTTTCCCGCCGGCCTATGCCCGTATGAGCGGACGGGAGCGGGGCTACGTTTATTTTCAGGATTTTATTCCCAATAATCACTACGATGTGCGGGTAAATTGTGTTAATGACCGCCTTTTTGCTGCACGTCGTGGTGTTCGTCCCGGAGATTTTCGGGCTTCGGGCAGCGGACTGGTTGGACTTGAGGAGCACCTGATACCGAAAGATGCATTACAAATGGCCTTGGATTTTACCCGCCGATTAGGGCTGCAGTCAGCGGCCTATGACTTTGTTTTTGAGCAGGATCGGCCGCTTATTGTAGAAGTCAGTTGTGTTTTTGGTTACGCCGACGGACAGTTCGAGTGGGGTTATTGGGACACTGAGTTGGTTTTCCATAAGGGGCCCTTTAATCCCTTTGGCTGGATGATAGAAAGTCTCTTAAAAGAAGCACCCAAAACAGAAGTGTCTTTATGAAACGACCCGTATTGTGTTTGCTGCTTCCCACTTTTCAGGCCGGTGGGATGGAAAGGGTAATGGCCGAGTTGGCCGGCTATTTCTGCGCCCGACATCGGGATGAGGTGCATCTCATTTTATACGGCAGGAACATTCGGTTTTATTATCCCTTACCTGAGCGATTGGTGGTGCATCAACCCCATGCTGTGTTTAATGATCGCCTGCGACTTGTGGCTATGTTTAAACGACTTATGTTTTTGCGCGGCACCGTAAAAATGCTACAGCCCCAAAAAATTCTGAGTTTCGGGGAGTATTGGAACAGTTTTGTGCTTTTGGCTCTGTTGGGCCTTCCTTATCCGGTGTATGTGTCGGACCGTTGCCAGCCCGGGAAAAAAATGTCGCTGATGCATTTTGTATTGCGGCGATGTTTATATCCGGGGGCTAAGGGAATGATTGCGCAAACAGGCCAGGCACGGGATATTTATTTTCGTGAATTGAGGCACCGCAACATCAGGGTCATTGCCAATCCGGTTCGTATTCCGGAATCGACCAACGGTGTGCCCAAAGAGCAGTTGGTGCTTTCGGTGGGCCGCTTGATCCCGGGTAAGAACCACGATCGCCTCATTGCGCTTTTTGCGGCGCTGAATCAGCCGGGCTGGCGCCTGATAATTGTGGGCGGAGATGCTCAGAAAATGCAGTTGCGCAACAGCTTGCAAAAGCAAATTGAGGAGCTCGATGCAACGGACAGTATTCAATTGGCGGGTGATCAGACCGATGTGGCCTCCTACTATCGCAGGGCCAAGGTCTTTGCCTTTACTTCCGAATCGGAGGGTTTCCCCAACGTATTGGCCGAGGCGCTTTCTTTTGGTCTTCCTGCTGTTGCTTTCGACTGCGTGGCCGGTCCCGCCGACTTGCTCATCGATGGCCACAATGGTTTCCTGGTCCCTTTGAACAACTATCCTTTGTTTTCTCAGCGCCTGAAACAGTTGATGGATGATGAAGATCTGCGCCAGAGAATGGGACAAAATGCACGTGCCGGAATTGCCCGTTACAGTCTCGAGCACATTGGGAAGGCGTATTACGATTTTATGTCCGGTAAATGAGGGTTGTTCAAATCAATACGACGGTAAATACCGGCAGCACAGGACGCATTGCTGAGGATCTGGGCAAAGTGCTGCTGGCGGGCGGACACGAAAGCATTGTGGCCTATGGCGGGCGAATGCAACCCAGTGCGTCGCAATTGCTGCGCATAGGAAACGGGGTGGATAGGCGTTGGCATGTTTTGCAAACCCGCTTGTTGGATGCGCATGGATTTGCCTCAAAGCGGGCTACCCGATCTTTTTTGCAGCAGCTGGATCGCTTGCAGCCCGACTTGGTGCACTTGCACAATTTGCACGGCTATTACCTTCAGGTAGAAATGCTGAGCGATTGGCTGAAAGATAAGGGCTTGCCGGTGGTGTGGACTTTCCACGATTGCTGGCCCTTCACCGGGCATTGCAGCTATTTCGATCGCTATGCCTGTCTCCGCTGGCAGAGCCACTGTCACCATTGTCCCAATACCCACGGCTACCCCAAGAGTTGGGGACTCGATCGGTCTTTCAGTAATTTTGAGCGAAAACGCAGTGCTTTTCAGGGGATCGACCGCATGGTATTGGTGGCCCCATCGCAATGGCTGGGGCGTCATTTGCAAACATCCTTTTTACAGGATTATCCCGTTGAGGTAATTCCCAATGGGATAGACTTAGGCGCTTTTTGTCCGACCGATGCAAAGGCTACGGCGCAGAAGTATGGCTTGGAGAATAAGAAGATTGTTCTGGGGGTGGCGGGGCAGTGGGATCGTCGCAAGGGCTTGGGTGATTTTTTGGCCTTGCGAACCCTTTTGCCTGAGGAGGTGGAAATTGTTTTGGTGGGCCTGCAAGCCCACCAGCTTAAAAGTCTTCCCAGGGGAGTGCGGGGACTCGAGCGGACCGAAAATTTAGGTGAATTGGCGGCTTTGTACAGTCTGGCCTCGGTTTTTGTCAACCCTACCTACATCGATAATTTTCCCACCACCAACCTTGAGGCTCTGGCCTGCGGTACACCCGTGCTCACTTACCGCAGCGGAGGGAGTCCCGAAGCCTTGAATCCTGCATGGAACGGAGTAGTGGCGCGCGGCGATGTGGCCGGTCTGGCCGCCCGTATCGTGGAGGTGTTGACTGCCTCGGCCACTTTGCGGAGCGAATATCGGCTGTGGGCACAAAGATATTTTGATAAGGAGGACAGTATGGCGGCCTATGTAGATTTGTACCAAAGGCTGCGTATGAGCACATCAGGGAGCCCCTTTCTTCCAAACACTAAAGCCTTGGTTAATGGAGAACATTAAAGTCAGCATTGTTACCATTTGCTTCAACAATGCCTTGGTCATTGAGGCCACCCTGCTTTCGGTATTGCAACAGAGCTATGCCAATATCGAATACCTGGTGGTGGATGGGGGATCGACCGATGGGACCCTGGAGCTGGTAGAGCGTTATCGGGGCCAAATTGCGCGGATCCTATACGGTCCCGACAAGGGTTTGTACGATGCCATAAATAAGGGTTTGCGTGCCGCTACCGGGGAGGTGGTGGGACTCATTCACGGGGGCGACCGCTTGTACGATAAGGATACCATTGCTCGTATTGTTGCGCTGTTTGCCCGCAAACAGCCCGATGTAATTTACGGACACAGCGTGATGGTGGATGAACAAGGCCGGGCGGTGCGCATCAACCGCAGTCCCGCCTTCCGCCGATGGCGCATCCCCCTGGGCTGGATGCCCTCCCATCAGAGCATTTATTTGCGACGCGAACTGCTCGATCGCCTGGGGCTTTATCGTCTTGAGCTGCATCCGGGGGCCGATTATGAGTTTTTTCTGCGCTATTTCTATTTTCATCGTCTGCGCATCGAACGGCTCAATGCCTATGTGGTTCGTTTTGCCATTGGTGGTCGCAGTACGCGTGATTACCGCAATAATATTCGGGCGCAAAAGCAGCACAAGGACTGTTGGCGGACAAACGGGGAGGCTCCCCCGTTTTACCTGGTGCCTTTAAAACTTTTACGCAAGCCGTTGCAGTTTGTACGAGCTGCGGTATGGCGACTCCGAGGAGCTTTACCGCTTAATTGAATTCAGGGCTTATGGATTTGGTGATGAGAAAGGCCGAAAAGGCCGACCAGACTGCGGTGTTGGCCTTGCTTAATGAGGTTTTTTCGGAGGGACAGCGCACCGCCTCAAAGCGCGATGCTGCGTATTGGGACTGGAAGTTTTGTGACAGTCCCTTTGGCCCTTCGCTGCTCCTGGTTGCCGAGAGTCAGGGGCAACTGGTTGCCGTCAACAATTGGTGGAGTTGGTCTTTTAGTCTCCGGGGTAAGGTGCTTAGGGCCTACCAGCCCTGCGATACTGCTGTGGCGAAAGATTTTCGTGGAAAGGGACTGTTCAAAACCCTGCGATTGGAGGGTTTGCGAATGGCCCGGGAAGAAGGCATCGGTCTGATCTATAATTTCCCCAATCAAAACAGTCTCCCCGGTTACCTTTCCCTGGGTTGGCACCGGCAAGCCAGTCTGCCCTGGATGGTTAGGGTGTTGCGTCCCTGGGCCGCCTTGCGCTCTTTTAAGGCAGGGGGAAAAACCCGCTCGCTTCCCTTAGAGGATGCCTATCTTTTGCAAGTCGATATTTTGGAAGAGGCCGGACAGCAAATCAGTCCCTACGACGCTGTGCTCCGGACCCACTTGGTAAATGGATTTTTTGAATGGCGCTATTTGCAACATCCTTTTAGGCATTACGGCATGGTGGCGGTGAGTCAGGGCCGAAAATCGTGTGCCGCTGTGTTTACGGTGAATGAGCAGGGCCCACACCGGGAGTTGGTGGTGGTTGATTTATTGGGGGCGCCTTCTCTTTTCCCAAAAGTGATGCAAGAGGTGGTTGGTGCAGGCCGCCATTTGGGGGCCAATTATGTGGCGCTTATGCAGAACAGCTTTTACGGGACTGCGGGTTTGTGGCGCCAGGGTTTTGTGCCTTACGCCTATAAAAATATGGTGGTGCTGCCTTTAGATTGGGGTTTGGAGACTCAGGTGAGGACCTACGACAGGTGGAGTTTGGTGGCGGGCTTACACGATTCGGTTTAAGCCTTTATTCGTACACAGTCAAAAAATGGATGGGCAGATGCAAGATGAGTCTTTAAATGTATTGACTTTTGATTTGGAAGAGTGGTATGTTTACCAGCTTTACGCCAAGGGAGGGAGTGCCTATTATTTGCCCATCCTGGACCGCTTGCTGAATGAACTGCTCGATTTTTTGGAGGAGCGGCAGTTCCGTGCTACCTTTTTTTGCCTGGGTGCAGTGGCTCGCAGTCACCCCCAGGTTATTCGAAGCATTGCCGGGCGCGGGCACGAGGTGGGCTGCCACTCCGACTTGCACCGGCGTGTAACGCAACTCAGTCGCTCCGCTTTTGAAGAGGACACCCATCGGGCCATTGACGGACTTGCTCAAGTGGTCGGTTCCGCCATCGATTTTTACCGGGCGCCGGCATTTTCCATTACGGCGGCGACTCCCTGGGCTTTTGAGGTGTTGATTCAAGAGGGTATTCGCTGCGATTGCTCCCTTTTTCCCGGAAATCGCCGGGGCGGCGGATGGCCTTCATTGGAGCAGGGGCAACCCTTTCGCTGGTCCACTTCGGGTGGTCCCTTGTGGGAGTTGCCGATGAGCTTTGGTCGCTTGGGGGGGCAGAAGGTGTTTTTTTCGGGTGGGGGTTATTTTCGCTTGCTGCCTTATGCTTTGATTCATAGGTTGATGAGTCGTTCTGTCTACAATATGACCTATTTTCATCTGCGCGACTTTGATGGCAGACAGAAACGGGTGCTTTCACGACATTATATCCAGTCGTACTTCGGCGTTGGTCAGGCCTTTGAAAAGTTTAAACGTCTGGGTCTTGATTTTTCTTTTGTGAGCGTGGGGGAGGCCCTTTCGCTGTTGGAGGAGGGGGCCCTGCCTTATGGTAAAAAACGGGAAGATGTACCGGCATTTTTTTAAGCGCTTTTTTGATTTTATAGTCGCCTTGATTTTGTTGCTGCTTTTGTGGCCCCTGCTTTTATTGCTCTTGTTGTTGTTGGCTCCGGGACTTCATGGGCGACCGTGGTTTGTACAGGAGCGGCCCGGTAAGGGGGGCCAGGTTTTTCGTTTGCTCAAGCTCAAAACCATGCGGGAGCTTTACGACAGCGACGGGCGTTTGTTGCCCGATAAAGAGCGGCTGACCGCCATGGGTCGCCTGGTTCGCAGTCTCTCGCTCGACGAGCTGCCCAACCTGCTGAATGTGCTCAAAGGCGATATGAGTCTGGTTGGTCCCCGCCCCCTTTTGGTACGCTACCTGGCCTTGTACAACAGCAGGCAGCAACGAAGGCATGAGGTTCGACCGGGTATTACCGGCTGGGCCCAGGTTAATGGGCGCAATGCCATCACTTGGAACGAAAAGTTTGAATTGGATATCTACTATGTGGATCATGTGAGTCTGGTCCTTGATTTAAAAATCTTGTGGCGGACGTTGCTGAAAGTGCTCTTGCGGGAGTCGGTCGACCGCGATGAGCAGACCACCATGCCGGCTTTTACTGGAAAATAGAACAAACAATCATTACTAAATCAAAGAACTATGGAAAAGCAATTTTTGAATGCCTTTAAGGAGGCGCTGGAGATCGAAGATCGGGATGTGGCACTCGATGATGTTTTTAGAGAATTTGACGAGTGGTCGTCGTTGGGACAGCTTTCGCTTATTGCTATGCTCGACGAGGAGTACGAGGTGGTTATTGAGCATGCAGCCTTTGAGCGTCTGCTTACTGTAGGCGATGTGCTTAAGGAAGTCCAAAAACGTTTGGCAAGTTGAACGCATTATGGCTTATCTCGAATTTGAAGGAGTGGGTATTGCGGGTTTGGGGGCTGCGGTTCCGCGGCAGATTATTGATAACCTGAAGTATACCACTCATTTTAGTGCGCAGGATGCGGCCGATATTGTGGCCAAGACAGGTATTCGGCAGCGGCGTTTTGCCGCCGCCACCACCTGCGCGTCGGACCTCTGCTTTGCAGCGGCCGACAGCTTGTTGAACGATATGTCGGTGGATCGCAGCGACATTGATTTGCTGGTGTTTGTTTCTCAAACCCCCGATTATCGGATGCCTGCGACCTCTATTCTTCTTCAGGAACGGTTGGGCCTGAGTAAATCGACCATAGCCTTCGATATCGGCCTGGGTTGTTCGGGGTTTCTGTACGGACTCTCTGTGGTGTATGCTTTAATGCAGCAGCAGGGTTTGCGAAAGGCTTTGTTGCTCGATGGGGAGACCCGGAGTAAAGTGTATTCGCCGCGCGACCGCAAGACTGCTTTTCTGTTTGGAGATGGGGGCGTTGCTGCCCTCATCGATAGGGATGCCGCTTATGGACACAGTTGGTTCTCCTTGAATTCCGACGGTTCCAGGGCTGATTTGATTAAGATTGAGGCAGGCGGTTACCGTAAGCCCAGTTCTCCGGATACCCTGGTCGAGCGGGTGGTCGATGAGGAAGGCAACATCCGGTCCGATGAGCAGGCTTACATGCATGGTGCCGATGTGTTTAACTTTTTACTCAGTGAGGTGCCGCGCGATGTTAGGCAGCTGTTGGAGCGGGTGGGCTGCACCGCACACGAAATGGATTATGTGCTGCTGCATCAGGCCAACAACTACATGAACGATTATTTGATTAAGAAGCTCAAACTGGACCGCGAGCGGGTACCTTCCTCCATTGCTAAGTACGGCAATACCTCGTCGGTATCTATTCCCCTTACCCTGGTGTCTGAATTGGGTGGAAAGCTGAAAGCTCATCAGCGGGTGCTGATGAGCGGTTTTGGCGTGGGAATGTCCTGGGCTTCGGCAGTCCTCGACCTGCACAATTGTCACCTGAGTCGCATTGTGGAGGTGGATTAAGCGGAGAATCTATGACAACTTCCCCTTTTTCTTTAGCAGATAAGACCATTCTGGTTACCGGTGCTTCTTCAGGCATAGGTCGGGCCACAGCCCTGTTGTGTGCCCAACAGGGCGCGCGGGTTTTGATGTTGGGTCGCAATGCCGAACGACTGGCCGAGACCCTGGGGATGACCGGGAGGCCGGATTTTCACCGGGTTTTGAGTGTGGACCTTTGTGATCAGGAGGCTTTGGAAGCCCTGCTGCCCGGTGTTTTGCTGTCCCCTCTCTCGGGAATGGTGCACTGTGCAGGTATCTCTACCACCTTGCCCTTTCGCATGGTGCGTGAACAGCATCTGCAACAGTTTTTCGAAACCAATGTTTTTGCGGCCCTGCACCTTACCCGTCGCCTCTTAAAGCCCGCCTTGTTTTCCGAAGCCGGAGGCAGTGTGGTTTTTTTGTCCTCGGTTATGGGCCTCACCGGCAGCCCGGGTAAAACCCTGTACGGAATGACCAAAGGGGCCTTGCTGTCGGCCTCCCGTTCCCTGGCTTTGGAGTACGCTCCGCGCAAAATCCGCTTCAATTGCATCAGTCCCGGTGTAGTCGCTACCCCCATGTCGGCCGCAGCAGTTTACAGCCGTGACGAACAGGCGCTGGCCGAAATCCGGGCCCGACATCCTTTGGGCCTGGGTGAGGCGGACGATGTGGCGGCAGCCTGCGTTTATTTGCTTTCGGATGCGGCCCGATGGATAACGGGTAGCAATCTGGTGGTGGACGGGGGCTATACGAGTCAATAAACCAGTCTTTCTATGAAAAATCTCATTATTATAGGTGCCGGTGGTCACGGTGCCGAGCTGGACGACTATCTGCATTTTTCCCAGTCCCCCGAAGAGGGCGGTTTGTGGAAGCTCCTGGGTTACCTTGACGATTCGTCGGCCAATTACGAGCGTTATCGCTTTTCAGCACCCTGGCTGGGCAGCATTGCTGCGCATCGGGTGCGCAGCGATTGCCATTACCTGATAGGTATTGCCAATTTGAAGTACCGTCGGCGCTTTGTGGAGCTCTTTTTAGAACAAGGAGCCCGCTTTGCCACTTTTATTCATCCCAGCGCCTGGGTGTCTCCCAGCGCTTCAATAGGGCCCGGCAATGTGGTTGGTCCCTACGCCAATCTGGGGCCCAATGTACGGATTGGGGCCTTCAATTTTTTAAATGCCCGCTGCAGTCTCGGGCACGACACCTGCCTGGGCGATTTCAATTTTATTGGTCCCAATGTTTCTCTTTCCGGTTTTACCCGGGTGGGCAGCGACAATCTTTTCGGAATCAACAGCGCCACCCTGCCCCATTCAGAAATAGGGGATCGCAATCAGATAGCTGCAGGTATGGTCCTCGACCGCAAGGTTAAGGACGATACCGTTGTATTTTTTCGTTACAAAGAACGATTGGTGGCTGTGGGACAACCGCTCGCTAATCAGGATTAACACCAAAAGCTATGGATAAACAAAACAAGCGTATTTACCTGGCTTGTCCCCATATGGGCGGGCAGGAGTTGCCATACATCTGCGAGGCTTTTGCACAAAATTGGATTGCCCCTGTGGGGCCCAATATTGAGAAGTTTGAGCAGGTCTTGGCCAATTATTTGGGGGTGAAGCATGTCGCTGCGCTGTCTTCGGGCTCGGCAGCCCTTCATTTGGGTCTTTTGCTTTGTGGCGTACAAGCCGGAGATGAGGTGCTGACCGCTACGATGACTTTTGCGGCGACCGTCAACCCGATTGTTTATTTGGGGGCCACTCCCGTACTCATCGACTCAGAGCCGGGCACCTGGAATATGGATCCGGTTTTGCTCGAAGAGGCCATTTTGGACAGACTGGTCAAGGGTAAGTTGCCCAAAGCCATTGTGCCGGTACATATTTATGGAATGCCGGCCAATATGGAAGCGATAATGGCCGTTGCAGACCGGTATCAAATCCCCGTCGTTGAGGATGCCACGGAGGCACTGGGCAGTCGCTACAAAGGTCGGGCGGTGGGGTCTTTTGGGCGTGTGGCGGCTTTTTCGTTCAATGGCAATAAAATCATTACCACCTCAGGAGGAGGGGCCCTGGCCAGCGACGATGGTGAGTTGATCGCCAAAGCACGCTTTTATGCCACTCAGGCGCGCGATCATGCGCCCCACTACCAGCACAGCTGCATTGGGTATAATTACCGACTCAGCAATGTTTTGGCGGGTATCGGGTTGGGACAGATGGAGGTCCTGGAGCAGCGTGTGGCACAAAAAAGAGCTTTGCACGACTTCTATCTGGCGCGATTTGGAGGGGTGCCGGGTTTGCAGTTCCTTTCAGAACCCGCTGGGGATTATTTTTCCAACTACTGGCTGACCACGGTGTTGATTGATCCCCTGGTTTGTGGATTTGGGCGGGAGGACTTGCGCCTGTATCTCGAAAGCGACAATGTAGAGTCACGTCCCGCCTGGAAACCCATGCATTTGCAGCCCGTTTTTAAAGATTGTCCGGCCTACATCAACGGTACGGCCGAGCATATTTTTGATTTTGGGCTTTGTTTGCCCTCCGCCACCAACATGGATGCCGATGATCTGGAACGAGTCGGCGCCTTATTGTCGCATTGTTTTACCACCCACCATGCCGGAGCCTCGGTTTAAGCCAACGAAAAATTGATGAGCAAGCAAATTTGGCAGCAAGTCCTTACCCGGTTCATTGGTCGGGGCCCCGAACGCAGCGTCAGGGCCAAAAAGCATATTTTGTACTCCTTTTTTTTACAGGGCGTGAGTGTGTTGATCGGCTTTGTATATGTTCCGCTTTTGCTGGATTACCTCGACAGTGAGCGTTATGGTATTTGGTTGACAATGACTTCGATTATTGGGTGGTTTGAGTTTTTTAATGTCGGACTGGGCAGCGGTTTGCGCAATAAATTTGCCGAAACGGTGGCCCAGGGCAGGCACGAATTGGCCCGGGTGTATGTCAGTACGACCTATGCGGTAGTGGGACTGATTTTTTCGGGCGTTTTGTTGTTGTTCTTTGTTGTGAATCCGTTTTTGAGTTGGGACAAGATTTTGAATACCACTTCTGTGCCGCCTGAAGAATTGTCGCTTTTGGCCGCTTTGGTCTTTGGTTTTTTTATTCTCCGTTTTGTGCTTAAACTCATTGGCGTTATACTTATTGCCGATCAGCGTCCGGCGGTTTACAACGCTTTTATGCCCTTGGGCAATGTGCTTACCCTGGTATTGATTGTGCTGTTGATAAAAGTCAATCAGCAAGGATCGCTCATTATTTTGGGTTTGTTGCTGAGTGTAATTCCAGCAATGATTCTGCTGGTGGCTACGGTGGTACTGTTTAGGGGGCGCTACCGGTCTTACCGGCCCTCGTGGCGTTGTATCAATTTTAGTTTGTCGCGCGACTTGATGACTTTGGGCCAAAAGTTTTTTGTGATTCAAATGTCGGCAGTGGTCTTGTTTATGACCTCCAATATGATCATCATTCAATTGTTGGGGCCCGAGGCGGTCACTGTATATAATGTGGCTTATAAGTATTTTTCACTTCCGGTAATGGTCTATGCCATTATCATGACGCCCATTTGGTCGGCGGTTACCGAGGCCTATGTTAAAGGTGATTTTCCCTGGCTGAAGCATACGCTTCGACGACTGAATTGGGCCTCTCTTTTGTTTGTCGCAGGTATTTTTTTGATGTTGGCGTGCAGCTCTCTGGTTTATAAGCTGTGGGTGGGCAGCAGGGTTGAGATTCCCTGGCTGTTGTCGTGTTGTATGGCTCTTTATGCCCTGGTCAATGTCGTGTTGTCGCCCTACACGCAATTCATAAATGGTTTTGGCAAACTCAAACTCACCATTCGGGTGGTGGTGGTACAAACCCTGGTTTTTATTCCTCTGGCAGTGGCCCTGGTAAAATCGCCCCTGGGGGTTTCCGGTGTCATCCTGGCCATTGCTCTGGTCAATGGTGTGGGACTGCTTTATGTTCCTTTGCAAACCCATCGCATTTTGTCGGGCAAGGCAAGGGGCCTGTGGGACCAATAATTGAAAAATCTAAAGTAAATGAAGATACTCTGGTTCAGCAATACCCCTTGCAGTGCTTCCGCACAGCTCCTTGGGAAGTCATACAGCAAAGGAGGATGGCTCAACGCCTTGCAGGGTGAGCTGGTGAAAAATGTGGACATTAGTCTGTCGGTTGCCTTTTACTGGCCCAAACCCCTGGCTCCTTTTGCTGCGGATGGAACCAGGTATTATCCGGTGTTGCGAAGTGGGGGACGAAGGCCGCTGCAACGAATTATGGGGCGGTTTTTAGGTTGGAACAATCAAAAGGCTGAATTGGAACGACTCATGGAGGTGGTGAGACAGGTGGCTCCCGATCTTGTTCACATTCATGGTACCGAAGAAAATTATGGCTTGATACAGCGACAGCTTGAGGTGCCTGTGGTGATCTCGCTTCAAGGAATACTGAGTGTGATTGCCCTGAAATATTTTTCCGGCATCCCTTTTTCGGTTTTAAGGCATTCTGACGTATTAAGAGCACGATTAAAGGCGGCCACCATAGGTCGGCATTATAAGGGTATAGCCCAGGGAGCTTTGCGTGAAAGACAAATATTGGCTATGACTCGTTTTGTAGCTGGACGAACTTTGTGGGATCAGCAGGTGAGTCGTTTGTTGGCGCCTCGGAGCTGGTATTTTGAGATTCAGGAGTTGTTGCGTCCTTCCTTTTTTGATCAGGTTTGGTCCAAAAAAACATTTGGTCGGCCTTTACGTGTGGTCTCTACATTGGGGCCGGGCGTTTATAAGGGGTTGGAAACCCTTGTGCAAGCTTTGGTGGTGTTGAAAGAAGCGCGAGGAATGGAAGTGGAATGGCGAGTGGCGGGACTCTCCGCCACGCATCCTTTGTGTCGAACGGTTGCCCGTTGGCTCAAGGTGGATTTGGCGGAACTCCCCTTGTCTTTTTTAGGTTCACTGGATGAAAAGTCTCTAAGTGCACTTTTGCTTGATTCTGATCTTTATTGCCAAACAAGTCATATCGAAAACAGTCCCAACAGTCTTTGTGAAGCGATGCTGGTTGGTCTGCCTTGCATTGCATCTTTTGTAGGGGGAACCTCTTCCATACTGGAACATGAGCAGGAGGGCTGGCTGGTACAGGACGGTGACCCTTATGCCCTTGCGGCTGCAGTGACGGCGCTGGGTAATGATTTTGAGCGAGCCGCCGGTATGGGACGCGCTGCCAGGAAAAGGGCGTTGCAACGACACGACCCGCTTTGTGTGGTTGGGGCCGTTCGCAAAATGTATGCGGATGTATTAAATTCCGGAGCTTAATAATTGAGGACATGAAGGCATTGTGGCTGTTGGTTCTCCTGTTGTTGGGGAGCTGTGGTTCTGAAAAAAATGAGACTATGCAATCCATCGTTTTTTTGCATCACAGCACGGGGCGTGCCGTGTTGCGTGGCGGCACATCGCCCCTGTGGTACCGTTTAACAGGCAAAGGGGATGTGTATAATTTTTTGGTGCGATACAACCGTAAGTACAAAACGGATTTTGCTGTGCAAGCCAAGGACTATCCCGGAGAGGCGGGGTATGGAGGCTATAATTATCCCTACGATTATTACAATATTTGGGTTAAGCATGCGGGAGAGTTGCCTTATAAAGGCCAGGAGACGCTTGAATTGCTCACAAGACAGTTCGATGTGGTGGTGTTCAAGCACTGCTTTCCGGTAGGGATGATGCTTGAGGACACTGGGCAGCCTTCGGCCGACGATCCGGAAAAGCGCTTGGAGAATTATCAGATGCAGTACAATGCACTTAAGCAAAAAATGCACAGCTTTCCGAAAACGGTTTTTGTGGTCTGGACGCCACCTGCTTTGCTGAAGGAGGCCACCTCAGAGGAACAAGCTCTTCGTTTGCGGGATTTTTATTTGTGGATGGTTCGCGAGTGGGATGAGGAAGGGGACAATATTTTCCTGTGGGATTTTTATGCCTTGGAAACCGAGGGCTCTTTGTATCTGAAACCGGAGTATGCTGTCGGACCCGGTGATTCGCACCCCAATCGTGCCTTTGCTGCTCGCATGGCACCGCTCTTTGCAAGCTTTGTTGTGGATTGTGCGAGTCACTACCCCCCAAAAATAACCTTACAATAGTTTAAAACCATTTGATATGAAACCATCGCGTGCATGGGATGCTTTACAGCGTTATTGGGCTGCCTATTCGGGCAGTCCCGCCATTATTCGTTACTTGAGAAAGAAAGGGGTTGGTATTGGGGAGGGCTGTTTTGTGCAGACGCTTAAGATTGCCAATGAACACTTTTTAGTAAAAATGGGCAACCACGTGGCCGTGGCAGCTGGTGTGCAGTTTATTACCCACGACGGTGCGGCCTCCTGGTTTTTTCGGGAGGATTTGCAGGCCGGCGTTTTTGGTACCATTACCTTGGGCAATCACGTTTTTGTTGGCATGAATAGTATCCTATTACCCAATACCAGTATCGGTAACAACTGTCTGATAGGCGCCGGAAGTGTTGTGCGGGGCAACTTTCCCGACAACTCTGTGATTATGGGTAATCCGGCCAGAGTCATTATGAAGATGAATGCTCAAAAACTGCTTTATAAGATGAGTCCTGGTTTGTGTGCCACCCTCCAATTAAATATGGCAGATACCGTGCGTTTATTGAAAAAGCATTTTTCTGCCCAACTGAACCACAAGCCTTCTAATAATTTAGTTTAATACCAATTTTCGATGGGCTTTTAAGTCGCCTTCCAATTGGAGAATATAGACTCCAGCTGGCAGATGACTGGTGGAGATGTTTAACTCGGCACCGGAGATCGTGCCGCGAAGTACGCAAGTCCCTGTGGTGTTGAATAGGGAATAGGTCGTGAACTGTACCTGATTTTCCGTCCAGAGGATTTGTATCTCACCCGGGTGCTGTGTTAAGTTAAAATCGGAAGGGGAAGGAGGCAGTTGTGTGCTGACTCCGGTGGATATTCCGTCCCATCCGGCAATACGAGCCAAGAGCCACCACATAGCCTTACCCAAGCGGAGGGCTCCTTCGCGACCTATATGTCCCACCGCCTCATCACCCAGGTTGATGTCGGTAATAAAGGGGTAGGTGTAGGTTACTCCCTCATAGCTGTAGCTTTCGGTATTGGTGCTGCCGTCGGTATTGTAACATAAAATGTCGGCATAGTCGAACAGAATGCGGTCCGGGTCCTCATTAACAAAGGCCCGGATCTTTTCGTGTTTGAGCCAGGCCTGATATCCTGCTTCACCATTATACTTATCTACCGGTCCGGTCGTAAAAAGCACTTTGGTTGGGTAGTTGTTGGTCCGACAGTACTCCATCAGCTCCAATGTAGCCTCCAGGTAGGTGTCCAGATTGACACGGTTGCCTGTAATGTCAAAATCCCCGGCATCTAAACCCCAGCCCAAGGTTCCTGCATCGGGTCCCCCCCGGGTGCTTCCCCACCACCTGACATTGTGTTCGGGATCATACTCCCGGCTGTGATAGCTGCTCATCATGATCCAACACCAGCCGTAGCCTATGGCTGCAAGATTTCGATTGTTTTCGTAATTGCGTCGAATCATATCCTTAACACTATTGGCTTCAGCTGGTCGCTGACCATCGGGCCATGCAAACCAAGTGTACCATTCATCGTCCAAAAAATCACGACCAATGCTGTTGCAGCGCAGATGATTTTCGGTATAGCTCTCTTCGTAAGCTATGTTTACTGCAAAGCGCGCATCCAGTTCTTCCAAAAATTGAAGTCCCAGCCGATAGGCGGTGGAATGAGAGGCTCCGGGAATGGAGACCAGCATCTTTTTTACCTCGTTTCGGTAATACTCCGGAATTAAGGCATAGTCTTCCACAATGGTATGGTCGGCAATAAGCTGGCTGTGCAGCTTGGTTGGCAGCAGCAACGCCAGGGCCAACAGCAATCGGATTGTTTTGGTCATATTAGTTGTATTTAGGAGGCCATTGCCATCCAGGTTTATTCAATTTCAAAAGCGCCCAAATCCGGGGCTTCGCCTCTAAAATCCAAGCCCACTTCGCGTCCTACATCAATGAGCGGAGTGCCACTTTTGGGTTTCATAAAAGCGATATCGGGCAGACTGCCGTCGGTTTTCCTTGGGCGACGAAGTTCGTCCCAGTCGACACTCTCGAAGAGTTCATCGCTCAGGGTTACATCCATGTTCCAGCTGTTGTGCGTGTCGTGGGTTTCCTGGGTGCGTACCCGGTGGAAGTCGCCCTTACGGTTGTCGTACGACAGATTGTTGGCGTACAGCTCCCCTTCGGGTGCTTGTGGGCTGTTGGTCTGCATTATGATCCAGCCATAGCCCAGTCCGTGCCCAATGTCTTCTTTATAGCCGTTGTAATAGGCGGTGTTGTGGAAATAGCGTCCCGTCATGGGCGCATCGCCCGAGTTGTTGGGCGAAAAGCCATAGGCCCCGTTGTGGGCCCCAATGCAGTTTTTGATTACGCGCGCCAGTTCCAGGGTGTTGTTTTCGCGGTATGTGGAGGCGTATTTAAAGCCACAGCCTTCGCCTGAGAAGTCTCCTCCGTTAAAGGCCCAGCAATGGTTCCATTCCACATAGCCCACCGAGGTTCCTGCAAAACCGTTGTCCGAAAACTGCCAGGCACGACAACCTTCGTAAAGCAGTTTTGACTCGGTGGCCCCCGGAGTGTCGCTGTAGGCGCGGAAGTGAAAACCCGCTCCGTTTTGTCCCGGCGAGCCGGGTGTGGGATACACGGCCGATTGCAGGGTGTCGCATAAGGCATAGGCGTCACAGTTTAGGTAGCGGATGGTTCCGTGATAGTCGGCCACCAAAAAGCCTTCGCCCGAAACGTTGTGAATGGTCATGTTTTCGAAGGTGATGTTGGCCACATTCCAGGCTTCAAGACCAACGGCATGGGCATCCATACGTTGAAAAACATTGCGTATTTGCAGGCCCTTCATGTGAATGTTTTGGGCGTGCCACAGGGCTATGCCTTTGTTGTAACCCAAATCAAGGGGACGGTGACTGCAATCCAGAATGGGAATTTCACCGGGAAAGTTGAAAAAGCAAATGGGCTTTTCATCGGTGCCGGAATTGAAATCCCGCTCGCCACCATTGTCGGCCGATGAATGGTAAACCCCGCCTCTGAAGTAAACCGTATCTCCCGCCTGAGCAGTTTTAAAGGCTTTGTTCCAGCTTTTCCAGGGTTGCTCGCGCGAACCGGGGCCGTTGTCCGATCCAGTGGGAGCAACAAAGTATTGTCCGCCTATGTGTTCAGGGGGCGGTGGGGTTTCACCATTGTCATCAGCGTTGCCGTTTTCATGGATCAACGGTTTTTCTTTTGTTTTGTCTTTATCGCAGGTCATCAGCAAAGGAAGGGCCAGAACCAGCAAAAAGAGCAGCTTGTAAAAACGGGGAGCACGCATAACTAAAATTTTTAAATGGACTGCAGAACCAAGGGCATAAATAATTCGGATACCTACCATAGAACCTTTTACAGGATGGAAGAAGACGAGCATAAAGGTAACTGCGATTCAGTGGGTTTGTCAAGCTTTTTTTTGGGTCGCCAACACTCTGATGGTGCCAGCGGCATCGCACACGCTTTGGGTGTTGTGGTAGTGCCCCGTTTTGTCGATGAGTTGTTGCATAAAAGGACCCTGACCGGCACCCAGCTCAAAAACCAACCAGCCTTTGGGGACCAGAAGTCGGGGGGCTTCGTGCAGGAGTTTTTTCATGATGTTTATGCCCAGCATACCGCCATCAAAGGCCAGTCGTGGTTCTTTATGGGCTATTTCGGCATCCATGCGATCAACCCCCGAACTGGTGATGTAGGGTGGGTTGCAGGTCAGCAAATGAAAACTGTTGTGGTATTCGGGCAGGTCCCAGGCAGCGCCCAGATCGCTCACCCGGGCCTCGGCCCTTTCGCTAAGGCCGAGCTGCACAATGTTTTCGCGACAAAGTTCCACCGCTTCCGGCGACAAATCGCCGCAGTAAACCCTGCAGGAGCTCTGGTGGGCAGCCAGACTCAGTCCCACATTGCCCGAACCGCAGCACAGGTCGAGCACCTTTGGTCTGCTGTATTGGCCGGCCAGGAACTGGAGCAGTTCCAGGGCCTTGGTGGCCAGCAGTTCGGTTTCTTTTCGGGGCAGGAGTGCTCTGCTGTCGGTGCAAAACTCCAAGCCCATAAAGCTTTGTCGACCGCTTAAATGGCCCAGCGGAACTCCTTGCTTTCTTTGGTTAATGAGTTGTTGCAGGAAAAGCTCCTGTTGGGCGGTGAGTTGGGGCAGTGGGGTCTGCATGGCTTTTTCTGCAGAGACCGGCGTGCCTGCTGCTTTCAGCCACAGGGCCCGAAGGGTGGACTCCGGTGTTTCTTCTGGCTTATCGCTCAAGAAATGGAGGGTCGTGCTCAGGTCTTCCATTACCCGCGCATAGGGACTGGGTTCAAGCAGGTACATGCTGGTTTTGTTTGAGGATTTTCTTGTCTATTTTGCCGTTGGTGCTTTTGGGCATTTCCGGCACAAAGCGTACCTGGTGGGGAATCATGAAGGCTTCGAGCTTGGTGGCGCACAGGCGTTGAATGCCTTTTTCGTCGGGGGCCTCTCCGTTGGTACATACGCAGGCCACTATGGCTTCGCCCATAATGGGGTCGGGGATGCCGTAAACAGCGGCTTCCCGAATGCCGGGGATCTGGTGCAGGATGTTTTCAATTTCAAGGGGACTCACCTTCTCGCCGCGGGTCTTGATGATGTCGTCGTTGCGGCCTAAAAAGTAAAGGAAACCTTCTTCATCGGTTTGGAACCAGTCGTTGCTGCAAAGCACACGTTCGTAGGGGAGTTCGCCCGGCCGCAGCATTTCCTGGCTGAGTTCGGGTTTGTTCCAGTAGCCCAACATAATATGAGGTCCCCGGATGTGCAGAATGCCTTTTTCGCCAGGGCCTGCCCGATGACCATCTGCATCCAGTAAAAAGACTTCTGTGCCGGGAATGGCTTTGCCCACGGAATCGGGTTTCTCGTTAACGAGCTCCGGCTCCAGGTAGCATACCCGCTTGCATTCAGTTAGTCCGTACATTTTAAATATCAGTGCATTGGGAAAAATTTGCTGCAAGTCGGGCAGGAAGGCAGCCGGCAGGGCGGCTGCCGTATTGGTGATTTTTTGGATGCAGGGCAGACTGAAGGGCTTTTTCTTGTAGGTCGCAATCATCATGGCATAGATGGTGGGGACGCCCGGGAAGACGGTGGGCTTGTGCTTTTCGATCAGCTGATAGATGGTTTGCTGAAAGGTGAAGGATTGTTCCACCACCAGGGAGCCGCCCACGGTAACGGCCATCAGCAATTGATACAGGCCGTAATCAAAGGCGAAGGGCGAAAGCACCAAAATGCGATCCTCACTGGTCAGTCGCAGGTATTGAATCAAACTCCAACTGGCAAAGACCATACTTTGGTGGGTCATCATAACCCCCTTGGGAAAGCCGGTGCTGCCCGAGGTGTAAATAAGGGCTGCCAAATCGTTGGGGATGCAAAGCGGGAGATTTTCAGGCGCGACAGCTTTTTCGTTTTGTATGGCTTCAAAGGTGGCTGCCGGCATGGCTCCGGAATCCGCCTGGGAAGGACTGCCGCATTCGATGAGCAGGCGGAGTTTTGCTGTCTCGGCAAGAATGGGCCGGTATTCGTTGCCCAATCGTCCCTCGGCAATGAGGGCCGAGGCGCCACTGTCCTGTAAAATATACAAGAGCTTGTCCGACTTGGTTTGGGGATTGATTACCAGGAAAACCCCTCCTACCAGTCCCACCGCATAAATGGCAACGGCACATTCCCAGGTGTTGTTCAGGTACAGCGCCACCCGTTCACCGCGTTGCAGTCCCCCCGCCTGCAGGTGTCCCGCCAGTTTAAGGGCCGCATCGCGCAGCTGTTGGTAGGTGTAGCTTTGGTCCTTAATCAGGATGGCTACTTTGTGTGGACTGGCTGCGGCGGTCTTTAATAAAGCCTCGCCCAACAGCCGTTGAGGAATGGCAGTCATGTTACTGATGAATTAAGGGGGCCATCCGCAGGTATTCGGTGGTTTTTATTTTGCGGTCGAAGCCTTGGTAAATGCGATTGATTTCATCGGGGGCATTGCCCATTATACGCCCTACTTCTTCGGGAGAACAGTGGTTCTCGAAGGCGTACCAATAAAGGTCGAGCCGATCGAAGGGCAGTTGAAAGAAAAACTCCTCCTGGGTTTGTTCTGCCGTATAGGTGTCGGAGGTGGGGGTGCGTTCAATAATTTCTGCAGGAATTTCCAGGGTCCGGGCCAGCTGGTAAACCTGGGTTTTGTACAGGTGAGCAATGGGCATGACATCGGCGCCGCCATCCCCATTTTTGACAAAGAAGCCTTGTTGCACTTCGTGTTTGTTGGGTGTGCCGATGGCGGCATAATGGTTGGCTTCGGCATGGTAGTAGAGTATGGCCATGCGACTGCGCTGTTTAAAATTGGAGGCCGCTACAATCTGTCGATAGGCTGGGGCCGGCAGTCGTTTTTGGTGCTCTTTACCATTGGGTTCTATTACAGTCAGGTAGAACATCTGGGGCAGGTTGGACAGGAGGCCGGTCTCCTTCAGGCCAATCTTCATTTTCCAACTTGCCGGGTCGTAGTCGGGGAAGAGACTGCGAACGGCTTCATCGCGCCGCTCGTAGCAACGGAAGCCCTGCAGGGCGCCTGTAATGTCTTCGGTAAGCGTTTCGATGCCCAGTTGAGCGGCCAGCTCGTGGGCCAGACGGGCACTATCGGGACTGGAATCCTGCTCGGGCATAAGAATGCCCAATACCCGATCGGCCCCCAAAGCTTTAACAGTTAAAGCTGCAGTCACGCTGGAGTCGATGCCCCCGCTGATTCCGATTACCGCACCACTGCGATGCAGGCGTTGCAGTACATCGTGTTTAATGTTGTTGGCAATTTGGCGGCATTCGGCAGCCGGATCTTGAAGTGTTAATACGTTTTTGTTGAAGAAGGAATGGTTCATTTTAAAGTGCTTTGGGAGTTAAACAGATGAGGGTGCGACAATTGCGCGGTTCGTTTTGTACGGGGAAGGGTTTGGAGCGATGGACAAATTGTTGGTGGAGGAGCTGGGTAGAGAGCAGGGCGGCAAGTGCCATGTTGTCGATTTCAGACACCATGGGGCTGTGCTGGATCTTGCTGAGTAGTTTTTCAGCCTTTTCGACATCGAAAAGGCCCGACGCCTTTAAGGCTTGTGGCGAAAGCAAGTCGTTGACGTAGTCGGGTCGTTTCCCTTCTAAAAAGCTGCGGGATACCGGTGCGCGGTAAGCCTGTTTGGGGCGTTGCAATACCGATTGGGGCAGGCGACCCGCCATCATTTTTTTGAGAATGAATTTTTCGTTGAGTCCTCGCATTTTAAATTGAGGGGGCAGGGTGGCACAAAATTCCATTACCCGGTAATCGAGAAAGGGATAGCGGCCCTCCACCGAGTTGCCCATAGCCACCCGATCGCCCTGGGAGGATAGGAGGTAGGGCGACATAAATGTGTTGATTTCGAGCCACTGGGCCTGTCCCAGGCGCTCCCATTGGTCGAAGTCGGGCGGCAGCAGACGGCTGACCTGCTTCAGGGCTTCCTGCTCACTGAGCGTGTCGCGCAGATCCGCAGAACAGTAATGAAGCAGGTTGGCGGTGTTTTTCCAGCGCAAGAGGTGGGAGTACAGCGGCGAGTCGGTGTCCTTAAGCCGGTAGCCATAAAATAGGCGCAACATCGACTGGTTGCGTCCCTTGAATTGCTGCAGGTAGGGATAAAGGCGATTCAGCAGGAGGGGGCGTAGGCGCGACTCCGGTTCTCGGGCCCAGAAATCCCGAATGAGGGCTTCCTTGAAAATGTCGTAGCCGCCCAACATTTCATCGGCCCCTTCGCCGGTTATCACTACCTTTATTTGCTGTTCCCTTACTTTGCGGGAAAGGCAGAACATGGGTACCGGGGCGGTTCTTAGGATGGGACTTTCGGCGTGCCAAATGACTTCCGGAAAGAGCTGTCCAATATCGCTGCGGCGACAGGTGAAAGCCTGGTGCCTGGTGTTGAGGAAGGCGGAGACTTCCTGTTGGTAGGGGGTCTCATCAAACTCCTCGTCCTCAAAACCAATGGAAAAGGTTTGCAGGTTGTCGGGTGCAAGCTCCTTAATGAGCGCCGTGGTGGCACTGGAATCCAGTCCCCCGCTCAAATAGGCAGCCACAGGAACGTCGGCACGCAGCCTCAGTCGCACAGCGTCGGTCAGCAAGCTGAGCAATTCCTCACAGGCTTCGTCGAAACTGCCTTGGAAAAAAGCTTCCGGTGTTGCGGGGAAGGAGAGTTGCCACCAGCGGTGCAAGGAGGTTTTGTGAGGGGCAATTTGCAGGTAGTGGCCTGGAGGCACTTCTTTTATGCCTTCAAAAACACTTTGAGGACTGAGGGGAGCCCAGAAGGTGAAGGTCTGCGCAAGCGCCCCGTGGTTCAGCCTGGCAGAGAAGTCCGGGTGGGCCAGCAGCGCCTTAACTTCGGAGGTGAATAAGAGTTGCTGTCCCCTTGTGAAATAGTAGAGGGGACGAATGCCGCTGCGGTCTCTGGCCAAAAACAGCTCCTCCTTTTGGCGGTCCCACAGCGCAAAGGCAAATTGTCCGTTCAGTTTTTGCAGACAGGCCGGGCCGTATTCCTGCCAGGCATGCAAAAGCACCTCGGTGTCGCTGTGTCCCTTAAAGCGATGTCCCAATTGGCTTAGCTCCTGGCGCAGTTCGGGATGATTGAAAACTTCTCCGTTGTAAACCAACCAATAGCGCTCGTTGGCGAAAGTCATCGGTTGCTGCCCGCCTTCCAGATCCACAATGCTCAGGCGCACGCTGCCCAGGGCCACCAACGCATCGGTATAAACCCCGCTTTCGTCGGGTCCCCGATGCTGGATGTGGGCCAGCATACGCTTACAAACTTCCGGGGCATCGGTCGAAAGACCTGCCCGGTTTAAAAATCCCGTAATGCCGCACATAGGCTCAGGTCTTTCAAAGTGCCTTTACAGCCACCTTTTGCTCCACGTAAGTACAAATGGCCTTTACCGATTCAAAATTTTCTTCGGTAAAGTCGCTGTCGTCAATGGATAAGGAAAATTGGTCTTCCAGAAAATCGACCAGTAAAACAAAGCCCATGGAGTCGAAGATGCCTTCTTTAAAGAGGAGGGTGTCCGACTGCAGGGAAGAAGTATCGGCGTGTGAATTTTCGGCGATAAAAGCAGAGACTTTTTGGGCAATTTCTTTTTGATAATCCGTCATGGTTCAGTAGATTTTTATGTGCTATTAAAGTTACGGCAAAAGAGGCCGTTGTAAAGAGCAAGGCACTTTGTTTTCAACCAAATAGGTCGATTTGTTGATGAAACGGTGGGCGGTGGTGACCAAGTGCCGATTGGAGGTGAAATGCTGCTATTTGCCAAAAGATGTTAAAGGTGGAGATTAATGAAGCTTTTTTTCTGTAATTATCTAATTTTGTAAATATCTAAAAGGATAAATAACTGGATTAAACAATATAAGAACAACTCTCAAACCTGAATCATGAAGTATTTAATTATCGGAGGAGTGGCGGGAGGAGCCACCACAGCAGCTCGTTTGCGTCGGCTCGATGAGCAGGCAGAAATCATTATGTTTGAGCGGGGAGAGTACATCTCCTATGCCAATTGTGGTTTGCCTTATTACATTGGCGGTACCATAAAGGACAGGGACAATTTGTTTGTGCAAACGCCCGAGACTTTCGGGAAGCGTTTCAATATGGAGGTGCGCAACCTTTCGGAAGTCACCGCCATTGACCGGGCAGCCAAGACCGTTGAGGTAAAAAATCTGCGCACCGGTGAATTGTATACCGAGAGCTATGATAAGCTGGTACTGAGTCCCGGTGCGGAGCCGGTAAAACCCCCGTTGCCCGGCATCAACTCAGAGGGCATCTTTACCTTGCGCAATGTGCCCGATACCGATAAGATTAAGGCTTACATTGAGAAGCATCGCCCCCGCCACGCCGTAGTGGTAGGTGCCGGCTTTATTGGTCTGGAAATGGCCGAAAACCTGCATGAGGCGGGTGTTAACGTGACCATAGTAGAAATGGCCGAACAGGTAATGACGCCCCTCGATTATTCCATGGCCGCTTTGGTGCACCAGCACTTGAAGACCAAGAATGTGGAGTTTTATTTGAATACGGCCGTGTCGTCTTTCGCCCAGAAGGAGGGCGGCCTGGAGGTAAAACTGAACTCTTCCAAAACCATCGATACCGATATGGTGGTGCTGTCCATTGGTGTGCGTCCCGACAGCAGTCTGGCCCGTGCGGCGGGACTGGAGCTGGGGCAGACCGGGGGCATTGTGGTGAATGAGTATTTGCAGACTTCGGATCCGGACATCTATGCCGTGGGCGATGCCATTGAGTTCACCAATCCCATTACGCAGACCAAGATGATCACCTATCTGGCCGGTCCCGCCAACAAGCAGGGTCGCATTTTGGCCGACAATCTGGTGCGCGGCAACAAGCGGGTGTACAAGGGTTCGGTAAATACCGCCATAGCCAAGGTATTTGACCTGACTGTGGCTTCAACCGGTGTTCCCGGAAAAATGCTGGGCAAACTCAACATTCCCCACATCGATTCCATCACCCATGCCTCTTCTCACGCAGGCTATTATCCCGGAGCGCTGCCCATGACCGTTAAAATCTCTTTCGAGCCGGAGACCGGTCGCCTCCTGGGTGCCCAGATTGTGGGTTACGATGGGGTGGACAAGCGCATCGATTTATTTTCGGTGGCCATTCAGAATGGGGCTACCGTATACGACCTGGCAGAGATTGAGCACGCCTATGCACCGCCCTTTGCCTCGGCCAAGGATCCGGTGAACATTGCCGGTATGGTGGCCCAGAATATTCTGGAGGATGTTACCAAAATGATTACCTGGCGCGAGGTGCTGGCCGATTCCACCGGAGAGTTGTTTTTGCTGGACATCCGTACCCCCGATGAATTCGCCCTGGGATCCATTGAGGGCGCAGTAAATATTCCCCTCGACGAGTTGCGGGAGCACCTCGATGAGCTGCCGCGCGACAAAAAGGTGGTGCCCTTTTGCGGGGTGGGACTCCGTGCCCACGTGGCCTGTCGCATTCTGAGTCAGCAGGGCTTTGAGGAGGTTTACAACCTTTCGGGTGGTTTGAAGACTTTTGATACAGCCAGTCAGAAACAAAGTAATGAGGATATTTTTGCCAACGATTATATTGGACACGACGACCACATTTACCAGGGACAGAAAAAAGAGGCTGTCGTCCCCCAAATTGAAGTCGGTCAGCTTAAAGTCGTCGATGCCTGTGGTCTTCAGTGTCCTGGTCCCGTACTCAAGCTGAAGCAGTCGATGGACGAAATGGCGGTTGGCGAAACGCTGAAAATCACGGCATCCGATGCCGGCTTCTATAAAGATGTACAGGCCTGGGCCAATGTGACCGGCAACGAGGTGCTCGAGCTCAGCCAGGACGGCGGCGAAATCTCCGCCCTGCTGCGCAAGGGGCGCCCAAAGGTCGCCACCGCCGCATCCAAAGCGGCCGGTGCCAACGGCGCCACCCTGGTTTGTTTCTCCGACGACCTCGACAAAGCCCTGGCCACTTTTGTGATTGCCAACGGCGCTGCCGCTTCGGGCAAAAAGGTGACCATCTTCTTTACCTTCTGGGGACTCAATGTCATTAAGCGGGAGCAGAAGCCGGTGGTTAAAAAAGACCTGTTCGGAAAAATGTTTGGCATGATGATGCCCCAATCGAGCCGCAAACTCGGTCTTTCAAAAATGAATATGGCCGGCATGGGCAGTAAAATGATGCGCATGGTAATGAAAAACAAGCACGTCGACACCCTGGAGAGCATGATCCAGTCGGCCATGGATGCCGGTGTGGAATTTGTTGCCTGCCAGATGTCGATGGATGTAATGGGCGTTAAGGCCGATGAGCTGATCGACGGCGTACAAATCGGCGGCGTAGCTTCCTACCTGGAGCGCACCGAGGATGCCGGCCTGAATCTGTTTGTGTAGGGCAGCTGCCTGATTAATATCTTGTTATTGTAAGGGGGTGGACTTTCGGGTCCACCCCTTCTATTTTTTGACAGCCCGAATGCCGGATATTATAAAAAGCAGATTTTCGACTGTCTAACAAGTAATAAGTGACTAATGTGGGTGGCGTGGGACCGGGCCATCTGTTTTTAACTATAGATTCTGTTATTGTTTCAAGATCTTTGGATGATGTTTTGTTGGCCCTTTGGCGAAACCAGGCGGATTCTGACTTTGCCATTGGGTATGAATTGCTTCCGGAGTTTTTTGATGATTTGGAGTGGTGTTCGGAGGAGGGCTTAATTCAACATGGGAAGAACAGGGTTCTTTATCGATTTTTACTCACCCTGCCTTAGATTTATGGACTTGGCTTGAGTGTTGATTTATACTCCCTTTCATGAATTATCCTGAAGGGGAGTCTTCTTTTTGGAGGGACTACAAAACAATTGTTTACTTGCAATTTTAAGTAAACGCAATATCTTTGATACTATCATTTGATACTATTAATAGTTTTGTTTATGAAACCTCCCTATAAGATTACCGGAAGGATATTAAAGTTAATTGCTTCAATTTCAGAGAAAATCGGAGAGGTGAATTCAGCACATTTGAACAAGCCTCCCACAGAGTTAAGAAAGAAAAACAGGATTAAAACCATTCATTCATCCCTTGAAATTGAAGGTAATACTTTGACTATTGAGCAAATAACAGCAATTATTGAAAACAAAAGAGTAATAGGGCCTAAAAAAGATATTCTGGAAGTTAAAAATGCCATTGCTGTTTACGACAAGCTGGATAGCTTGAATCCATACAACTTTGATTCTTTCTGTGAAGCGCACGGTATGTTAATGAACGGACTTGTTGAATCGGCAGGAAGACTTAGGAGCAAATCGGTCGGAATTGTTAAAGGCGCTGAGCTTGCACATGTTGCCCCACCATGCGAAATGCTTAAACCTTTAATGAATGATTTGTTCGACTATTTAAAGAACGATGAGGACTTAATCCTGATAAAGAGTTGTGTATTTCATTATGAAATGGAGTTTATCCATCCATTTATAGACGGAAACGGTCGAATGGGGCGGTTGTGGCAAACTCTGATTTTGAAGGATGCTTATCCTGTTTTTGAATTTTTGCCAATTGAGTCTTTGATAAAGGAACGGCAAGAACAGTACTATGAATCCCTTGGGAAATCTGATAATACTGGGGAATCAACCGTATTCATCGAATACATGCTTGAAATTATTCTTGAATCGCTTCAGGAATTGTTGAGTATACAAAACGTCAGCTTAACGAATGTGGATAGGATTATTTTGTTTAAATCTATCGTGAAAAATGACTTCTTTACCCGAAAAGCATATTTGAATAATTTTAGAGAAATTTCATCAGCCACAGCAAGTCGTGATTTAAAATTTGCAGTTGAAAATGGATTGATTGAAAAAATGGGTGATAAAAATACAACGAGGTACAGATACAAATAAATGATACCCCGGCTGGGTGCATGCAGTCGGACGGACAGGAAAAAGAGGCGTTTTTTGCCAGAAAGCGTTTAACTCACAACCACTTCTTTCTTTTAAAGTAGAGGAGCATGAGCAGGGCCATAATGAGCATGAGGCCCATGGCCAGGGGGTAGCCGTAGGGCCAGTTGAGCTCGGGCATGTTCCATCGACCGGCCTCGGGATTGAAATTCATGCCGTAGATGCCTGCGATGAAGGTGAGCGGGATGAAGATGGTGGCGATGATGGTGAGCACCTTCATGACTTCGTTCATGCGGTTGCTGAGGGTGGACATGTGCATGTCGTACAAGCTGAAAACCGTTTCGCGCAGGTTTTCGATGTTGTCGATGACCTGGGCCACGTGATCGTGCACGTCGCGCAGGAAGACTTTGACCTCGGAGGAGATATGGGTGCTTTCGTCGCGCAGCAATTGGGCCATACTGTCGCGCAGCGACCAAACGGATTTGCGGAAGTAGAGGAGGTCGCGACGCAAACCATGGATGTCGCTCAGCAAGTCGTCCTGTTTTTGGGTCATGATTTCTTCTTCGAGGCGCTCTACCTTGTCGTTGAGGGCATCCAGCGCCAAAAAGTAATGGTCTACCACATTGTCGATCAGGGCATAGGCCAGATAGTCGGTTCCCAAGGTGCGCAGACGTGTGCCGGGCACCTGCAGGCGCTTGATGATGGGGGCAAACACCGGGTCCTCGCTTTCCTGAAAGGAGAGGAGGTAGTTGGGGCCCAGCACCAGACTGACCTGCTCGGAACGAAAATCTTCACCAGCCTGTGTGGGGGCTGCAATCATGCGTAATACAATGAAGAGGTGCTCAGGGTAGGACTCAATTTTTGGACGTTGACTTACACTCACGATGTCTTCCTGCATCAAGGGGTGCAGCTCAAAGTAACTCCAGATGTCCTTCAGTTGTGCTATGTCGTGCAGGCCCTGTACCTGAATCCAGGTCTTGCTGCGGTCGCCGAGGTAGGGGGCCGATTTTTCTATGCTGCGAATGGCAATCTGGTCGCAGTGTTGGTCGCTGTAATCGTGCACGGTAAGCTGTACGCTTTCCATACGTTGCACACCGGTGTGTTCTATGGTCCCCGGTGCCTGGCCCGGTGCCTTGCGTTTGAGTTTAATCACGGGTCGAAGGCGCAACACGTCCTTCACCTTGTTGTTCCCTCTTGCTTTGCTTTTGCTTTTTGTCATTGTTGAAAAGTGCGCTTAATTTTATGCATGATAGTGAAAAAAAACCAGTTCTTCTCTTAACTTTCGCCTGAATTATAAAAGCACTTACTTATGTGGCTTTCCCTGGTTTTATTGTTGGCCGGCCTGGCGCTTTTGGTAAAAGGGGGCGACTGGCTGGTAACGGGATCTTCTTCCCTGGCTCGCAAGTACGGCATTTCGGAGTTGGTGATTGGGCTTACTGTTGTTGCTTTTGGGACTTCGGCGCCGGAGCTGGTGGTTAGTGTTATGGCGGCGCTTAACGGGCATTCCGAGATTGCGCTGGGCAACGTCATTGGCAGCAATAATTTCAATCTCTTTGTGATTTTGGGCCTTACAGCGGTGGTCAAACCCTTGCAGGTGCAGGTGGGTGTTATCCGACGAGAAATCCCGCTCTCCCTTTTTGCGGCGCTCTTGCTTTTGGTGCTGGCCAACGAGTTTTGGCGGGGAGGAGATGGCCTGATGGTGGGTCGGGCAGACGGCCTGGTGCTCCTGCTGTGTTTTGGATTTTTTCTCTACTACATTTATCGCTCTATGCAGGCACCCGGCGTGGAGGTGGAAGAGGGCGCTGTTGCCACCAAAAAGCCACTGGTGGCTGCCTTGCTGATTGTGGGGGGATTGGCAGGTTTGATCATAGGGGGCCGCTGGGTGGTTAACTCGGCGGTGGACTTGGCCCGTATGTTTGCTGTGAGTGAAAAGGTGATTGGGTTGACGATTGTGGCTATGGGGACTTCACTGCCCGAGTTGGTGACTTCTCTGGTGGCGCTGCGAAAGGGCAGTGCCGACATGGCCATTGGCAATGTGGTGGGCTCCAATATTTTCAATATCTTTTTGATTTTAGGGGTGGGTGCAAGCATCCAAGCCATGCCTTATACTTCTGCTTTTAACCTGGATTTGGGCCTGTTGCTGGGTGGGACCGTCTTATTGTTATTGGCCATGTTTACGGGTAAGCGCAGGGTACTCGATCGTTGGGAGGGTTTGCTGTTTTTGCTGCTTTATGCGGGCTACATGGTGTATGTGGGCTTGCGTAATTAATATCGCCTCAACGGTTCAAAAGGGTGATGAGCTGGTCGAGCCGTGCCTTAAGTTGCTGCAGTTCCTCTACCGACAACGGCGTGTCTTTTAGTCCCGTAACGAGCTGTTCGGGAACGCAGGAAGCTTCCGCTTCCAGCGCCTTGCCTTTTTCGGTCAATCGCACCACAACCGTGCGTGTGTCGTCGGTTCCCTTCTGGCGGCTCAGCAAGTCCTGCGCTTCCATGCGCTTGAGCAGGGGGGTAATGGTGTTGGTGTTGAGAATGAGTCGCCGAGCGATCTCATTCACCGTTTGCCCATCCTCTTCCCACAATACCAACAATACCAGATATTGCGGATAGGTCAGACCCAGCTTGTCGAGCATGGGCTGGTATTCCCTGATGATGAGACGGGAGGCGGCGTAAACGGGGAAGCACAGCTGATTGCTGAGAAGTAGTTGCTGGTGCGGCATGTTGTTTTATTATTTGTTCAAATTTACTTAGAATGCCGCAATCGCCCCAAAAGTGCTGGTCTTTTGTTCGGCAATTGCGGCATTTGGGGAAGTCATGGCTGATTAGTTGACCAGTTCTGCGACATAGCGGTCGATGTCTTCCGGCTTGTAGTAGGGTGAAAAACGCTTGACGGGTTTTCCATTTCCATCAATCAGAAACTTGGTGAAGTTCCATTTGATTTTACCACCGAAGATACCGCTGAGTTCCTTTTTTAAATATTGGTAAAGCGGGTGGGCGTTGTCGCCGTTCACATCCACTTTTTTAAACATGGGAAAGGTTACTCCGTAATCGAGCATGCAGCCATTTACAATCGATTGCTCATCGCCCGGTTCCTGATTGGCAAACTGGTTGCAGGGAAAACCCAGTACCACAAAATCCCTGTCCTTATACTTTTCGTAAAGGGCTTCGAGTCCCTCAAACTGATTGGTAAACCCACACTTGCTGGCGGTGTTCACCACCAACACGGTTTTGCCCTTAAAGGCATCCATGCTGATTTCTTGTCCCTTGATGTCTTCTGCTGTGAAGGAATAAAATGCTGTGCTCATGCTGATTTGTTTTATGAAGTTTATTTGTATCGTTCGCGATACAAATATAGACATTGTTTTTTATATCGCTTGCGATATAAAAATATTTTTTTGAACCTTAACCTAATATTAACGTTGTATTTTATGAGGTAGGTGGTTTTTGAACACGCAGCTCCCTACCTTTGTGAATGCTATTTCTAATAAGCCGGTGAAAAAACTAAAGACCATATTGGCCATTCTCTTAACACTGCTCTTTTCCGTTTCGGGAGGAGGGGTGTTCCATTATTGTGGTGGAGAACTGGCCGGTTTTAGTCTCACAAGTGCCCACAGTGAGGTCGGCTGTGGCATGGAGGCTTGTGATTTGCCTTTTGAAGAGGACATTTCTTTTTCGTCAGATTGTTGCGACAATCATCGGGTTTTGATGGAGGTCGATGAGTATCAGCTTGCCTCAAAACCTGAATGGTCGCTTGCCGAACAAGACCTTCTGAAAACTTTTTCACCCCTACTTATCATTGGGCATCCTGTCCCGCTTTTGTCGGGCAGACACTTTTATGCCCATCCCCCCGATCTTTTGCATGAAGTCAAACTGAGTGTCATTCAGGTTTACCTGATTTGATTTTTCCTTTAGTGGGGTCAGCCACCGGGTTGACCGCCATAATCTCCTGTCGCTATAGTGCTGGCCTTGCTTTGGGTGGCGCTGACCCGACTTTGGGATTTTCTATGGACGCTATTGGAAACGCATTGGCTTAAGTCGCCATCATTAAATCAGCATCATCATGCTTAATCATATCATTAAATTCTTTTTAGAGAATAAGCTGGTCACTTTTCTGCTGCTGGCCTTGCTGGTCGTATGGGGAATTACGACCGCTCCCTTTGCCTGGAATACGGGCGCTCTGCCGCGTGACCCCGTGCCGGTGGATGCTATTCCCGACATTGGGGAGAATCAGCAAATCGTATTTACCTCCTGGGCCGGTCGTTCGCCGCAGGACATCGAGGACCAGATATCCTATCCTTTAACCACGGCTCTGCTGGGAATTCCCGGCGTGAAATCCATTCGAAGCTCTTCCATCTTTGGCTTTTCCAGTATTTACCTCATTTTTGATGAAGAGGTGGAATTTTATTGGTCGCGTTCGCGCATTCTGGAGAAGTTGAATTCCTTACCCTCGGGTTTGTTGCCCGAAGGGGTGCAACCGGCGTTGGGGCCCGATGCTACGGCCTTGGGACAGGTGTTTTGGTACACCCTCGAAGGCCGCGACAAGGAAGGGAATCCGACCGGGGGGTGGGATCTGCACGAAATACGAACGGTGCAGGATTTTTATGTGAAGTACGGACTCAACGCCGCCCAGGGCGTTTCTGAAGTGGCTTCCATTGGGGGTTTTGTTCAGGAGTACCAAATCGATGTAAACCCCAATGCGCTGCAAGCCTACAATATTCCTTTGCATCAGGTGATGCAGGCGGTGCAAAAATCCAATAAGGAGGTGGGCGCCAAGACCATCGAGATCAATCAGGCCGAGTATCTGGTACGGGGACTGGGATACGTTAAAAATCTTGAGGACCTGGAGCAGGCTGTAGTGGCGGTGCAGGACAATGTGCCCATCAGAGTTAAGGATGTGGCGGTGGTTGGTCTGGGACCGGCAGCCCGTCGGGGTCTGCTCGATAAGGACGGGGCCGAAGTAGTCGGTGGCGTGGTGGTGGCCCGCTACGGATCCAATCCTTTGCAGGTGATCAATAATGTGAAGGATAAAATGGCCGAGATTGCACCGGGGCTTCCGTCCAAAACCCTGGCCAATGGGGTGGAAAGTCAACTAACTATAGTGCCCTTCTACGATCGGACGGAACTGATATACGAAACTTTGGGAACTTTGGAGGAGGCGCTCTCCCTGCAAATACTCATCACCATTCTGGTTATAATCGTTATGATCTATAACCTGAGGGCTTCCATACTAATTTCCAGTCTCCTCCCCATTGCCGTGCTCATGGTCTTCATTGCCATGCGCTATTTTGGGGTGGACGCCAATATTGTGGCCCTTTCGGGCATTGCCATTGCCATTGGCACCATGGTCGATTTGGGCATTATTCTCTCGGAGAATGTGATCAAGCATGTGGATGAGGCCCCACCGGGTCAAAAAATGATGACCACGGTGTACAAGGGGGCAGCAGAAGTGTCCTCGGCCATTCTCACCGCAGTAGCTACCACCATAGTGAGTTTTATCCCGGTCTTTACCATGGAAGCAGCCGAAGGCAAACTGTTTACTCCTTTGGCGTTTACCAAGACCTTTGCCCTGGTGGCGGCTTTGCTGGTGGCACTTTTTATATTGCCCACGCTGGCGCATATCTTCTTTGGTTTTAAAATTAAGGACAAGCGTCTCATTAAATGGGGCAACGCCCTTTTAGTGCTTATCGGTATTGGGAGCCTGATTTTTGGTGCAGTATGGGGCGGTGTTGTATTGTTGCTTTTTGGGGCTGTGGGACTGGCCAAGTGTTTTTACAAGGTGGAAGAACAAGATTCAAGTGCCTGGTACCATCGCTTATTGAAACATGCCGAACTGATTATTTCGGTGCTGGCTGTAATCTGGCTTTTGGCTACTTACTGGCTGCCGTTGGGTCCCGGAAAAAGCACGCTTTTGAACATTGTTTTTGTAGCGGTTTTGGTGGGACTGATTCTTGGCTTTTTTGCGGCATTGGAGTATTATTACCGACCCATCTTACGATGGACTTTGGCGCACAAGGCCAAGTTTATGCTGATTCCGCTAGTGCTGATTGTGTTTGGGATGACCATCTGGCTGGGTTTTAACAGCGTCTTTGGCTTTGTGGCAAAGGGCTTCGACCAGGTAGGATGGAATGTTCGAACCAACAAAGTCTGGTCAACAATGGCGCACGGTCTGCCGGGCATAGGGAAGGAGTTCATGCCTTCCCTCGGTGAGGGTAGTTTTTTGTTGATGCCGACTTCCATGCCCCATTCGGGTGTGGAATATAACCGCAAAGTGGCGGGGCAATTGGACATGTTGCTGACCAATATTCCGGAAGTAGCACTGACGGTAGGGAAGGTAGGCCGGGTAGAGTCGGCCCTCGATCCGGCACCGGTCTCTATGTTTGAAAATGTCATCAATTACAAGTCCGAATACATTCTGAACGAGCGTGGACAGCGCATGCGCTTTAAAACGGATGGTCAAGACCGCTTCCTGACCCTTGCAGGAGAAGCCCTTGATAATGCGTCGGCCTTGGAACAAGGAATTGAGAAAAGCGACCTGATACCGGATGCCCGTGGTCTGTATTTCCGCAACTGGCGTTCGCACATCCAGTCGCCCGATGACATCTGGGACGAAATTGTTAAGGTAGTCAGAATTCCAGGTGTGACCTCTGCCCCCAAATTGCAGCCCATCGAAACACGTCTGGTCATGCTGCAAACGGGCATGCGGGCGCCCATGGGTATTAAGGTTTACGGACCGGATTTGAGGACCATCGAAAGTTTTGGCATGCAGCTGGAGGGGATTCTGAAAGAGGTACCCTCGGTCAAGGCCGAGGCGGCCTTTGCCGACCGTGTCATCGGCAAGCCCTATCTGCATTTGAATATCAATAGGGAGGCCATTTCCCGCTATGGTTTGAATGTGGCGGATGTGCAGCAAACCATTGAAACAGCCATTGGCGGTATGGCCATTACCTCGACTGTGGAAGGTCGGGAGCGCTTTCCGGTGCGGGTACGTTATCCACGTGAGCTGCGGGAGGATCCTGAATCGCTGGGTAAGATTTTGGTGCCCACCCCCGTAGGCGCCCAGATACCGCTGGCTCAGCTGGTCGATTTTGAATACCTGCAGGGACCGCAAATGATTAAAAGTGAGGAGACTTTTCTGGTGAGCTATGTGCTGTTCGACAAAAGGGATGGCTATGCAGAAGTGGATGTGGTCAACGATGCCCAGCAGGCCATTCAGGATCGGATTGGTTCGGGGGAGCTGATAGTCCCTGCCGGTGTGAGTTATAAATTCTCGGGCAGTTATGAGAATCAGGTACGCGCCGAAAAGCGCTTATCGATCATCGTGCCCCTGGTGCTGGTGATTATCTTTCTCATTCTCTATTTTCAGTTTCGCTCGGTTACAACGGCGTTGATGATTTTTACCGGTGTGGCCATGGCCTTTAGTGGCGGGTTTATTATGCTGTGGTTGTATGGGCAGACCTGGTTTGTCGATTTCTCGCTCTTTGGCACCAACATGCGCGACTTGTTTCAAATGGGGACGGTGAATCTGAGTGTGGCAGTGTGGGTCGGTTTTATTGCCCTTTTTGGTCTGGCCACCGACGATGGGGTGGTCATGGGGACTTACCTCGACCAGAGCTTCAAGCGCAACGCAACCAATAGCCTGAAGGAAGTCCGGGCGGCGGTTGTAGAAGCAGGGCAACGCCGGATCAAACCGGCCATTATGACCTCCGCCACCACCATCATTGCTTTGTTGCCGGTGTTGACCTCAACGGGTCGGGGTTCCGACATTATGGTACCCATGGCCATTCCGGCCTTCGGAGGTATGCTGGTGGCTTCCATTACTTATTTTATTGTTCCGGTGCTCTACAGCATGCGCGAAGAACGTAAGCTAAAACTGAAAGACAATGAACAGAAATAATATTTTTATTCTGGTGCTTTTTTGGGTGACAGGCCTGGGCGGCAACGCCCAGCGCCTGGAGGATTATTACCAAATAGCGGCGGAGAATAATCCGGGGCTGAAGGCGAAGTATGCGGCCTATGAGGCGGCTTTGCAGCGCATCCCCCAGGCCAGGTCGCTGGCCGATCCGACTTTTTCTTTCGGCTACTTTATCTCGCCGGTGGAAACTCGGGTGGGCGCGCAAAGGGCCCGATTTTCGCTGACCCAGATGTTTCCCTGGTTCGGAAGCCTTAAAGCGCAGGGCGATGTGGCAGCCTTAGCGGCAGAGGCGCAGTTTCAGGAATTTCTGGATGCCCGTAATGCGCTGTATTTCCGTGTGGCTCAAGCCTGGTACCCGTTGTACGAGCTCCAAAAGCTTCGACTTTTGGAGCGGGAGAACATCCGCCTGCTGGAATCCTTTAAAACCACGACGACGCAAAAATATGAAAATGGCATGGGCGCCATGGTGGATGTTATTCGTGTGGATTTGTTACTCAATGAGGCCAATACGCAACTGGAAATATTGGATAAGAAGGAAGCGAGTCTTACCAGTCGCTTCAATACCCTATTGAACCGAGGCTATGACGAACCAGTTGTGGTGGCGGATTCCCTCGCGGCTGGTGACATGCTTATGGATTACCGTAAGGACTCCTTGTTGGTGAATCATCCCCGCATGGCAGCTCTGGATTTGAAGTTAAAGTCGGCCGAAGCTGCCGAAAAAGTGGCGCTTAAACAAGGTCTGCCCAAAATTGGGGTGGGACTGGATTATGTTCTGGTGGATGAGCGCAGCGATATGGTTTTGGAAGATAATGGGAAGGATGTCCTGATGCCCATGGTGACAGTCACCATCCCCATTTTCAGAAAAAAGTACAGGGCCGCACGCCAGGAAGCCCGGTTTATGCAGGAGGGCACTGCCCTTGAGCAGGAGGCGCTGGCCAATGAATTGACTGCGGCATATCACCGGGCCACCTTTGAGCTGCAGCAGCAGGCCGATTTGGTGGCCCTGTATGCGCAACAAAGTGCTGCAACGCGCCAGGCCATGAACCTGCTATTGTCGGCCTATGGCAATTCGGGAAAGGACTTTGAAGAAGTCTTGCGCATTCAACAACAACTGCTGAAGTATGAACGATTGAATACTACTGCTCTAAGTCAGTACTTTATAGCCCTTGAAGAAGTTAATTACATTACCGCTAAAACTCGTTAAGATGAACGCAATAAACAAGAAAAATATTTTCATAGTGGTGGCCGTTTTTGTGCTCGGTCTCTTGCTGGGATGGCTGGTCTTTGGCGGCTCTTCACACAGTCAGGATGCGACACACGACCACGCCCAGGATGCTGAAGGGGAAAACACCTATACCTGTTCCATGCACCCGCAAATCAGACAGGATGGGCCCGGGGATTGCCCCATTTGTGGGATGGACCTTATTCCGGTGGAGGCCGATGGGGCAGACGACTCCGATGTCAATGCCCTTAGGATGTCGCCAACGGCCATGCAGCTGGCAGACGTGCAAACGACAGTGATTACCACTGGCGAGTCGGTTAAAACCCTTCGGCTAAACGGCAAAGTACAGGCCGATGAGCGTTTGGTTTATACCCAGCCGGCCCATTTTCCGGGCCGAATTGAAAGGTTGATGGTGAACTTTACGGGCGACCATGTTTCTAAAGGTCAGGTGCTGGCATATGTGTATTCGCCCGAACTGGTCACGGCCCAGCAGGAGTTATTTGAGGCAGAGAAAATTAAAGACACGCAGCCGGCCCTCTTTTCTTCAGCCAAAGAAAAGCTGAAAAACTGGAAGTTGAGCGATGGGCAAATTGACCAGATGCTGGCATCTGGTCAGGCCGAGAGCACTTTCCCTATTTTGGCCAATACCTCGGGTTATGTGACCCGCATGATGGTCAGTTCAGGCGATTATGTTCAGCGGGGACAAGCGGTTTATGAGATAACGGACTTGTCCAAAGTTTGGCTGCTGTTTGATGTTTACGAGTCGGATCTGCCCTGGATTAAGCGGGGGGCCACTGTCGACTACAGCATCTCATCCCTGCCGGGAGAAACTTTCACCGGCACAGTGAATTACATCGATCCGGTCATTGATCCCCGGACGCGCATTGCCAAAGCACGGATTGAAGTGAGTAATACGGATCAAAAACTGAAACCCGAGATGTTCGCTTCCGGCATTGTGAAATCTAAGCTGTCGGCCCACCAGTCCTCCCTCGTGGTGCCCAAAAGTGCCGTTATGTGGACGGGCAAAAAGTCGGTCGTCTATGTCAAAAGTGAATCCGACCAGGGCGTCAGCTTTGTGATGCGAGAGGTGCTTTTAGGGGCTGATTTGGGAGGCGCATTTGTAATCGCTTCCGGTCTGGATGCCGGTGAGGAAGTTGTCACCAATGGCACCTTTAGTGTGGATGCCGCTGCACAGTTGGCCGGCAAACCAAGTATGATGAACCGCCCGGGCACCCAGAGTCTGGAGACTCCACTGGCTTTCAGAGAGCAAATCACCAATTTGGCAAATGCTTACTTTGGGGTGAAAAATGCCCTCGTTGAGGATAATGTGGTTGCTGCACAAGAAGCAGCCAAAAAGATGGAAGACGTCCTGGAAAGTGTGAATATGGGCTTGCTGAAAGGAGAGGCTCACGATCAGTGGATGCCACTGAACGGACAGCTGGCAGAAGCGGCCGCTCATATCAACAGGGCGGATGATATTGAAGTGCAACGCGAACATTTCCAGCTGCTTTCAGAAGCAATTCTTGATATGACCGAAAAGTTTGGTCTGGAAATTGATAAGGTTTATAAGCAATATTGCCCCATGGCCTTTGATGATGAGGGTGCCAACTGGCTCAGTGAATCGGACGAAATCTTAAATCCCTATTTTGGGGATATGATGTTAAACTGTGGTGAAGTGCTGGAAACATATCGCAAAGGACTGACCGTTGCTGCACCTAATCACGCTGACAATCCTCCCCCTGGTGGAAGCCATAACCATTGATTCTACGAACCCTAAAAATCAGACATTATGATTTATTACATCAGTAAGATGATTGCTGCCGAGTTTGATGAGGCAGTGCAACAAGTCAAAGAGGCACTAAAGAAAGAGGGTTTTGGTGTTCTCTCTGAAATTGATATTCAGGAAAAACTGAATGAGAAGCTGGATGTAGATTTCAGACCCTATAAAATTCTTGGTGCCTGCCACCCGCCCAGTGCTTATAAATCCCTTCAACAGGAAGATAAGATTGGCACAATGCTGCCATGTAATGTGATACTTCAGCAGGTGGGCGAACATCAAATTGAAGTGGCTGCAGTAGATCCTGCAGCTTCTATGATGTCAGTTGAGAACGCTCACCTGGCAGATATCGCTGGGGATATTAAAAAACGGCTTGAGCGGGTCATTGCATCGCTCTAATTATTATTGTTATCATTTAAAAATTGAAAGATGAAGACTAAAGTTTTAAGTTTATTTGTTATGTTATTGATGGCAACAACCGTGGTTTTTGCCGCCAATAAAACAGAGCAGTTCGTAGTAAAGGGACTGTGCGGCATGTGTGAAAGCCGCATCGAAAAGGCTGCACTATCCGTTGAGGGCGTAACCAAAGCCGATTGGGATCGTGAAACCCAGAAAATTGAAGTGGTTTTTGATGATGAAGTGGCCCAATTGGATGCCATTCACAAAGCCATTGCTAAGGCTGGTCACGACACCGAAAAGCACAAGGCTAAGGATGAGGTTTATGAAAAACTTCCCGGATGCTGCAAGTATGACCGCACAGAGACTAAAAAGGAATTAAAGGGACATGAAGGTCATAATCATTAAAAAATAATAGATCGTTATTTTGATATAAAACCATAACGAACTATTAAATTAAAAAAAGGGGCTGTCAAATTCTTGACAGCCCCTTCTTAGTTGTGTAGCTTATTATTTGTCATCCTTGTCCTTGCCTTTCGGCGGACGGTAGCCTGTTTGCGGTGGTTTGGCAATGGAGTCCCGCATGGCAGTATCTGCTTCTACATTGCGGTACTTCACATAGTCCATAACACCCAGGTTGCCGCTTCTAAAAGCATCGGCTATAGCCATGGGGATTTCGGCTTCAGCCTGAATTACTTTGGCACGTGCCTCTTGCGCCTTGGCCTTCATTTCCTGTTCTTCGGCCACGGCCATGGCACGACGCTCCTCGGCTTTGGCCTGGGCAATGTTTTTATCGGCTTCAGCCTGGTCCATTTGCAGTTCGGCACCAATGTTTTTACCTATGTCGATGTCGGCAATGTCGATGGAGAGAATTTCAAATGCAGTACCTGCGTCGAGTCCTTTACCCAGTACCACCTTGGAAATGGAATCAGGGTTTTCCAATACGGCTTTGTGCGAAACGGCCGAACCAATAGAAGAAACGATGCCTTCCCCTACACGGGCCAAAACCGTTTCTTCACCGGCACCCCCAACCAGTTGCTTGATGTTGGCACGGACAGTAACCCGTGCTTTGGCGATGAGCTGAATGCCGTCCTTGGCTACAGCAGCTACCGGTGGTGTGTCGATCACCTTGGGGTTGACCGACATTTGTACGGCTTCAAATACATCGCGGCCGGCCAGGTCAATGGCGGTGCCCATTTGAAAGGTCAAATCGATGTTGGCTTTGGATGCAGAAACTAAGGCGTGCACCACTTTTTCTACGTGACCACCGGCCAGGTAGTGGGCTTCCAGTTCGTCGCGCTTCACATCGTGCAAACCGGCTTTGTGGGCTTCAATCATGGCCCTGACGATGACCGTTGGCGGCACTTTACGAATGCGCATCAGCACCAGTTGCAGCAGCGATATTTTTACATTGGTTACCAGAGCTGAGAACCACAGTAAAATAGGGACGTAGTAAAGAAACAAAAATAGCAGGACGACAATTACACCTATCAGTCCCAGTGTTCCGAATTGTTCCATAAGTATTTAATTTAGAGGTTTTACAGTTACGTAGGTCTTAAAGACCTTCACAATTTCAACTTCGGTTCCGGCATCCACGTAGTTGTCGGGACAGCGGGCTTCTACCTCCTGTTCTCCAACAAGAACTTTTCCCACCGGGTTTAGACGGGTAAGGCAAATGCCTTTGTCGCCTTTTTGCAGGCCGCTTTCTACCGTTTCAATCTGACTGCCTACCTCTGTTTTCAGGGACAAGCGTTGCCAGGTTTTGCTGCGTAGGGCCAGGACCAGAACCAATAGGGCCGCCATCAGCGACAGGGCCAATACCCAGTGTCCGGTAGTCGTCCCGTAAGTGCCATAAGCCAAAAAAACACCTCCCCCAATCATAAGTAAACCACCCAGGGCGGCAAGTGTAATGCCCGGAAAAACAAAAAACTCCAGTACCAGAAGTAAGATGCCGGTAAGGATAAGCAGAATAATGATGGTCATGGCAAGGAATGAAATGTTATATGCTTAGTCGATGGTCACGGTCAGTGCTTTTTGGTGCAGCAGGTTTTGAAGATCTTCCAGCTCGGTCAAAACTCCGCGTTTAATTTCACAATACCCTTTCAGGTGCGTGAGCAGGGCGCATTGTTCGGCCTGCTCCTTATCGTGTTGGCACACGTCCTGCAGGGCTGCAATTACGTGGTCAAAGGTGTTGACTTCGTCGTTGTGCAAAATCAGTAAGCGCTCTTCCAGATGCTCCTTTCCCTGCCCTTCTTGCTCGTACTTTTTATCCTTAGGTACCATAGCACATTCAAATTTGCATCAAAATACGCATTTTTATTGAAAAAGGCTGCAAGCCTCGGATATTTATTGCCTGGCTCGTGCTGCTTCCAAGGGAATTTGCTCCCCATTTAAAAAGGCCACCACAAAAGCGCCCGGGAAGCCTGCCTCACGAATGGCCTCTACGCTGGCTTTGGCGGCTTCATAGCTGGTCCATTCCCCACTGAAATATTTACTGGCTTGCCCGTCGGGCATTGGCATTTGGCTGATCGCAGGAATTTTGGCCAGCGCTGTGGCGTTGGGGGTGTTGCGGAATACGCCAATCTGCACCTTGTACACCGGCTGATCGTTGCGATGGACTGCAGGTGTTTGCAGAGAGGATGCCTTGGGGGCAGCCGAAACGTCTGGTTGAAGAGGTCTTTCGGTGGCGGTTGTTTGCACAGCCTGGTCCGGAGCCTTGAAGGCGCCTGCAACAATGTCGGCCGGAGGACTGGCCTCGCCTTTATGTATGGCCGGATAGCTGGGGCTAACAACGCCTTGTTGAGCAAGAAAGCGGGTGTTTGTGGTGGTTGCGCTCCCGCGCTGGTTGGCTGTATAGGCAGGCTCTCCGGCCATTTGCATCGTCAGAGATCCTTCGAGCATATCTACGCCTTGCTTTTTTAAGGCCAGCAAGCGTTCCAGTTGCTCGGGGTTTCTGGCTTCGAGTCGTGCAATGCCCTTTTCGGCTTCTTCGTAGTGCGTCTGGGCTCGTGCCGTAAGCTCTTCGCTTCCGGTATGAACCGAATTGCCACTTAATTCAAGCGCCTTTTGGTAGAACTTATCGTATTTGTAATCCAAGGCCTTTTCGTATAGCGCTAAGGCATTTTCCCGGTATTTACGCGCCTTAAAAATGAGATCTTCCATTTCGCGACTCATTTCCTCCTCAATATCCTTGGTCATTCTGTCGCGCATACTTATGGGGCGGGCGCTTACCAGGCGTGATTCTTCCAGGAGGCGACCCGACTCCAAATTGAGCAGGCCCGCCCATACCGTCAGAGAATCGGCGCGCTGCAATTCGGGGATTTCATTGGCCGTATAAAAAGTTTCATACAGCAGTTGGCGGTCTTCTCTTTTTTGGAGGAATTCATCGTCGGCATAAAAGGTGAGGTCGCCTGCGTTTATTCCGGTCAGCAGCTGCTCCAGTTCGCTTGGCGGCCCCTTGGGTAAGCGACGGGCCGAGCTGCGGGGAGCATAACGCCCATCTCGCAAGAGTTGACGAATGTACTCCAGTTCCTTTTGACGTGCCTGCCGATAGTGCGGTTCAATTTGGTCTTCCAGGCCATAGGTCTTTTTTTCCAGATCCACTATTTGGTCGATCAATCGCTTTAATTCGTCTTGGTGATAGCTTTGGCTGTAGGCCTGTCTCTTTTCCTGCATAAGGCGTGTCAGACTGTCGCGCTGCTGGCTCAGGAGGTAGCCCCGACGGAAGGCCGACAAGGCTTCGGAACTCTGGAAGTGCTCATAACGGCTATATATCAGAGTGTCGTTAACAGAGAAATGAAACAGCTCGTCCTTCTTTTGGGGTACAGCTTCCTTGCCCGCTACCACCGTGGATGAGGTTCGGCTTACGGCGGTTGAGGAAACGGGCAGTTTGGCAAGTACTTTTATCTGGTTGACGTCCTGCGTTAAATTGCGCACCACCTGATGATCCCATACGATTTGAGTCACTACTGCCATCGTGTCGCTGACCCCCCGGTTGGTGGCAAACCAAGCCTTGCCGGCATAAATGTCGGGAACCAGCAGAAAGTCGTCATCCGGAGAGTTAAAAGGAGGGCCCAGGTTGGCCGGTTCTGAAAAACTCCCCGATTCCGGATCCAGAAAAGACTGGTAAATATCCAGTCCCCCCATACCACCCGGTCGGTCCGAACTGAAATACATGGTCGTTCCGTCGGTCAGTAAAAAGGGATAGAGGTCGTTGTGTTCGCTGTTGATGGGGCCGCGAAGTTTTTCAGCTTCGGTCCATGCATCAATCAAGCGTACAATTTTATACAAATCGTAATTTCCATTGCTGTCGAGCAGCGGAAAAAACACTTCGTTGCCTCGCTCTGTTCTGAAAATGATTTGATTCGGATCTACGCCCACACGAAAAAAATCACCCGCTTTCAACAATTGGCCCGCATCCCTGGAAAGACCATAATGGTTTTTCAGCGCTTCGAAGGGGATGGTGTCTTTTTGCAGGACCTCTATGTCGAAGTGTTTGTTGATCAGCTGTTCGGCTGCTGCACAGTCGCTTATACCGCGCTCAGCATCGTCCCTGAAGGGGGCGCCTGTCTTACTCAGATCCAGATAGCGTTGGTAATGTGTGCGTGCCATCTCTACCTCATAAACCCTTTGGTAGAGGTAGCCCAAATGGTAGTGGACTTCCGGTTCGGGGGGCCTTACTGCAGCCAGTTTCATGCGTTGGAGGGCTTCATCGGGGCGCTCCTTCAGTTGTATAAGGGAAAGCGCATAGTAGTAATTAAGCTGCGCATCCCGGTTATTTCGTTCGAGCAAGTGGCGATACATGGTGGCCGCCTCCGCGTATTTCCCCGTGTTGTATAGCGACAGGGCTTCTGTGGCCGAGGGACTTGTTTGGGCCTGGAGGGGAAGGAGGAGCAGGAAAGGAAGGAAAAGGAGCAGTATCGCTTTTTTTATCATGACTTAAGTGTTGTCTGGGGTTTACACATATTAAAGCCCAAAATTAGTCAAAGCGCCGCAATTATTTTAATTTTCGGCTGCTTTGTTGGGCAACAAAATCCTGTTCTATCTTGTTGCTTTAGTTGTAATAACAATAAAACCAAGTTGAAGATGACACATTTAAAAGAAGGCATGGAGGCTCCAGCCTTTTCGGGCCGTAACCAACGCGGAGAAGAAGTGAGCCTGGCGCAATTTCGAGGGAAAAAAGTGGTTTTGTATTTTTATCCGAAGGACAATACCTCAGGGTGTACCGCTCAGGCCTGTAACCTCAACGATAATTACCAAAGTTTCATCGATAAGGGGTACGAGGTGATTGGCGTGAGTCCCGACAGCGAAAAGTCGCACAAGAATTTTGCTGAGAAGTATGGTTTGCAATTTCATTTGTTGGCCGATACGGAAAAGGAAATCTTGCAGGCCTACGGCGTTTGGGGCGAGAAAAAGATGTATGGACGCACCTATATGGGGGTGTTTCGCACCACATTTATTATCGATGAAAAGGGCGTGATTGAGCAGATTATCGCCAAGGTAGATACGAAGAACCATACGGTGCAAATTTTTGAATCATAGCTGCTTGCAGTCTCCAGTTTTTTGAGGAGTGGGATAGGTCGCAGAGAAATATTTCCTTTGTGTAGGGATTTTTTCGTACCTTCACGATGCGAAAAAAACCGCCTTAAACACAAAATAAAATGTCGGAACAAAAAGAAAGTAAAGCCAATCAGGAAAAGCTGAAAGCCCTTCAGCTGACGATGGATAAAATTGAAAAATCGTACGGAAAAGGCGCCATCATGCGTATGGGCGATTCCGTAGTTGAAGATCTGCCGGTGATTTCTTCCGGTTCTGTTTCCCTTAATTTGGCATTGGGCGTGGGCGGCTACCCACGCGGTCGGGTTATTGAAATCTACGGGCCCGAATCTTCGGGTAAAACCACGCTGGCTATTCATGCCATTGCCGAAGTGCAAAAAGCCGGTGGTATTGCTGCCATCATTGATGCGGAGCACGCCTTTGATCGTTTTTATGCTGAAAAATTGGGCGTGAACATTGAAGAACTCCTGATTTCGCAGCCCGATAACGGCGAGCAGGCCCTGGAAATTGCCGATCAATTGATTCGCTCTTCAGCAGTAGATTTGGTGGTGGTCGACTCGGTGGCTGCCCTTACCCCCAAGGCCGAAATTGAAGGTGAAATGGGTGAAAACAAGGTGGGTTTGCAGGCGCGCCTGATGTCTCAGGCGCTGCGAAAACTTACGTCTAACATATCAAAGACCAATACCTGCTGTATCTTCATCAACCAGTTGCGCGAGAAAATTGGTGTGATGTTTGGTAACCCCGAAACCACTACCGGAGGTAACGCCCTTAAGTTTTACGCTTCCATCCGTTTGGATATCCGTCGTATTTCGCAGTTGAAAAACGGCGATGAGGTGGTGGGCAACCAAACCCGCGTTAAAGTGGTCAAGAACAAAGTAGCGCCGCCATTCCGCAAGGCCGAATTCGACATTATGTACGGTAAGGGCATCTCTAAAGCCGGTGAGATTGTGGATCTGGGCGTAGATTTGAACATCGTTAAGAAAAGCGGCAGCTGGTTCAGTTATGGTGAAACCAAATTGGGCCAGGGACGTGAAGCCGTTAAGGATTTGATATTGGACAACCCCGAACTGGCCGAAGAATTGGAAGCCAAAATAGTGGAAGCCATTAAAGCAAAAGTATAGGTTTTAGCGCAGCCCCAAGGGGCTTTTGCTGGACGAAAAGAAAAGGGAGCGGCACCAGCCGCTCCCTTTTCTTATGTAAAAAAAATAGCCGTTTGTCATAAAAAACAATCTGTTTGTCATCTGTCTCCCAGAATCTTTGACGGATTGAGTAAATTGCTCGGCTCATTTTTACTAACCAATACCAAAATTATGCAAAAAACTCTACTTCTTGTGGCATTGTTGTGTTTTTCCCTCAACAGTATTGCCCAAACGGTTCCGGGCGATAATTGTGACAATGCCCTGAATCTTGCTGATTTAACAGCACCTTACTCTGGAAGCACAGCTGCCGCTACCAATGATTTCAATCTTTGTGATTTTGGAAGCAGCAAGGATCTCATTTTTTATTACGATTTGGAGGCAGGAGAAAACCTTGTTATATGGCAGGTTTCCAATAGCTTTGATTCAAGTCACACCTTGCGATGGGGCGGTGCTTGTCCAGGTGAAACGGAGATAGCTTGTTTTGACGATCCGGATACCCAAGCGGTGAGCTGGACGAATTCAACCGGTGAGGTACAACGGGTATGGTTTGTATTGGGTGGCTGGAGTAATTCCTCGGGTGATTTTGTGCTCGATTGGCAGGTGTTTACTAACGAAGACTGCTTGCGGGTTCGAAAACTGCGTACTTCATACATTAGCGATAATACGGCGACCATAGCTTGGGATGTATTTCTTCCTTCGAGCAACTGGGAAGTGATTTATGGTCCCGAAGGATTTGATCCCGATTCTGAAGGAGAACTGCTGGTTGTTGAAGAGCAGCAGGTGGTTTTGAACGACCTGTTGCCGGAGACCACCTACCAGGCCTATGTTCGTACCCTGTGCAGTGAGGAACTTACTTCAGAATGGTCAACTCCGGTAACTTTCAGTACTTTGGCGTTTTGCAGACCACCCCGATCGCTTTCTGTTTCCGCCATAACGACTTCTTCGGCGACCATTGCTTGGACCGATGGCGGCAATGGTGCGTCGTGGGAAGTGGAATACGGACCGGTTGGTTTTACGCCGGGTTCGGGAACACGGGTTGAGGGACTTGAAGCGACTACGGTGGAGCTGAGTGATTTGCAGCATTCAACCAGGTACGATTGGTATGTGCGCTCCTTTTGCGGAGGGGATGAGGTGTCGGATTGGAGCAGCAGAGCCACATTCACCACCCTTTGCGGAATTAATGAACTGCCCTATATGGATGATTTTTCCCAGGGCCTCAACCCTTGTTGGCAATGGACGGCTCAAATAGGCAGCAGTGGCCACTATTTAAGCGGTGAGCGTTTGCTACTGTACGTTCGTGGAGGAGAGACTTTTTTCAGTAGTCCCGAGTTCGCTGCAGATTTGAGTGCAGCCTTCCTCGAATTTGATCTCAACTTTTCAAGGAGTGGAAGTGGGGAGCAAAGTTTTGAAATCGGCCTGATGTCCGATCCCGATGATCCTGCTACCTTTATTTCTTTACGGGTCATAGAGAACGAAGGCTTGACGAGTTCCGTTCAAAAGGTCCGACTGCTTTTAGGCACGGTGCCCGCTACCCACCGGTATGTTTCTTTCCGTATTTCTACTGCGGAGTCTGGCAGCACCATTTATGCCTATCTGGATAATTTGTTGCTTACCGCAGACCCGGGCTGCTACAAGCCCTGGGACTTGCATGTGACAGACAAGACGGAAGCTTTGGTGCAGTTAGAATGGAGCTCTTTGCCTACGCAAAACAACTGGGAAGTCATTTACGGCCAAAGCGGTTTCGATCCTTCTGAATCTGGCTCCCTGTTGGCCTTGGATCAGTCCAGCGCAGTTTTGAGTGATTTGCAGCAAGCCCAGGACTACGATGTTTATGTGCGCAGCACCTGTGGCGATGAACTGGTATCGGATTGGGAGGGGCCACTGCTTGTACGCTTGCCCATTCCGGGCGACGATTGTTTCAGTGCCCTGAATTTGGCCGAGCTCACCGCTCCTTATTCAGGGTCGACGTCATTGGCCAGTAACGACTATAGTTTGTGTGGTATGGGCAGTTCCAGAGAGATGGTCTTTTATTACGATTTAGAAGTTGGGGAAAGTCTTGTTGTTGGGCAGGTTTCCAATAGCTTTGATTCGCGGCACACCCTGCGTTGGGGCGGTGCTTGTCCAGGTACAACAGAAATTGCCTGTGTAGATGATCCCGACACCGCGCCCGTTGGTTGGACCAACACTACTGAAGAGAGGCAACGAGTTTGGTTTATGTTGGGCGGGTTCAACAGCAGTGCTTTCGGAGATTTTGTGCTCGATTGGCAGGTCTATCCTGCGGGTGTTTGTGTCCCGGTCCGGTCGGTGCGTGCAAATAATATCGGCGATAATACGGCGACCATAGCCTGGAATGTATTTCTTCCTTCGAGCAACTGGGAAGTGATTTATGGTCCCGAAGGCTTTGATCCCGAATCTGAAGGAGAGCAGCTTGTTGTTGAAGAGCAGCAGGTGGTTTTGAACGACCTGTTGCCGGAGACTACCTACCAGGCCTATGTTCGTACCCTGTGCAGTGAGGAACTCACTTCAGAATGGTCGACTCCGGTAACTTTCAGTACTTTGGTGTTTTGCAGAGTGCCCCGATCGCTTTCTGTATCTGCCATAACGACCTCTTCGGCTAGCGTTGGTTGGACCGACGGCGGCAATGGTGCGTCGTGGGAAGTGGAATACGGACCGGCTGGTTTTACGCTGGGTTCGGGAACACGGGTTGAGGGACTTGAAGCAACTTCGGTGGAGCTGAATGATTTGCAGCATTCGACCTCTTATCATTTATTTGTTCGGTCCCTTTGTGGTGGCGATGAGGTGTCGGATTGGAGCAGCAGAGTCTCTTTCAGCACCCTCTGCAGCGCATTCGAACTGCCCTATATGGATGATTTTTCACAAGGACTCAACCCTTGTTGGCAAAGGACGGTTCAAACAGGCAGCAGTAGCCATTATTTAAGCAGCGAGAGGCTGTGTTTTTACGTTCGTGCAGGAGAGAGTTTTTTCAGCAGTCCCGAGTTTGCTGCAGATTTGAGTGCAGCCTTCCTGGAATTTGATATCAACTTTTCAAGGAATGGAAGTGGGGAGCAAAGTTTTGAAATCGGCCTGATGTCCGATCCCGCTGATCCTGCTACCTTTTTGTCTCTGCAGGTCATGGAGGAGGAAGCATTAACGTATTCCAGCCAAAAGGTCCGACTGCTTTTGGGCACGGTGCCAGCTACCCACCGCTATGTTTCTTTCCGTATTTCTGCATCGGAGTCTGGAGATTATATGAATGCTTATCTGGATAATTTGTTGCTTACCGCCGACCCGGGCTGTTATAAGCCTTGGGACTTGCGTGTGACAGAGAAGACGGAAGCATTGGTGCAGGTGGAATGGAGTTCTTTGCCTGCGCAAAACAACTGGGAAGTCATTTACGGCCAAAGCGGTTTTGATCCTTCTGAATCCGGCACTCTGCTGGCTTTGGATCAGGCCAGCGCAGTTTTGAGTGATTTACAGGAACTACAGGATTACGATGTTTATGTACGCAGTACCTGTGGCGGTGAGCTGGTGTCGGATTGGGAGGGCCCACTGCTTGTACGCTTGGCTGTGCCGGGCGACGATTGTTTCAGTGCACTGAATTTGGCCGAATTGACGGCGCCTTATTCAGGGTCGACTTCAATGGCTAATAACGACTTTAGCCTGTGTTACATGAATAACTCCAACGACCTGATTTTTTATTACGATGTGGAAGCCGGGGCAGCCATTGAGGTGACTCCGTTAAGTAACAATTTTGATTCCCGTCACAGCTTGCGCTGGGGTGGCGACTGTCCAGGTACTACAGAAATTGCCTGTATCGATGAACCCGATACGGCACCGGTTTTTTGGTACAACCATACCGAAGTTACGCAACGGGTTTGGTTTATCTTGGGAGGGTACAGCAGCAACTCAGGAAGTTTTGTGCTCGATTGGACTTATTTTGAGCCCGGCAGTTGTTTACCACCTGTTGATCTTCTTGTAACTGAGGTAAGCGACCAAACTGCGCAGCTCAGCTGGACCGACGTTTCTAATGCGAGTGAGTGGGAGGTTCGGGTTTCTATGAATTATGGACAAGAGACAGTTGTTTACAGCACGACTACCTCAGCGCCAATGCTGGCCCTCGACGGTTTGGAGCCAGGGACACAGTATAGTGTCACAGTCGGTGCCATCTGCGATGAAGGTGTCAGCAGTAGAAAAGTCTCCACTTTCTTTACCACAACTTGCAGCTCGCTGACGCTTCCGTATTTTGCGGAATTTGGCCAGAACGGCAAATCAAGTTGCTGGCGTTTTGTATCCAACTGGTCCAGTTACTACTATATCGATTGGGGCTCACAAGCAATGTACTACGATTTTGCTACAGGGGTGACTACTCATGCCTTGCCACAGGTTGGCGAGCTTCTGGATGGAGCTGTGCTGCGTTTTAATATTTCCGATGTCCGGGGTGCTTTGGGACTTATTCAGGTGGGCAGTATGTCTTCCGCTACGGACAGCACGAGTTTTGTTCCTTTTATCAGTCGGGAGCTTGACGCCAATTCGGTTAACATGGAAATAGGCTTTGAATTGCCTGCTTTGCCCGAGGGGCACTCCTTTTTGGCTTTGCGTTTAATCAATAACAGCGAGATTCAAATACTTTTAGGCATCAAAGATTTCTCTATTCAGGAAAAATCGGATTGTGAAACTCCTACTCAGCTGATGGCCAGTAGTGTTACACATGATGCTGCACAAATCAGCTGGGTCCCCTTGGGGATAGAAGCTGCCTGGGAGTTACGAGTAGGCGCGCCTGGCTTTGACCCGGAGACAGAGGGTGATTTGTACCAGACTGAAAGTCCGGGGCAGGAGTTAATCAATCTGCTTTCGGATACCAGATACGAGGTGGTTGTACGACCTGTGTGCACCAACGGTGCGGAGTGGTCTAAACCTTATTTGTTCTCTACCGAAGTGGCCTGTCCCGCCCCTTATGAACTCAGTGTCGTGCCTGTTTCGCCTCAGTCGGTTTTGGTTGATTGGGCGCTTACAGAGAGAGCGGAAACCTGGCGCTTATTGTATTGGCCTGTGAACAGTAACAGTTACGATAGGCAGGAGCTGCTTGTAGAACAGGCTCCTCCTTTCCTTGTTGAGGGACTGACTCCCGGAGTCCAGTACACCTTCTCTGTAGCTTCGTTGTGTGGAGAGGACTATGGAAATAGTCGGGCATCCCAGCAGGTTTCTTCCTTTACGGCCTGTGACGGGGTTAAATTGCTTCCCTATGTGGCCGACTGGTCTGATCTGCAAAGGGGATTCAGCCCTTATTGTTGGGACACACTACAGGGCTCAAGTCCAAACAATAGGTTTGGCACTTCTTTTAATTATCCATCCGGACATGCGCTCTTAGAGTTTTATGTCAGTGGTTCTGAGGGGTATGTTACCGCGCTGTTGCCCGAACTGGATGGAGATTTGTCGGCTATGAAGATGCATCTTAAACTTTTTCTGGAATATGGTGAGGGGGCTTTGGATATAGGTGTGTGGGACGGTCAGGACTTCCATTTGGTGGAGACGCTGAATCTGGTGGCTGCTTCTTCGCTTTTGAAAGACTATGTGGTTCTCCTCGATAATGCAGGGTCGTACAGCGGGCGCCTTGCGCTGAGGTTGCGAAATACGACCAATCAAAATTGGAACAGGCTTTATCTCGGGGCACTCGAAGTTGATTGGCAAAGCGATTGTGAACGGCCTTTTGGTTTCAGGGTGCAGGACCTGACCTCTGGTTCGGCTACTTTGTTGTGGGAGCAGATTGCCCTTCCTTACAATGTGGAGTTGATGTGGGGCCCGCTCGGTTTTGATCCGGCTGAAGAGGGCAGCGTTGTGGAATTGGATGGTGCTGTTGGAGAATACGCCCTTGAGGGGCTGTCGCCCGCTTCTGCTTACGAAGTGTATTGGCGCAACCAGTGCGATGATGAGTTGTGGTCCGACTGGTCTGCCCCCTTTGTCCTAAATACCCCCTGCCTGCCGCTCGAGATTAATTTACCTGAGGTGGAGGAAGGGACCGTTTTCTCCCTAGAGGAAGAAGTGGTGCTTAATCTGACTTACTCCTTTGCTTGTACACCAAAGTCGGTGAACATCTATTTGGTGGATGAGGATTCAGAAAACAGCAACTTTCTTGGAATGTCTGAGCTTACAGAGGAGGAGGGGAGTCTGGCCCTTCGCTTACCGCGTACCCTCTCCACCGGGAATTATCGATTGGAATTAAGATACACCGATTTTATCGACAATGGATCGGAGGGGCAAAGAATTGCTGCCAGCGGTGTTTTTGGCTTGACCAATACAAGTCCTCGCATTGAGATTATGAGGCCTTCTGCTAATAATGCTGTGGTACATGGTGCTTACTCTTCCATCTACCTGACCTGGAATGTCTTCATGCTTTCTGAGGTGGATGTTTTGTATTCTGTGGACGGAGGCGAGAATTGGGAAGAACTGTTTCAGTTGCTGGATTGCTATTCAGGAAGTTCTTTTGATGGCGCTACCGGCAAAAGCATAGCCACCAGGGAGGAATGGTTGGGCGAAACCCTTGTTTTCAAAGTTGTTTCAAGTACCAATCCGGATGTGTTTGCCCTGTCGCCCGGTGTTCTGGTTTTAGCGCAGAATCCCTTCCGGATTGTTTCAGTAGGATCTGCTGAAGTTCCCCTGGGTGGTACCAAGGACATCGAATATGAGGCGGATACAGCATTGGATGTTCTTTTGCAGCTTGAAGACGATCGCTTTAACGTGCTTTCGTCGCAACTGGTTTCTGTAGCAGCAGGTACCGGAACCCTGCAGTTTCCTACGGAGGGATTGCAGGTGGGAGAATTTTATATTGCGTGGATTTCTGCAAAGAGTGTTTTGAATGTCGGAGGCAGTGGTTATGGCTTCACCGTCGTCGTGCCTACTTCACTTAATGAAATCAGGCAGCCTGCTGCAGAAATTCAACTGCATCCTGTGCCCGTGGAGGATTTGTTGTTTATTCATGCACCTGATTTGGCAGACGGCACCCATGGGGTCTTGTACGATTTGTCGGGCCGGCGACTGATGGACTTTCTCCTTAGTGAGGCACCGTTGAACTTAAGCCACCTAAAGACCGGTGTTTATCTTTTGATGATAGATGGCAGGACTTTTAAAGTGGTGAAGGAATAAGCAAATAGAACGATAAGAAAAGGAGCGGCGGAGGCCGCTCCTTTTTTTATATCTTTGTAGCCTAATAATAAAGCGCGTGTGCATGGCAGTAGAAATAGGTAAGGTTAATAAGTTAAAGGTTTTGCGAGAGGTATCCATTGGGGTATATCTCGATGGAGATACCATTGGTGATGTGTTGCTGCCGAAGCGCTATGTGCCCGAGGGGACCAAAGAAGGCGACGAAGTGGAAGTTTTCATTCACCTCGATTCGGAAGATCGCCTGATTGCCACCACCGAGCGGCCTTTGGCCCAGGTGGGCGAATTTGCCTGGTTGAAGGTGGTTTCGGTGAGTAAGTTTGGCGCTTTTTTGGACTGGGGTTTGATGAAGGACTTGCTGGTTCCCTTCCGCGAGCAGAAGGAGAAAATGGAGAAGGACCGCTACTATGCGGTTTATGTGTACTTCGACGACGAAACCGGTCGCATTGTGGCCTCTGCCAAGGTCGATCGCTTTTTAGATAATGTGTCGCCCGACTACAATCCCGGCGAGGAGGTCAAGTTGTTTATTGTGGGTCGTACCGAGTTGGGCTACAAGGCGGTAATCAATGGTCTGCATTCGGGCTTGTTGTATTACAACCAGGTGTTTAAATCCCTACAGTTGGGGCAACAAACCAAGGGCTACATTGCCCGGGTTCGGGAAGATGAGAAAATCGACCTTTTGCTGGAGCGTCCCGGCTATGAAAAGGTGGACGAGCTGTCGCAAAAGCTGCTGGATGCCTTGCAAAAAGCCGGTGGCTTTTTGCCCCTGACCGATAAGAGTGTTCCGGCAGACATTGAACAAAGACTGGGCATGAGTAAGAAAACATTTAAAAAGGCCATCGGGGCTTTGTACAAGCAGCGACTTATTGAACTTTTGCCCGATGGCATCAAACAGTTGTAAATAAATATGCTATGAGATTACTGCTTTTTGGGGTGGCTGTCCTTTTTTGGCTGCCAGGTACAATTAATAGCCAGGTTCGTCTGGGCGATATCAGACTGAGTGACCCTTTTATTCTGGCCGATGCCCAAACCAACACCTATTATATGACCGGAACCGGGGGGCAGTTATGGAAAAGCGCCGACTTAGAATGGTGGACCGGCCCCTATGACGTGGTTCAGCATGATCCCGACTCCTGGATGGGGGAAGAGCCCATGATTTGGGCTGCCGAAATTCATGCTTACAAGGGTAGGTACTACTTCTTTGCAACATTTACAAACAGAGACGTGGTGATAGACACTGTGCGGGGCAACGCTATTGAGAGAAGGGCCTGCCATGTGCTGGTAAGCGACCACCCCGAGGGGCCTTATGTGCCCTTTGGGGAGGAAGAGTACTTGCCAGCCGGGATGCCCACCCTGGATGCCACGCTTTGGATCGAGGAGGAGGTTCCCTACATGTTGTACTGTCACGAATGGCTGCAAAACTGGAATGGAACAGTAGAAATGGTGGAGATGAAGGCGGATTTGAGCGGGACGGTGGGAGATGCCAAAGTGCTTTTTAGAGCCATGGATTCCCCATGGAGTCGCGAGCGGAATCAGCAGGGGGAAGAGGTTCCCAATAAGGTGACCGATGGGCCCTGGGTTTTTCGTACACAAACGGGGAAGCTGGGTATGTTATGGACCAGTTGGATCCACGATGTGTATACCCAGGGGGTGGCCTATTCAGAAAGCGGAACCTTGGCGGGGCCCTGGATACAGGAACAAGCGCCGTTGACGCCACCGAATTTTGGACATGGGATGATGTTTCGCACTTTTAGTGGAGAGCTGTTGATGGTCTTGCACAGTCACCGTGAAGAAGAGGGGCGCTACATCAGGCATCCCCGTTTGTTCAAAGTGGATGATTCGGGAGATAAGATTGGTGTTGTTTCTTTTGAAGACTAAAAACAGTATATTGTGAAAGTTAATCTATAACAGGCTTAAAAATGGCAGAAGAAAGAGTGATGATCGAAATGGAGTACCTGCTTAATACTACTCCTGGCATCCTGTTTAACAGACTCAGTACTGCCAGCGGGTTAAGTGAATGGTTCGCCAATGACGTAGGGGTAGAAGGAAAGGTGTATACTTTTAAGTGGGAAGGCAGTGCGCAGCGTGCAGAGCAAACGTTGCGAAAGGAGAACAAATTGGTTCGCTTTAATTGGCTGGACGAAGATTTGGAGGGTGCCTGGTTCGAGTTTCGCATTAATGTGGATGAACTGACCGGAGATGTAGCCTTGCACGTTGTTGACCACGTGGAAGAGGATGAGCAGGAAGACAGTATTGAACTTTGGAATCGTCAAATTGAAATTTTGAAGCACGGTTTGGGTTCCCTTTAGTTTTTGGCTCATTATTTGATTTGTAATCATTAAATTTGCACCCGGGCACGGTAGAACGTGCTGCGGGTGTTTTGTTGAAAGGCTTATGAAGAAACTGCATTTGTTTGTTTTCAGGAGTTATGCCGGTCCCTTGGTGATGACCTTTTTTATTGCCATGTTTATACTGGTCATGCAGTTTTTGTGGCGTTATGTCGACGACCTGGTAGGGAAGGGTTTGGAATGGACAGTTTTGGTAGAGCTTTTGTTTTATGCTTCGTTGCAGGTTGTTCCTATGGCGCTGCCCCTGGCCATATTGTTGGCCGCGCTGATGACCTTTGGTAATTTGGGTGAAAATTACGAATTGACTGCCTTAAAAGCTGCCGGCGTTTCGCTTCCTCGAATAATGAAGCCCCTGATTGTTTTAACAGTTGTTATTTCGGGCCTGGCTTACGCCTTTTCTAATAATGTGCTTCCGGTAGCCAATTTGAAACTGGTCAGTATCTTGCATGGTATTCGGGAAACCAGGTTGGAGCTGGATATTAAGGAAAGGGTTTTTTATCAGGGGGTGGATGATTTCAGCATAAAGGTGGAGGAGAAGGATCAGGAAAGCAATTTGCTGAAGGAGGTGATGATATACGATCACCGCGATCGTTTGGCGGCCAACAGCAACGTAACAATGGCTGACTCGGGGAGGTTGCAGGTGTCGGCCGATAAAAAGCACTTGATGCTGACTTTGTTTGACGGGATGACTTATGATGAGCGCATTTCCCCGGAGATGAATGCAAAGCGTTCGCGTCAGCAAAGGAAGGACAACAGTATGTATCGGGTGGATCGTTTTGCTGAGCAGGTTGCCATTATGCAACTGCAAGGTTTCGATTTTTCAAAAACCGACGAGAATCTCTTTAGAGGAGGGGACCGTATGAAAAACCTGTCTCAGCTTACGCATGATTTGGACTCCATTCGCACAGAACGTAAAGTGTATGTAAGCTCTCTGGAGGAGCGTTCCTCTGCAACGCATTTTAATCGGGTGCCTCTTGCCCGGGATCAACGACTTCATGCCGTGGACAGTGCCCTGGTTGTTAATGCCGATTCTGTGTTTTACAGTCTGGAGGCCAACCGGCGTTTGTTGGTGGCTCAAAATGCCATTCGGTCGGCCAGGGATCACAAGCAGGTTATCGACGATCAAATGCGCTTCATTGAGCGGGAAGACGTGCGGGTACGCAGACACTTGATGGAAATGCACCGCAAATTTACCTTGTCCTTTGCCTGTCTCATCTTCTTTTTTATCGGTGCTCCGCTTGGAGCAATTATACGTAAAGGGGGCCTGGGTATGCCTGTGGTCATATCCATCTTCTTTTTTATTGTTTACTATGTCATCGACACCATGGGTGTTAAGTTTGCCAGAGATGGGGTGTGGCACGTTTATCAGGGGATGTGGTTGTCCTCCGTAGTCCTCCTTCCGGTAGGAATCTTTCTTACCTATAAGTCGGCCACCGACTCTGCCTTACTCAATGCCGATGTGTATTACGCTACCCTGAGAAAATTGAGGGCGCGTTTTTTTAGAAAATAAAAATTGATAAAATGTCATTAAACGAAGCGTTTCAGTTGAATACCATTGACGAAGCCATTGCCGCCATAAAAAAAGGCGAGTTGATTATTGTGGTGGATGATGAAGACCGTGAAAATGAAGGAGATTTTATAGCAGCGGCCGAGTTGATAACCCCCGAAAAGGTCAATTTTATGGCTAAGTACGGAAGGGGACTCATCTGCGCCCCTTTGTCGGAGCGCAGGTGCGAAGAACTGGACCTGGAAATGATGGTAGGCCGAAATACCTCCTTGCACGCAACTCCTTTTACTGTTTCGGTAGATTTGCTGGGAGAGGGTTGTACCACAGGTATTTCAGCTTCTGACCGGGCCAAAACGCTCCGGGCTTTAGCCAAACCTGAGACGACTGCAGAAGAGCTGGGCCGTCCCGGGCATATTTTCCCCTTGATGGCCAAAGAAAGAGGCGTCATTCGTCGTGCCGGTCACACCGAAGCTGCTGTTGATTTGGCCCGTTTGGCTGGTCTGCAACCAGCAGGTGTTTTGGTCGAAATAATGAACGACGATGGCACCATGGCCCGCTTGCCCCAATTGATGGAAATGGCTAAAAAATTTGATTTGAAGATCATCGCCATTCGTGATTTGATTGCCTATCGATTAAAGCAGGAAAGTCTTGTAGAGAAGGGGGTTGAGGTGCATTTGCCCACCGCTTATGGTGACTTCCGCTTTATTCCCTTCAAACAAAAGTCCAACGGACTGGAGCACATGGCCTTGATCAAGGGAGAATGGGAGCCCGGTGAGCTTGTTTTGGTTCGGGTCCATTCGAGTTGTGCCACCGGCGATATTTTCGGATCCTTACGATGTGAGTGTGGGGAGCAGTTGCACAAGGCTATGGAAACCATTGAAAAGGAGGGGCGTGGTGTTATTGTATATATGAATCAGGAAGGACGTGGCATTGGCTTAATGAGCAAGATTGCCGCTTACAAACTTCAGGAAGAAGGCTTAGACACAGTGGATGCCAATGTAGAATTGGGCTTTGAGGCCGACGAACGCGACTATGGTGTGGGTGCTCAGATTCTGCGTGAGCTGGGGGTTTGTAAAATGCGTCTGATGACCAATAATCCCATTAAGCGTATTGGTCTGGAAGGTTATGGTTTGGAGATCGTTGAGAACATTCCCATAGAGGTGCAACCGAATACACATAATGAGTATTACATGCATACCAAGAAGACCAGGATGGGGCACAATCTGCAGTTTTTTAAGTATCAGAAGAAGTAGGTGCTATGTACGGATAAAAAAAAGTGGACGAAAGTCCACTTTTTTTTTGGGGGCGGGGCGGCCCCCCTCAGGCCCCCCCCTCAGGCTGCCCTCAGGCTGCCTCAGGCTGCCTCAGGCTGCCTCAGGCTGCCTCAGGCTGCCTCACGCCCTCACGCCCTCAGGCTGCCTCACGCCCCCAGGGTTGAGACCTTGCGTTATGATTGGGAGGAAGCGGTCAGGCGTGTAGCGCCTGTTTTGGAAAGCGGACTGAAGTCCGCAGCCTCGGGGCACCCGTGCCCCCGCTGCTCTGTCCTGGGAGGCCTTGTGGGCGGGCGGACTGACGGTTTGGCAGTTTTGGGTGACAGGGGAGGACTGTTTTGGGCTGTTTGGGGTGTCATATTTGCACCAAAAGGGGGATTGTGTTGAATGGCACAGGCTTTGTTTATATCCTGCTGTCTGAATAAACAGCAACTCAAAATAACAGAATAAAATAAATTTTGAAATGGGAAAAATAATTGGAATTGACCTGGGTACTACCAACTCCTGCGTTTCAGTAATGGAAGGTAATGAGGCAGTTGTAATCCCCAACAGTGAAGGAAAAAGAACCACGCCTTCAATCGTAGCTTTTGTGGAGAATGGTGAGCGCAAAGTAGGAGATCCCGCTAAAAGGCAAGCCATTACCAATCCCGCAAAAACCGTTTACTCGATCAAGCGTTTCATGGGTACCATGTATGGCGACATCCCAAATGAGGTTACCCGTGTGCCTTATAAGGTGGTGAAGGGCGACAACAATACGCCCCGTGTGCAAATTGACGATCGGCAGTATTCTCCCCAGGAGATCTCGGCCATGGTGCTTCAGAAAATGAAGAAAACTGCTGAAGATTATCTGGGACAGGAAGTGTCTGAAGCCGTTATTACCGTTCCTGCCTATTTTAACGATGCGCAGCGTCAGGCTACCAAGGAGGCCGGAGAAATTGCCGGTTTGAAAGTGCGCCGAATCATCAACGAGCCCACCGCCGCATCTTTGGCTTATGGTTTGGATAAGAAGGACCGCGACATGAAGGTAGCGGTGTTCGACCTTGGCGGGGGTACTTTTGACATCTCTATCCTGGAACTGGGCGACGGAGTGTTTGAGGTGAAATCGACCAACGGAGATACCCACCTGGGTGGCGACGATTTTGACGATGTCATCATCAACTGGCTGGCCGATGAGTTTCAAAAAGAGGAGGGTTTGGACCTGCGCAAAGATCCCATGGCTTTGCAGCGCCTGAAGGATGCTGCTGAAAAAGCCAAAGTGGAACTCTCGAGTGGTACAAGTACCGAGATCAACCTGCCTTACATTATGCCGGTGGACGGAATTCCCAAGCACTTGGTGAAGACACTTTCCCGTTCACAGTTTGAGCAGTTGGCCGATCGTTTGATTCAGCGTGCCATTGAGCCTTGTAAGTTGGCGCTGAAAGATGCCGGACTGACCGCTTCCGATATCGATGAGGTTATTTTGGTTGGAGGTTCTACCCGTATTCCTGCCATTCAGGAGTTGGTCGAGAATTTCTTCGGCAAGAAGCCCTCAAAAGGTGTTAACCCCGATGAGGTAGTGGCTTTGGGTGCTGCCATTCAGGGTGGTGTACTTACCGGAGAAGTAAAGGATGTACTTTTGCTCGACGTAACACCGCTTTCACTGGGTATTGAGACCATGGGTGGCGTAATGACCAAATTGATTGAATCAAACACGACCATTCCTACCAAAAAATCGGAAACCTTTACCACTGCAGCCGACAATCAGCCTTCAGTAGAGATTCATGTGTTGCAGGGTGAGCGCCCTATGGCTAAGGACAACAAAACCATTGGTCGTTTCCACCTCGACAGCATTCCCCCGGCACCTCGTGGTGTTCCGCAGATTGAGGTGACTTTCGATATCGACGCCAACGGCATCTTGCATGTAAAAGCTAAGGACAAAGGAACCGGTAAGGAGCAGAGCATTCGTATTGAAGCTTCCAGCGGTTTGTCCGATGAGGAAATCAAGCGCATGAAAGAAGAGGCCGATGCCAATGCCGAGGCAGACAAGCAGGCCAAGGAACGCATCGATAAACTGAATACTGCCGACAGTCTGATTTTCCAGACCGAAAAGCAACTGAAGGAGTTCGGCGATAAGTTGCCTGCCGATAAGAAGGAGCCCATTGAGGCTGCACTCAATAAGCTGAAGGAGGCGCACAAGGCTCAGGATATTGCCGCCATTGATGCAGCAACTACTGAGTTGAACACCGTTTTCCAGGCGGCCTCTCAGGATATGTACAACGCCAGTCAGGCACAGGGCGGACAGCCCCAGGGAGATGCCGGTCAGGCTTCTTCGGGAGACAATAAGGGCGGCGACGACGAAGTAACCGATGTGGACTTCGAAGAAGTGAAATAAGTGGCTCGTTTCGGAATGAAACGGACATAAGATAGAGAAAAAGTCTCCCCAAGTGGGAGACTTTTTCTATTTTTACTCCTTAATAGTTGGAATTATGGCGCGAAAGATTTTCAGTGTGATTTTACTGTTTTGTATGCTGGGGATGACACATGCGGTGGCGCAGGGCGCTGCCTCCAATCGTACCGATGCTGAGGGCCGGAAGCAGGGTCTTTGGGAACGCACTTATCCCAATGGACAACTGATGTATCGGGCAAACTTTAAAGATGATCGTCCCGTTGGCGAAATGACCCGCTATCACGCCAACGGTCGGATGATGGCCCGTATTGTTTACGATGCTGAAGGTCTGTCAGGAGAAGGTCAGCTGTTTGATGAGAACGGTCGTCTGGCAGCTGAAGGCGCTTATGCCGGCAATGTACGAACCGGTTTGTGGAAGTTTTACAACAGTCGTGGCCGCTTGATCTCGGAGGAACATTTTAAAGACAATGTAAAGCATGGCCAATCGGTGACTTACTATTCGAATGGGAAAGTGGCCGGAGTTTCGCAGTGGACGAATGGGCAACAAGATGGCGAAGAAGTGGCCTACTATCCTTCTGGAGGTGTTCGATTCGAGGCCGCCTATCGGAACGGAGTTTTGCATGGTGCCTACACGGTTTATTATGAGAATGGCCGCCGCGAAATTCACGGCATGTATAAGGAAGGAGAAATGGAAGGGCCCTGGTTGTTTTTTAATGCGCTGGGGCATCTCGATTACAAGCTGACCTATGTTAATGGATCAGCTCAGGAACGGGAGTTTTTGGATAAGCAGCAGGAAGAGCGCTTCCGGATTTTTGAAGAAAACAGGGGGCGCTTGCGCGACCCTGAAGAGTACAGTGCTTCGCCGGAGGAGTATTTCTTAGGGCGATGAATTAAGATGAAAGAACCATGACACAAGCATCCGGAATTTCTTTGCTGGAACTGAATCAACGCATTCGGGAGACCCTCAAGTCGAACCTCCCAACAGCGCTGTGGGTGCGTGCCGAAATTGCGGAGTTCAGGGAGCACCGCAATGGGCATTGTTATTTGGAGCTGGTAGAAAAAGACCCTTCCGGCGACCAGGTGGTAGCTCGTTTGCGGGCCATGATCTGGGCCTATCAATACCGAAGCATCAAGCCTTTTTTTGAGACCGCAACCGGTCGCCCCCTGGGAAATGGCATCAAAGTTCTGGTTCAGGGGGTGGTCGATTTTCAGGAGCTCTACGGCATGAGTTTTCAAATACGTAACATCGATCCGGCCTATACTCTGGGCGACCTGGAGCAGCGAAGGCAGGAGGTACTGCAGCGCCTACGTTCAGATGGTGTAATCAATATGAATAAAGGGCAGGATTTGCCCCTGGTTCCCCAGCGCATTGCGGTGATTTCATCAGAGAGCGCAGCGGGTTATGGCGACTTTATTCAGCAGTTGAGTAACAATGCGTATGGGCTGAAATTTTACTGCAAGCTTTTTCCTGCTTTGATGCAGGGGGAGCAGGCGCCGTCTTCCATCATTTCAGCGTTGGACAGGATTTATACCTATGAAGCACATTTTGATGTGGTGGTGCTGATTCGTGGCGGTGGTGCGGCTCTCGATTTGCTTTGCTTCGACGATTACGATTTGGCTTATCACCTCACGCAGTTTCCGCTGCCGGTGATTACCGGAATTGGGCACGATCGCGATGTTTCGGTGGCCGATATGGTGGCGCATACTTCGGCCAAGACTCCTACTGCAGTTGCAGAGTTTTTAATTTCAGGTGCTGCAGCAGTGTTGGAGCGGGTGGAGTCGGCCGCCAGATTGCTGAAAACGGCGACCAGAGAACAGTTGCAGATACATCGCCAGGGTATGGATAAGCTGGCCTATCAGACCGCTCCTTTGGCGCGTCGTATACTCAGTGACCGAAAGTATGCCCTGGCAACGCTGGCTCGTCGTCTGCCCAGTGTTGGCGCCTTGTTTTTGCAACAGCAACACCAGCGTTTGCAGCAAGCTGTTCGGGTGCTTCAACAAGCCCCTGCCCGTAGGGTGGCAGATGGTCGTCGCGAGTTGCAAAGAGCCTCTGAGCGTCTGTCGGGCGGCAGTCGTTCTGCGATTAAACGGGCCGGGGAAAGGCTTCAAATGTTGGAAAGGGCCAACCGCCTGAACGATCCGGTTGAGGTGCTTAAACGGGGGTATTCGATGAGCTTCTGTGGCGGAAAAGTAATCAAGGAGGCAGCAGTCCTGCAGTCCGGCGAAGTCTTGGAGACCGTTTTTAGAGACGGCCGGGTAGAAAGTAAGGTTATTGAAGTAAAAATAAAGGAATAATGGCAGAGGAAAACAGGACTTACAGCCAGGCTTTGGCTGAGATCGAGGAGACCCTGGGGCTTATGGAACGGGAGGCGCTGGATGTTGATGATTTGAGTTTGAAGGTGCGGCGGGTAGCCGAGCTGATTGGTTTTTGTCGGCAAAAGCTGCTGCAGACCGAAGAAGCTGTTGAGAAAGTGCTTAAAGATATTGAGGCTTAGCCGGGCGCACACCTCCTTGTTTGGCTCACAAATCCTGGGGACCAAAGGACAGGGGAAGCAAGTCGTTGGCGTTCGCAACTTTTAAGACTTCATTTTTTCCGACCAAGAGCAGGGAGAAGGGGGTATTGTTGCGGTGCGTACTTTCACTAATCACTTGTCTGCAAGCCCCGCAGGGTGCGGCAATGCGGGCTACAGGCTCTCCGTTTTTGAGGGCTGCTATGGCCATCGCCTTAATGGGAGTGTCGGGGTAGTGCGTTCCGGCCCAAAAAAGAGCCACCCGCTCGGCACAGAGACCCGAAGGATAGGCCGCGTTCTCCTGGTTGCTGCCGCTGACCACTTCTCCATTTTCGAGCAAAAGGGCAGCGCCTACTTGAAAACGAGAGTAGGGGGCATAGGCCTTGCCGGCAATCTCCCTGGCGGCCTCAATCAATAGGCGTTCCTCCTTTGAAAGTTCCTCCAGGGAAGTGTATTTGCTGATCTTGATGCTGATGTTTTGCGTCTCCATTTCCCTGCTGCTTAAGGTTTAACTCTCCGCCGGAGATGCAGACGATCCCCCTGGGCCACTTCGCTGCCTTCTTCCATACGGTTGAGGTGGTACAAGCGTTTTAAGCGTATGCCATACATCTGACTGATTTCGTGCATGGTTTCGTTGTCCCGTACGGTATGGTAGGGGTGGTCGGGATGCGCATTACGCCGTTTGGAAGTGATGTATAGGATGCGCAGTTTACTCAGGTCTGCATTGTTGGGCAAGTCGTTGTAATGGGGCAGTTCCCACGCCCTCAGTTTAAACATCTCTGCCAGTGACGAAAAGCTGTCGCCTTCCTGCAATTCGATGTATTTAACGCCATTGTTGTATTTAACTTCCCGTGTTGTATAGGGGTCAATCACCAGGGCGTCGCTGTCTTTTCGTCTTTCCAGGTCGCGGTTCGATCGCCGGGCAGTTTCTGTAATGTTTTGGTCGAAACGATAAAGTTCTTCGTCCTCGATGATTTTAATTAAAAGCCGGGCATATTGCGGATTGGTGGCATAGCCCGCTTTGCGCAGCCCGTTCGCCCATCCTTTGTAATCGGTAGTGGCCAGTTTAAATAAATCGGCATAGCGCGATTTGCCGGTAAGGAATTCGGCATGGTCACGAAAGGATTCATAGGGCGATTCGTACTTTCTGAAACACTCGTTTCGGGCATCGTCGTGATGGTAAACTCTTTTTCCCTTCCAGTCGCCATGGCATTTTATGCCAAAATGGTTGTTGTCCTCCCGCGCCAGCTTGCTGTTCCCTGATGCCGATTCCAGAATGCCCTGCGCCAGCGTAATGGAGGCAGGTATGCCGGTTTCTTGCATGCTTTGTATGGCCCAGTCCTTATAAGTATTGATGTATTGTTGGCGCGTAATGCGTTGGGCCCATAACGATCCGGAGGTCAACAACAGCAGACTGAGCGTGATGAGGTGGAGAAAAGGGAGTTTATGCATGTTTCTGGCTTTCGAAAAGTTTACTGAATGCAACAAATATAAGGAAATAGTTTTACAGGAGCAGGTTTTGGGGCAGCCAGTTGAAGCCACACAGGAAGCTGTTGATGGGCATTCTTTTTTTGCCGGCGGGTTGTACTTCTTTAAGCAGCAGTGCGCCCTGGCCCGTGCCTGCAATAAAGGTGTTTTTTCCATCGCAGTGAATTTGTCCCGGAGCCAACTGCTCCCAACCTTCGAGTACTTCGGTCTCAAATATTTTCAGGTTGAGGGCTTCTTTGTCCCCGTTCTGCAGCAAGGTCCATGCACCCGGGTAGGGACTCAGTCCCCTTACCTTGTTGTGAATATTTACTGCGCTGTCGGTCCAGTTGAGGCGACAATCGTCTTTAAATATCTTTGGCGCCGGCTTTAAGTCCCCATGGTTTGTTTGTGGGATGGCTTGCACCTTTCCATTCGCTATGGCCGCGAGGGTTTTTACCACCAGTTGCGCACCAGCTGTCATCAGTTTGTCGTGTAAGCTGCCGGCATTGTCTTCAGGGGTGATGGGCACCTTTTCCTGAAAAATCAGGTGGCCGGTATCTATTTCGTGACTCAGAAAGAAAGTGCTCACGCCTGTGGTGGTTTCTCCGTTGATCAGGGCCCAGTTGATGGGGGCTGCTCCCCGGTATTGGGGCAGCATAGAGGCATGCATGTTAAAGGTGCCGTATTTGGGCATGTTCCAAACAATTTCGGGCAACATTCTGAAGGCAACCACCACCTGTATATCGGCTCGGTAGCTTTGTAATTCGGCCAAAAAGTCGGGGGACTTTAATTTTTCGGGCTGTAATACGGGCAAACCCAGCTCCAGGGCTGTTGTTTTAACGGCGGGAGCACTGAGTTTGCGTCCCCGGCCTGCCGGTTTGTCGGGTGCTGTGATTACCGCTACAATGTTGGCTCCGCTTTCAAAAAGCACTTTCAAATGGTGGGCGGCAAACTCGGGAGTGCCCATAAACACGACGCGTAATTTTTCCATGCTGCACTGTTTTTTACAAAAATAGGGCTTTTTCTGCATTTGATGGTGTGCTTAGACACGGGGCTTCAGTTTTGAAAGAAGCGTTTACTGATTAGTAAACTTTCAAAAGGTCGACAGAAGAAGAACTGCTGTATTGTTGCTTGTATTACAAGGGTGAATAAAAAAGGGTTGCATAAAATGCAACCCTTTGATTTTCAGTACCGAGAGGCGGGCTTGAACCGCCGACCTCATGATTATGAATCATGCGCTCTAACCAGCTGAGCTACCTCGGCATTGCTCCTGTGTTTTTGCGTGTGCAAATGTAAGTGATTCTTCCTTTTCTTCCAACTATCTTTTGGTAAAAATTCCCAAAATGCGCCGGCCCACTCGCAAGGAGCTTGTTTTCAAACACAAAAAAATCCGCAACACCTGGGTGCTGCGGATTTTCACACACTATTGAACACTTCTTCTCGATGAAATCTTCAAGGCTTTATTGAACCTCGTCAACAGTAAAGCTGACATTCTTAAATTTGATGTTTTTCGAACCGCTAATGCGGGTGGGTATTTCCACGTTGTGAAAGTCACAATTGATGAAGGAGATGTCCGACACAACAATATCTTCCTCTCGGCCTTCGATGAAAACCCCGTAGCGGCTTTTCTGACTGTTTACGTTGTCGAGCACAATGTTGCGGATATCCGGCATGTAGGGGCCATCGCCGTCGCGTCGCTCATACATCAGCTCGATGCGGAATACGGCTTCCTTGCATTCGCCGACTTCGATGTTGCGTACATAGATGTCGCGCACATAGCCACCCCTTACCGTGTTGGTCTTGATGCGGATGACCCGGTCGAGTTCGGGACTGTCCATGGTGCAGTTTTCAACGAACACGTTGCTTACACCTGCAGAGATTTCACTGCCCATAACCACGCCGCCGTGTCCGTCTTTCATGTGACAGTTACGTACGATGATGTTTTCGCTTGGGATGGGGTTGTTGCGTCCGTCGTTGTTGCGTCCCGATTTAATGGCAATACAGTCGTCCCCGGTGTCGAATTCACAGCCTTCGATCAGTACGTTACGGCTGGATTCGGGGTTGCAGCCGTCGTTGTTGGGGCCGTGACTGTTAACGCTTACGTTGCGGACCGTTAAATTTTCGCAAAAAATGGGATGAATTACCCAGAAGGGGGCGCGTATGATGGTCACGCCTTCGATAAGTACATTGGTGCAGCTGACGGGGTTCACGAACTGGGGACGCAAAAGACCGTCCTTGGTCATCACCCGTTGGTCTACCGGCACGTTGTCTTCGGCCATTTTCATCAATTTGGGGCGTCCGGTTTGGTATTGGCTGCTCATGCCTTCCTTCCAGCCGAATTCTTCTTTCTCCTTCATCCACCACCAGCTTTCGTTGCCGGCCTGGCCATCCAGAACCCCCTTTCCGGTAACGGCAATGTTGGTTTCCTCAAAAGCATAAATGAGGGGGCGGTAGTTGATTACATCAAGTCCCTCCCAGCGGGTACGTACAAAGGGTACGTAGTCGTTGGGGTCATTCGAAAACTTGAGTACGGCACCTTCTTCGAGGTGGAGGTTAACGTTGCTTTTAAGGGTGATGGGACCGGTGTAAAATTCACCTGCAGGAACAATGACTTTGCCACCGCCGGCTTTGCTGGCGCGTTCGATCAGGCGGTTTATGGCCCGGGTGTTGTCGTGTCGTGGACCGGGTTTGGCGCCGCTTTTTGTAATGTTCCAGCTGCGGTCGGGGAAAACAGGATCACTGATGTTTTGAAGTATTTCGTCGGCCCTTTTCCAGGGGTCGTTTTCTGCTGAAACGATGGCAGGCAAGGCCAGCAAACAACAGGCCAATAGTAGCAGGCTCTTTTTCATTGTTGGAGGTTTATTGTGTAAAACTTTGGTTTGTTTTTTACAAATATAGCCCCTTGTACCCGTTTTATAAAGTGCCGTGTCTTGTGGTAAGGTTCTTTTTTGTTTAGGTAAGATTCAGTGTGCCAGTTGTTTGTTGTTTGTTGTGTGAGCGCGGTTTACTGATTTGTTGTCGTAAAATGGTCAATTTGTCTACCAAAAAAATCAGTCCGGCTCAGTCTTGTTTTTGGTAGCGGGCCTTTCCAAAAGCTAAAACGGGAAGAAAGAGGAAGGGCAGAAACAGTATGCCCAAGGTAAACCAGGCACTCAGTCCGAAGCGTTTGGACAGCAGGTTGGTGGCCCAAATGCCGAAAATCAGATTGATTAATGGCAACATAAAGAGGAAGATCCACCACCAGGGTTTGTTGATGATTTGTAAAAATACAAGGATGTTGTAAACAGGAATTAGCGATTTCCATCCGGCTTGTCCTGCTTTTTCAAAAATTTGCCAAAAGGTGGCTATTGACACCAGCGTCAACAACATGGAAAGCATGCTGTAGAGAAATAGGTTGTCCATATTACTTAATTTAGGATGTTTTGTGAATGTTTTCGGGCTCGATTATAACAAAAAGCATGCAAATGTGTTAACATTAGTGCCCGTATTTTGTTTTATTGAGAAACCATTAGAGGAGAGATTATGGATAAAGTGATGCATAATGAAGCGGTCCGGCGTTTTGAATTGGCGCTTTCGGGTACGACTGCTTACATCGACTATAAGGTAAAGGACGACGGAAGTCTGGCTTTTACACACACCTTTGTTCCGGTAGAACTGCAAGGTCAGGGGGTGGCTGCCCGCCTTACCGAAGGGGCGTTGCGTTGGTGCCGGGAAGCAGGGAAGCAGGTTTTGCCGCTCTGTTCTTACACGGTGGTGTACTTCAAGCGCCATCCTGAATGGAATGATTTGAAAAGTGATCAATAGCTGGGGTCTTTCATAAGCTTTCTTTTTACTGCTTTTGTGCCTGGTGCGTGATGCTGCCCTCGATAAGCAAAGCTGTAGTGTTTCGATAGCTTATAAATGGAGTGTTTTGTCGCGTTTTTTATTGTCTGTTGATTTTGTTTTCTTTCGTTTCTGGTCTGCTTTCCCGATAATGTCTACTTTCGGAATGTTTTTTAACCACAGGAAATTATGGCATTTCGAAATCTTACAGCGGAGGAAACCGCAGCTTTAGAGCAGAATGGATGTTGGTGTGGGGATTGGTCGCAGGTGGAAGTGAAGGAGGGTTTTCGTACCCACAACATCCGCAACGTCCAGTTTTCGGGGAAGATACGGATTGGTTTGTTGCAAAAGCAATTTGTTGCTCAGGGCGGTGTGCCCAAAACAGCCGGTCTTTATAACGCCACCATTCACAATTGTACCATTGGCGATGATGTGTACATCAATCAAATAAAGAATCAGCTGGCCAACTACGATATAGAGGAGGAAGTGCTTATTGAAAACGTGGATGCACTTTCGGTTACCGGCGACAGCAGTTTTGGTAACGGCGTTCGTGTGGCGGTGCTGAATGAAACGGGTGGACGAGAAATTGCTATGTACAACGACTTGTCGGCCCACACGGCTTATTTGATGGCGTTTTACCGGCATAGGCCCGAGCTCATCCGGCACATGATGGACATGGTCGATGATTATGCCAAAAGCATGCGGAGCGACCGTGGACGCATCGGTCGCGCTGCCCATCTGGTGAATTGTCGCACCCTTTTGAACATTAATATTGGTCCCGCCGCCGAAATCGAGGGCATCTACCGACTTACCAACGGGAGCATCAACAGCTGTGCCGAAGATCCTGCTTACATTGGTCCGGGGGTAATAGCCGAAGATTTCATCACCTCCTGCGGCAGTGTGGTGACCGAATCGACCATGATCAGCAAGTGCTTTGTAGGGCAGGGCACCGTTTTGGGCAAGCAATATTCGGCTGAGAATTCGGTCTTTTTTGCCAACTGTCAGGGCTTCCATGGCGAAGCCTGTTCCATTTTTGCCGGTCCCTATACCGTGTCACACCACAAATCAACTTTATTGATTGCCGGTTATTATTCCTTCCTGAATGCCGGGAGCGGGTCTAACCAGAGCAATCACATGTATAAACTGGGCCCCATCCACCAGGGAGTTGTGGAGCGGGGCAGTAAAACCACCAGCGATTCCTACCTTTTGTGGCCCGCCAAAATTGGTGCCTTTTCTTTAGTTATGGGGCGTCATTACCGTAATCCCGACACTTCGGCCCTGCCCTTTTCCTATTTGATTGAAAATACCGATGAGAGTTATCTGGCCCCTGCAGTTAACCTGCGCAGCATTGGGACCATCAGAGATGCCCGTAAGTGGCCGCGTCGCGACCGGCGCAAGAGTCCCGAGTTGATCGATTCCATTGTTTTTAATTTGCTGAGTCCCTATACCATTCAAAAGATGCTGCAGGGGGTGGCTGTCCTGGAGGATTTGAAAAGGACTTCGGGACCCGCGTCGGAATACTATATGTACAATAGTGTAAAAATAACCGATTCGGCCCTCGAACGCGGCATTCGCATTTATCGCAAGGGTATTGTCAAGTTTTTGGGGAATGGTTTGGTGAAGAAACTGGAGACCGGCAGCTACAACAATGAAGAGGAAATGCGGCAGGTCCTCCAAAACAGTGGTCCCATAGGCAATGGTGAGTGGGTAGATATGGCCGGTTTGTTGGTGCCCAAAGAGGTGGTTTTGCAGTTTGTGGAAGATGTGGAATCAGGCAAGATTTGTAAGGCCAGCGATTTGAATGCGCTGTATCGGAGTTGGAAGGACGAGTATTTTACCTGGGCCTGGAACTGGATTGTTCCACGACTGAAATCGGAGGTGGGCTTGGATGTGACGGTCGCTACCGCTGCTGAATTGGCTGCTTTTGTGGAGGACTGGAAAAAGGCGGTGGTGGAACTCGATGAGATGATGTACCGCGATGCCCGTAAGGAATTCACGCTGAAATCGCAGACCGGTTTTGGTATCGACGGCAGCGCCGATACCCGGGCCAGCGATTTTGAAAATGTACGCGGAGAGTTCAACAGTCACCCCGCCGTTACCGATATATTGGAGCACATCGATAAGAAAAGCAAGTTGGCCGCGCTGGTGATGGAGCGGCTTGAGCGTTTGGGCTAAGTTAAAAAGTAAAGTAAAACAATAAGTATATGTGTGGAATAGTGGCATATGTGGGGGAGCGGACCGCCTACCCCATTTTGATAAAGGGTTTGCAGCGGTTGGAGTACCGGGGCTACGATTCGGCAGGGATTGCCCTGCTCAACGGCAGCACCCATGTGTATAAATGCAAGGGCAAGGTGCGTGATTTGGAGGAGCTGTCCAAGGATCAGGACATATCGGGCAGTGTGGGTATGGGCCATACCCGCTGGGCCACTCACGGGGCCCCCAACGACCTCAATGCCCATCCCCACCGGTCTATGAATGGAAAGTTTTTTGTGGTGCACAACGGCATCATTGAGAATTATGCGCACTTGCGTAAGGAGTTGAACAATAGGGGTTATCGTTTTGAGAGTGAGACCGATACCGAAGTGTTGGCCAATTTGATCGAAAACATTTATCTGGAACAGGCCGTGAGTGCCGAGCTGGCGGTCCGCCTGGCCCTTACCAGGGTGGTAGGTGCCTACGGTTTGGTCATCAGCTGCGAAGACGAACCCGGACAGCTCATCGCCGCCCGTAAAGGGAGTCCCCTGGTGATCGGCGTTGGAGAGAATGAGTATTTTCTGGCTTCCGATGCCACGCCCATTGTAGAATATACCGATCAGGTGCTGTATTTAAAGGACGAAGAAGTGGCGGTGATTCGACGCGATCAGCTCGACCTGAAGAACCTGCATAACGACAGTAAGACGCCGGATATTCAAAAGATCAATCTCTCGATCGACCACATTGACAAGGGCGATTACGCGCATTTTATGCTGAAGGAAATTCATGAGCAGGCCGTGACCATTCGCGATACCTTCAGGGGCCGGATTGCCATGGACGAGAGCAAGGTGTTTTTGGGAGGCGTTTTGGATGTAATGCCCCAACTCATTAAGGCCAAGCGCATCATTATTGTGGCTTGTGGGACTTCCTGGCATGCGGGATTGGTGGGAGAGTATCTTTTGGAGCAGTATGCGCGCATTCCGGTTGAGGTGGAATACGCTTCGGAGTTTCGCTACAGGGATCCCATTCTGGACCGGGACGATCTGGTAATTGCCATTTCGCAAAGCGGGGAGACGGCCGACACTTTGGCAGCTGTCCGCAAGGTGCGGGAAACGGGGGCTACCATCTTGGGGATCTGTAATGTGGCGGGTTCGTCGCTTTCGCGGGAGACCGATGCCGGGGTATATACCCACGCCGGCATCGAGATTGGGGTGGCTTCTACCAAGGCTTTTACTTCGCAGATAACGGTGCTGACCATGCTGGCGCTGCTGCTGGGCAGCAAGCGACAGGTCTTGTCGTCCGACACTTACCGCGAGCTGATTCATGAGTTGATTCAGGTGCCCGATAAAATAGAAGAGATCTTGCGGAGCGAAAAGGCTATTGCTGAAATTGCTGCGGTGTACCAGGGCGCTACCAACGCCTTGTACATGGGGCGAGGCTTGCTGTTTCCGGTGGCTTTGGAAGGGGCACTGAAACTCAAGGAGATTTCTTACATCCATGCCGAAGGCTATCCCGCCGCAGAAATGAAGCACGGACCCATTGCCCTCATCGATGAACAAATGCCGGTGGTGGCTTTGGCGGCCAACGACCAGAGCTACGAGAAGATGGTGAGCAACATTCAGGAGGTGAAGGCCCGGAAGGGCAAGGTCGTTGCGGTTGTGAGTAAGGGAGATAAAGCCATCCGGAAGATGGCGGATCATGTTATTGAAATACCCGACTGTCACGAAGCGGTTTCGCCTTTGCTGGCGGTCATTCCCCTGCAAATTCTTTCGTACCACATTGCGGTAATGCGGGGCTGTGACGTAGATCAACCCCGGAACCTGGCCAAATCGGTCACTGTAGAATAAAGGACTCCCCGGTGCTGAGTTATAACAACAATGGCCGGTCGTAAGCGACCGGCCATTGTTGTTTTAGTGCTTCCGCAAGAATCAGCGGTCGCCGTATTGCTCGTTGTAGTACGATTCGTAGGCCCCGGAGAGCACACGATTCATCCATTCCTGGTTGCTCAGGTACCAGCGTACGGTTTTGGTGAGCCCTTCCTCAAATTGCAGGGAGGGTTTCCAACCCAGTTCGCTGCTCAGTTTTTCGGCGTCAATGGCGTAGCGCTGATCGTGTCCCGCACGGTCCTTGACAAAGGTGATGAGGCCGGCCGAATCACCCTGAGGTCGGTTCAGCTCCTGATCCATCACCTTGCAAAGCAGGTGAATGAGGTCGATGTTCTTCCATTCGTTGAAGCCGCCAATATTGTAGGTTTCCCCCACCTTGCCCTGGTGAAAAATCACATCGATGGCTGCGGCATGGTCCTCCACATACAGCCAGTCGCGAATGTTGTCGCCCTTGCCGTAAACCGGAATGGACTTTTTGTTCAGGATGTTGTTGATGGCCAGGGGCAGCAGTTTTTCGGGGAACTGGTTGGGCCCGTAGTTGTTGGAACAGTTGCTGATGACCACGGGCAGTCCGTAAGTGTGGTGGTAGGCCCTTACCAGGTGATCCGAACTGGCCTTGGAGGCCGAATAGGGACTGCGCGGATCGTAGGGCGTGCTTTCGGTAAAGAAGCCCTCGGCACCCAATGAACCGTACACTTCGTCGGTCGAAATGTGGTAAAACAGTTTGCCTCCGAAGTCGTCCTTCCACTGCTCGCGTGCTGCATTAAGCAGGGTTACGGTACCCACAATGTTGGTGGTGATGAACTCCATGGGGTTGCTGATGCTTCGGTCGACGTGCGACTCTGCAGCCAGATGAATGATGCCGTCGAATTTTTGGGTGGCAAATAGGCGCCCAACGGTTTTTGGGTCGGTAATGTCGCCTTTCACAAATTCATAATTGCTGGCATGCTCGATGTCCTTCAAATTCTCCAGGTTTCCTGCGTAAGTGAGGGCATCGAGGTTGACTATTTTGTACTGGGGGTATTTGTTGACCAATAGGCGTACCACGTGGGAGCCGATGAATCCGGCTCCGCCGGTAACAAGTATTTTTTTCATTCTATTTGATTTTAAACAGCCAAGATAGGGGTTTAGGGCATCAAGGGCAAGTTTTAAAGGCCTCTTACTCTTTTTTCCCAATTCCAGGCCGAAAGCAGGGTCTCGTCCACCGTCTTTTTGGCTTCCCAACCCAATTCCTTGTTGGAGATGGTGGTGTCGGCCCAGATTTTCTCGATATCCCCTTGGCGACGGGGGGCAATCTTATAGGGCAGCTTAACCCCGGTTACCCGAATAAAGGTTTGTACCAGCTCCATCACCGAAAGGCCATTTCCCGTTCCTACATTGAAAAACTCGTAGTTTTGCACTGCTTTTTGTTCCAGCAGACGATTAATGGCCACCACGTGTGCTTCGGACAAGTCCACCACATTAATGTAATCCCTAATGGCTGTACCGTCGGGAGTTTGGTAGTCGTCGCCAAAAATGCTCAGCTCTTTTCTTATGCCGGCAGCTGTTTGGGTAATAAAGGGCACCAGGTTGCCCGGTACGCCAATGGGCAATTCGCCAATCAGGGCGGAGGGATGTGCGCCAATGGGATTGAAGTAACGCAGGGCAATGCAGGAGATTTCAGGATGGACTTTGCAAAAATCGCGTAGGATGTCTTCAGCAATCGCCTTGGTATTGCCATAGGGCGATTCGGCCGGTTTTCGAGGGGTTTCTTCGGTAACCGGAAGTTGATCGGGCTGTCCATATACGGTGCAGCTGGAACTGAATACCATATTTTTAATTTTCCTGCTCCGCATATTGTCCAGAATATTCATCAGGGAGTTGAGGTTGTTGCGATAATACTCCAAGGGTTTCTGAACCGACTCGCCCACAGCCTTAAAGGCGGCAAAATGAATGATGGCCTTTATGTCACCGTGCCGGTCGAACATTTCCGAAGTGGCCTGGGCATCAGAGAGGTCCACTTTCTCGAAAAGTGGACGAATCCCGGTTATTTGTTCCAGGGCGTCGAGCACCTCTATTTTGGAGTTGGAGAGATTATCGGCAATCACTACCTCAAAGCCTGCATTTTGGAGTTCCACCACGGTATGGGAACCAATATAGCCGGTTCCACCGGTAACCAGAATTTTCTTACTCATTTTTCTCAGTTTAATCGCTTTGCATTTTTTGGAGGTGTAAAAATAGTGATAAAAGGCCGTGTTTTATCAACATTGTATGAACAGATGTTTAAAAATAACTGGACTTCGGCCCACCTTTTTGTTTATATTTGCAAATATGTTCAACCCAATGGAGAAATATCTTTCAGCACTATTGCATTACCACGACTGTGTTATTGTGCCCGGACTGGGTGGCTTTGTCGCCAATCGTAAGGAAGTGACTTTGCACCCCTCCCAGCACTGGTTCAGTCCCCCCGCTAAAGAAATCGGTTTTAACCGCAGCCTTTTGCATCAGGACGGCTTGTTGGCACACTTTGTGGCGCAACGTGAGAAGCTCGCTTTTGAAGAAGCTGCCGCAAAAGTGGCTGCTTTCAGCGAACAGGTTCGTGCGCGGGTAGCCGGAGGTGAAACCGTTGTTCTCGATGAACTTGGGAGTTTGCGTGCCGATGTAATTGGAAACTTGGTTTTCAGTCCCAATGAGGAGACTTCCTTTTTGCCCGAAGCCTTTGGACTTTCGAGTTTTCGTTTTGAGCCTGTAGATAGTCGCAGGACCGCTCGAATTGAGGCAGGCAGATCTTTGCGTTCGCTGCCTAAGGTAAGTTCACGCTATCGGGTGGCTGCCGCTGCTATGCTCGCTGGCCTCTTTTTTCTGGCTACCCCCGAGTTAAGGATGCCCGGGTTAACTACTGCAAGTCTGGCTTCCTTTGCGGTGGAAGGTATGCCTGTTGCGCCTGCGCCTGCTGAGGATACAGCTGAGCTGCTGGCCGGGGAACTTGTCGTTGAAGTGCCCGTTGAAACGATTGCTGAACCAGAGGCGAGTGGTCGTTTTCATCTCATTGCCGCCAGTTTTCGTGCAGAAGCACCGGCCCGTGCCGAAGTGGCCGCCCTGGTGCGCAAAGGTTTTGACCATGCCGGCGTTTTGCCGGCCGGGAACAGCCGCTACCGCATTTCCCTGCAGTCTTTCCCTACAAAGGCTTCTGCTCTTGAGGCTATGGAGGACTTGCGAAGCCGTCCGGGTTTTGCCTCGGTTTGGGTACACGTTGAACCCTAAGATTTTCTGTTAGTATATAAGTCAAAAGCCACCGTTTCAAGTGAAACGGTGGCTTTTGTGTAGGGGGCAGGCAGCCCGGGGTTAACGGACTTCCGATCCGTTTTTTACCGGACTTTGCGGGGCAACAAAGTCGAGGCGTCCGTCGGCATCTTCGGCCATTAAAATCATTCCTTGCGATTCGATGCCCTTTATGTTTCGGGGAGCCAGGTTCACCAGTATGCTCACCTGGCGACCAACAATGGTTTCCGGTTCAAAAAATTCAGCAATGCCCGATACAACGGTGCGTTGATCCAGACCGGTATCTATTTTTAATTTCAGCAGTTTTTTGGTCTTGGCCACCTTCTCGGCTTCCAGGATGGTTCCGGTTCTGATGTCCATCTTGCTGAACTCGTCGAAGCTGATGTTTTCTTTGGCCGGGTTTGCGGTCCTTGCAGCTGCTTCGTTGGCCTTTTTTGAGGCCTGCAACTTATCGAGCTGCGCTTGAATTTCGCTGTCCTCTATTTTTTGGAACAGCAGTTCCGCCTCGCCGATACTGTGGCCCGTTTGCAGCACCTGCTTTTGGCCGCACAGCTTCCAGTCCACCTGCCCCATATTCAACATCTTGCGGAGCTTTTCTGCGGCAAAGGGCAGAAAGGGTTCCATCAAAATAGCCAGGTTGGCCGTGATCTGCAGGGCCACATACATGATGGTCTCCACCCTGGCCGCATCGGTCTTGATGAGCTTCCAGGGTTCGGTGTCGGCCAGGTATTTGTTGCCCAAGCGGGCCAGATTCATTGCCTCCTTCACCGCCTCCCGAAATTTAAACTGGTCCAGGGCCTCCTGCGTCTTTTGTGCAAAAACACCAATGCCTTCCAGGGTTTCCCGGTCAAAATCCTGAAGTTCGTCCGGCTGAGGAACCACCCCATTGTAGTACTTTTGGGTAAGCACCACGCTGCGGTTTACAAAGTTTCCGAAAATGGCTACCAATTCGTTGTTGTTCCGCGCCTGAAAGTCCTTCCAGGTAAAGTCGTTGTCCTTCGTCTCCGGGGCATTGGCCGTCAATACATAACGCAATACATCCTGCTTGTCCTTAAAATCGAGCAGGTATTCGTGCAACCATACTGCCCAGTTTCTTGAAGTCGATATTTTGTCGCCTTCCAGATTCAAAAATTCATTGGCCGGCACATTGTCGGGCAAATTGTAAGTCCCCTCAGCCTTCAACATAGAAGGAAAAACGATGCAGTGAAATACGATGTTGTCCTTCCCGATAAAGTGCAGCAGACGGGTTTCCGGGTCTTTCCAGTATTTTTCCCAATCGGGCGTCAGTTCGCGGGTAGCCGATATGTACCCGATGGGGGCATCGAACCAAACATAAAGGACTTTGCCCTCGGCACCTTCTACCGGGACAGGCACGCCCCAGTCGAGGTCGCGACTTACCGCACGCGGCTGCAGACCCAGGTCGATCCAGGATTTGCATTGGCCGTAAACATTGGGTTTCCACTCCTTGTGTTCTTCCAAAATCCATTGTCTCAGAAAGGCCTCGTGCTTGTCGAGCGGCAAGTACCAGTGTTTGGTGGTCCGCTGCACCGGTGTACTGCCACTAATGGTGGAGCGGGGGTGCAGCAGGTCCGTAGCATTCAGTGAAGTGCCACAGCTTTCGCATTGGTCGCCATAGGCCCCGTCTTTATGGCAATGGGGACAAGTACCCGTGATGTAGCGGTCGGCCAAAAACTGGCCGGCCTCCTCATCGTAATATTGTTGACTCTCTTTTTCCAGAAATTCCCCTTTGTCGTACAGGGATTTAAAAAATTCGGAGGCTGTTTCGTAATGGGTTTTGCTGCTGGTACGCGAATACACATCAAAGGATATTCCAAAGTCGGCAAAAGACTGCTTGATGATGCTGTGGTATTTGTCCACCACATCCTGCGGTGTGATGCCCTCGTTGCGTGCCTTTAGGGTAATGGGTACGCCGTGTTCGTCCGATCCGCCAATCAACAACACATCTTCCCCTTTCAGGCGAAGGTAGCGAACATATATATCGGCGGGAACATATACTCCGGCCAGGTGGCCGATATGAACGGGGCCGTTGGCATACGGCAGGGCGGTGGTAACCAGCGTGCGTTTGATTTTTGTCATATAAAAACGGGTCTCTTGTACCAGGGAAGATAGGTGGTCCTGATAATATTTTTTATTTTCGACAAAGATAAGTAAACATTTAAAACCAGAGAGATGGTTTATCCCGATTTTATTCGTCCCGGCGCGCTGGTGGGACTCATTGCGCCTTCGGGCAAAGTAGCTGAGCGTTGGCTGAGGGAAGCAGAGCAGTTTTTGGATCGTCTGGGCATGCGTCATTTGCGAGGTCGCCATACCACTGGTGCCTGGCATCAGTTTGGCGGGACTGACGCCCAACGTGCGGCCGATCTCAATGCCATGCTCCTGCATCCCGAGGTGGAGGTGATCTGGTGTTTGCGCGGAGGTTATGGGGCGGTGCGTTTACTCGAGATGATCGATTGGCGCCCTCTGATTGAAAAGCCCAAATGGTTGGTCGGATTCAGCGATATTACGGTTTTGCATGCCCAGCTGCACCAGCTGGGTATGGGCTCGGTACATGGCCCCATGCCCAAGAATTTTGGGGACGGGCATCCTGCCGATACGGGGATGAGTGAGTTGTGGGACTTGCTGCAAGGGAAACTGCCCGTTTATGAGCTTCCTGTGCATCCACTCAATCGTCCGGGGAAGGGGACGGGGCGGCTCGTCGGAGGCAACCTTACCATGCTGTCGATGTTAAAAGGGTCTGACTTGGATTTTGATCCCTGCGGCAGCATTCTTTTTATAGAGGAGGTGGGGGAGCAGCTCTACCACATAGACCGGATGATGCAGGGCTTAAAAATAGCGGGCAAGCTCAAAGGCCTGGCCGGCTTGGTGGTGGGACAAATGACCGAATTGAGCGATGGGAATACGCCCTTTGGTTTTACGGCCTATGAAATTATTGCTGAGGCTGTGAAGGATTACAGTTTTCCGGTGCTGTACGATTTTCCGGCCGGACATGCTCCACTCAATCGTCCTCTGCTGATGGGACACAAAGTCCGCTTGAAGCTGCAGGCAGAACTGGCAGTTTTGGAATATGTGTCTTAACTTTGGCGCTCAAATTATAACCCGACCATGGCAGCACACAATGAACTGGGAAAGCTGGGTGAGCAAAAGGCGGCCGACTTTTTGCGTGCCAAAGGCTACCGCATACTCGCACAGAACTGGCGCTTTCATCATAAGGAGGTCGATATCATTGCCATGGATGGTTCGGTGTTGGTGGTCGCCGAGGTGCGCACCCGAAGTGGCGACAGCGCCGAAATCTTGCACCCGCGCGACAGTATCGGACCCATGAAAATTCGTTATCTGGTGCTGGCCGCCGATCACTATGTTCGCTACACGCGTTTTGACGGACGTGTTCGCTTTGATGTGTTGAGCTGTCTGCCAAAGCAAAACGGGACCTGGGAAATTGAGCATTTGGAAGCTGCTTTTACGGCCCAGGCAGAGTAGCAGAGTAGTTTTGAGATAAAGGTAGTTGTTATGGATATTGAAACCTTACGGGCCTATTGCCTGTCCAAACCACATGTAAGCGAGGATTTGCCCTTTGATGAGGATACCCTGGTTTTTAAAGTTGGCGGTAAAATTTTTGTTTTAACGGGTTTGAGCGGGCCTTTCAGCATCAATTTAAAATGCGATCCCGAGTATGCCCTGGAATTGCGCGAGCAATATGCTGCCATTCGTCCCGGGTACCACATGAACAAACGGCACTGGAACACTCTGGATATGGATGGGACTTTAGCTCCGGAGCTGGTACGGCTGTTGATTGACCATTCCTACGCTCTGGTGTATGCCTCACTAACCAAGAAAGTCCGCACCCAACTCGAGTCGGGCACGGACCTTTAAGTCCTTTTGCTTTATAAGGCTTGCCTTAGTTGGCTTTGAAATGGGCCGTAGCCTGCGACAATTCCTGAGAGAGATCCATCAATTCGGTAGCGGCCAGGTTGATTTCGTCTGCGTTAGAGGCGTTGCGCTGGGTAACCTGGTTGAGTTCCTGGAGCGCCAGGTTGATTTGCTGTACCCCGGTAACCTGTTCGTTGGAGGCCGCAGCAATTTCCTGTACCAGATTGGCCGTCTTTTCAATCTCGGGGGTCAAGCTGTCCAACAATTCGGTGGCAACCTGTGAGGCTTCATTGGTAACCGACGATGCTTTGGTGATTTCAACGGCGGCAGCCTGACTGCGTTCGGCCAGTTTACGTACCTCTGCAGCAACTACCGCAAAACCCCGTCCTTCGGCACCCGCACGAGCCGCCTCAACAGCCGCATTCAAGGCCAATATGTTGGTTTGGAATGCAATGTCTTTAATCACCGAAATTTTATTGGTAATCTCTTCCAGGTGCAGGGCCGCATCCCTGCTTCGCTGGTTGCTTTCTTTCATTTGTCCCGCTGCCCTGGCCGAAATGCTTTCTGTTTGTCGTGCATTGTCGGTGTTTTGCTCAATTACCGCATGCATTTCCTGCATCGAGGAGGATACTTCTTCGGCGGAGGAAGCTTGCTGGTTAGCCCCTTCGGCCAACTCCATGGCTTTGGAGCTTAAACGTTCACTGGCCAGGGAAATGGAGTTGGAGCTGGCAATTATTTTACCAATCAAATCGCTCAGGTTGTCGGTCATGTTGTTCAGTGCCCGGGCCAGTCGGCCAATTTCGTCTTCCCTGTCCTCTTCAATTTTGGTGGTCAAATCCCCCGCAGCCACCCTTTCGGCCATGGCTATTCCGCGTTCAATGGGGCGACTGATCGAATTGGACAGCAGAACAATGAAGAGGAGACCCAACAAGAGGGACAAGCTCAGCGTAATGATTTGCAGGTTGCGCTGACGCATGGTAATGTCGTTGCTGGTATTTCCGGTCAGGATAATTTGATCCAGTCCGATATCGGCAGAAGCCCTGACCTCCCACATTACTTTTTTGGCCCATTCGTAGGTCTTGAGTTCTTCCTTACGCAGTTCAGAAAGGTCTTGGTTAAGGCGTTTCCCGGTCGACAAGAGCTCATCTGCAGAAGTTCTGAGTGTGCCGGTTACGCCTCCTTGTTGCAGACGGTTTTCTATGGCCTCCAGTGTTTTTTCAAGTTCTGCAGCTCCCTGCCTTTCATATAGGCTCTGCCCAAACTGTGCGTCCAGGCGGTAGAGATGGTTCAATACTTGTAAATTGGTGAATGAGCCCGCATAAGCAGCGTTGCCGGCGAGGGCCTTCAGTCCAGCTCTAAAATTACTCAGATCGTCGTTCAACTGACTGCGCTTTTGGTGATAACGCTCTGCGGCCTGCTGATATTCCCGGGTGTAGTTGGCCAAGAGAGTTATAAAGACGCCTTTTTCCTGCAATTCCTGGTCCCGCTCTTTGGTTAAGGTTTGTAATTCAGCCAGTGCATTTTGCATGCGCTGTAGGGTGATGTTGTGTTGTTGGTGAAAATATTCGTTGCCACTGAATTGGTAGGAACGCATAAACTCACTGGATTCGAGCCAGTAGCGCATCAGTTGGTTCGAGGCATTGGCAGAGGGGATGTGGGCGTTAACCATCTCTCCTGTCTTTGTCGAAATTTGATAGAGATTGATCAATAGAACAATCCCGGTAATGAGGGCTATGGATATAATACTTGAAAACCCGAGAGTAATTTTGCGTCGGATGTTGAAATTCTTCCAGTTGAACATCTTGCTCATATCTTAATGTTTATTTTCAGGTTAAATCTACTTAATTTTACGTAAATTCGTTGCTGCAAAGTTAGAATTTATCGATTAAGGGTAATAATGCATTTTAAAAACTTGAATATGAACCGAATTGTTGTTTTGTTTTTTTGGGGGTTGATTTTGTTGGGTTTTGTCTCCTGTTCGGGTGCCGACAGCTATACGGTAGGTTATCTGAGTCCCGCCTCTTTTCGGGAGCGCTTTAAAGCGGAGGGCAATTTTATGGCTGAGCGTTTGCGTGAGCTGGGACATGAGGTGGTTATTAAGGAGGCTGAGGACGACGATGCCCTGCAGTTGGCTCAGGGTTATGAGCTGCTGGAGCAGGGTGTGGATGTTTTGGTTATCGCCTGTGTCAATGGCAACACCATTGCCCCTTTGGTTAGGGATGCCAAGAGTCAGGGCGTAAAGGTTGTGGCCTACAACCGACTCATAAACAATTCTGACTACGATTTGTATCTGACGGGAAACAATGCCTCCCTGGCAGGCTTGTTTTGTGAAATCGCCCTCGAAAAGAAGCCCCGCGGCAATTATGTCTTGTTGAATGGCGATCGCTTTGACCGCAATGGTTTTGAGTTGAAGCAGCACATCGACAGTATTTTGGCGCCGCACGTCGCTTCCGGTGCCATTAATATTTTGTACGATACTTATGTGGAGGGATGGAATGGAGAGCGTGCCGGCTTTGAATTGCAGCAGGTTATTGATGCCTACGGTACCGATATCGATGCAGTAATCACCTGCAGTGATCCCATGGGACTTGCTGCCGTTGAGGTTCTGCGTAAATATGATTTGTTGGGAGAAGTGGTGGTAACCGGCCAGGATGCCATTTTGGAAGCAGTACGGAAGGTGTACCAGGGAGAAATGACGATGACGGTTTATCATCCACACAAAGTATTGGGCTACAGAACTGCAGAGTTGGTCGATGAGATGCTGAAAGGGCGAGATATTTCCGAACTGGCCACTTCGCGTACCAACAATGGTTTTGCGGACATTGTGACCTTTAAGGTGCCCTCCCAGATTGTTACCTCCGAAACCATTGAAGAGGTTTTGATTGAGTCGGGACAATACAGCTGGAGCGATATCCGATAGGAATATTTATTTTTTTGATGGCGAACATACGCCTTTTGAGTGCATTAACATGGTATACAATCACCCAAAGTTACACGTCGCAGTCGATTGTGTGATTTTTGGCTACGAAGAGGGGGAGCTTAAGCTTTTACTTTGGCCCAGGGATATAGAACCCGAAAGTGGAAAATGGTCTTTGATGGGCGGTTTTGTTCGGGAAAGCGAATCGGTAGAAAATGCTGCCATGCGCGTACTTCAAAGAACCACCGGGCTCAAGGACATATATATGGAACAGGTGGCAGCCTTTTCTGAGGTTGGCCGGGATCCGGGTGCGCGTGTAATAAGCATCGCTTTTGCGGCGCTTATTCGAGTGGATAAATACGACAAGGAACTGGTTCACCAGTCGGGTGCCTTATGGTGGCCGGTAAATAAACTGCCTGAGTTGATTTTTGATCACGGCGAAATCATTGCGGGTGGTTTCAGAACCTTGCAAAGTCGTGCTTCCAACGAACTCATAGGGAAGGAACTTTTGCCCGATAAGTTTACGCTTATGCAATTACGTCTTTTGTATGAAGCTATTTTTCAACGTCCCTTTGATCCGGGTAATTTCCGCAAAAAGGTTTTGTCGCTCGGGGTGTTGGAGCGACTTAACATTAAAAATACCACGGAGTCAAAAAAAGGGGCTTATTATTATAAGTTTAATGGACAGGATGAAGTGGCTTACAACGATAGGGTTTTTAAAATACATTAAGGGGTGTGTCAATGGATAAAATGCGCTTGTTGTTTGTTTGTCTTGGAAACATTTGCCGCTCGCCCAGTGCTGAGGCAGTGATGAATGCGGTTGTTGAAAAGCATGGTGCCGGCGGGCGTTTTGAAATCGATTCAGCCGGTATTATAGGTGTGCATGAAGGCGAACCTGCCGATTCTAGAATGAAGCGTTTTGCCCGTAAGCGGGGCTACCAGCTCAACAGCATCAGTCGCCCCGTTAAATCCGATATCGATTTTGAATATTTTGACTTGGTGGTGGCTATGGATGATGAAAATGTTCGGGATTTGTTGGCCATGGCCCCCGATGAAGCTGCGCGGGCCAAGGTGGTAAAAATGACCGATTTTGCACAGTCCATGGGCTACAACGAAGTGCCCGATCCCTACTATGGAGGAGAGGATGGCTTTATTCTTGTGCTTGATTTGCTGGAAGATGCCTGTGAAGGCCTCTATCAAAAGCTGACTTCCTAATTATTTTGTTCGTGCACGCACATACACATGACGTGTATTCGATTTGTCCAGGATGCGTTCGTCCACTTCAAAATTCTTTTTTAGTGATTTGAGCATAGGGGTAAGGCGACTGAAGCCGTAGTTACGCGGGTCAAAATCCGGTCGCTTCTTGTTCAGCATTTGTCCCACCTCCCCTAAGAAGGCCCAACCGTCGTCATCTGCCTGGTCCTGAATGGTGGCTTTCAACAGGTTCAACAAACGATTGTCTACTTTCTGAACCGAGGCTTGCTCTTTGTCCTTACTCTTTTTGTCGCTGTCTTTGTCGTCGGAGGAGGCCAGGATTTCCAGATAAATAAACTTATCGCAGGCTACAATAAAGGGGGATGGGGTTTTCTTTTCGCCCATTCCAATCACCAGCATGCCCGACTCGCGAAGGCGGGTGGCCAGACGGGTAAAGTCGCTGTCGCTGGATACCACACAAAAGCCATCTACTTTGCCGGAATACAAAATATCCATGGCATCGATGATCATGGCCGAGTCGGTCGCATTTTTCCCACTGGTATAACTGTATTGCTGAATGGGGGTGATGGCGTTTTCGAGCAATACGCCCTTCCAGCCTCCCAGTTGTGGTTTGGTCCAGTCGCCATAAATCCTTTTAAAGGTGGGGATGCCAAACTTGGCAATTTCCTCCATCATTCCTTTGATGTTGGCGTAGGGTATGTTGTCTCCGTCTATGAGTACGGCAAGGTGCATTTCGCGGTTTTCTTTCATGTGAGTTATTTAGAATAAATATAAATTACAAATTTTATTTAGTGTATTTGTTACACAAAGTCGCGCCGGGTCTGACTTTGCCAACAGCAATACTTAAATTTTGTGTAAAGGTCTGAAAAAACTATTTGGTTTTTTGGTTTTATGCCATAAATTAGCCAAATAATTTTAAAGTGTAAAAAACACACTAAGTAGAATGGCAAAAGCAAGTAACGGCGCCCTTTCCGCATCAAAGGTTTACAACAATTATGTGTCGGTCGACTGTGTTATTTTCGGTTTCGACTTTACCCGTTTGCAGGTTTTGCTGGTTGATCGGGTGATGACCGACCCCGAAAGCGGAGCTGTTCGGTTCAACGATTTAACCTTGACGGGTAACCACATCTATGAAGATGAGGATTTGGATGCGGCCGCTGCACGTGTGCTGTTTGATTTGACCGGATTACAGGATATTTATTTGGAGCAGTTTAAAACCTTCGGTTCTCCGCACCGAATCAGCAAGGAAAACGACCGGGCCTGGTTAAGGGCCAACGGACGAAATCCAGATCAACGCATCATCACGGTGGGTTATTATTCTTTGTTGGCCACGGACAATGTGACGCTGGAGTGGAAGGGACGTAATGTGCAATGGATGCCGGTGGATGAGGTCAAAAGCCTCGCTTTTGACCATCTTGAAATTCTGGAAGAAGCCCTGGCGGCTTTGAGACGCAAGCTTTTGCATGAACCCATTGGTTTTGCCTTGTTACCCGAAAAGTTTACCCTCTCACAGCTGCAACGGATTTATGAAGTTATTCTGGGTGTGAGTCTGGATAAGCGGAACTTTCGAAAAAAGGTGGCCCGAATGAAGTATCTGGTCCCTCTGGATGAAAAACAAAAGGGCGTGGCGCATAAACCTGCCCGTTTGTATGTGTTCGACAGGGATCAATACGAGGCCAACCGTAAGGACATACTTGATTTTGCAATTTAAGTGCCATGAATACAGCCCAAAAGCTTTCAATTAAAGAGAAGATAGGTTTCGCCCTGGGAGACGGGGCCGCCAATATTGCCTGGAGAGGGGTTTCCACCTTTCTGTTTATATTTTATACCGATGTTTTTGGCCTTCAACCCGCTGCTGTGGGATTGCTGATGTTAATAGCACGGTCCAGCGACGGGGTAAGCGACCTGCTCATGGGTGTGGTGGGTGACCGTACGCGCTCGCGTTACGGTAAGTTCAGGCCCTGGATCCTGTGGACCGCCCTGCCTCTTGGGGCCATCTTGTCGCTCCTGTTTACAGCACCCGATTTGAGTCCCACCGGGAAAATAGTTTACGCTTATACCACCTACATCATTTTCACACTTGTTTATACCGCCAATAACATTCCCTATGGCGCCTTAATGGCTGTTATGACGGGAGATGATAAAGAGCGGACCAGCCTGGGCTCCTACCGCATGGTAGGAGCCTTTGGGGGTGGTATGTTGGTTCAGGGGGCCTTGCTTTTTCTGGTGGCTCATTACGGAAATATTTCGTCCGACATTCAGCTGCGTGAGCTTGATCGAGCCAGGTATGAGGTTGTGGTGTCCAGTCCTGAAGAGGTTCCCAACGTCAACATTAAAACCAGTGACGGCATTGCCCTTTTTGCCTGGGCCGATTCTCTGGCTCTGGATCCTGAACACCTTGGGACCAAGGGCAAAAGTTTTTCGATGGAGGCCGGGATTTCCTATACTTTTGTCGTGAGCGGAGAAGAGGGTCTGCAGGTTGGCGACATTGAAATCATCGATCAGAAACGGGGCTACAGCTCCGCCATTTATGTTCTGTCGGTGGTGCTTGCACTTTCCTTATTGGTTACTTTTTTTACCACCCGGGAAAGAGTGCAACCCTTGCCCACGCAGAAGAGCTCTTTGTTGGCCGATTTGGCCGATTTGATTAAAAACAGGCCCTGGTGGATTTTGTTACTGACCGGCTTGATTTTTCAGGTGTACAATTCCATCAAGCAGGGCATTGTGGTGATATATTTCACCCATTACCTGCACAATCAATTGCTGGCAGCTTCTTATATGGTGGCGCTGATGGTGGCCTCCATAGCAGGCGCCATGGCTACGGCTTGGCTGGCCAAACGGCTGGGCAAAAAGCGCTTGTTTGTTTATGCCTTTGTGTTCTCCGGATTGGTGAATGCCCTTTTGGTTTTTTGCGGACCCGGTGATGCCCTTTCCATTTTTGTCATCGGTATAGTTTCCGAGTTTGGGGCGGCCATTTTTCCCACTTTGTTTTTTGCCATGCTGGGCGATGCGGCCGATTATTCGGAGTACATCAATGGTCGACGGGCAACTGGTCTGGTGTATTCGGCGGGGTCCTTCTCCACCAAGTTTGGCGGTGGGGTAGCTGGTGCCATCATTGGCCTGGTGCTCGCTGCCTTTCATTACAACGGACAGGACAGTTCGGCCATTGAGGGCGCTGTGCCGGGCATTATTATGCTCATGAGCTGGATTCCTGCTTTAATCGCCTTGCTGGGAGCGGTGTTGATGGGCATCTATCCGCTCAATCAGGATAAGATGGACGCCATCACTTTAGAACTTAACCGGAGAAGACAGGAAGCCGGCACGCTTTCTACAGCTATAAAATAATACTAAATAATACACACACAAATGAGATTTGGACATTTTGACGACGAGAGAAGGGAGTATGTGATTGAACAGCCCGAAACCCCCTGGCCCTGGATCAACTATTTGGGCAATGAGGATTTCTTTTCGCTGATATCGAATACTGCAGGAGGCTATGCTTTTTATAAAGATGCGAAGTTTCGTCGTTTGACGCGTTACCGCTACAACAATGTCCCGATGGACAATGGCGGACGCTATTTTTACATCAATGATGGGGGCACCGTATGGTCGCCCGGCTGGAAGCCGGTTAAGACACCCCTCGATCATTATGAATGCCGGCACGGCTTGAGTTACACCACCATAAAAGGTGCCAAAAACGGCCTTGAAGCCGAGGTGCTCTACTTTGTCCCCCTGAAATCGTGGTGCGAGGTGCAAAAAGTCAAGTTGACCAATACCGGAAGCAGTACCAAAAGTTTCAAGCTCTTTAGTTTTATGGAGTGGTGCCTTTGGAATGCCGAGGACGACCAGAATAATCTGCAACGCAACTTAAGTACCGGAGAGGTAGAGATTTGCGGATCGACCATTTACCATAAAACGGAGTACAAGGACCGGCGCGACCACTTTGCTTTTTATCATGCCAACACGCCGGTACAGGGTTACGATACCGATCGGGAGTCCTTTGTTGGGCTTTACAACGAGTTTTCGGGACCGCAAGCCGTCCTCGAAGGTCGCCCCCGTAATTCACATGCTCACGGCTGGTCGCCCGTGGCCTCTCACTATTTTGAATTGGAGCTGGCGCCCGGCGAAAGCAAAGAGCTGATCTTTTTGCTGGGCTATGTGGAGAACAAGGAGGAAGAGAAGTGGGAAAGCAAAGGGCTTATCAATAAGGAAAAGGCATTGCGGGAGATTGCCCTTTTTGACACCCCTGAGAAGGTCGAGCGTGCCATGTCCGATCTGCGTGCCCACTGGGACCGTTTGTTGGGCGTTTTTTCGGTCAGGAGCGGGGACGAAAAACTCGACCGCATGGTCAATATCTGGAATCAGTACCAGTGTATGGTTACTTTTAATATGTCGCGCTCAGCCTCTTTCTTTGAGGTGGGGATTGGTCGTGGAATGGGCTTCCGTGATTCCAACCAGGATTTGATTGGTTTTGTGCATCAGATTCCGGAGCGGGCCCGTGAGCGAATCATCGACATTGCTTCTACTCAGTTTGAGGACGGCGGGGCCTATCACCAGTATCAACCCTTGACCAAGCGCGGCAACGATGCCATTGGTGGCAACTTTAACGACGATCCGCTTTGGCTCATTTTGTCGACCGTGGACTACATTAAAGAGACCGGTGATTTTTCGCTGCTGGACGAGTTGGTGCCTTTCGACAACGATGAAAGTACGGCCAAGCCGCATTTTGACCACCTTAAGGCTTCCTTCAACCATGTGATAAACAATCTGGGTCCACACGGTTTGCCTTTGATTGGGCGGGCCGACTGGAACGACTGTCTTAATTTGAACTGCTTTTCGAAGGATCCGAACGAGTCCTTTCAAACTACTGAGAATAAAAGTGGCGGTACAGCCGAGTCGTTGATGATTGCCGGTTTGTTTGTGGTTTATGGTCGCGAGTATGCGCAACTCTGTCGCCAAATTGGGCAGAAAGAAGAAGCTGTAAGGGCAGAGCGTCATGTTGAGAAAATGGTGGATGCCGTTAAACAGCATGGTTGGGATGGCGACTGGTATTTGAGGGCCTATGACTTTTTTGGAAATAAGGTGGGAAGTCGTGAAAATGAGGAGGGCCAGATTTTTATTGAATCACAGGGTTGGTGTGCCATGGCTGGTATCGGTCAGGAAGAGGGCATGGTGGAGAAGGCGCTGGATGCGGTTAAAGAGCGGCTCGACACCCCCTACGGTATTGTTCTCAACAATCCTGCCTTTACCCGTTACGTAATTGAATACGGTGAAATTTCAACCTATCCACCCGGATACAAGGAAAATGCCGGCATTTTCTGTCACAACAATCCCTGGATCATGATCGGTGAGACTGTTTTGGGACGGGGAGAGCGGGCCTGGGAGTACTACCAGAAAATTTGTCCCGCCTACCTGGAGGACATCAGTGAATTGCATAAAACCGAGCCCTATGTTTATGCTCAGATGGTAGCAGGAAAAGATGCCTTTAAACCTGGCGAGGCCAAGAACTCCTGGCTGACGGGCACGGCCTCCTGGAATTTTTACGCCATCAGTCGCTATATTCTGGGCATCCAGCCCCAGTATGAAGGCTTGTTGATCGACCCCTGCATTCCAGCCACCTGGAAGGGCTTTGAGGTTGTTCGGAAATTCCGTGGAGCGGTATATGAAATAAAGGTAACGAACCCCAAAGGGGTAAGTAAGGGGGTTGCTGCGGTAAGCATCAATGGCAAAGAGCACAGCGCTAACTTGTTGCCGGTTCTTCCGGCTGGAACCCATCAAATCGAAGTGACCATGGGCTGATCTTTTTTTAACCAAACCAAATACACTATGTACCACACCCTTAAATCACTATTTTTTATTTTATTGTTTTCCCTTTTGTTCATGGCCTGTCAGGAGCCAGGTACTACAAACAATGCGCATAAAAGCAGTCTGCTGTACAACCAGTATGCCTATTTTGAGGAAGGGCCTAAGCTGGCCTTGGTTGCGGCGGAGGTTGATTTGTTTGTTTTGTTGGACGACCGTGGGAAGGAAGTCTTTCGTGCTGTTCCTGAGCCTGCACAGTATTGGGCAGCATCTGGAGATTCTGTACGCAAGGTCGATTTCAGCGACTTGCGTGAAACAGGGAATTATACGGTGGTGTTACAGGGCAGTGATGAGCGTCATCAGCTGGCAGTCAACGCAGACGCTTATCGGGCGCTCAGCAAAAGTGCCCTGAAAGCGTTTTATCTGAACCGTACTTCTATTCCCATTGCGGAGGAATATGCGGGCCCCTGGGCACGTCCGGCCGGACATCCCGATACCCTGGTCTATGTTCACGCTTCAGCGGCCGACGACTTGCGTCCGGAAGGCACTGTTATCTCCTCCCCGCTGGGCTGGTACGATGCCGGTGACTACAACAAGTATGTCGTCAACAGCGGCATCACCACCTACACCTTGCTGCGTGCCCTCGAGGATCAGCGCAGTTATTACGACGAATTGGAGGTGAACATCCCCGAAAGTGGAAGCGGTCTGCCCGATTTATTATCCGAGCTGCTGTTTAATTTGCGTTGGGTTTTAAGTATGCAGGATCCGAATGATGGAGGAGTCTATCACAAACTCACCACCCAGCAGTTTGAGGGTTTTGTGATGCCGCATGAAGCCACTAACCCCCGTTATGTGGTCGCCAAATCCACCGCAGCAGCGCTTAATTATGCTGCGCTCAGCGCGGCGGCAGCTCGTATGCTGGAACCGTGGTCGGAGCAGTTGCCGGGTTTGACCGACAGTTGTCGGGTGGCGGCAGAAGAAGCCTGGCAGTGGGCCCTTGCCCATCCGGAGCTGTATTACCAACAGCCTGCCGATATCGCTACCGGGGCCTATGGCGACGACAATCTGAGTGATGAGTGGTTCTGGGCGGCAGCCGAACTTTATTTGCTGAATGGTTCGGACGCATATAAAGAGGTGCTGATGCAAAAGTACGCTCAGCCGCAGGTTCCGTCCTGGAATCAGGTTGAAACACTCGGATTTTATAGTCTGCTGAGTCGTTACGATGAGCTGCCCGACGAGTTGCGCGAGCTGGGTGTGCGCAGAGACTTCCTTGATCTGGCTGCCCGTTTGGCCTTGGTGTCTGAGCAGTCGCCCTATGGGGTGAGTATCCAAAATTTTGTTTGGGGATCCAATTCTCAGGTAGCCAATGAGGGAATGATTAAGCTGTTTGCCCATGCGCTCACTGGTAGGCCCCAATATTTGAATTCGGCGGTTTCCGATTTGGACTACATTTTGGGTCGTAACGCTACGGGTTTTTGTTTTATCACCGGTTTCGGAACCAAGCGCATTTTTAATATTCACCATCGACCGGCTGCAGCCGATGGTATTGATGATCCCATCCCCGGCTTTTTGGCAGGTGGTCCCAATTTGGCCACGTTTGAAGACTGTCCCGATGCCGAACGCAGTACTTATCCCGCTAAATCGTATGTGGATTTGGAATGCAGCTATTCCACCAACGAAATAGCTATAAATTGGAATGCCCCTCTGGTCTATTTACTGGGCGGTCTGGACGCCCGGATGACCCGATAACTCTATGTAAACAAAGCACCCAACCGGCCTGGTTTGGTCGCTCAGCCGGTTGAGTGCAAGCCTCTTAATTTCAATCAGTATTAATTAAAACTAAGGAGTTCCAAAGGTATGGAAAAAACACAAGTGTTTAGGAGTTTTGGCCTGTTAAAAAAGGTCAAAACGCTAGGCTGTCAGTTGTTTGCGAAAACAATGACAGTAGTAGTTTTATGTTCTTTTTTTAGTTTGACCGCTTTTGGTCAGGAGACCAATACTGTCAGCGGTAAAGTAAGCGATACCCAAGGCGAGCCATTGCCTGGTGTTAACGTGGTGGTGAAAGGCACCTTGCGGGGAGCCATTACCGATATGGACGGCGCCTATTCTATTGAGGCCGCTTCGACCGATGTTTTGGAGTTTAGTTTTGTTGGTTTCTCTGGTCAGGAAGTGCCTGTTGAAAACCAGACTGTTATCAATGTAAGCTTGTCCGAAACGATTAGTGATTTGGATGAAGTCGTGGTAGTGGGCTATGGTGTTCAGCGTAAGAGTGTGGTTACCGCAGCCATCTCGTCGGTTAAATCGGAGGACCTCGAACGTGGAGCTGTGGGGCGTGTGGAGCACGCCATACAGGGGAAAACCGCAGGAATATCGGTGTTGCCGGTGTCCGGTTCACCGGGTGCCGGTGTCAAAATCCGGGTCCGAGGTACCGGATCTAACGGCAAAAGTGATCCCTTGTACATTGTGGATGGGATGAAGACTTCTTCCATCAATGATTTGAACCCCAATGACATCGCCTCTATGGAGATTTTGAAGGATGCCGCTTCTGCTGCCATTTACGGAACAGAAGGGGCCAATGGGGTTGTGCTCATCACGACCAAGATGGGAAAGAAGGGTGAAGCAAAAGTGAATTATGATTTTCAGTATGGAATTCAGCGTCTTTCAACCGGAATGGAGTTGATGAATGCTGCAGAATACAAGCAGTTTATGACGGAGGCCGGATTGACCATCAACAACAATGAAGGCTACGATACCGATTGGCTTTCTGAGATTTCGGAGGCTGCTCCCATGCAAAGGCATAACCTGAGTGTGTCGGGCGGTGGGGAAAAAACGACCTATATGGTGGCCGGTTCTTATTTGAATCAGGATGGTGCCATTGGTGGTTCCAACGCTGCTTTTGAAAGGTACACCTTTAGGATAAATACCAAAAGTGAGGTTAAGCCCTGGTTGGAGATCGGAAATAATTTGAATTTTGCCCATTCGAATCGTCAAATGCTTCCCGAGGACGATGAATACCGGTCTGTAGTAAACAGCGCCTTGCTGATGGATCCCTACACTCCGGTTCTTGAAAATGGCGTTACCCCGGCCATCCAGACCGAAGTGGATAAGGGCACGGTGTTTTTAACCAATTCTGCCGGTCGATATTATGCGCTGGGACGTTTTGTTACCGGTGAAACGGCCAACCCGGTGGCTTTCATTGAAAACACGCACAACCAGGAGATCACCGATAAACTGCTGGCCTCCTTTTACGCTACCCTGAAACCATTTGCCGGTTTTTCATTCACCTCAAGGGTGGGTATGGAGTTGAATTACGTCACCCGAAAAGCCTGGTCGCCCAAGTACTACTTTTCGGTAGAGCGAAGCAATCAGGTTAATATTGTTGAAGACTGGATCGACAAATACAGTAATGTATTGTGGGAGAACTTCGCCTCCTACAACAGAAGGATTGGCGAGCATGAACTGACCGGTCTGGTGGGGATGTCGTACGAAGATTTTAAGCATCCCAATTACTACCTTAAGTCCCAAATGCCCAAGGAGGGAGATGCCTTTGCCTATCATGAATACAGTGTAGAGAAGTCCACCAACCGGGTGGGGGGACAATGGGAAGATTTAACTAAGATCTCCTATTTCGGAAGGTTGAGTTACAATCTTAAAAATCGCTATATGCTTGAAGCTACGCTTCGTCGCGACGGTGCCAGTGTGCTACCTGTAGGCAATCAGTGGGGTAATTTCCCTTCCGTTTCAGCCGGGTGGAACATTTCTGAAGAAAACTTCTGGAGCATCGACGCGATTGATATGTTGAAGTTAAGAGCCAGTTGGGGTGAAAATGGAAGCATAATGAATGTGGTTCCCTTTAGCGATAAAGAATTTTGGGTTTCGACCAATATTATGTATCCCGGCGAGGACGAATCATTGAATCAGGGGGTTCGAATTGAGAAACCCATCAATCCCGAATTGGGTTGGGAGAAGTCGGAGCAGACCAATATTGGTTTGGATTTGTATTCACTCGACAGCAGGTTGAGTTTTTCGTTCGATTACTATAAAAAAGTGACCGAAGGATTGCTGACCGATGATTCTCCCGTGCTTTCAACCGGATACTATGGTGTTCCTTCTATTAATGGGGGAACTGTTGAAAACAGTGGACTTGAATTTTCCCTGGGTTTCGGCGACCAAACCCCCGGGGGATTAAAATATAATTTTAGTGTGAATTTAAGTACCCTGAAGAATGAAGTGACCGATTTGGTTAACGATACCCCCATACAGGGAGCTGCCCTTCGGGGGTACGATTTAACCTGGTTCGAAGAAGGAAAGCCGCTCTGGTATTTCCGGGGGTATAAAACCGAAGGGATTGACCCTCAAACCGGAGAAGTTATTGTGGCAGATGTTTCGGGCGACGGGGAGATCTCCGCTGCCGATATTACTGAAATTGGTGATCCTCACCCGGATTTACTGTACGGTGCCTCCGTTAATCTCGAATATAAGCATTTCGATTTCGGTCTTTTTATGCAGGGTGTTAAAGGCAACGATGTTTTTATGGGCTGGTACCGGACCGATCGTCCCACTACCAATAAACCCGCATATTTTTATACCGACAGATGGACTACTCCCGGTCAGAGTGCTTCTATGCCCGCACCGGATAACGAAAGTGATTACATTTACCGCAGCGACCTGATGGTAGGGGATGGATCGTACCTGCGCATTAAGCAAATCCAGTTGGGCTATACCATTCCGCGTGATGTGCTTGCCACAGCAGGCTTGGAGCGCGCCCGTCTTTTTGTTTCGCTCGACGACTACTTTACCTTTACCAAGTATAAGGGAATGGATCCCGAGGCCGGGAGCAGTGAGGATCAGCGATTGGGAATCGATCGTGGTTTGTATCCCCTGACTAAGAAGGTCATGTTCGGTATTTCTGTTACTTTTTAACTCCTAATGGTTTATTACAATGAAGACTTTATTTAAAAAACATATCGCATTGCTGTTGGTGCTGACCGGGTTAGCAGCCTGTTCAGAGGACGATCTGATAAAAGACTCTACCGGACGTTTTGACAGCGCCAATTACCTGACCACCGAAGCGGAAGCCGAGCAGGCCGTTATTGGAATTTACGACTACCTGTCGGTGGCTTACAACAACTATAACGACTGGTCGAGCCTTTTTGCTGTAAAGGTTTTGCCCGCCGACGACGCCTATACCGGCGGAGCCGGTCCGGCCGATGCACCAAAGTTGCAGGAAATCGGACGACTGGTGCACGAAATGGACAATCCGGCCATTAAGGACGTATGGCATGCCCTTTATCGTATTGTGAATGCTTCCAATGCATTGATCAACAATATTGGAGACGTGGAGAATAAGGAAAGAATCGTTGCTGAAGCCAAGTTTTTCAGGGCCTACGCTTATTTTGAGTTGGTAACCATGTATGGTGCTGTTCCTTATTATACGGTTAATGCCTCTTCGAAGGCAGAGGAAAGCAAGCCCAGGACCGCTGTGGCCGACATATACTCGGCTATTGAAACCGATTTGACCGATGCGGCCGCTGTTCTTCCGCTGAAAAGTGAACTTCCGGAGCTTCAGAAGTACCGGGTTGCCAAAGGAAGTGCCCAATCTTTATTGGGAAAAGTTTATTTGTATCAGGAAAAATTTCCACAAGCCCACCAGGTGCTTCAGCTGGTTATCGACAGTGAAGAGTATGGATTGGAGCCCGATTACAGCACCATTTGGCTGAAGGAGAAAAGGGCTGGATTGGAATCGGTTTTTGAAGTGCTGTATACCAGTCAGAACAGCCACGATTGGGGTGGCCCCTGGGACGGTACGGCCGAGTCGAATTTTATGGTGATCTTGATGGGGCCCCGCGGTGGCGCTTTTGCCAATTTGGACGTGATTGGTCTTAATGCCGGCTGGGGGGTTAATGTACCTACTCAGGAAATCGGAGATCTCTTGTATGCCGATGCCGGTGAAAACCGGAGAAGCGGCTCGCTTATTTCTGAAGCAGACTTTTTGGCTGCCGGTGGAACTGTTGACCATTCGGTGGCTGATTTCCATTGGGCCCAGTACGATGGTTATATTCGGATGAAGTATTCAACTGTGGCTACTGAGACCGGCGGTCCGGTGCCGGAGGTGAATTATGGCACTCCCTTCAAGATCATACGCTATGCCGATGTGTTGCTCATGGCGGCCGAGGCTTACACCAGAGACAACCAAAGCGGCCTGGCTGTTCCGCTCATCAAACTGGTTCGTGAAAGGGCAGGCGATACCGATCACAGCGCCTGGGAGGATTTGACCGGTGACGCACTTTTTGATTTCATTGTAAAGGAGCGTCAGCTGGAATTGGCCTTTGAAGGGCAGAGGTATTGGGATTTGGTTCGCTGGGGTTTGGCCGATGAGGAAGTGCCCGGCTTCGAGTCGAATAAGCATGAGCTTTTCCCCATTCCCCTGGCCGAAATAAATTTGAACAGCGCCATTGAGCTGTCTGATCAAAATCCAGGCTATTAACGATTTTAGGGTTGGGGTTTCGGGGGCTGCAGGCGTATTTGTCTGCAGCCCCTGTTTTTTATTTAAAAGGCTGTCAGTTATCCAGAGGCAGGGTAAAATAGAAGGTGCTTCCTTTTCCCGATTCTGATTCCATCCAAATGCGTCCGCCCAAAAGTTCGCAAAGATGCTTGGAAATGGAGAGGCCAAGTCCCGTTCCCCTGTGCACTTTGGAGCTGAGTGGCTCTATCTTGTGAAAACGTTGAAAGAGTTTTTGTTGGTTGGCGGCAGAGATGCCAATTCCAGTATCCTTAACAAAGCAACGCAGTTGTGCCGGGTTTTCCGGGTCGGGTTCGTAGCCAAAGCTGATGCTGCCCTTTTCGGTGAACTTAATGGCGTTGTTGATGAGGTTGCTGAATATTTGCCAAACTCTTCCTTTGTCGGTATGAAGAAACAAGGTTTCATTTTCTTCCGGAAACTGGCGTATCAGGATTACCGACTTGTCTTTCAGTTCTTTGTTGCTTTGATAGTGCAGTTGAAGGTCCGCCAAAAATTGATGAAAGTCGATCTGCTGCTTCTTTATGACCAGTTGGTTGGCTTCGATAATGCTGATGTCAATAATGTCGTTGATTAATTGCAGCAAGGCATTGCTGTTGGTTTGGATGATGGTGTTGATGCGGGCGCGCTCTTCGGGGTCAAATTCATCCGCTTCGAGCAGGTCGATGAAGCCCATAATGGCATTAAGTGGTGTGCGGATTTCGTGACTCATATTGGCCAGGAAGGCGGACTTTAAACGATCGCTTTCTTCGGCTTTCTGCAAAGCTTCTTCAAGGTCCCTGGTCCGGTCGGCCACCATTAACTCCAGATTTTGTCGGTGGATTTTCAGTTCCAGGTTCTGCCGAGAAATGCGGTCCCGTTGTCGGCGCAGGGCTTTGTTGTGCTTTTCCACCTGTTGGTTAGATTCTTCCAGTTTGTTGTAGGCTTCAAACAAATCGTGGGTGCGTGCTTCCACTTCCTGACGAAGAATGCGTTCCCTGCGTTTGGCGGTGTTGATTTTCAGGTACCAGCTTAGCGCGATAATGGCCAGTCCCAATATAATCAGGGCCGGCATAAACCACGACTTTTTCCAAAGGGGTGCGGGAATGATGATCTCCAGTTCGAGGGGCTGGGTCGACCAAATCTCATCATTGTTGGCTCCTCTTACCATAAAACGGTAACTGCCCGGAGGCAGATTGGTGTAGGTGGCAAAATTGCGGTTCCCTGCACTTATCCACTCCTCATCAAATGGCTCCAGTCGGTAAGAATATATATTCTCATCCGGCTTGGTGAAATCCAGAAGGGCAAACTCAAAGGAGATGTAGTTGCTGTTGTAATCCAGGGTAAAGCTTTCGAAATGGTTGATGTCGATGGCCTCTACCTGGTTAAAAACTTCCAGTCGGGATAAAATAAGAGGAGCCTGATAAGGTTGATATTCGATGGCGGAGGGTTCAAATATATTGAGTCCGCCTGCCCCGCCCATCAGGATCAGCCCTTCAGCTGTCTTCGCGTGCGCATTGATCTCATAAATGAGTCCCTGTAGCCCATGGTGCGATCCAAAGTTTTCGAAGCGTTCCTTTTCCGGATTGTAGCGACTGATGCCACTGTGGGTCCCCATCCACAACATTCCCTCTTCATCTTCAACAATGTGATAAATGGAGTTGGAGGGCAGCAATTCGGGGTTGGACATGGATCGGAACTGTCGGCTCTCCGGGTCAAAGAGGTTTAATCCGTCGGATTTTGTTCCGATCCAGAACCGGCCGTTCTGATCGATGTGCAGGGCCCTTACCTGGTTGCCGCTGATGGCTCCGGGCGTGTTGGGCCGGGCCTGGTGATTTACCAGACTGTCGTTGTGCGTATGGTATTCAAACAGTCCGTTGTTGGAGGTGGCTATCCAGAGGACGCCATCCGGGTCTTTCATGATACGGGTAATCCCAATATTGCTTTCCGCATCAAAAAATTCTTTGTGTTGTGTGGGTAAAGGACTCATCTTTTTCTCCTTGAGGGAGAAGCGGTACAAACCATTGGTTGTTCCTATCCAAAGCCAGGCGCTGTCCTCAATGAAAAAGTTTCGGGCATGGAGGTTGACGTGCCGGGTAAAGTCCTTGGGGTTTTTTACCGAGGTGCTCCAGACCCCATTGGCGCTGCCCACCCACAGCAGTCCTTCCTCGTCCTCAGCCAGACATTCAATACGGTTACTTCTTAGTCTGCCCGGTTTCCATTCTGTTCCAAAAACCTCAAAACTTTCTGTGCTTCGGTCGTAGCGATTAAGGCCGCCTCCTTTGGTGCCCACCCAAAGGTAGCCACGACTGTCTTCCAATGCAGTCAGCACAAATTCGTTGCTGAGTCCCTCCCCCGGACTTTGATCTGCCCGCAGCAAGGCAAAGGTGTTTTGCCGCTTGTCGTAATAGTGCAAACCCCCAAATTTGGTGCTGATCCAGATGAGGCCTGATCGACTTTCTATAATCTCTCTTATGGCGTTGCTTTTGAGTTGATTGCTGGTGTATTGGTCCGCATTCAAATAGGTGATTTGGTCGGCTGCCTTCAGATTGATCATCACCAGGCCATCGTTGGAGCTGCCGGCCCACAGCCTGTCTTCCTTGTCGACGAGCAGCGACAAATAGGTGCAAGAATTAAGGTGGCGGAGTCCGGGTTGGCGAAAAGTAAAGTGATGAAAGCGCTCCTCGTTTACCGTAAAGTAATGCAGTCCCGATTGGCTGGCCAGCCACAGCGTGTCTGCATCGTTGTTGGAAGTGATGAAGCGGATGGCGTTGGTGCCTCCCTGCCGAAGACGGTTTTCCCAGTTTTTAATTTCAGTATTGATGTTGCCGGAGAAATCATGGATGGTCATGGTCCATTCCTCGGGGTTCGCCCGGTACGTTTCAGGTTCTACCCGAAACAAGCCGTTGAGCACCGATCCTATCCAAATGTTGCCCTTCTTATCCATGTGCAAATCGCTCACTTCATTGTTGGCAGCGGGATTATCGGCGTCGTGATTGTGCAAAAATCGGAAGAATCGGTCTTCAGATGGCAGGTAAATGCTGACTCCGTTGGCTGTTGCGAGCCACAAACGGCCCAAAGGATCCGGCAGAATATCGTTGATGGTGTTTGAGGATAGACTCAGACTATCGTCTGCATCGAATTGAAAACGTTGAAAAAGGCCTGTGCTTCGGTTCAATTTGTTCAGTCCGTTGGGTGTGGCCACCCAAATGGCTCCTTCCTGGTCTTCGTATATTTTAGTGGGGTAGTTGGAGCTGATGCTTTGTAAATCATCCGGACTGTTCTGATAGATGGTGTAGTTTTTTCCGTCAAATTTTACCAGACCTGTAGATTCTATTCCCATCCAAAGCAAACCCAGGTGATCTTCATAAATGCATTGCACCGATTCACCTGGTATTTTATTGAAGGAAGAAAAGTGGTTCAGGGAAAATGAATTGCCCGGCAGTCCCCAGGCCGTTCTTGCGCTCCCCCAAAGAGCCAATACCAGCAGCAGGCAAACAAGGAACTGACGATTAATCATAGTAAACAATTGCGACAACAAATAGTTTTGCGGTATTACCCCTTAATGGATGGTAAAGTTACAAAAAGTAGCTGATTTTATGCCAAGTGATTATCTCAAAGAACACTTGGCGTATTTTATTTGGCCGTGCCACGGCCTTGTCCTGCTGCTCCTGCTTGCAAGTTTGCAGTTGACTTTTTTGGGCTTTTTTGAGTCTTTTTCAGACTTTGTTGTTGTTGTTGAAAATCAGCGGGTTTAACGATTGTTTTGATACAAATGCAGCCCTTCTGAATTACATTTTATCCCCCCTGCTGTACAAATGCTACCCATAACCTGAACAAATCACCCAAAATCTAAAATAGTGTTAAAATACCTTTGGAAATCATTAGCCGACGCAGCTGCTTAGTTGCAATCAAAAATTAAATGAACTAAAACGAACGCTATGTTAAAAAAATGTTTGTTGCTATTATTAATGGTTTTGGCAGGGTCGTCCCTTTGGGCCCAGCTGACTGTAACCGGAACGGTTACAGATTCCAATTACGATCCGGTTCCCGGCGTCTCCGTGGTGATAAAGGGCACTAGCGTAGGTACCATCAGTGATATTGACGGAAATTACGCTCTGCAGGCAGCAGCCAGCGATGTGCTGGTATTCTCCTTTGTGGGTATGAATACCCAGGAACTTGCTGTTGAAGGACGCAGCACCATCAATGTTACCATGCAGTCTTCCTTCCTCGATTTGGAAGAAGTAGTGGTTGTAGGATATGGCGTGCAAAAGAAGAAGTTGAATACCGGGGCCACCATTCAGGTGAAGGGCGACGATATTCAGCGGATGAATACCACCTCGCCTTTGCAAGCCTTGCAGGGACAAACCCCCGGGGTGAGCATCAGTTCCACCTCAGGTCAGCCCGGTGCCGATATGAAAGTGACCATCCGTGGTTTGGGTACCATCGGGAATTCTGGTCCTCTTTACATTATCGACGGCATTGAAGGCGACATCACTTCCATCTCTCCGTCAGACATTGAGAGTATTGATGTGCTCAAGGATGCTGCATCTGCGGCCATTTATGGTTCTCAGGCAGCCAACGGAGTGGTTTTGGTTACCACCAAAACCGGTCAGGCCGGCAAGGGCCTGGTAAGCTTTGATGCCTATTACGGCATTCAGCAACTGCCTCGCTATACCGACATGCTCAACCGCCAGGAATATATGGCCATTATGCAGGAGCAGGCCGCCAATTCCGGCTCAGCGCTGTATAATCCCTCCATCTTCAACGGTACAGCCGATACCGACTGGGTACAAGAGATGTTTGTGGAAGATGCCGTAACTCAGAATTATAATTTAGGGGTAAGTGGTGGTTCAGAAAGTTCTGTTTATGCCTTGTCATTGAATTATACCGGACAGGAAGGTGTGGTTGGCGGACCCAAAGTCTCCAATTACGAGCGTTATGGCTTTCGTTTGAACACCGAGCATAAGTTGTACAATGAGGTTTTGAAGGTAGGCCAACACCTGAACTTCAGTTACATTAAAAAGAATGGTATTCAGGTGGGCAATCAGTACAACAATACGCTGCGTAGTGCTTTTATGACCTCTCCGTTGGCCCCTGTTTACAGCGACAACGGAAAATATGGTTTGCCCTACAACGACACTTCGGCCTCGGAGTGGTACGATGGCGATGGCAACCCCTACGGTCATATGATGATCAACAACAACCGAGAGAACGACGACCAGCGCCTGCTGGCCGATGTGTATGCTGAGCTGAACCCCATTGAGAACCTGACCTTGAAAACGGTTTTTGGTATCAATTACTATGCCGGTGAATACCGAAGTTTTAGTCCCCTCTACCGTTTTTCAGTTTACTCGTACAATGAGGATCACACCAGTGTTGAGCAGAGTATGTCTAAGGGGCATACGCTTACCTGGACCAACACCGCCAATTATAGTTTTGAGCTGAACGATCACAGTTTTGATGTGCTGGCAGGTATGGAATCCATTCAATACCAGGGCATGAGTGTAAAGGGAACCAATTGGGATTTGCTCGACCAGTTCAACAGCTGGGAGTATGCCTACCTCGACAACACGACGGGTCAGGCCACCTCCATTGAAGATGAGGAAGGCAACATTGTAGGGGTTACCGAAAAACGTACTGTTGGTGGCGGTCCTTCTGTTCAGGCCCGCAGGGCTTCGTACTTTGGGCGACTGGGATACAACTACAGAGAGAAGTATATGTTGAATGCCACCTTCAGGGCCGATGGATCTTCGAAGTTTCAGCAGGGCAACCGTTGGGGCTACTTTCCTTCTGTATCGGCAGGATGGGTTTTGAGTGAAGAAGGCTTCCTAGCGAACACCGGAAATGTTATGGATTATTTGAAGCTTCGTGCCAGTTGGGGGCAGGTGGGTAACCAAAACATTGAGAGTTTTCAGTATGCTTCCCCCATGATAATCACCAATTTCGACGGCGACTCACCGGCGGGTTACTATTTGTTCGGAACCACCCTGGGCTCGAACCTGAAGGGCGCCTATCCCGGTCGCCTGGCCAATCCCTCTGTAAAGTGGGAAACCTCTGAGCAGATTAACGTCGGAGTGGATGCCCGTTTTTTGGCTGCCCGACTGGGCTTAAACATGGATTACTACATCAAGACCACCAAGGACTGGCTGGTGGAGGCGCCCATTTTGGGAACAGCCGGAACCGGAGCACCTTTTATTAATGGTGGAGATGTAAAAAATACAGGTGTAGAACTGGGCCTGAACTGGAACGATCAGTTGGGCGATCTGCGTTACGCCATTGCCGTGAATGGGGCCTACAATAAGAACGAGGTGGGTTCCATACCTACCGAAGACGGCATTATTCACGGTGAGACCAATATGCTGTACGATAACTCGGAAGAGTTTTACCGGGCACAAAACGGATACGCCATTGGCTATTTCTGGGGATTCGAGACCGCCGGCATTTTTCAGAACGAGGCAGAAATTGCAGATTGGAGAGCAGCCGGAAACGGCATCTATCAGTCGAACGTTAAGCCTGGTGATGTGATTTATGTGGATCAGAACAAGGACGGGAAAATTGACCAGGGAGATAAAGTCGACCTGGGCAACGGCATGCCCGATTTCACCTTTGGATTTAGTGTGAATTTGGATTATAAGAACTTTGATTTTAATGTGACAGCCAATGGCGTTGCAGGCAACAAGATTGTACAATCGTACCGCAATCATGCCAACAAAAAGGCCAACTATACCTCCGCTGTGTTGGATCGGTGGACCGGGGAAGGGACTTCCAACAAAATGCCAAGGGTCACCGAAGGCAACGTGAACTGGAACTTCTCCGACCTTTATTTGCAGGATGGTGATTATTTGCGCATCAGCAATATTTCGTTGGGTTACGATTTCAGCAACCTGGTGAATTGGGAGTACCTGAGCCAGTTCCGTCTCTATGCCCAGGTGCAGAATGCCTTCACCTTTACCAAATACAACGGCATGGATCCTGAGATTGGTTATGGAACCAGTGACTGGGTGTCGGGCATTGATTTGGGCTATTACCCGCGCCCCAGAGTCTATTTGGTGGGTGTAAATGTTAAATTCTAATGCTAAAAAATCAGAGTTTATGAAGTCAATAAAATTATATTTAGTCGCAGCCATGGGGGTGGCCACACTGGGCTTGTCTTCCTGCTCGGAAGGCTTCCTGGATGTGGAACCGCAGACCTCCCTTTTTGATGAGAACTTTTATGCGACCCAGGCCGATGCCGAACTGGCATTGATTGGTTGCTACGATGGTTGGCAACGGACTTCCTCCGATGTCGATGCGTCCTTCTATTTGTTGTCTGAGGTGATGTCTGACCAGTGTTTTGGTGGTGTGGGCATAACCGATGACCGCAACTATCAGGCCATCGACCGTTTCGATCTCAGTCAGGCTCCCACCTATTCGGACCTTGGCAATGACCTTTGGACAAGCTACTACCGAGGCATTTTCCGTTGCAATAAATTGTTGCAGGAGCTCGACAACATCAGCTGGAACGGGGCCGATGAGGCCGACCAACTGGCCAATAGAAAGCGTGTTGAAGGGGAAACCCGCGTACTTCGTGCCATCTTGTATTTCGATATGGTTCGTTTGTTCGGAAACATTCCCTTGCTGACCGAGCCTACTGAGGCCAATGTGCCACAAGCCAATCCCGATGAGGTTTATGCTTTAATTGCCGACGATTTGCTTTTTGGTGCTGAAAACATCCCCTCAGACGCCTATCCCAAAGCCAATGCTGCCGAGAACGACGGGCGCATAACTGCATGGGCAGCCAAAGCACTGTTGGGCCGTGTTTATTTGTACTATACCGGTTACTTTGAAAAAAGCGATCTGGTAGGAAAGGTGAATGCTCAGCAGGCGCTTGGTCACCTCGAGGACGTTATAAACAGTCAGGAGTACGATTTGGTTAGCGAGTTTAAAGACTTGTGGCCGGCATCGAGCATTGTGGTAACTACCGATGAGGAAGGCAATCGTGTTGCCGAGAGCTCCGGAGCTTATAAGCGCGGAAATGTGGAAAGTGTATTGGTGAAGAAATTTAACTATACCCAGGACTACAACGGCAATATGGACGGCAACCGCTGGATGGTTATGTTGGGTCTGCGCAAGCACAGCACCTTTCCTTACGGAAGAGGTTGGGGCGCTTGTACGGTACATCCCAAGGTGGCTGCTGCCTTTGGTAACGGCGATCTGCGTCGCGCCGCTTCGCTTATTGATTTGGCGGGTGAAGGTCTGGAAGACGGTTTTGAGTCCTTGACCGAACAACGTGAGTACACCGGATATACCATTAAGAAGTACACGCCCATGAGTAAGTGGGAAGAAGGTGCCGACGGCACGCTCACACTGGTCGACGAGGTCTCTGGTCTGGGAGAAGGTGATTTTCAAGCTTCGCAGTACCAGGATTGGGTGATCATTCGCTATGCCGATGTGCTTTTAATGGCTGCAGAGTTGGGGAGTGCCAACGCAGCAAGCTATCTGAACAAGGTGCGCCAACGGGCCTACACCTCTGAAGGTGCAGTAGGAGAGGGCTACGTGGAAGTGGCTCCCAGTGCAGTCAATATCCTGAAAGAGCGTGAGCTGGAATTTGCCTTTGAGGGTATTCGCTACTGGGATTTATTGCGTCAGGGCGTCGATGCTGCTGCTGCAATAATAGCCGAAGAAGGTGGTGTTGAAGTGCTTTCTGGAGGGAACGACGATAAAGTTGTGATTAAAGCCGCAGATTTTAAAGAGAAGAAAGGCTTGTTTCAAATTCCGCAAACCCAGATAACGCTTTCGAACAGGGTGCTGAAGCAAAACGCCGGTTGGTAATCATTTAAAACAACTGAATTATGAGAATCAATATATGGAACACCACAAAGGCGGTATTGGCAGCAGGAGTCGTGCTGTTCACCGCCTGTCAGCCCGACGAGTTTGAATTGGGCGACTTGTTGAAGAAGGAGGAGCTGAAGTACAGCATTACTCAGGATGCCAGTGACCCCAACGCGATAGTGCTGCAGGCTCAGAATCCCGGACATCAGCCCTTCTGGATCACCCCCATGGGCCGGAGCACCCTTGCTCAGGACACCGTTCGCATACCATTCGAGGGCGAATACAGCTTTGTCTATGGTGTAATATCTGCCGGAGGTGTGGTTCAGGCCGATACTTTTAAGCTGAACCTGACCACCACCAACCTCAATTACGTGAACGATCCCCTGTGGACGCTTTTGAGTGGCGGTGTGGGCGAAGAAAAGACCTGGTATTTGGACAATGGCAGTTACGGCCTGGCTCCGGGGCCTCTTTCCTATGCCGACCCCTCTGTTGACCAGGAATTTCAAAATTATACCGTCAACTGGGATCCGGGGAACATGCCTCCCGGTTCTACCGATGAGAACATGGGTTGGAACAGTACGATGACTTTCTCTTTGAAAAATGGGGCCTTTTTCTCAGCTGTTAAGTACAATGAGGGCGGCACAGAAGAGAGTCCCAAGTTGGAGTCGGGCACTTACTTTTTAAATGTTAATTCAAAAACGCTGGATATTGTCGATGCCAATTTGTTGCGTCCGGACAATTATATCGAGAATGCTTCGAATTGGAATACCGCCATCAAGGTGGTGGAACTGACCGAGAATCAGTTGCGTGTAGCCATTATGCGTACCAATGATGAGGGGCCCTGGTATTACATTCTTAGTTATGTTTCTAAAGATTATGCCGATAATTACGATCCAGGTGATGTGCCCGATCCCGAGCCTCAGTTGCCTGCCGATTGGAAAGAGGAAGTGTCGCAAGTGGTTTCTACCACCATTACCTGGAAATTATCTACCCAAAACCCGCTCGATTGGGCCAACCTGGACGGCAGTCGCATGAATGGCTGGAATGCTCCGGAGGACTACCCCGACTGGCTCGGGACACCCGATCCTTCGGTTTATGAAGGTTTTTCGCTGGTGATGAATTCGGCCGATGGCAGTGTCGTTTATACTGCGCCGGACGGAACACAGGAGGAAGGCAGTTTTACGCTCGACAACAAGGGTATTTATACCTTCGAAGGCATTGCGCCCTCTTTCTCTGTAATTGGCTGGGCTTCGTTTGGACTCACCGCTGAGAATCAGTTGCGCATCCTCTCGATTGAGAAAGATGTGTTGGGTAATTTGAGTGGCATGTGGGTAGGTGCCAAAGATCCCGTTAAGCCGGAGTATTCTGCCTATCATCTGGTGCCCTCCATGGGGGCGGGCGCTACAGATCCTGTAGAAGCTACGCGTAAGGCCATTGTAAAAGCGCTCACTGGATCAGGTACCAGAACCTTTAAGCCAGATCCCAATTGGTTTGTTGATTGGGTTGGAGTTGGACCTGATTTTAGTGGAGGATGGACCAGTGCAGAGACTTTTGGAGAGGATTACACTTCTAATGGCTGGGTTTGGGACGCTGCGGCAGCCGATATTGCAGAAAGCGCTTCTCTTGAGTTTACCCTGGTGGATGGAAATATATCTCTAACTGTCCGACAGGTGCTGACCACGGAACACGAGGAGGTTGACGGCGAAAATTCTGTTTGGGTTACCGATGAGGTAGACGAGAATTTTTCACAGACAGGAACTGTTGTTATTGATCCTGAGGGTTTGACTTTAACCTTTGATATTCCTCTGATAGATTATGCGGGTTCTGCTCCAAGGTGGCTGTCTTCGGAAGGCAATGAAGGGACCTGGTTTATTATGCCCCACGGGGACTCCAGTCTCAGTACTGTAGAAGCAGAGGGTTTGTGGTTGGGTTACTCCAGTAGTGAGGAAGAAACCACCATTTTGCATTATGTTATTGAGTAGGAGGAAGGCTTAAATATTAGGTTTGTTATTATGGAGTCAAAGGCTTAGGCCTTTGACTCCAACTTTAATTTCTCAGTAAGAAAGCAAAAGTATGATGAAGCGATTGATTTGGATGGGCCTTATTGGATGGGGATTGTTGGGCTTTGCCTGCGACGATAAAAAGGAAGCACCCGATCCCGAGCCTGAGGAGAAGGTGGTGTTGCAAGCCAGTCCCCTACAGCTGAGTTTTGAAGCCGAAGGGGGTGTTCAGGAAGTCAGCATTACCAGCAACGGTGTTTGGCAAATTGACTTTTCGGGCAGTGCTTGGGCGCGTCCCAATATTTCGTCGGGACAGGGGAATGCTCTGGTGCGTATTACTGCCGATCCCAATGCCACCACTCAGGCACGCAGCCTTAGTTTAAGCATCAAGGCCGCTGGGCTTGATGCGCTGGTCCTGGAGCTGCAACAGGCAGCGGGCGAGGAGGCAGAGGAGCCGGTGGCTGATGTTTTTCAGTTTGAGCCCACTTTGGAACCCGATCAGACCGGAATGAGAGATTTGACAGCTCTGGAGCTCTCTGAGTTGATGGGCTTGGGGTGGAATTTGGGTAATTCGCTGGAAGCCATTGTTGCAAGCAACGGTGTTTACAGCGGGGGCGAAGGCTCCTGGGGCAATCCGGTCACCACCAAAGCCCTGATAGACGGGGTTAAGGCAGCCGGTTTTAATACCCTTCGTATTCCCGTGTCGTGGTCGCACAAACTGGCCGATAGGGACAATATGCTGATTTCCTTAAGTTGGTTGCAGCGGGTGGAAGAGGTGGTTAATTATGCCCTGGACAACGATATGTTTGTGAAAATTAATGTGCACTGGGACGGCGGCTGGTTGGATCACCCACTGTACGACCAGCAGGAAGCCCTTAACACCCGTTTGGCTGCTTATTGGCAGCAGATTGCTGCCTATTTCAGAGATTACGATGATCGCTTGCTGTTTGCGGGAACCAATGAGGTGCACCTGGAAGGCAGTTATGCCGATCCCAGCGCCGAGCATCTGGCCGTTCAGAATTCCTTTAATCAAACCTTTGTTGAAACGGTAAGGGCCACAGGTGGCAGAAACGCCTATCGGCATTTGGTGGTACAGGGATTCAATACCAACATTAGCCATACCGTTAATGGTTTTGTGTTGCCCGCCGACGAGGCCGCCGACAAACTCTTTGTGGAGGTGCATTATTACGATCCTTACGAGTTTGCACTCAAAGAGGACCAGCCTTACGACACCCAATGGGGCGCTTCCTTTGCCGGAGGCGACGTAAGTTCATGGGGACAGGAAGCCTGGGTGGAGGAAGCATTTGGCATGATGAAGACGGCCTTTGTGGATAAAGGCGTGCCCGTTATAATTGGTGAGTACGGTGCGTTGCACCGCACCGACCTGCAAAGTTTGGGCGGGGAGACTTATGCGCAGCACAAGGCTGCCCGTGAGTTTTACCTGGAGTATGTTACCCGTTCTGCGCTTGAAAAGGGACTGGTTCCGGTGTATTGGGACAATGGTCACCTTGGGAACAATGGCTTTGGTCTGTTCGATAGGAGCAACGGCGAGGTGGAGGACCAGGGTGCAGTGGACGCGCTGGTGCGTGCTAAGTTGGTGGAATAGAAAGTTTTAGGTGTATTTAAACAAAGAGACTTCCCTGCGTCAGGGAGGTCTTTTTGTTTGTCCCCAAAGGTTTTCTGCTGGCAGGGTAAAAGAATTTACGTAATTTAACAGTGTTTTTCACCCAATTTGACCTTTATGAAGTTTCGGTGCAGTTTACTGTTTTTGTTGATTGCTTTCTCTTTTGCTGTTTCAGCGCAACAGGCGGCCAATTTCTTTCGCCGCGTGGATTCCGGTTGGGGCTTGTCTAACAATCAGGTAAATACCCTTTTTGCCGACAGCGATGGTTTTTTGTGGTTGGCCACCGTTTCGGGTCTCAATCGCTACGATGGGTATACTTTCAGGGTTTTTAAGAACGACCCCATGAATCCGGCCTCGCTGCCGGACAACAGCATCCTCGATATCTTTGAAGATCATGAGGGATGTTTGTGGTTGCTGACCAATAACGATGTATTTATTTACAATCCGAATTTGGAAGCCTTTGGTACTTCTCATTTGTTTTTTGAGTTGGATCCAGCTTTTACCCGAACAGGAATCCGGACCGTGCGTGCTGATGGAGAAGGCAATACCTGGGTGGGCAACAGCCAGACAGGGCTCTGGTTTTACGATGGGGCAAAGAAGGAATTGCGACAGTTTTATTACAAACGCGACGATGCTGGCAGTCCCTCCTCCAATAGGGTGATGGATGTGGTCGTGGGCAGGGACGATCGTTTGTATGTAGCGCATGCCAATGGCCTGGTAGATGTTATGGATCGAAGCACGCTGCAGGTAATTCATCGCATTGATATGGGGGTAGGGGCAACACTTCCGGAAGATGAGCGGGATTTTCGTTTGTTTGTGGATGCCGATGAGCACCTTTGGCTGTTCAGTCCCCGACTTGGGCAGGAACTTTACCACTACCATCCCCAAAAGGATGAGGTGTTGGTGTTTAAAGCCGAAGACACCGGTGATGAACTCCCGGGAGTCAGTATTTCAGCGGTAGAGGAAGATAATTCCGGGAGAATATGGGTGGGAACCGACCATGGCGGCATCTATCTCCTGGATAAGGACAATCACCGAAGCACGGTGCTTCGTAATGTGCCAGGCGATGCTACCAGCTTAAGCGCCAACAGCATTACCTCTTTATGTAAAACCGATGACGGCATCATTTGGGTGGGTACTTTCAAAAATGGGGTTAACTATCACCATCCCGAATTGTTTCAGTTCGAATTGTACCGCACCCATCCGGCCTTGGAGGATCGTTATTTTTCGAACGATGTGAATTGTTTTGCCGAAGACCATAAGGGCAACCTCTGGATTGGAACCAACGACGACGGCCTGGTTTATTTCGACAGGGAGGAACGAAGTTTTACCCAGTACCGACATGAACCCGGAAATCCGAATAGTTTAAGCAACAATGTGGTGGTATCTCTTTGTCTGGATTCAAAGGGTCGCTTATGGGCGGGAACCTATCAGGGTGGACTCAATCGTTTTGAAGATGGCCGTTTTAAGCGTTATGTGGCCGAGGATGGTGTTCCTTCCAGCCTGTCGGATAACCGCGTTTGGCAAATCGTGGAAGACGAGGAAGAGCGAATTTGGGTAGGCACTCTGGGCGGTGGTCTGGAGTTGTACGATGAGCGCAACGATGCATTTATTCACCATAGGGGCGGCGACTTCAATTCCATTGATTCGGATTACGTTTTGTCTATGTCGGTGGACCGGGAGGGGAATTTGTGGGTGGGGACTTCCAGCGGGTTAAACGTGTTGGAGGTGGCCACCGGGCGCTTCCGACATTACGCGCATGAGGCCGGAACCCCGGGGAGTTTGAGTCATCCCCACGTTTTGTCGATACAGGAAGATGCAGCGGGTCGCATTTGGGTAGGAACGCGCAACGGCTTGAATTTACTCGATCGTGCCAGTGGAACGTTTCGGGTTTTTCTGGAGGAGGATGGTCTCCCCGATCACAACATCATCAGTATGCAGCCCGATGATAAAGGAAATTTGTGGATTTCGACCCTCAATGGTCTTTCCAATCTTAAAGTGAACGCAGCGTCCGATACTTTTTTGTTTCGTAATTACGATGTGCTCGATGGACTGCAGGGAAGAGAGTTTAATGAACACGCCTCCCTGCGACTTTCCAGCGGAGAGTTGGTTTTTGGGGGCGCCAATGGATTCAATATTTTTGATCCCGATGCCGTGGTGGCCCACCGGCATCGTTATCCCGTGGTGTTAACCAATTTGAACCTGCACAACAGGCGAATCGCCATAGGTGAAACACACAGCAATAGGGTGTTGCTGACCAAAGCTCTGAATAAGAGTGAACACATTTCGCTTAAGCACAATCAGAATGTGTTTTCCATTGAGTTTTCGGCACTGAATTACTTTCATCCCGAACGTACCCGTTTTCGTTATATGCTGGAAGGATTTAATGAGCAGTGGATAGAAACAGGAGCGGACAATCGATTAGCGACTTATACCAACCTGAATCCCGGCACCTATACCTTCAGGCTAATGGCAGCAGCCAGCGACGGCAGTTGGACGGGCAATGAAGAAGCACAACTGGAAGTGCTTGTGATTCCTCCCTTTTATGCCACGGCTTGGGCTTACGGGGTGTATTTTGTGCTTTTTGTGTTGCTGGTGCTGTTGTTGACGCGCATTATTCGTCGTCGTGCCGAAATGAATTTTTTACGTCAGCAGGAACATCACGAATACGAACGCATGCGTGATTTGGATGCCATGAAGCTGCGGTTTTTTACCAATGTGAGTCACGAATTCAGGACCCCGTTAACCCTCATATTAACACCGGCTGAGCGATTGCTTAAGCAGGTAGACGATGTGCATATAAAAGGTCAGTTGGAGCTTATTCAGCGCAATGCCCGGCGTTTACTTAATCTGGTGAATCAGTTGCTCGATTTCAGGAAACTGGAAGTGGACAACATTAAATTAAGTCTGTCAAAGGGCGATTTGGTGCGTTTTCTAGAGGATACCTGTCGCTCCTTCAGCGATTTGTTTGAGAGTAAGAAGATTCATTTTTCTTTTGACAGCAAGGTGTCCGCCTACCTCACTCATTTTGATCACGATAAAATGGAAAAGATTGTTTTCAATCTTTTGTCGAATGCTGCCAAGTTTACCCCTGCAGGGGGACGGGTGGCGGTTGCTCTGGAGGCCTCCGTGCCCGGTGAAATAATACTTACTGTTAAAGACAGCGGGGTGGGGGTGCCCAAAGCATTGCAGGATAAGGTGTTCGAGCGCTTCTTTCAAAATCCCGATAACGAGGCCGCCATGAATCAGGGCAGTGGCATTGGTCTTTCTTTGTGCAGCGAATTTGTGAAGATGCATGGAGGAGAAATTTCTTTGGACAGCGAAGAGGGCCAGGGCAGTTGTTTCAGGGTACGTCTGCCCTTGCCAGAGGAGCTGATTGAAAATGCTGACACCGAGTCGGCAGTGGTGGGCAATGAGTCAGCAGCTAGTCCCTTGCCAAAGGCGGAGAATGTTGACCTGGACCCCTCACGTCCCCTGGTTTTGGTGGTGGAAGACAACCATGATTTACGTCGCTATTTGTGCGATAATTTGAGTGCCAGGTATCGGGTACTGGAGGCCGAAGAGGGCGAGGCTGCCTGGAAGCTGACTTTGGAACAGCGTCCTCACCTGGTAGTGAGCGATATTATGATGCCCGGTACCGATGGGATGACTTTGTGCAAGCGCTTAAAGTCGGATCAACGTACTTCACATATTCCCGTTATTTTGTTGACCGCCCGCTCCTCGGAAGCTCACAAACTGGAAGGTTTGGAAGCCGGAGCGGAGGATTACATTACCAAACCCTTTAATCACGATATTCTGGAGTTGAAAATGGAGCGTCTTATAGCGCTGCGCAATGATTTTCACCGTTCTTTTGGTCAGAAGTTTGAGGTTAAGCCCGGAGAAATTGGCATTACCTCTTTGGATGAGAAGTTTTTGAAACGGGCACTTAAAACAGTGGAGAAAAATATTGGTAACAGTGAGTTCTCGGTCGAAAAAATGGGCAAAGAATTGGGGGTTAGTCGTGGTCACCTTTACAATAAGCTGGTGGCCCTCACCGGTAAAACGCCCGTTGAATTCATTCGCATCATGCGACTAAAGCGGGCTGCCCAGTATTTAGAAAAAAGTCAACTGAGTGTTTCCGAGATTGCCTATGAGGTCGGCTTCAATGATCCCAAATATTTTTCGCGCTATTTTAAGGAAGAATTCGGGATGGTTCCTTCAGAATATGCAAAGATTAACTATTCGCCTGATAGTCAATCTTAAAATTGATGGCTTGTAGACAAATGTACCCCCTCGGGATTACAAAACCAACCCTGTTCAATACAATCGCACCCCGGTTTTTGTTCATTTGTGCCTGTGTTGGTAATTTTTGTTAAAATACTTTTGGTGGTGTTAATGGGTTTTGATTTTGTTCGTGCTTTTGATTGTACAAAATAAACAGCGATATGATGAAAAGATTTTTTGCTTATGGCCTGATGGTCGCATCCATTTTTTGGACCTCGTGTGAGGATGGTAATTACCAGTCCACCGAAACCGGTTTGGAAGTAAAGAGCGCCAATGGAGATGTGGTTCGCCTGGATGTGGTGGCCGATGAGATTATTCAGGTGAGGACTTCGCCCACCGGCAACTTTAGTGATCAAGCCAGTTTGATTGCCATTAAGTCGGCCGATGGCAGTGTGGATTTTTCGATAGAGGAGGATCAAGCCGGGAAGGTTATTCTAAAGACCGCTGCCGTGCAAGCCGAAGTTGACCTTAACGGTGGGGCCGTTCGGTTTTTGGATGCCGACGGAAAGACCGTTTTACAGGAGCAGACCGAAGGCCGAAGCTTTAAGCCCGTTACTGTAGATGGGGTGGAGGGCTACGAGTTGCGCCAGGTGTGGGCGTCGCCCGACGATGAGGAGGCCATTTACGGTCTGGGTCAGCATCAGGCCCACGAAATGAATTACAAGGGACGTAACGAGGAGCTCTTTCAATACAACACCAAGGTGTCGGTCCCCTTTATCGTTTCTACCGGTAACTATGGGGTGTTGTGGGACAATTACTCCCTTTCGCGTTACGGAGATCCGCGGCCCTACGGACAAATGGATCAGTTTAAGCTTTACAATGCAGAGGGGGAGGAAGGCAGTCTTACCGCCACCTATGTAGACGATGTGGATACGGAGCATGTTTTTACGGTACGCAACGAGAGCACCATTGACTATGAGAACCTGGAGACCATTCAAAACTTTCCCGAAGGTTTCAATTTTAACCACTCCCGCATCACCTGGGAAGGGCAGATAGAGGCCGGGGAAAGCGGCTTACACCACTTTTTGATGTACTATGCCGGCTATACCAAAATCTGGATCAACGGGGAGCTGATGGCTGAGCGTTGGAGAACAGCGTGGAATCCTTCTGTGGCCAAGTTTCAGGTAGAAATGACCGCAGGTGAAAAGGTTGACCTTAAACTGGAATGGTTTCCCGACGGGGGCGAGTCCTACATTGGTTTAAAAGCACTTTCACCAGTGGATCCGCAAGCGCAAAACCAGTTGGCCTTTTTCTCTGAAATGGGCGACGAGATCAACTATTACTTCATTAAAGGAGATAATCTGGACGAAGTTATCAGCGGTTATCGGGAACTGACCGGTAAGGCTCAGGTGATGCCCAAATGGGCCATGGGTTTTTGGCAGAGCAGAGAACGTTACAAGACCCAGGACGAACTCCTGGATGTGCTGAAAGAGTTTAGGCGCAGGCAGATTCCCATCGACAATATTGTACAGGACTGGTCGTTTTGGGAGGAAGATCAGTGGGGCAGTCAGAAGTTCGATTTGCAACGCTTTCCGGATCCTAAAGGAATGATTCAGGAGGTGCACGACAACAATGCCCGCATCATGATTTCGGTTTGGCCTAAGTTTTACACCAATACCGAACACTACAAGCAATTTGACGAAAAGGGCTGGATGTATCAGCAGGCGGTGAAGGACAGTGTGCGCGACTGGATTGCAGATGGTTACATGGGCTCGTTTTACGATGCTTATAATCCCGGTGCCCGGGAGTTGTTCTGGGACCAGATTCGAGATAATTTGTACGATTTGGGCATCGATGCCTGGTGGCTCGATGCCACCGAGCCCGACATTTTGTCCAACGCCAGCATAGCATACCGTAAGGCACTGATGAATCCCACTTATTACGGTCCCGCCACCAAGTATTTCAATGCCTATGCATTGATGAATGCCAAAGGCATTTACGAAGGTCAGCGCGATTACAATCCCGACGAGCGGGTGTTTATTCTAACCCGTTCCGGTTTTGCCGGTATGCAGCGCTATGGTACCGTGACCTGGAGCGGCGATGTGGGTACCGTTTGGGAAGATTTGCGGGCCCAGATTACAGCCGGGGTTAATTTCTCTATGTCGGGCATGCCCTACTGGACCATGGATATCGGTGGCTTTTGTGTAGAGAAGCGCTACGAGACGGCCCGGGAGGGTTCTGAAGACATGAAGGAATGGCGGGAATTGAATACCCGTTGGTACCAGTTTGGCGCCTTTGTTCCCCTCTTCAGAGTGCATGGACAGTATCCATTCCGTGAAATTTGGAACATTGCTCCTGAGGGACATCCTGCCTATTCATCTATGTTGTTTTACAATAAGTTGCGCTATCGGCTGATGCCCTACATTTACAGTCTCACCGGAGCCGTGTACCATAAGGATTACACCATAATGCGGGCATTGGCCATGGATTATGCTCACGATAAGAGTGTTTACGACATCAACGACCAATACCTGTTCGGCTCTGCTTTTATGGTTTGTCCCGTGGGTGAGTATGGCGCCACAGAGCGCGAGGTTTATTTCCCTGCCGGTAAGGGCTGGTACGATTTCAATACCGGCGCATTTCATCAAGGCGGCAGCACCAAAGTTGTAGCGGCTCCTTACGAGCGCATGCCGCTCTTTGTCCCCGAAGGCAGTGTAATTCCTTTCGGTCCTGAAATTGAGCATACTGCACAGCAAAGCGACGAGCCCTACACCATTATGGTATTTACCGGAAAAGACGGGTCTTTTGAGTGGTACGAAGATGAGGCGACAAATTACAATTACGAAGAGGGTGCCTTTAGCTCGATTGTGCTGAACTGGAATGAGGCTGCTCAAACCCTGACTTTGGGCCAGCGCAGCGGAAGTTTTGAGGGGATGGCCGAGAAAAAGTCTGTTCGCGTGATTTTTATTGACCAGGACAATGGTACACCATTTGAATTGGCGGTGTTGAATCGTGGAAAGGTATATGAATACGATGGCAGCGAATTGCAAATTGCCAGATAATAAGCTTATATAGTGGTAAGGGTGAATGGCCTCCGTGCAGAAACGTCTGCACGAGGCCTTTCTTATCTTTGAACCAAATGAAAATTCAGGAGCACATGAAATATATTCGATTTTCCTTAGGGTTTGTAGTTCTGCTTTGGGCGGGTGCCCAAAGCGTCGGGGGACAGGGATTTCCGGTTCCCGAGCGTGGTTTTGTAAGCTGGAAGCCGGCACCCCAATGGGAGGATGCCTTGCTGAGCGGGAATGGAGAGGTGGGTACGCTGGTCTTTGGGGAGCCCCACGACGAGACCATCATCATCAATCATGCCTTGAACCACATGCCGGTGCGTGTTCCTTTGCCGCCCATCAATCAGGCTTCACGTATGGAGGAAATTCGTGCGCTGATAGCGCAGGGCCGCTACGACGAAGCAGCCGCCATTCCGGTAGCCCAGAGTATGGCCGAAGGCTATGGCGAAAAGCATTGGATAGATCCCTTTGTACCTCTTTGTAATTTGCGGGTGCTTACCCAGGCGGGCAATGTGAGCGACTATGTGCGTATGGTCGATTTTGAAACCGGAGAGGCTAAAGTGCAATGGCAACAAAACGGCGCCCTTTATCAGCGCAGTCTGTTTGTCTCCCGGGCCGACAGCGTGGTCGTGCTGCGTCTGCAGGGCGAAGCTCCCCTTAATGTGGAGCTGTTTCTGCGACAGCATCCCATTGCCTGGGATCAGTATGAATTTGTGGGGAGTGGGATTAAGAGCGCCAAGGCGGGTGCCGCAGCAGGCAGTTTGACCTACAGTACTCGTTTTGTGCATCATTATGAGGGGATTCCCTATGGTTTTGATGCAGCAGCCCGTGTAGTACTGAAGGGCGGGAGTATGCAGACACGCGGCGAGCGAATTATCATAGAGGATGCCGATGAGGTGCTGGTGGTGATGAAACTGGCCGCCCTTATGGAGAATGACGCTTCTCTTTTGCCGCATTTGCAGGAAGCGTTGGCGGCAGGGGACTGGGACTATGACAACCTTTTGGCGGCCCAGCGGGCCACCCACGGCGACCTCTTCTCCAGGGTACGCCTGCAATTGGGAGAAGAAGATGCCCCCGAGACAGGTTTGCAATCCGAAGCCTTTGTGCAAAGAGCCCGCAGGGGATCAAACGGTGCCATTATTGAAAGGCAATTTGATGCGGCCCGTTACAACATCCTTTCTTCTACAGGGGTTAATCCCCCGACCTTACAGGGCATCTGGAGTGGAACCTGGACTCCCCCCTGGTCGTCGGGCTTTACCCACGACGGCAACGTGGAGGTGGCGGTCTCACACCTACTCAGTGCCCATACCCCGGAATTGATGGAGGCTTATTTGTCCTACCACGAGCGGATGCTGCCCTGGTATCGCGAAAATGCACGACGACTCTTTGGAACGCGCGGCATTCATGTGCCGGCCCATTCGAGCACCCATGGCTACAACATCCACTTTGACGAGACCTGGACGCTGAGCTTGTGGACCGGAGGGGCTGGGTGGACCGCCGGCATTCTTTACGATTATTATTTGTACACGGGCAACAGGGATCTGCTGCGTGAGCGCATTTATCCGATAATGAAGGAGAGTGCCTGGTTTTATGAGGACTTTTTGTACGAAGGATCTGATGGGAAGTATGTGTTCAATCCCTCCTACTCGCCCGAGAACAATCCCGGCAACAGTGCCTCGCAAGTCGCCCTGAACGCCACTATGGATGTGATGATAGCCCGGGAGGTGTTGCGCAATTGCCTGGAAGCCGGTCGCCTTTTGGGCGAGGAGACGCAACAATTGAATAAGTGGTCGTCGATGCTCGAAAAGATGCCCGACTATCGCATCAATGAGGCGGGAGAGCTGGCTGAGTGGCTGCCGGAGAAATATACCGAAAACCACAGTCACCGTCACGTTTCCCAGTTGTACAGTCTCTATGAGCGCATCGATCCCGATTTTGTCGCCAATCCTGCCCTGATGCATGCTGCCCGTAAAACTGTGGAGGCACGACTCCATCACCGGCGACTGCAAAACGGAGGCGAAATGGTTTTTGGTCTGGCCCAGCTGGGCATGGTGACCGCCAATATGGGGGAGGCAGAACTTACCGGCGAAATCATCGATTGGATGTCTCGTTACTATTGGGCCCCTTCCCTGGCCACCTATCACAATTCGGGCAATCTATTTAATATGGATATGAGTGGGGGTTTTCCGGCAGTGATATTACGTGCCCTGGCTTATTCTGAGCCGGGTCGGTTGCGCTTGTTGCCGGCCTTACCGCCGGAGTGGACCCATGGCAGCGTAGAAGGTATGGCTTTAAGGGGCCAGGTACAGCTTAGCCGGCTGAGCTGGAATGAGGAAGGTTTGCATTTTACACTGGTGTCGGATATTGATCAGCGCCTGGAGGTGGCTTTGCCCTTTTTGACGGATTTTCACAGCGAAGGGCAAGGGCGTGTGCTCCGCAAGGGAGCAGGATTGGAGTTGCGCCTGAAGGCGGGGCAGCCCTTGTTGGTGCAGGTGGGGCGCTGAGGCTCTGGCCACCGCTGGCTACCGCTGGTCACCGCTTCCCCCAGGGTTGAAACCCTGGGTTATGATTGGGAGGAAGTGGTCAGGCGCTTTGCGCCTGTTCTGGAAAGCGGACTGAAGTCCGCGGCCTTGGGGCACCCGTGCCCCAGCGGCGGGATGTCTTGAAAGCAGGAGATGGCTATGACCAGACGTATCGAGGCCCCGCCTCGAGGGGGACTTTAGTCCCCTTTTGTGTCTGTGCCCTTTAGGGCACACCGACCTGTCCCAATCATGGCCCAGGACTTCAGTCCTGGGAGGCCTTGTGTGCCGGCTGGGTTATGATTGGGAGGAAGTGGTCAGGCGCTTTGCGCCTGTTCTTGTAAGCGGACTGAAGTCCGCGGCCTGGGGGCACCCGTGCCCCAGCGGCAGGATGTCTTCAAAGCAGGAGATGTCTATACTCAGAAGTGTCGAGGCGAAGCCTCGAGGGGACTTTAGTCCCCTTTTGAGACCGTGCCCCTACCGGGGCACCCCGACCTGTCCTAATCATGGCCCGGGACTTTAGTCCTGGGAGGCCTTGTGTGCCGGCTGGGTTATGATTGGGAGGAAGTGGTCAGGCGCTTTGCGCCTGTTCAGGAAAGCGGACTGAAGTCCGCGGCCTGGGGGCACCCGTGCCCCAGCGGCAGGATGTCTTCAAAGCAGGAGATGTCTATACTCAGAAGTATCGAGGCCCCGCCTCGAGGGGACTTTAGTCCCCTTTTGTGTCTGTGCCCTTTAGGGCACCCCGACCTGTCCTAATCATGGCCCAGGACTTTAGTCCTGGGAGGCCTTGTGTGTCGGCTGGGTTATGATTGGGAGGAAGTGGTCAGGCGCTTTGCGCCTGTTCAGGAAAGCGGACTGAAGTCCGCGGCCTCGGGGCACCCGTGCCCCAGCGGCAGGATGTCTTGAAAGCAGGAGATGTCTATACTCAGAAGTATCGAGGTCCCGCCTCGAGGGGGACTTTAGTCCCCTTTTGTATCCGTGCCCTTTAGAGCACACCGACCTGTCCTAATCATGGCCCGGGACTTTAGTCCTGGGAGGCCTGGAGGAATTCGAGTTCTTTGCGGTCGATTTTGAGAGCGGTTCCATGACGAGTGCCTGCAGGAAAGTTCACCTGGTCAGAGATGTCGGTCCAGTTAAGCAGATCAGCCGATTTTACCGCACCCATCTTTTTCTCGGTGTATTTGTCGAAATACACCACCCATTCGCCGTTGAGAAGAAGTGCTGTTGGTCCTTCTGCCCAATAGTTGCCCGTGATCTGAGCCAGCGGTGCTGTATAGGGGCCTGTTAGCTGTTTTGCGGTGGCCACATGCAGGTTTTTGGCTGGCGGGGTGCGGGTTTCGTCTTTTAAAAACATTACAAATTCGCCTTCGTGGGGAATGATGGTGGCATCGATTACGTTGAAACCGGGCTCATAGAGCAAGCGGGTTTCGCTGAAAGTCTCGAAATCCTTGGTCGTTACATAATACATTCGGTGGTTGTAACCGGCATCTGCCTCTACCTGGGTCTCCGGAAATTGTCCGGAAATTGTTGTGGCCCAGTAAATCATGAATTCATCGCTGCCTGCATCGTAGGTAATTTCTGGTGCCCAGGTGTTTCGGGCCGAATCTTCATGCATCATTACAGGAATGAATTTTTGCTCCGACCAGTTAAGCAAATCTTTGGAGGAAGCATAGCCCAGTCCACGATCGGTCCAGCTCACGGTCCACACCATATGATAGGTGCCGTCGGGTCCCTGAATGATGCATGGGTCGCGCATTAGTTTATCCTTGCCTACCGTTGGCTTTAAAAGGGGTTTGCCATTGTTCATTTCCTGCCAGGTGTATCCATCTTCGCTCCAGGCATAGTGGAGACCGGTGTCTCCATTGCCTTTGAAATAACTGAAGAGGTAAACGGGGTCTTCTACCGGGGTTTGGGCACAAGCGGCCAGCAGAAAGAGGCCAACAAGTGAAAATAAGAGATTGCGCATAGTATTTGATTTTAGTTTGCTCAAATATAATAAAAGTCCCGAACTATCCTTAGTTTATCAGGCTTTGTGCGCAGGTTGGAAATACAAATTGGGGGGCTCGAAAAAACATTTGGCCCCCTAGTTTGCACAAATAAGTCAGCTTATTGATTCATTTGGTGTACAAGTATCAACAACTGTTAAAATATCTTTGTAAGCGTTGTTCGTAATTGGAATACTTGAACTTATTAAGCGATGTATATGAAATGTAATAAGGGCTTGTGCCTAATGCTTGGGATGGTAATTATGCTGAGTATGGGCAGCAGCAATTTGTATGCTCAGGTACGTGAGCGCCTTTTGATGAATTTCGATTGGAAATTTGCTTACGGGCATGCCGGGGATGTAGCCAGAGATTTCAATGTAGGTACCCGTTATTTTACCTATTTGGCCAAGGCCGGTTATGCCGACGGGGCTGCTGCCCCGGAGTTTGACGACCGGAGTTGGCGGCCACTGGATTTGCCCCACGATTGGGCTGTGGAGCAGGGTTTTGCACCGCACGCCAGTCACTCTCACGGATATAAAACAGTGGGCCCCGGGTTTCCTGAGAACAGTGTAGGCTGGTACCGTAAAAACTTTTCCCTTCCTGCAGAAGATGAGGGTAAGCGAATTTTTCTGGAATTTGATGGTATATACCGGGACGCCCGTGTCTGGGTCAATGGCTTTTATTGTGGTAACGAGCCCAGTGGATACGCCAGTTTTGCTTTTGATGTGACCGAATACCTGAATTTTGGCGGCGAAAATGTTATTGCAGTGCGCGCAGATGCCAGTATGGAGGAGGGCTGGTTCTACGAGGGAGCGGGCATTTACAGGCATGTGTGGCTGACCAAAGTGGCCCCTTTGCATGTGCCGCAATACGGAACCTTTGTTACTTCGAGTGTTGGAGAAAAACAAGCGGCATTGACCGCTCGAGTTGAGGTGCAAAACAAGGCGCTTGAGGTGGCTGAATTTGAGCTTGTGAATGTGGTGCTTGATCCTGGGGGACAGGAGGTCGCTCGAAAAAGCGCTGGGAGCTTCCGTATGGCGCCGATGGAGCGCAGAACCTTCATCGACAGTCTGGATGTGGCCGATCCTCTGTTGTGGGATTTGGAGCAACCCCATCTCTACACCATGGAAAGCCACCTCCTGCAAAATGGGGCAACCGTCGATATTTACCGTACCACCTTTGGAATACGCACCATCGAATGGACGGCGGATAAGGGCTTTTTTCTGAACGGTAGGCACGTCAAAATCAAGGGAACCAACAATCATCAGAATCATGCCGGGGTGGGTACCGCCATTCCCGATGCCTTGCATGAGTGGCGTCTTAAACAACTCAAAGCCATGGGCAATAACGCCTACCGAACGGCGCATTATCCGCCAACACCGGCCCTTTTGGAGGCGGCCGACCGCGTCGGCATGTTAATCTTGAATGAAAACCGCTTGATGGGTACTACCGACCAAATTATGGATTATTTGGGCCGCCTGATGGTGCGCGATCGCAACCATCCGAGCGTAGTCCTGTGGTCCATCGGCAATGAAGAATGGTCTATTGAAACCAATGATCGAGGTGCGCGCATGGCTGAAATCATGCAGGCCTATGCCCGTCGGTTTGACACTACGCGTCCTTTGAACGCTGCCGTCAGCGGCAGCTGGGGCGGAGGCATCTCCTCGGTTATTGAAGTAATGGGTTACAATTATTTGCGTCACGGCGATACCGATGTTCACCACGAGCGCTTTCCCTGGCAGCCCTCGTTGGGTACTGAGGAAGGATCGACCAATACCACACGTGGCATTTATTTTGATGATGCCGAGCGGCAGTACCTGGCAGCCTACGACCGCGACACGCCAACAGGTTTCTTTGCCATTCAGCACGGCTGGAAACACTATGCCAGTCGCGATTACCTGGCCGGGATGGTGATATGGACCGGCTTCGATTATCGGGGCGAGTCCACCCCCTTTACCTATCCCTCGGTCCTTTCTTATTTTGGGATGTTCGACCTCTGCGGTTTTCCCAAAGACAACGTTTATTATCTGAAATCGTGGTGGAGCCGTGAGGACGTCCTGCACATTCTGCCACACTGGAACTGGCCGGGGCGTGAAGGAGAGGGGATAGATGTATGGGTATACAGCAACATGGACGAGGTGGAACTGTTTTTGAATAATAAGAGTCTGGGGCGCAAAACTATGGAGCTGAATAGTCACCTCAGCTGGGAGGTGCCCTATAAAGCCGGGACCCTTAAGGCCGTGGGTTACAAAGCCGGTCAGCGAAAAATGACGCGGGTGGTGGAAACCACCGGTGCAGCCCGGCAGGTGCATTTGCGTGCCGATCGCACAGAAATAAAAGCCGATCGCAGGGATGTGGCAGTAGTCACTGTAGCTCTAAAAGACCGAAAAGGACGCACTGTTCCCGATGCCAATGTTTTGGTGGACTTCGACATCAGTGGACCCGCCAGCATTATTGGGGTGGGGAATGGAGACCCTACGTCCCATGAGCCCGATCGTTTTATTCCCTCTTATTTGCGTGTGGAACCCGCTGCCTGGAAGGAAGCGCCGGCTGGCGGCCTGGATGTAGCGGCGGCTGTTCGGCCCGATTACGACGACAAGAGCTGGGGTGCTGCGTTTCCGGAAGAGGGACTGGCACCGGGTTCGCAGGCGGAAGCCACCGTTTTTAGGGGGCGCTTTGCGCTGACCCGCGAACAACTCGAAGGGGAAATCACCTGGATGTTTCGCAGTATCGGCACCGGGCAGTCGGTTTACCTCAATGGTCATCTCCTGGCCGAAGGACTAAGTGATGAGCAGAAACGGCACACTTTTAGCCTGCCTGCGGAGCATTTGAGTGTGGGGAGCAACACCCTGGTTATTGTTGCCCATCCCTATGTGAAGAACCACGTATGGGACGAGCCCAATGTTAACCCCGGGGAGCTGCAAGTTGTACTGCCGGCAGGGCAATGGCAACGAAGGACCTTCAACGGATTGGCCCAAGTGCTGGTGCAGTCGACAGGAGCGCCCGGAGAGGTGGTCCTGACGGGAAAAGCGGAACATTTACAAGATTTTCAATTGAAACTGGTGGCCCAATAGGCGAGTGCCTGTTTTTTATTCAATACCTTTTCACATGCACCTAACATTTGGATTCAGAAAGCTGCTGCTTGTCGCCCTTCTGGCGACAGGCGCAGCCTCTGCAACAGCTCAGTTGCAGGAGATGGGACTCATGAATGAGCCGGCAGATTTAACTGCTGATTTCAGGAGTTTTCAGAATACTTACTACCTGGCCGATCGTTTGGAGGCCTTTGACCCTGTCACTGCGCAGGGGCAGTTGGTCTATGAGCGCTATGCGTATAAGACCCGGGTGGCCTTCAACAATATGTTGGGGGTGTTGCGTGCAGTTGTTCCCAATGAGTTTCCTGAAGGGGAATATGAGGTGGCGCCCGCGCTGCCTTTTCGCATCGATTTTATAGATGAGCGCACCTTTCGGATACGTGCTGCCTCGGGCCATCAGCTGTCGCGTGAGCAGGATGAGCCTTCCCTGATGCTTGTTGATGGTCGTGCCCCGGCAGGCAAAATGTGGGCCTACGAAAGGGTAGCTGGTGGTCACCGTTACCAAAGCCGTTATGGGGCCGTTGTGGTGAGCGAAAATCCCTGGCGCATTGCTGTATTTGATGCAGCGGGTAAGTTGCTGACCAGTACCAATCATCACAGCGACAATGCCGAAACCACCTACACGCCTGTAATGCCCTTTGGTTGGGTGCGTCGTGCTTCCGATTATTCCCGAAGTTTCTCAGCCGCATTTACTTTGGCCCCCGATGAAAAAATATTTGGTTTCGGTGAACAGTACACCGAGCTGAATAAGCGTGGTCAGCGCGTAGTGTTGGTCGTTGACGATGCCAACGGAACGCAAAATGAAACCAGTTATAAGCCCATTCCCTTCTTTTTGAGCAGTCGTGGCTACGGTATGTTTATGCATACTTCTGCTCCTGTAACGGCCGACGTTGGGCGTTACTACAGCAATGTTAATTCTCTTTTGTTGGGCGATGAAAGTCTTGACCTGTTTGTGTTTTTGGGTGCTCCCAAGGAAGTGCTGAGTGCCTATACCGGACTAACAGGACGTCCTGAAATGCCACCGCTCTGGTCCTTCGGCTTTTGGATGAGCCGCATCAGCTATTTTTCCGAAGACGACGGTCGCCAGGTTGCTCATCTGTTGAGGAAGCACCGCATTCCCTCCGACGTTATACATTTTGACACCGGCTGGTTTGAGACCGACTGGCGCTGCGATTATCGCTTTTCTTCTTCGCGTTTTGATGATGCAGGAAAAATGATTGGTGATTTAAAGGAGGAGGGCTTTCAAACCTGCTTATGGCAGTTGCCCTATTTTGTTCCTCAAAATGAGTTGTTTCCCGAAATAGTAGATAAAGGCCTTTATGTTCGTTCTGCCAAGGGGGGCCTGCCTTACGAAGACGCCATATTGGATTTTTCGAATCCGGAAGCACTCGTGTGGTATCAGAATAAAATCAGGGCCTTACTGCAATTGGGCGTAGGCGCCATTAAGGTCGATTTTGGTGAAGCCGCTCCAATGAGCGGCCTGTATCACAGCGGTCGCACTGGATTTTATGAACACAATCTGTATCCGCTGCGCTACAATAAAGCGGTGGCCGATGTTACCCGAGAGGTGAATGGAGAAACCATAATGTGGGCGCGCAGCAGTTGGGCAGGCAGTCAACGTTATCCGCTTCATTGGGGTGGAGACCCGGCCAACACCAATTCGGCCATGAAGGCCACCTTGCGGGGCGGACTCAGTATCGGTCTCTCCGGATTCAGCTTTTGGAGTCACGATGTAGGCGGTTTTGTTTTGGAAACCCCCGAAGCACTTTATCGACGTTGGTTGCCCTTTGGTGTTTTGTCCTCGCATACCCGCAGCCACGGGGCTCCACCCAAAGAACCCTGGGCGTATGGAGAAGATTTTACCGCCGCTTTTCGGGAGGCGGTAAATATGCGTTACCGTTTGATGCCTTATATTTATGCCCAGGCCAAGGCTTCCAGCAGTCAGGGCTTGCCCATGTTGCGCGCTCTGTTTGTCGAATATCCCGATGATCCGGGCGCCTGGTTGGTCGATGATGCTTACCTGTTGGGGTCTGATCTGTTGGTGGCCCCAATGTTTGAAGAAGTGACTGAGCGCCACGTGTATTTGCCGGGGGGGCACAAATGGATCGACTACCAAAGCGGTCGGGTTTATGAGCCGGGGTGGCAGACCATTGCTGCCGGTGAAATTCCGGTTGTGCTGTTGGTGCGCGACGGTGCTATTGTGCCGCACTTGCCCTTGGCCCAGCATACCGGTGCCATGGACTGGTCCCGGGTAAGTCAACGTGTATATGCCGCAGATGCGGAGGAGGCCTGGGGGCTGCTTTGTCTTCCTTCAGATGGTCAATTGCAAAAACTCCATCTGGTTAAACGGGATGGACAGTTTGTTGCCCCTTAATTCTGTTTGTCACCAATCTGCCTAGGCGGGCAGCAGCTGGTCGAGTTGCTTAAACAACTCCTGCTTATGCTGCATCAGGGTTTTCCAGAGGTGCTTACGGAACCATTTGATGCGCAGCACCCGGATGGTGCCCGTGGTTTTGCGCCACAAAATGTACCAGTTGAAGGCCAGTTTTCCGGCAAAGGGGAGACTGGCTACAAACAGAAGGCGCCACCATCCCGGAATCCAGGGAGCTACAGCCCACAATTCCAGCAGGTAAAACAAGGGAAAAACAATCAGTGCCAATACCAGAATAACACTGCTCCAAAAGGCCCGGTCCTTGATCTTGTTCCGCACCACCCAATCGATGGTGAAAAAGGGCAGCCCATTGAACAGCAGGCCAAACAGAAAGATGGGCAAGCCTGCGATTAAAAGCAGCGACTGACCGAGCAGGCGCGGCAGGTAATTGAAATCATTCAAAACGAGGCGACTCTTCAATCGGTGCTTTTTCAGCAGTTGTCCATAGGTGCGTGAGGTCTCCACGAATTGCTCCGTTTCCTGCGGTTTTTCGTCCTCCAGCTGGTCAAGCAGGTTGGCCAAAATACGATCGCTGTTGAACAGACTGAGGGGAGAAAAGGTGCCTCCGCTGCGTTGTAAAAAGCGTTCGCCGTATATTTTACGGATGCGTTCGAAATCGTTGTAATACTTTTCGCTCCTGAAATTGACGATCAGGGGAAGCGTGGCTTCCTGAAGCGCCTCCCGCAGGCGCCGGATGGCGCCCTGTGGATCCTTGACATAATCCTCATAGAAGGGTTTGACGCTTAAGGCCGGTCCGAAATTAAGAATAAGGGTGCGGTTGAATTTCCAATAGTGACTGTAGTGGATGCCTGTGGGAATAATTTGGATGTCGAGCTGGCCCCCGGTGCGCTCCTCGGCCATAAAAACAATGCGGGGGATGGCCTTTTTATGGGTTTTGATCTGGCGTTTAAAGGTGTGGGCCGCCTCCGGGAAAAGGGCCAGTGCAGCATTGTTTTGCAGGACCTTAACGGAGGTCGTAAAAGTGACTTCGTTTTTACCCAGACTTTCCATGCCGTCGCGCATGCGGTAAACGGGCATAATTTTGAGGAAGCGAAGAATGGCGTCTGTAATTTTGCTTTTGCCAAAGATGTCGGCCCGGGCCAGCCAAACCGGTTGAAACCGTACATTCAGCAAAACAGCCATAGGGTCGCTCAGCGCATTTTGGTGATTGGGCGCAAACACCAGCGGCTTGTTAACGGGAATGTTGTCCTTCCCCTGAATAAGGGTGCGACGGTGAATGACCCAGTCGATAAATCGTACGTACTGTTTCAGTATATAATAGCGCAGCGACCATTTTTCGTAACTCATAATAAAAGTCTTTAGCTTAAGCCTTGTTCAGTTTTTTGCGCGACCAGAGTCCCGCCAGTATCAATCCGCTTACAATGTGCCAAACGCCCCACCAGGCCGCAATAAAGGCCATGCCCCCAAGTTGCAGTTCGGGTGGAAAAATTTTGGGGTTAAAGATCAGCACCAGGGCCAAACCGGAGTTTTGGATGCCTGTTTCAATGGTTACAGTACGTCGGTCGACCCTCGGGAGTTTCAATAAAGAGGCCAAAGAAAAGCCCGTGCCCAGGGCCAGGGCGTTGTGCACCAGTACAATTAAAAATACCAGGTGGATGTAACGGATGAAGGGCTCAAAGTTGGCGCTCAGTAAAATGATGACGTAGGCAATAAATACCACAATGGAGCCGGTGCGTACCGGGCGCAATATTCTTTGTGTCAGGCGAGGCAGATAATGTCTGAACATCAGTCCCAGAAATACCGGTAGGCCCAACAGTAGTACGACTGTTTGTGCCACTTCAAAGAGTTCTATTTCAATGGGCACCAGATAAGCTCCGGCATCGGAGCGCTCGTAAAAGTCGAGATAGAGTTTGCCCCAAAGGGTGAAATTTAAAGGGGTCATAATTACCGCCAGGGAAGTGGATACTGCGGTCAGACTGACCGAAAGGGCGGTGTTGCCTTTGGCCAGGTAGCTCATGAAGTTGGAAATGTTGCCGCCGGGACAAGCAGAGACTAAGATCATGCCCAAGGCTACGGTGGGCGTGGGTTTTACCACCAAAACCAGTAAAAAGGTAAGGGCCGGAAGCAGCAGAAATTGAGCTGCCGCACCTACCACAACCGATTTGGGGTTTTTAAGCAGGTCGATGAAATGCCGCCAGCGAATGTCCAGGGCTACCCCAAACATAATTAGGGCTATAACAATGTTGAGTGCCAGCAATCCCTGCTGCGAAAAGTTCAGTACAATCTGATCCAATACCTTCATTACTTGGCTTTCTGGTTCGGAAAAAAGAAAGGGCGAAAATAAGAAAACTATTCCAAAACCCAAGTTAGGGTGCAGACACATGATTTGCAAAGGCTTTGACAAGATTGTGTTAGGCCTGTGTGGGCAAATTGTTTATTTTTGTGTACTTACCAAATTGTGCAATCCCTCAAAAACAAATAGTCTATGAAAAAAATTATTGTAGTGTTGGTGTGCTGCCTGCTGCTTGGCTCAGGAATACGTGCAGCCGAGCAGGAGTTGCCCGTTTCCTCGCCTTCGGGGCGGCTCGAATTGGTGGTGAAGGTGGATCAGGGTGTTGCGTGGACTCTGTATTACGACCAGGAGGTCGTTAGTAGTTCGCCCGGTATGGAGATCGAGCTCGAGGAATACGGCGTTCTGGGTCAGCAAGTCCGCCTAAAAACAATTCAGCTGCAAAATCACCAAAATCTGGTGAACAGTCCCTTTTATAAGAAGGACGAGATCGAGGAAGTTTACAATGAATTGCGGCTCGACTTTAGGGGCAATTACAGTGTGGTATTTCGTGTGTACGATCAGGGTATGGCTTATCGCTTCGAGACCAACTTAAAGGGAGAAGTAAAGGTTATGAGCGAAACGCTTGCTTTCGACTTCCCAAAGGCCGACAAGGCCTGGGTGCCCTACATCCGGGAGAGTATTTATCGTTATCAGGCCTCTCATGAGAGTCCCTATACGGTGCAATCCCTTGAGGAGATGTATGCCGACTCGCTCGTTATTCTTCCCTTTTTGGTGGAGCAGAAAAGTGGGGTTAAGGTGGTGATTACCGAAGCCGATTTGGAAGATTATCCCGGATTTTTCCTGAAAGTGAATGCTGCGCGCAATGGTTTTGTAGGGGAGTTGAGTCCTTATCCGCTGGAAGAGGAGCCCGGGGGGCACAACAATTTGCAATCGATCGTGACCCGCTATGCCGATTACCTGGCTGTAACCAGTGGAAAGCGCAGCTACCCCTGGCGTGTTTTCGCCGTTTCAGGCAACGATGCCGAACTGCTCAACAACGACCTGGTGTATCTCTTGGCTGCCCCTTCGAGGATAGCCGACACTTCTTGGATTAAGCCTGGAAAGGTGGCCTGGGACTGGTGGAACGACTGGAACATTTCGGGCGTGGATTTTGAGGCCGGCATCAATACCGAGACTTACAAACATTACATTGATTTTGCCGCTGAGTACGGCATCGAGTATGTGATATTGGACGAAGGCTGGTCGGAGAGCACGGATTTGCTTAAGATTGTCCCCGAAATTGACTTGCCGGCCATTATAGACCATGCCCAGGCCAAGGGGGTGGACATTGTGCTTTGGGCCGGTTGGGCACCGCTGCGCAAGCAAATGGATGAAGTTTTTGCGACCTACTCGGCCATGGGGGTGAAGGGTTATAAGATCGATTTTATGAACCGCGACGATCAGCCGGTGGTTAATTTTTACTACGAAGCGGCCCAAAAAGCTGCGGAATATAAGCAGTTTGTCGATTTTCATGGCGCCTATAAGCCTACGGGTTTACATAGGACCTATCCCAATGTGCTGACCTACGAAGGGGTTTTTGGTCTGGAGCAGGTTAAGTGGACCGAGTATACCGATTTTCCTACCTACGATGTAACGGCGCCCTTTATCCGGATGTTGGCGGGCCCCATGGATTATACGCCCGGTGCCATGCGCAACGCCAATCGCTTCAATTGGCGCGCCATACACAGCAATCCCGTGAGTCAGGGTACCCGCTGTCACCAATTGGCTATGTATGTAGTGTTTGAGTCGCCCTTCAGCATGCTGGCCGACAAGCCCACGGCCTATCAGCGTGAAGCCGAATCTACTGCTTTTGTTGCAGCCATTCCTACCGTGTTTGACGCCACGGTGGCGCTGGATGCCAAGCTGGGCGAGTATTTGCTGATGGCGAGACAAAAGGACGACAATTGGTATTTGGGGGGAATGACCAATTGGGATGGGCGCGACCTGAAGGTGGATTTTTCTTTTTTGCCAGAGGGACAATTTGAGGCGGAAATCTTTCGGGACGGCATCAACGCCTACCGCGAGGCCACCGACTATGTGCGCGAGGTGGTTCGGGTGGACCGAAACACTCAAATGGATATTCATATGGCGTCGGGTGGCGGTTGGGCCGCCATTGTGAGACCGCTGAGCCAGGAAAGATAAAATTCTACAGCGATAGGGTATATAAAAAGAGGCGATTCCAGACTTTTGAGATCGTCTCTTTTTTGTTTGAAGTGGGGTGGGGTGTGAGGAGGAGTTTTGTGTTTAATGAGTTGTTAGATAGTGTTTTGTTTGTTTTGTTGAAAATGCCCAGATGAGGTTTTTGTGAGTTTTTAGAGAGCTTAAAGTGAAGGTTGTTATTAGGTTTCGTTAACAGTTGCTGCGTAATTTTGACACCGATGACGCAAACTATGTCTTTTCACACCTGACATTTAAACCTGTCCGCTCAGGCGGACAGGCTTTTGCAAAAACTAAAACCTTTAACTTTAGCAGTATGAAAAATTACCGATGGCTTTTTTCCAGCCTTTTGCTGATTTGGACCTTTGGCGCTCAGGCTCAGTACCAACTTGTTTGGGAAGAAGATTTTGAGGGCACAAGTCTCCATACCGATGTTTGGAACTACGAGACCGGTGTGGGCGTTTGGAATACCGGAGCCAATGCCGAATTGCAACACTACCGGGCCGAAAATGTGGCCGTGGGGCCCGATGGAGAAGGCAACTCCGCACTGATTATTACCGCCCGCCGTGAAAATTTCAACGGTTACGATTTTACCTCGGGCCGCATTCAAACCCGCGGAAAAGTGGGGGTGAAATATGGGAAAATTGAAGCACGCATAAAATTACCCGTGCTGGAAAACGGTCTTTGGCCTGCCTTTTGGATGCTCGGCACCCAAAACGGATGGCCCGCCAGTGGAGAAATAGACATTCTGGAAGCCGGGCACGCCGAGGGTATTGCCAACAGTCAGCAGGATCGGACGCTCAACGGCGCCCTGCACTGGCAGCACGAAGGAAATTACGCCGGCTATGGTCCCCAATGGACCGCACCCGAGGGTACTAATTTGTACGATTACAATACCTTTACCCTTATCTGGACCCCAAGTACCATCCAGATGTTTTTGAACGATCTGGAGACTCCCTATTTTGAGATGGATATCAGCGGGACCGATGCGGAAGAGTTTCGCGACTGGCCCCATTATTTTGTTCTTAATCTGGCAGTTGGCGGTTCTTTCCCAGGGATTACCAATCCCACAGCCATTACGGCCCCCTTTCCTGCACAAATGTTTGTCGATTACATCAGGGTTTATCAACGAGAAGGCGAGGGCGAACTGCTGGTGAGTCCCCCCACTACCCCGCCCACAGGAGAGACTTTCGGAATTTTTACCGAGCATCCGAATATCGCTGAGCACTTTGTATTAGATGACTTGGTTACTACCCTGCAAATATGGGAAGGATCTCTTCAGCCCCTGGAAGACGCTCCTTTATATGAAGGGGCAGAAGCGCTGGTCTTTAGGGCTCCGGCGGCCCGCACCTGGTTTGGCTTTGGGCTGAATGCGGCCAACGGGCTTGATTTGTCGCATTTCGCAGGGGGCTACCTGCATCTGGCCCTGCGTACCTCCTCGTCCGACAATTTCTGGATAGGTCTTGGCGATCACAATGGAAAAGAAGGCCGCATTGCCTTCAATTACGGATCCGATCCTTTTGGTTTTCAACGCAATGGTACCTGGCAGCGGATCAGTATTCCCGTAGCCCATTTGTTGGGAGGAGGCTTGGATATGAGTAACTTGTCAAACGTTTTTATGCTCGGCGGCGAAGGGGCTGTGGCTGATTTGCTGCTCGACGATGTGTATTTCAGTACTTCGGCCAGCGTACTGGAACATCCGGCTTTGAATGGCGACAGAGATGCTCCTTTGGTGCTTCCTGAGAATAAAATCGAGGCCGATCATTACGGCATTTATACCGAGAATCCCAATGTCGCTGCCTCCCTGCTCATTGACGACCTTGATGGACACATCTACATTTGGGAGAATACTTTGCGCGCACTCACTACCAAACCTTACGATGGGGAAGAAGTGCTGGCTTTTGCGTCGCAGGGGAGTGCCGGTTGGTGGGGTTTTGGCGTACACGACGATGAGGCAGCTGATCTGTCACATTTTGCCGACGGCTACCTGCATTTTTCAGTTAAAAGTGCTTCAACTGAGAGCTTTCGGATTGAAATCTCGGGTGCCAATGGCTCCAAGGGGCATGTGGACTTCCTTGCAGGGAATGATCCCTCTGGTTTTGTCCGGGATGGTGTTTGGCACCAGGTTGGTTTTCCGCTCGCCTCTCTGGTGGCAGATGGCCTGGATTTGTCGGCCGTGCCCGTACCCTTTGCGGTAACACAGGCCGGCAGCAGTACAAGTATTGGCGATGTTGCTTTTGACGATATTGTTTACTCTCTGCATGCTGAGGCACCAGTCAACACCAACCTGTATCAGGGCGGGGACGAAGAGGAGCCGGAACCGGATCGTTGGGCCATGTGGACCGGTGACGGGGGCGTGGCTCAGGTGGTGTACGGGGGCGACCAGGAGGCGGCCGTTAGCATTGCGGAGGCGGGTTGGGCCGATCATTCGGTGCAATTGTTTATTGATGGCTTGACCTTGCCCGATGGCGATTATCTGTTGACTTTTAAGGCTAAGGCGTTGGATGATAGAAATATAAATGTGAATGTTGGCAAAGGCTTGGAGGCTGATCCCTGGTTTGTTGCCTTTATGGATCAGGAGACTTTTGCTTTGACTACTCAGTGGCAGTCCTTTTCCCACACCTTTACCAAGCATAATGCCTATAACGATGGCAAGCTGGTGTTTGAAATGGGTGATATACCGGGCAGTACGACCTTAAAAACAAGCGTTTTTTTGGATGAAGTACTTTTGACTCCGCTTGTTCCGACGTCTTTTGCTGCTGCGGAGGTGTTGGAGGGTAAGGTGCTGCGTAATCCGGTAAAGGATGTTCTGGAAGTTCAGTGTGCGCCCGATCAGCAGCTTGAGCTGTACAATATTCATGGACAATTGGTGCGTTGGCAGCTTTCTGTAGGTTCTGTAAGTGTATTGCCTGTTGGGGATCTTCCACGTGGACTTTATGTTTTGCATGTGGCCGGAGTGGCGCATAAGGTGGTATTGCACTAGTTTCCAGCTTTGTTTGGATGATATATTAAAAGTCGGCCCCTGGCCGGCTTTTGTTTGTTAATAATTATTAATTTAGGGACACTTCAAGCAATTTTTTTAGGGTTCGATATGGAATGTAGGCGAATGCGGTATTTTTTGTGGGTGTGGCTTTTGTTGATCAACAGCTGTTTTTCTGTTGTTCGGGCCGATGTGCCCTTATTTGGTCTTCCTGAGGTCGAGTGGTACAACCGTCGGCATTATAAGGGCGGGACCCAAAATTGGGCTGTGAGTCAGTCGCCCCATGGGCTTCTTTATGTGGCCAACAACGATGGGGTATTGGAGTACGATGGTTCCTTTTGGCGCAAATTGCCCCAGTCGGTCCCCGTTATCAGTCGCTCGGTGCTGGCCGAAAAAGAACTGGTCTATATGGGCGCCTACAACGAACTGGGTTTCTATGCATTCAATGGGGAAAACGACTGGCGTTATGCTTCTTTGCGCCACCATATCCCCGTGGAGGATGTGGGAGATGTTTGGAAGATTCTTGTTTTTGGAGAAGAGGTGGTTTTTCAGGCCGATAAGGGCCTGGCCTTTTTACGCGGGAAGGATTCGCTGCGGTGGGTACCTGCTGCAACACGCATCACCAGAGCGTTTCTGGTAAAAGAGCGTTTGTTTGTTTCGGATGAAAATGCTGGCTTAATGGAGTATGTTGACGGCCAACTTAAGACGGTAAAGGGGGGAGAAGATTTCAGTGGGGTAAGTATTGGTGCTTTGTTTGACCTGGGTGACGAAGGGATTTTGGTGGGGACCATAACCGAGGGGCTTTATCTGTGGGACGAAGAAGGCTTTAGGTCGTGGCAGACGCCGGTGTCGGATTTGCTGAATCGGTCCAACGTTTTTTGTGGCGCCAGCTACGGCCAGGATGAGTTGGTTTTTGGAACGATTCAATCGGGCGTGGTGGTTAGCGATCGCAAAGGAAATATTCGGGCCTTGGTGGATAAAGACCGTGGCTTGAGCAACAATACGGTTCTGAGTCTCGAAATTGACCAGGAGGGCAATATTTGGGCTGGTCTTGACAACGGTATTGCACGTATAGCGTACCACTCGACCATTAGTTTTTTGCAGGGCTACTACGATATTGGCACGGGCTACGCAGCTGCTTTTACCGACGAGCAGGTTTATTTGGGAACCAATCAGTCCTTGTACCGGGTGGACAAAAAGGATTTTGTTGATCCGGTGAAGGATCGCAGTTATTTTAAGCGCATTGAAGGTACTGCCGGACAGGTTTGGTCGCTGTTTGAGGACGAGGATGGCGCCTTGTTGTGCGGCCACAATTCCGGCGTTTTTGCTGTTAGGGAAAGTCAGGCCACTTTAATTACCCCTCCCAGTGTGGTGGGTGCCTGGATTTTCAGGTATTTGCCCGGGCGTAGTGACCGTTTGCTGGTGGGGGCCTATAATGGTTTCTTTCTGTTGGAGAAAAGGCAGGGGCAATGGCATTTTTTGAAGACGCTGGAAGGTTTTAGCCGTTCGGCAAGATTTATGGAGTGGGCACCGGACGGCAGTCTGTGGGTTACGCATGGCTATTTGGGGGCTTTTCGTGTTTATTTTGATTCCGAATATGAAACCATTAAACGAGTAGAAGCCTACAACGACGTAAAAGGTTTGGATAAGGACTTAGCTTTGAATGTCAGTAAGGTCAGAGGGGAGTTGGTATTTAGTTCGCTCAAAGGGGTTTTTGGTTACGACGAAGGTACGGAGAGCTTTTACCGCCACCACATCAACAGTTATTTTTTGGAGGAGGGCTTTCCTTCCTTTTTGAAGGAGGACGACAAACACAACCTTTGGTTTTTTAATGCCCGGGGTGCCGGGGTTTTGCGGCGAATGGAGGACGGCTCCTTTGTGAGGCAATCGGCGCCTTTTTATCCGATGAATGGCCGTCTGGTCAACGGTTTTGAGTATTTGTATGTGGTGGACAGCAATAATGCTTTGTTTGGCGTGGAGGATGGCTTTGCCCATTACACGGTAAATTCGGCCAAGGAGTTTGCTGCTCCTTTTAATGTTCATCTGCGTGGTTTTCGTAACCTGCAGGAGGGCCCTGCTTATTTTGTCTCTACTTCGTTGGTCGCTTCTGATCCTGTTCCCGAATGGTCTTTCTCGAACAATGCCTTTGAGGTGAGTTACTCCGCCACCTATTTTGAGAAGTCGGGTGTTCGCTATGCCACTTTTATAGAAGGTTTTGATCAGGGTTGGAGTGCGTGGACCGATGGCCAAAGTCGGCAATTTACCAACCTTAGGGAGGGCAGCTATATTTTTCATGTTAAGGCCCGTAACGTTTATGGTGTAGAGAGTCCCGTCCTTAGTTTTGCTTTTAAGATAAGCCCTCCCTGGTACCGCACCATTCTGGCCAGAGTCGTTTATGTAATTCTGATGTTGCTGTTGGCCTGGGGTGCCTGGTATTTAATGGGCTATTTAATGGCACGGAGCCGTCAAATGGCCACGGAGCGTCAGAAGGAACACTTCCGAATTAAGGAGGAACAATTGAAAAATGAAGCTCTGGAGAAGGAGAAGGAAATGATTCGCTTGCGCAATGAAAAATTGCGTAACGAAATGGTGTTTAAGGAGAAAGAGCTGGCCAACTCAACCATGGGCATCATTCAAAAGAATGAGTTTTTGGTCTCCCTGAAGGAGGATTTATTGAAAGCTGCTGGCTTGAAGGAGGGAGCCGGTTTGCAACGGCGTATTCATGAGCTGGTGCGTCGTATCGATAAAGACATCGATAACGATGCGCACTGGGAGGTGTTTGAGTTACACCTGGAGCAGGTGCATGCCGATTTTTTGAAGCGTTTGCGGGAGCGCTTTCCCGATTTGTCGTCACGCGAGCAAAAGCTCTGTGCCTATTTGCGTATGGACATGGCCTCCAAGGAAATTTCATCGCTGATGAACATCAGTGTTCGTGCGGTAGAAAACAATCGATATAAGTTGCGGCAAAAACTTGGATTGGAGGGAAAGGACAATCTGTCGGATTTTATCATGAGTATTTAAGTTTTTACTTGGGATACAAAAGGGTCGAACAAGCAGCGCATGCACTGCTTGTCCGACCTTTTTGTTAATAAGCGTAAAGCAGATTAAAGGTAAAAAGCCGGACGCAGTTTATGCTGAGTGAGGCGGTTCGTGGCTTTAGTTCTTGATTAGTTGATTGTATTTAAGGTCTTTATGTTTTGCTGAATGAGGTTTTTGTGAGGTGCGAAATGATGTTTAAGTGAAGCTGGTTTTTAGTGTTCGTTAACAATTGGGATTAGTTTTGCCTCAGTGTTTTAGTTTTTTAAACCTTTAAGTTTTCACACCAACCAATCAAATTTGTTTTATGAAAAGAACACTAGGTATTTTGTTGTTTATCCTGACGACTGCCGTGATGGTGGCTCAACAGGTGAATGTTACCGGGCGGGTGACTGCCCGGTCCGACGGAAGTCCCATACCCGGCGTAAGTGTGGTTCAGCAGGGAACCAGTATGGGTACCATAACGGATATCGACGGGCACTATTCCTTGTCTGCCGACATGGGCGCCACGCTTATTTTTTCCTTTATAGGAATGGATTCTCGTGAGGTGGTGGTCAACAGTTCCGAAGTCAACATAGAGATGGAGGAAAGCTGGACCGATCTGGACGAGGTGATTGTAGTGGGTTACGGTGTGCAGAAGCGGAGTGTAGTCACTGCTGCCATCAGCAGCGTGAGTGCCGAAGATCTGAACAATGCCAAGCCTTCACGCATCGAAGATGTTTTGAAAGGCAAAGTCTCCGGCGTGCAAATTACCCAAAGCTCGGGTCAGCCCGGTGCCGATTCCAAAGTGCGCATCAGGGGTATTGGAACGGTCAACAACAGTGAGCCACTCTATATCGTCGACGGAATGGCTGTCGATGGCGGTATTTCCTACCTGAATCCCACCGACATCCAGTCGGTCGAGATTCTTAAGGACGCAGCATCTGCTGCTGTTTATGGTGCACGTGCCGCAAACGGCGTGGTGCTGGTCACCACCAAGTCCGGCACCAAAGGCAAAGCCACCGTGAGTTACGATTTCTCCTATGGCTGGCAAAATCCATGGAAAAAGCGCGAGGTGTTGAATGCCCGGGAGTACATGATAGTTATGAATGAGGCCCTGGCCAACGACGGACAAACACCGCGCTATACTGCCGAACAGGTTGCTGCCGCCGGTAAGGGAACCGACTGGCAGGATGAAACCTTCAATTACAATGCCCCTGTAGAAAATCACCAGTTCAGCGTGCAAGGAGGCAATGAGGAAGGTTCTTACTTCTTATCTTTTGGCTACTACAACCAGGAAGGGATTGTTGGTGGCAATTACGGCAAATCCAATTACGAGCGTTACAGCATCAGGGCCAACAACAACTACACCGTTTTTGAGGCCGACGACCGCAGCTTTTTAAATAAAGTCCGCGTGGGCATCAATGCCGGCTATTCGCGCGATAAGTCCTCCAGCATCGAGACCAATACCGAGTACGGTTCTGTTTTGGGTAGTGCCTTGGCCTTTAATCCCCTGGTGCCGGTTTATGCCGAGGATCCGCAGGCCGTTTTGGCCGATTACCCCCATGCGGTAAGCGATGCCAACGGAAAAGTATTCTCTTTGCCGCCTGCAGGTTTTCAGGAAATAGCCAACCCTGTGGCCATGCTGCATGCGCCTCAAAACGGTTACGGCAATTCCGACAAGTTTGTCTCCACTTTTTGGGGTGAACTGGATGTGCTGCCCAACCTGAAATTCAAGAGCAGTTACGGGGTTGACCTGGCTTTTTGGGGCAACGATGGTTATACTTTTGAGCACTTTTTGGCCAGTCAGGGTAAAAATCACACCCAAAGTCACGTCTATTCGAACATGCACCGCGGGTTCCGCTGGCAGTTAGAGAACACCCTGAGCTACAGTGTTAGTCTGAACGAGGCCCACAACATTACTGCCCTGTTGGGACAGTCGGCCATGGAATACACCCTTCGCGAGTTGTGGGGCGACGATTACGACCTTTTGGAAAACGATCCTTCCAAAGCCAACATCAACTACGCCATTGCCGATCGTGCATTGGAGCGTGTGGCCGGGGGCACAGGTGGTTACAGTTCGGTAACCCTGGCTTCTTATTTCGGTCGCATCGACTACAACTTCCGTGAGAAGTACATGTTTCAGGCCACGGTGCGTCGCGATGGTTCGTCACGCTTCGGAGCGAACAACAAATGGGGCGTTTTTCCGTCCTTCTCGGCCGGTTGGAACATTACCAATGAAAGCTTTATGGAGGGCCGTCCCGAATTTATCGATCATTTACGTATCCGGGGAAGTTGGGGTATAAATGGTAATGAGCGCATTGGTGAGTTCCGCTATACTTCCCTGATGGATGGTGGACAAAACTATTATTTTGGTGCCGGGGACGACATGGCCATGCAATACGGTGCCAGTCCCTCAAAGCTGCCGAATCCCGACATTAAATGGGAAGAGACCGAGCAGATTAACCTGGGTTTTGAGGCCCGTTTGTGGCGCAGCGCGCTGACTTTTGGTTTCGATTATTTCAAGAAGACCACCTCCGGGATGCTGATGGATCAGCCCATTCCCCGTTATGTGGGTAAGGGGGCGCCAATGGCCAATGCGGGAGAAATGGAAAACTCCGGTCTGGAGTTTGAACTGGGTTTTAAAAACAATATTGGAGAGTTTTCATATTACATCAATGGCAACGCTTCCCTGCTCAACAACAAACTGATAAAGTTGGGTAATGAGTCGGGCGAAGCCATCTATGAAAATGCCGGTGCGTCGGGTGTTGGTCCCTACATTAAAGGCCAAAACGGTGAGGTGTACCCTTTCTTTTACGGTTATAAGACGGATGGAATTCTGCAAAATCAGGCCGAAGCCAATGCCTATAATGCCGCTTACGATAAGAAAGCGCAACCCGGAGATGTGCGCTTTGTGGATGTTGACGGCAACGATGTTATTGACGACAACGACCGCGTGAAAATTGGAAAAGGGATGCCCGATTGGACCTTCGGACTGAATCTGGGCGGCGATTGGAAAAACTTTGATTTGAATGCTTTCTTTCAGGGAAGTCTGGGCAACGATGTGTTCGATTTTTCTACCCGTGGGGACATTCCTGCCATGAATCGTCCGGCCTGGATTCTGGATCGCTGGACCGGTGAAGGGACTTCCAATACACTGCCGAGGTTGACCAATGCCAATCCCAATGGCAACTGGGCTTCGTCCGATTTGTACGTCAAAGATGGGTCTTACCTGCGTCTGAAAAATCTGCAACTGGGTTACACCCTTCCTGCCACCATCAGTCAAAGGGTTTCTATTTCCAAACTCAGATTGTATGTAGCGGGGGAGAATCTGTTGACCCTTACCGGTTACGATGGTTTTGATCCTGAATTGGCATCCGGAGATTATTTTACCATTGGTGTGGACAAGGGTATTTATCCTCAGGCGCGTACCATTTCTTTTGGCGCCAACATTACTTTCTAATTCAAAAAACAGAACACCATGAAAAGATACCTAAATACAGTGCTCATTGTTGCTCTGCTGGGGTTTTCGGCCTGCAACGATGACTTTTTAACCATCCAGCCTACGGAGTCGCAGGAGGCCGGAGGGCCTGCTACCGAAGGGGCCATAATGGCCAACCTGACTTCTGCTTATCAAATTTTGTTGTTCGACAGTTATGCCGACAACAATTACAACAGTTTGTTTTTTGTTTCTGATTTGCGCGGCGACGACGTGTTTAAAGGCGGGGGAGATGCCGGCGACCAGGCCATGCTGTACCGCTTGTCGCAGCTCGACGCTACACCGACTGAGGTGCCCGAAGGTTTGTGGACCATATACTACAGTGGCATTGCCCGGGCCAACGCGACCTTGATTTCCTGTGAGAATGCCGTGGGCATGGATGAAGACCGTTTGGCCGAATTGAAGTCCGAAGCCCTCTTTTTAAGGGCCTACTATTTACATTGGTTGTGGAAGTTTTGGGGCAATATCCCCTTCTTCACCGAAGACTTACCGGCCCCCTATATGGCCAAGCAGTACCAGGCCGATGAAATCTACGATTTCATCATGGCCGATTTGGATGAGCTGATTGCGCTGGAGGCACTGCCCATGCGTGCCGAAGCCGGAAACGACGGTCGTGCCACCCTGGCTGCCGCCTACATGCTGAAAGCGCGCGTGGTCATGTACCAAAAAGAGGAGGCCCGCTATCCTGAGGTCTTGGCCGAGATGAATGAGATTGTGAGCAGTGAGGCCTATGAGCTGGTCGATTTTGCTTCGATATGGCCCCGTGAGGGAGAATTTTGCGACGAATCCATCTTTGAAGTGAATCACCTGCCGGGTGAGTACGGCGGCAAGACCTGGGATTCGGGCTGGCACGGCTATGGAACCAACCTTCCGGCTTTTATCTCGCCCAACGAATTGAAAGACGATGAGGTGTTTAAAGGTGGATGGGGCTTTGGTCCGGTAAGACCTGCTGCCTATGAAATTTTTGAGGCCAACGATGCCCGTCGTGATGCTTCCATCAACGTTTTTGAGGAAGGTACTTACGTCTCCCGTTTTCAGAATACCGGCATGTTTATGGCCAAGTATGCTGCACGGATAGGTTACAACGAACCGCCCGGTGATGTTGATTTGAACTACGAGAACAACCTGCGTATTTTCCGCTTGGCAGAGACCTACCTGAACATTGCCGAATTGATTGCGATACATGGCGTGGCTCCCGGCGAAGGATTGACGGCCCAGGACGCCTTGAATGCTGTGAGGACCAGAGCCGGCGTTCCTTCTATTCCCGCCAATGTGGAGAACATTAAGCTCGAGCGACGCAGAGAGTTTGTAGGTGAGGGGATGCGCTTTTGGGATTTGGTTCGTTGGGGCGATGCACAGGTCCTGACCGAAAACCTTCCGGAATACGCTTCGGTACGTACCTGGGCGCCCGAGAAGAAGTACCTGCCCATTCCGCAGTCGGAGATCGACCGGACCGAAGGCGAATTCAAATTGGAACAGAATGCCTACTAGGCTGCAGACACGGTCAATAATTTAAAAACGAAGAATCATGAAAAAATACAAATGGACTTCTGCGGTCTGGGCACTCTCTTTGCTCTTTTTTGCCTGCGAGCCGCAAGAATTGGACGATTACGATTTGGGCACTAAGCCCATGGAAACGGAGGTGACTTTTACCACCACGCCCCAGGCCGATCGGCCCAATGTGGTGACTTTTAATAATACCTCTAATGCCACAGGTGTAGCTGTGTGGGATTTTGGTAACGGTTCCAAAGGCAAGGGCGATCAGGTGACGGGCGAATATCCTTTTGCAGGTAATTATACCGTTACCATGGTGCTGTATACCAAGGCGGGCGCCATAGACAAAACCTTTTCGCTGACCATCGAAAACGACGATTTGAGTCTGCTTGAGCATCCGCTTTACGCTGCCCTTACAGGTGGTGCGGAGAATGCTGATGGAAAAACCTGGGTTTTTGATCAGTACAATTCCGGTCACTTTGGGGTAGGCGCTGCAGATATGACCAGTCCCCAGTGGTGGGCAGCTGGTCCCAACGACAAATTGGAATGTTCGCTTTACACCCAGGAGTTTACCTTTAAGCAGGTGGGCGTGCAGATGAACTGGGTAAACAACGGCTTTGTTTATACCAATGGTGGCGGACTGGCGGGACTGGCTGCTTTGGGTTATTCGCAAAGTGTGGAGCCTCCGGCGGGCGACTTTGATGTGGCTTATGTGCCGCTGGATGCCTATACTTTTAGTCTCAATACCACCGACTCTACCCTGACTTTGAGCGACAACGCCTTTATGGGGCACTTTGCCGGCAGTTCCACTTATGAGATCCTGTCTTTGAATGAAACTGAGATGTATCTTAAAGTATTGAGTGCATCTGAGCCCGGTAATGCCTGGTGGTACCGCTTTATTCCCAAGGAGCTGAATGTAAAACCGGAAGTGCCGCTGAAGGTGGTCCCCTTGAGTGAGGACTTCGAAAAAGCCGATGTGGAAGATATGCTCGGCTTTGCGTTCGATGCCATGGGCGACCTAAGCATCCCCGGCTACCAGAATCCTGCGCCAGTGCCTTTGAACGAATCGCCCAAAGTCTTCCTGTACCAGAAAAAGGCCGGCGAGTTTTACTCCAACATTTTTTACGCTGCCGAAGGGTATAAATTTGACCTGAGCTCTCAGAATCAGATTACCATGAAGGTGTTTATTCCTTCGTACAACGATTATACCACCGAATACAGCGTTGCCGGCACTCACGTTACCAACACCAAATTGCAGCCTGCCGTTGCCGTAAAGTTGCAGAACAGCGACCTGGGCGGTAATGCCTGGTCTACCCAGACTGAAATCGTGATGGCTGATTTGGAAAAGGACAAGTGGCTGGAACTGACCTTTGACTTCAGTCACGTTGCCGATCGTGAGGATTACGATAAGATTGTGATTCAGTTTGGTATGGAAGGCCACAGTGGTGGCGGGGTATTCTTCTTCGATGATTTTAGTTTTAGTGAATAGTTAGATTGGAACCTGGGGGGACCGGCAACCTGCTGGTTGTCGGTCCTCTTTTAAACTTTGTAAGTATGCGGATCGATAGATGGGGAGTGCTTGCTTCCAGGGCCTGGCTGTTGGTGTTGATGGGCCTCTTTTTGCTGACCGGCTGTTCGTCGCGTCAGGAGTGGGCCCTGGTTTGGAGCGACGAGTTTGAGTATGAGGGCTTACCCGATTCCAGTCGCTGGTCGTACGATACCCTCGGCAACGCCTACGGCTGGGGCAACAGGGAATTACAGTGTTATACGGCGCAGCGCGACAGCAATGCCTGGGTGTCGGGGGGCTTTTTAAACATCACTGCACACAAGGAGCGCTACAAGGGTTTTGACTACACCTCGGCCCGTTTAATTACCAAGGGCAAGGGCGATTGGTTGTACGGCAGGGTGGAGGTGCGTGCTAAAGTCCCCGGAGGCCGCGGCATTTGGCCGGCCATTTGGATGTTGCCCAGCGACAATGCCTATGGTGGGTGGCCCCACAGTGGGGAAATCGATATTATGGAGCATGTGGGCTTTGAACCCGACTCAATCTTCACCACCGTGCACACCGGGGCCTTTAACCATTCCATTGGGACCGATGTAGGGGCAGGCGTTTGGATGCCGACCAGTGAGACGGAGTTTTTTGTGTACGGCATCGAGTGGTACCCCGATCGCATCGACTTCTTTATTGATGAGACCAAGGTCTTTACTTTTGAGAACAGTGGACAAGGTGCTGCCGAATGGCCCTTCGATCAACGCTTTCATTTGCTGATGAATGTGGCTGTTGGTGGCAACTGGGGCGGAGCTCATGGCATTGCCGAGGACATCTGTCCCGCCACTATGGTAGTCGACTACGTGAGGGTGTACAACCGTGGGAATCTGTAGTGCGTTATTTAATCTTGTATTTTATTTCAGTCCCGATGTTCAGGCATCGGGACTTTTTTATATTTTGCGTCCATTGTTTACATCTTAACAACCCAAATGAAAAAATGCTTCTATTTGCTTGCGGGTGCCGCCCTTCTGCTGGTGGCCTGCAATCCTAGAGTGGCCAGCAGTCTGGTCACCGCTTATGCTCCCCTTGATTTTCGTGAACAAGTCATCGTGTTGGGCCTGAACGAGACAGTCCCCCAGGACGCCGAATACCTGGGAGAAGTCAAGGTCGGCGATACCGGCTTCACGACAAACTGTAGCTATGAAAAAGTGCTGGAAGAGGCGATGCTGGAAGCCCGAAAGGCTGGTGGCAATGTGCTGAAGCTGACCAGGCACCGGTTGCCGAGTGCTTTGGGCAGTACTTGCCATCGGATAAGTGCAAACATTTATAAAACCAAAAATCAATGAGAGTATTTTTGTTTTTGGCAGTGGTGTTGATGTTTGGCACGACTGCGAGGAGTCAGGACTTGCTGCTTACTTCGGAGGGAGACTCTTTGAATGTTCGAATCACCAAGGTTCAGCGGGATTATTTGTACTTTACCATGTTGCAGGCCGGTAAGGCGCAAAAGACGCTTATGCCTATAGAGCAGGTGACTGTATGGGAAAAGGGGTTTTATGAAGAGTCTGGTGTTCTTGCGCTTGTTCCTGAAGAGGAAAAGTTGCACTCCAGTCTTCGCCTCGCCTTGAATGGCGGTTTCGGCTACCAGACTGCCAAAATTATTGAAGGGGTGTCTTCCGCAGAGAGGTCCTTCCTACGTGGATTAAAATCGGGTTCCCAGTTCAGTGGTGATGTGCAGTATTATTTTAACGAGATGTTTGGGGCTGGTTTGAAAGGTGGCTTTTTTGAATCAAAGAACAGTGCTGATGTTTATATGGCGGGTGGCGGGCAAACCCAGTTAACTACTGAGTTGAATATTTTCTTTGTGGGTCCCACCTTTGCTTTTCGTTATTACGACAGAGATTACGCAGATGCCTTTTATGCCTGTTACTCCATTGGTTACTTGGGATACCGTGCCCGTCATGAGGACTCTTACAGAAGAGAGGTGACCGGAAGCACCTTGGGTTTTGTTGTTGATTTGGGGTATGATTTTGCCTTGTCTGAAAAGCTGGCCCTGGGTCTGCAGCTTTCTGCCTTAAGCGGCGTGCTGACTTCATTCACAATAGATGACGGCTATCAGCAACAGCTTGTCGAGCTCGAGGAGGACAGGTATGAGGGGCTCGGCCGGATAGAGTTGTCCATCGGGCTGCGCTTCAATCTTTGATTTGATAGACTAAAGAAGTCTGGGGCGCGATAACACAGCGTCTCAGATTTTTCTGTTTGCCGGAAGGCGGGCAAAGGCGTTTTTGTGTTTTTAGTCTATTAATAAGTCTTTCGACCCTGGCTTCAAAGCTTTCTGCTTCTTTTTCCTGGTCGGAGATTGTGTCCCACCAATCAATATTCTTGCTTTGGAGTGTGGTGAAATAAGCTTGTACCTTACTGAGAATACCTTCGTCGTCGGTCTCAACAAAAACAAAACTGTGTTAATCAAGACATGAAAATCTTGTTTCAATAAGATTGATTCGTGGTGTCTGTAATTGTTTTTACGACTTCTGGTGTCCCTTGCAGAAGAGCAGTTGGAACTTTTTGGGGGTGCGGGCTTTGAAATGAAGCGTTTCCCGGGTGATGGGATGGGTAAAGGAAAGGGCCTGGGCATGAAGGCCCAGTCGACCAAAGGGATTGGTCCTGGCGCCGTATTTTTTGTCGTTGACAATGGGGTGGCCGATGCTTTGCAGGTGCACGCGTATTTGGTTTTTCCGACCGGTTTCGAGGTGGACTTCGAGCATGCTGTAGGGGCCCAGGGAGCGCAACACCTTGTAGTGGGTGATGGCCTTTTTGCCGCCTTTGGGGTCCTGGTTCGAATACACTACGAAAGCTTTGTTTTCGTGCAGATAAGAGACGATGGTGTCTTCGGGTTTTTGCAACTGTCCCTCTACCACCGCCACATAGCTGCGCTCACTTACCATGGTGTCCCATTGGTCCTGCAGCAAGCGCTGAACCTGGGCGCTTTTGGCAAAGACCAGCAGGCCCGAGGTGTCGCGGTCGAGCCGGTGTACAATAAAGATTTTGTTGGCGCGATGGGCCTTTTTAACGTGCATGCTCAGGGCATGATAGGCCGTGAGGGTCTTCTCGTGCTCGGTGGCAATGGTCAGGAGTCCCGCCGGTTTGTCGATGACCACCAAATGTGCATCTTCAAACACAATGTTGCAGGGGTTGTGGGCTTTCATTAAGCAGGCTTGGTGGACGTTTTAGTAGTCCTGTTGCTCGTCCTTCTTCACCAAAGTCTTGGTAGAAAGGAGTCCGCAGGCGGCGTAGATGTCCTCCCCCCTGGAGCGACGAATGGTGGTGACCAGGCCCTTTTTGTTGAGCTGTTCGCTGAACCAGACCATGCGCTCGTGCGGGGTGCCCCGCAGGGGCGAGTCGGGTATGGGATGGAATTTGATGAGGTTGATGCGGCAACGGAGTCCGTTCAGCAACTTGCTGATGCCCTTTACATGGGCCGCGGTATCGTTGATGCCGTCGAACATGATGTACTCGAAGGATATGCGGCGCTGGCGACCAAAATCGTAGTCGCGCAAGGTCTCAATGACTTGCTCAATGGTGTAAACCTGTTGAATGGGCATCAGTTTTTTGCGCTCCTCATCAAAGGGAGAGTGCATGCTGATGGCCAGGTGGGCTTCGCTTTCTTCGATGAAGCGCCGCATGGCGGGCACCACCCCAATGGTGGAGACGTTGATGCGGCGTGGACTCCAGGCAAAGCCCCAGTCGCTGGTGAGGATTTGGAGACTTTTAAGCACTTCTTCGATGTTGTCCATGGGCTCGCCCATGCCCATATACACCACGTTGGTCAACAGGTCGCTTTCGTCAATGCTCCGCACCTGGTTGATGATTTCGCCGGCAGTAAGCTGACTTTGAAAACCCTGTTTGCCGGTCATGCAAAACAAGCAGCCCATTTTACAGCCCACCTGGGAAGATACACAAAGGGTTTTGCGGTCTTCTTCGGGAATGTAGGCGGCCTCGACAAAGAGGTTTTTGTGGGCGGGGAAGAGGTACTTTTTGGTGCCGTCGGCAGAGGTCTGTACTTTGGAGGAGGGGGTGAGGCCCATGTCGAAGCGTTCGCTGAGTTGGGCACGGGCTTTTTTGGAGAGGTTGCTCATCTCTTCAATGCTGCCGGCTTTTTTCTTATACAACCAGTCGGCAATCTGACCGGCGCTGAAGCCGGGCAGTCCCATTTCTTTCACCACCACCTTCAATTCGTCCAGGGTTTTTCCGAAAAGCACTTCCTTCTGTTCCATCTCTGCCTCTTTTTTAAAAATAAATCTCTGCCACTATGTTTTCGAAGGGTACGCCGCGCTCCAGCAGGAGGTCGCGCACATCTACCACCATATTGGCGTTGCCGCAAAGGTAATACTTTCTGCCGGCCTGCACGGCATCGCTTTCTTTTAGATAGTTGGTGAGTCGGCCATGAATCACCTCGGGATGCTCTTCGGCGGTGCAGAAACGCAGGTAGCGCTCGCCAAAAGCGGTTTTGAAAAAATCGGCATAGTAAAATTGAGTGAGGTAGCGCGCACCCTGCAGGAGGGTGGGGCCCTGGGTCTGACCCGATTCGGCCATGCTCAAAAAGGGAGCGATACCCGTTCCGGTGGCAATCCACCAGGCATCGTCGGGCGCTTTGGTGAAGCGACCGAAGGGGGCGGAGACGTAGAGGGTGTCGCCCTTTTGCAGGCGCGCCATCTGAGGGGTGAGGAGTCCCCCAGGCTTTACATCGTAGAGCAGACGCAAAAAGGGCTGCTCCTTGCCCGAGGCGATGCTGTAGAGGCGTAAGGGGTCGCTGGTGTTGATGGCGGCGGCGACTACCTGACCGGGAATGAAATCGTGCAGGCGTTCCACTTCAATGGAAAAAACGCCGGGGGTGATTTCGGTGTTGGACAGGACTTTAGTGGGAAATACTTCTTTTTTTCTGCGGACGGGCTGTGACATTTTATTTGCTGTGTTTTAAAAACGGAGGCGCAGGGTTTCGGAGCGGGGACTCATGTTGTTGTGGGCATCTACTGCCACAACCTGCACGGTGTAGCGTCGCTTGCGCCCCAAAGTGGGCGGCAGACGGTAAAAGGTGCTTTGTGTTACTACTCTTTCTTCCCTGTTGTCCCTGTCGCTGAAAAACAAGAGGAAGCGCAAGTTTTCCTGCTCCTCTTCTGCCGGCAGCTCCCAGGTGAGTACGCCTCGTTTGTGTTGCAGATTGGAAACAGGTGAGGGCGGGGGAATGTTCACCTCACGGAAACGTTCCAGGGGAGGCACCAGGGCCGGATTGCGATACAGCGTATCGCTCAGGAGTTGTGCCAGATTGTGGTTGTCGCGCAAAAAATGATTGTGGCTGTAAAAGATGCTGCCGCTCACCTTGTCGAGCCTGCGTGCATAGCGCAGCTGGTCGGCCAGCTCGGTGGGACGGTCCCAGTGCCGCTGCGTGCCATTTATTTTATAGATGGCGTGACCAATATACAGCTGTGCTCCCTCCACATTTTTATTCCACCAATCGGCCAGCTTGATGTAGTTGGCTGCCTCGTCGCGGGTCGACCAGTAAATTTGTGGCGCCACGTAATCGATCCAGCCTTCGCGGGCCCATTTGATGACGTCGGCGTACAAATGATCGTAGGAGGTGATGCCTGCGCGGGAATCACTGCCCCGCGGATCGTCGCTCCGGTTGCGCCAAACGCCAAAGGGACTCACGCCAAAACGGACGTCCGGCCGCAGTTCCTTGATCAGCTCACGACTGGCCATTACAAAGCGATCGGTGTTTTGTCGGCGCCAGTCGTGGATGCTCAGCGGCTCCTCAAAATCGAGTCGTGCCAGGTAGCTGGCCGAGTCGTTGAACACCTGCCCCGTTACCGGGTAGGGATAAAAATAATCGTCGATGTGCAGTCCGTCCACCTGGTAGCGTGTCAGCAGGTCGGTCAGCACCTGCAGCAGGTGCTCGTGCACCTGGGGCTGGCCCGGATCATAATACAGGCGGCCGTTGTGGGTAATGGTCCACTCAGGATGGATGCGTGCCGGATGAGTCAGGTGCAGGGAATCGGTGGCGTGCAGGGAGGCTCTGAAGGGATTGATCCAGGCGTGCAGCTCCATGCCCCGCTTGTGGCATTCGTCAATCCAAAACTGCAGGGGGTCGAAGTCGCCCTCCGGCGCCTTCCCCTGCTCGCCGGTGAGATAAACCGACCAGGGGGCCAGGGGCGTGGGGTAAATGGCATCGCCCGACGGGCGCACCTGCAGGATAAGCGCATTCATACCCAGACTGTCGTGCAAGCCGATGATCTCGAGGGCTTCTTTTTTCAATTCTTCCACAGGCAACTCCCGCTGAGAGGGCCAGTCGATGTTGGTCACCGTAGCCACCCATACGCCCCGAAATTCGTACACCGGCTCTTCGGCCCGAAGAGCCAAAACCCTTAGACTGCATAACAGCAGGGTTACAATCAATAGTCTGTGCATCGGCCATTTATTTTGGCCGCAAGATAATATTTTGTTTTGTGTCATGAAACGGCTGTAAGTTGCTGCGATATGTAGCCTTTATGGATATTTAAGCGCGCTACATGCCTGTTTTAGCTAAAAATTTGCGAAGTTTGCAGGGAATTATATTCTTTCGAATGCGTTTGCCCATGTTGTTCCAACGGCCTAGAGCCCAGCAAAGTTCCATCAGTAAAAAGGTGTACCGTGGTTACATACTTATGCTGTTGTTGCTGGTTACGGTGTCGGGAGCAACTGTTTTTGGGGTGCTGCGGTTGAACGACTGGATTGACAGTACCGAAAAGGTAGACAAGCTCTTGCATCAAATTTACCTGGCTCGCATTGAAACCAAGAGTTATTCGCTCAGCAGCGATACCCTGCACATGGGCCAGGTCGACAGTCTCACCCTTGAAATTGAGCAGGCCCTGCACAAAGCTCGCGAAAGCCGTTTGTACCATCAGAGCAGGTTGGAGCTGGAGGATGTGGACCAATGGATTCAGGACTTCAATATTTATTGGAGCATGTTTACCGAACTGAAGGCGCGACGCCTTCAGTCGGAGCAGCGCATGGACCAACTTTTTCAGCGGGTGTTTTTGGCAGCCAGGGAACCATTGCCCCGCTTGAGCAGTGCCGGAGCCGGTGGCAGCATCGATCCCCGCAACGACCTCCTTTTTCAATTGTTGCATTTGAAGGAGGCCGAAAAACAAATATGGAACTATCCACAAAGCGTGGTGGTGCCCGACTCGGTCCGCACCATTTTTCAGCGCATTCGATTGTTGCTGCCCCCTGCCGATGTGGTGGCGCCCGATTCCAGGGCAGCAAAGGCGCTGCGGCAGTTGGGCAGTGATTTGGCGGCGTATCAGGAAGTGATGGTTGGCCTGGCGGTATCCATTCACCACTTGCAGGAGGCCCAGGATTTGATGATCAACAGCGCCCTGAGTCTTCAATACGCCGGAGAGCGCGCCAACCGCCTTCAATCCTTTGCGATGGAGCGGTGGTCGGCCCTCAGTCTGTGGCTCCTCTTAAGCATTCTGGTGTTTGCATTGGGCGTAGGGGTGTTTATGGCCTACCGTTTTATCCGAAGGTTGCGTAAGGATGAAAAGTTGCGTGAGGAGAAGGACCGACTCCTGCGTGAAAACAGGAAACTGCTCAACGACATCATCAACAACAGTGCCTCCCTGATTTATGTGAAGGATTTGCAGGGGCGTTATACCCTCATAAACCAGCCTATGGAGGAAATTCTGGGTGTTGAGGCGCACCGCATCATCGGAAAGACCGACGAGGCGGTATTTCCCCCCGATTATGCCGAGGCCATCAGTCGCAACGATGCCGATGTGCTGGGCAATGGAAAGGCTGTGCAGATTGAGGAATTTATACCCGGCGCCGATGGACGTCGTATTTTTCTTTCCAACAAGTTTCCCATACAGGATGCAGAGGGACAAACCGTTTCGCTGGTTTGCGTGTCCACCGACATTACCGACCTGCGTCGTGCCTTGTCGGAGCTTGAGCGAAGTCGTGAAAACTACCACAATATAGTCAGCAACGTCCCAGGTATTGTGTATCACTGTCAAAACGACGCCCGCCGCACCATGCTTTTTGTAAGCGGAGGGGTAGAAAAGCTCATTGGACTGGGTATCGATGCATTTATCAGCGAAGGTCAGAGCATTATGCCTTTTATCGATCCCGAGGATGTGCATAAGGTCAGGGACCAGATTCGTCAGGCGGTGCTGCGTCAGCGTCCCTATGAAATTGAATACCGGGTGCGCGACCTCTATGGTCAGCGCAAATGGGTGTACGAAAAGGGATTGCCGGTGTACGAGCCGGATTCGACAAAAGTCACCCTTCAAGGCGTCATCATCGACATTACTGCGCAAAAAGATGCCATGTCGGAATTGATGTTGCGCGACAAATTGCTGGAGGGGGTTTCGGAAGCTGTGAAGGAGCTGATTGCCAACAATGAGCCTGAAGTCGCCATGCTCAAGGCCTTGCGCGTAATGGGTGAGGGGGCTGGTGTGGACAGCGCCTTTGTTTTTGTAAATGAGCGTTCCGATGCCAGTGGAAAAATTGCCATGCGTCACCTGGTAGAATGGGACCGCACGCTTTTGGAGCCGGTACGGCGGGAAGATATGGCTGGTCTGTCCTATGAGTCGGTTTCCACCACCTGGTTTTATCGCCTGAGTGAGAAGAAGGAAGTGGTGGTGAGTATGCGGCAGGCAGAGCAGGCCGAGCAACTGTTCCTGCGTCGGATGAATGCCTCTGGCATGCTTTTGCAACCGGTTTTTGTGCAAAAGCACTTCTGGGGTTTCATTGGCTTTGCCTACGGGGTAAGAGGGGGCTCGTGGAACGAATCGCACAAAACGCTGTTTAAGGCCTTTGCCACTACTTTGGGTATTGTGTTGGCACGGAATGCCGGTGCCGAAGAGTTGCAGAAGGCCAAGGAGGCTGCGGAAAACGCCACCAAGGCGAAGAGCGATTTTCTGGCCCGTATGAGTCACGAAATCCGCACACCGCTGAACGCCATCATTGGTTGGACGCACCTGGGCCTCGAGAAAATTGATGTGCCCGGGCACTCCGATTACCTCAAGCGCATCCAATCCTCATCGCGTTCGCTTTTGGGGATCATCAACGATATTCTCGACTTCTCGAAAATAGAGGCTGGCCGTCTGGAACTCGAACAAATCGACTTCGATTTGGAGGGTGTGATGCAGAACCTGGCCGACATTGTCTATTTCCGCGCCAACGAAAAGGGCTTGAACCTGGTCTTCGATTACGCGCCCAATGTGCCCTTGAATTTGGTGGGCGATCCCCTTCGGATTGAACAGGTGTTGGTGAATTTGGTGAACAATGCCATAAAATTTACCGATCAGGGGGAGGTCCTTGTTAAGGTACGTGTGCAGGAAGAGAAGGAGGATCATTTGGTTTTATTCTTTTCGGTGAGCGATACCGGTATTGGCTTAAAGGAGGAGCAAAAGCAGAACCTGTTTAAAGCCTTTTCGCAGGCCGATGTGTCCATCACCCGTAAATACGGAGGTACCGGTCTGGGTTTGGCCATTTGTAAGCGCCTGACCAGTTTGATGGGCGGGAAAATATGGGTGGACAGTGAGTACGGCGTGGGCAGTATTTTCTCCTTTACCGTTAAACTGGGTCGCCAGTCGGTGCAAAAAAAGGAGCAGATGGTGCATGCCTTCGAAGGGGAGGGCGATACGGTTTTAATTGCCGATGCCAACCGCTCGTCGGCCAAGAGTCTGGAGCACATGTTGCAGGATTTTGGTTTTAGTGTGCGCCGGGTAAATGGGGCTAAGGTTTTATGGCGGGAGTTGGAAAGGAGGGAACAGACCGAATGTTACAGGATACTGTTTTTGGATACCAATATATTTGGAGAGCATACTGAAGAGTTGGGCATGCTGAAGGATTACAGCGCGGGTTATGAGCACCTGGTGTTTTTGTCTACGCCTTTTAATGAAAGCAGTATGCACCGCCTGGCTGCCGCCTTTGGCGACCCGGTACTGCTCAGTAAGCCGGCCAATTACTCCATGCTTTTTGATTGTTTGATGGATGTTTTGGGCGGAGGTGTTATGGATGCAGAGCCCATTGGTCGCAAACGCGTGTATCGTGAGTTGTTGCGTGAAAAGGGACCGGTACATGCCCTGGTGGTGGACGATACGGCCAGCAACCGGAGTCTTGCCATAGAGCTGCTGGATATGGCAGGCGTTAAAGCAGAGGTGGTTTCCGGGGGGAAAGAGGCTCTTGATTTGGCTCGTTCCTCCAAGGGCGAGTGTCCGTTCGATATTGTGCTGATGGACATTAATATGCCTGAAATGGATGGCTATTCCGCTACACGAAAGATAAAGAAAATTGAGGGTTGGGAAGAGGTCCCCGTGGCCGCCATGACCGCCGAGGCCTTTGGCGATGTGGAGGGCCTGTGTTTGCAGGCGGGCATGTCCGGGATGATTGCCAAGCCCATTGATCCGGAGGATCTGTTCAGAGTGATTTACCGGATGGTTTTTGGTCTGGAGGATGAGGGTCCTGCAGTCGCTGCCGTTGGGGAGGAAGTCCGTGTAGATTTTCCGGATATTGAGGGACTGGATGTGCAAGCCGGAATCAGACGCATGGGCGGACGCAGCGATTTGTACAAGCGCTTGCTTAAAGGATTTTGTCACGACTACCAACATTTTGGTGAAAGCATACAGGAGTTACAGCAGGCAGGCGATCATGAGACGATGGCCAGGGTGTTGCACTCCCTTAAAGGCATTGTGGGTACCATGGAGGCGGTGGACTTGTATCCCTTGGCCATTGAGGTGGAGGCGGCATTTAAGGCGGAGGAGGCGGATTTTAGTCTGAAGCTGGAGACCTTATTGGCCGGGGTGGCGCAGTTGGTGCGTCGCCTGGAGGAGGGCTGGTAGGCCACTACGCGGCTGGCTGGGGCCGGTCTGGCCCCAGAGGGCAGGTCTGGCCCCAGAGGGCAGGTCTGGCTCTCGCAGATGGGCCCTCGCTGATCCCAGGGTTGAAACCCTGGGTTATGACTGGGAGGAAGTGGTCAGGCGCGAAGCGCCTGTTCTGGAAAGCGGACTGAAGTCCGCACGGCGGCGGAGCCGCCGTAGATATATCGAGGCAGCGCCTCGATCGGGATTTCAGTCCCGTTTATGGTCCGTGCCCCTATCGGGGGCACACCGCTCTTTCCCAATCATGGCCCAGGACTTCAGTCCTGGGTGTTATAAATTTTAAAGACGGTATTATGAGTGTTTCAGTACTGTTAGGAAATAGGGTTTTTAGGGCCTTCGCAATGGCGGCGGGGTTGATGGGTGCTTTGGTGGCTTGTGATTTCGGGAAGAAGGAGACGCCTTTGCCCGCAATGCCATTGGTGGCGCTTGATTTTAACGGGGAGGTGGTGAATCGTGGTATTTTGCCCCTGGGATTTAGAGGCGATGGCAATGTGTCTTATGGTCGAGGTTTGGATGGTGCTGCTCTTGATTTGTCGGACAGTGCCGTTTTTCGTAAGCCCTTGGTTTTAAGCAATACGCATCGTACTTCGCTGGTCGATTATCCGGGACTTACTTTTTTGTTGTGGGTTAAAAAGTCGCCCATTGATTACAACAGTTATACCGTGGCCGCTCAGATGGCGGACGGTGATGATTTCGACGCCAAAGGCTGGGAAATAAAAACGGAAGAATGCGGCTCCTGGAGCTGGTGGTTTTCTGATGGGGTGGAGCAAACCCGGTATAAGGCAAGTCCCGAGCGGCAGCCATTGAATGATGGAGCCTGGCATCAGATTGGTTTTTCCATAGATTTTAACACGCGGGAGGTTCGCCTGTATTACGATGGGGTAAATCGCGCGGTGTATACCCTCCCTCAACAAGAGTTGGAAGTGTTTGACCGGGAGATATTTCTGGGGGCGAGTCCCCTTGCCCTGGACCCGGTTATGGAGGCTTTCAATGGCAGCCTGGATGAGCTGAGTCTCTGGAGCAGAGTGCTGAGTTCGGATCAGGTGGCTGCCCTTTTTGCGCAGTACCGCAAACCGGTGAAGACCATGCCGAGGCGCCTGCCGGATTCCTTAACAGTAATGACCTGGAACCTTTGGGGTGGTGGCATGCGTGAGGGACGTTTTGTTGGACCCCGACGCATGGCCGATATGATTGCCGAAAGTGGTGCCGATTTGGTGGCCATTCAGGAAGGTTTTGCCAGCGGTCCCCTGATCGCCGACATGCTTGATTTTTACTATTATCAGCGCAGCGAAGGCTTGGCTGTGCTGAGTCGTTATCCTTTGGGTCAGACCTACGATGTGTATCGCCCCCGTCACGCCGGTGCGGTTACCATAGAACTGCCCCGCCAGCAACAAGTCGTTTTTTGTCCCCTTTATCTTAGTTATTTGCCTAATCTGGCGCCCTACATTATGTCGGGCAATGCCAGTGCCGATTCGGTTTTGTTGCGCGAGCAGGAGTCACGCGGCGCTGAGATGCGTTATATTTCGTGGGAATTGCAAGCGCTTTTGGACCGCAACGATCGGGTTCCTGTAATATTGGCCGGTGATTTTAATTCCGGTTCGCATCTCGACTGGGTGGAAGCCAATCGCAGCAAGCGCCACAATTTGGTGCTTCCCTTTCCGGCCACACAAATTCTTGAAAACTCAGGATTTTCAGATGCTTACCGGGAGATTTTTCCGGATCCGGTTCAAGAGCCCGGTTTTACCTGGTCGCCGCGCTTTAAAGAAGTGCTGCACGACCGGGTTAACTTTATTTTTTACCACGGAAATACGGTAAGTCCCACTTCGGCACGTATTGTTGACCAGCATCGCCTTGGTTTTCCTTCTGACCATGCTGCCGTTGTGGTCGTTTTTGATTGGAAGGAGTAAGGGTTTTTTACTCCCCGGGAGTCTGTTAACAAAGTGGCTGTTGCTATGGGTAATGCCGACCAGGAATTGATGGAGCGTTTGGCTGCGGGAGACGCTGGTGCGTTTGAGACAGTGTTTCGCACGCACTACAGGCTTTTGCTTCGCTACGCTTGCAAAATTGTGGGCGACAAAGCTGCAGCGGAAGATGTGGTACAGCTGGTTTTTGCCAATATCTGGGAGGGGCGAAAAAGGTTGAAAGTAAAGCAGATCAAACCCTATCTTTTGCGTGCCACCCACAACAAAAGTCTCACTTTTTTAATGCAGCATCAACGACAATCTTCCCTGGAGCTGCTTCCGCCCATGGCCGAAGAAGAGGTCGATGAGGTGGACGAGCAGCGGGAAGAGGTGGTGCGACTTTTGATCGATGCCCTTCCCGAACAGCGCCGGCGCATCTTTAAAATGAGTCGCCTGGATGGACTCAAATACCGGGAGATTGCAACGCAGTTGGGGTTGTCGGTTAAAACAGTAGAAGCGCAAATGGGGAAAGCCCTGCAGTTTCTACGCAGCAGTCTGCCCCAGGTCCTTAAGAACAGTGAAGTAAGTGATTAATAATATCCGCAGCATGAAACAAACGACTGGTATTGATGCAGCCTTGGCCGCAAGATTGTTGGCCGGAGAAGCCTCCGAGTCGGAAAAAGAGAGACACCGGATCAGCCTGGCTGTTGACGCGGACTACCGGAGCGACTGGGCGCAGTGGCTTTGGGTTTGGGATGCGGCTGGAACTGAGGAAGTCGACCGTAGGGACTGTGATGTGGCCTGGACACGTTTGCAAAGGAAAATCCATTCGCCGCTCTTTCTGTTGAAAGAGCGCACACTGGCTTTGAGTCTGGCTGCGGCCGCTGTGCTGCTCCTGGCCTTGCTGCTGCCCTTGCTGTGGACTCCTGCTGCGAATCAGCCAGAATTGCTGGTAACGGCCGGAGGTGAAGATATTCAGGAGGTGGTGCTTGAGGATGGTACCCGGGTTAGTTTAAATGCCAACAGTCGCTTATCTTTCCCGGAGGAATTTGGTCCGCATGAGCGCAGGGTGTATCTGCATGGGGAGGCCTGGTTTGAGGTGGAAGCACAAGGGGGGCGGCCCTTTTATGTTGAAACGGAGGACTTGCTTGTAAAGGTGGTCGGAACCGCATTCAATGTCCGTTCCTGGCCCGAACCGACTGGCGTTTCTGTAGAAGTGGGCAGCGGTCGCGTAGAAGTGCATTCCGGTTTGGAGGGCAGCGAACATATTCTTTTGCAGAAGGGAGAGGGGCTTGTTTTTCACCGCAGCACCAAGCGTCTGGAGCAGGTAGCGCTCAACCGCAATTATCTGGCCTGGAAAACCGGGCAGCTTATTTTTGAAGACACACCGCTTTCGGAGGTGTTTCAAACGCTGGAACGGACCTATCGACGTCCCATTACGGCCGACCACCCTACTATTTTTGAAGAAAAATTAGGAGGCAGTTTCAGTCATCAGTCCTTCGAACACGTGGTGGAGGTACTTTGCACCACCTTTCAGCTGGAGCAGCATACGGTCAATGGCGTAGTGGTTCTCAGTCGAAAATAAGTTCATTATTCTGCCGATGAGTGCTTCCTAAAGGTATGGAGCAGAAGTTTCTTGTCGATCTGCCTTAATAAGGGCTGTTTTTTGTAGCTTTAAGCATGACTATGGCAAACCACAGCTGGCTATGGGCGCTGTCTTTATGGATAACGCTGGTTCCCTTTTCTTTGCTTAGGGCGCAGGAGGCAGAGGAGTTGGTTCCTCTGGGCGAGGTGATGGATAGTCTGGCCCTGCGTTACGACCTGGATTTTGCCTACGACGCAGCAGTGCTCCGTCGCGACAGTCTCGTAAGCAGCGCCTTGCCCGAAGGCTTCGATAAACAATGGATTACGGCCTTACTGTCGGGGCCACGAAATCTCGAGGTCGTTTTTATGGGCCAGCAGGTTATTGTTGGGCGCAGCACGCCCGGCAGTCGCCCCTCTGCCTTGGTCGAAGTCAGTGGAAGAGTTATGGCCGCCGATGGTTCCGGGGGACTGCCCATGGTAAATGTTGGCGTGGAAGGCCGGGCCCTAGGGACAAGCACCAACGACGAGGGGCGTTTTGTGTTGCGCTATCCCCGTTCTTTTATCGGAGAAACACTGGTTTTTTCTTCTCTGGGTTTTGTGAGTGAACGTTTTTCGCTTCCCCAAAATGACAGTGCTTTGCAGGTGGCGCTTAAGGATTATTCCATTCACCTGCCCGAGGTGCAGGTTTTGTACACCGATCCCGACCAATTGATGCGCTCCGTTCGCCGTCGATTGGCACAGAACTATCCCTCCGAGCCCTTTTTACTGACCGCCTTTTTCCGGGAAACAATTCGTCAGGACGACGAGTATGTTGAGGTGTCCGAGGCGGTGGTAGACATTTATAAACCTTCTTATCACTCCGGTTTTGCAAGCGAGCGGGTTCGCTTTGTAAAGGGGCGTAAGGGTGCTACGGCTCGTGATATGGAGGTGGTGCAGTTCAAGTTGCTGGGCGGACCCTTTCATTTTGCTCAGGTGGATGTTGTGCGCAATGGCGATTTTTTGCCCGATAAGGAGGGCGTTTCGGCTTACCGTTATTTGTACAAGGGGGTAGATGTGGATAATAACCGGATGCTTTATCGGATAGGTTTTGAACCCCTAAGCGATGAGGAGGGACTGTTTTACAGGGGAGAGCTGCGGATCGACAAGGAGAGCCGTGCCGTGGTGAGTGTCGATTTTGAGCTGACTCCTGCCTCTATCCGGCGCAGTCGTTCCTACTTGGTGCGTCGCGACTCTCGACGCTTCAGAACACGCCCGGTGCTGGCTCGCTATCATTTGGCTTATCGCCCCTGGAAAGGGCAATGGGTGCTCTCCAGGGTAAGGGGGGAGGTCAGTCTGCGCGTCAACGACCGCGATCGGCGGCAACGCAGTCTTTTTGCCACTGTTTCGGAATTGTTGGTGAGCGATTTTGCTCCCGCCGACGGTCGCCAGCGCATTTCCTGGTCGGAGGCCTACCGTCCGGATTACGTGTTGTCGGAACAGCTGGGGGCCTTTGATCCGCATTTTTGGCAGTTTTACAATGTGGTAGAGCCCGATGAGGATTTACGACGGGTATTTCAGGAGGGGGAGCAGTAAAATTTCTTAGGCAGGCAACAAAAAACAGGCAACAAAAAAGCAGTTCCGGGGGCGGAACTGCTTTGCTTCTTCAGGAGGGCTGCACTAAAATTTAAAGCTATGTCGTTTAAGCACAGCGTTGTTGAAGATAGTTTATGGTCGACTGTACAGTCGGGATTTTCGGTAGAATTTCATTCTCAATGGCCAAATTGAACTTAGTTTCCAGGTAAAACAGGAAGCAGGTCATATCGATATCGTCCATCAGCATGTCGTTCTCATACGAGGCATCCTCAGCAATTCTATCCCGGGGTACTCCGGTCTTTCTCAGTACCTTATAAAGGTTTCTGCGAATCATTTTATCGTTCATCTTCTCTTTTGTTTATGTCTTTGCAAATACCGCCTTTTGAGGCGCATTCATAGGTAGGACAATCCAACAGGGGGGCACACGTATTTTGAAATGAACTTTTTTTAATTTTGGTTGAATTTTTCTTTTGCTTGCTTTCAGCAGGGTGTTGCCCAGCTTCTTATGTTGTTGATAAGTATTTGTGTCTTTTGTTCCCCAAAAGTGCCTCAATTTGCCGCGGCTTCTTAATTTTGCTGTCCATCTTTTAAAATTATTACCATGCATACCTGGTTCGAATGTAAAGTTAAGTACGTGAAAATTGATGAGGTCTCCGGCAGGGAGAAGAAGGTGAATGAGCCCTACTTGGTTGATGCGGTGTCGTTTACTGAGGCAGAGAACCGCATTCATCAGGAATTGGAGCAAATGATTCGGGGCGATTTTATGGTCACCAACATCCGCAAGGCCAACTATGCCGATATTTTTCCCTTCGACAATGCCGATCGCTGGTTCAAATGTAAAGTCAGCTATGTTGCTCTCGACGAAGGAGCCGGCAAGGAAAAGAAAGTATCTAATACCATGCTGGTTATGGGCAACGACCTGAAGGAGGCCTACGACAATTTGATGCAGGCGCTGGACGGCATGACCGTCGATTTTGAAGTCAACGGCATCAATGAGAGTCCCCTTATGGATGTATTTCCCTATGAGGCCGACCTCGTAACACGCAGCCAGGAACCGGAGGCCTAAGGTTCAAATACGGTTGAAATACGCGACACCGAGGCGGCTGAAAATATCCCCAGTGCTCCATTGGAAATGTTGCCCGGTACGTTGGCCGGTGCACCGGAGAACAGGGGGGCACGAGGAGTCGTCTCGATTTGTGCTGCTTCAATAAATTTGAAGTAGTTGTGGTCGATCATGTAACATGCTACTTTTATTACATCGCCTGCCTTTGGTCTTTGATCCTCCTCCCTGGTATCGAGATCGGCTATCCATACCCCATTGGCATAGTTGCCGTTGAAAAATTCGTCGTCGATGATGCTGACTTTGGCATAGCGATCGGTGATGAGTTTTTCGTTTAAGTAGGTGTGAAACAGGTAGTAGTTCTCGACTTCGGCAGGGTCCTGGCAGTAAAGTAGTATTTTCCATAATTCCCAGAAGCGATCGTATTCCATGGCTATGGAATCGGGAGTTACCAAAGGCGCTATAAAACTTTGGGCTTCGAAGATCTCGCGGGGATCTATTCCGGCTGCATCCACTCCGCTTATGCGGAGCGTGTACCAGTGGTCAGGTTTGCCGTAGTAATTGGAAGGTGTAGTATAGGTGCCCGGTTCCTCCGCCAGTTCTTGCAGATCAATACTCGCCAGTCCGTCGGACAGGCTTACCTGAGCACCTGATACGCCGGGGAGCGACTGATTGTGAAAATAGTCTCCCGACAAGCTTAGGCGCACTTTGTGGGCCATGGTATCTGTGGTCACGAGGCCATCTACCACCAGCCGGGTGGTACTTCCTTCCAGTTCAAGTTCAATTTCTTCTTCGCCACAGGCCGAAAACAGCTGCTGGACAAGGAGGAAGAGTATTGTGATGCGCAGTATCTTTTGCATAATGGTGCGGTTTATAGAGATTAAAAGCGGAAGTTATAGGTGATGGCCGGAATAATGCTGAATAAATAGCTTTTCATGGCTTTGGTGCGGTGCGGATTGTTCTCATCCTGTTCAAAGTAAATGGACCAGGCATTTTTGCGTGCATAGGCATTGTAGGCCGAAAAGACCCATTCGCCCTGCCATTTTTTTTGCGGATTCTCCTTTCCCTTCCAGGTGATGCCCACATCCAGTCGGTGGTAGTCCGGCATTCGTTCGGCATTCCGCTCTGAGTATATGGGGATGAGGTCGTTGCCCGATTCAAAACGTCCCACCGGAAAGGTTACCGGGGCCCCCGTGGTAAATACCCAGTTGCCCGAAAGCAGCAAACGGGGACTCAGGCGGTAGGAGGCCACTATGGAAACGTCGTGTGTAAGGTCATAAGGCGAGTAATACCATTCATTGTTGTTTATTTCATTGACCTTTCGTCTGGAGCGGCTCCAGGTGTAGCTCAACCAGCCGTTCCATTTCCCGCTGTTGTAGCGCGTCATGAATTCCAGGCCGTAGGCGTAGGCCCGACCGAAGCGCAGCTCACTTTCCAGATCCTCGTTCAACATCAGATCGGCATAGTCCTTAAAGTCGATCGTGTTTTGCATATCCTTGTAAAAGGTTTCTATACTGAGGTCAACACTGTTGTTGGCCATGTGGCGAAACCAACCCAGAGAAAACTGGTCGCTGCGTTGCGGCTTAACCACCGGTGAGGATAAAAACCAGACGTCTAACGGTGTGGTAGATTGTGAGTTGCTCGAAAGATGCATGTATTGGTAAGTTCTTGCATAACTGGCTTTGAAGGAGCTTTTGGGGTGAAACATCCAGGTTAGGCCCGAACGGGGTTCCAGGCGCCAATAACTGTGTTCGCTCTTTTTGGCATCCAAATCGTAGTTTTGAAAGACGGAAAGACGCAATCCGTATCGCCAGGTAAGTTTAGTCCCTATTTTTTGTGCATTTTCGATATAGAAACCGTGCTCCAGGGCTTGTTTGCGTTGCATTATTACGGGACTGAACACACTGTTGTCGGAGGGTCTTACTTCTCCCGGGAGAATGTCGTGGAGGGTGGACTGAGCCCCAAAACTGATGCTGTGGGCAGGTGTTGGATAATAGTTGAAGTCCAGTCGTGCCCCATAGTCCTGCATGTTCGAGATCCATTTGATTCCGCTGGCATTGGCATCGCTCTGGGCTAAACCGTATTGGTAGTTGCTGAACAGCAAAGTGAGGTTGCTGAACAATCGGGGCGAGAATACATGGTTCCATCTAAAAGTGGAGGTGTGGTTGCCAAAGTAAATTTCGCTGAAATGGTTCTTTACCACATCTTTGCCCAAATAGGCACTAAAGTAAATGCGGTCCGATTCACTAAAGCTGTGCGAAAGCTTGGCGTTTACATCGTAAAAATACAGGATGTTGTCTTTGATTTGCTCATCGCTCGACATTTTTAGAAACAAATCCGCGTAGGTGCGTCTTCCTGCCAGTAGAAAGGTGGTTTTTTCCGAAGCGATGGGGCCTTCGAGGGTCAGCCGAGAGGAAATGGTGCCCACGCCGCCTGATGCTGTAAAGTTTCGTGCATTGCCGTCTTTCATCCTTATATCGAGTACCGAAGCCAAGCGTCCCCCGTTTTTTGCCGGAATGTCACCCTTATACAAGCTTACATCTTTAATGGCATCGTTGTTGAAAACGGAGAAAAAACCCAGCAAGTGGCCCGCGTTATACACCGGAGCCTCGTCCAGCAGAATTAAGTTTTGATCGGGGTTGCCTCCTCTTACGCTGAAACCGCTGGAGCCTTCACTTGCCGCGCGTACACCCGGCATCAGCTGAAGGGCTTTGAGCGCATCGGCCTCCCCCAAAAGAAGGGGGACTTGCTTAATGGTGGCGCCGCTGATTTTTTGAACACCGGTAAGGGGCTCATCCAGGCGAGAGTGACTTTGGTTGGCCACTACCTTTACTTCATTCAGGGTGGCTGAGGCAGGGGCCAACTCAACGTTCAGGTTTTTATCCGTAGAAAGATCCAGGTCTTTTTCTACGGACTCATAGCCCAGAAAGGTGAACTGAAGGCTGTGCCTGCCCTCTGGCAAAGAAAGACTGTAGTAGCCATAATGGTTCGAAACGGTTCCTGTGCCGCTTTTCGGGATGCCTATAGTTGCTCCGATAAGCACTTCCCCGGTCTGCGCATCCTTTATGTAGCCCGATACTACCCTTGATTTTAAGGCAGTAGCCGGCCCTTCGGCACGGACGGCGTAGGCCGTCCATGCCAAAAACAGTAAGAAGTATAATCTCATTTATAGGAACTTATCAGAATTTTCCGAATTTGAATATCAGACCTGCATTAAAGCCTCTTAGTAAATCTGGCGAGGCAATGGAGGAGGGGGCATTTACATCTGTTACTGCGTCTTTGTAATCGAGTTTTACGTTGCTGGTCAGGCGATAGCTTCCGTAAACGGCCACCCGCATCCAACTGACCAGGTTAAACTCCACTTCCACACCGGGTTCCAATACGAAGAAAGCATAGCTGTCCTCATCGCTGTATTCGTCCTCGAAGTCATTTTCGTAATCGCCCCAGTGCCTGAGGTAGCCTATGCCGCCCGCACCAATCAGTACGGGAATCGAAAGGTGAACCGGCTGATCCCACTTTATTATGGGTTCGAAGATAAAGCCGCCATAGCCACCAATATATTCGTAATCGTTTTGCAGGTAGGAGTCGTACACCGTTTGTGAAATGAAAGCCTTACCGCCCAGGCCCAAAGCCAGGGAGTGGTTGACCACCACAGCACCACGGGCGCCCAGTAAGAGGGCATCCAGTCCGTCAATACTGGTGTAGCCCACGTCCAGAGCGCCGTAACCGCCCAGGGAGCTGACCTCAGGACCCGAAAAAACGGTGCGCATTTGGGGTTCGTCTTCATAATCTTGTGCCACTGCAACCATTCCGCTGAGTAAACACACTGTCCATATTAAAAAAAACTTTTTCATCTGATGTTGTTTTTAATTGTTTTTTAATTGCTTAGAATACTACAGAAATGCCTGCTGCCAAAACGTGGTTGCTTCGGAAGTAAGCAGGTCCAAAAAACTCAAAATTGGGCTCATAGTCCAGATTCAGTGTTAAAGGGTGCTTAAGCAAGCGGTATTCCAGTCCGGCATAGCCGTCTAATCCCGCTGAAAGATAAGTCCTGTTGTACTTTCGTGGCTTGCTGAAAGGTTTAAAGGGGTTGTAAATGTCGTAGCCGTCGCCCGCCGACAAGTGGACCCCGTAGCCGTAGCAAAAAAACAGCTTGTCCGATTTTAAGGGCCATGCAGGTTTTTGAAACACCCTAAGTGCCCCCAAACGGTAGCCGTATTCAATTTTCGAAAGACTTATTTCATACCCATTTTCAAAACCGGTAAGCTGTTTAAAGCTTAACCCGTAATTGTCAACGGGACGAATTTTTACTGACTTCTTGTAATCCTGACTGTGCACACTGGCCAGTTGTGCCATCAGGAGGAGTGTTGCTATATATTTGAGTTTGCTGATTTTCATTGTAGTGACTTGTTTGGATAAAGACAGAGTTTTTATTGTTGGGTTGCATGCCGGTGTTCCATTTTTAAAAAACTGTCTGTTAAATTTATTCTTACTTTTTCAGGAGCCGTCTTGCTTTGGAAATAGAACTGTATCGGCTGCTCTTCTTCTTGCCTGCCCGGGTTGAAAGGTGCAAGTTGTTCTGGTAAATCGGGTGCTTTGTTCCATTGAAGAAGCGCTCTGTAGGCCGTGGGCTGTTGCAGCAGAAGCTGCAGATCGCAGGTCTGTGCAACGATGTTACAGCTTGCAAATTGCGCCCCCATATTCAGGCGCTCCAATCGCCCGTAGGTCATTTTTATATTTGCGATTTGGCTTACCAGACCGGCATTCAAAACCGAAAAATAGGTGTCGGCATCCAGCCGTTCCAGTCGTCCAAGTGTTACCTGATCGCGTCTGGAGGAGAGTTTTAGGTATTTCCCCTGTGTAATCTGAATGGTGGAGGAGCGGCCGTGCAGCGTGAGTCTTTCGCTCTGCTCACACATAAAATGGACGAAGTTGAGTGCCGCTTTGCCGTTTTTTATGCTGCGCACTTGTGCCTGGCCAAAGGCCAAAGTTAAATCGCTGCTTCCCCTTAAATCACCCGCCTGGAAATTGCCGTTCGACAAGTCTATTTTCAAGGCCCCATCCAGGGAAGGCACGATAACATCTCCATATTTGTTAATGATGCTTAAGTCGGCCTCACGGGGCAGCCAAATGTGGTAGTCAATTTGCGTACGAGGAGATGAAGCGGTGAAGTTTCCCGCTTCCATCAGATTTTGAAACAGTCCCCCAGGACGATTCTCAATAACCGTCTCGGCAGAAATGGCTCGTTGATTATCCCTGAACAGCACTTCAATGTTATCTGTTGTTTTTTTTAGGCGGTCTTCTGACTTTTCGGTCACCTTGCGGGTAACCGATAGTTTAACCGAGTCCTTTTCCCATAAAGTCACTACCACTGCACCGTATTTGTTGTTTACCGATACCAGTACCCCCGGCTGCACGCTCCACGAGCGCTCGATTGTACGGGTGTCTTCAAACAGCTGTGCGGCTGCAATGTGAGTAACCAACAGGAGAACTCCTACTAAGTATGCTTTGTTACAGTTCATACAATATCTCCTTAGGTTGTTTGGCTTCTTCTTGTTCAATAAATTGAAGGGTCTGCTCCAGTATTTCGAGTTTTAGACGGTAATTTTGAATCATGGCAGCGAGTACTTCCGCATTGGCCACATCGTCATTCAGGTCGTTTTTGAGCTGCAGCAGCACTTCGTCCAAGTCGGCCATATCCATTTCAATACCCTGGCGTATGGCCGGATCTTTGGCGGTGAGCTCAAAAACCTTGTGCTTTTTATCTGCAATTTGCAGTTCGTAAAACCGACTGGCTTCTTGTATTTCGAATTGCGCCCGATGCATTTCTCCGTCCCGGTTTGTGTGAAAATTCTGCTCGTTCGTAAGCCAGTAAAGGCCCGAAGCAACCATGAGCAGCAACACCGCAGCCGCTGCCATTCGCTGCATCGTGACAGTCAAAGACCGCTTTCGGCCTTTTTTTAGTTCAGGGGAGCGGGCTGTAATTTTCTCCCACAGCTCCGGAGCAGGCAGGTCTGCATCAAAAGCTTCCCTATTGTGGTTTATAAAATCTTGCAAGGGCTTTTTCATGGTTTCTTGTTTTATAAGGGAATGGATGGGATTTCCTGGCTGGTTCGCATAAGTTCGATCAGTTTCTTTTTGGCTCGCAATAATTGGGTTTTTGAGGTAGAGCTGCTGATGTTAAGTATGGCAGATATTTCATCATGGTCGTAACCTTCCAGCATGTAGAGCGAAAAAACCACGCGGTAACCGTCGGGCAGCAGTCCCATGGCATTTTTAATCCGCTCTACCGACAGGGTGGTATCTTCTTCATAATCGGTGTCTGCGTCATCGCTGGGTTCCTGTATGTGCGTATCTGCGTATTCAAGTTGTACTTTTGCACGTCGCAGTTCGTTGATGCATTTGTTAACAGCAATGCGTTTTATCCAGGCCCCAAAGGTTGACTCAAAGCGAAAGGACGACAGCTTGGCAAAAACATCTATAAAAACTTCCTGAAGCATATCCTCTGCGTCGGTTCTGTTGCTCATGATGCGGCAGCACACATTGTACATCGCCCGGCTGTAGAGCCGATACAACTCTTTCATAGCTTGCGCGTTGCCTTTGGCGGCTTGCTCGATCAGAGAACGATGTATTTCGGTACTTGGCAAGGTGAAACCGTGTTTGTTTTACTAGGAAAGACAAATTTAGGAAAAGTAAGTTGCATGTTTTTGTGTTTTATTTAAACCTTTTTCTTCCAGCTCTGTCACAGTTGATGTGAAGAAGATTTGCCCACCTTCCCAAAATTTCAAATCAGAACTTTTTGTTTTAATTTGAGTTTTTCTTTTGAATCATTAACTGCATTTCATTTTTTTATGAAGAAGTCGCTAAAACGCACCTTGTCGATAGGAGGGGTAGTTGTTGTTCTTGCCTTGTTGTTGTTGCCCAAGTTTGGGTGGTTTTCAAAAAAGGAGACCGAGTCTTCCGTCCCTACGGGTGCAGGCAGGGGCTTACCTGTCTCCGGAGTCGTGGTACAACCCATGGCTATGGAAAACGTGTTGAAGGCGGCCGGTACCTTGGTAGCCAGCGAGGAGGTAAATGTGACCACCGAAATTTCCGGTATGGTTCGCAGCATACATTTTGAGGAGGGGGCTCGCGTTAAGCAGGGCGACTTGCTGGTGCGGATCGATGATGCCGAATTGCAGGCACAGCGCGACAAGGCCATTCACCAAAAAGCGCTGATCGCGCAAACTCTGGAACGTCAAAAGGTGCTGCTCGAAAAGGAAGCCATCAGTCGCGAAGCCTTTGACAAAGTGCAGACCGATATGTTGGTCATCGAGTCGGAACTGAACCTGCTGAATACCCGCATCGAAAAAATGCAGATTCGTGCCCCCTTCGACGGGGTTATCGGATTCCGTGGCGTGAGTCCCGGTACCTACCTGCAACCCGGGCAGCCCATTGCACGACTGGTAAAAGCAGCCCCTTTGCGCCTTGAGTTTTCGGTGCCGGAGCGCTACCAGGCGGCCCAGCTTCAGGGGCGTGATGTGGTTTTTAATGTAGCCGGCTACAGCGAAGCCTTTCATGCCGATGTTTATGCTGTAGAGCCCATGGTGGAACAGCGCACGCGTTCTCTGTCGTTGCGCGCCCTGTATCCCAACGAAGATTATCGCTTGCTGCCCGGCATGTTCGCCGATTTAAGTATCATCATCAGTCGCGACAATAACGTATTGCAGGTGCCCAGTGAGGCCGTTATTCCCCAAATGGATGGCGACCAGGTTTTTGTTTACCGCAACGGCAAAGCCGACCTGATTAACATACGCACAGGCAGTCGCACCGAAGCCATGGTGGCTGTAACTGAGGGACTGGCTGCCGGAGATACCGTTATTACCAGCGGAATTTTGCAGCTGCGAACCGGCATGCCCGTCACCATTCAGGGGTTCAGTCGTTAATCTCCATCCTGGTTTCTTCCATTTTTAAGTTATAGAATATGAGTATATCCTCCCTCAGCATACGGCGCCCCGTACTGGCCATTGTAATGAGCATATTTATTATGATCATCGGTTTTATTGGCTTCAGTTATTTGGGCGTGCGCGATTTCCCGAGCGTTGACCAGCCCTTTGTTTCTGTCTCCACCAGTTTTACCGGGGCCAATGCCGATGTTATCGAAACCCAGATTACCGAGCCCCTGGAGCAGGCCATCAATGGCATTCAGGGCATTCGAAGCATCAGCAGCAGCAGTCGCGATGGTTCCAGTCGCATTACCGTAGAATTTGACTTGGAAGTGGATTTGGAGACCGCTGCCAACGACGTGCGCGATAAAGTCTCGGGCGCCATGCGGCGCCTGCCCCCCGATGCCGACCCTCCGGTGGTATCCAAGGCAGATGCCGACGCCCAGCCCATTTTCTCCATTACCCTGCGCAGCGGCAGTCGTTCCCTCATCGACCTGACCGAGTTTGCCGAAGTCAATTTTAAGGAGCGTCTGCAGACCATTCAGGGGGTGAGCGAGGTCCGCACCTGGGGCGCCAAGCGCTTTGCCATTCGCCTGTGGATGGACCCTGCCAAGCTGGCCGCTTATGAGCTTACGCCGGTGGATGTGCGCGATGCCCTCATCCGTGAGAATATAGAGTTGCCTTCCGGACGGATTGAAGGCAGCAATACCGAACTTACCGTACGTACCATGGGGCGCTTTACCTCGGTGGAAGATTTCAACCGCATGGTGGTGTATCAGGACGGCGACCGCGTGGTTCGTTTTGGTGATTTGGGCCGCGCCATTGTAGAGGCGGAGAATATGCACAGTATTCTTAAAATGAACGGAGTGCCCATGGTCAACAATGTGTTGGTGCCCCAGCCCGGTGCCAATTACATTTCCATAGTGGACGACGCCCTGCTGCGTCTCGAAGAGTTGAAGAAAGATTTGCCCTCCGACATTATTGCCGAAGTGGGCTTCGACAATACCCAGTACATACGCGACTCCATCACCGAAGTGCAGCAAACCATCTATTTGGCCTTTGCGTTGGTGGTGCTCATTATTTTTGTGTTTTTGCGCGACTGGCGTACCACGCTCATTCCCGCCCTTTCCATACCCGTGTCGCTCATTGGCGCCTTCTTTATTATGTATGTGGCCGGCTTTACCATCAACATCCTCACCCTTTTGGCCGTAGTACTGGCCATTGGTCTGGTAGTGGACGACGCCATTGTGGTTATGGAGAACATTTACACCAAAATAGAGCAGGGGATGGACCCCAAGGAAGCTGGTGTTAAAGGAGCGGCTGAGATTTTCTTCGCGGTAATTGCCACCACCATTACGCTGGCGGCGGTGTTCTTTCCTATTGTGTTTTTGCAGGGGATTACCGGACGCCTGTTCCGGGAGTTCAGTATCGTCATTGCCGGAGCCGTAATCATTTCCTCCTTTGTGGCTCTTACCTTGACGCCCATGTTGTCTTCGCGCATCCTTAAAAAGCGCAAAGGCGGTCACAACAAACTGTACCGGGCTACCGAGCCCTTCTTTCAATGGTTGGGTTCTACCTACAAAAATGCGCTCAACGCATTTTTGTTGCGCCGACATTGGGCAACGCCTTTGGTGATGCTGGTAGCCCTCGTTCTCATAGGACTATTGTGGTTCAGCATTCCCTCCGAAATGGCCCCCATGGAAGATAGGGGACAATTGACGGTAAACAGTACGGCGCCTGAAGGGGCGACCTACGACTATACCCTGCGTTACTCCGATGAGTTGTCGCAGTTTATGCTGGAAGATGCGCCTGAGATTACTTCGCTCTTTCAAATTGTGGGTTTGTGGAATACCAACTCCGCCTTTCACCGCATCACTTTGAGTGATGCCAAAGACCGGAGCCGCTCCCAGCAGGAAATTGCCGATGACCTGGGCGAAAAGGTACGTGCCTTTACCGGTGCACGGACCTTTATCACCCAGCAAGCCACCTTTGGTGGTCGACGGGGTGGTTTGCCTGTTCAGTATGTCATTCAAGCCCAGAATCTCGACAAGTTAAAAGAGTATTTGCCTGTTTTTATGGAAGAAGTGGGCAACAGTCCCCACTTTCAGAATTCAGACGTTAACCTGAAATTCACGAAGCCGGAGATTCGCGTAAATATTGATCGTGAAAAGGCCGCACTCATGGGCGTTTCTGTACGCGATATCGCCCAAACGCTGCAACTGAGTCTCAGCGGTCAGCGACTGGCTTATTACATCATGAACGGAAAGCAGTATCAAATTATCGGGGAGCTGGAGCGCAGCGATCGCAATAAGCCTGCCGACATCACCTCCGTTTACGTACGCAGCAATACGGGTGAGCTCATTCAGCTCGACAACCTGGTGACCATAGAAGAAAGCAGTACGCCGCCCCAGCTCTACCGCTACAACCGTTTTGTTTCGGCCACGGTATCGGCGGGACTATCACGCGGTTATACCATAGCCGATGGTATTGAGGAGATGGACCGGATTGCAGGGGCTACTTTGGACGATACTTTCAGTACTACGCTGTCGGGCGATTCGCGTGACTTTGTCGAAAGTACCTCCAGTCTGCTCTTTGCCTTTGGTTTGGCCCTTATATTGATTTATCTGGTACTTGCCGCTCAGTTCGAAAGTTTCCGCGATCCGCTGGTCATCATGTTTACCGTGCCGCTTGCCTTGGTAGGTGCCTTATTGTCGCTGTGGTACTTCGATCAAAGTCTCAATATTTTCAGTCAGATAGGTATCATCATGCTGATCGGATTGGTGTCGAAAAACGGCATTCTGATGGTTGAGTTTGCCAATCAGCGTAAGGCTGCGGGACTCAGTGCCTACGACGCCATTGTAGATGCAGCCGCCGCTCGTTTTAGACCCATTTTGATGACCAGTCTCTCTACCATTCTGGGCGTACTGCCCATGGCCCTGGCCTGGGGGGCCGGCGCCGAAAGTCGGGTGTCCATGGGTATAGCTGTGGTTGGGGGCCTCACCGTAGCATCGGTATTTACGCTTTTTGTTATTCCGGCTATGTACACCTATATTTCGGAGAGCTCCAAGAGTGTGAGTAACGCCGATGCACAAATGGATGAAACAGAAAAGGAGTAAGGAGCAATGATCAGTCAAATCGTTAGAAAGATGAAGAACTACCTTATTATATGTGTTTTTGTTGTCCTCGGTTTGAGTGCTCTCGCCCAAAACCAGGAAGAGTACCTTGTTTCAGAGCAACCTTTGTCTGCGCTTATTGAGCAGGCACTGGAACAAAATCCATCGGTACGCATGGTCCGCAACCGCTGGCAGCAGGCCGACAACAACCATTCGTTGCAGCCCTTTTTGCCCAGTGTGGGCGGAACGGCACGTTACAACAAGTCGCAGACCGACAGTAAGCGCACCTTTAACGAACAGGAACAGGATTTCAGCAACACCAGTTCCGAAAACCTCAGTGCCGGCGTCAGTTTGAGCTGGACTCTGTTCGACGGTCTGGGCATGTTTGCCAACTACCGGCGCAGCGCCTACCAGTTGGATGCCGCAGAGCTCGAAACCCGCAGGGTAGTGGAGCAGTTGGTGGGTGATTTGGCCGATCTTTATTTTCGTATTGTGGTGCAGCAGCACCGTCTGGAAGCGGCCGAACAGCTCATGGACTTGTCGCGTGAGCGTTTCCGCATCATTACCGAGCAAGTAAACATCGGAACTGCCTCCGGTATGGATTTGCAGCAGGCCCGATTGGATTTGAATGCCGACAGCTCTTTGTTGGTCCGCCAAAAAGAAGCCCTACAAGGTGCTTACATTCAAATGAACCAGCTGATGAACCAACCCTTGAAGAATCACGGCTTTGTTGGCGACACCATTTTGCTGGGTGCTCCTCTGGTCGAAGACGACCTTTTGCTGATGGCGCTCGAGAACAACGTAAACCTGGTGGCCAATGAGCTGGGAATGGCCATAACAGAGCAGGAACTGCGCCTGGCCCAGGCCCGACGTTATCCCAATATTAACTTTGTCAGCGGCTACACCTACAGCCGGGCAGAAACCCCCGCCTCGGTCATTACTTTTAACGAGTCGCAGGGTTTTAATTACGGACTGGAAGCCAGTCTGAACATCTTCAATGGCTTTGAAGTAAACCGCAATGTGCGCAATGCCCGTATCGAACTGGAAAACCGGCGTCTCAGCCACGAGGAAACCGAACTCGCTGTAAAGGGACAGCTGCACACCCTGTACAACACCTACCTGAACAACCTGATGATGGTCGATTTTGAAAAGCAAAACGTAGACGTAGCCCGCGCCAATCTCGACCTGGCTTTGGAACGTTATGAGTTAGGGGTGCTGTCGGGACTTGGTTTTAGAGAATTTCAGCTCGGCTACATCAATGCCGTGGACCGCTCCCTCGAATCGATGTATCAAAGCAAAGTGCTGGAACTGTCGCTTTTGGTGCTGAGCGGACAAATGGAAGAGTTTATGGGGCGGATAAGGTAGGGCACATTAAGGCCTTTAAAAGTCCGGGCTGAAGATCCCGGCATATTATCGAGAAGACTTGCGCTTGCTGCCAGAGCAAAGATGGACGGAGGTCCATCTTTTTTTTTGCAGAAAAGTTGAGCGATGGTGTACCCCGATCTGACCCAGCAGATAGCTGTCGTTGAGAGAGCAAGAACGTCCAGCGGTTTGCATAAATATACGTTATGCAGTTTTGCTGCTCTTACCCATGTCACGTTAGTGTAGTAATTTAGTTTTCAAATACTTAAATGTATTGTTCTAAACATGTCGCATTTCTACTCTGATTTTTATCAGTATAAAACAGTGATATTCATCAGGTTTACCCTGTATATCGCCCCTTCATTGTTTTATAGTATTAGTGGAGCTTTTCTTTTCATTTTATAAGATGAAGTGGCTTTTGGGCATAATTCTATAGTTTGTCCTCCAATTGTCTTGGTGTTACTATTTTTTCTTTTTAACACTCCGCAAACGATTGCGGAAATGTATAATTAAAAATATTCTTGCGTGGGTGTGTTTTTGAGGGGTATCCCTCCAGTAATGTCACTCTTTTTTGAATTCAACCCTTTTTTTTTAGGGGTGTGTTTGATTTTTATATTTTATTTTCTCCTTGCTTATGGTTTAATGAAATTTTCTACTATTTTTGTAGCATCGTATTACTCATAACCCATCCGAACTTGTGTTTTATTACTTGGTGATCCTGATATTTGTCAGGTTTAGTGTGTTGTCGATAAAATACAGTAAGAAAAGTGTTAAAATGTTTTAAAATCAGGTTAATTATATCTTAACTTGTATTTATGTAAACCTTATGCAGCTGTAATTGTTGTATAATTTGTGCAAATGGTCGAAGATTTGATTTCAACCCAAAACCCCTTCTGAGCCTTTGGTTCCGGAGAGATTAGTTTCGGCATCGAAAAGTCTTCGTGCTTATATGATGAATTTATTATTGTCCTATTATTAATTTAAACCTTTAACTTTATGAAGAAAGTTCTTTTGGCACTTTCGTTCGTAATGGTGTTTGGACTAAATGCTCTTGTGGCCCAAACCAGAACCATTACAGGAACAGTCACAGGAAGTGATGACGGACAGCCCATACCTGGTGCGTCCGTATTCGTGAAAGGCACAACCATGGGTACCATCACCCAAATTGATGGTGATTATACCATTAATGTACCCCAGGAAGCTGAGGTCTTGGTTTTCTCCTTTGTGGGTATGCAAACCCAGGAGCAGGAAATCGCAGGCCGCAGTGTAATCAATGTTACGCTTGGCAGCGATGCCATTGCCATGGATGAAGTTGTGGTGGTGGCATACGGTACTGCGACAAGGCAAGCTTTTACCGGTTCTGCAGCAACGGTTGATGCTAGAGAGATTTCCAAGCGTCAGGTTTCTAACATCACCAATGCTATTGCTGGGCAAGTTGCCGGTGTTCAAGCATCCAGCTCGAGTGGACAGCCCGGTAGTTCTGCAAATATCCGAATTAGGGGTATTGGTTCAATGAGTGCTAGTAATGCTCCACTTTATATTGTGGACGGCATGCCTTTTGAAGGCAATATTTCAGCAATTAACTCCAATGATATTGAGAGTGTTAGTGTGTTGAAGGATGCTGCTGCAAGTGCGATATACGGAGCTCGGGGAGCCAACGGTGTTATTATTGTTACGACGAAGCAAGGTAAAAGAGGTAGCGAAGCTGTCGTAACGCTTGACTCAAGGTGGGGGTCTAATAAGCGTGGAGTTCCTAATTACGATGTTATGACGGATCCAGGAATGTATTATGAGACGTTCTACAGGAGCTTGTATAACAGTAGGTTATATTCAGGTGAGTCGGCAGCTGCTGCACATACTTATGCTCAGACCGTCTTTTTAGATGCTGATGAGGGAGGGCTTGGTTATCAGGTCTACACTGTTCCTGAGGGAGAATACTTGGTAGGAACGAATTTTAAGTTAAATCCCAACGCCGAGTTAGGATATTCTGATGGCGATTATTATTATACTCCAGATGATTGGTATGAAGAACTTTTTGATAAGGGCAACCTTCGTCAAGAGCATAATGTGTCCATCGCTGGATCTTCCGAAAAAATGACTTATTACATGTCTGCTGGCTATCTTGACGATTCGGGTATTATTGATGGATCAGGATTTACACGTTACACTGCCCGAGCCTCTACCGATTATCAAGCAAAAGAGTGGCTTAAAGTTGGCGGAAGTCTGGGGTATACCAATTATAATATGCAAGCCCCTCCCGGTCAGTCCGATTGGGGATCTTCTGGGAACTTGTTCTATACCTCCAATCTTATGGCTCCCATCTATCCGATGTATGTCAGAAATGCTGATGGGTCAATTCGCAAGGATGCTAGAGGCATCACTGTTTACGATTTTGGAACTACCACCAATTCAAGTCGTCCTTTTATGGGCTTGTCTAACCCTGGTATTACAATGAAGCTTAATGATCATAACTCAATAAGTGACGTTTTAAATACCAAATGGTATGCCGTAGTGTCATTGTATGAAGGTTTACAGTTTACAACGAATGTAGGTGTGAATGCTCGTAACACCCGTACTTCAAGATTGTACAATCCCTTTTATGGTTCGGCTGCCAGTGATGGGGGCCAGGTTTCTGTTTCACATGAACGTCAGATTGGTATAACTCAACAATACTTGTTGAATTATAAGTTTGATATGGGAGCCAGCAATTTTGATGTGTTGGCTGGATATGAAGCTTATGATATGACGCGGCAGTACCTGTATGTCTTCAACAGGAAACTTTATAATCCTTCCATAGGTGAAATTGGAAACTCCATTTTTGAGGATCCGAATGTAGATTCATATACCGATACCTATAAGACGCACGGATTCCTTGGTCGTATTCAGTACGATTACGATGCACGCTTTTATTTGTCTGCTTCTTATAGAAGGGATGCCTCTTCCAGGTTTGCCCCGGAGAATCAATGGGGAGATTTTGGAAGTTTAGGTGGTGCCTGGCTAATCAGTAAGGAGAGCTTTTTCCAAAATCTCGGTGCTGACTGGATTGATTTGTTGAAATTGAAGGCCAGCTATGGTATGCAAGGTAATGATAACCTTATTTATCAGGAAGAAACCAACTATTATCCGTATTTAGATCAGTATAAAGTCTTTAATGCAGATGGTGACTTTGCAACCTCTTTGCATTATAAAGGAAATAGAGATATTACTTGGGAGACGTCTCATAGCTTCAACGTAGGTACGGAATTTTCATTACTAAGAGACCGAGTTGTGGGAAGTGTTGAATATTTTACTCGTAAAACCAGTGACCTTTTGTATTATCAGCCAGTTCCTGAGTCCTTGGGTTATTCTTCCTTGCCTATGAATGTGGGTGAAATTATGAACAAAGGGGTCGAAGTTGACCTAGCAGTTAATATCATTAATACTTCAAATGTAAATTGGAGACTGAATTTGAATGCCACTTCCTATAAGAATGAGATTTTGGCCTTGGCTGAAGGAGTAAAGGAAACCGGAATTAAGGCCTCTACCTATATTTATGAAATCGGAGGGTCTCTCTACGATGCTTTCTTGAGAGACTATGCTGGAGTTGATCCAACTTCGGGTAAGGCCTTATATTACCTTGTTGACGGTGACGGTGAATATGTACTTGACGAGAATAACCAGAAGCAGACTGTAGACACATACACCGGAACAAATCAAGTAAACCTTGGAAGTACGTTGGCCAAAGTTTATGGTGGTTTTGGTACTTCTGTTGAAGCTTTTGGGTTTGATGTTTCCGCTGCTTTTGGCTATCAGCTAGGAGGAAAGGTTTTTGATGGAACTTATCAATCATTGATGCATGGAGGTGATGAGGCTGGTGTAAACTGGCATATGGACATACTTGATGCTTGGTCGTATGATAACCGAGACAGTAATATACCTCGTCTCAATTCTTTGGACGACAATCGTCAGATGCACTCATCCAGGTTCTTGGTTAGCTCAAATTACTTGAGTTTAAACAATTTAACCGTTGGGTATACCTTGCCATCTACTGTGACTGACTATTTGAACATCAATAGTGCTCGGATTTACTTCTCTGGTGATAATCTGTTTTTGCTGACTGCCCGTAAAGGTTTGGATCCACGTCAGTCTTTTGGTGGAACAGATTGGCAGGCGGTAGGTAGTCATAATTATTCCTCTTTGCGTACCCTCTCTGGAGGAATAACCTTGACTTTTTAACCAAGAGTTGAAAACTAAAAAAGTTGATTATTATGAAGAAATTTATTAATAGAGTCTTTGTTCCTTTTGTAGCCCTTTCATTACTGGTTTCATGTACTGATGATTTGGTTACGAGTCCAGATGGATCAATTCTCACAGAAGAACAAAAGCAAGAAGTTGCCGCATTGATACCGGAGAGGCTTTCTGCCGACTTGAATGGTATGTATGCAATTCTTGGAACGCAGTATCCTGCCTTGCCTGCATCTGAACGATCCGATGATTTTGGTTATGCATCGGTTACATTGGCTTGGGATCATAATGGTGCCGACATAGTTAGTCCGGATGCCGGTTATAACTGGTTCGCCACTCCTTTGGAGTTTTCTGATAGGACATACACTTATGCCAGCCCCTATATCAGATGGGCTTTGTTCTACAAGCAGATTAAATTGGCAAATGATCTATTGGCTGCAATTCCCGAGGACTCTGACAGCGAAATGTTAGACTATTATCGTGGTCAGGCGCTTGCCGTTCGTGCCTTTGATTATTTTAATCTTGTACAGATGTACCAGTTTACATACAAAGGCAATGAAGATAAGCCAGCTATTCCAATCATCACTAACGAAATGGAGGGCGATCCTACAAACAATCCGAGAGCTACAGTCCAGGCAGTTTATGATTTGATTTTGTCTGATTTGAATCAAGCAATTGAGCTTTTAGAGGGTTTTTCTAGGCCGAATAAGGCTGCTGTGAATCAAGCTGTCGCCTACGGTATTCGGGCTCGCGTACACCTGGTAATGCAAAACTGGGAGAATGCTGCATCAGATGCTGCAGATGCCAGAGCTGGATTCGAGTTTCTTTCAAAGGAGGATGCCGGTAAGCCCGGGTTCAACGACGCTTCTGCAGCCAACTGGATGTGGGCAGTGCTGATTAATCCCGTTAATATTTCCAGTAATTACGATACCTGGCCCTCTAAATTAAGCTCCTTTGCAGGTAATAGTTATACTGCCAATGTTGGCCAGTATATGAGCATAAGCTCGTTGTTGTGGGCAAAGATTCCAGCGACTGATGTTAGAAAGGGATGGTGGGTAGATGAGAGTCTTAACTCTCCAATATTAGAAGACCTTTCATGGCCCGGGCATGAAGGTGAACCTATTGGCCCATTGAGCATAACTGATGTTAAGATGCCATTTTCACCATATACGAATGTGAAATTTGGACCAACAGATAATGTGTTTGGTAATGGAGATAATTCTGCCGATTGGGTTATTATGCGATCTGAGGAGATGCTTTTGATTGAAGCGGAGGCCTTAGCTATGAGTGGAGACGTTGGTGCTGCTGCTACTTTGCTTGAGACCTTTATGAAAGATTATAGGGATCCATCCTATACTGTAAGTGCAGGTTCTGCTGAGCAATTTCAAATCGAAGTTTGGAAGCAAAGAAGAATTGAACTTTGGGGAGAGGGTTTCTCCTTCTTCGATATCCTCAGACTGCAAAAGAATATTGTTAGATTTAATAGCTCAACTACTTCAAATTTTCCCATTGCCATGCGTTTTAATATGGCTTATAACGATCCATGGCTTTTGTTACGTATTCCTCAGCGAGAGATTAACTCAAATATGGGAATTAGTGAAACGGATAATAATTCAGGCGGAGCTCAACCTGTATCCGGTGAGGGTGCCGGGTTGTCAGACCCTGTAACTGATTAATAATTCACAGACAATTAAAATTATTTTTATGAAAAGATATTTTAGTTCCTTTGGTGCCTTGGTCATTTTGCTTGGCTTGTCCGTAATTGGATGCGATGAGGAAGTTAGTGTGGAACGAGGACCTGTAAATGTGTCGTCAGATGGTGTGCGCTTCCTTGCTGATAATCCGTCTCGAATCGAGATCGCATCTGGCGAGACTGATTTTGAATTGACCATTATTCGTAATGGAACGAATAATGCTATTGAAGTGCCGCTCTATTTTAGAGGAGAAGATGTTTCCTATTTTAATAGTACCAGCACGGTTTCTTTCCCTGCGGGAGTGGATACTCTGGTGGTGACTTTATCCGTATCTGATAGTGCTCCAATTGGAGAGGATTTTTCCTTAGAGTTAGAGCTGGATGATCAATTTGTAAATCCTTATTTGGCTGAGTTTTCCTATTTTGGTGCAGATGTTTATGTTAAGCCACCGTGTGCGCACAATGAAGTTAACCTCAGCATTGTTTTTGATGATTACGGTAGTGAAACCAGTTGGGAAATTCTTGATGCTGAGGAAGAGGTCGTTGCTTCCGGTGGAGGATTCGAAGATGGACAGGCCTCAATATCTGTAGACTTATGTCTGGAGGATGGAAGTTACACACTTGTTGTAAACGACAGTTATGGTGATGGTGTGGGAGCTCCTGGATTGGTTACACTTACTTTTGGTGAAGAAGTACTGGCTGAAGTAGAAGGTGATTTTGGAGAATCTGCCAGCGTACCTTTTTCGCTTGGTGAGGTTGTGGAGCTCTAAATTGTAACGCCAAACTTCTGAAGGTATGATATATGCCGACAGTAGTTGATTTAATACAAACACCCCCGGAAGAACGAATCTTCCGGGGGTGTTTTTTTTCTCTGCGGTCTAGTTTTTATTGAACTCTATGGCGGTGCCGCCGCCGGGTGCCAGTTGCAGGGTTAGGATCCCGTGGACGGTTCCTTTGTGCCAGCTTTAGTGTTTCATGTGCATGCCGGCTATATACCAGGGTAGCGACTGTGTTTTTATCCAGAGGGCTATTTGGCTGGTTTCATGAGCTTATTTTTAGTCTTCTTTTGATTTTTCGAGGTGTTTGCTGGGCAGGTAACCAAAGAGGGCTTTGAATTGCCGACTGAAATAGCGTGCATCGTTAAATCCCACTTTTATGGCTGCTTCGGATACGTTGTAGCCCTGGGTCAGCAGGTGGGCCGCAATTTTTAGTTTGAGTTGCCGCACAAATTCAACGGGGCTCAGTCCGGTGAGGCCTTTGACTTTGTTGTAGAAGACCGTGCGACTAACGCAGAGGGTGTCTGCCAGCTCTTCGATGGTGAAGTCTTCGGCATGGTTTTCTTCTACATAGCTGATCAGCTTTTGGAGGAATTCTTCGTCTTTGGAGTTTACCTTCAGGGTGGAGGGATCAATGGTTTTGTTGTCGCGGAATTTCGCTATCACATGGCGGCGTTGCTCAATCAGGTTTTTAACCATGGCTTTGAGATAGCCGGCATTGAAGGGTTTCACCAGGTAGGCGTCGGCTCCGAGCTCCACGCCGGCAATCTGGTCTTCTACGCCCGATTTGGCGGTAAGCAGAATAATGGGGATGTGGCTGGTGCTGAAGTTGCCTTTTATTTTTTCGGTCATTTCCATTCCGTCCATCACCGGCATCATAATGTCGGATACAATCAGGTCGGGGTTCTGGTTCTCGAGCAAGTCCAGAGCCTCCTGGCCGTTGCCTGCCAAAATGGTGCTGAACTCGGGACTGAGCGAACGACAGACGTAATCTCCAATTTCAGGGTTGTCTTCCACGACCAATATGGAGGGACGCTTATCCAGTGGATCTGCCAGAACGCTGGCGCTTTTTGGGCTGGGCAAATCTTCTTCGGTATGAAGATTGGTCACGGGCTGAAGGGCGTCGTTTTGTTCGCTCCATATTATGCGATGGTCCTTTTCAAAATGCTTTTTACCCTGGCGCAGTCGAAGGGTAAAGGTGCTGCCTTGGTTTTCTTCCGATGCTACGATGATTTCGCCGTGGTGCAGACGGGCCAGCTCGTTGCTTAAGGAGAGCCCTATGCCGGTGCCGGCGAGCTCTTCTCCGCTAAGGATGGTATAACGATCAAAAAGCTGATTAAGGTTGGCGGCAGCAATGCCCCGGCCCTGGTCGCTTACGGTAATTTCTATTTGTTCGTCGGCGGGGTTAATGGACAGGTGCAGTCTCACTTCCTTTTCGGCTTCGGTAAATTTAAGGGCGTTCGAAAGCAGGTTGTAAATGATGGTATCTAATTTGGTCGGGTCGGCCCAAACTTCGCAATGTTCGAGGTCGGTGCTGAAGTGATAGGCAATTTTTTTGTGCAGAGCCAGGGGAACAAAGCTTTCGTATATGCTGCGGGTGAAGGCGACCAACTCAAAGGAACGCACTTTCAGCTGCATTTTGTTGTTTTGTATTTTTCTGAAATCGAGCAGTTGGTTGGTGAGCTGCAACATCCGTTTGCCGTTTTTTCGTATGATTTCGAGACGCGGTTTGTCGTTGTTGCTGAGGTCTTTTTGCAACATGTCGTCTATGGGCCCCAGTATTAGGGTTAACGGGGTTCTGATTTCGTGCGAAATGTTTGTGAAAAAGCGGAGCTTCATCTCATTTACCCGCTTTTCGATCTGGAGTTCGTTGCGGTACTGGTTAATTTTGGCCACAGTGGTGGCTATGATGTAAAACAACATTCCAATGAGCAAGGAATAGAGGAGGAAGGCCCAGGTTGTTTTGTACCAGGGTGGCAGTATGGTGATGCGCAGGATGCGCTGATTGGTGATCCATTCGCCCTTGCGATTGGTGGCTTTTACTCTGAAGAGGTATTTTCCGGGGGAGAGGTTGGTGTAGATGGCACGTCGATCGCCCGAAACAATGGTCCAGTCGGGATCAAATTCATCCAGCTTGTAGGCGTATTGGGTTTTTACCGGGTCCATGTAATCCATCGACGAAAACTCAAAACTGAAGCTGTTCTGGTTGTTTTTGAGGGTGATTTCGTTGGTGTAGGCAATGCTTTTTTTCAAGGGCTCGTCGGGACCAATGGGTACGGCTTTGTTGAAGAGCTGGAAGTTGGTGAGCTCTGCTCTTTTGTTCCATTTGGGAATTTCAATGCGGCTGGGTTCGATAATTTCTATACCCATGAATCCGCCAAACAGCAGGGTTCCGTTGGTAGTTTGGTAAACGGTGTTTTCTGAAAAACTGTCGAAGTTGAGGCCGTTGTTGCTGTTGAAAATCTCGAAGGTGCTGTTGCTCAAATGAAAACGGCTTAGGCCGTTTTCGGTGCTGAACCAAAGGTGGTTGCCGCTGAAGTCGTCTGTGATGGAATAAACAACATTGTTGCTCAAACCGCCCATTTCATCAAATTTAGTGAAGTAAGCATCCTCCCGGCTAAGGGAGTCGAGCCGGTTAACGCCGCCACCGTAGGTGGCCAGCCAGAGTGTTCCTTCTTTGTCTTCAAACAGATGAATGATGTCGTTTACACTCAGGGTGTGGGGGGCCATGCTGGCGTAAAAGTTGCGGATACGTATGGGATGCCCCTCTGCCGGATTGTTTTCGAAGAGGTTGAGTCCGTAGCCTGTGGCTACCCACAGGCGATTTTTTTGATCGACCAATATGTGTCTTACCAGGTTGCTGCTGAGGGTGGAGTTGGCGGTGTTGTAGCGACGGAAGCGGTAGCTTCCGTCTTCTTGCTTCACTCCCAAATTCAGCCCATTTCCATAGGTGCCTACCCAAATGTGTCCGCTGGGATCCTGAACCAGGCTGTAAATGTTGATGTGACTCAGGCTTCCCGAATCGTTCTCTTCTGGTTGGTAATTGGTGAAGCGAATTTCTGCCGGGTGTTGGTAGCTGTTTAGGGGGTGTTGACTTACCAATAGGCCCTTGCCTTTTGAACCGAGCCAGAGGTAGCCGTCTTTGTCCAGCATTATGGTATAAACATTTACGCCGGTTAACAGGCCTTTGTTGGTAGGGAATTGTTCAAATACATGAATTTGACGGCCGTTCTGAAAGACATGGAGTCGTCCGGCTTTAGTAGCCGCCCAAATGCGCTTCTGGGGGTCTTCAAAAACAGCCCGCACTATGTTGTCCGAAATGTGCCTGGCTTCGGTGCGTGGCAGCAGGTGGTCGAAGGCCGCATCTTTGAGAATAACCTTTTCGAGACTGCCCTGGAATTGACCGGTTCCGACCCACAACTGTCCACTGTGATCCTCAGTAATACACATTACAATGTTGGTCGAAAGAGAGTGCGGATCCTGGGGGTTGTTTTTGAATTGACGAAAGTCTTTGCGCTTTCTGTCGTATAGGTTCAGGCCCCCTTCATGCGTTCCGATCCACAAATTCCCTTTACTGTCTTCGTAAAAAATGTGTCGCTCCGAATCGGGCAAGGTGGATTGGTTCGGGTCTATGAAATAATGAAATTCTGATTCGGCAGTTTCCAGGTTGAAGCCCGTTATACCAAGGGCTTCGGTAGTCAGCCAAACCATATTTTGCTGGTCTTCATACACCTGTTCAATTTGCTGACCTCTTAAGGAAATGTCCTGCCACTGGTTCAAACGCGGGGTGAAAACCTGCATGCCGTTTTGCGCAAGAGCCGCCAAAACGGTACCCGTTTTGGTGATGTGGAGGTGGGTAATGTTGTCGCTCTTAAGGGAAGGGGTGTTTTGTGTGTTTATAAAGGTGTAGTGCTGGCTGTTTTTTTGAAATTTCAGAATGCCGTCTTCCCGGGTGCCAAACCACAGTTCGGTAGCTGTTTCAACCATGGTGGTAAAGCTGTGCGAAATTAGAAGGTGGTTAAAAACCGGGTGACTTTGTTGCAGACTCTCTTTATCTATTTGGGTGAGACCTCTTTGGGTGCCAATCCAGATGTTGCCGTTTCGATCGGAATGGATGAAAGATACGTGATTGTTGGTAATGGCGTGTTGGCCCCTGGAGGTATAATGGCTTACATCATATTGGTGCAAATCCTTATTGTACATCAAACGCAAAACCCCTTTGGTGGTCAGACCCAGCCAGATTTCATTGTCGGAGTATTGCAGAAATTCGGTGAAAACAGATTGTCCTTCTTCCAAATCAGAAATCAAATACGAAAGCGACTGAAAAGTCTCTTTAACAGGGTCAAAATAATGGTAGTGTCCGTCGTGGGTTTCAAACCAGATGAAGCCTTTGTTGTCTTCCCAAATATTGATGATGCGGTTGTGGGTAAAATACTGCTCGCCCCCTTCTTCATTCATGAATACCCTAAACCGATTTCCATCAAAGCGATTCAGTCCGTTGTTGGTGCCAATCCATAAAAAGCCCTTCGAATCACAAAGTATGCTGGTGGCTGTGTTTTGAGACAGGCCCCTGGAGGTGTTGTAGTGCTCAAAGCGCAGGATTTCTGCTCTTGTGTTCTCGCTTATAGTCTGTCCCCAGAGGACGGTGGTAAAAAGGCTCAGAATTGGTAAGAATGCTTTGATCATTTGCTCTTGTTTGGTGGTGATTTCAGCAGAGAATACAAATATAGTTAAAAAGTTAAGAGTTTTGTTTAAGTCGCAAAGCGGGTGGAAAAATTGATTGTTAAACTGGAATTATTGTCCGCACTACCTTTAACAGGTGGTGTATTGTGACCAAATATGTTGGGGTTTTTGTTGCATGTTACTTTGGCTTGCTTACAAGTGGAAGGTTTGTTTAATTTTGTTGAGAAAGAAACCTTACGATATTAAGAATATGAAAAAGATTTACACATTGGGTATGGCAGTTTGTACGATGCTTTTTTCGCTCGGCAATCTGACCGCACAGGTGATCGAAAATACTACTCCTGTAGCTTTTCCGGGTGCTGAAGGACACGGAAGGTTTGTTACGGGCGGTCGCGGTGGTCGCATCATTTATGTTACCAACCTCAACAATTCAGGTGCTGGTTCTTTTCGAGATGCCGTTGAAACTCAGAGCGGTGCGCGTACCGTGGTTTTTGCCGTTTCGGGAACCATTGAATTGCTGAGCACGGTTACCATCCGTAATGGAAACCTGACCATTGCGGGACAAACGGCACCGGGTGATGGTATTACGCTGAAAAATCATACGGTTCAGGTAAGGGCAAATAATCTCATCATTCGCTTTTTGCGGTTTCGAATGGGTGACGAGAAGGCTACCGAGAACGATGCCATCTGGGGCCGGGAGCAACAAGATATTATTTTGGACCACTGCACCATGAGTTGGGCCACTGATGAGGCTTCTTCGTTTTACGACAACAGTAACTTTACCATGCAGTGGTGTATACTTTCGGAGAGCTTACGCAATTCGGTGCACGACAAAGGTAAGCACGGCTATATGGGCATTTGGGGTGGCAAAAAGGCCAGTTTTCATCACAATCTGATGGCCCATCACGACAGTCGTGTAGCCCGTTTTTGTGGCAGCCGTTATTCCAATCTTCCCGACCAAGAGTTGGTTGATTTTCGAAACAATGTTATTTTTAACTGGGGCGGCAATAACGGTTACGCCGGAGAGGGCGGCAGTTACAATATGGTCAATAATTATTATAAGCCAGGTCCCGCCAGCAGTAACAGGGGGCGTATTTTTCAGCCTTATCCTTATCCGGATAACGGGGGAAATGAACAGCCGGCCGGTGTGTGGGGCACTTTCTATGTCAACGGCAATCACAACACCGAATATGCCAGTGTGAACAACGATAATTGGGTGGGTATTCACCCTAAGTACAGTTCCAAACCCAAAGCTGAGTTGCGTTCCGATGTGGAGTTTGATAAGGGACAGATAACCACACATTCGGCTCAGGATGCTTATGAGGCGGTTTTGGGCTATGCCGGGGCCAGTCTGGTGCGCGATGCGGTAGATGTTCGTGTGGTGCGCGAAACCCGCGAGGGGACTTATACTTATACCGGTTCAAATGGCAGCACCAACGGCCTCATCGACAGTCAGGCCGATGTAGGCGGATGGCCAGTGCTGGAATCTCTTGCTGCCCCGGCTGATGCCGATACCGACGGTACGCCCGATGCTTGGGAGACTACTTTTGGCCTCGATCCCAATAATGCTGCGGACGGCAATGCCTATACCTTAAGCACCATGTTTACCAATGTAGAGGTGTATCTCAACAGTCTTGTTGCACCCATAACCAAAGCAAAGTTGGCGCAGGGTGTTGCCAATTATGTGGACGATTACGGTTATTCCGATGAGGTAATTGCCTCTAACCCTGAAATAGTCAGTATGGAAGGGGTAAGCTTATTCCCCAATCCCGCCACCGACCATTTTAAAGTCGTAAGTCGCTCCACAGCCATAGCCGCCGTGCGTATATACACTCCGTCGGGAACATTGGTTAAACAAACCCCGGTCCACGCTAATGAGCAGGTTGTTCCTGTAAGCGGATTAAATAAGGGGCTGTACCTGGTAGAAGTACGATTGATTGATGGAAGTAAACAAGTTGTTAAATTGCAGTTGTAAAGCTAAGGATATGCGAAGAAGTTGGATGTTGATGTTTTTTGTCGGACTGCTGGCCCCTCTATGGGGGGCCGGCAGTGCCGTTTTACCGGAGGAGGAACCGGCAGCTCATTTTGTGGTTGCGGCCGATGGCAGCGGTGATTTCACTTCGGTTCAGGAAGCTGTTATGGCCATTCCGGATTTCCGAAAGGAGGCCACCATAGTGGTTATTCGTCCCGGTACTTATAAAGAAAAGCTGGTTTTACCCGCCTCGAAGACCAATGTCGTGTTTTGGGGGAGTAATCCTCAGGATGTGGTGCTTACCTACGACGATTTTGCCCAAAAGCCCAATGTTTTTGGGGAAGAAATGGGTACCACCGGGTCTTCTGCTTTTTTTGTTTTTGGCGAGGGATTTACAGCGCACAACATTACTTTTGAAAACAGTGCGGGTCCCGTTGGTCAGGCGGTAGCAGTACGGGTAAGTGGCGACAAGGCCGTTTTTAATAATTGTCGTTTTCTGGGGCATCAGGATACCTTGTATCCTAATCAGGCAGGCAGCCGACAGTTTTATTACAACTGCTACATCCAGGGCACCGTCGATTTTATTTTTGGATGGGCCACCGCCTGGTTCGAGGCCTGCACCATAGTCCCGCTCAAGGGCAGTTATATTACTGCAGCTTCCACCGAGGCCGACACCCCCCATGGTTTTGTTTTTAATAATTGTCGCATTGAGAGTAGGGCCCCGGAGGCTTCGGTTTACCTGGGACGCCCCTGGCGAGATCATGCCCAAACGGTATTTATGCGCACCTATATGGATGCCTCCATTAAGCCCGAAGGCTGGCACAATTGGAACAAGCCCCACGCCGAAGCCACGGTGTTTTATGCCGAATATGAAAATTATGGTCCGGGAGCCTTAACCCACGAGAGGGTCAGCTGGTCGCACCACCTGACTGCTGAAGAAGCCCGGGAACTCACTCTGGATCGTGTGCTTGGTGGCAATGATCAGTGGGATCCTACGCGCGCGCCACTTATGCCTCAGATTAATTAATATTTATAAAAAAATAGTTTTTGGTTATGAAAAATATTCTGTCTTTTGGTTTGTTGGTGCTGACCCTCACGGGCTGTTTGCAAAACGAGCAGCCCATTACCGTGTTTTTGGCCGGAGATTCTACGGTGGCCGACAAACCCTATCGCGACGGGAATCCTGAAAAAGGGTGGGGCCAGGTTTTCCCTCTTTATTTTATGGAAGGAGTGCGTGTAGAGAATCATGCCGTGAATGGCCGCAGCACAAAAAGCTTTATTGATGAGGGACGATGGCAAGATCTGTTGAATGAAGTAAGGGCAGGTGACTATGTTTTTATTGAATTTGGTCACAACGATTCTAAAATTGAATCGGAAAAGCGTTATGCCGCTGCCGAGGGGGCCTATTCCGACAATCTTCGGCGTTTTGTAAGCGATGTGCGCGATCGTGAAGGCATACCGGTTTTACTTACTCCCATTGTACGTCGACGTTTTGATGAGCAGGGCGTTTTCTACGACACCCATGAAGGCTATCCCGATGCCGTCAGAAAAGTAGCCGCAGAACTGGATGTGGTGCTCATCGATTTGCATAAAAGTACCTGGCAAATGCTGGTTGACTTTGGGCCGGAAGCCTCTAAGAAACTCTTTCTGCATATCGACACCACAGAATACGGCAACCTTAAGCAGGCCCTTGCAGACGACACCCACCTTTCGCCCTATGGCGCCTTTAAAGTGGCTGATTTGGTTGCTGCAGATCTTAAAAAATCCATCCCCAAACTGGCCGGTTTTTTAAAAAAATAGTTATCGCTAAAACGGAATAAAACTGCACATTGAGCCGCGTGGCTGGATGTGCAGTTTTTTTGTGAAAGGATTTTAAATATTCAGACTTTTGTTGAATTGATGTTGTGGCTTGGCAGGTAACTTGTTGTTTATGAGGGTTTAGATGATTTATGGCGGGTGTTTTTGGTCATTTTAGGCATCCTTTTTGGATGATTAGTCCCACCTGTTTACCGTGATCTGTGTTTAAATTGCAGCATAAATGTTAATGTGTGCAAAACCCGATCAGATTGGCAAATGAAATTAAAAAGGTAGAATTTGTTAAGTAATCAATTCAAATTATGAGAAAAAGAGAGATTTTTCGAGTGTTAATGATCGCTGGAATGTGGGCCTTTGGTTTATTGGCTTACGCTCAGCAGAGTCAGTTGGTCACAGGTAACGTGGTCGACACCCAGGGTGAGCCTCTTCCTGGAGTTAACATCATTATTAAGGGGACTACCACAGGGTCGGTAACCGACTTTGATGGAAACTTTCAACTTCAGGTACCCGATGCGCAAAATGCCGTTTTGGTATTGCGTTTTATTGGATTTGAAGAGCAGGAGATCGCTGTAGATGGGCGATCAAGTATTACTGCCGTGCTTCATACAAGCTCCATAGGTTTGGATGAGGTGGTGGCCATAGGCTATGGTACTGTGAAAAAGAGAGACATTACCGGTTCGGTTGCTTCGGTTAGCGGAGATGCGCTGCAGGCCATTCCCGTAGCCAGTGCAACTGAGGCCATTACGGGTAAGTTGGCCGGTGTGCAAATTTCTGCGACAGAGGGTTCGCCCGATGCCGAGATTAAGATTCGGGTAAGGGGAGGTGGTTCCATCACCGGTGACAATACCCCTCTTTTAATTGTCGATGGTTTTCCTGTTGAAAGCATTAACGATATCGCGCCTAGCGACATCGAATCGATCGATGTTTTAAAGGATGCCTCATCAACCGCCATTTATGGTTCACGTGGTGCAAATGGTGTAATTATTGTAACCACCAAGAGTGGAGAGGCCGGGAAAGTAAATGTAAACTACAATGCTTACGCCTCCTGGAAGCAGTTGGCTAAGAAATTAGATGTTTTGGAGCCTTATGATTATGCCAAGTTCCAATATGAACGTGCTCAATTGGCCAATAAGCCTGAGAATTTTACTGACTATTTTGGCAATTATCAGGACTTGGATTTGTATAAGGAGGTTCAAGGTAACGATTGGCAGGATCAGGTTTTTGGACGCACCGGTTTTACATTTAACCACAATTTGAGCATTAACGGGGGGGGAGAAAAAACCAAGTACGCCTTCAGTTACAGTCATATCGATGATAAGGCCATTATGCAAATGTCCAGCTTTAAGCGCGACAACCTTACGCTGAAAATGAGTAATAAACCCCATGAAAAGGTTACCCTTGATTTTTCGTTGCGTTATTCAAATACAGAAATTGAAGGTGGGGGTGCCAATGAGCAAAATGAAATATCTTCAGCGGATTCCCGCTTGAAGTATGCGATGATTTATCCTCCCTTTCCGGTAAGTGGATTGACGAGTTCCGGGGAGACAGATCCGGACTTCAACCTTTATCACCCTGTTACTGCACTTCAAGATAACGATCGTTATCAGGCTCGCAGGTCCTATAATATGAACGCTAGTGCTGCCTGGGAAGTTATCGATAATTTAACCCTTCGTACGGAAGTCGGACTCGATGATTATAAATCAAATGATCAAAGGTTTTATGGTTTGACCACCTATTACGTAAAGGATCGACCTTCTGCTGACGACAGCGGAATGCCGGCCATTATTTTTAACAAACGTAATCGGGATACCTTTAGAAATACCAACACCTTAAACTACGACCTTGATGATTTGTTGGGCGAGCGTCAGAGTTTGAATTTGTTGGCAGGACACGAATACTATGTTCGTGAGCAGGAAGAGCATACCACCACTGTTCATGGTTTGCCCGAGTCGTTCTTACTGGAAGACGCAGCGGCCTTGCCAGCACAGGGGAGTCCCCACTCCATCGAAAACTATTACAGTCCTGACGATGTACTCTTGTCTTATTTTGGTCGGGTGAACTACGCTTTTGACGATAAGTATTTGTTCAGTGCCACTTTCCGTGCTGATGGTTCTTCTAAGTTTTCGGAAGGAAACCAATGGGGCTATTTCCCCTCAGCAGCAGCAGCCTGGCGTGTTACCGGGGAATCGTTTATGGAGGGAACCCAATATTGGCTGGACGATCTGAAATTACGTTTGAGTTATGGTACAGCTGGAAATAACAATATTCCATCAGGGCAGTTGATTCAAAATTTGGAAGTACGTACCACTAACTATGTCAATGGTTTTGACAGCTATTGGGCAGGATCTAAAACCATGGCTAACCCTGATTTGAAATGGGAGACTACCGTTACGCGTAACCTGGGACTTGATTTTGCAATAATGGGAGGACGTCTGAATGGTAGTGCTGAGGCTTACATCAACAATACCAAAGATTTGTTGATTCAGTTTCCTGTTGCCGGTACCGGATACGATAACCAGTATCGAAATATGGGAGAGACTCAGAATAAAGGTTTTGAATTCATGCTGAATTGGGTGGCATTGGATACCCGCAACTTTGGATTAAACATCAGTGGAAACATTGGGTTTAATAAAAACGAGATCTTGTCCCTGGGACTCATGGAGGACTTTACTCAGGATTCTGGCTGGGCTTCCACCGAAGTGGGGGCTGACTTTATGGTAGCCGAAGGCGGCTCCGTTGGTCAGATGTTCGGATACCGCAGTGCAGGTCGTTATGAGGTGGATGATTTTGATGGTTTTGTTGATGGGGCTTGGATTTTGAAGGAAGGTGTTGTCGACAGCTCGCCTGTTGTGGGAACCTTGCGTCCAGGTTCTATGAAGCTGCAAAATCAGACTGATGATAACCTGGTTGATGTGGATGATCGGGTTGTTATTGGGGATGCTAATCCCTTGCATACAGGTGGACTTACCTTGAATGGCCGGGTTTATGGTTTCGATTTGTCTGCTGCGTTCAACTGGAGTTATGGCAACGATGTTTACAACGCCAATAAAATTGAGTACACCTCAACCAGTAAATATCACTCGCGTAATATGTTGACCATTATGGAAGATGGTGAGCGATGGACCAATCTGCGAGAAGATGGAACCATCAGCAACGATCCTGTGGAATTGGCAGAAATGAATGCCTCCACAACGATGTGGTCGCCATATATGCAGCGCTTTGTGTTTTCTGACTGGGCAGTAGAAGATGGCTCTTTTCTTCGTCTGAATACGCTTACTTTAGGTTATACTTTGCCCAGTGATCTTACATCACGCATAAAAGTGAGCAACTTAAGGTTTTATGCATCGGCTTATAATGTATTCACCCTGACCAACTATACTGGATTCGATCCGGAGGTTTCTACACGTAGAAAAACGGCTTTGACTCCCGGTGTAGATTATTCGGCTTATCCCAAAAGCCGCTCCTTTGTAGTTGGTATGAATTTAACTTTTTAAACAGTAGATTATGAAGAGTTTGATATATAAAGCATTTTTGGCATTTTTACTCTCAGGGGTGATTATGTCTTGCGAGGATACCTTAGAGGTAGAATCCCAGTCTGCGCTTGATGAATCGGTAATTTTTTCTAACCCAAGTCTGGCTGAAGGAGCCGTGGCTGGTATCATTCATTCGTTTGGTGAGACCAACTCTTATCGGGGGCGTTTCATTTTGTACTATGGGATGAATACAGACACAGAGGTTACCCACTCTTTAAGAGATGTAAATGAAGACAAAGCTCGTCTTTCCAACTATAATACCAATATTAATAATGGCCAGATGAACTCTGAAAACAACGCCTGGGCCAAGTTTTATGAAGGTATTGAGCGAGCCAATATTGCAATTCGGGGACTACGTGCCTATGGAAATGTGGAGAACGATGCCTATATGGCTCAACTGCTGGGCGAAGTGCTTACACTCCGTGCTGTGGTTTACAATGACCTGTTGAATGCCTGGGGCGATGTGCCTGCTCGTTTTGAGCCGATTTCTTCGGAAACCATGTACCTGCCTCGTGCTGATCGGGATGTGATTTACAAGCAGTTATTGGCCGACTTGGATGAGGCTGCAACCCTGGTTCCCTGGCCCAATGAGAACAGTCTCACCCAATCCACAGAACGAATCAACAAGGCTTTCATTAAAGGTCTTCGTGCTCGTTTGGCGCTGGCTGCAGGTGGGTATGGACAGCGCCCCGATGGAATCAGAAAAAGTACCGATCCGGAATTGGCTTCGGAAAAGATGTATGCCATTGCCAAGGCAGAGTGCCTGGATATTATAGAAAGTGGCACCGCTGAATTAGAGACTTTTGAAGGTGTTTTTCGTTCTTTGCACCGTGAAGACTACGTAGCCGGGAAAGAAATCCTTTGGGAGATTCCTTTTGATACCGGACGTGGAAGGGTTATTTTTGATTTGGGTGTTAAGCATACCAATGCCGATAAGTACACCGCCCAAAACAGAGGTGGTAGCAACGGGCCCAATCCTGCTGTCTTTTATGATTTCGATGCAGACGATGTTCGTCGTGATGTTTCTTGTGTGCCCTATGAGTGGACCGACGGGGTTCAGGTGCCTACCAATGCCAATAAGTTCTACTTTGGTAAGTATCGTTACGAGTGGTTGTTTGAAGAAAGTGGACGTCGGGTCGATGCACCCAATGACGATGGCCTGAATTTTATTTATATGCGTTATGCCGACGTTCTTTTAATGGCTGCCGAAGCCATTAACGAATTGGATGGTCCTGCGGCAGCTGCACCTTATCTGCGTGAGATTAGAGAGCGCGCTTTTCCAAATAATCCTGAGAAGGTGGATGCATTGATGGCTGAGGCTACCGCCAGTAAGGAGGCTTTCTTTGATGCTGTTGTTGATGAGCGTGCCTTTGAATTTGTTGGGGAGAAGCTGAGAAAGCGTGACCTGATTCGTTGGAATCTTTTGGGGCAGAAATTAGCTGAATCGGCCACAAAACTTCAGCAATTCGAAAATCGTGAAGGGAAATATGCTGATCTTCCTGAAAAGATTTACTATCGAACAGCTGAGGATGGCGAAACCTTAGAGATTTATGGACTGAATTTTGGTGATACGGATGAGGCAGGTGCTGCATTAGGCTTTACCGAAGAAAAAACCTGGAAGCTTAATTCTGAAGGGGACTTGGTTATGTACTGGGATGGTCTGTATCAGGCTGATCCCGATTCACGGCAGTTTTGGCCCATTTGGCAGGTTTTTGTTGACTCCAGTAATGGTCAGCTGACCAACGATGGATATGGTTACTAAAACATTTGGCTAAAAGTAGATGAATAAGTTCCGGAATGAGATCCGGAGGAAAAACAAAATTGTATACCTATGAATAAAGTATTAAAATATTCAGCAATGCTGTTCGGTGCTGTGGGTCTGTTGGGCTTTTCTGCCTGCTCTGACGACATTGACCCTGAAATGACCGAACTGGAGGTGAGTCGTTTGTTCTCACCAACCGATATTGAGGTTCGGGTATTGAACCAAACTACAGCACGGGTTAACTTCAAGCCGGTTCGCAAGGCGGATAGTTATACCATTGAATTCTTCGAGAATGAGGAGGAAACAGAAACCGGTGATTTTTCCGGAACCCCTATACGTACAAAAACAGGACTGACTTTGGAGGACCTTCCCTATTCTGAATTAGGACTTCGGGGTGAGACTTTCTATGCTGTTCGTGTTAAGGCTGTTGGGACAGGTATTTCTGAGTCCTTGTGGTCAGGTAGTGTTTTTCAAACCGGAACGGAACAGATCTTTCTTGCCATGGGAGAAGAGGATGTTACGCATAATTCTGTGGTTTTGCGTTGGCCCGCAGGTGAAACGGCCAGCACCATTACGTTGACTCCGGGGGATATTGTACATGAGCTGAGTGCTGCTGAAATTGAAGCTGGTGAAGTACTTATTGAGGGATTGGACAGTGAAACCGATTATGTGGCGGTTATGCGTCGCGATACCGATACCCGCGGAACCATGGCTTTCAGAACGCTTATTGACCTGGGGGGAGCCATTCAGGTCTTCCCTGAAGATGATCTGCTGACAATGATTGCAGAGGCGGAACCCGGTGCCGGATTAGCCTTAATGCCAGGAGAATATGTTGTTGACGGCAATATTACCATCGACAAAACTTTATCTATTGTTGGCGTGTATCCGCACGATCGTCCTGTGATAAAGGGTGCCATTGTTCGCATGAGTGGTTTGGCCGGTTTAACGCTGCGTAATTTGATTATGGATGGTGCTACCTCCGATGGTAATCAGACTGTTGTTTATGATGAGGCATTGCCCGATGCTTATGGCGCCGTTGTAATTGACGGGTGTTATATTACCAATTATACCAAGGGTGTGTTCTATGCCAGCAACGCTGTTTTGATTGAGTCGGTAACCATTACCAATACCGTTTACTCCAATATAGTTTGTGACGGAGGCGATTTCATCGATTTCCGAAGTGGAATGACCAGACATCTGGAGTTTACAAATAACACCATTTACAACAGTGCGGCTGATCGCGATCTGATTCGTATGGATTCAGGTGGTTCGAGCAGCTTCCCCGGTGAGCCTTGCGTGGTCGTGTTTACCAATAATACCCTTCACAACGTTATTGATAAAGAGGGTACTACCCGCAGAATTATGTATGTGCGTCACGCTGAAAATCAGATTACTGTCAAGAATAATATTTTCAGTAATGTAGTGGGTAACTACTCTAGGCAGAGTGAGACCAACATTGTTGAATTCGATAGAAACAACTATTTTAATTCACCGAATTTGACCAGTGATGCCTTCACCGCTTACGATTATACCACGACCTACCTTTCTGTAGACCCGGGATTTGCCGATCCTTCGGCAGGTGATTTTACCGTAAGTCAGGAAGATGTTGTATTCTATAACATTGGAGCGGCCCGTTGGATACCGTAATCTGAGTTTGTTTAATTAAAGGGGCAGCCTTTGTGCTGTTCCCTTTTTACTTGTTATTACTATGAAAAAATTGCGGTGGAGTTGGATGTTGCCTTTGGTTGTTTTGATGGGATGCTCCGGCAATGACGATGATCTACAGGAACCGGATCCCGGACCTGGCGACGAGACAGAACTTCCCGATCGTTCGCAAATTCCTTCTTTTCCCGGCGCGGAAGGTGGGGGGATGTACACACTTGGTGGGGCCGGTGGGGATGTATATGTAGTTTCTACCCTTGAGGATACTTTTCGTGAGGGGTCCTTGCGACATGCAGTAAGTCAGTTTGGCGCGCGCACGATAGTTTTTGCTGTTAACGGCACCATCCGATTGAACAGCCCCTTACGTATTTCGCGAGGCGACTTGACTATTGCCGGACAAACGGCTCCCGGTGCTGGGATAACGCTTAGGGATCAGCCTGTAGTGGTGGAAGCCGACAATGTTGTTATTCGTTTTTTACGTTTCCGCTTGGGCGATGTCAGCGCAACGGAGGATGATGCTGTTTGGGGGCGCGGTCATAAAAACATTATCATAGACCATTGTTCAATGAGTTGGAGTACCGATGAGTGCGCGTCTTTCTACAATAATGAGAATTTTACGTTGCAGTGGAGCTTGATCGCCGAGAGTTTGAACGAGTCGGTGCACGACAAGGGAGCTCACGGGTATGGTGGCCTATGGGGAGGCTACAATGCCAGTTTTCACCATAACTTGCTTGCCCATCATAAAAGTCGCAATCCCAGATTTTATGGGGTACGCGATGGTATTACGCGGGAGCGTGCAGAAATGGTCAATAATGTCATTTATAATTGGGGCGACAACTCCGCTTATGGGGGAGAGGATGGTCAATACAACATCATCAATAATTATTACAAGGCTGGGCCTGCTACTACCAGTAATAAAAGCCGTATTTTTCAGGCCTATAAGGGAAATGACTATGGCCGTTTTTATGTTAGTGGCAATTATGTGGAGGGTTACCCTTCGGTGAGTGCTGAGAATTGGGCCGGCATTGATTTGAAAGATGGAGGCGACAAAGCGGCTTTAGGTGTAGAGACGCCATTTTCCATCACTGAAGTGAATGTTGAGTCTGCCGAAGAAGCTTATGTAAAAGTTCTTGATCATGTTGGAATGAGTATTTATCGCGATCTCGTTGATGCAAGAATTATTGAGGAGGTCAGCGCTGGAACGGCTACTTATGGTGGTGCCTATGGAGAAGATAGTGGCATTATTGATTCTCAGGAGACAGTAGGCGGATGGCCTGATTATGATGCTGTTGATTCTCCTCTTGATTCTGATGGGGACGGAATGCCCGACGCCTGGGAATCCACGAAAGGTCTCAATCCTGATGCTCCTGAAGATGGATCTGCCTATGGTTTGAGTGACTCTTACACCAATCTCGAAGTCTATCTCAACGAGCTGGTGAAGGAGAAAATTGGATTTGGATATTAAATTTAATACGATAAATCGATGAAAAAACTACTTTATGCAGGCGCCCTGGTTCTTGGTTTGGCCGTTTTGCCGGGATGCGGCAATGGTCAAAAAAACGAGGCCTCGGGTGAACTTTGGTCCGTGCGTATGGCCAATTCAGTTATGGCACGTTACGATACCTTATTGAAAATGGATGCCCCCCGGGTACGCTGGCAGTACGATGTTTCGTATGTGGGCCAGGCCATTGACCGTTTGGGCCACCTGGATCCGAAGTATTCGGAGTACATGGAAACTTTTATCGACTACTTTGTACAGGAAGATGGTTCGGTAAAGCATTATAAGCAGACCGATTACAACATTGACCGCATCAATCCGGCTAAAAATGTGATTACCCTGTACAAACGTACCGGTGAGCAAAAGTATCGCGATGCCATTGAATTACATGTTGAGCAGATGCGCAATCATCCCAAAACGGAATCGGGCGGTTACTGGCATAAGAAAATTTATCCCAACCAAATATGGTTGGACGGTTTGTATATGGCCTCTCCTTTTTTGGCACAGTACGCCAAGGAGTTTAACGATCCCGAATGGTTTGACGTTGTTGCCGACGAGATTAAGCTGGCTTACCGTGTTACACGGGACGAAGAAAGTGGCTTGTTGTACCATGCCTACGATGAGAGTCGCGAGCAGCGCTGGGCCGATCCGCTTACCGGCCAGTCGCCCCACTTCTGGAGCCGGGCTACCGGATGGTATATGATGGCCATTGTGGATGTGCTGGACTTTTTGCCTAAAACGCATCCCGATCGCGACAGCATCATTGGGATACTGAACAATGTTTCAGAGGCCGTATTAAAGGTACGTGATCCCGAAACGGGATTGTGGTATCAGGTGCTGGATCATTTGGGTGAGGAAGGCAACTATATTGAAGGTTCAGGATCGGCCATGTTTGCTTATACCTTTGCCAAGGGGGCTAAAAACGGCTATCTGAACGAGAATTATCTGGATTTGGCCAACAGTGTTTTTGACGATATTCTGGAGCACCTGATTGTAGAGGAGGAAGACGGACTGCTTACCATGACCAGTATCTGTGGCGCTTGTGGTTTGGGTGGCAATCCTTATCGAGACGGGTCGTACGAATATTACATTACTGAAAAGGTGAACGATAATGACCCCAAAGGGGTGGCCCCGTTTATTATGGCCGCCATTGAGTTGGAGCGGTGATTTACTTAAAATGTTATAGAGGATGAAGAGAAGTTTGATGATGATCGGGCTGGGAGTCTTATTGACTCCCGCCTTGGTTTTTGGGCAAAGTGATTGTGTTACAGGTCGGTTGGCCTTTCCTGGTGCCGAGGGCGCCGGGAAATACACCGTTGGGGGACGTGGTGGCGAAGTTTATGTTGTTACCAATCTGAATGATGAGGGGGAAGGAAGCCTTCGCAAAGGGGTTCAAAAGCATGGTGCACGCACCATTGTTTTTGCAGTTTCCGGCGACATTCTTTTAAATCGTCCCTTAGACATCAACAACGACAGCATTACCATTGCGGGACAAACTGCGCCAGGAGATGGGGTTTGTTTGAAGGGCTACGGTTTGAAAATTAAGGCCAACGAAGTTATTGTTCGTCACCTGAAGGTTCGGCCCGGCGATTTGTACGAGGTGGAGCAGGATGCGGTATCGGTCATCGGACAAAAAAATGTGATCATTGATCACTGCAGCTTTTCCTGGGGCAACGATGAGGTTTTGTCGGCCTACAACAATGAAAACATCAGTGTGCAGTGGTGCATCATTAGTGAGTCCTTGAACGAATCGCATCACCACAAGGGGGAGCATGGCTATGGTGGCATTTGGGGCGGAAATAAAGCGACCTTTCATCACAACCTGTTGGTGCACCATACCAGTCGCAATCCCCGTTTACAAGGTGGCCGAACGCTGAAGGGCGACGAGCAGGAGTTGATGGAGTTTGTTAATAATGTGGTGTACAACTATGCAGAGAAAGCCATTTATGCGGGCGAGGAAGGACACTACAATATTGTGGGCAATTACTTTAAACCCGGTCCGGCAACGGCAAAGGATGAACGGGAGCGTTTTGTGGAACCTTATGCGCCTTTTGGAGGGTTTTATGTTTCCGGAAATGTTATGGACGGAAGCGCAGCGGTTACAGCCGATAACAAATTGGGTGTAAGTGAAAGCAAAGGACCGGTTGATAGTATGTTGGTATCCATTCCTTTTGTGGTGTCCGATTACGAAGTGCGTGATGCCCGGGAGGCCTACACGGCTGTTTTGCAAAAGGCGGGGATGGGGGTTCGCGATGCCTTGGACCGGAGATTGGTTTATGAGGTACGTAACGGCGTGGCCCTCTATGGGCGCAACGGCATTCTCGACAGTCAGGATGAAGTGGGCGCCTGGCCGGCTTTGCAACAGTACCCTGCCCTGAGCGACAGCGACAAGGATGGCATGCCCGATGGCTGGGAGTTAAGTCGGGGTCTGAATCCGGAGGACGCTGATGATGCCTGGCAGTATAATTTGTGCTCAACCTACAGCAATTTGGAAGTGTACCTCAACAGTCTCTCTGTCCTTTAGTCTTGTTTTTGTATTTTTGGACAATGGTTCAATTTTTAAACAAATTTTAAGACAATGAGAAAAAGAAATGGATTCTTGCTGCTGGTGTTTTTGTTGCTCGCATGGAGTTGTGGAACTGATGAGGAAAGAAAAGAGCGTACGGTGTTTTTGGCAGGCGACAGTACCGTTGCCGATTACAGCAAGTATGCCGATTATATGGAAAAGCGTTACCCGATGACAGGTTGGGGACAGCGTTTGCCTGAGTTTTTAGTGGCCGATAGTCTCGACCAGGTGCGTCAATGGTTCCCTTCTGATTCGGTTAAGGTGGATAACCACGCCATTGGTGGTCGGAGCACCAAGACCTTCTTTCAGGAGGGACGCTGGCGTGCTCTTGTAGAAGCTGTTCAGCCAGGTGATCTGGTGTTGATTCAATTTGGCCACAACGATGCCTCTGCCAATAAGCCAGAGCGCTTTACGGCGCCCGATGCTTACCAGGAATACCTGCGTTTGTTCGTTACCCAAACCCGAGAAAGGGGTGGTATTCCCATACTGGTGACGCCCGTAACGGGTAATCATAAGTGGGATGAGGATTTGCAGATGTACAATCAGCACGGAGATTATCCTGCTAAGATGAAGGAATTGGCCGAAGAGCTCAAAGTGGCTTTGATCGATCTCAATGAGCTTTCGATGAAGGCTTTTACCCCGGTGGGACCGGATTCCCTGGGGCCTAAATATTTCATGAATCTCGAGCCGGGTGTTTATGCGGGCTATCCGGAAGGACGTACTGATAATACACATTTTAATATGGCAGGTGCCCAGGTTGTGGCCCAGCTGGTGTTTGATGCGCTGAAGACGCTTCAGCTTCCCGGGCAAATCCCGGAAAACTAAATTTTTCTGTTATGAGCAGGTATTTATTGACTGGACTGGGCCTGTTGGCCCTTATGTGTTTGCCTTCATGTATGCAGCAAGGCGATTCTCCCTCCGGGGACGAAACCCAAGTGCTGGATACCAAAGAAGAAATTCTGGCCCGCATTGTGGCGCCGGTCTTTCCTGAGCGGGACTTTTTGTTGAGCGATTTTGGTGCATCTGCCGATGGACTGGGCGACAATAAGGCGGCTTTTGCTGCGGCAATGACTGCCAGCCGGGAGGCTGGTGGGGGGCGTATTGTGGTTCCTGCCGGTGAATACCTGGTCAATGGTCCCATTCATTTTGTAAGCAATACTGAGTTGCATCTGGAAGAAGGGGCAAGGATCTTTTTTAGTTCTGACCCGCAGCACTACCTGCCGGTAGTGCCAACCAGTTGGGAAGGAACGCTTTTGCACAATTACAGTCCCTTTGTTTATGCTTATCAATGTGAGAATATTGCGATCACTGGGAAGGGGCGCATTGATGGAGAGTCCTCGGAAACCTGGCAGTTGTGGCGCGATAAGCAAAAAGACAGTCAGCTGTTATCTCGTCGAATGAACAACGATGCAGTTCCTTTAGAGGAACGCATCTTTGGCGAGGGGCATTATTTACGTCCGCATCTGATTCAGTTTTACGATTGTCGCAACATTCTGGTTGAGGATGTGCTTATCGAGGATTCGCCTTTTTGGTGCCTACACCTTTTGATGTGTGAAAATGTTACCGTGCGGGGCCTTCGTTTCGATGCCCATAATAAAAACAACGACGGCATTGATCCGGAGTATTCGCGCGATGTGCTCATCGAAAAGGTGGTTTTCAATAATGGCGACGATAATGTGGCCATAAAGGCGGGACGCGATCACGAGGGGCGCAGCATGGCACGGCCCACCGAAAACATCATTGTACGCGATTGTCAACTTCAGGGCTTGCATGGCATTGTCATTGGCAGCGAAATGGCTTCGGGCGTACGTAATGTGTTTGTGGAGGATTGTGTTGCCGGCGGTTATCTTAAGCGGGGTTTGTACATCAAGTCGAATCCCGACCGGGGTGGTGAAATATCCAACATCTACTTCAATAATGTGCAGCTCGATGTGGTGGAGGACGCTTTCTTTATCACCTCCTTTTATCATCAGGAGGGAGAGGGACACGTTACCCACATTCACGATGTTTTTGTGGAGAATGTGTATTGTCGCGAAGCCACAGCTGCGGGTATTGTGGTGCATGGCTTTCCTGAATTAAAGGTGCACGATGTACATTTTACCAATGTGACCATCGAAAAGGCCGATATCGCTTTTGACTTGCAGGACGCACGAAATATTGTTCTTGAAGACGTGTCGATTGGGGGACAAGCAGGTCCGCCCACCTGGGCACAATAATAGGATGTTTCTCTGTAATACAGAAAAGACTCCCCCTTTGCAAGACATTTGCAAAGGGGGACTTTTTTATGAAATGCTCACCAGACGAATGTCAAAGTGCAGCACGGCGTTGGGTGGGGGTGAAAGTGCCCACGAATAAAAAGCGGCTGTCCGTATAAGGGACAGCCGCTTTTTGTCTATGATGGCTACCTTGCTTAAAGGGCCAGGAGGCGCTTTAAGTGGCGGTCGTAGATGTTTTCGTAAACGCAGTTGCCTACTATGTCGGCATTCTTTTCGAGCAAGCTGTTGTAGCGTTCAATCTGGTCGGCCGCCAGTTTGTAACCCACGTGTACCAGCTGACGCAGGTTGGGGTTGTACTGGGGGTGACCGGGAATGTGGCGCAGGGCGTTGGCAAAGTCTTCGTTGCTCCACTTGGCGACTTCCTCAGCAGAGGGAAGCTGACTTTCGTCGATGTCGATAACATCTGCGTAAGGTGCACAAAGCTTCTCTACATTCTGCAAGGCCTTGCCGTAAATTTCTTTTACAAAGTCGAGGGCTTCTCCGCCGGCTAATGCCAGACCAATCACCTCTTCGAGCCAGGTGGTTCCGGCTGTTTTCAGGTGGAAACCTTTGTTGTGCTTCTTGCTTAATTCCCGAATGGGGTCGTAAATGCTGAATTTGTCCGAACCCGAATGGATGCTGAGCTTCAATTCGGCAGGCAGTCCAAATTGGGCCACGGCGTAGTCGATGACCATCAGGTTGGCTTCGTATTCCTCGCTGAAGGCTTTAACATCCCCTACGTAGTCCACTCCCTTGTTGAAGCGACCGGTAAATTTGGGCGCAATGGTTTGGGCCGGTACCTGGTAATGGGCCAGCATGGCCAGGATGAAGAAAAGCTCCACCGGAGTCTGGGGATTCGGAACTTCATCCATCGACACTTCAGTGATGAAGTTGCCCTTGCCTTTTGCTGCTGCAATTTTTTTGTAGGTCTCGCCCGCCATGCAAGCGGCATAAAGGTATTGGTCGGCTATGGTGCTGACCTGGGCTTCGGTGACTTCAATGGCTTTGGCTATGCCCGGGATGTTGAAGCTGCCGATGAAGGGCTTCATTTTGGCCAGGAAGTCCTCCTTTTTGGCACAGTCGCCCTGCTTACCAATGTAAGAAGCTACATCGATGGTAAAGAAGTCCGACGAGTCCATAAACCGGTCAACGGTATCGAGATTGATGTGGTCGGCGTCTACAAAGTAGAGCTTGTTCCAGCTCATTTCCTTAATGGTGGCTTCCACTGCCTTGCGTGCATCGGCAGGTTCGCTGCCAATGGTCGTGTGCTCGCGGTTCGACTTGTTCCACACGGGGGAAATGTCGAAACCTTTCTGAGTGGCTTCAACTACTGCTTTCAGCTGGTAGGAGGCCTGGTGGGCAAAGCGGTCGCCCATGCCGATGGAGTATTTCGATAATTGTTTCATAACGTATTGATTAAAAAAGGTCTACATTTTCTACATTGATGATTTCGACCGGTTGATATTCTCTTTTGGAGCTTATCTGTCCGGTCGTTAGGTATTCAAACATGCGTTTTACAGCCTTTTCGGACTGTTTCATGGGCTTTTGCCCAATCAGAAAGCGGATGATGCCCTTTTTCAGGAACTCTTTGTTCTTCCGGGTGAGCTCGTAGCCCACCAGAATGAGGTCCTTAAGCCGGCGACTCTCGATGTACCTGGCAATGGCGTGGGTTTTGGCGCTGCTTACCAAAATGGCCCCAATGTTGGGGTTCGACTGGAATATGGCATCCATACGCTCCTCCACTTCTTTGGGGTCCGACACAGGAATCTCCACTGTAATTTTCATGCCCTGGTTTTTTCCGGTATCCAGAAAGTAGCTCATGAAACCCTGGTTGCGGCGATTCAAATGTTGCGTGTTCTCCAAATCCTTGGCCAGATTTACAATCAAAATGTCTTTTTGAGGCAGCAAGCCGTAGTCGATGAGACTGGCAGCAACGCGGCCACCCTGGTAGGCATCTTCCCCTACAAAGGAAAGGCAGTTGGCGTTTTCGATAAAGGTGTCGATGAAGATATAAGGAATACTGCGTGCATCGAGCTCGTTGCAAAATTGCAGGGACTCTTTTTTCAGGATGGGGGCAAAAATGACCCCTTCGGGCTGATATTCCAAAATCTCCCTGGTTTTCTCCACAAAGTCGGCCTCGTTGTGCAATTCAAAAAAGAAGAAGCGCACATCAACATAAAAGGGGCGGAGACTTTTGATGGCATTTTCGATGCCCTGGGGGTGCAGGGTCCAAAATACATTGTCGCTGCCCCCACGTGGCATCAGTGCAGCCAGATTGTATTGTTTTTTGGCTGTGAGAGCCTGGGCCACAATGTTGGGCTGGTAATGCAGTTCCCGGGCGATGGTCAGTACCTTCTCCCGGGTTTCTGCAGCTACTTCGCCCCGGTTGTGCAGCACCCGGTCAACGGTGCCTATCGAAACACCTGCCTTTTCGGCAATATCTTTAATTCTGACCTGTTTCATTCGCTTAGTTTAAAACCCAAAAAGGCGGGGAACAAACATGGTAATGGATGGGAAGAAGGTGATTATAATCAATACCGCAATCATGGCGATAAAGAAGGGAATCAAGGGTTTTACCACATCCTGAATCTTCAGGTTGGCCACACTGCAACCGATGAATAACACGGAACCTACGGGTGGGGTACACAAACCGATATTCAGGTTCAGAATCATAATGATACCGAAGTGAATGGGGTCCAGACCCAGCTGTGTGGTTACTATAGGCAGAAAAATGGGGGTGAAGATCAATACCGCCGGGGTCATATCCATAAAGATGCCCACAAACAAAAGTATGAGGTTGATCATCAGCAGAATAACGAAGGGATTGGACGAAACCGAAAGGAGTCCGTCGCTCACGGTCTGCGGAATGTTCTCAAAAGACATTACCCAGGAGAGACCGATGGAGGTGGCAATCAGCAGCATAACAATGCCTGTGGTTTTGACTGTTTTTACCAAAATAGATGGTAAATCTTTCATCTTTACTTCTTTGTAGAAAAATGCCAGGGCAAGACAGTAGACCACGGCAATGGCTGAGGCTTCGGTTGCGGTAAAATAACCGGCCACAATTCCTCCAATTACAATAACGAGCATGAAAAGACTGGGGATGGCGGCAATGAATTTTTTAACTCCGGCTTTAAAACCAATGGCTTCACCCAGGGGATACTTTTTGCGGTAGGCATAAACTCCTCCTACCAGCATCAGGGCCAAACCGGTTAAGATTCCCGGAATGTAACCCGCCATAAAAAGGGCAGCAATAGAAACGCCCCCCGATGCCAGCGAATACACGATCAATACGTTGCTGGGGGGAATGGCCAATCCCGTAGTGGCCGAAGTCACGTTGATGGCTGCTGAGAAGTTTTCTTCATAACCCTCTTTTTTCATTTGTGGTCCCATAATGGAGCCAATGGCAGAGGCCGATGCGGCTGCTGAGCCAGAAATGGCACCAAAGAGCATATTGGCCATTACATTTACAAAAGCCAGTCCTCCCGGGAAGCGACCTACCAGCACTTTGGCAAATTCGATGAGTCGCATGGCTATTCCGCCCGAGTTCATGAGTTGTCCCGCCAGTATGAAGAAGGGGATGGCCAAAAGCGAAAAGCTTTCGAGTCCCGTAGCCATGCGTTGGGCCATGGTGGCAAAGGCAGGGAGGGCGTCAAAACTAACCAGCATGGTGGCCAGTGCTGACAGGCCAATGCTGAAGGCTACCGGCACCCCAATGGTCAAAAATAAGATGAAGGAGCCGACCAGTACTACAATTCCTAATATATCCAATTCCATGGTTATGCTTGTTTAAGGGTTTTGTAATTTTTTACCAGGTGCGCAATGTCGTCGATGGCATAATAGGTCATCAGCAAACCGCTGATGGGTACAATGGCGTAAACGTAGCCCACCGGTATTTGCAGGGCTGCCGAAAGCTGTCCCAATACAAAACGGGTGTATACCAGCCAACTGCCGCCTACGACCATAATGGCCAGGCAAAAAATTATGACCAATACATTGATGAAGATCATGGTGTGGTTGAGGGTGCGAGGTCCCATTTTGGTATGTAAAATGTCGATGGCCAGGTGTTCGTGCTTGCCTTTTACATAGGCCGCACCAGCCAGGCCCACCCATATCAGCAAAAAGGTGGCCAGCTCATCGGTAAAGGAGCTGGGATTGCTGAAAATGTAGCGACTGGCTACCTGCCATACCACGTCCAACACCAGGGCGCCCATTAAAACCACCAGGGCAATTTCGAGAACTTTATCTATGCGTGCTCTGAATGTCATAGTTGTAGTATTATGAGTTATTGTTCCGTTAAATTTTCCAGGTCTTCGGTGGAAGTCTCCAGGGCTTCTGCCTGAGGAGGGTTGGCATTGCGAATGTCCTGAATCAGGTCGTACACCCTTTCGTTGTCGCGGTAAATGTTGTACACCCCTTGAACCGCATCGATAAAGGGTTGCTTGTCGGGCACAATAATGTTGACCCCTTCTTCGGCCAGTGCGGCCAGCGAGGCTTCTTCCGATTTTTGCCATTCCTTGCGCTGAACCCCTACCGATTCTTCAACGGCTTGTTGCAACCAGGCTTTTTCCTGATCGTTGAGTTTGCCCCAGGCATGGGTGCTCATGATCATTACATCCGGAATCATGGTGTGCTCGTTAAGGGTGTAGTTGCCGCTTACCTCATAGTGGTGTGAGAGGTAAAAGCTGGGGGGGTTGTTCTCCGCTCCGTCTACAACTCCGCTTTGCAGGGCCGTATAGAGTTCGCCCCAGGAGATGGGCGTGGGCGAACCACCCATGGCGCGAATCATTTCCACCGCAGTAATGCTTTGCATGACCCTTATTTTTAGTCCCGCCAAATCAGCTGGCGTATGTATCGGTTTGGCGGTGTAAAAGCTCCGTGCGCCCGCATCGTAGAAACAGAGGCCACGCAGCCAAAACTGTTCGCCCTTGGCCAGCATGGATTTGCCGATGGGCCCGTCGAGTACACTGTAGGCGTGTTCCTTGCTGGTGAAAATGTAGGGAAGTCCAAAGACCTTGTATTCTTCGACAAAGCCCTCCATGGCCGCTGCAGACACTTTGGTAAGGTCGAGACTGCCCAATTGCAGGAGCTCCAGACTCTCTCGCTCGGTGCCGAGAACCCCGCCCGGATACACTTCTACCCGGAGTTTTCCTTCGGAGATTTCCTCCACCCTTTCAGCCATATATTCCATGGCAATGTGAACCGAGTGCTTGGTGTCGAGGGTGTGCCCCAGCTTCAACACTTTAACGTCACTTTTTAGTCCGCACGAGCTGAGCAGCAGGGCGGTAAAAAGGAACGTTAGCGCGAATGATGTTTTCATTATGGTTGTATTTAAGTAATGAGTGCAGGTTGGTGCAGTATGATTTTGCAAAGACCCGCATGGTTTTGTGGTTTATGTGGGATGGGCTCAGCCCAAAGGCTGATTGGAAATGGAGTGGGGCCCGAGGCCCCACTCCGAAAAGGTTTTACTTAAACATTATAGGTGGTGGAGGCGGTAGTTCCACCTCTTCCGGTCCAGTTGGTGTGGAAGAACTCACCACGCGGTTTGTCGATGCGCTCATAGGTATGAGCACCAAAGTAATCGCGCTGGGCCTGCAGCAGGTTGGCGGGCAGGCGCTCACTGCGGTAGCCATCGAAATAGTTGAGGGCGGTGGCAATGGCGGGAGCGGGGATGCCGTTCATTACAGCGGTAGCCACTACGCGGCGCCAGCCGTCCTGTGCCTTGTCCATCACATCCTTAAAGAAGGGATCGAGCAAGAGGTTGGTCAGGTTTTCGTTCTTGTCGAAGGCTTCCTTGATTTTGCCTAAGAAGACCGAACGGATGATGCAACCACCGCGCCACATCAGCGCAATGCCGCCGTAGTTCAGTTTCCAGCCGTACTCCTGAGCAGCCGCAGCCATCAGGGCATAACCCTGGGCATAGGAAACCACCTTGGAGGCGTAAAGTGCCGATTCCAGGTCCTTCAACAATTGCTCCTTGTCGCCCTTGAATTCGGGCTTGGGACCTTTGAGTACTTTGGAGGCGGCTACGCGCTCTTCTTTGATGGCCGACAGGCAGCGTGAGAACACCGCTTCGCCGATCAAAGTCAAGGGAATACCCAGGTCGAGGGCCGACACAGCGGTCCATTTACCCGTTCCTTTTTGTCCCGCAGTATCCAGAATCTTGTCGACCAGGGGCTGACCGTCTTCGTCTTTGAAGGCCAGAATGTCGCGGGTAATTTCGGTGAGGTAGGAGTCGAGGGGACCCTCATTCCACTTTTTAAAGACCTCGTGCATTTCGTCGGCCGACATGCCCAATACATCTTTCATGATGTGGTAGGCTTCGTTGATCAGCTGCATGTCGCCGTACTCAATGCCGTTGTGTACCATTTTAACGAAGTGACCGGCACCGTTTTCACCCACCCAGTCGCAACAGGGCGTACCGTCTTCCACTTGGGCCGCAATGCTTTGGAAAATGGGCTTCACCAGGGGCCAGGCCTTGGTGGAGCCACCGGGCATGATGGAGGGGCCCAGCAGGGCACCTTCTTCACCACCGGAAACGCCGGTTCCAATGTAGAGCAAGCCCTTGCTTTCTACATAAGCGGTCCTGCGATCGGTGTCGGGGAAGTGGGTGTTGCCGCCGTCGATGATGATGTCGCCTTCCTCCAACAGCGGAATAAGGCTGTCGATGGTGGCATCTACGGCCTTACCGGCCTTAATCATCAGCATCACTTTACGCGGACGCTCCAGCGATTGTACCAGCTCCTCGAGGCTGTGGGTGCCTTTGATGTTTTTGCCTTTGGCGCGGCCATTCACAAAATTGTCCACCTTGTCGGTAGAACGGTTGAAAACCGACACCTGAAAGCCCTTGCTTTCCATGTTCAGCACCAGATTTTCGCCCATAACGGCCAGACCAACCAGGCCAATGTCAGATAATGCTTTCATATAATAAACTGTTTTTATTTGTTTGTTGTTTCCCGAACGTCTTACTGCTCTGCTTTGTTTGGAGGAGCGGTCACTTTTCGGGTTACGCGAACGGGTAATTGCTCTTTTTTAATCGTTGAAACGATCCTTGTGCGCCCAAAGGCCCACCGCAGGGTTCGAAATATAGAAAATTTCCTCGCCATCGGGCAAAGTGTTGAAACCATCTTTCAGCGTTTCGGGATTGTAGCGCTTCAGCATCTCGTTTAAATCGGCGTATTGGAAGTGTACCGACTCAATTTCTTCCCGGCTGAGGTGGCCCGGACAATAAGTCACCGAAAAGCGCCCCTCGGAGCTGCCGTGGATGAGGTGGGCGGCTGCACCCAGATTGTTTTTCATGTCCTCATTGTTCTCCACATACTCCAGCGTTTTGGGCGTACCACAATAGCCGTACTTACGAATGAGCTTGTCGATGGTCTTGTCCTCCCCAAATTCTTTAAGTGCAGGGGCCAAAACAATCAACTCGGCCCCGTCGGCCAGGGCCATACGGGTACGGTAGATGCTCTTGTTGCCCAACCAGGTGCTGCGGAATTCCGAAGGGTCGAGGTATACAACGACCTTCTTCAGGGGCTCGGCCACCATTTCGAAGTTGACCTTGATCGACAAGTCGGCGGCCATTTCAAATACCTCTTCATCGTCGCCGATGAAGATGCCGCGGGTAACCAGCTTGCCGGCTTTGTTGCGACCGATGACGGTTTGCACATAAACAATGGGCAAATCCTGGGCAAAGTGCTCCGAGGCGTAATTCAGCACCCGGCGCACCGGATTGTTGGCGCGCCCCATAATGCGTTCCATGCCGTAGGCGGCGCCAATAAAGTGACTCTTGTTGATGCCCTCGGCACCACCGGTGCCTACAAAGATGTTTTTGTTGTAGTTGGCCATGCCAATTACCTCATGGGGCACTACCTGGCCAATGCTCAGGATGAGGTCGTGCTGACCTTCCACCAGCATCTTATTCACCTGGGCGGGCCAGTCGTAGGAGATGCGGCCGTCGGTAATTTCAGCGATGTAGTCGCCGGGAACTACGCCCAGGGTAACTACATCGTTGCGCCAGTCGTGCACCCGAAACAAATCGTGCGGCACCTTTGGAAACATGTCGCTGATTTCTTCCGGCGTCATGGCCACATGAGTCCCCAATGCCGGCAAAATATCGGTGAGCTTGTCGCCGTAGTATTCCCAGGCGTGGGCAGTTATTTCTCCGGCCTTGGAGTGCAGACGGGTATAGTCTGGCGGTATGGCCAGCACCTTTTGGCGCTTGCCCAGCTTATCCAGGGCCTCATGAAGGGCTGTCCTCAAGTCGTTCGACGACAGCTCTTCTGTTTCTGATCCGCGTTGATAAAATACCATAATGTTTTATTTAGCGTTTTACGCGTGCGTTGCCACTCCATACGCTCCATACCATGTCTTCATCGGCAGGCTGTGCGTAATCGGTCAGGAAGGTCGTAGCCAGGGCGCCGGTGGCCCAGCCAAACTGAATCCATTTCTCCGCTTCCCAGCCTTTGAGAATACCGTAGAGCAGGCCACCCACAAAGCCATCGCCACCGCCAATGCGGTCGAGTACCCTGATGGGACGCGGTTCCACCACATGCCAGTTGTCGCCTTCGAGCATGAGGCCACCCCAGAGGTGATCGTTGGCGCTGATGACTTCGCGCAGGGTGTTGGTGAACACACTGGCGTTGGGGAAGGACTTCTTAACACGCAGAATCATTTCCTTGAAGCTGTCGATTTTGTCGCCAATGGCTTTTCCGCCCGCTTCGGGACCTTGAATGCCCAGGCAGAGCTGGAAGTCTTCCTCGTTACCAATCAATATGTCGGTTACCGAAGCAATTTCGGTAAAGATTTCACGCAGTTCTTTTTCGCGGCCTTTCCAAAAGGTGGCGCGGTGATTCAGGTCGAAGGAAATGCGGGTGCCGTGCTTTTTGGCAGCCCGGGCCAGTTCCAGACAGAAGTTTCCGGTGTCGGGCGAAAGGGCAGCGATGAGTCCCGAAAGGTGCACAATCTGCACGCCTTCCTGACCGAAAATGCGGTCCAGATCGAAGTCCTTCACGTTGAGCGTGCGTCCCACTTCGCCAGCACGGTCGTTTTGAACACGGGGACCGCGCGAGCCGTAGCCGCTGTCGGCAATGTTGAACTGGTGGCGGTAACCCCAGGGATCGCCCTGCTCCACCTCGGGGCCTTCGTATTCCATGTGGCGGTTGCGCAGGTTGCTCTTGATGAATTGGGCCACGGGACTGCCTTTTACAAAGGTGGTCAGTACTTTAACCGGCAGACCCAGGTAGGAAGCTATGCTCGCTACGTTGGTCTCCGCACTGGTGGCTTGCATTTGAAAGGTATCGCTGCTGTGAACGGGCTGGCCGTTTACCGGGGTGATGCGTACCCCCATACTGGTGGGGACGATCAGGGACCACTTGCAGTTGTCTTTAAGTTGTATGCTCATGACTGTTTGATTTTAAGGTGAATAATGGGTCTTTGCCGCAAGTGCGGCAAAGACCAGGTTTTGCAGCATTAAACGCCGCTGTAAGCACTGAAGCCGCCGTCAACCGGAATTACTACCCCGGTAATGAATTCGGCCCAGTCCGACAACAAATACAGCAGTGTTCCCGAGAGTTCCTCTGGTGTTCCGTAACGCTCCATAGGCGTGCCGTTCATAATTTTTTGTCCGCGAGGCGTGGCTTCTCCTGTTTTTTCATCTACCAACAAAAAGCGGTTCTGGTTGGTGAGCAAAAAGCCGGGAGCAATGGCGTTGACACGAATGCCGGTGTTGGCAAAGTGCACGGCCAGCCATTGGGTAAAGTTGTTGATGGCTGCTTTAGAGGCCGAGTAGGCCGGAATGCGGGTGAGGGGACGGTAAGAGTTCATCGACGAAATGTTGACGATGCCTCCGAATTTGTTTTCCACCATGTCCGTAGCAAACACCAGGGTGGGCAGCAGGGTGCCCTTAAAGTTGAGGTCGAAGGTCTTGTCGAAACCTTCCAGCTGCAAGCCAAAGAAGGTGTCTTCCAAAGCGTCGCCGTCCTTCATTTTCTCCACCTTGGAGGTGGCGGTTGCTGCGTTGCCTCCGGCACCATTTACCAGGTAGTCGATTTTTCCCAGTTTTTGGTTGATGTCCTTTTTGGCGGCTTCCAGAGAAGCCCGGTCGAGCACGTTGGCCGAAAAACCAAGGGATTCCACACCCGATTCGGCTTTGATTTCAGCAGCTACTTTTTGGGCTGCTTCCAGATTCAGGTCGAGAATGGCGGTTTTAACGCCATGTGCGGCCAGGGCGCGGGCCATGGTGGAGCAAATTACGCCACCACCACCGGTTACCACAGCGACCTTGCCTTTAAGATTCAATTCTTTGATTGCGGCTGTCATAATGCTAATTTTTTACTTTATTAATGGTTGCCATCAGTTCTTTCACTTTGGCAGTAAGTCCGGCAAAATCTCCTTTTTCAAGAAGCTCCTTGGGGAAAAGGTTGGAGCCCATACCCACACAAGTCACTCCGGCACTGAACCAGCCTTTAAGGTTGGCTTCAGAGGTATCTACCCCGCCGGTAGGCATGATGTTGGTCCAGGGCATGGGTCCCTTAACGGCCTTCACAAAGGAGGGGCCGCCGATTTCTGAGGCAGGGAATAGTTTCACCACCTCAGCACCCAGTTCCTGGGCCTTGTTGATTTCAGAAATGGTGCCGCAACCGGGCGACCAGGCTACGCCTCTGCGATTGCATGTTTTGGCCATATCTTCGTTCAACAAGGGAGAAACAATAAAGTTGGCACCCAGCTGAATGTAAAGGGCAGTAGTGGCCGCTTCCACAATGGAGCCGGCACCCAAAATCATACCCGGTAATTCCTTGAGCGCGTACTTGTTGAGTTCCCCAAAAATCTCATGGGCAAAATCGCCCCGGTTTACAAATTCAAAAACCCGAATGCCGCCGTCGTAGCAGGCCTTCAGGACATTCTTACTGGTTTCGAGGTCGGCATGAAAGAAAACGGGTACTACTCCGGTAGCTTTCATAGCTGTGACCACTTCACTGCGACTGTATTTTGCCATTTTTTTTATTTTCTTAAGAATAGGTTTTTGATGCAATAAAAAAGCAGACCTGCCGACCCCGGCAGGCTGCCTTTGGATTATACCTTAGCGGGAAACACGGCCGGAGGCATCTCCGCCCATCAGTTTCTCAACTTCCTCAACAGTAACCTGGTTAAAGTCGCCGTTGATGGTGTGCTTGAGACAAGAGGCGGCAGTAGCAAAGCGCAGGGCTTTTTCGTCGTCGCCGGTGTAAGTCAGCAAGCCATAAATAAGGCCACCCATAAAGGAGTCGCCGCCGCCTACACGGTCCACAATGTGGGTAATCTGATAGGTGGGTGCAGTGTACAGGTTTTTACCGTCGTACAGCACGCCCGACCAGGAGTTGTGGTTGGCACTTACCGAACCGCGCAGGGTGGTAATTACTTTTTTCACACGGGGAAAGCGGGCCATGATTTGCTGAGAAACACTGCGGTAAGCTTCGGCCTCTACATGACCACCGGTCACATCTACGCCCTCGGGCTTAATGCCCAGAACCATCTCCGCATCTTCCTCGTTGCCCAGTACTACGTCGCAACCTGCCACCAGGTCGGGCATTACTTCACTGGCGCTCTTTCCGTACTTCCACAAGTTTTTGCGGTAGTTGAGGTCGGTAGATACCGTAATGCCCTTTTTGTTGGCTACAGCAATGGCTTCCTTCAGTACGTCGGCTGCACCCTGCGAAACGGCTGGGGTAATGCCGGTCCAGTGGAACCACGATGCGCCTTCAAAAATCTTTTCCCAATCGAACTGGCCAGGCTTAACTTCGGCAAACGAAGAATGGGCCCGGTCGTACACCACCTTGCTGGCACGTGCTACAGCACCCGTCTCCAAAAAATAGATGCCCAGGCGTTCGCCGCCGAAGGCAATGTCGCTGGTGTCCACGCCGTATTTGTTCAATTCCATATAACAGGCGCGTCCGATGTCGTTTTTAGGCAAAGCCGTTACAAAGGAAGAATCCAGTCCGTAATTGGCCAGGGAAACCGCTACGTTGGCCTCGCCGCCACCGTAACAGGCATCGAAAGAAGTGGCCTGAGCAAAGCGCTGATAACCAGGCGTGGAGAGTCTCAGCATAATCTCTCCGAAAGATACAACTCTTGGTGTCATTTGTTCGATAGTTTGTTTGAGTATGATTGATTAAAAACCGAAATAACGCATGGGGTTGTGGCAGCAAATGTCTTCCACAACAGTCTTGAGCAACTCCTGATCGTTGGGAATCATGCCTTTGTCCACCTCGTTGCCCAGGTGATTGCACAAAATGCGACGGAAATATTCGTGACGGGGATAAGAAAGGAAGCTGCGGGAGTCGGTCACCATACCCACAAAACGCGCCAGGAGTCCCAGTACCGACAAGTCGCGCAGGTGCTTTTCCATACCTACTTTTTGATCGAGAAACCACCAGCCGGCACCGTATTGAATCTTTCCGGGAGTTTTGCCGTCCTGAAAGTTGCCCAGCATGGTCACAAACATTTCATTGTCTGAGGGGTTCAGGTTATATAGAATGGTCTTTGTGAGCTTGTCCTCACTGTCGAGTAAATCCATGAAACGCGAAATCTTGGTAGCGTCCTGTGGATTACCAATAGAGTCAAAACCAACATCGGGTCCCAGCTTTTTAAACATCCGGGTATTGTTGTTGCGCATCGCGCCCAGGTGAAATTGCTGTACCCAGCCCCGCTTGTGGTTCATTTTACAAAGCTCGTACATGACATATGTACGGTAGCCTTCGGTTTCTTCGGCCGAAATGCTTTCGCCGTTGAGGAGCTTTTTAAAGGTTTTGTCGCTGCCTTCACGGAAGTTCTCCCTGTAATACAAACGGTCCAGACCATGATCCGAAGCACGGCAACCCATTTTGTCGAAGAAGTCATGCCGCTTATCCAGTGCAGCAATCAGGTCGTCGAGACTGTTGATGCTGAGGCCTGCTGCCGAAGCCAGTTTCTGAATATAGTTGTTGAAGAATTCGAGGTCCTCGGTTTTCAGTACGTTATCGGGACGGAAAGTGGGACGCACCTTAACGCTGAAATCCTTAAGGGCAGCGTGGTGTTCCAGATTGTCGGCCGGGTCATCCGTTGTACCCACCACGGCCACATTCATTTTCTTCAGCAGATTTTGGGTCCTTAAGTCGTCCTGCTGCAACATTTCAGTGGCCTGGTCGTGTATGCGCTGGGCATTGTCCGGCCCCAGTACGTCATAAATATTGAAATGACGGGCCAGCTCCAAATGCGTCCAGTGGTGCAGGGGGTTGCCTATGGTAGAGGGAACAGTTTCGGCCCACTTGTGAAATTTTTCAAGAAAGGTTTTGCTTCCGGTGCAGTATTCCTCATCTACGCCATTGGTGCGCATAGCGCGCCACTTGTAATGGTCTCCCTCCAACCAAATCTGTCCCAGACTCTCAAAGCGATGGTTTTCGGCAATGAGTTGGGGCGACAGGTGGCAGTGAAAATCTACGATGGGCAGTTGCTCTGCATAATCGTGATAAAGCTTTTGTGCTGTTTTGCCTTCCAATACAAAGTCGGCATGAATAAATTTTCCCATAATTGTTTATTGTCGTTAACGAACACGAATATACGGCAGCTTCTAATTTTTTCCAAATAAAAAGGGCGGTATCGCTGTGGGTTTTTTGTTTGAAAAGGTGTTGTGATTTGGTAAGGTGTTTGTTGTGAGGGTTTTGTGGTCTTGGGTTTTAAGTCGCTTAAGGGACTGCGCTTTGGCCTGTTGTTTTGGGAGACTCGTTGAGCAATAGAAAAAAAGCAGCCGTAAATTGTGTTTTTTGTGCAAACGTTTGTATTTTTGCTCTATTATCTGAAGTCTGGTCAATGAAACGTACTACTATAATAGATATCGCAGCTGCGCTGGGGGTCACCCCCTCTACGGTTTCCCGTGCCTTGGCAGGGAATCCCCGTGTGAGCGAGCTGACCAGAGACAAGGTGCGTGAAAAGGCTTTGGAAATGGGTTATCAGCCCAATGTGGTGGCAGCCGCCCTGCGACGCGGCAAAAGCGATACGGTAGGCATGGTGGTGCCAAGGATCAACCGGCACTTTTTTAGTCATGTAATCAGTGCCGTAGAAGAGGTGTTGAATCCGGCCGGGTTTAATCTGCTCATTTGTCAGAGTCACGAAAAGGCCGAGTTGGAGAAGTTGGCTGTTCAGGTCTTGTTGAAGAACAGGGTGGCCGGCATCATCTTATCGCATGCCTTGGAAACCATTGATTTTAGTGTTTTTGAGTCCGCCGCCCGGGAGAAGGTGCCTGTTGTTCAGTTTGACCGTGTGCACACGGCAGTTGCCGGACCCAGAATTACTAATGATAATTTTTCAGGGGCTTATCTGGCCGTTAAGCACTTGATCAAGAGTGGTTATAAGCGAATTGCTCATTTAACAGGTTCGCTTAATATAAATGTATATCAGGAACGGTATCGGGGCTATAAATATGCCCTGGAAGAGGCCGGACTGCCAATCGATATCGGCGTTATGGAAAATTCCATTACCCGGGAAACCGGTTATGAGAGTACCCTTAGCCTCTTGCAGCAAACCCGGTTTGATGCGGTGTTTTGCGCCGGCGATTTTGCGGCTATTGGAGCTATGCAGGCCTTGCATGATAAGGGCCTGAGTGTTCCTTCTGCAATGGGGATTGTTGGCTTTGCCAACGAGCCTTTTTCCGACTTTATTACGCCACGACTCTCAACGGTTGAACAGAATGCACACGATATGGGGCATCTTACCGCCAAGGCGCTTATTCGTGCCATAAATGGGAAAGCCCCCATGGAAGCCGATTGGGAAGAAGTGGTGCCGGTTCGTTTACTGGTCAGAGATTCTTCTATGCGTGGTGAAACAACAGCATATTGATTTTAAAGGATGTATAATGAAGAACTTGTTTGTTTTGGGGATGCTTGCCTTATTGCTTTTGGTGATGAGTTGCAATTCCCGTCCCGTAGTCACTCAAGTTGGAGCGGGATGGGCCAGGACTTCAGTAAATGCGACCATTTTTCGGAAAAATTCCCTGGTGTCTGATGAGGATTTTCAATACGTAGCCTATTACGACAGCACCGGTGTCATGATGCTCGGAAAGCGGAAACACGGCAGCAGCAACTGGCAGGTCGAAGCAACGCCTTACACCGGTAATGTCAGGGATGCCCACAATATCATCAGTCTGATGGTGGATGGGGAGGGTTATTTGCATGTCTCGTGGGACCACCACGGACATCCCCTGAATTATGCCCGTTCCCTTGCACCTCAAAGTCTGAAGCTTGGGCCCAAAATGAAAATGGTCAATCATCTGGAAGACGACGGGGTTACTTATCCCGAATTTTACACCTTGCCCGATGGCGATATTTTGTTTGTTTATCGCTACGGTGCTTCGGGTGCCGGAAATGTTGTGCTGAATCGTTACCGACAAAACGAAGGCAGTTGGGTAAGGGTACACGATAATCTGGTGAGTGGGGAAGGTCAACGAAATGCTTATTGGCAAATGGCGGTGGACAACGAAGGAGGTGTTCATTTGTCGTGGGTATGGCGTACCACCTGGGATGTTGAAACCAACCACAATCTGTGTTATGCTTATTCGCCCGATGGCGGCTATACGTGGCGTAATTCCGATGGCGCGCCCCTCAGTCTGCCAATTACTTATGATCAGCCCACTGTAATTGTTGAAATTCCACAAAAGAGCAGTCTCATTAATCAAACAGCTATGACGACCGACGCCTCGGGTAATCCGGCCATAGCTTCGTATTGGACTGCGCGTGGAGACTCGGTGCCGCAGTTTAATGTGGTTTATCGAACAGCGGAGGGTTGGCAACTCAGTCGTGCCTCGAAGCGCAGCACCCCTTTTTACCTTGGTGGTGGCGGCACCCGGCGCATTCCTGTCAGCCGTCCCCAGCTTCTGTCCGAAGATTTGGGGGGATCTACCCGCTTTTATTTGATTTATCGTGATGAGGAGGTAGGCAATGCGGTGGTTTTAGCCAGCGCCGAGACGGGAACGGGTATGCAGTGGACGACAAGGGTAGCGGAGGATCTGGTGGTGGACCAGTGGGAACCTTCGTACGACACCGAACTTTGGCGTAAAAAAGGGATCCTGAGTCTTTTTATACAGCGTGTGGGGCAGGGCGAGGGCGGTGAACGTGAAGTTGAACTGGCGCCTCAGCCGGTTCGGGTCTTTGACCTTGACAAAAGAGCCTTGAAGCGTTATTTTGAGTAGTTAAAAGCAGCTTGCAATCAAAAGGAAATTTGTTTTAAAGTTTAATCCTATAAAATAGTTAGTTATGAATTGGGAATTAAGGTATGCGGCCCATCCGGCCGATGTTAAAAATTACGATACTCAGCGACTCAGAAAAGAGTTTCTGATTGAAGACCTGTTTCAGGCAGGGGAAGTGAAAATGGTTTATTCGCTTTACGATCGTTTGATTGTTGGCGGAGCCGTGCCTACCAAGGAAGCATTGAAGCTCGAAACTTTTGAGGAGTTGAAGGCCGACCATTATCTTGATCGCAGGGAAATCGGTTTCATCAACGTGGGGGGACCCGCAAAGATTACTGCCGATGGAGAAAGCTATGAGCTGGGTTTTAAAGAGGCTTTGTACCTGGGTAAAGGTAATAAGGAGGTCGTAATGAGCTCTGTAGACCCATCTAAACCTGCACGCTTGTACATCAACTCTGCTCCTGCGCATCATAAATTTCCGAATAAAAAAGTCACTTTGAAGGATGCCGAAGTGGTGGTGCTGGGCAGTCTTGAAACCGCCAATCACCGTCAGATTAATAAGTTGATGGTGAATTCTGTGGTAGAGACTTGTCAGTTGCAAATGGGTATGACTGAATTGAAGCCCGGAAGTGTGTGGAATACCATGCCCGCACATACGCACAATCGTCGAATGGAAGCTTATTTTTACTTTGAGGTGCCTGAGGACCAGGTGGTGTGCCACTTTATGGGGCAGCCTGAAGAAACCCGTCACATCTGGATGAAGAATGAGCAGGCCGTGATTTCTCCCACCTGGAGTATTCACAGTGGTGCCGGAACTTCCAACTACACCTTTATCTGGGGAATGGCTGGTGAAAACCTCGATTATGGTGATATGGATGTTCGTCAACCCGGAGAGCTTCGTTAAGTAATTATATATTAACTAAATAACATACAGCAATGATTACAGAATTGTTTGATTTGAAAGGAAAAGTGGCTTTGATTACCGGTGGAACACACGGAATTGGTATGGCCATTGGTAAGGTTCTGGGTAAGGCCGGTGCTAAAATTTGTGTCAATGATTTGGCTCAGGATCGTTTGGATGCCTGTAAGGCGGAGTACGCTAAAGACGGCATTGATGTTTATACCCTGGTGTTCAATGTCACCAACGAAGCGGATGTGGATCGTGGCATCAGTCAAATTGAAAAAGAAGTAGGGACTGTGGATATTCTGGTTAACAACGCCGGTATCATTAAGCGCATTCCTATTTTAGATATGCCCATGGATGATTTTCGTCAGGTTATTGATGTGGATCTGGTTGCTCCCCTGATTGTGGCCAAGCGTGTGGCGCCTAAAATGATTGCGCAGCGTTCCGGAAAAATCATCAATATGTGTTCGATGATGAGTGTTTACGGACGCAACTCTGTTTCGGCCTATGCTGCTGCCAAGGGTGGACTGAAGTTGCTTACGGCCAACATGACTTGCGAATGGGCCAAGTACAACCTGCAGATTAATGGTATTGGTCCCGGTTACATTGCCACATCGCAAACGGCCCCCATTCGCGAAAACGGCCACCCCTTTAACGATTTGGTTATGACCCGTACCCCTGCCGGGCGCTGGGGTGAACCGGAAGATGTAGGTAATGCGGCTTTGTTTTTGGCCTCAAAAGCCAGTGATTTCGTTAATGGTCACGTGCTTTATGTAGATGGTGGTATTCTGGCCAATTTTGGCTATGTGAAAGGTGAAAACGATCTTTAGTATTAACCCCTAAAGCTATGCTTATGCGAAGGATAACTTTGGTTTTTAGTATGGTATCGATCCTGTTGCTGGCGGCTTGCTCGCCGGCTTCGGGACCGGTTTTTGAAGTGACCAATCCCTATTCTCAGCCTGTTAAGGGAAAGGCTTTTGTTTTGGATCGGGCCCAGGTAGAGCGCCTGGTTCAATCCGAAGTGTCTGCCGAAATGGCGGTTAAAGTGACCAGTGACAAGGGACAGGTATTGCCCGTTCAGCTTGACGATCTCAATGGAGACCAGAAATGGGACGAATTGGTGTTTCAGGCCGATTTTGCTCAGGAGGAGACGTTGAAGTTTTCTTTTGAGGTGGTTGAAGCAGCAGAGCTCGACTTTCCCCAGCGCACCAATGTGCGTTTTGCTCGTCGTGATGCGCCTTATGAGGAAGTTAAGGAGGCCGATCGCTTGCATTCGGTCGACAGTCCCACCATTTCAGCTGTTTTTCAGATGGAAGGCCCCGCATGGGAAAACGATGTGGTGGGTTTCCGCAATTACTATGATGCCCGCAATGGCATGGATGTTTTTGGTAAGCGTACCAGCGAACTGGTATTGGATAAGGCCGGCATTGAAGGGCAGGACTACCACTCCCTTGACGATTGGGGGATGGATGTGCTTAAGGTAGGCGCTTCCCTGGGTGCAGGTGCTCTGGCTATAGGCTTTGGTGATGAGCTGCACCGGGTTGGACCTGCAGAAAAGGGCGGATACCACTTGATTAGTGAGGGTCCCGTTCGTGCGGTGTTCGATCTGACTTTTGAGGGAGTTCCTGCAGGGGATCGTTTGTACGATGTAAAACATCGGATCTCCATTTATGCCGGCGACTATTTTTACCGCAGCCAGGTATGGGTAGAAGGTTTACAGGGCGACGAATTTCTTTATACCGGTATTGTTGATATGCACGAGCTTCCTGTATTTGAAGTGGATGCTGAAGGTTTTCGCATTTTTGGAACACATGGCAATCAGGGGTATAAGGATGAGGTGTTGGGCTTGGGAGTCATAATTCCTGATCAGCACTTTGTTCAATATAAAGCCGCCCCCAAAAGTGGTGAGGGCATTATTGAAACGCATTTGACTGCACTTCAGCTCTTAGAGGGCCTTTCGGTGGAGTATGCCTTTGCTGCTGCCTGGGAGTACCAGGACAATGGTTTCAGTAATACGCATTATTTTCAGGAAGTATTGAAGCAGTCGGCCCAAAAGCTCGACAGCGATAAGTGGCAAGGTGCCCTGAATTAGTTTTTTTGTTTAAAGTGGTTGGAACCGCAGATGGACAGCCCCCCGTGGGGCTGTCCATCTGCGGTTTTTTGCCTTCCCGGTAGTTGCTTTATAGGCCCCTTTTGCTTTTATTTGTCAATAATTATTAGACCTTATGAGCATGCACCATCATCATACGCACCAAATCAAAAGCGGATCGGCCTTGTCGGTACGTAAGCGACTGAAAGTAGCTTTTTTTCTGAATTTTTTCTTTACTGTTATCGAGTTTGTAGGCGGAGCCCTCACCAACTCTATGGCCATTATGTCGGATGCGGTGCACGACCTGGGCGATACCATCGCCATAGGCAGCGCCCTATGGCTGGAGAAGGTGGCCGAACGAAAGCGCGACCGTAATTATACCTATGGCTACCGTCGCTTCTCCACGCTGGGGGCCTTGCTGACCAGTGTTATTCTGTTTGCCGGAAGCATTTTGATTTTATCGGAGGCCATTCCCCGACTCCTGGAACCGCAGGAGGTTATGGCCACTGGGATGTTGTGGATGGCTGTATTGGGCATTATTTTTAATGGTTTGGCCGCCTGGCGCCTGCAAGGAGGCAATGCCTCGCTCAACAACCGGGCTGTAATGCTGCATCTGATGGAAGATGTGCTGGGCTGGGTGGCGGTGCTGATTGGAAGCCTGGTTATTCATTATACCGGGTGGTACTGGATCGATCCACTGATGTCGATTGGAATTGCACTTTTTATTCTCTTTCATGTAATACGCAATATCCGTAAAATTCTTTCTGTTTTTTTACAATCCGTTCCTGCAGAAATTGACCGGGCGGAAATGGAAGCCAGATTGACTGCCCTTGAGGGGGTGAGGGACTTGCACGATTTGCATTTGTGGTCGCTCGACGGGACTTACAATGTGTTGAGTGTGCATTTGGTCGTGCGCACCGGAGCCAGCGAAGAGCAGCAACAAACCATTCGCGGGCAGGCCATGGAAGTGGCCCGGCGTTTTGGCGTGCAGCATCCGACCATTGCGCTTGAGTTTGAGGGGGAGGATTGTCGCTGGGAGCGGGATTGTTAAGCGGGGTAAAACAAAAGGGGCCCGAAGGCCCCTTTATATGTGATGCAGCTTATCCTCTAGTATTCGCGACGAGGGCCACGGTCAAAGCCGCCGCCACCTCTTCTGTTACCGGATGGGCGACGTCCTTCTTTGCGCTCTTCTGACTGGTTAACTACGATGGTTCGTCCGTCAACCTCAGCGTTGTTCAATTCTTCAATAGCTTTTTGAGCTGCTGCGTCGTCAGGCATTTCTACAAAACCAAAACCACGGCTTCTTCCGGAAAATTTGTCGGTGATGATGCGGGCCGAAGCGACCTCACCGTAAGCCTCAAACAGCTCTTTTAATTCAGCTTCTTCCATTCTAAAGGGTAAGCTGCCAACGAAAATGTTCATCCTAAGGTGTTTAAATAATTAATAAGTGAGTTAAAGATAGGGCTTTTTTAATCACTTTGTATGGAGAGACCGATTTTTAACGTGCTTTTTTTGAAAATATTTATCTGGCTTATTGTAACCGAAGCCTGCTTTTTTCGTTACATAAGCTTTGCGGGATGATATATACTCCATGTTCATGAAGCGATTTTTGTTGGCCTTAAATTGGCAGTTGTTCTTATTGGTTGCGTTTTTGCCCTTGTTGATTTTGGTGGGCGGTTTGTTGGTCCCATCTTATTATTTCAGTGGCGCCACTTTGTTTTTTGCCGTTCCTCTGGCCGTGGTTTTGTCGCAGGTTGTTTTGTACGGCTGGCTTTGGTCGGTCGGGCAAGGCTTGTATCGTCAAAAGGGCCTTCAGACCTATTTTTCGAATAAAACCTTCCGGTGGATGGTAGCCGTTCCGGTTTTTATCATTCTTTTGGTATTGATTTTTTGGTTGTGGGGGGCCACCATTTTGGGTATGGGTAAGTTTTCCATGGCCAATGTGCTGACTGGCGCACTGTTGTTTGTGGTGCCCCTTGAGTTACTCTTTGTCGTTAGTAAATTCTATTGTCTGTATTTTGTTGCCAGGGTGCTTAAGACTGCTGAATTGCAGCGCTCTGCCCATTTTGAGGATTTCTCTATGGAGTTTGTCTTGTTGATGGTCTTTCCCATTGGGCTCTGGTGGATTCAGCCCAGGGTGAATCGCCTTGCCGATAAGAAATAGCGGCTTAGACGCAGTGCTCCGATTTTCTTTAGTATTTTTGTGGGTATATGAAGCATCGTGGGACTGACTTGACGCAGGGGCCTATCCTGAGTCATTTGTTTAGGCTGGCCCTGCCTACCATTGGGGCCTCTTTTATGCAGATGACCTACAACCTGACCGATATGCTGTGGTTGGGAAGGGTAGGGGAAGAGGCTGTGGCGGCTGTTGGTGCCGCCGGTTTTTATGTGTGGTTTGGACTCTCGCTGCTGCTGGTTACCCGGGTAGGTGCCGAAGTGGGGGTGTCTCAATCTCTGGGCAGCCGACAAAACGACACGGCACTGCGTTTTGTCCGTCATGCGCTTTTTTGGTCACTGGTTATCAGTGCTGTGTATTCTCTGCTGAGCTTTTTTGGCGCCGATCTGCTTATGAATTTCTTCGGTATTGCGTCGGAGCGGGTCAATCAGGACGGGGCTGCTTACCTTCGCATTGTGTCCCTGGGCTTTGTCTTCACCTTTACCAACCCAACTTTTGCAGGTATTTACAACGGAATGGGCAACAGTCGCCTCCCCTTTTGGTACATGACCCTGGGCGTGGCGCTTAACCTGGTGCTGGATCCGATCCTTATTTTTGGCTGGTGGTTTTTCCCCGAGTTGGGTGTAGTCGGAGCGGCCTGGGCCACCTTTTTTGCCCAAATGCTTGTCTTTCTCGTATTTGTATACCGTTTTTTGGGGGTGCAGGAAATGGTGCGCTTGCGCCTGAGTGCTTTTCGTTTCGACGCGGCCATATCTGCACGTATTTTTAAGTTGGGTACTCCGGTGGCTGCCGAAAGTGCGCTTTTTGCCTTTTTTGCTATGGTTATTGCCCGTTTGGTGGCCGATTTTGGGGCGGTGGCCATAGCGGTGCAGAGTGTGGGGGGACAAATAGAGGCCATTTCGTGGATGACTTCGACGGGTTTTGCTACGGCACTGGGGAGTTTTACCGGACAGAATTACGGAGCGGCCAATTGGGAGCGCATACGTAAAGGCTATTTGTACACCCTGGCCATTGGGTCGGTGCTGGGATTGCTGGTTACGCTGGCCTTTTTTCTTTGGGGGCGCAGTTTCTTTTCTTTTTTCTTTAGTGATCCCGAATCGCAGAAACTGGGGGCAATGTACTTGTATATTTTGGCTGTTTCGCAGGTGTTTATGATTTATGAGATAACTACCCGCGGGGCTTTTAACGGCATTGGTCAAACAGTTCCCCCTTCGGTTACCGGTATTGTGTTTACCGCTTTGCGCATCCCCCTTTCCTGGGCACTGTTGGCCTACAGTACCTGGGGCCTCCTGGGGATTTGGGGAAGCATTTCTTTTACCAGTCTGCTCAAAGGCGCTGTACTGCCCCTTTGGTTCTGGCTGGTGTTGCGAAAAAACCTTCGAGCAGCAGCTCACAGTAAAATATAAGATGGAAGCAAAATTTAATTTTGAGGACGTCCCCGCCATGGAATTGCGTCGGTCTGAGGATGGCAGCAGTACTTTGTACCGCGCCGACCTGGCGGAGCATTATCACTCTTTTCATGGTGCCATTCAGGAGTCGCGCCATGTTTTTATAGAGGCTGGTTTAAAGGCCTTGGCCCCCAAAGGAGATTTTTCTGTTTTGGAAGTGGGCTTTGGTACCGGACTCAATGCCTTGCTGACCCTCTGTGAAAAACCCGAAGGCACCAGGGTTTATTATCGGGCCATCGAAAAATTTCCGGTGCCCAAAGCGCTTAGTACGCAAATCAATTATCCCGAGCTGCTGGGTGGGCCGGAGGTGTTGGACTGGTTCAGGGCCATGCACGATGCGGAATGGAATGCCGATGTTGGTGTGCATGCGGAGTTTGTTTTGCACAAGCAACTGGGTGCTTTGGAAGACTTTAGCACCGAGCAGCGTTTTGATTTGTTGTACTTTGATGCCTTTGCGCCCGACAAACAGCCGGAGTTGTGGTCAACTTCAATTTTTGCAGTGCTGTATGCCTGCTTAAAGCCCGGCGGTATCTTAACGACCTATTCGGCCAAGGGCTCGGTGCGCCGCAGTCTGCAGGAAGTTGGTTTTGAGGTGGAACGTTTGGCCGGCCCTCCGGGGAAAAGGCAAATGCTGCGTGCACGTAAGGTGGGCTGATTTTTTTGTTGTAACTTAGGCCAATTTTAAATTTTTAAGCGATAGAGCATGGATAAAATCAGTTATGCATTGGGTTTGAGTATTGCCCAAAACCTGAATTCTTCAGGTATGGAGCAAATGGTTTACGACGATTTTGTAGCGGGAATGAAAGTGGTTTTTGAGGGAGATATACCGGCCATGGATGTTCAGGAGGCCAATCAAATTTTGCAAGATTATTTTCAGAAAGTACAGGAAGCCAAGCAAGCTGCCTCACGCAAAGAGTCGGCTGTTTTTTTCGAGGAGAACGGCAAAAAGGAGGGCGTTGTGACCCTCGAGAGCGGACTGCAATACGAGGTGATAAAGGAGGGCGCCGGTGCGCGTCCTGCTGCCAGCGACCGTGTTCAGTGCCATTACCATGGTATGCTGACCGATGGGACTGTATTCGACAGTTCGGTGCAACGTGGTGAGCCGGCCGTATTTCCTGTAAACGGCGTTATTCAGGGATGGGTAGAGGCCCTTCAGCTGATGCAGGTGGGTGCCAAGTGGCGTTTGTATATTCCTTCTGATTTGGCCTATGGTTCTCAGGGAGCCGGAGGGGTTATCGGTCCCGATGCCACTCTGATCTTTGAAGTGGAACTTTTGGATATTGTTAAATAGTCCGTGTAACTAAAACAAACAACTAAAAATTTATGAAAAGAGTTTTGTATTTCGGAGCCTTGGCTGTTTTTTCGCTGTTGGCTTCTTGTTCAAATTTGCCCGGTGCGGGCAGTGTTAAGTTGACCAATGCCACCGACAGCGTAAGCGCTGCGTTGGGATTTATGGAAGCCAAGCAATTGGACGGCATGATGGACCAATTGCCCTTTGATGGTGTTGATTTGAGCGAAGCGGCCAAGCTTTTTGCCCAGGCTGAGATTGACACCCAGTATGTTGCCTGGAGAAAGGATCAGTTTGGGGATTTGAATGTGGCGGTGTTTAAGGCTGCTTATCTGAACCAATTGGCTGGTAAGGAAGGGGCTTTTGACGACAATTCGGCCAATGCCTTCCTTCAGTCCCAGTTTGAAAAACAGCAGAAAGTAAAACAAGAAGAAGCGGCAGAAAACAGTTCAGGTGCTGCAGAGAAAGGCCGAGCCTTTTTGGAAGAAAACGGAACTCGTCCCGAGGTGACTGTTTTGCCCAGTGGTTTGCAGTACGAAGTGCTGACCGAGGGCAATGGAGCACAACCCGGACCCAGTGATCGCGTTCGTTGTCATTACCATGGAACCCTCATCGACGGTACTGTTTTCGACAGTTCTGTGAATCGGGGCGAGCCGGCTGTATTTGGTGTTAGTCAGGTGATTAAAGGGTGGACCGAGGCCTTGCAGCTGATGTCGGTAGGCTCCAAGTGGCGCTTGTATTTGCCTTCGGACCTGGCCTATGGTCCACAAGGAGCAGGAGACGCTATTGGTCCCAATGAAACCCTCATCTTTGAGGTGGAATTGCTCGGTATTGAGTAAAACTCCGGATGAAGACATAAAAAAAGCAGGCTTTTGGGCCTGCTTTTTTTATTCCGTTATAAGAGGTAGACAACCAAAGTCGTTTTCCTGAAGCAAAACGTTGGTCAGTTCCAGGTCAAAGTCCTCCGGGTCCCATTCCAAATCCAACCAGTCGAGCAGCTCATCGTGGTCGGGATGCCCGGGCATATGATATACTTTCAATAAATTCTGATAGCCTCCTGGACCGCCACAGTCCTCTGGGGGACAATTTCGACGACCTTCCAGACAATAGGGGTAATAGCGTTGTGCGTCGGGCAAAAGAATTTTTTCCAGCACCAGATTGTGCGTCCAATGGTCGCCCAAATCATAGAGGTAGCTCATTTGGTCACCGGTTTTCTTGAGGAGATCATTCAGTCGGATGGAAGTGTAGTCCAAAAAATTAGCAGGCACTTCATCCTCTTCCGTAATGCCCAGGATCCTTCCGCTTTTGTGGAATTCGTGTAAATGTGCATTTTCCCAGCCCATTACCGTTTGAACAACCTTGTGTAAATCGTGCATAAACAGGTCGTCGGGCACCTGAATACGCCGCCAAATCGGGGGCGTGATGTCGTTTAGCGTAATTTTGAGCTGGTATATATCCGGGGCCTTAATCATCGTGTTTGGGTGTTGGTTGCTGATAAGCAAAGGTAGGAATATTCCGCTTTGTTTTTGGCTTGCGTGGCTTTAAAAGAAGTTGTATTTTAGCTGCGAATTGAAGAGAAATTTAAAACAGATAAGGAATGAAGCGTGCTGAGATTCATACTTCCAAGGGAGTAATGAAAATTAATTTTTATCATGAAGATGCGCCAGGAACTGTGGCAAACTTTATAAAACTGGCCGAAGAGGGTTATTACGACGGCCTTTCCTTTCATCGGGTAATTCCCGATTTTGTAATTCAGGGTGGTTGTCCCTATTCTCGTGAGCCGGGCAATCCCAAGGTAGGGACCGGTGGTCCCGGTTACCAGATTCCCTGTGAGCTCGATGGCAACAACCAGCACCACGACCGTGGGGTTTTAAGTATGGCGCATGCCGGACGCAATACCGGGGGCAGCCAGTTCTTTATTTGTCACAGCAGAAACAATACCGCGCATCTCGATCGCAAACACACTTGTTTTGGCAAGGTGTACGAAGGTTTAGAGGTGATTGACGAAATCCGGGCAGGCGACCGTATCGAAAAAGTGCTTGTAACGGACGCTGCAGAATAGTAACCCAAAAATACCAAATGCATGAATTTTGAAATTGAAGGTAATCTTATAGTAAAAGACGATATTCAGCAGATTTCTGCTTCTTTTCAGAAGCGGGAGTTTGTTATTGAGGTCATTAATGAGCGCAATGCCGACTGGAATGATTTTGTTAAGTTTCAGTTGATTCAGGATAAGTGTGCCCTGCTGGATACTTATCAGTTGGGCGATAAGCTTAAAGTTTCTTTTAATCTAAAGGGCCGCAAGTGGGAAAAGGACGGACGCGTGAATTATTTCACCAATCTGGAAGCCTGGCGCATTGAAGCTGCTGCCGGTGGCAACAGCGCACCTGCAACGCCTCCTCCATTTGAGGAGACCGAGATTCCTCCTGCCGATGCCGGCGACAACCTGCCTTTTTAATGAAGAGCAAGCCAACGAATAAGAGCGTGTCTGAGCATTTCAGAACACGCTCTTTTTTTACACAGCGCGCTTTATGTTGCCTGCGGCCGTGAGACAAGGCAAATGAAGTCCGCTAAAACCATTGGTTGTTGAGGTGCAGTAAGGAATCCTTTGGCGTCTCCGCTTCTTTGGGAACCTCTGGTTGCTCCGTAACCAAGGGGGGCAGAACTACCGGAAGTGAAAGAGCCTTTGCAGCGGTGCTTTTGCGCAGTGTCGTAAACCCTTCCTTGTTAAAGATAAAGGTGTAGCTTGCGTCGGCCCAAAGCAGAAGACTGAAACTGCCGTCTTCTGCACTGATCGTTTGTTGGTAGTTGCTTTGATTCGGCAAAAGGACTTGTATGTCTACTTCTCCTATCGGTTCCCCGGTTTGCGCGTTCAGCACCTTCCCGGCCATCAAAAAAAGTCCCAGATCCTGACGGATTTCAAAGGCATAGAGATCGTCCTGTCCCTTGCCTCCCGGGCGGTTGGATACAAAGTAGCCGCTCTTTTCGTTCTGGTACCAAATAAAACCAAAGTCGTCGGCCGCACTATTAAGGCCTGCGCCAAGGTTTAAGGGGGGACTGAAGTTGTTTTGCAGGATGTGGCTGACAAAAACATCCAGTCCGCCCGCACCGGGCAGACCGTCTGAAGCAAAAAAGAGTCGCCCCTCAGGGTCCACATAGGGAAACACCTCGTTGCCGGAGGAGTTGATTTGCGGGCCCAGATTAACCGGTCGGGACAAAAAACCACCCCGTCTTACGCTGTAATACAAGTCCATTCCCCCATAGCCACCTGGCATATCCGAAGCAAAATAGAGCCGTTCATTGTCGGGCGCAATGGCCGGATGCATGATGGAGTAGCCCCTGATTTTAAGCGGGAGCGAACTGGCTTCGCGTGGCCATTTGTCGTACAGTCTGCTGAAAAGTACAATGTCGAGTTCAGCTACACTGTGCCCTTCGCTGTTGCGGGTCAGGTACATCTGTCGCCCATCGGCCGAAAAACTCAGCGGTCCGTTGTTTAGGGGACTGCTCAACTGTGGCGCAAACGCCTGCGGCGCACTCAGTGTGGTCAGTTCGGTGGGCCGACTTTCCCAGAGTTGGTAAAAAGCCTGTCTGTCGCGGGCATTGAAGCGCCGGATGATGCTGCGCACCGGTCTGTTGCTCGAGAACAACAACTGACCTTCGGGCCCTATGGCCGGCCCCATTTCAGAATAGGCCGAGGAAATGCTCAGGGGATATATTGTGTAGCGTTCCCTGTTCTGCTTTGATGCATCAGTTTGAGCCATCAGTTGTATGCACGGCAGTAAGAGCAGCAGCAATAAGGGACGGATGTGGCCCCATTTTTGATTGAAGCGGATCCGGCGATTTTTTGAGATAGATGGATGCATTTTAGAAATATCTAGGGTTTAAGACCTGGTCTTTTTTAAAGGTGAATTTGAAGTTCAGAAGAATTTCGTGGGAGGCACCCAACGAGGAGGCTGTTTGGTGCAGACTGTGATCGTACATGTAGCCTACACTCAATTGCGGACTGATCCGGACACGCAGCTGTCCCCCCAGCGTTTCTTCGGCCCGATACAGTGCCCCCACCCATAAGCGGTCTTCATAGCGCAGCAGCACATTGGCTTCGTAGCCTACGGGCATTCCTTCCATCCCGCGCACGAGAAAGGAGGGCAGTAAAGTCAATTGCTGATTCAGCGGCAACACATAGCCTCCCATTACCAGGTATAGCCGCTTTTCGACCGGCATATAACGTTCGGCACTGGCCGAGTTTTGAAGCTCATTTTCGAGCAGTCGTGGAACCGAGAGTCCCACATGAAATCGGGGGCTCCACAAATAAAGTCCGACGCCAAAATTCGGGGTCCAGTGCTCCTTGAGCGCAGCCTGGTACGCTTTGTCTGCCGAGCCTGCTTCCTGTTGGTAGCGAGTCAAGTCTTTTTGCAGCACCCCGGTTCCGGCCTTAAGGCCCATACCCAGTTTGAGCTCTTCACCCAAACGCAGATGATAGGCATAATCGACCCAGAAACCGGATTGCCTGACCGGTCCCACCTGGTCGTGCACCGCCGACACGCCCAGGCCAAACGACTTGGTGGGGAAGGGGGTGTGGACCGTAAGCGTGTGGGTCTGGGGGGCATCGTCGAAGCCCAGCCATTGATGACGTGAGCTGAAAGTGGCTTCCAGGAGACCAGATGTTCCCGCATAGGCAGGATTCAAGGCCAGGGTGTTGTACATATAGTGCCCCAGCAAGGGGTCTTGCTGGGCCTTTGCCGGCAGGATAAAGAGCGTCGACAGAAACCCCAGTATATAGTAAAATCGTGTTGTATTCGACATCATGCTTTAGGGCTTGAGTGGTTATTTCTTCAGATAAACGCTGCCTTTATGCAGCAGGTCTTGCCAACGCAGAATGTAGTAGTAGGTCCCCTCGGGCAGGTCTTTTGAACCCATCCCGCTCTCAGAGGAGCGGCCCGTCCATTTGTTGTCGTAAGGGGCCTGATGAAAAACCAGAATGCCCCAGCGGTTGTAAATCCATACTTCGTTTTGGGCATCTTCGGTGATGCCCGGGATGATCCAGGCATCGTTAACACCGTCCCTGTTGGGAGAAAAAGTAGTTGGAATAAGGGCCGAAAGAGAATCTTGCGAGGCGGCAGGGGAAGCTTCTGAAGGAGCTGTTTCTGTTTCGGTAAACAGAATACAGGCCTTGCTGTTCCCAACAGGCAAGAGCATCAAGGTCAGCAATAAAATGCTTAATAGAAGGTGCTTCATAGTCTGTCTTTTTGGTCAAAGTTACGACCTAAGACAACAGGAAAGGGGGTTTTTTGATGAAGTCCGGCTTTTTCGTCGCGAATCGAAAAGCTGCTGGGGTGAGTTTATTGTTTAAACTGTCTGATGGCTTCCCGGGCCCGTGCTTGTTCTTCTTTTATATGCGCAATTTCTTTTAACAGAAAGGAAATTTCATAGGCGTCGCGAATGGCTTCGCGGTCGAAACGTTCCATAATAATGTACTCGTATTTTTTCCCCCGAAATTGTACACGCAAGGGTTGGTCGTAGTTGGTGGCAATGAAGTCGACAATGCCATTGTCTTTACCCTCTTTGTAATTGACAATTTCCCATTTAAACTCGCCATCTTCAAAGCGCCGGTTGTTGAATCCGTCTTCCTCTACTTCTAAAGAACTGACCGACTGGTCGCGGTAATAGACACGAATTTGATTGTGCTTGATCCATTCGGTTCCGTGGTAGCGACTGGAGATGAAAAAATCGCCCGCTGTATTCAGGTGTGCTCTTAAAAAGCTTCGGTTGTAACTGTTTTCAGGCCGCTGTCTGCGATGAATGAGAACTGTTTCACTGCCGTATTCGTCGGATTCGATAAAGTTTTTAAGCATGGGCTGCAGCAGGGCCTCCTGGGCCTGCAGAGCGCTGTCCAGAAAAGCCAGGTTGCGCTCTTGCTCATTGATGTTGATTTCGGCCAGCAGATCCCTGGCTTTTGCGCTTTCTTCGGACAGGTCGCTGTAGGTCAGTAGTATAGAGTCGAGCTTGATTCGGGCCAGGTTGAAATTGCCGGCATCTCTTAGGGCAAGAGCTTCAGAAAGCTTCTCTTGGGCCTCCTCCTCACGTGAGGCGCCACAACCCATCAACAATAAAAGCGCTAAGAGATACAGGAGCCTGGTATTCGTCATCTTTCCACACATTTTAGTCTACGCTGCACAAATATATAAAAAATCCCTTTTGTCTGCCACTAGTTGCTTTTAACATTATTAAAGGCATTAAGGGCGGCTTGTAGTCTTGCAACTCCTGGTTTTTTTGTACCTTTGCTCAAATTTATTTCAAACCTCCAAAAAGCTTCACCCATGTCGTTTATTGAAGATCGCATTGTATCAGACGGATTAACCTTTGATGATGTTTTGCTGGTTCCGGCCTACTCGGAAGTGTTGCCCAGAGATGTTAGTCTGGCCTCTCCTTTTACCCGCAACATTATGCTGAACACGCCCATTGTGTCTGCTGCCATGGATACGGTTACCGAAGCCCGCCTGGCGATTGCTATTGCCCGCGAAGGCGGCATCGGCGTTATTCACAAAAACATGACTGTTGAGGAGCAGGCCCGTCAGGTTGAAACGGTGAAACGTGCAGAGAATGGGATGATTTATAATCCTGTAACCATACGTGAGGGCAGTTCTGTGGGCGATGCTTTAAATCTTATGGCCGAATATAAAATTGGGGGTATTCCGGTAGTGGACAGTAAAGGGTACCTGGTAGGTATCGTTACCAATCGGGATCTGCGCTTTGAGGTCAATATGAAGCGCTCAGTGGATGAAGTGATGACCCGTGATAATTTAATTACCACCAACCAGACTACGGACCTCGAAAAGGCCGCAGCCATTTTGCAACAGCATAAGATTGAGAAGTTGCCCGTGGTGGATAAGGACAATAAACTCATAGGCCTGGTTACATACAAGGATATCACCAAAGCCAAGGACAAACCTTTTGCCTGTAAGGATGAGAAAGGTCGTTTACGGGTAGCTGCCGGTGTGGGGGTAACCTTTAATACTTTTGAACGCATTGATGCGCTGGTGAAAGCCAATGTGGATGCCATTGTTATTGATACAGCACATGGGCACTCTACGGGCGTTATTGAAACGCTGAAGGAGACCAAACGTCGCTACCCTACCCTTGAAGTGGTGGTAGGGAATATTGCCACTGCTGAGGCCGCTTTGGATTTGGTAAAGGCCGGCGCAGACGGTGTAAAAGTGGGCATTGGTCCCGGTTCCATTTGTACTACCCGTGTGATTGCCGGAGTGGGCGTACCCCAGCTCTCGGCCATTTACGATGTGAGCAAGGCGCTTAAGGGATCTGGCGTACCCATTATTGCCGACGGAGGATTGCGCTACAGTGGCGACATAGTTAAAGCTCTTGCTGCCGGAGGGCATTCGGTAATGGCCGGTTCGCTGCTGGCCGGTGTGGAAGAGTCGCCAGGCGAAACCATCATTTTTAACGGACGAAAATTTAAGTCCTACCGCGGAATGGGCTCCATTGAAGCCATGCAGAAGGGCTCAAAAGACCGATATTTCCAGGATGTGGAAGACGATATTAAGAAATTGGTTCCTGAGGGGATTGCTGCAAGAGTTCCTTATAAAGGCACACTTTATGAAGTTATTTATCAGATGATTGGCGGACTTCGGGCCGGAATGGGGTATTGTGGTGCCAACAGTATTGATAAGTTACACAATGCCCGTTTCACCCGCGTTTCTTCAGCCGGGGTGACCGAGTCGCATCCCCACGATGTAACCATTACGAGTGAAGCGCCCAACTATTCTCGTTAAATATAGGAGTAATAACTTACAGAAGGGAGAACTGCGATGGTCGGTTTTCCCTTTTTTATTGACAGTTTATTGGAACAACTCTTAAATTTTAACTAATTTTCGCAGTCTTTTGGGTCCATGGGGTAAGTGGACCCGATTCTTGTTCAACCAGTACTTCCAATTATGATTATGAAACGACTTGCTTTTGTTTTTTTTATCAGCTGTTTTGGCTTTTTGGCACAGGCAGGAGAGTCAGAACCGATTTTGCGCATTGGAGAGGAGACGTTTGAAGCGGGTGAGTTTTGGCACGTTTTCAATAAGAACAGGCATCTGTCCGGGTTTTCTGAAAGTGCTGAAGAATTTGCAGAGCGATTCATTAATTACAAATTAAAAGTAGTGGAGGCCAGGCAGCAGGGCTTAGATACGCTGCCTTCATTTAAAAGAGAATTTGAGCGCTATGCACGGGAGTTGCAGGCTTCCTTTCTGGTGGATTCGGCTGCGCTTGATCAGGTAGTTGCTCAGGCGCACAACAATATGCAGGGGCTGGTAGAAGCCAGCCACCTTTTGCTGCAAGTGCCTCAGGATGCAAGCCCTGAAGATACCCTGGCGGCGTGGCAACGCATCAACGCGCTTCGCAGTCAGGCGCTTTCGGGTAGCGACTTTAACGAACTGGCAGCACGTCATTCCGAGGATCCTTCTGCCCAACAGAATAAAGGGTATTTGGGTTATTTTACTGCATTTAGAATGATTTACCCTTTCGAGGAGGCTGCGTTTGCTACCCCCGTTGATTCCATATCCCCGGTGTTTCGTACCCGTTTTGGTTACCATATCCTCAAAGTACACAACCGTCGCCCTAATCCTGGGAAAGTGCGCGTGGCCCACCTTATGAAAATGTTTTCTGAGCCCGGACCCACAGCCAGTGATTCTCAGCTGGAGACGGAGATTAACGATTTGTACCGCAGACTTCAGGAGGGGGCTGCTTTTAACGAGTTGGTACGAGCGCATTCTGACGACCGCAACAGTGTGGGACAAGATGGTGAGATGCCGGCTTTTGGCTGGGGAGAGATGATTCCTGAATTTGCAGAGGCGGCTTTTGCCTTGGAGGAAGATGCAGCGTTTTCGGCACCGGTAAGAACCGATTTCGGTTGGCACATTATAAAAAGATTGGAGCTGTTGCCAGTGGGTACCCTGGAGGAAGAGTATGCTTACATAATGAATATGCTGGGTCGTGATGGCCGTAATAATGCGGGGCGGCATGCCTTTATAGACAAATGCCTTAAGAGTGCCGAGTTTAGGCCCCAGGAAACAGTTGTTGCCCAGATTTATGCGGCCCTTGAGGGTCGTTCCGATAAAGCTTCGTTTTTGGCCGCACTGGGATCAGAGGAGCAGGTGTTGGTGCGATACAAGGGGGAGGAGCTTGCTTTGGCTGCTTTTAAGGAGCGGGCGCGACTGGATGAAGCATTTTCACCCCGCGCCGGAAAGGTTGCGGTGGACGGACTGTTGGAGGACTTGTCGCGCGAGCTGGTATTGGAAACCGAGAAGAAACAGCTGGCAGAGCACAATTCGGATTACCGGTATTTGGTGAATGAGTATTTCGATGGTTTGTTGATTTTTGAAATCAGTTCTCAGGAAATCTGGAACGAAGGGGCCAGTGATAGTCTGGCCTTGAGGACCTATTACAGCGAACATCTGGCTGAATTTACGCCTGCCCCTAAAATGACCGGGGCGGTTTGTGCCATAAATAATCGTTCTTTGCAGCGTCGGGTTGAAAAAAAACTTAGAAAGGAGCCAGGTACAACAAAAGTGGTACAAATATTGAAAGAAAGTGCCCGTAGTCCGAAGGATTACCATTGCGAAAGCGGGCAGTTTGCCTTTGTAGACGATGCCGGGCTTCCTCTGGATGCCGAACTGCTGCCTGTTGAAAGCGGGCTTCGCGACATGGGTAGTGTTTTGTATTGGGAAGGGAGTATTGAGAAAGCTGAGGTTCCCGCCTATGAGGAGGTGGCCGGTCAGGTAATGAATGCTTATCAGCAGCATCTGGAGGAAAAATGGGTTAAGGACTTGCGTGAGCGTCATCAACCTCAATTCTCTTATCCGATGTTGAAGAAATAATCTGTTGGTTCAAAGCCTGTTTTAAAAGTTGAAAATAATGCCAATAAAGACAATAAGTAGTTGGAGGAGTTTGTTATGGCTGGTGGTATTGTTCTGGCCCGGATGTAAGCCGGGAGATGGCACGCCTGAGCAGGAGCCGCTCGTTTCGGTGGGCAGTGAAGTGCTGACCAAGGAGGAATTGCGGGCTGCCGTACCCGAGCAGTTGTCGCCACAGGACAGCATGGCCATTGCCGAAGACTACATCAGTCGTTGGATCAGGAATCAACTTATGTTGCGTCAGGCTGAAATGAACCTGAGTCCCCAGGAAAAAGATGTGGAAAAGCTGCTGGATGAATACCGCACCTCTCTTTTGGTGCATTTGTATCAGCAAAAAATGCTGGAACAGAAGCACTCTCCCTTGGTTACAAGCCGTGAAATAGAAGAGTACTATGCGCAAATGAAAGACAATTTTAATTTGCAGGAAAGTATTATACAGGGGGTGTTTATTAAGGTGCGGAAAGATGCACCCGAACAGAGCTTTTTACAACGCTGGTACCGTTCTGCCGCATCCGAGGATCTCATTCATTTGGAGGCTTATTGTTTTCAGCATGCCCGTACTTACGAGCAGTTTATTGAAACTTGGGTGCCTTTCAGGCGCATCAATTCGATGCTGCCGCAACCCATGACCAATGAGCTGCAGTTTTTACGGTGGACCAAACACTACGAGACCAGTGATGAGGATTACAATTATTATTTGGCCATTCATGATTTTCAGCTTCCGGGTAGTGCAGCTCCGGTTGCTTTTGTAGAAGAGAGAATCCGGGCCATATTGCTCAATAAAAAGCGCATTGAATTTATCGAGACCCTGGGCAAGGATTTGTATGAAGAGGGGCTGCGTGAACGAATTGTGAATTTCTATTAGTCGTTAAAAGTACCTTAAATTAAGTATATGTTTGCATTTAATAAGCGTTTGGGCGGTCTGTTGGTGGGACTGGTAATGGGATTTCCGGCAGTCTGGGCCCAGGAAGGCAGTGTCATCGATGAGGTGATTGCCGTAGTGGGCGATAACCCTATTCTGCGTTCTGATGTAGAGTTTCAGTTTCAGCAGGCTATGATGCAGGGGGCCAATTTTCAGGGTGATCTCAAATGCCATATTTTTGAACAACTGTTGTTGCAGAATTTGTTGTTGGAACAGGCCAAGCTCGACAGTATTGAGGTGAGTGAAAATATGGTTATTTCTCAGGTTGACCGACAAATCAACGAGTTCATCAATCGTGCCGGCTCCAGGGAGAAGTTGGAAGAGTGGCTGAACAAACCCCTGCACCAAATCAAAATGGAGCAGCGTACCATTGTTCGTAACCAAATGCTTACTCAGCAGATGCAAGGACAGATTACCGATGGGGTAAAAGTTACGCCCGCCGAAATCCGGGCTTTTTACCGGCGTACCCCCGAAGACAGTCTGCCCATGGTCAACCCTCAGTTTGAAATTCAGCAAATAACCGTTTTTCCCCGCATTGAGGTGGACGAGACGGAGCGGGTTAAAGGGCGTTTAAGAGAGTTTCAGCGGCAGGTGGCCGAAGGACGAGATTTCGCCACACTGGCTGTGCTTTACTCGGAGGATCCGGGCTCAGCCGCACGGGGCGGTGAGTTGGGTTTTATGTCACGCGCCGAATTGGTGCCCGAGTTTGCTCAGGTGGCCTTTAATATGCAGGAACCGGGTCGGGTTTCAAAAATTGTGGAATCGGAGTTTGGCTTCCACATTATTCAGCTGGTCGAGCGTCAGGGCGACCGTGTAAATGTTCGCCATATTTTGATGCGTCCCAAGGCTTCTGCTGAAGCGGTGGAAGCGGCAAGGCAGCGTGCCGACTCTATTGCCGGGTTGGTGCGTGAGGAAGAGATGTCCTTTGAGGAAGCCGCCCTTCGGTTTTCGGCCGATAAAGATACCCGCATCAACGGGGGCTTAATGATCAATCCTTACGATCAGAGCACCAAATTTGAAATTCCGCAGATACAACCCGCCATCAATCGTCAGATCGAGAGTATGGAGGTGGGTGAGGTTTCGGATGCCTTTATGATGAAGGATGAGCGCCTGGGTAAGGATTATTTTTCTGTAGTACGTCTCAAGTCGAAGACCGAGGCGCACAGGGCCAATTTACGAGACGATTATCAGTTGCTGCAGTTGATCCTCGAAAACCAAAAGCGGGAGGAGACTTTTGAAAAATGGATTGTGGGCAAGCAGCGGGATACTTATATTTCCATCAGTCCCAATTGGATCAATTGCAGTTTTGAGTACGATGGCTGGCGTAAGTAAAAGAGCGCGACAATGAAAGTGGGTATGCGATTTTTGGGGGTGTTGGCTGTGGTGTTGTGGATGGGCGTATTGCCTGCCCAACAGCGAGAAGAGGGAAGAACTACCGTGCACATCGAACATGCCGATTACATGGAAGGAGCGGCCCGCTTTGGGAAGAATGTACAAGCGCTTTTTGGTAATGTGCGTTTTCGTCATCATCAAACCCTGATGCATTGCGACAGTGCCTTCTTTTACCGCGATTCCAATATGGTGCATGCCTACGGATCGGTGCATGTGATACAAAACGACAGCATTCATTTGTATGGAGATGTTTTGTATTACCGGGGGAATGAGGACAAAGCGATGGTTCGTGAAAATGTGCGTCTGGTCAACAAGAATGTCGTTCTGACAACGGAGTTTCTGGATTATGACCGCAGAAGTGATGTGGCGTATTATTACGATGGAGGTACCATTACCAGCGACAATAACGAACTGGTCAGCGATTGGGGCTACTACTACCCCAGAACAGAGGAGGCGCATTTTCGTAAGGAGGTGGTGGTAACCAACCCCGATTACAAGATGTATTCGGATACCTTGTTGTATTACACTATCCCCGAAATCATCAAAATTGTTGGTCCCACCACCATCATCAGCGAGCGAAACGTTATTTACTCGGAGGCCGGTTTTTACGACACGCAAAACGATGTGGCACAGTTGGAGCGAAACAGTTCCATCAAGGGGGAGACGCAGCTGCTTAAAGGAGACACCATTTATTATAACCGAAACAATGGTTTTGGGGAAGTTTTTTCCTCCATGCACTTGCAGGATTCGGCCAATCACCTGATTATTACCGGAGATTACGGTTACTACAACGAGCTGAGTCAGCGGGCACTGGCCACACGTCGTGCTGTGTTGATGCAGGTGCAGCAGAACGACACCTTGTTTTTGCATGCCGATACGCTTCGAGCCGACCCGATCGACAGCACGGAGTACAAACTCGTAAGGGCATACCACAATGTGAAGTTTTTCAGAACCGACTTCCAGGGGCGCTGTGATTCCATGGTGTACGACTTGCGCGATTCCATTAATACCTTTTACAAGGATCCCATATTGTGGGCCAACCAGAACCAGATGACGGCCGGAACCATTCGATTGCATACCCGGAATAATGCCCTGTACAAGGCTGAGTTACTCAGCAATGCTTTTGTGGTGGGACCCGAAGACAGTACGTCTTTTAACCAGATTAAAGGGCGTTCGATGACCGGGCACATTAAAGACAATAAACTGTACCGAATTGATGTGGAAGGAAATGGCCAGACCATTTACTATCCTAAGGAGGACGGTGCGGTGATTGGGGTGAATAAGGCCGAGTCGAGTAACTTAAGCATCTTACTGGAGGAGCAGCAGGTGACCGGAATTATTCTCAGGAAGGAACCGGCGGGACGATTGAATCCTCCGTATTTGCTGTCTGATGAAGCGCAACGATTGGAGGGTTTTCGTTGGTTGGAAGAATATCGTCCCAAAAAAATGGCGGATATTTTTATTCGGGAAGAGCATGAGCCTGAGGCGATACAACAAGTCAACTACAGCGATTTTCATTTTGATCGCTAAGTAAGTGATCGCATAAAAAAAAGGAACTGCAGTCCGACTGCAGTTCCTTTTTTATCTCTTTCAACATCCGCTAGTATTCGTCTTCATTAAAAAAGAAGTCGTCTTTGCTCGGGTAATCCGGCCAGATGTCTTCAATGCTTTCATAAATCTCCCCTTCATCTTCAATTTCCTGAAGGTTTTCGATTACTTCCAGAGGGGCTCCGGAGCGAATGGCAAAGTCAATTAATTCTTCTTTTGATGCAGGCCAGGGGGCATCTTCTAATTTTGCAGCCAATTCAAGAGTCCAGTACATAGTAATATTAGTTTAACCCTTAAAATTTGTGAATACTCCTTGTGTTCTTTCGGCGAAATTATAAAAAAAAATCAATCCTGCAAGTCGGGCTTCCATGGAATTTCTTCAATGCCAAAATAAGCCGCCAAATGGCGCGATAATACAAAGCAGTAATCCGACAGGCGATTGATGTAGCGCACCACCCATTGGTCCACCTCCACCTCGGCCTGCATGGCTACAATTCGGCGCTCGGCTCTCCGGCAAATGGTGCGGGAAATGTGGCATTGTGCTACAGCCGGATGGCCACCCGGGAGAACAAAATTTCGCAGGGGCGGAAGGGCGGCCTCCAGTTCGTCCATCTCCCTTTCCATAATTTCAATTTCGCTTTCTTCGGTTTTTAACCTTTGCCGCAAATCCGAAACTTCGGCATCGGTGGCCAGGTACGAGCCTATGGTGAAGAGTTGGTTTTGAATGCGAATGAGCGTCTGTGCACTGCGCTCATCAATGGGGTAGGAGCGAATCATCCCCAGGTGGGTGTTCAGTTCGTCTACGGTGCCGTAGGCTTCCAGTCGGTAATGGTCCTTAGGCACCCGGGTGCCACCAATGAGTCCCGTAGTTCCCTTATCGCCCGTTTTGGTATAGACCAGGCTTTTATTCATAGTGCGTAAAATAGTGTTTGGTATAAAGTTCATTAACAAACCGGGGGCAAAAGTGTTTGCCCCCGGTCGTTTTTATATTTTGCTTACGTCCTGGTTGCGTTCGTCCCGTTCAATTTCGCCATCTCGCAGGCGCAGTATCCGGTGTGCGTGTAAGGCAATATCTTCTTCGTGGGTAACCAATATAATGGTGTTGCCTCCCGCGTGTATGTCGGCAAAAAGCCGCATAATGTCGATGGAGGTCTTTGTGTCGAGGTTACCGGTGGGTTCGTCGGCCAAAATGATGGCCGGATTGTTGATGAGGGCCCTGGCTACCGCCACGCGCTGACGCTGTCCCCCCGAAAGCTCATTGGGTTTATGCAGCATCCTCTCGGCCAGTCCCACCCGCTCGAGCGCCTGCTTGCCGCGTTCGATGCGTTCGTGCTTGGGCACGCCGGCATATACCAGGGGCAGAATCACATTCTCCAGGGCAGAGTATTGATGTAAAAGATTGAAAGTCTGAAACACAAAGCCAATTTCCATGTTTCGAATCTCCGCCAGTCGGTCGTCGGTCAGGTGACTCACGTCGGTCCCGTTCAGAATATAGGTGCCGGCCGAGGGCGTGTCGAGGGCCCCGATAATGTTCATCAGGGTAGATTTTCCCGAACCCGAAGGGCCCATAATGGCCACGTAATCACCCCGTTCAATGGTGGTGCTTACCCCCCTGAGAGCCCGTACCACTTGCGTGCCTACCTCATAATTCTTTTCTATCCGCTCAATTTCAATGACGTTATCCATGCTTTGTTGTGTTTTTACCGGGGACTACCGCTTGGTTTTATTAATGTTTTTTGGACAGCCAGAGGTGCTTTTGGTTTAATGCTAAAAGCGTACCGTGAAGTGTTCTTTTTTGTTTTCGCGCCTGAAAAAGACCAGGCCCAGACGCAAAAGATCCAGGGAAACGGTGACTTTTGGGTGGGCACAAATTTTCTCCCAGGCCCGTTCCATGCCGGGCGACCAGTGAATGTCGTCGAACACAAAAAGGGTGTTGTTGTGTGCCCGGGGCAAGCATGCTTCAAAATAACTTAGGGTCGCCTCTTCCCGGTGATCGCCGTCGAAAAACACCAGGTCGGGCCGGGGCATAAGTTCCAGCGCACGCGGTAATTGGCTGGCAAAGGGTCCTTCGAGTACCTGAATGTGTTCGGCGCCAAAGTGGGCAAAGGCAGCACGGGCTACCCTGGCGCTCTCGGGGCAGCCTTCCAGACTTATTGTTTTTCCTTTTTTGTACGGTAAGGCCAGGTAAAGGGTGCTGATGCCTGTGGAGGTGCCCAATTCCAATACATTTCGTGCTTCAAAGCGAACCGCCAGTCGATACAACAATTCTCCGTATTTCTTTGGCAGGGCGCCGTCTTTAACCAGCTTGCCCACTGTTGTATTTTGTTGTCGGGTGACTTTGGAGCCGGCGCCCAGGTCGGTTTTTTCCATGACTTGCTTACTTCGAAGTTGGGCCTGACGCCATGCTTCGATGCGCTCAAAGTCGTAATAAACCTGCTTTTCGCGGAAAAGGTGACTCACCAAATCAAAAATAAAGGGCGACTGTATGCCGAAACCTTTAAAATGGTTGGACTTGAGGGAGTAGTTGAGTGTTCGTTTTGCCAGATGCCAGTTCACAGTACCGAATTTAGTATCCTAAGGCAAAGATAACAAAAAAGCAGAGCTGCCGCTGTAGTGCAGCGGCAGTGCTTGTATCCTTCAATCCTTTCTCCTATTTTTGGACTTCGAATCATGTCCGAACTTGCTACTTTAAATATCATGTACCTGCCGGGGGTAGGGCCCAAGAAGGCAGAGGTGCTCAAGCAGGAGCTGCGTATGGTTTCTTACGAAGACTTGCTTTATCATTTTCCCTATCGCTATGTCGACCGCAGCCGCATCTACAGCATCTCCGAAGTCAGCGCAGATATGCAACACATTCAGCTGAAGGGACAGGTGCTTTCTTTGCGCACAGTTGGTGAAGGCCGCAGCAAGAGGATGACTGCTGCTTTTACAGATGGGACGGGCCAGGTAGAATTGGTTTGGTTCAAGGGCCTCAAATTTGTTAGGGGCAGTCTGGCAGCAGGGGTGACCTACCTCGTTTTTGGCAAGCCCTCTGTCTTTAACGGGGGCATAAACATTGTACATCCCGAATTGGAGCGTTTCGAAGAGAATAAGGCCCGATTGCAGGCCGGCTTGCAGCCTCAGTACAACACTACGGAAAGGATGAAAAGTAGTTTTCTCAGCTCCAAGGCCCTGCAGAAGCTGGTGTTTAGTCTGTTCCAGACCTACAAAGGAATGATACCGGAGACGCTGCCGGCTTATTTGCTGCAGCAACACCGCCTGATGTATTTGAACGAGGCCTTGCGCACCATTCATTTTCCAGCCTCAACCCAGGATCTGGAGAAGGCTCGTTTTCGCCTTAAGCTGGAGGAGTTGTTTTACATTCAGCTGAACATCCTGCGCCTGAAGAACCAGCGTTCGAAAACGATTCGGGGCCATGTATTTACTCAGGTTGGTGCTTACCTCAATACCTTTTATAAAAACCATCTGACTTTTGAATTGACCGAGGCCCAAAAGAGAGTCATCCGGGAGATGCGTCAGGATATGGGCAGCGGGCGACAAATGAATCGTTTGTTGCAGGGCGACGTGGGCAGTGGGAAAACGCTGGTGGCGCTGATGGTTATGTTGATTGCCCTTGACAATAAGTTTCAGGCCTGCCTGATGGCACCCACTGAAATTCTGGCTCAGCAACACTATGCCACCATCGCAGCCCAGGTGGCTCCTTTGGGGATCAATGTGGCCTTACTTACTGGCTCTACCCGCAAGAAGCAGCGCGAGGAAATTGATGCAGCCTTGCGTTCGGGCAGCATACAAATTCTGATTGGGACGCACGCCCTGATTGAAGATACGGTGGTTTTCGGCCATTTGGGTTTGGTGGTGATCGACGAGCAACACCGCTTTGGGGTGGAGCAGCGGGCGCGGCTTTGGCGTAAGAACCAGCAGCCCCCACACGTTTTGGTGATGACGGCCACCCCCATTCCCCGAACCTTGGCTATGACGGTGTATGGTGATTTGGAGGTCTCGGTAATTGATGAGCTGCCTCCTGGTCGTAAACCCATACAAACCCAACATCAGTACCACAACCGGCGCAACGAGTTGAATCGTTTTTTGCATCAGGAGATTGCCCGTGGACGACAGGTTTATGTGGTGTATCCCCTCATCGACGAGTCGGAAAAGATGGATTTTAAAAATTTGTCGGAGGGCTACGAATACATGCAGAAGGCCTTTCCCGATTGCAAGGTGGTGATGGTACACGGACGCATGAAGCCGGCAGAGAAAGATGCCGCCATGCAGGTCTTTGCCTCTGGCGAGGCCCAGATTATGGTGGCTACTACTGTGATAGAGGTTGGCGTTAATGTGCCCAATGCCTCGGTGATGATTATAGAAAGTGCCGAGCGTTTTGGGCTCTCCCAGTTGCACCAGTTGCGGGGCAGAGTGGGACGGGGAGCCGAGCAAAGCTATTGCATACTTATGACCAGTTATAAGTTGGCCGAGGAGAGTCGTAAACGTATGGAGATTATGGTTCGTACCAACGACGGTTTCGAGATTGCCGAAGCCGACATGAAAATGCGCGGCCCCGGTGACTTGGAAGGGACCCAGCAGTCGGGCCTCCCCTTTGAGCTGAAAATTGCTCATCTGGGTCGCGATCAGCAGATTTTGCAGCTGGGTCGGGACATTGCGCTGAAAGTGCTGGAGCAGGACCCCTTGTTGGAGCAGGAGCAGAATCAGCTGCTGGTGCGCCAGCTTAAAAAGCTGGCGCGTGCCAAAATCAATTGGGCCATGATCAGCTGATTGCTTTTGGTTATTGTGCTTCTCTTATTGAATGATCAGTTTTAGGGTGTGGTTTTCGGCACCCCTGCTAATTTGTGCCAAATATAGGCCGGGCTCCAGGTCGGGGGCTAAGGTTTGTGGGGTTTTATTCAATTGAAAAACGCCCTGTATTTGGCCTTGAAGGTTGCTTATGGTGAGTGTGCTTCCGGCTTGGTGTCCGCTGAGTGTGAAGTAACCATTGGAGGGGTTGGGGTGCAGTTGTAGGTCTCCAAGTGTATTGTTTTCGAGTGAGCTTGGAGTTGGTTCAACCAGCGCCAGTAATTGGTGCCCTCCGTTTTCAAAGCAGCCCCATTGAATAACATTGGCCCCATCTGCCTGAGAAGCGTTGCCTACTTCCACACAGCGATTGCTGTTGCGGTTAATGAGGTAATACCCATTGGGTCCTTGTTCTAAGGCAAACTGCTGTCCGTTGCCGCCCCAATATTCCCAAAGGTTTATGTTGGCGCCGTTCTCTACAGAGATTTCAAACACATCGAAGGATTGCTCCGGATTCATCTGGGGACGGATACTGTGCCAGTTGTTGCCCAGGTGGGTGATCTCGAAGTATTGGGTGTTCTGCCCGGTAAATGGGTGTTGCGCCAGGTTGGAACCATTTTCTGCCGGGGTGTTTTCAATGGTAATGGCTTTTTGACTGTGCTGAAACACCAAGGCATAGGTGCCGTTGATTTGTGCCAGTTCCACACCATTGGGACCGGCTAGGGGCCAACCGTTCTCAAACGAAAGGGTGGTGGTCAGCATACGCGGATAACCGTTGCTGAACCCGTCGTAATAGTGATAAGTAAGAGTGTTTTCACGATATCCAATGTGACCCGGGCCCACCACATGTCCCTGTTGTGAACTTAAAAACTGACGGGTTCCGGTATAGGGACCGGTAATATTGGTCGAACGGGAGACCTCCACATAGTAGGTGCTTTCGAGCAATTGACAACACTTGCCACGATTAATAAACAGGTAGTAATAGCCATCGTGTTTCAGGATATAGGGGGCTTCATAGTCCTGATGGTTGCCTCCTGCAATCTTGGTGAGCGTACCCACAGTTTTGCCGGTTTCGGGGTCGATTTCCACCACGGCTATTCCCCCAAAAAAGGAGCCGTAGGACATCCAGATGCGATCGTCATCGTCGCGAAAGAGTGCCGGGTCGATGGCGTTAATGTCGCTAATACTGCCATTGGAGCTGACAACCAGCCCTTGGTCCTCCCACTGCGGATTGGCCAGAGTGGGTGTTCGTGTTACGCCAATGGCTGAGCGTGAGCTGCCAAAAGAAGAGGCCGAGTAGTAGAGGTAGTAATAGCCATTCATGTATATGACTCCGGGGGCCCAGAAGTTGCCGCCAAAATCAGTGACATACTGATCGATCCAGGCAGGATATTGTGAGGGGTTCAGTGGGGAGGGTTCCTCTCTGAAGTCGCTGAACTGCGGATTCGATGACGAAAGGGCGTAGACCCCGTCTCCGGTTGCAAATACATAGTAGCGGTCATCCTCACCTTTGATGATGGCAGAAGGATCGTGCACGGGTCCCTGCGCTTCTAGTGCCGTTACTCCAACCATGAAAAGGCTGAAGAAAAGGACCATATTAAGAAGATTGCCCCTTTTTTTGGGGCGCACAATGGACAGGTAGTGAAACAGCATAAGCATAAATTTGGTTAGCAACTGAGGCAAAGAAACTTATATTAACACAAACTGGGGAGGACGGAGCGATAAAGACGGGGGATGGATGTTGCCATAATTATTTTTGTCGGGATGGATCAGCATGGCAATATTCGCTTACTTTTGCGACAATAAGATCATGCTATGCTCATCGACTTTCCCGATTTTGTACTCCGCAGTATGGAGGCCGCCGATGCCGAAGATTACTTTTGGCTTTACAGTCACCCCGAGGTGGCGCGCTACGACGATTTTGCGCCGCTGACCAGGGCCGAGTTGCGGATAGATATGGAAAGGATAGCGGCCTACAGCGCTGAGAGTCCCTACCTGGAATTGGCCGTAGTGTCCAAAAGCTGTGGACGCATGATTGGGGTGCTGACCATCGACAGGAAGCGCTGCTACATTTATCTGGGTTACCATTTTCATCCCGACTTTCAGGGGAAAGGCTATGCCCTGCGCTCGATGCAGGCACTGCTTTCCACTTTAACCAGCGATGAGCAGGCACGTCTGCGCATTGTCAGTCACCCCCAAAACAAGGCCTCCATTGCCCTGGCCGGGCGCCTGGGCTTCCGCTACCTCAAACGGCGCTACCCCAAGGGCAGTCCCGAGCTGATTTTTGGCTTTAACGGACAGCTTGGTGCTGTGGCCTCCAAAGCTTAATCCCGCTTAAACTCCGGCTCCATCATCAGGAACTGACCGGTGTAACTGTTTTTTACTTTAAGGATTTCTTCCGGTGTACCGGTAGCAACCAGCTGGCCCCCTTTGCGGCCCCCTTCGGGACCAATATCGATGAGGTGATCGGCCGCTTTAATGACATCCAGGTTGTGCTCAATCACAATCACCGTGTTGCCCCGGTCCACCAACTTATTGAGCACCTCCAGCAAGACCCGGATGTCTTCAAAATGCAGACCCGTAGTGGGCTCATCCAGAATGTAGATGGTTTTGCCGGTGTCTTTCTTGGCCAGTTCGGAGGACAGTTTTACCCGCTGCGACTCGCCCCCCGAGAGGGTTGTGGACGACTGCCCCAATTTGATGTAGCCGAGTCCCACCAACTGCAACATCTTGATTTTGTGCTGCAGTTTGGGGATGTTTTCGAAGAACTCCACCGCCTGATTGATGGTCATGTTGAGCACATCGCTGATGTTTTTCCCCTTAAAGCGCACCTCCAGGGTTTCCCGGTTGTAACGCTTCCCGCCACAATCGGGACACTCGACCATCACATCGGGCAAAAAGTTCATTTCTATAACCTGGGCACCGCCCCCTTTGCAGGTCTCACAGCGACCTCCCGCCACGTTAAAGCTGAAGCGTCCGGGTGTATAGGCCCGAATCTTGGATTCGGGCAGTTCTGCATATAGTTTGCGGATTTCGTCGAATATTTTGGTGTAGGTAGCCGGATTGGAGCGGGGCGTACGTCCCAGGGGCGACTGATCCACATCCACCACCTTGTCGACCAGTTCCAGGCCCTTTATTTTTTTATAGGCCAGCGGCTCCTTTACCCCCTTGTAAACATGTTGGTTAAGAATGGGGTAGAGGGTTTCGTTGATGAGGGTGGACTTGCCGCTGCCCGATACGCCGGTCACGCAAATGAATTTGCCCAGGGGAAAGGCTACGTCAATGTTTTTGAGGTTGTTGCCCGAAGCACCCAGTAATTTGAGTTGCTTTCCGCTGCCTTCGCGTCGTTTTTCGGACATAGGAATGCTTTTGCGTCCGGTCAGGTAATCGGCCGTCAGCGACTGTCCGTTGAGTACCTGCAGGGGGGTACCCTGATTCACGACCTTGCCGCCATGGCGACCGGCATGGGGGCCCATGTCAATCAGGTGGTCGGCAGCCATCATCATATCGCGGTCGTGTTCTACCACCAAAACGGAGTTGCCCGTATCGCGCAGTTGTTTCAGAGAGTCGATGAGGCGGTGGTTGTCGCGTTGGTGAAGTCCGATAGAAGGCTCGTCGAGTATGTACAGCACATTTACCAACTGAGAACCGATTTGGGTGGCCAGACGGATGCGCTGGCTCTCTCCACCTGAGAGGGTCATCGCGCCGCGGTCCAGTGCCAGGTAATCGAGGCCCACATCTACCATAAAGCCCAGGCGCGAACGTATTTCTTTCAGAATTTCGGTGGCAATGACCTTTTGGCGTTCGCTCAGGCGCTCTTCCAGGCCCTCAAACCACTGCCTCAGTTCGCTCAGATCCATGGCCGAGAGCTCGGCAATGTTTTTACCGGCAATTTTAAAGTGCAGCGCTTCTTTGTTTAAGCGCTGGCCCTGACAATCGGGACAGGTTTTTCCGGTGATGTATTGGCCGGCCCAGCGTTTGGCCTTGGCCCCTGTATCGTTTTGCTGTTGGTCAAGAATGTATTTGATGACCCCGCCAAAACTCAGAAAATAGTTGGAGTTGCTGCCCAGGGGGGTGTTTTTGAGTGTCAGTGGTTCGCTGGTACCATGGAGGATGGCCTCCAGGGCCTCCTCCGGAAGATTTTCTATGCTGGTTTTCAGGGTAAAGCCGTAGCGTTCGGCCAGTGCTTCCAGTTGCCAGAAAATCAGTGTATTGCGGTATTTGCCCAGGGGGGCAATGCCGCCCCGGTAGATACTCAGTTTGCGGTCGGGGATGATTTTGTCCATATCGGCCACGTCCACTGTTCCCAGTCCCTTACACTTGGGACAGGCGCCTTGGGGAGAGTTGAAGGAGAAGGAGTGGGGGGCCGGTTCGTTGTACGAAAGGCCGGTTTGGGGACACATCAACAGGCGACTGAAAAAGCGGGGTTCTTCCTGGTCCTTTTCGAGCAACATAATGGTGTTGTGCCCCTGTTTCATGGCAACTTTTATCGATTCCTCCAGTCGTTTCCGGTCCTTGCTTTCCACCCGAAGCTTATCTACAACCACCTCTATAAAGTGGTTTTTGTAGCGGTCCACTTTCATGTTGTGGCGGATTTCCTGCACCTGTCCGTCTACCCGTACATGAATGAAGCCCTTGCGACGAATTTGCTCAAACAGTTCTTTGTAATGCCCTTTTCGTCCCTTAATCATGGGGGCCAGTACGTACACGTTTTTGCCTTCAAATTGGTCCAGTATCAGATCGATGATTTGACTGTCGGTGTACTTGACCATTTTTTCGCCTGAGAGGTAGGAAAAGGCTTCTCCGGCACGGGCGTAGAGGAGGCGCAAAAAGTCGTAAATCTCTGTGATGGTGCCTACGGTGGAGCGGGGGTTTTTGCCGGTGGTTTTTTGCTCGATGGAGATGACGGGACTCAGGCCGGTGATTTTGTCGACATCGGGGCGCTCCATGCCGCCCAGAAATTGCCGGGCGTAGGCCGAGAAGGTCTCAATGTAACGCCGTTGTCCCTCGGCATAGATGGTGTCAAAGGCCAGGGACGATTTGCCGCTGCCGCTCAGGCCTGTAATCACTACGAGGCGGTGTCGCGGTATGCTTAAATCTATGTTTTTCAGGTTGTGTACCCGGGCGCCCAATATATCTATTTGTCCGGCTTCCTCTACCGGATCGTTGTTGGTCCACTCAGCTCCTTCTTGCATAATTTTATCCATCAAAAGTAACTCGCAAAGATAATAAAAGAAAGTCAGACAAGCACGGAACTCGGGTGGTCGT
>NZ_MWUJ01000039.1 GCF_002210225.1 Geofilum rhodophaeum | reverse complement strand
CGCACTATATTGCCACACGTTGCCATGCATTAAAAAACCAACATCACACCAATTGCTTAGAATAATGAATCTGATTCTGTATTTTTGAGTCATGGACAATAAACAAATTGAAATATTTAAAAGTGATGATGGCTCAACTGAAATTGAAGTTCGAGTTGATAATGATACAGTTTGGCTTAATCAATATCAGATATCAGATTTATTTTTAACTGACAGAACCTCTATTGGTCGTCATATTTCTAACATATACAAAACCAAAGAACTGGATGAGAATTCAACTAGTGCAAAAATTGCACAAGTTCGAAAAGAGGGAAAAAGAACAGTAACTCGACCAATAGGAATATATAACTTAGACGTAATTCTATCAATTGGATATAGAGTAAATTCAGAAAGAGGTAGGCAGTTTCGAATTTGGGCCAATAAAATTCTAAGCGAATATTTGTTGAAGGGTTATGCCCTGAATGAAAGGAAATTAAAGGAGCAAAATAAACAACTTAATCAATTAAAGCAGTCCGTAAAGATTTTAAGTGAAGTATTAAATTACAAGACTTTAACAAATGACGAGAGTGTTGGATTGTTAAAAATAATTTCTGATTATGCATATGCTTTGGATGTTTTAGACCAATACGACTATCAAAGGCTTGAAATTAAAGATACGTCCGGAAAAGAAACCTATCAGTTAACATATGACGAAGCGATTACACAGATAAGAATTGCAAAAAAGGCTCATGGCAATAGTGATTTGTTCGGACGTGAAAAAGATGATTCATTTAGAAGTTCTATCTCTACAATTTATCAGACTTTTGACGGACATGATTTATACGCTAGCATCGAGGAAAAAGCAGCTAATTTACTGTACTTCATAACAAAGAATCATTCGTTTTCTGATGGAAATAAAAGAATAGCAGCATTCCTATTTCTCTACTTTTTAGAAAGAAATGGAATTTTATTTGATATAAATGGAAATAAGAGGATAGCGGATAATACCTTGGTTGCATTGACTCTTATGATAGCTGTAAGTAGGCCAGATGAAAAAGACACGATGATAAAAGTGATTGTAAATCTGATAAATAGAAACAATTAACGCATGGCAACAGCACATATAGCCAAAGGCGGGTTTAGTGTTTTTTTGAACCGCTCTACCCCGCGGCAACTTTGCTAACGTCAGACAAGTACGTAGCACGCAATCCCGCCTCAGGCCATATGTGTAAACGTTGTGGGGCATAGAACAGAACTTGTACCAGTAGAAAAATGAAATCTTACATACTAGCTTCGACATATAAAGAGGATGACCTTTATAAATCCACAATTGAATGGAATGATGAAGAGATGGGAGAATGTCCCATTTTTGTATCTGAAAGTATGTTAGAGTCTATAGATTCGTTAAAAAAATGGTTAGACACTTTTCTTGACAAAGTATCAAAGACTTGGTTGAACTTTCATCAGCAGGAATATAGAGGAGGTGTAAATTGCCCTAATGGATTATTACAGACAGGGACTGATGTTTGGTTATGCAAATTGGATAAAAATATCTGTGAATTGCAGGCTATTATTGAATTGGATAATGAAGACGAGTTTAGAGGAAAATGTAAAGCTTCTCCGAAACAAAAGGATGACATTGTGGAGATTGTAATCAATGAAAGATACAAAGGTTTTCATCATGCTATTGGCAGGTATCAATGTCCAAAATGTCAGTTAGAGAAGAAGGAGGAAAAATATAGTTATCATTATCCTTGGGAATTTGTTCCTTTAATCGACTTACCTTTATTATCAACAGAAATAAGATTACTAAAAAATTATACAGATAAAATTTTATCTCGATTTTTTGCAGATGATCCTATTATTTGTGCAAGTTGTGCTTTTGACTTGATTTCAAAAATTGGACTTAAAGAACAAAAGTTTAAGATACTGGAATATGATATTAATAGAAAAAAATTAAAGCTTTGAAAATAAAACTACGACCCCACAACAATGTATATACAAAATAGGCGCAATAGTAGTAAATTCAAGGGTTGTAGCCCGCTTCATCTTCATCTCGGTTTGATAGGATTGAAGCCCGCAATCGCCTACTTCGTATATACTAAACGTTGTGTGTTATTATAAGAACTAAATCTTAATATCATGAATAAGAAGAAACCTAAATTCAATGAGAGTTTATCATTGCAAAGATTTAGAAAAGCAATTGAAAACATTGAGACCAATGTACAACTAAACGAGGCAGCTTATTCACAAATAATCCTCATCCTGAATAAGTCAACAGATAAGGAATTAGATATAAGAGATTACTTAAAAATAGATAAAGCTAACTTTTCAAGGCTTAATCATCCAGTGAAACAAAGTAAAGCGATATTCAATAATATAAAAAAGAAGAACATTGAATTTGGAATTATACAATCATACAATGCCTTTAGTAGTTATTTGAAAAATGTACTTTCTGAAATGCTGGCACACAAACCGCATTTGGTTATTTCTAAAGCAGTAGTTACAAAGAATGGTGAAGCTAAAGAAAATTTTACGTTTACATTTGCAGATATTATCAAAGCAGGTGATTATAATGTGATTCAACAAAATATTGTAGACAGGATTTTTAGAAGATTAGAAGATGAGCAAAGTACAATAACGTTACTAGAAAAGATTATTGATGGAACAAAAGTGAATATTTCCAATCAATTAAAGAATGAGTCTTTAGCATATCTAGAACTAAGGCATTTATTCATCCATTCTAGTGGAATATTAGATTCAAAATACATTAATAAATACGGTAAAATCTTATCTCCAACACTTAAACCTGGTCAAAGAATACCACAGACCTATTATACATTTCAGAATTGTATTCAAAAGACTTTATCAATATGTAAAGAGATAGATTCTCAATTGATAAAAGAAGATATTATTCCTGAAAGAAAATTTAAGGAGAATGAATTAGTATAAATAAAAACACACAACATTGTGTAGCATTAATGGCGGTTGAAGCACGTACCGAAAGGTTCGCTTCCCGCATCAACCAATTAACGGCTTGAAAGGAGATTCGCCCGCAATCCGCCACTAATGCTACACTACCCGTTGTGGTGCATTTGAAAAAACGTTCGGCTAAAAATTTATATTAGAAAATGGAAAAATGGAAAATCATCGAAGAAACTGACATATCGCCAAGTAAATGGTTTCCTATCAAAAAACATAAAGTTAAGCTTCCAAACGGAAAAATCATCGATGACTATTACATAACTGACTTAAACAACGTTGGTATGGTCTTACCCATAACCACGAAAAATGAGGTAGTTTTAGTCAAACAATATAAACACGGAATTAAAGATATAGTAATTGAATTACCCGCAGGTTTTCAACAAAAAAACAAAAGCATTGAAGAATCCGCACTTGCCGAATTAGAAGAAGAAACAGGAATTAGAACAAACCTTGAAAATCTAATACCAATTGGAAAAATTGCAAATGTTCCGACCAAATCAACACTCGTAACATATGGATTTCTTGCAACTCAATTGGAATTTAATAGCAGACAAAATCTTGAAGTAACCGAGGATATTGAAATAATTAAACGAACACCTTTCGAAACAGTAGAAATGATAAAAAATGGAGAAATTATAGTAGGAGATACAGTTGCTTTAATAATGAAAACTTATTTAATGTTCCCTGATATATTTAAATAAAAACGACACCACAACACGCAATATATTGCATAGCTGCTCGCTTATAGATAACAAATTGGTTCCGGGGCAGTTGCCCTATGTGGATAAGAAATTTACTAACAGAGAAAACGCTACGCACTATATTGCCACACGTTGTGTGTGATTTAAGAAAAGACAAACCTGAAATAATAAAAATATGATTAAAAGAGAAATTCAATTATCAAAAGAGTTTAAAACTCAGGCTACAAAGGCTATCTTGGCAATAAATCTTTTTACATTAACGTATTTAATAATTCTGTTATTAGCTGTATTGTTGACAGGTTTGTGCATTGCTGGTGGAGTTTCATTAATTGTGATTAAACCAATGTTTATTACAATTGCACTGGGTATAGGACTTGCAAGTTTAGGAGTATTGATTTTGATTTTTTTATTAAAATTTATTTTTAAATCTCATAAAGTAGACCGTTCACATCTAACTGAAATAAATGAACAACAAGAACCTGAATTATTTAAAATGATTAGGGAGATAGTGCAGAGTGTAGGTACAAACTTTCCTAAAAAAGTATATTTATCCTCAGAAGTAAATGCAGCAGTATTTTACGACTCAAGTTTTTGGAGCATGTTTTTTCCGGTTAAAAAGAACTTACTTATAGGTTTAGGTTTGGTTAATGCGGTAACGAAAGAAGAATTAAAAGCAATATTGTCACACGAATTTGGCCATTTTTCTCAACGGACAATGAAAGTTGGAAGTTATGTCTATAATGTTAATCAGGTAATTTTCAATATGCTTTTTGAAAATGAATCATATGAAAGCCTTGTTCAAAGATGGGCAAATGTCAGTGGTTATTTTTCAATATTTGTAATTATCGCGGGTAAAATAAATGAAGGGATTCAGTGGATATTAAGGAAGTTATATATTGTTGTAAATAAAAACTATCTTGGTCTATCAAGAGAAATGGAATTTCATGCTGATGAAATTGCAGCAAGTGTAGCAGGTTACGAACCTTTGAAAAATTCATTATTAAGAATGTCATTGGCTGACCATTCTTTTAATAGTGTTTTAAATTTTTATGACAATAGAATTTCTGAAAATATTAAAAGCGTTAATTTATATCAAGACCAATCATCTGTTATTAATTTTCTAGCTGAATTAAATAGTCTTCCTAAAACAAATGGACTTCCAGATATTTCATTAGAAGAACAAAGTAAATACAATAAATCGAAATTAGTTATTAAAGACCAGTGGGCATCACATCCTACAACAGAAGAAAGGATATGCAGATTAGAAAAAACAGGTTTTTCGGCAAAATATGATTCTGATTCACTGGCAAATTGCATATTTAATAATATCTCCGAAACACAAAAACGAATTGCGAACAAACTATTTGAGTCTGTTAATTATCAAGGAGAAACTAAAGAATTTGTAAATGAAAAATTTATTGAAGAATATAAAAGAGAAATTTTATCTAATTCGTTTTCAAAAATTTACAATGGATATTATGACAATAAGAACCCTTTAAATTTTGATTTGAATCAAGACAAACCCATAAATGATAAAATTACCATAGATGAATTATTTTCAGATGAAAAAGTAGACTTAGTTTATACATCTGTTGCATTACAAAATGACATTCAAATACTAACAAATATATCTAATAAATCAATTTTAGTTAAAACCTTTGACTATAATGGAGTTCGGTTTAAAAGTAAAAACTCTGGAAAATTAATTGAAGAACTCAAACCTCAATTGGAGCGACTAAACGAGCTTATCAAGATTAATGATTTGGAAATCTATAAATACTTTAGAAGGGTAGAACAACAGCAGAATAAACCAAATGAATTAGAACAACTTTATTTCGAGTTTTTTGAATTTGATAAAAACTTTGATTCCAAATATGAGATTTATACCAAACTCTTAAACGATTTGCAATTTACAAGTGTGACAACTCCATTTGAACAAATTAGAGCTAACTTCAAAAGAATTAAACCTACAGAAGAATTATTAAAAATAGAAATAAATCAATTATTAGGTGATGCTATATTTCAGTCAGAAATTACAACGGAGATAAAAGAAAAATTAGAAAAGTATACATCAACAACACTTGAGTATTTTGGAGGTGTCTCATATTTTGACGAAAACCTTAATATACTGTATACTGCAATAAACAATTACGGCTACCTAATATCAAGAAAGTATTTTTTAATGAAAAGGAAACTATTGACATATCAAGAAGAATTAATAAAAAACCACACACAACAAGCGGTATAAAATATTGGGGGTTAAGTGGTTTGCTAAGAGTATCACTCGCTGGCAAGGTTCTTATCGGTTGATAGGTTCGCAGCTCCGAAATCCCCAACATTTCATACCGCCGGACGTTAGGGCACATAAAAACGAACATCCTGCAACATGAAACAAGATATAAAAGAACAGATATTTGATAAGTATTTTGTGAATTGCGAAAAAGCTGAACTGATTTGCAACGATTTAGAAATTAAACGAAGTGAATTTTCGGAAATTGCGAAACAAATTGACAACGAAAGACCTGATGAACTCAAAGAAATGAGGCGGATTCGTCAACTATATAACAATAAGCAAGGTGGAAATTTTGAATTCTCAAATTTCAATGAATTTTATAAATGGTACATAACACAATTTGAAAAACAAAAAGGTTGTTGTTACTACTGCAAAACGGAGGAATCTGTTTTAACTAAGTTGTTTGAGAAAAAATATACGTCAGCGAAAAGACCAAATAGAGGGAAACACTTAGAAGTTGAAAGACGTGATTCTGATTCAAACAAATACAATAAAGATAATTGTGTACTTGCATGTTACTTCTGCAATAATGATAAAAGTGACATTTTCTCCGAGGACGAATATTTTGAATATCTAAAGGATAGAAAACTATTCTTTAACAAACAATTACAATCTTTAAAATGATTTCGGATAAAGACACAAATACTATCTATTTTTCTGAACTTTTAAGAACAGATTCAAGGTTTATTGAGACTTCGAAACAAATAATTTCGACACTTGATACTTTTGGAGCAAAGTATAAATTCCTACCTGACACAAAAGACATTTGGGCGAGAGATTACATGCCAATTCAAATCAATGACAAAAAATTCATAGAATATCGCTACGACCCAGACTACTTGCAAGGTAACTGGAAAGGTAGTCGGGATTTAAAAACATATCCTGATATTGTTTGTAATTCAATAAATCTTTCGACTGAGAAATCAGACCTAATAATGGATGGTGGAAATTTTGTAAAATCATCTGATTGCGTTATTCTGACTGAAAAGATTGTTAAAGAAAACCGACTTTTTTACTCCAAAACGGATTTGATTAAAAAGATTCAGGATACATTTCAAGTTGACAAAACTGTACTAATTCCCCAAGATAAATTGGATGAATATGGACATTCGGACGGAATGATTCGATTCATTGATAATGATACGGTTTTAATTAACCATTATTACAAATATGATTCTGTAATGGAATACCGGTTAAAACAGACTGGATTAAAAACAGAATTCATTGATTATAAAGTAAACAGGAAAGATAAACGTAATTGGGCTTATCTTAATTTTCTTCAAACAAAAGACTTGATACTTCTCCCGAAATTTGGAATTGACGAAGACTTACAAGCATTTGAGCAGATTGAAAACTTTTACCCTGATTATAAAGGGAAAATTGCTCAAGTTGAAATGACTGAAATTGTTAAATTTGGAGGTGCGTTGAATTGTATAACTTGGACGACAAAGGAATGAAATATAATGAATTACGTGCCCTAACACAGTATATACAAAATAGGCGCAATAGTAGTAAATTCAACGGTTGTAGCCCGCTCCAAAATTGCAACGGTTTGATAGGTTTGAAGCCCGCAATCGCCTACTTTGCATATACTCACCGTTGCCGCCAATTACAGAGAACCTATCCCATGCGTTTAATGGATTTGCACTCGGTAGTATAGATAAAACCGTATAGGCAGCAGACAGAATCCTGCAGACGGACTTTTATGAATAAATCGGTGCGAAACGTAATAATGAAATCCAAGCGTCTTTGACTAGGGTTTTGCAGAATTAAGGTGGTGCTCAGACA
>NZ_MWUJ01000038.1 GCF_002210225.1 Geofilum rhodophaeum | reverse complement strand
TACCCAGGTTCTCCTCCATCCAGTCGCTGATCTCCCGCGTACTGTTGCCTAACGCGTATAAGCCAATGATGCGGTCAGCTACACCTTCGGCCAATATACGCTCCCGCTTTTTGATAAACTCCGGTTCAAACCGGGAATCCCTGTCTCGTGGCGTGTGAACTGTAACCTCACCCAGGGAAGTCTGAACTTGCTTGCGATTATATCCATTGCGGCGATTACCCGATAAGCGTTCCTCTTCATCCATGTGAACATCCATCTCACCCTCCAATGCTGCATTCAGAAGGTTCTCCAGTAATGGCGCAAATGCACCGTCTTTTCCTAAAAGAGGCTTGCCGGCTTTTAGCTGCTCCAGCGCCTTGGCTTGAAAGGACTTGTAATCAAAATCTTCCATAATGTAAACTATTGTGTAAAAGTAATAAAAAAATGAATTTATTATTTGACACAGTTTACTTTACAGTCTCCTTTAATCAAGAGTAGGAACTGATTTTTCTACTACCCAAACATCCTCAACTCCACAATCTAAGTAAATCCAATCATTCCAGTTCTCAACAACCCACTTCCAATTTAGACCGAAATTAGTGGATAGTGCATCTTTAGGTAATCTTACCAATAGAGAACCTGCTTTATATCCAGATATAACATACAAGACATAACGTAATTCTCCATTATCAAAAGACTCGGCAACCATAAAGTCTACGACCTCCTCATAGGGATATTTTGCTTTACAGCGAAATACACACCCTCTACTTATATCTTGCTTATAGTCTAGTAATCTTGATCTTTGTTCCATTTTCTATCCTCTTATCTCTATTATATCCCCAATCTTCGTACTAGGACACTTTGATAGAAAATCTCTTCGCAGATTCCAATCAGCCTTTCCAACGCCTTGAGCAGCTAGTTTAATGCAGTTTGTGCCATTCTTCTGATTGATGGAATCTATCATTTGCGAAATGCGTTTTTGCTTTTCTCTATCTCTTGGGTCAAAAAGGTCGTGCATATAATTGGTTTCGCTGATGATATGCGTAAGTATAACTCCAGCTTTTTTGTATTCATAACCCTCTCTGTAAATCTCTTTCAGAGCACAACTAGCATGCTTGATTATCTCCATTGTATCAGCAGTAGGGAAAGAAAATTGCATTGCCTTAGATGGAAAATATTGTTGTAAATCTTCTCTGTGGCGATTGGTATAAGCAAAAACAATCATGCCCTGTGTTAATGAATTTTGTTTTCTCAACTTCGCAGCACAAGCTGATGCAAAGTTAGCAATAGATTCTCGTAAAGAATCGAAGTCTGTAACCATTTCACCAAAACTGCGAGAGGTGCAAATTTGTTGTTTTTCAACTACAGAATCAGAAGTGATGCAAGGCTCTCCATGTAGTTCTAACCAAGTACGTTCACCTACAACAGTCATCTTGCTACGCACCCATGAACGAGATTTTTGAGTTAAATCGTAAGCTGTTTTGATTCCATAATATTCTAAAGTCTTGGTCGTTTGCCTCCCTATGCCCCAAATGTATCCTACTGGAGTCTTCTGTAAAGCTTTAATTCTTTTTTCATCAGAATCCATTATACAAACTTTGTTATAAGCAGGATATCGTTTGGCAAAGCTATTAGCCAATTTGGCTAAAGTGCGTGTTGGAGCAATACCAAGTGAGACAGGTATACCAGAACTTCGACAAGTTGTTCTCACTAGTTTCTGTCCAAATTCTGAAAAGTTTTCGATACCAGCCAAGTCCAAGAATGCTTCATCAATAGAATACACATCTATTTCGGGAACTTGCTCAGCTAAAATGGACATCACTCGCCTTGATAAATCTCCATAAAGTGTATAATTTGAAGAGAATACATTGATATTTTGTTGTCTTATTAAGTCTTTGATTTGATAGAATGGCACACCCATCTTCACACCTAACCTCTTAGCCTCTTCACTTCTTGCAATTATTGCTCCATCATTATTCGAAAGCACAACAATAGGTTTTCCATCCAAATTTGGATTGAAAACTCGCTCACATGATGCGAAGAAATTATTACAGTCGATGAGTCCTATCATATTAAACAGACTTCTTTTGTGCTTTTTCTATATTCTCTTTTACACGAAATAGTGTAATTTCAGCAATAAGGTCGTAAGGAATGGATTCAGTGTATAGAAATTGTATACCTCCTTTAGATATGGTATATCCTTCTAATTTATCTTTAAAAGCTTCAACACCTGACGGATCTGGATAAAAGCCTAGATGTTTCTTATATGCAGCAAAGTGCACCAAATTACCATGTAATATAAAAGTTGGTATTCCGTACTTTATAGTTTCTTCTAATTCAGTGTTGCACGACAAAATTATTTCTCGCACTCTCTTTAAAATCTCTTGAATATTTTCAGGAAACTTTTGGATGTATGTTTCTATTGTTTCTTCTTTCATCTCCTCCTCTTATTTTGAATACAATACGTTACAATTCCCCAAATTAAGAAATCATTTTCGATTGTCACTTTTATTGGTTCATAATTCTCGTTGGCTGGTTCTAGCCAAATAACATCTTTTTCTAGTTTGATGTATTTGATAGTGAACTCACCATCAATAAAGCAAACGGCCATATCACCGTTCTGAAGCTCTAGCGATTTGTCAATCACTAGAATATCGCCATCATGCACATTAGCATCTATCATGCTATCACCCTTTACACGTCCATAGAAAGTGGATGCAGGATGTTTTATCAACTCCTTATTCAAGTCGATAGCACTTTCAATATAGTCTTGCGCTGGACTAGGAAACCCAGCCTTGATTCCTCCATCTGCATAGGGCAAAGAGAGTTCTAGACTTTGGTCGGATGGATGTATTTTGAGGTTTGTTTTATTCATGGAGCAAAGGTAGGAAAGAATATTTTTATTCTTGATAGATTCTATTTGGCAATAATTATTCCTTCAAAATCGTCATATAAAAATCCTCCAACTTTAACTTGCCATATTGATTTGCAATATTATCCTGAGCCATAGCTGAAAGGAAAAATTCAAATGGACCATATGCTTTGGAAGATGTGAATGTTCGCAACACCCAAATAGAGAGTTTGCGAGTCCAATCTGGCAGAAAAGTAATCTTGAGAGGTTTATTCAAAACTCGCAATGCTATTTTGGCAATATCCTCTTGTGTCAGTATCTCTTGTCCTCCAGCAGTTTCCTCTCTGTTGCCAGCAATCATTTTGTCAACGCAAACAACTGCTAGATCTTTACCATCTATAGGGTTGAGCTTAAACTGTCCATCACCAAACAAGTAAACTCGCCCCTTCTTAGCCATTTCTAAAAAGTCCTTCATATCTGAGAAAAAACCATTAGGACGCATAATGCAATAGTCCAAACCTGACGATTTCAATTCATTTACAAAACGTTCTTTTGCCTCAAAAATCTTTAAGTGTCTTTGTTTATCTCCATTAATGGCAGAAATATATTCAAATTTCTCTACTCCTGATTTTTTAGCTTCGTATAACAAGTTCACATTTCCTTGATAATCTACATCCATGTAAGTCAAGTCCTCTTTTTGCCTTGTGATGCCAATGGTAGAAAACACCCAATCTATATTTTCTGCAATACTAACAAGTGTTTTGGGCATGGTTATTTCTCCTACAAAAAAGTCGTCCACATCTTTGAACAATTTCTTTTGGCTTTCTTTTCTGATTAATACTCTTACCCAGTATCCTCTACTTTTTAGCTCATTGACAATGTGTTTCCCTAAATAACCAGTAGCTCCAGCAACTAATACTTTTTTCATGTCCTTTTTGCTGTAAAGATAGGGTGATGAATTAGCTATTGTACTTGACGATTGTCAAGAAATCATCGTTTCAGAATGCGACTTTTGATGCGGCTCAATGTTTCAGGTGATACACCGAGGAAAGATGCAATATATTGTTGAGGCACATTCTGAAAAAGTTCGCTATTGCTTTCTAATAATTCAAGGTATCGCTCTTCGGCTGTTTGAGTAACAAAAGATGCAATTATCTTTTGACTGGCAATCAATTCATTTTCGGTAGCTATACGTCCTATTGCTTCAAACTTGGAATCTTTTTGGAGCAAAGTTTCTACCTTCTTCTTATCCAATATAACTATCTCAGATTGACCCATAGACTGATAATTCTCTTTAGCAGCAATACCTAGATTATAGCTTTCTCCAGCACATATAAATTGCCCTTGCGAATAGAAAAAAGCTGTTTTCTCATCCACATCCACTTTGTAAAATAATCGGATACAGCCTTTCGTTACAAAATAGAGTTCATTTGCTATTTGCCCTTCTTCAAAAAACACCTCATTATTTCGCAGTTTCCTTATTTCAAATAAAGACATGAGCACTTCGCACTCTTCATCTGATAATGCGACATAGGTTTTGATATAGTTTATTAGTTGATTCATATGGTGTATCTAATTTAGCAATCATTTATTATGAAATGTACAATTTACAACAACTTTTCCTTTCCCATCCCAGCTCCACAATCCCACTATGTCATCTTCTTGTTCGGTGTTTAGTTCATCAGGAATAGGTATGAACGGATTTTCTAAGATAACGATTTAGGATAGTTGATTTTAAAATTTATATTAGCCCTCAAATAAACCGAGCAGTAAAAAATAAAAGTTATTTTTACAACTGCTATGGAAAAGAGGAAAAATTTTACATCGAAAATCAAGGCTGAATTAGTTTTATCCTTGTTGCGTGGAGAGGATCCGGAGCTGCTTAGCCGTGAATACGGAGTTACTCTGGCTGATATCAACCTTTGGCGGGATCAATTTATCGAGAGTGGTACCGACGGGTTCAAACGTAAACCCGACGATTCGAGGCTGGGTGCTGCCGAGCGTAAGATCGGGCAACTGCAGATGGAGCTCGAACTCACAAAAAAAAAGAACGAATTGGCAGCAAAACTAAAAAGGAAATAATCTCCATGCTGATAGAGGAACATTATCCATTAACCGGGAAACCATATCCGAAGCGTTTGATATTCAAGGTAGTCGGCTACAGCAGCAGCACCTGGTATGAAAACCCTACTCCCAAAACAGGGAAACGGGGCAGAAAACCCAAGCATAGCGATGAAGAGGTTTTACAGGAGATTAAGGAAGAAATTAAGAAGAGTACATTCAACGCTGAAGGTTATCTGAAAGTGAAGAAGCGCATGGGTAAAAGGAAGATAAACGCTCTGGTAGCCGGCAAGGCACGTGTGAACCGCATCATGCGGGAAAACAACCTGCTGAGCCCCTACAGAAGGCCCGGGAAGACGAATAAGCGCGAACATGATGGTACTATAATCACGGATGCACCCAATGTAATGTGGGCCACTGACGGGAAGAGGTTTTGGATTGATGGGTCAGGTTGGCATTGGTTCTTTGGTGTGATCGATCACTTTAACGATGAGATTATCTCATGGCATATTGCAAGGAAAGGCAACCGGTTTGCCGCCATGGAGCCTGTTAGGGCCGCTGTACGGAAGACTTTCGGTTCGGTAGGTAAGGATGTGTGTAAAGGAATGAAGTTGCAATTAAGAAGCGACCATGGCTCGCAGTATGACTCTGCTGATTTTATGAATGAAATGAAATTCCTGGGATTGGAGGTGTCCAAAGCGTTTGTACGGTCACCGCAATGCAACGGGATAATAGAGCGGTTTCACCGCACCCTGGAAGAACAGGTGTTGCAAACAGAAACATTTTCTTCCTTTGAGGAAGCTTATAACAGTATTAATCAATTTATTAATGACTACAACACGGATTGGATATTTCATAGACTGGAATACTGTTCTCCTGTAGAATACAGGGAAAAGTACGCCGAAAGCCAGCGAAAAGAAAATGATGACATACCATCGGGCAATAAGGATCCTGAGGTTCAGCTTGTCCTCATTTCAAGTGGCTCAATGCCACGAAGAAATGAAATAGCTCTTCAGTCAATGATAAAAGGGGCAATTACTTACAGTAACACCCCTTCAATAAATCCTTCGGTATAATATATCACCATCGGATCAGCTTGTCCGATACAAAAGTAATAAAAAAGATTAAATACAATTAATGTGCTCGGTTATTACGGGCTAATACAGTTGATTTTAAAATTTATTTTCTACCTTTGTCACACTATGCGGCAGTAAATAATATAATTAGAAATACGAATTCAAGTTCTTGTGGTACATTCTACCATCAAGGATGTATTTTTTATGTGATGCATTTCTACAAAGCATCCGCTATATTATTTACAAAATCAAATGAAAACTATAAATATAGGTATTCTTGCACATATTGATGCAGGAAAAACCTCCATTACTGAGAACTTGCTATTTGCTAGTGGAGCAACTGAGGTACGTGGAAGTGTGGACAAAGGTAATACCACAACCGATTCGATGGATATTGAAAAACGAAGAGGTATCACCGTTAGAGCTTCTACAACGTCTATTCAATGGAACGATACAAAGATTAATATTATCGACACTCCTGGACACATGGACTTTCTAGCAGAAGTGGAACGCACTTTTAGAATGCTAGATGGTGCTATTCTTGTGGTGTCTGCTAAAGAGGGTATTCAAGCTCAAACGAGATTGTTGTTCAATGTCTTGCAACAACTAGAAATTCCAGCCATTCTATTTATCAACAAAATAGATAGAGAGGGAGTAAATCTAAATCAGCTTTATTTCGAAATACAAAATAGCCTTTCAAAAGATATTCTTCTTATGCAATCCGTTGATGGCAAGATTTTAACTTCTAGCTGTACAATACACAACATATCAGAAAAGGACAGAGAAACAATTTTGGAGAAAGATGATTCTTTGCTTGAAAAATACTTAAGCGATACGCAACTCTCAAATTCAGACTATTGGAGTTCAATGATTCATCTTGTTCAATTCGCTAAACTACATCCTATCTACCATGGCTCAGCAATGTATGGCATTGGTATCGAAGATTTGCTAAACTCAATCACTACTTTTATTGAAACATCTCTACCTCAAGAGAACGATTTATCTGCCTATGTCTATAAAATTGAGCATAATAAGAAGGAACAGAAACGAGCCTATCTAAAGATTATAGGGGGAAGCCTTAGAACAAGAAAATCATACAACCTCAATGGCTCAGATGAGAATCTGAAAATAAGAAGTTTAAAGACCTTTTACGCTGGAAACGAAATAGATGTAGATGAAGTTTCTACAAACGATATTGCAATTTTAGACCATGCCGAAAGTCTGATGGTAGGTGATTATTTAGGAACAATGCCAAGTTTATTTGATAAATTGAATATTCCTAGTCCTGCTCTCAAATCATCTATACATCCTGCCAAAGTAGAGGATAGGAGTAAATTAATTTCTGCTATGAATGTATTATCGGTAGAAGATCCATCTTTAACGTTTGGTATCAATGCTGATAATAATGAGCTAGAAGTTTCTCTTTATGGAGCAACTCAACGGGAAGTTATTTTGACTTTGTTGGAGGAGCGATTTTCGGTAGATGCTTACTTTGAAGAGGTGAAAACGATTTATAAGGAACGTCTGAAAACGAAATCGGAATACACCATTCATATCGAAGTGCCACCTAATCCTTATTGGGCATCTATTGGCTTGATTATAGAACCTTTGCCAATCGGTGCGGGACTTACGATAGAGAGCGATATTTCATTGGGCTACTTGAATCAATCTTTTCAGAATGCAGTATTCGATGGAGTCAAGAAAGCCTGTGAATCGGGTTTGTATGGCTGGGAAGTAACCGACCTTAAAGTCACTTTTTCTCACGGAATCTATTATAGTCCAGTGAGCACACCTGCCGACTTTAGAAGTTTAGCTCCCTATGTTTTTCGATTGGCTTTACAACAAGCTGATGTTGAGTTGTTGGAGCCAATCTTAGATTTTAAATTGCAAATTCCAATAGCTGTGAATGCTAGGGCTATTACAGACATCAACAAGATGCAAGGCGAAATATCTACTATTACTTCAGATGGTGATTGGACTACTATTTTGGGTGAAATTCCTTTAGATACTAGTAAAGAATACTCAGCAGAAGTCAGCTCCTACACTCAAGGCTTGGGCATTTTTGTTACTCGATTTTCGGGCTATCAAATCACCAATAAAAAGGTAAGCAGAAGTGTAGAACTGAATGAAAAAGATAAATTGATGTATATGTTTGAGAAGGAATTAGGATAAGAGAATGATAAGCAAAATAATCAAAGAATGCATTCTCGCACTATTTTTGTATCTTGTTCCTACAAATTAACTATACAATTATGTCTGAAAGAAAAATCCCTATATATCTAGAATGTGGTTATAGCATTGCTATGCAGGTGCTTGGCGGAAAGTGGAAAATTTGCATCATAGAAGCACTTCGAGATAAGCCACTACGCCCAAGTCTGATATTCAAGGAGGTGCCTGATGCAACAGAACGTGTAATAAATCAACAACTTAAAGAATTGTTGGAGTATAAGATTATAGATAGAAAAATTTATGCAGAACAACCACCTCGTACTGAGTATTTTCTGACTGATTTAGGTCGTTCCGCATTTCCTATTCTAGACGCATTGGACCAATGGGGCGAGGAAAATAGAAAGTTCTATGAGGAGTTGTTTAATGCTGAAGATGAAGACTAAATGGACTTTAAATAAAAAACAGTGCTTATATATCCAAAGAATATATAGGCACTATTTCTATCGATAATATAATTTAGCTGAGTTGTTTTGTGGCAGCTATTACAATTTCTCGGATACATACATTTTGTGGTTGTGTAAATTAAACTGTGTCA
>NZ_MWUJ01000037.1 GCF_002210225.1 Geofilum rhodophaeum | reverse complement strand
CGCACTATATTGCCACACGTTGCCAGTAATTTTAAAAAGACGCATACATGATAATAATAGCGATAACTATTTACATTTTATTGAATCTGACACCAAAGTGGATTCTTAAAGAGAGATATAACCAATTGGAGAATAGTTTTAATTGGACAATTCCATTTATAAAACTAACTGGATTTGTTTTTTGCTTCATTTTAGCATTTCTGTTAATATTTGGAATTACAAAGTCCACAAAAGACTCATACATTGAAAATAAGAATGCTATTTACGGATTGGCATTTAATAACAAAATGAAGGAATTCGGATTTCAAGATAGCATGAAAATAAAATCAATTAATGGACAAGAGATTGAAAGAGTAACTGACATTTTAAAAAGAATAATTATTGAAAATGGTGATATTGAAGTGTCAGTAGAAAAAAATGGAATACAAGATAAAATAGTATTAAGTGATTCAGACAAAGTTATACTAATGCAAAATCATTCAGCTAATCCGATAGTTCCGATAATGCTTGACTCTAATGGTGAGAATGAAATCATTCAAACTGAAAAAAGTTTTGGATTTTCTGATGTTTTTGAAAGATTTTCAACTATCTGGAAACAGGCATTGATTTTAATTAATCCTAATCCTTCGGCATATAAAAATATTGGTGGATTTGTTTCTATATCAAAGATTAACAATATCCGAGGTTATTTATTGGTGCTCTCGTTAAACTTGATAATCATTGGTATGCTGAATTTGTTGCCCTTGCCTGGATTTAGCATTGGTAATTTTGTAATATCTACAATTGAGACTTTAAGAAAAAAGCTATATAATAAAAAAAGGAAACGAGTAATTGGTTGGATTTCAATATTTTTGGTTGTTGGAATTTTAATAATTAGACTGACATAAACAAAAACTACTGGNTTTTTGGTTGTTGGAATTTTAATAATTAGACTGACATAAACAAAAACTACTGGCAACACACAATATAGCCAATAAGGGTTTCAGTGGTATGCGAAGGGTTGTAGCCCGCTTCAACTTTTCGTGTACCGTGATAGGAAATCGCCCGCAATCCCTTACTGGCCATATTGCCACCGTTAGCGGTTATGCAAAGAAACGACACAGCAATAATAGAATCTTAAAAACATAAAAAATATGAGTATAGTAGGAAATTCATTTAAAAGAGAACTCGGCAAGAATGCTGGAAAGATGGTTTCTAATATGATTTTTGGAGATAAACATTCAACACCATATCGAAGAGTTCATAATGCAGCACCTCCTGCACCGAAACCATCAAAAGCTCAATTAGAACATGAAGCAAATCTTGTTAGAATTCAAGCTGAAAAGGAAATGCAAATGAAGATGCTTAAAGAACAAAAAAAGCAACATAAAGCAGAATTGGATTTGCAAGAAAAAATATTCAAAGAGCAACAGGATAAAGAACAAAAGGAGTTCTTGGAAAAATACATTCTTGAATTACAAGAGGAGATTAGAACAGCTTTGAATTATAACACAGACTCTCCAAGCCTTGAAAATGTAAATTATCTGATTAGCATACTTGAAACAAAAAAGTGGGCTAATAAACTTGATGTTGGAACTAAAAGCTTAGAGAAAAATAAAAACAGACTTGAAAATGAGTTGTCAGATATATACTTATTGAAGCTAAATGAATGCTTAGATGTTTTATCTGATAGTTTGAATGAAATGAAAAAGAAATATTATCTCGATACTTTGCAAAAATTTGAAAAGAGAAAATCAGAAGGATTGTATGGGGTGATTGGTGCAAATGTCGGAGCATTAGCAAAAAAAGCATTCAATCATTTAAGAGGTAGTAAAAAAGAAAAAGCAATAGCAGAAAATACAGAAGCAAATGTTGAAAACAACGAAGAGGTAATTGCATCTTCTGTTTTCTTCGACCTAAACGAGGATAACAGAATCTCTGATACACTTGCAAGTATTTGGGAAAGGTATTCAAATTCAGTAGATAAAGATATAATTAGCCGCAGACCAATTTTCTCTGCTGACGGGGTGAAAGATAGCATTTTATATGTTGGTATTAATCCGTCTTATGAACCTGCAGACGACGAAGTGTTTTTGAAAAGTGACGACGAAAAGTCTTTGCTTTATGGCAGCTTGTATCAAAGAGACGATGCTCCTGATTATTTTAAAAGCTTAGAATCATTTTCTGATAGTATAGAAAAAGGGTATTCACACACAAACCTTCTCTATGCAAGAGAAAATGACAGAGACATGTTATTGCAAACAAATAGTGATTTTATCAGAGAACAGCTTGAACTTACTTATGAAACGATTGTGAAAATCCAACCTGTTGCAATTTTCTTTTTCGGTACAATTACCAGAGACTTAATATTTGGAGCTGACAGGTGGGTACATCCTGATACCGAGAAAGACGGACATTTTATTCTTAACGGAACAAATATTCCTGTGTTTTTTACAGAGGATATCGCTTTCCTACAAGATGCAGACAAAGCGAAACTTGCTGAAAGTGTACGTTTAGCATTGTAACTAAAATTTAAGAAAAAATGTACGGAGACAAATTCAAAAACTTTGTAAAAAACGGAGTTGGTAACTACTACATCGGTACGGGTAATCCAAACTCTAACACTCTTTTGATTGGAAAAGAGTCAGCTATTGATGTTAATGATACTATCGGAAGAGAATGGTATGAGGAAAATGCTCTAAGTTGGGAAAATCATATTAAATCGAACACCTGTGAAATATTGGAATATTCGGTTGACCAAGACCATCCACTTAGAGCAGGTTGGGGTAAAAATACATGGAGTAAGTATCAAAAATTATCGGAGATAATCAGAGATAAAGAAAGTGGAGCGTATTATGTTGATTTTCTAAAACATTCTTTTACGACTGAAATAAATGACGCTCCAATGAAAAAAACTTCTGATGCTGATAAAAGCGGAATCCCTGAACGTAAACTACTGTTTAAATCATCGAAGTTCATTCAGGATTTTCCTGTCATTGTATTAGCGTGTTCTGACTACATTAAAAACAATGACAACATAAGAGAAATTGACGAAATATTTGGAGTAACATATGCAGGGGACGAAAAAGGAAAATTCTGGTATAATAAAGGGAATTGGTTTTTTCTACACTATAGTCCTGACTTCAAAAAACTTGTAATTCACACAAGACAATTAAGTGCTGATGTGAAAAATGAATTACTACTTGATATGGGTGAAATAATAAGAAAACATCTGATTGAGATTGGAGAAATAGAAAGCACAAACCGCTAACACTGTATATACAAAATGGGCGGAATTGTAGTAAATTCAAGGGTTGTAGCCCGCTTAAAAATCGTAACGGTTTGATAGGTTTAAAGCCCGCAATCGCCCACTTTGCATATACTTGTCCGTTAGCGGTCAGCATAAAACTAGACACACAGATAACCTAACGATAAAATTGAAAAAGTATGAATAAGATTGAAATACCACTGAGTAAGTCAAAGATTTCTCTACTATTGATTGGAGCATTAGTTTTCGTGATATTAGGGACATTGTTTTTAATAACTCCTGACACTTTTATTTCTCCGATTTTTAGAAATCCACAGGCAATACGAATTGCAGGAATAGTCGCAGTTTTATTTTTTGGTGCGGTAGGTGTATATGGATTTAAAAAGCTGTTTGACAAAACGCTTGGATTGACAATTGATGAAAACGGAATTACGGACAATACAAATGCCACAAGTGTTGGACTAATCGATTGGAATGACATTGTTGAGATTAGAGCTGAACAAGTTATGTCAACAAAATTCTTGATGATTTTTACTAACAATCCTGATAAGTATATGGAAAGGGTAAATGGATTTAAAAGAAAACTTATGCAAGGAAATATGAAAATGTATGGAACCCCATTGTCAATAACTTCCAACACATTGAAATATAATTTTGACGATTTACAAAGACTGATAAAAGATAAATTGATAGAACAAAAAGAAAAAATGCCGAACCGCTAACAAGCAATATAACCAATGTCGGGCGCGGTGGTAGCTTGAAAGCGTCTGCCCCGCGCAATGTTTTGTAACAGTTGACAGTGATGTCGCCCGCTCTCCGCCACTGGTTATATTGCAAACCGTTGGCGGTAATATTGAGAGACCACCGTGCACATGGAATAGACTAAAATAATAAATGGAAAAACAGATATTTTACTTTGGCAAAACAACAAAATGGGATAGGATTACAATCTTCTTGTATTTAGTCTTATCAATTGGATTAACAGTTTATTATAGGAACAATTCTCTTAACTATAAATTGCACAGAGATATTTTATTTGCGTATGCTTTTGGAACGCATTTCTTTCTATATCTGTTTAATTACAAATCCTTGAGAAACCTGAAAGTTTATTTAATTTGGTTCGCCTTTGGACTAATACAGCTGTTTATTTATTTCAAACTAAAAGACATTGATTATTTACAGAATGTAAAAGGACATGCTTCAACAGGATTAAGAAATACCATTCCTCTGTTGATTCTTTTCCAAATATTACGATTTATAAGCGCAAAAACTCAAGGACAAGAATTGGTCGCTCCTGGCAAAGGTTCAACAACGGACTTGTTTGATGAGAGAAGAATTACAATTATTGACTTTATAGCATTTGCAATTTACATGGCGGCAATGATTTTATTATTTTTCTATGACTGAAATTAAACTATATAAATCACCATGGAAAGCGATAAAGCTACTCGGATTGACAATTCCACTCGTAGCTGTTGGGATTTGGTTGATTTTAAGAAATGAGAGTACTCTCGTGGATAGGATTATGGGATGGATTGGTGTTCCATTTTTCGGATTTGGATTTTTCTTGGCATTTTTTCACATGTTCGATAAAAGACCCCAGATTATTATAAATGAAACTGGAATTTGGGATAGAACCACAAAACAGGACTTGATAAGCTGGAACCTGATTAAGAATGCGAAGCCTTTAAATATATTTGGTCAGAAGTTTATAACCTTGACAATGGATAAATCATTTAAATCAAGGAATAAACAATATCGTTGGGCAAGAAAGTTAAGCAAGGAAGTTGGTTCGTCTGGATTAGATTTGCAATTAAGTCAAATAAAAATTAACCCTATGACAATGACAAAATTTATAAAAGAAATGATAAAAACAGATGAACAAAACAGACAAGGTTTGATAGATAAATACTTTGATAATCAATAAAATACTACCGCCAACATCATGTATAAAACATTGGGGTTTAAGTGGTTAATTGAATGTTTCTGCCCCGCATCAGCTTTTGCAACGGCATACAGTGATGAAGCCCGCAATCCCCAACGTTTCATACACGTGACCGTTGTAGTGCATTTAAAGAAAGACCGTAATACATGAAACTGATAAATGATATAATATTTAAAACTTATTTATACTTTCATAAAAAGGATAAATCACTTGCAATAACAAGAACACTTGGATTTATAACTTTATTGGAAGCTTCTTTGATAGTTCCTCTTTTTGCGATTATTAATGGAATTTCATCGATTTATAAAACTCCTGCAGAACCTAATAGCAAGATGAAATATTATATTGGTATTCCTCTGTATTTAATACTTACCTTTTTAAATAATAGATTAATAAAGTCAAAATTGAAAGAATTGAATATCCCTAAACTTTATGATGATTATTTAGTTGATGGTCGAATTAAATATATATGGTTGATTTTTATATTGCCAATTATATTTGTGTTCCTTACTCCAATTATATATGGTTCAATAAATGGTACTCTTAGATTCCCTGCTTTTGAATAATACGACATGTTGAGAATGAAAACGATTTACAGAAAAGAGAAAATTAAAATGTTCCTTCAGGACTACTATTTTGGTTATGGCAAATGGATTACTTTGTTAAGACTAATCGGTGGGCCTGGACTTATACTCATTGGACTTGATTTATATAGAAAGGGATTTGATAAGTTTTCAGTAGCATATTCTGGATTTTGTCTTTTGTATGGTATTTATATGATTTTCAAGCCTTATCTATGGGTTTTGTTTAGACTTGATAACTATAGGACTGAGAACGTAGCAATACAGGTAGATGAAGATTCTTTGTTGCTTACTGATGATAAAAATGAGTCAAAAATTGGATTTGAAACTTTCAAGAAAATCTTTGATAGAAAAAGTTATTACTCATTTGTTATATCAAAATCTCAAAGATTAAGGATACCGAAAAGACTGATTGATAATAATGGACAAGGAATAATTGAGAATAGAATAAAAACGCACTACAACACGCAATATAGCAAAAAGCGGTGAAGTGCTTAATTGGAGCGGTTTTAGCCCGTTTCAACTTCATCACGGTTTGATAGTGTATCGCTCGCAATCCGCTTCATGCCATATTGCAAAACGTTGCCGCCAATTACAGAGAACCCATCCCATGCGTTTAATGGATTTGCACTCGGTAGAATAGATAAAACCGTATAGTCAGCAGACAGAATACGCCGGTAGACTTTTATGAATAAATCGGTGCGAAGCGTAATAATGAAATCCATTCGGCTTTGACCAGGGTTTCGTAAAATTAAGGTGGTGCTCAGACAGCGGGTAGGTTTTTTAAAGGTTTGTGCAGAGTAGGGACCCTGGATTTTTGCGGTTGTCGTAGGAAAGTGAAGTTTGGCAGGCCGGTGCAGGGTTTCGGTAGAAACTGCCCGCATAAAGAATCGGACTTCTGAAATGGATTACGCGGATTGCTTTATCAAGGGTTTCGTGTAGGTGAGGGGTGCGCAGACAGCGGATAGGTGTTTTTAAAGGTTTGTGCTGAGTAGGACACGCAGAATTTAGCGGTTTTCGTAGGGAAGTGGGGTTTAGGAGACCGGTGTCGGGCTCCGGTAGAAACTGGCTGAATGATGAAAGGGATTCGCAAAGCGTTATTTGCTTCCCGATACGGTCAAATGATTGATTGGTAGAAACGTATATCCAGTACTTCTTAAAATCAAATGCTGGCATACGGATTGGCAAACGGATTTCGGGGATTTGGTGTTGGTATAGGGGTCGCGGCGAAGTGGCGGTATTGTCGCCCCCAGACTTGGATGAAGAGCAAAATGCGAGGAGGGTACATAAATGGCGGCAACACGCAATATATTGCATCGCTGCTCGCTTATAGATAACAAGTTGGTTTCTGGGCAGTGGCCCTATGTGGAAAGGATATTCACTGACAGAGAAGACGCAACGCACTATATTGCCACACGTTGGCAAACATATTAAGAAAATGACTGCACAAAAAATAACATATCTGATTTTGATTCTTTTTTCATTATTGAGTTGCAAAATAGAACACTCGGATAATGAGAAAGTATTAGGTGATATTTTTCCACAACTGATTGATAGTTTAAGAATAAATAGCACAAACTTGTTTCTGCCACCACCGCCACCACTTTATGACCAAGATTCAAATTTTATTGGAATTGATACGGTTACTGCTAACCTGATTCTTAAGGAATATGAACAAAAGTTAAAAATAATTGACTCTCTTAATCCCAGACTATTGATCGGATTAGTTGATTCGTGTTTGATTTTTGACCTTGATGATTTAGAAAATAGAACTTATAGCAATGACAAGTTATTAAGAATGATTGTAGACAATAATAAAATGGATTCGATTTATAGAAGTGAAACTTTAAATATTGGATTAATTAATGTGCCCACTAGTTATGAATTATTATTGTTATCAGATTTAAAAAACAAATACGACGACTTTTGGGACATAAAAGACCGCAGATTCGGGGGATTAGTTGCAGTTTCAGCAGTGTTGTTCGATAAAAAGAAAGATTATGGACTTTTAAGAATTGAGACTTATCCATTTCTTTTTGAGGGTGCTGGTTATTTTTTACTGATTGAGAAAAAGGATAATAGTTGGATTATTAAAAAGGTTTTAAATGACTGGTTATTATAAAAATACGTTTGCCAACACGCAATATATTGCATAGCTGCTCTCTTGTAGGCAGTTAACAGGTTTTGGGGTAAGGGCCCTATGTGGATAAGATATTTACTGTCAAAGAATACGCTACGCACCATATTGCCACACGTTGGGCACAAGCAAAAAGGTTGTCGCACAAAATCAAAATATTTAGTGAAAGAATTACAAGACATTTATAAAAAAACAAGCGAATTTTCTGTTCGTCTTGCAATAACATTGCTCTGTTCAGCAGGTTTATATTTGTATGTAAATCTTCCGAACCTCGAGAAAGTTATTGGAGGTGTAGTATTTCAATTTTTAGCTTCCATGATTTTTGGATATGTGATATCTCAATTCGCAGCTTTTTATAAGAAAAATGACTGGAAAAAAATATGGCTTATAATCTACCAGCTCATCGTTGCAATAAGCATTCTGGCTGCCATTCTTGGAATTATCCCATCTAATAACAATTAGCTCAAATGATTGAACTTGTAAGATTATATTGGAGAATTCATCGATTAAAAGTAGCCATTATTTGTGCTGCATTAATTTTGGGGACTAATTTGCTGCTTCCTTTGTCAGATTCTGAACCATATGTTTTTACCGATTCATTGCTGCAGGCTGTTGCTTCAATTGGATTCTATTTAATTATGACTCCAATTTTTATGATAGTGTACTACATCTATAATAAGCAGAAGAAATACAGAAATAGGGGATACACGACTGAAATACCAGAAATTTTTACTGTTGACAATTTTTTATGCGTATTTACAGTATATTCCACTTTTGGGTTTATAGCAGGATTTATTTTTAAGAATTTGCTATTGGGTTAATAAATGCCAGTGCCCAACATCATGTATAAAATATTGGTGGCTTATGTGTGTATAGGCAACTCCTCTCCCCGTAGCAAATTTCTTAACGGCAGACAATAACGACGCTCGCAAGCCCCCAACAATTTCATACATGTGGGCGTTAGGGGCAAGCAAAATACAAAACCATCGAATTTATAATGAGAATATTAAAGCAAGCATTAAAATGGATTCTTAGGATCATATTATTTAGCATCATAGGATTTGTAGTACTAGTGGCGATTTGGTATTTCTATGTTGGTAGCAAACTCCCAATTGACAGTAACCAATTTTACTTGAGAAAAGAGTATAAAGAAGCATATATGCGCATTTTGAATCATCCCCAAAGAACAGAGGATGCTCCAAAGTATATATTGCATGTTTTAGAGCATAATTTAAATGAAGAAAAGTTAGTCAATCTTGATGAGTTAAAAGGAAAAGTAGTTGTATTGTATTGGTTTGGAAAATGTAAATACCATCCCACTGTTCCTGATAATTTAGGTGAATTAGCAAGAAAATATAAAGATGATTTAAATATATATATCATAAGCCACAGTATTAATAAACCAATAGAGGAAATAAAAAACAAATACCCGGAGCTAAATATTTGTGAAGGAGAAAATCAGCATAAAGAAACCGTATTTGGTCATAGTGCATCGCAGCATACTGTATTAATTGATAGGGATGGAAAGATTTTAACATATGGTGATTTTCCTATTGATTGGTGTGTTGAGAAATTAATTAAAGGAGAAGAATTTCTCCAATCAGAATTCAATATTCTGGATTTTTATGCACGTGAACATAAAATGCATGCTTATGTGAAATTACATAATGAGTTTTTGGCATTTGAAAGATGTAATTTTACTGATTCCCAGGATGCAAAAGCATTACTTTGTACTGATTATTCTATAAACTGTGCAAATTTAACAGGTCGTCAACTTTATCAAATAGTGACAAAAACTTCCCATAGTCAGATTACTTTTAAAGATGTAGATTCAGTATTATTTAGTAATCGTTTCAATTTTTGTTATGGCATAAATGAATTAAAATATATTGATACGGACGGTAAATACAATTTTGAATTAGCGAAAGCCGAATTTAAACAGGCGGTGAAAGGAAAGTTAGATAGTATTTTTGACGTTAATAGTTCATTAATGATAAACGGAAAAGATTCAGTGTTAGTAATAAATAAGTAAATGCCAGCCCCTAACATCGCATATACCTAATGGCGG
>NZ_MWUJ01000036.1 GCF_002210225.1 Geofilum rhodophaeum | reverse complement strand
CGGGCTTCAAACTTATCAAACCGTTACAATTTTGAAGCGGGCTGCAACCCTTGAATTTACTACTGTCACGCCTATTTTGTATATATATTGTTGTGTGTAGTTATTCCTTAGTAATTAGTTCTCCCTTTTTATCAAACCGTAAACACGCCCAAGGTAGTTTCATGTCTGTACTGTATTGACTAATCCGCTTATCTATCACTTTAGCATCTTCCATATGGTAAGTCTCTAAATGATAAAGCAACACGGTCTCGTCTGGTAGTAAAAACCAAATTGAACTTGGGTTTCTATCACTTGTAATCTCAAAGAATATGGCTTCTTTTATAAAATTGCTTTCAAATCTATAATAACAACCGCAATAATTTCTCTCAGAAGTCTTGATAGCCTTATCTATGTCGAATGATGGTTTAATATCACTAGTCTCATACCACTTCAAGCTTTCAATATAATCATCCTGCTTTTGCCATTCCGTTGGGTTTTTATTAATCCCATCAATATTGTATTTATTGATTCCACTATTATTAAAATAGTAAATATCAAGTTGTGCACTTGAATCCAGTTTTAAGTAGTCCGTAATGAAAGTAATAGACTGAATACGAGACAAAATGTCTTTATAGTCTTTTTTTATGGAGTCCCTTGAATACAGTGTTTCGCCAGATTTACTAGCTAAAAACTGCATATAAACATTGGGCAACATTTGTTCATTCTTAAGAGTAATTTTTATTGTTTTAGGCTCGTCCCAAATGTATCTTCCTCGACCGTAAACCTCTTCTGATGATATGATTTTAAAATCAGTCGATAAATCCGAAATTTCATTTTCGTATGAATATGCACTCAGCTTATAAAGTTCGCGTACATTGTTGTCTACAACTTGATTTAAAATATATTTGAGCAAATCATGTCCTTTCAATGGCTCTTCAATCTTGATTTTCCGCTTTAATATATCATTCAGTTGTTTATCAATCTTGTAATTATATACAACTCTATCTGACAAGTCTTTATATGGGAAATAATATCCTGAAGTACGTCTGCTTGAAGTGAATATATTTGTTACATTATTTTCTTTATACAGTGAAATAATAAATTCACCTCTATACGTTGGCATACCCATTCCACAAATCCCTACTCTGCGGAATCTTAGAAGTCTAGAAATAGAAAATCTGCGATGTTTACTTTTCGGAGTATAGCTCGATATATAATTGTTTAATTCCTTTCGTAAAACACTGACATCATTTATCTTGTCTAAAATATATTCTTTTTGTTTTTCATTCCAATCAAACTTCTTCTCCCCATCATACAGTTTCAAAATTTCATTAGGATTATTTCGAACAAAAGCAGTATCTATTTCAAACTTTTCGAGTAATTGCTTTTCGTTATCAAATTGTTCTAATTCCGCAAATAACTTTGAAATCGTCCTTTTATTAGTCAAGACAATTGTATCAGAACTATACAATTCTACTGTATCAATAAAAGCTGAATACTCAAATGTATTCTGCACAATCTTTATCTTGTCTGGAAAAGTCTGACTTTTAACAGAAAAGAAAGATATTGTAATTAATAATATGGTTGCTATTGTCTTCATTTTAATTACACACAACGTTTAGTGTATGATTTCGTAAGGGATTGCGGACTTCAAACCTATCAGTTTACCACCCAAAGTTGATGCGGGTGACAATGCTCGAAAATCGCTGAAACCCTTATGAATTATACACATTGTTAGCGCAAGTTAACACTTATAACCTTTTCAATCTCAACGACTTAGTAAACCTCTGAAATTCCTGCAAATCATTTTCCAAAAACATTTTCTTATCAATCAAAGTTGCAATCATTTTTCCATGATAAAACATGAAAAACTTTTTAGTCTCTCGAATTTGGTAAAAATGTGTCCATTTTTGAGTTGAGTCTACAGTCTCCCCTTTAATTTGAATCGAATCATTTGTCAAGATGTAGTTTAATTCTTCCTTAAATATGCTGTTTGTATTATAAAGTCTTTTAATCTGAATGAGTGTAAAAAATGGAGAAAGTAGAAATACTCCGATAATAATAAATATAAAGTAGTTGGAATCTAACTGGTTCATCATATTTTCTCTATTTACTACAAACGTCAGTGAAAAAAGTAGCAATATACCTAGCACAACTATATAAATCGGCTTTTTGAAACTTATTCCTAAAATCAAATTTCTGTAGTCAATATACTCAATTTGCCCAGTCAAGTCTATTTTAAGCTCTCCATCGTAATCTATGGTTTCAACCACTTTTTCCTTTTTAATTTTCTTAATTCCGTTTTTCAATCCAATTATTAAGAGAGAAATAACAATCAAGAATCCGACGGACGATGTCAAAATTTCCTTAATCGACATTTGTACCTCGGAACTCTTATTTAAAACTCCTGGGATTATTGCAATCAAGGCAATTGCAAAAATCAATAATAATATTGAGCAAAAAATAATCAGTATCCAACCTGTTAGTTTTTTCATTTTTTATAATTCAATCTGTTAGTTTACAATGCAGCGGTTTTTTCTAATTTGCGCTNTTATAATTCAATCTGTTAGTTTACAATGCAGCGGTTTTTTCTAATTTGCGCTAACGTTTAGTATATGCAAAGTAGGCGATTGCGGGCTTCAAATCTATCAAACCGAGATGCAGTTGAAGCGGGCTACAACCCTTGAATTTACTACTATTTCGCCTATTTTGTATATACATTGTTAGCATGCGTTATTCCTATTTCAGTCCAAATATAAACGGTAATCCAAATGTTACAAAAATTGTCCAAGCCGTATATATTGGTAAATATTTTGCGATTGTCAATTCTACAGACTTTATCTCATTCCCTTTAAATCCAACTTTATACAAATCAATCATGATCAAGATGAGATTGCCAAAAATCAATAGGTTTGCCCCTAATACAGCAGTCCTGTTTGGAGTAAATCCGAATTCCCCTAGTCTGTATAAAATGGCGGACAATGCTATTAAATCAACTATAAGAGTTACAATCGTTAAAATAAAAAGTGTTAATTCGTTAAATCTCTGTCTTTTATTTACTGATGTCTCTGAAACGGAAAATACGATAATTGCCATTACTCCTAAAAGCATAAGATTAAAAACAATTAAAAAGTCTCGGTCATTATAGGGGTCTTTCCCGGTAATTAAAATACTAATCAGATAGATTATTAAAGTAATTAATACCAATGGACTAAAAATACTAGCAATTATGGGAGCAATCTTATTTGTAACAGTTGGGTAGTTTTTCACGATATATGTTGCAACAATCGGTGAGGATACCAATCCAAGAATTACGATGTATTCAAAATAGAAATTTTCAATTTTTAAATCAATCGCAGAAAATAATCCAAGAGTTACTCCTGTCAATATTCCTCCAGCAATCAGAATTATAGCGGCAAGAATTGCAATGTCGCCATTATATTTTATGTAATCAATCCGCTTAGTTTTATCTTTTGTGTCAAAGTCGATGAAAATCAAACCGTATAAGCACCACAAAAGTAATGGCAAATGAATATATGCTAAATTAATCGAATGGCTATCTCTGTCGGATGGTAAGAGATTTATATAAATTGCTGAAAGTCCAAAGACCAAAGTTGAGACTATCAGATGCTTTGTGTTGATCTTAGTTTTTGTCAGGAATGAATAGGCTGATAACCCCAACAATATTAATAGGCCTACATTTTTTTCGTAGTAGAAATAATCATTTAATTTAATGTCAAAAATCTGTGGTAATTTGACCAAAAATCCAGTTATCAAGCAGGTTACTATCAGGAATAATACGTCAGTCTTGCGTACTTCTATTTTAGTCTCACTTTGGGAATCAAAATATAATCTGGCTTTCCAAAAGTCCGCCATTTTAAAATCAGCAATCTCGTAATAAATTTCAGAGAAAGCTTTTTGAAATCCTTTATTGTCTGAGCGATACAACTTTTCAAGTTGCTCAGGATTTTCAATATTATCTTTAATCTTTGTTTCCATATTTTTATGCAGGGTTCTGTTTTTTAATGCATGCTAACGAGCACATGTATGAAACGTTGGGGATTGCGGGCGACTTCCCTGTCTGCCGTTGCAAAAGCTAATGCGGGGCAGAAAACATCAAATAACCACTTAAACCCCAATGTTTTATACATGATGTTGGGCGTAGTTATTTATTGATTTTTAATTGAATTCTTTTTCCAAGTTCACTTGTCAAGGTCTTTATAAAGTCATCAGACTCCTTAATTTGCCTCGAGAATCTTTCACTATTTTTCAGAATGAAAGTCAATTCTGCAAAACTATGTCCACCAGCTCCTGCCAAAAGAATAATCAACCAATTTGTTTTTTCGGGATAAAAATCCGCACTTAAAATATTACTAAAGTCAAGTCGCTTGATGCTTTTGTAAAATCCAAAGATTCTATGTGATTGAAATTCAATATGGTCAGCTTCAATTATTATTCTATTTTCTGGCAGCCCCAATATTAATATTAATAGCATTGTTCCGAATACAATTGATGCAATTTGATTTTGAGGATATAGAAAGAGAAAATCTATTGCTAATAAAATCACAAAGACAGAACAAACTAACAAATTTCTAATTTTCTGATTTTTAGACTCAACAATCATTTTGTAGGTATTCTAAGTTATCTATAATTACGCCCAACGAGCACATGTATGAAATTGTTGGGGGCTTGCGAGCGTCGTTATTGTCTGCCGTTAAGATATTTGCTACGGGGAATGAATTTACACTGAACACATAAACCCCCAATATTTTATACATGATGTTGGGCACTGTAATTTGTTGACTTATATCTTCTTACAGTTAATCGTTACAAATGGCACACTTAAAGTCAAAACTCCGTCCTTTGCAGATTTAAGATTTAACTCATTTTCAATCAACTCAAATATCTCTACTTGCCTTTCATTCGGCACAATGGTTTTCCAACTGTCAAGAAAGGCAAGTCTTATAAAATAATGATTGAGCATTGTAGTCCCGTCAACAAATTGATATTTAAACTTATCATGATTCACTGAGTCAATTGAGAATCCGTGTGATTTTAGCTGCTCAAGGTATTGGTCAAGTGGCTTCCGCTTTTTATTAATCTGTTTTCTCATTGTTTGAATACAATAATCAAGCTTTAAATCTGTAAGTACATTTTCCATCGACGAATAAAACTCAATCATTGTATCAATAAGGTTCATTGTTTGAATAAACTGTCCTTAAGATTTCATTATTCTGGAGCATTCTGATAATGACTTGTCTAGGTCTGACACATTGTTTAATCCATTATTGCTTACTATTAAATCAATGGAATTATTATCTATAGGAATATTCTCGGCTACCCCACGAATGATTTTAATATTTCTGATACCGTAATAGTCAATTTTCTTTTCTGCCCTGTCAACTCCAGCTTCCCAAGGGTCAATCCCATAGATTATAGAATCTTTACCCAATCGCATAGCAATTTCAGTTAAAGGGAATCCTGCACCAAACCCAATATCTACCGCCTTGATACCCTTTTTATATTTAATTCCTTCGAGTAGTTTTAATCCAAAAGGTGCAGCCCATAGAGGTAATTCGTCATACACTTCAACAAGCCTTTCTGCATTATAATCCCAATCTGTTTTTAAATATTTTGTCATGTTGCAGGATGTTTGTTTTTTTTATGGTGCCCAACGGTTGGCGGTATTGCCAGTGCCGCACTTTACAGAACTGTCAATGCGTGAACAGCCTCTGTGCGGCATTGGCAATGACCGCGTGTTAGCGGGCGTTTTTTTTTCTAATATCATTTAGTCAATTCATTCTTAATAATCCAGAGTGCAATTCCTGTTGTATCTGAATTATTTTTAAATCTTACTAAATCACCTTTGTGCTTTTTGTTATTAGGGTCAGAATTCTTAATAATTGCAAACTTATAAGATTCATTCTCTTGTCTGCTTGGCGAATCGTAATCAAAGAAAATTGTATCTCCTTTTAAATTGTATGTACCTGTAATTTCGGTAATTCCGAAACAAACAGTTCTCTCGTTAAATTTTTTATTTGCTTTAAGTTTCAATGTTGTCAAGCAGTTTGCCGCACCTTCTCTTTGAGCAATCAAAATGCTCTCACTTTCAAACTTCTCGAAGTTTATAAGACCTCCTGGAAAAAAGAATGGAATTGCTAAAGTCAACGCTAAAATTGCAATTACAATTAGTCTTTGTTTATCTATAAGCTTTTCTTTTATCGAAATGTAAATCTGTCTGAGAAGTAATACTGTCAGCACAATAAAAGAAACAATTAACAACAAAGAAGTCACCATGACAAACATTCCAAGCTTTCCTTGCCAGAAATAAGTCGTGTTTATTAAAAGGAAGAATATAATGGTCGCTATTAAAAGTCGTTTATGCTTCATTGTTTTGTCTTTTTAAAATGCCCGCTAACGCCCGGCTGTATGCGGTCGGCCGGGGCATTTCTGCCCGTTACGAAAGTTTCAGGCCAAGCGCGGCTGACTTGGGAGAACGAAACCCACAATATGCTGTGGAGCCCCGGCTGCCGTATACAGCTTTGTTGGTGGCAGTTTTTATTCCCTTAGGATGTCGTTGTCTTTAAGTATAAGTCTTACATGTGAATGCAGAATCATTAATCCAACAAGAAAAAAGCCAAAATGAAATAACATAATAAAATAGTCTATTAAATTTGGATTTCGATTTTTAGTCAGTGATATATAATCATCTGAAATTTTGTAAAACAAATAAGTAATCAAAAATATTCCTGATACTCCTATTAAAATATTCAAAGTCACACCAAAGATGGGTTCTATGGACTCAAAATATGGCAAAGTAATTATCATTCTCAATGAATAAATTGAAAAAAGAACAATGAATAGAATGTTGCTCTTTTTCCTATTACTTGAATGTCCAGTCTTTATATTGACCAAATTAAGACTAAGACCTATCGTATTAATCCACAATAAATGGAATCCAACGAATCCGCCAAAAAACAACATGGCATTAAAATTTGCACCCTCTGGTCCAATCAAGTTTGCGAGCAACCAAACAATTAAAAACAACATTGGAATCAATCCAATTGTCATAAATAAGAATGCTCTTGGCTTAAAATTAATCAACTTAATCATACTGCAGTATTTCAGTTTCTGTCATTTTGGAAGATTTGAAATCATTCTTTAGTATTTTTTAATAAATCCTATCTTATTCAGGCTAGTCTCTCGTTGGCAGACTTCCTAAATTGCCACCAACGGTGAGTGTATGAGTAGTGCCGAATTTCGAAGCACTTTCGTATCAATATATGATGAAATTTGATACGAGAGCAATGGTTTAAATTAACCACTTCACTCGGCATTACTTATACATATTGTTGGGCTGTCGTACTTCTTTATTAGCCTATAGTCATACTGATTCTTTGAAGTCTTTTTATAGTGTACTAAATACTTAATTACTATTAGACTATCTTGATAAAAATTCAGGATAAAATCAGATTCATTTTCTGAATAACCTTTTATCATATGTGGTAGAACACTCATAGTCATATAGATGCTTTTTAAAGTATCAACTGGTAATCTTAAATCAACAGAGTATTTAGCAGAATCATTTTTTAATGTGTCTATTTTCATTATAGTACTCACTCCCCAATCATTTTGCTTTTTACTTTCCTTATGTTCATTTAAGCTTTCATCATTTACAGATACACGTTCTATCCGTCTTCCTAATCTGTACAATTTAGCAGCATCATTTACATTATCACAACTTGTAAAAACAATAAATATGTATATGAAAATTAGTTTTCTCATTTTACTTCCATTCATATGATGCTGACCTTACAATGTTAGCAACTGCTTTCTCACTAAATTCTGTAATCTTTCTTAATCGAGTATGAGTTATTTTACAACCCAGTGTCAAATCAGAATAATTCCAATTTTCAAATTCTAGAGCAATTTTCATTATCGAATCAAAGTATTCTATTTCCTTATCATTAAGGGTGGTCTTTACAAAATCAACAAATGCCCAAGGTTTCCCCCAATCATTATATTTTCTTATCACTCTATCAATATTTGATAAATCAAACTTTTCCATAAGGTAACAATCCACCATTATTTTGAATCATATTTATCGAGTTTTTCATCTGTGTAAGGGTGTCAAGCTGATTATTTGCTATGCAGTCTTCCTTTACTTTATCCAAAAAAAGTGAAATATCTGGAAGCAATGTATCAAAAATATCCAAATCGGGTATTCGATTTTCGTTTCGTAGGTAATAAAAAACATATAGATGATAAAGTAAGTTTTCACTCTTTTCAATCACGGGAATATCAGTAGAGTAAATCAACTCCTGCAACATCGTTTTAAGATGTTCCTGTATATCAGTATTGGATTCGTTCAATAAAGGCAAAATACTATTTAACCAAGAACCTAAAATCCAATGTCCTCCGTATTCCCTATCAGGTAGAAAATAATTCCCTTTACCAATTGAGAAATCTACTAATTCCTGATTATCTATCGCTTTAATAAAATCATTCTGTTGTTTCATTCATCATCAATTCTCAAAATTAAGCTCATATAGTTTAATCTCTGCCTGTATGCAGCCCAACGGTTGACAATATGGCCTGAAAGGGATTGCGGGCGATTTCCTATCAAGTTACACGAAAAATTGAAGCGGGTTACAACCCTTCGCATACCAAAAAAACCCTTTTTGGCTATATTGTGTGTTGGCGGTATGTGCATTATTTTCAAATCCATATGTTACTAATTCTATATCCAATACCAATCATAAATGCATGATAATTACCACTTGTCTCAAAATGAGAATAATTTACACTATTTGAATCCTGTAAATCAACATTGAGAATTCTCTTTGTTGATAAATTATAATCATACATAAAAGTAAGTTTCCACGATTTAGTCTTTGAAAAAATCCATTCAAGTCCAAGTCCAAAATCAAACGTGAAATAAGTTTTGGGCAAATTTGTATTTACCTTAATCGAATAATCTTCTGTTGTAAATCTATCATCAATACCACTAAAGGTATGTGCTATAGATAAATTAGTCCCAAATCTTTGTAAAAAAGATATGTTGCCAATAATTCTTTGATTTGTAATTATCCTTAGAGGAATTGTCAAATAATTCGATGCTGCCCCAACATAAAAAGTATCCGGTATATAACCAGTTACTCCAGTCTCAATATATCTGTCCTGAACACCAGTCTCAATGCTTAAAAAGTCATTTATTTGTTGTTCATAAGTAAATGAGATTGAAGAAGCTCTGGAATCTGAATACTTAAAATTGTCAGTATTTGAATCAAATTGAACTTGGTCAATAGTTAATCCCAAATCATATTTTAAAAATCCGTGCTTTTGTCCAAAGCAGAATAATCCATTTATTAAAATCATCAGGACTGTTAAAAATGTTCTTATCATAGTGAGGTGTCTTTTTTTTGCATTACCGCCAACGCCCGGCTGTATGCGGTCGGCCGGGGCATTTCTACCAATTACGAAAGTTTCTGGCCAAGAGCGACATACTGGGGAGAGCGAAACCCGCAATATGTTGTGGAGCCCCGGCTGCCGTATACAGCTTTGTTGGCAACCGTTTATTTTTTATACCCCATATTTCTTCTTCGCTGCAATTCTTCCATTTCTTCAATTTCTCTTTCAATAATTAAGAGATCTTTAAATACTTTCCTTTTATTTTTCACACGATAAACACCTATTACAAAGAAGCCAAAACCAAGAATTAAGATGAAAGAGCCATTCATTACAACTGGTTGCTGTGTTTTCAAGTTTGCCCCAATACCTGGCATGAATAATAGAAATCGAATAGACCCAATCATAAACAAAAAGAATCCACCTATTAAGTACAGCCATGATTCCCTGATGAATTTTTTATACTTTATTTTAGTTTTTTTATTCATACATTATGTGAAATCTATTAATTAAATACTTCACCCCGCAAGCTTTTCTCATATACTTAATCCTTACAGGTTTCATTTAACTTAAAACTTTCATTGTGATTTCGTCTTTATTGTCTTTAATTATTAGTGCTATATTTTCTTTATTTGCCACCCTTACAAATTGAGGTGTTTATTATGAATAGGTCTCTAGTCCGTATGCTACCCGCAGCCACCAAAAGAAATACTATTAATATGCTATATATACGTTCAGCAAGTTAGTCAGTAAAATATTTCTCAGATTGATGAGCTCTGTTGTCTTTATTTAAATGGTTGCCAACGTGTGGCAATATAGTGCGTAGCGTTTTCTCTGTTAGTGAGTAGCCTTTCCACATAGGGCCACTGCCCC